>CAVPXH010000007.1:0-715801 GCA_963709685.1 uncultured Actinomycetota bacterium
ACACCGCGATCAGCGTGGTGAGGTCCCGCAGCGCGTAGCCGGCCTTCTCCTCCGGGAGGTCCTCGCGGTCGGTGGACCGGCCACCGGGTGGCTGCCGGGGATGGGTCTTGACCAACCTGCCACGGGAGTAGAGCTTGACCAGCTCGGTCGGCGCGGGCGTCGAGGTGCCGGCCCAGGTACTGCTCGGGCGCCGAGTACAGCGCCTTGGCGACCTCGACGTGGTAGTCGCGGTGCACCTTCACCTTCGTGAACACCGGAACGTCATACGGGTCGGGAACCGGCAACAGACACGCCGCCTCGAGCTCGGCGAACGCCTCGACCGGCCGGGCTTGGGTGGTGCCGTGGATCCGCATCCCGGCCCGCTCGGCGCACCACGCTTCGGCACGGGCCTGGGCGTCGGCGAGGTCGACGAACGTCTCCCCGGCCCAGAAGTTGCCGCGCACGTACTGCACCACGCGTTCCACCCGCGGCTTGTCCTGCGGGGAACGGACCCGCGCGGGATCGGGGCCGAACCCGACGTGCTGGGCGTAGTCCAACCAGCCGGTCGACAGCGTCGGGTTGACCGGGTCGGCGTCGGTGACCACCGGCTTGAGGTTGTCGGGGATCAGCACCTTGAACGCGCTGCCGAAGAAGCCCCAGGCGGCCTCGCAGCCGGCGACCACCGCACCCAGGGTCTGGAAGTAGGTCAGCCACACGAACATGTGCCGGTGACCACGGCGGTGAAGATCAACGCGTGCACCTTGCGGCGTCGCCCCGACTCCGGATCGAGCAGGTAGCCCATGTGCGCGAAGTCGACCTGGCACTCCACCCCGGGCTCCCCGTCGACGACACGCACGGTGGTGTTCTTCGCCCGGAACCCGCACCGCTCGACCGCGAACCGGTGCAGCGTCCGGTACGGCACCCGCACCCCCTGGCGGGCCAACAGCTCCTCGATCTTCACGATGCTCAACGGCTCCAGGCCGGCGTCCTTGTCGCCCTTGACCCACCCGGTGATCTGCTCCTCGCGTTCGAGCAGCAGCTCCCAGGAGGCGCCGTGCCCGTTCGGCCGTGCCGGCCGGACCGCCTCAACCACGGCACCGACCAAGCTCATCGGTGACCGCGCCGACGCCGGCGTCCCTCGACAGGCCGGCGGCCTCCGCGGCGACGACGTAGCGGCGGGCGGTCTTGCGATCCACCCCCGCCCGCTCAGCGACCTTCCGCAGTCCGTGGCCCTCCAGCCACGCCCGCAGCACCTCACGAACCTCAACCACGCTGACCTCCCGGAACCCCACCGCTGACGACCTCCGCGTCCACGAACATGACGCGGGCAGTCAACGAGGACATCGAGGAACCACAGGCAAGGCGCGCCGGGTGGTCCCATGACTGGCAACCCAGGTGGTCCCATGAACCTGGCAGAAAACCGCTCAGACCGGTCCCATGCTCATGGCAGGCGACATTCCGCGAGTTCGGCTTCGTGCGGTGGATCGGCGATCCGTCCATGCTGGTCGGTGCGGGCTTGATGTCGGCATCAGCTTGGGTGCCTGCCATCGTCCGTGTGGTGCTCGGGATCTTGTTCGTTGAACTGGACAACAGTCGGCGCAGAGCCCGGAAGGTCCCGAGGACCGGCCGTCGTAGAAGACCTGCGCGTGCAGCGCTACGCCGCCATCCGCATCTGCCGCGGACAGCTAAACCGAGGCGCCTCTGTTCGGCAAGGTCGTTGGAGGCCGCTATCTGGACTGGTACCACAGGTAGGGGCGGTCGTCGCGGGGAGCGGTAGGTGGACCCGCGACAGATTCAGCCGCTCGACCGCCATGCGGGAGGTGCGTTCGGCCGGTAGGATCCGGGAGAGATGCGCCCGCGGCCGCCACTCGCTCACCAGCGACTCATCCACGGCTTCGGCCGACCGCCTCGACCAGCCCGGTCTCGAGTTGGTCCTGGCGGACCCAGAAGGTCACCATCACGGTGCTCGCGGGAAGTGGTCAACCACCCGTTCGTCGGCCCGGGCCGACGAAGGTACTGACGCAGCGGATTCAGGTACACGCAGTCGAGTGCCTCGCTCTGCGAGGGAGCGAGAGCGCGAAAGTGAACGCGCGGCCGCTCTCGTGGTCGGCCTGGTGCCTTGCGACCAGGGCGAGACCTTGCGCGAGGCTGAACCCGGCGACGGGCCACCGTCCATCGCTGTGCACGCGGATCACGTCGGGGCTGGCCATGTATGCGGCGTAGTCCAGCGTCGCGGGGTCGGTGGTGAGCGGCACCGCGATGAAGCGAGGGTGCGCGAGTTGGCCCGGAACGGTCGCATCGGGATCCAGCAACGCTTCTCCTCCCAATCGGCCGCTCAGACCGTAGTCCTCGAAGCCTGGTCAGACGCGGAACTGCCGCAGAGAGGGTTCTCGGTGGAGCGTCGTATGTCGGAGTTCTACTTGACTTCGGTTGGTGACGGCGGACGAAGGGAACGCTCCCCGAGGGCTCGCGCGACGGCGGCCGTTGCGGCTGCCGGGGCAGTTGTAGCTGTGGGGGTCCGGCCTGGTCGGCACACGCGGGCATCCACGTTGTAGGTGGCTCCGATCACGCCGGCGTGGTCGGTGTCGACCACTGTCAGGGCCACCCCTTGTCCGTGTTTGCGGGCGAACGTGATCACCGGTTGGAGGGGTACGACGGTGCCGCCCCTGTCGGCGCCGCCTTCTTGGACGTAGCCGAGATTCGGTCGGAAACGATCCGCCGGCGTGGCGCCAGGCCGGGTCCCTGGATCCGGCCTAGGCAGCCGGGAACCAACCCGGGTCGCGGTGCGCAGCGAGGTCATGGGCACCATCCTGGCCGCGACCGACGCGGCACTTGTCGCCGCCGTGGCGGACGGGGAAACGGGCGCCTTGCGGGAGTTGTACGACCGACACGGCGCCTGGTTGCACGCCCGATTGCTCCGCCGCTGCAACGACCGCGAGGTCGTCGTCGAGGTTGTGCAGGACACCTTCGTCGCGCTTTGGAAGGAGGCGCGGCATTTCCGTCACGACGGTGAGGTGGGTGCGTGGCTGTGGGGCATCGCCTTCCGGCAGATGGTGTCGCGGCTGCGCTCCCGCAAGGACGTGGTGCTCCTTCCGGAGTGGGACCTGTCGGCGACGCCGCGGCAGGTGCTGCCGTCCGCCGAGGACGAGGTGCTCCTCGGCGTGGAGTACGGCGACCTGGCCCCGGCGCGGCGGCGCCTCTCGCCGGAGTTCCGCGCGGTGGTGCAGGCGGTCGTGCTCGACGCGCTGACGACAAAAGAGGCAGGACGACTACTGGGCGTGCGCGAGAACACCGTGAAGACCCGGCTCCACCGCGCGAAGGCGCAGTTGAGGTCCGCGCTCACCGAGCCGCAGGAGGGATGGCGATGACCACCGAAACCCAGGGCTGGCACGCCGACCCGGAGCTGCTGGCCAGCTACCTCGCCGGCACCCTGGACGCCGTCATGAGTGTCTCGCTGGAGCAACACGTCAGTCGATGCGACACCTGCCGGGCGGCGGTGGGGCCGCTGCTCGAGCCGCAGGTGGTGGAGCGCACGTGGGCCGGAATCCGCGACGCCGTGGAGCGCCCGCCCTTGCCTTACCCCCTCCGACTCGCCCGACGGTTCGGGCTCCCGGAGCCGACCGCGGTGCTGCTCGCCGGCGCGGCCTCCCTGCGCAGCGCCTGGCTGGTCGGCGGTTCGTGTCGCTGTCCTTCGCCACCCTTGCGGCCTACATGTCCGGCGGGACGGCGCTCGCGCCGTTCCTCCTCATCGCACCGCTGGCGCCGGTGCTCGGCGTCGCCGCCGCGTACGGACCGCGGCAGGACCCGTTCGAGGCGTTGATTGCCACCGCGCCGTACGGCCGCGCCCGGCTGATCCTGCTGCGCACGCTCGCCGTCCTGGTCTCGGTGCTGCCGGTCACCGCATTGCTCGGTCTCGCCGTGCCCGGGCCGGCGTGGCTCGCCGCCGCGTGGTTCGGCCCGGCCCTGGCGCTGGTGCCGGTGCTGCTGGCGCTGGCCGGCTTCGTCGGTCCCCGGGCCGCGGCAACGGTCGTGCTGCTCGGATGGTCCTCGGTCGTGGTCGCCTCGACCCGCGGGGGCATCGACCCGGCCTGGCCGGTCGAAGCCGGTCAGCAGGGCGTCTACCTCGCACTAGCCGTGACCGCCTGCGCGGTCATCGCGGTCCGGTTCGGCATCGAGCGGCAGCGGGGGGTGGCGCTGTGAACATCCCCAGGAGCACGGTCGAGCTCACGGGTGTGGACAAGCGGTACGGCCGCAGGCACGCGCTCGTCGACGTGGACCTCACCTTCGACCACGGCGTGACGGGGCTGCTCGGCCCCAACGGCGCCGGCAAGACCACACTGCTGCGCATCGTGGCCACCTCGATCGCCGCCGACAGCGGGCGGGTGCGGTTGATCGGGCGGGACCCACACCGCTCCCACGCCGAGGTGACCGCCGTGCGCAGGGAGCTGGGCTACCTGCCGCAGGAGCTCGGCTACCCCTCCGACATGACCGCCTTCGGGTTCGTCGAGTACGTGGCGGTCCTCAAGGAGTGGAACGACCGCGGACGCCGCACCCAGGAGGTGCGACGGGTCCTCGACCTGGTCGACCTCACCGACCAGGCGACCGTCCGGGTGAGCCGGCTCTCCGGCGGACAGCGCCGGCGGGTCGGGCTGGCGCAGGCGCTGCTGGGCGACCCACGGCTGATCGTGCTCGACGAGCCGACCACCGGCCTCGACCCGGCACAGCGCGCCGACCTGCGACGCACACTCTCCACCCTCGGTCACCGCTCGACGGTGCTGCTCTCCACCCACCAGACCGACGACGTTGCGGCCCTGTGCGAACGCGTGGTCGTGCTCGCGGGCGGGACGGTGCGCTTCGACGGCGCGGTCACCGACCTGGTCGCCACCGCAGCCGGCCGCGTCTGGCTCGCCGACGAGCCCGGCGACGACGCGCTGATCAGCTGGCGCACCGGCACCGGTCGCCACCACGTGGTCGGCGGTACGCCGCCAGCCGGCGCGGACCCCGCCGAGCCGACTCTCGAGGACGCCTACCTACTGATGCTCGGCCACGATGCGCAGCGGCTTCGCGCACCTGCCTGACCTATCGGTCCCACTGATTCGAACAACACCCGGAGCGACCATGAGCAGCCTTTCCGTGCCCGCGTCCGGCCTCGCAGGGCACCGGGCGATGGCCGCCATCGAGGCACGCCGGATGGCCCGTCACCCCGTCTTCCTGCTCGGCGTCGCCCTCGGGTTCGTCGTGCTGGGGGTCTTCCTCGCCACCAACAAGGAGCAGCAAGTCCCGGTCGTGCTCACCCTGCCGTTGCTCGGCGCCTTCTACATCGGCCTGACCAGCGTGATCGCCGCCGCCCGGATCACCCGGTCCACCGAGGTCGCCGTCGAGGCCGTCGCCACGGCCCCGGGCACCGAGGCCCGCCGAACGCTCGCCCTCGCCGCGACCGGCATCCCGCCGCTCCTGGCCGGGTTGGTCTTCTCAGGTGCCCTCGTGGTCGCCGCAAAGGTGATCGGCGTGGCCCCGCAGGAGTGGTGGTTCGCCACCCTGCCCGACTGGCAGGTGTGGAGCATCCTGCTGATGTGCCCGGCCGCGTGTCTTGGCGGTGCATTGCTTGGCGTCCTGACCGGCCGCTGGCTGCGGTTCAGAGGCGCATCGGCCATGGCGGTGGTCGCCCTCATCGTGGTGAGCCTGCTCGGACAGGCCCCGCTCCTAGAGACCAGCCACTCCGAGTGGCGGCTCTGGGTGCCGTGGGCGATCTTCCACACCGGCGACAACGCTGACGGCACCCAGACGCTGATCGCCGGCAATCCCGGCGCCTATCTCGGCTACCTGCTGGCCCTGGGCGTGCTAGCCGTCCTCGGCGCGATGTGGCACGACCACACCGCCCGGACACCGCGGTTCCGCGCTCTCGTCGCGGCGCTCGCGGCGACCGCGCTCATGCTTTTCGCCTTGTCGGCCACCACCGGCAACCACGAAAACCGGAACTCGGACTCGATCCCGTCCAGGGTGACGCGATGAGCGCTCGACTGTGGTACCTCCGTCACGGCGTCGCCTGGCTCCCCGTCCTCGGGTGCTGCGCAGCCGCCGCTGCCACCGCACTGCTCGAGGTGCACTGGCCACACGTGGCCGGGGTGCTCGCGCCCACCGTCCTCGCGTGCTGCGCCGGAGCGGCCGCGTTCGTCTTCGACGAGGACGCCCTTCCGGTGGTAGTGGTGACACCGCGTGGCGCGGGATGGCGACGGACCGCCAGGCTCGGCGTAACGCTGCTGCCGCTGTCGGTCTGGGTCGCGGTGGTGGCGCTGCGACCCGGCGACGTCGCGTTCGTGCGGCCGGGCTGGTGGCTGCTGGGTGGCGCCACCCTCCTGCTCGTCGCCGGCTCTGCGGCCCTTGCCTCGCGACGATTGGTGCCGACGCCCGGCGCGGTGCTCGCGCCGGTGGTCGCCCTGGCCGCGGTGGCGCCGGTCACGTTCTCAGGGATCCTCAGCTGGGGCACCCTCTACCCGATCGGCGACTTCCCGGCCCCCGTGCGGACGGTGTGGCTGGGAATCGCGCTCAGCGGCGCCGCGGTGTGCGCCGTGGCGCTACGGCCGGGGCTGCGCCCGTGAGGGCGGCCGGTCTCGGAGCGTCACCGAGTCCCCGGCGTGGGCACGTCGGCGACGAGCGCTTCAACCACGCGCCCCAGTCGCGGGGGCAATTGAGCTGCGAGAGGGAGTGGTGGTCGATGTCGACATCCGTGGTGACTCCGCCCGAACGAGTGCGTCGCCGAAGCCGCGGCGTCGCGCCGGTCATGCTCGGTGGTCTGTGCGGACTGGCATGGGCAGCCGGCCTGCGAGGCTTCATGGCACAGATCGGGCACGAGGACTCGAGCGTGAGCTGGTCGGGAACCTTCGGCTACATCCTTCTACCCGGGCTGTGTATCGGCCTGCTCCTCGGTTGGGCAGAGCATCTGCGGCGCGTGGGCGGCCCCAGGGGCTGGCGCTGGCTTGCCTTGTCGCCGCTCCTGTTCGCAGCGGTCTTGTTCAGCGAGGGCCTACAGGGAGTGCTCGGGATCTTCGAGGACGGCGTGGGCGGGGGCGCCATCGGCGTACCGCTCTATGCAATGGCCGGCGGATACGCCATCTCCGAACGGGGACCGTCCCAGCCCGCCTCGCCTGCGGGCTCCTGTCCCTGACGGCCATCCCGATCTGGGCGCTGACGGTCGAATCCTTCGCTGGGGCGATCTCGCTGTCACGACACCGCGTGGGCTGTGGGTCGCCGTGTACTACTACACCTTCCTGGCCCTGTTCATGATCGCCGCTGCGATCCCGCACCGCCTGACAATCCAGGACTGACAGCTGCGCGGGGTTCCGACCCACGACCCGAGGAGACTGCCGGAACAGACCTACTCGGCGCGTCCCTACAGCCGGGACAGCACAGCACCCGCGTCACCGCGTAGTAACCGCCGCGAAGCGGCAGTGTCTTACCGCCGCGACAGCGCACCGGCCCCGGGAGGGAGACCGCAACGGCCAGGTGCTCTGTGACGCGGACCTGGCGATCCTGGCCGCGGAGCCCGGGCGCTACGCGGAGTACGTCGCCGGGGTGCGCCGGGAGTATCCGCACGTGAGCGACGCCGACTTCGCCCACGGACGGGCCGCCGTGCTGCGCGACCTGCTCGCCAAGCCCACGTTGTTCCACACCGAGTCGGCGCGCCGACGCTGGGAGCAGGCGGCCCGCGCGAACGTCGAGCGGGAGCTCGCCGACCTGGAAGGCTAGAGCAGCGCCGGCTCGCGAAGCGTCAGCGTCCCGGCGTCGGCGTCGGCGTGGCGGGGACGCCGAGCGGGAAGGCGAGGTTCCGCGTTCCGTGCCCGACCGGGGCGCCCCACACGACCGGCACCCCGAGGCCGCCGAGCCGCTCGCGCAGCAGCGCGCGCACCGCCCCGGGCGCTCCGCAGTCGGTGAACTCGCCGAGTACCACGCCGCGTACCCGGTCGAACCAGCCGGACCGCAGCAGGTGGGTGACCGCGCGGTCGAGCTGCTCGCCCGCAAGCGCCCGCACATGCTGCCCATTCTCGACTCCGTCATCAGCAAGCATCTGTGCCTCGACGGTGTCGATGACCGATGGGTCCTGCTGCGCGAGGCCCTCAGCGAAGCGGCCCTGCGCGAGTCCATCGACGCTATGGCCCTCAGCGGCGTTGCCCCGCCATCAACCCTGCGCCTGCTTGACGTGGCCGTCTGGATGCGTACCGCCGCTGTCGGCGGCAGTGTCATACCGCCGCGCTTACCGGTGTCGTGCCGCTGTGCGGAGGTGGTGGGCAGGGTGTTCCCGTTCGTGCGGGCAAGGAGGGCTGGTCAGTCAGGGGGCTGTCGTAGACGACTCGGCGAGGGTGAGGAAGAGGGTGACGGAGATGAACAGCGGCTCCGTGGTGAGATGGGTCAGCCATGCTGTGCCGGCGTGCGCGGAGAGGTAGCCCGCCTTGACGGCGCGGTTGGTGACCCGCTGCAGGCCGAGGACCCGGTCGGCCTCGGATACATCCCGGAAGACGGCGGTCACCGGGACCACGCGCGCCACCTGTAGGCCCTTTCGCTCGCACAGTGCGGGCAGTTGGCGGCCGACTCGGGAGTTGCGCACGACGTGGTCGACAATGAACCGCCGGTAGGCAGCCGGAATCTCGGAGTCTGGGTAGTCAATGACCAGGGTGTCCCAGTCGGGTTCGGCGAACGCGGCGATGCCTCCAGGACGCAGAACCCGGGCCGCTTCTGCCACGACGGCGACAGGGTCTTTGACGTGCTGAAGCACCCGATCGGTATGGACGCGGTCGACCGAGCGGTCCGCCACGGGGAGTCGGTGGACGTCAGCCACCTGGACCTCGACCTGGGCGTACGCGGAGGAGACCGCTGCTGCCTGGGCGATCGCCCGGGGGTCGGTGTCGATACCCAGCACATGTCCGCGCCTGCCGACGGCATCTGCCAGCGCCGGCAGGTCCACGCCTGGGCCACAGCCGAGGTCGACAACCGTGGCGCCTGGCCCGACGGCAAGCTCGTCGAGGACCAGCGTCTTGTACGCCCGACCGAGCTCCGAGGCCGCCAACCGAGTCATGTACTCCGGTGGACGCTTCGTCTCCAACGAAGTCGTCACGTTGCCGCCAGGGCGCGCGTGGCGGCGACCAGGTCGCATCTTGCGGCACGGTGCCCGGGTCCGATCAGGCTCGTTCCTTCCGGCATCGGCATCGCACGCAGGGAAGCGGGCCGCGCCGTCCTCGGTCTACCCACGCCGGCTCAGCGCCGGGCGTAGGCCGAGGGAGTGTCCGAGGAGCATGAAACCGGCGATGGTCAACGCGGCCTCGACGCCCGCCGCGCCGCCCGAGCCGGCCACCGTGCCGTAGTCCAGCAGGTCCCACGCGAACGCGGCGACCATCGCGGCCAGGACGGTGGGGACCAGGACCGCGGCGGCAGGTAGCCGCCACACGAAGCCGGGCACGGGTACGAACCGGTTAGCGAGCAGTGCGGCATCCACCCAAGGTGCCCGAACGATCCTGCCGGGGCGCGGCTCCATCTGGTGGGCGAGCGATCGAGCATGCGCGACGCTGGCCGCGGCGACCAGGGCCATCACAGGGCCGGCCAGGACCTTCCACGCCGCGGTATGACCGGGCAAGGCCGCGCCGACGGCGAACATCGTCAACAGCGCGAAGCCAAGAGCGGTCGCGTTGCGGCGACACAGCAACGCGACGTCGGCCGGCGTACTGACCTCGCCTCGCATCGCTGCGGCACGCAGCACCGCGAGAACCAGGGCCGCCGCGGAGGTCTGCGCCGCCCCGAAGAAGACCACCGCCCACACCAATGGCGCGGACGCGCGGGGATCGGCCGCATGCACCATCATCAACACCGAGGCCCCGACAGCCAGGACCCCGGCGACCGTCACGGCCGTGGCCCGAATGGTCCTGCGAGCCGCGACTTCCTTCTCGTAGGCCCGAGCCAGGTCTGTTGCGGTCCCGAATCGCCGCACGGCCTCCTCCGGTCCGCACACCGCACCGGACTCACACAGGTGGTCGCGGCACTCCGCCACCAACCTGCGCCGCACTCGACCACGCACATGCAAGGCCGCCTCGAGCTCACCCAAGAAGCGGTCGACGGCCGTCACGCCAGACCGCCCAGGACTCGGTCCACCCCGGCGGAGAACACCCTCCACTCGCGCGCAGCCGACTCGGCCTGACTCCGGCCCGCATCCGACAAGGAGTAGACCCGTCGCCGGCGACCCTCCGCACGTGCCCAGGAACTTCTCACCAGCCCCAGGCGCTCCAGCCGCTGCAACGCCGGATACAGCGATCCCTCCGGCACGCTGAGCTCGCCGCCGCTGCGCCGGGCCAGCCGCTGACTCAACGCGTACCCATGGCCGGGCTCGTCGACAAGAACCGCAAGCAGCAGGCTCTCGAGGTGCCCGCGAATCATGTTCGTACCCACCACCCCACTATACATAGACAGCCTAGGTATAGGGCGTGCGCCAGAAGTGTCGCCCGGCCGGCGATAGACCTACGTCTATCCGCCGCCTGTCGGCGGCAGTGTCATACCGCCGCAGTTCGCGCCCGGTCAGCCGGGCGAGTTCTTCCCCTGGCATCCGGCTCCTTCCGCGCTGTTTGCCGGCCTAGCGTCAAGCCAGGGTGCCTCATCGTGTGTGCGGTGGTCCGCCGCTGGGGTGTGCTCGTCGGATCGCCGGGGAGCATGCCATGCCGAACACCATCTTGCTGCCGTTCCAGCCCGACGCGCTCACGCCCGCCCAGTTGGCCGCCGTGTCCTACCTCGCCCGGTACTCCGGCCACACCCACGACCTGTACGCCTACCAGCTGCGCCGCTGGTTCGCCTGGTGCGAAACCAACGGACTCGACGCACTCGTCGGCATCCAGCGAGCCCACGTGGAACTGTTCATCCGCCACCTCGCCGAGACGGGCCTGATGCCGTCCTCGATCAACACGATGATGCACGGCATCCGCGGTTTCTTCCGCTTCGCCCACATCGACGGCCTCATCCCCGCCGACCCAGCCGTCTACGCCCGGCTGCCCAAAGTCCATCAAGACGAGACCCGCACCCAGGGACTGGACCGGCTCGAGCTGATCCGGTTCCTCCAGGTCGCGCAGACCATCACCGTGCACCACGGCGCGTTGGCGTACCTGCTCGGCATCAACGCGCTGCGTGCCTCCGAAGCCGCCGCGGTCCGGATCGAGGACTACCGCGAGACGCTGCGCGGGCACCGCGTGCTGCACCTGATCGGCAAGGGCAACAAGCCCGCCACCATGCCGCTGACCGTCCCGGTCCTGCGAGTGCTCGAGGCCTGCCGCGGCGAACGCACCGAAGGTCCACTGGTGCTGCGGCCGGTCTCCGGCAAGCCGATCGACCGCCGCGACTGCTACCGCATGGTCGCCCGCATCGCGAAAGCCGCCGGCATCCCGCGCCACATCAGCCCGCACTCACTACGCCACGCAGCGATCACCAACGCCCTCGACGCCGGCGTCCCGCTCCGCGACGCGCAAATCCTCGCCCGCCACGCCGACCCCCGCACCACCGAGCACTACGACCGCGCCCGCGGCAACCTCGAGCGCCACGGCGTCCACTTCCTCACCGCCTACGTCGCCGGCGTGTAGGCAGTCAAGAGGCCCATAGAAGGAGGAACGGGCAGCCGACTGCTGGCGGCCGATCGTGAAATTCAGGACTCGGCGCGCGGATGCGAAACGACAGCGTCCGGCCGCAGCTCCACATAGTCACCCAACGCGAAGGCGTCCTCTATCGCAGCCAGGCGACCCTCGAACAGGCTCAGCAGGTCATCGTTGCGGATGTTCCCGGTAGCGACGAGAAGCAACCGAGCTGGGGAGCCGGTCAACAGATGGCTGTTGCGGAAGTCCGCGTCCTTGCTGACCACAATCCGGCCGGCGGCATCGGCCATGACCGCGATCTGCTGATCGGTGCTTCGATTTTCCGTCCGGAAGCGAGGAGGTATGCATCGCGTCGTGCCCGAGCTCGGCGAGGCGGGACGCCAGGCGAGCCGGCAACTGAGCGTCTACCAGGAACTTCACGCGGCGCCGAGCGGTCCAACCGCTTGACCACCCGTGGTCAACGCCGCGAACTCCAAAGCCGCGAGAAGGTCATCACGCTCCAGATCCGGATAGTCACCCAGAACCTCCTCGACCGACATCCCAGAAGCAAGAAGTTCCAGCAACATCTGCACGGGGTACCGCAGCCCACGGATCACCGGCTTGCCGTGACAGACCGACGCGTCGGTGGTGATCCGATCCAGGCGTGACATACACCCAGCGTAGCGCCGGTCTACCCGGCATCGACGCCCTGTGGCTGTGCGTCCGAGTCCTACGTCATTTCGCCGCCTGTGGCGGCAGTGTCATACCGCCGCGAGGAGGGCAGTGCCGTTGGCGACTGCCATGGGGCCGTTTGGCGCACCCCTGCCGCCCGGAACACGCACTGCCGGCCGATCTTCACGCGAAACGCGCTCCGGCTGGATCCCAATCCGGCACGCTCCGCGTGCCCATCTCAATCCGAGTTCGGACCCCGGCCTCGACGTGGGGCGGGGAGGTCGCGTGACCCGGCTGTCAGCCGTCGGACACTTCGAGCACGAGCTTGCCTCGGCTTTCGCCGGCGGCGAGTCGGGCGAATGCTGCGGGGGCATCGCGGAGTGGGTACACGTGGTCGATCCGCGGCGTGACGGCGCCCTGGGCGACGAGGGCGGTCACCGCCTCGAGCTCGGGTCGCGACTGGGGGACGACCAGCACGCCGACTCTCTTTCCGGTGGCACGTCCCACCAGCGGGCCGGCGACCGCGGTGCCCAACAGGATCCTGGCCAGGCCGCCCACCATCGCGTACCTCCCGCCGCGCCGCAGGGCGCGGTGCACGCGGAACGGCGAGCGACTGGCCACGAGATCCACGATCAGGTCGAAGCTCTCGCGCTCGTCGGCCCAGTCCTCGGTGGCGAAGTCGATCGTGCGGTCGGCCCCGATCTCGCGCAGAAAGTCGCCCTTGTCGGCTCTGTCAACCGCCGTAACCTCGGCCCCGGCATGCTTGGCCAGTGCGACAACGAACACACCGCCGGCGCCGCCCGCGCCGTTGACCAGAACCCGATCTCCCGGCCGGACATCGGCGGTCGCCCCGCGCGCGATGCCGCCCGCCTGCGGGATCGTCGAGGCCTCCGCGAACGACAGCCCGTCAGGCTTCCGGGCCAACAGCTTGGGTCGCGTGCAGACGAGGTCGGCAAGCCCGCCCCGGTATCCGGCCAGCTCGCCGAACAGCTCGTCTCCCACGGCGTACTCCGTGACCGCACTGCCGACTGCGGCGACGACGCCCGCGACGTCGGATCCCGGCACCGGGTGCCGCGGTCGGCGCAGCCCGTTGGACCACCGGGCGTACGCCGGACTTCCTATCAGGTTCTCACGGTCCGAGCCGTTCAAGGAGACCGCACGCACTCGCAGCAGAACCTCGTTGTCGGCGGGGACGGGCTCCGGGAGCTCGCCCAACCGGAGGACGTCCGGATGGCCGTACCTGTCCTGGATGACAGCTTGCATCGGGACCCCTGTCTGCGACCGACGCCGCTCGCTCGCACCGATGCTACGGGACTGGAGCAGCCGCTTCCCGTAGACCCGGACTGGCGCGGGACGGGCCTGGCCCTTGGGGTGCGACATTCCGCCTGTCGGCGCGTCGACCGGGGCGTGGGAGCGTCGTCAGTCGAATTCGTTGTGGATAGTCGTTGAGGCTTCGTCGAAGTGCAGCGTCAGAGATGACCTCCACGCGGGCAGGTCACGCGAGAGGGTGAGCCAGGTCAGATCTCGGTCGATCTCGTCGTACTGGTGGATGATGAAGTTGCGGTTGGCGACAGCGAGTGCCCACTCGACGCCTCGGGTGCGAGCACCCCGAGCCGGGATAGCGGGTTGGCGGCCTCCCCCAGTTTCATCATCAGCGAGTCGCCGGCCTCTTCAAGGAGGTCGTCGGCAAGGTAAGCCTTCTCGCCACGCCGGATGATCTCGTCGACACGCTCAAGCCAGCCTTGAATGTGCAGCAGTTCCTTGGCGGCCTTGCGGTTCATCACAGCGGCGCCGCCTCGTGACGGATGTCGTCATCGAGTCTGGCTTCAGGCCCCCGTAGGACACGAGGTCGATCTCGCGTTCAAGGACCTGCTCGATGAGTTCCTTGAAGCCAATGAAGTCGAACGACGACGTGCCTCCCGGTGCTTCGACTAGAAGGTCGATGTCGGAGTCCTGTCGCGCTTGATGACGCGCAACAGACCCGAACACCGCGAGGCGGGAGTAGCCGTGCTCCTCGGCCAGCACCTTCAGGATCGGCGCAGCAGCTTCCACGAGGACTTCGGGGTGCACCTCGTCGAGGGCAGGCGCGGACTTGAGTTGCTGGCTGATGGCTGGCTGGGTGATGCCCAACGCCTCAGCGATCTGGCGCTGGCTCATGCCGGTGGCCACCATCGCTCGAAGCGCCAGAAGGCGACGTAGCCTCGCGAGGTCCTCGTCGCGTCTTGCAGCGCGGTACGCATCCGGCAGGGACATAAGCCGATCTTATCAACGGGACCGGACTGGTGGTCCTGAAGTCACCGGTGACAGCGGCCTGAGTGCCGTCCCGATGTTGTGGCTGCGCAATACTTGGGGAATAAGTGGGGAATAGGCGCGGCACGTCGGCGCCCTCGTACGGGCCGGAACTGCGTTTACGCAGGTGAGAGGCGACCTCCACGACTCGACGTTGCGACCACCTGCGGGACCGTTCAAAACGCCGACCGCCTCTGCGCTGCGTTTCCGCAGGTCAGAGGCGGTTCGGTAAGTCGGGCTGACAGGATTTGAACCTGCGACCCCTTGACCCCCAGTCAAGTGCGCTACCAAGCTGCGCCACAGCCCGAAGCCCGCGACGACCACGTCGTGATCAGCGAGCGTGTGAACCCTACCGTAGCGGTGCGCCAACATGGGAATCGGGGCGCACAGCCCTCCGCTGCTCCGGCCCGGCACCGACTCGCTGCGGCATCCGCTACTTCTTCTTGTCGCGTTTGCGCGGTCGCTGCTCGAGATGCAGCGGCGTGCCCACGAAGCCGAACTCCTCGCGCAGGCGGCGCTCGATGAACCGCAGGTAGGACGCCTCGAGCTTGCCGCTGGTGAAGAGAACGAAGGTCGGGGGCTCGGACGAGGCCTGGGTGCCGAACAGCACGCGTGGCTGCTTGCCTCCACGGACGGGGTGCGGGTGCTCGGCGACGAGCCGGCCCAGGAACGAGTTCAGGGCGCCCGTGCCGACGCGGGTCTCCCAGCCCTCGAGGGCCGCGTCGAGGGCGGGCACGAGCTTGTCGACGTGCCAGCCGGTGCGCGCGGTGATGTTCACCCGGGGTGCCCACTGCACCCGGACGAGCTCGCGCTCGATCTCCTTATCGAGGTAGTAGCGGCGTTCCTCGTCCACGAGGTCCCACTTGTTGAAGGCGATCACCAGCGCCCGGCCGGCCTCGGCGACCGCGGTGATGATGCGCAGGTCCTGCTCGGAGATCGGCGCCGAACCGTCCACGACGACCACGCACACCTCGGCGCGTTCGATGGCGCCGTGCGTGCGCAGGCTCGCGTAGTACTCGTGGCCGGACGCCTCCTTCACCCGCTTGCGGATACCGGCGGTGTCGATGAAGCGCCACTCGCGGCCCCCGAGCTCGATGAGCTCGTCGACTGGGTCGACCGTGGTGCCGGCGACGTTGTCGACGACGACGCGATCCTCCTTGGCCAGCTTGTTCAGCAGCGAGGACTTGCCGACATTGGGCCGTCCGACGATGGCGACGCGGCGCGGCCCGCCCACCTCGCCGTACGCCTCCTCCGGCGCCTCCGGCAACGCGGTGAGTACGGCGTCGAGCATGTCACCGGACCCGCGGCCGTGCAGCGCCGAGACCGGGAACGGCTCCCCCAGCCCGAGGTTCCACAGCGCGTACGCCTCGGCCTCCGTGCGCTGGTCGTCGACCTTGTTCGCGGCCAGCACCACCGGCTTGCCCGACCGGCGCAGGATGCGCACGACCGCCTCGTCGGCGTCGGTGATGCCCACCGTCGCATCCACCACGAACAGCACGGCGTCGGCGATGCTCACCGCGACCTCGGCCTGCGCGGCGATCCGCTCGGCCAGTCCCCGGGCGTCCGGATCCCACCCGCCGGTGTCGACGACGGTGAACGCGCGGCCGTTCCAGGTCGCGTCGTAGGACACCCGGTCGCGGGTGACGCCGGGCACGTCCTGCACCACGGCCTCGCGCCGGCCGATGATGCGGTTGACCAGCGTCGACTTGCCGACGTTCGGACGACCGACCACGGCCAGGACGGGAAGGGCCGCGGACAGGGCGGTCTCCTGCGGTTCGAACTCGATGGTCATCGCTTCTTCCTTCGTCCGGCGCGGCGCGCCTGGAGCACATCGTCGGTGGTGTTCGCCGGCAACGGGCCGGGCAACGTGCGGCCGGTGAGGGCCTTGGACTCAACAAGGTGAGCCTGCAGGATCTTCCGCAGCTCGCCGGCGGCCCGCCGTACCTCGTGCTGGCGGCGGGGCCAGGGCTGTGGCTCCAAGTACACCGGAGGGCCGTAGACGAAGTCGAATCGCGTGCCGCGCGGCGGCACCGACCACGACGGTGCGCCGGGCTCCCGCGTGCCGAAGACGGACAGCGGGACGACGGGTGCGCCGGTGACCAGTGCGAGGTAGGCCACCCCGTTGCGGAATCGGCCCCACTCGCCGTCCCCGCGCGTGCCCTCCGGGTAGACGCCCACCACTCCCCCGTCCCGCAGCACCCGCAGGCAGCCCTTGACCGCGGACGGGTCCACGTCGTAGCGGGACAGCGGGATCTGACCGACGGCGCGGAGCACCGGCCCGAGCGTGGGGGTGAACATCTCCTTCTTGGTCAGCACGTGCACCGGGTGCGGGGCGAACGCCGCCATCAGGGGACCGTCGAGCACACCGATGTGGTTGGACGCGATCACGTACGGACCTCGCGCCGGCACCAGGCCAGCGCCGTGGACCCGGATGTCGTAGCTGAGGCGGAACCCGACCCGGCCGGCGGGGCGCAGGACGCGCAGCAGCCGGTGCGCCGGATGCTTCGCCTCGTCGGTGCGCGGGAGGTCCCCGTGCGCGGACGTCATCTCGGGCGGGCTTGGTCGACGAGCTCCACGACCTGGTCGACGACCTCCTCCAGGGTGTACGGCGTGGTGTCGATGTGGTGCGCGTCGACGGCCATGGCCAGCGGGGACGTCGCGCGCCCGGAGTCGAGGGTGTCCCGCCGCAGCAGATCCGCCCGGGTGGCGCGCACGTCGGCCCCGGAGAGCTCCGCGCTGCGCCGCACCGCCCGGGCCTCCGGGTCGGCGGTGAGGTACACCTTCACGGCGGCATCGGGGGCCACCACGGTGCCGATGTCGCGGCCCTCCACGACGATGTCACCGTCGCCGATGATGTCGTGCTGCTCGACCAGGAGACGGGCGCGGATCTCCGGCACGGCGCTGACAGCGCTCACGGCGGCGGTGACCTCCGGCCCCCGGATCGGACCGGCTACGTCGACGCCGTCGACGGTGATCGTCGGTGCCTGCGGGTCGGTGCCCGAGACGACCACCGGCTGGTCGGCGTGCGCCGCCACCGCGGCGGCGTCGTGGACGTCGATGCCGTGCTCGAGCATCCACCAGGTCATCGCCCGGTACATCGCCCCGGTGTCGAGGTAGCGCAGACCGAGCCGGACGGCCACGCCCCGGGAGGTGCTGGACTTCCCGGATCCCGACGGACCGTCCATCGCCACGACCACGCCCACGTGCTCCCTCGCTCCTCGCTCGCTGCGGACAAACCGCAGGGAAGCCTACCGGTGGCCGGTCCAGCCGCGCTCCTCCAGCGACGCGAGCAGGTGGTCGGCCTGGTCGGCGGCGACGGTGAGCTCGACGTGGCCGACCGGACGCCCGGGGTCGTGGTCGATGCGGACATCCTCGATGTTGACCCCGATCGTGGTCGCGTCGGAGAGCAGGCGCGCGAGCTCGCCGGGATGGTCCGGTACGGCGATGTGGAGCACGGCCTCCTCCACCGCCGGCCCGCCGTGCTTGCCGGGGATCGCGGCAGTGCCCGCCACGCCGCGGCTCAGGACCCCGGCCACCTCGCTGCGATCGCCCTCGCGCAAGGCCTGGAGCAGCAGGTCCACGTCGGCACGCACGTCCTCGAGCAACCCGGTGAGCGCATCGGTGTTGGCGGCCACGATCTGCTGCCACAACCCCGGGTCGCCGGCCGCGATGCGGGTGACGTCGCGGACTCCCTGACCGGACAGCGCCAGGTGCTCCGCCGGCGCGTCGGTCAGCCGTCCGGCGACCAGCGCCGCGACCAGGTGCGGCAGGTGTGAGGTGCGCGCCACCGCGCGGTCGTGCTCGTCGGGGGTGAACCGGACCGGGGTGGCACCGCAGGCAGTGGCCAGCGCCGTCACCAGGGTCACGGCCTCCGGGTCGGCGCCGGCGTGGGGCGTGACCGCCCACGGGCGGCCGTCGAACAGTGCGGCGGAGGCGGCGAACGGCCCCGAGCGCTCGCTCCCGGCCATCGGGTGGCCACCGACGTAGCGCGCCAGCTCGACCGGCGCTCGGCGGCGTACGTCGGCCAGCGGTGCGCTCTTCACGCTGCCCACGTCGGTGACCACCGCTTCCGGGTAGTCCTTCAACGCGCGGGTGATCTCGGCGCCGAGGTGGTCGGGCGGCACCGCGACCACCACCAGCCGCGGTGTGGCCCCCGCGGTCGTGCCGGCACCGAGGCCCTCGGCGATGCGCAGGTTCTCCCCGCTCACGTCGGCAAGCGTCACCGCGATGCCGTGCTTGCGCAGGGCCAGCCCGATCGAGGTGCCCAGCAGGCCCGCGCCGACAATGCGAACCGGACCGTCAAGCCTCATCGGGAACCTCGTGCACGCGGGTGAGATCGCGGCGCAGGTGGGCGGCTCCGTGCAGGTAGACGTGCGTGATGTCGGTGCGTGGCAGGTCCGTCTCGACGTGCGCCATCATCCGGACCACGCGCGGCATCGAGCCCTCGATCTCGAGCTCGCGGGCGCAGATCAGCGGGACCTCACCGAAGCCGAGCCGCCGGGCCGCGTAGGCGGGGAACTCCGAGTGCAGGTCAGAGGTCGCGGTGAAGATCACGCTGATGAAGTCGTCGACCTCGAGGCCGTTGGCGCTCATGACGCCGCTGACCATCTCCGCCACCCGTTCGAGCATGTGCTCGCGGACGTCCTCCTCCAGCTGGGTCGCTCCCCGCACCGCTCGTACCGCCACCCTCTGCCTGCCTTCCTCGCGCCGGGCGTGACGGGACAACCCTACGGGCGCGACGGCCTCGGCCCGGCCGCACCCCGGGCCGCGAGCGCCTCAGTGAGGCTGGTCGGCGGGTGCGAGGTCCTCGAGCTCGTCGAGGAGCTGGTTGAGGATCGCGTGCACGGCCGGGTACTCCTCGTCGACGACGGTCAGCCGTGAGGCGATGCGCCGGTAGTCCTCGAGCTCGGCGATGAGGGCTTCGCGGGTGATCGTTGCCATGAGTGCCTCCCCCGATCGGTCCCTCCGATCATGGACCGTCCTGGTGCGGGAGGGCAGGGCCGGACTCCCTCGCCCCCGGGGCCGGAAGTCCCCCGGCCGGCACCCGCACGCGAGGTGGGGCCTCCTCAGAGCCGCGCCGCGTCGAGCAGGGTGCCGAGCTCGTCGCGTGTCAGCTCCCGGGTGGCGCCTCGCGCGAGGCCCTGCAGCACGACCGGCCCGATCGCGGTCCGCGTGAGCCGACGTACCGGATGTCCGACCGCGTCCAGCAACCGGCGGACGATCCGGTTGCGACCCTCGTGGATCACCAGTTCGACGATCGAGCGGTCCCCGGTGCGGGAGACGACCTTGCACGACGACACCGCGACGGGGCCGTCCTCGAGCGTCACGCCCTTGCGAAGCCGGTCGACCGTCGCCTTCGACACCACGCCGGACACCTCGGCGACGTACGTCTTGTCGAGCGCGTACGACGGGTGCGCCACCCGCTGCGCGAAGTCCCCGTCGTTGGTCAGCAGGATCAGGCCCTCGGTGTCGGTGTCCAGCCGTCCGACGTGGAACAGCCGCTCCGGCCGGTCGGCGACCAGGTCGGCGAGCGTACGGCGGCCCTCGGGATCCGACATCGTGGACACCACCCCGCGCGGCTTGTTGAGCACGAGGTACACGTGCGGGCTCACCGGCGGGAGGCGCTTGCCCATGACCCTGATCACGGCCGTGCGGGGGTCGACCTTGGTGCCCAGCCGGGTGACGACCTCTCCGTCGACCTCGACCTCCCCGGCGAGCATCAGCTCCTCGCACCTGCGCCGGCTCGCGACGCCGGACTGGGCGAGCAGCTTCTGCAGCCGCACCATCCCGTGCTCGTCCGGCGGGCCGCCGGGCACCGGATCGGCCCGGGGGCTCACGCCGGTCCCGCGAGCCCGGAGCCGTCGGTCGCCCCGGCGGCCGGTCCGGGGTCCTGCGCGGCCGGCGCCGGCCGCGGCTCGGAGCGGACCGACTCGGCCGGCAGGTCGTCGAGCTCGTCCATCTCCGGGAGGAAGGGAGCCAGCTCGGGCAGCTGGTCCAGCGCGGTGATCCCGATGCGCTCGAGGAAGTAGCTCGTGGTGCGGTACAGCGTTGCCGTCGTCTCCTGGTCGTGGCCGGCCTCCTCGACCAGCCCGCGTGCCACCAGGGTGCGCATCACCCCGTCGACGTTGACGCCGCGGATCGCCGAGACGCGGGCCCGGCTGACCGGCTGCTTGTAGGCGACGACGGCCAGCGTCTCGAGCGCCGCTTGGGTCAGCCGGGTCTGCTGCCCCTCGAGAACGAACCGCTCGACGACGTGGGCGTAGTCCTCGCGGGTGTAGAACCGCCAGCCGCCCGCCACGTTGCGGAGGTCGAAGCCGCGGCCCTGCGCGGCGTACTCGTCGGCCAGTGCGAGCAGCGCCTCGGTGACCTGGTCGGGCGGGTAGCCGACCGCCGAGGCGAGCGTCACGTGGTCCAGCGGCTGGTCGGCGACCATCAGCACCGCTTCCAGCGCCGGGCGCAGCTCCGCCAGCGGCACCGCGAGGGTGTCCGGCTGCGCCTCCTCGTCCACCGCCTCCTCGTCCACCGCCGCCTCGGCCACCGGCTCCTCGTCGGGCGGCGGCTCGTCGTACGGGGCACCCGGTTCCCCGGCCGGCGCGTCGGTGTGGTGCTGCTCGCTCATGGCCCTGCCTCTTCGTCTGGCTGCTCGTCCGGATGCCTGTCGGCGGACTCGGCGTCCGGACCGCCGTCGTGGGCCTCCCCGGGGTCTCGCCGTCGGGGTGTCCGTCGAACTCGTCAGTGATCTCGATGTCGCCGTCGTCGTTGCCCGTCCACCGTACGGTCAGCTCGCCCAATGGGGTCATCTGGTCGAACGAGACCGCGCCCTCGCGGAACAGCTCGAGCAGCGCCAGGAACCGTGCCACCCGGGTCAGCGTGTCCGGGCTGTCAGCGACGAGCGCCCGGAAGGTCATGGTCTGCGCGCGGCGGAGTCGGTCGACGACCACGGCTGCCTGTTCCTTGACGCTCACGGTCGGTGCGTGGATGTGCGCCAGCGAGAGCTCGAGCACCGGTTTGGGCTCCATCGCCTTCGCGGCGAGCGCGGCGAACTCCTCCAGGCCGAGGCCGATGAGCACCTCGGGCAGCAGCGTGGCGAAGCGCTCCTCGAGCCCGACGGCCCGCGGGAAGCGCCGCTCCTCACCGGCCATCCGCTGCTCGAGCACCGCGGCGACCTGCTTGAAGGCGCGGTACTGCAGCAGCCGCGCGAAGAGCAGGTCACGGGCCTCGAGCAGGGCGAGGTCCTCCTCGTCCTCCACATCTCCCTGCGGGAGCAGGCGGGCGGCCTTCAGGTCGAGCAGGGTCGAGGCGACCAGCAGGAACGACGAGGTCTGCTCGAGGTCCCAAGCCGACCCGGCCGCCTTGATGTGGGCGATGAACTCGTCGGTGACCTTGGACAGCGCCACCTCGGTGATGTCGAGCTTGTGCTTGGCGATCAGGCTCAGCAGCAGGTCGAACGGGCCTTCGAAGTTGTCCAGACGGACCGCGAACCCCCCGGCGGCGCCGGAGTCCTCGCCCGTGGTGACCTCCTCGGGAGGGACGGTCACTGCGGTCATGACCCCGTCAGTCGCTGCACCAGCAGGCTCTCGTCGCCGTGGGCGTCGTAGTCGGCGAGCGCGATGGCGATCGCGGCGCGCACCAGACGGCCGCGGTCGACGGCCAGCCCCTGGCTGCGGCGCAGCAGCAGCCGGGCGTGCTCGAGCTCCAGCAGCTCCTCGGAGGTGACGTAGACCGTCATCTTCTCGTCGTGACGAACCCGGCCACTCGGTGCGCGGCGGGTTCTGGCAGGCGCCTCGGCCGCCTGCGCCGCGACCTCGGCCACGTCCGCCTCCTCCGGCGGGTCCGGTACGACGGTCGGCCGGAAGAGGTCGTCAGCCGTGGGCAGGGTCACCCGTCTCGACACGAGCCAGCACCTCCTTGGCGAGCTGTCGGTACGCCTGTGCGCCCGCGGAGGCTCCGGCGTACGTCGTGATCGGCTCACCGGCAACCGTGGAGTCGGAGAACTTCACGGTGCGACGGATGACCGTGTGGAAGACGGTGTCCCCCCAGGCCTGGACGAGCCGCTCCAGGACCTCGCGACCGTGCAGGGTGCGCCCGTCGAACATCGTGCCGAGCACCCCGTCGATCCTAAGCTTGGGGTTCAAGCGCTCCTGGACCTTGTCGATGGTGTTCTTCAGCAGCGCGACGCCGCGCAGGGCGAAGTACTCGCACTCCAGGGGCACGATCACACCGTCGGAGGCGGTCAGGGCGTTGACGGTGAGCAGCCCGAGCGAGGGCTGGCAGTCGATGAGGATCACGTCGTAGTCGGCAGCGGCGGGCGCGAGCACCCGGGCCAGGGTCTGCTCGCGGGCGACCTCGTGGACGAGCTGGACCTCGGCCGCCGACAGGTCGATGTTCGAGGGCAGCAGGTCCATGCCGGGGACGTTGGTCTCGACGATGACCTCGTCGAGGCTGACATCACGCTGCATCAGCAGGTTGTAGATCGACAGCTCCATGTCGTGCGGGTTCAGCCCGAGACCGACGGAGAGCGAGCCCTGCGGGTCGAAGTCCACGAGCAGCACCTTGCGGCCGTACTCGGCCAGCGCGGCACCCAGGTTGATCGTGGTGGTGGTCTTGCCGACCCCGCCCTTCTGGTTGCACATCGCGATCACCCGGGCGTTGCCGTGCGTGGCCGGCGTGCGGGGCTCCGGGAGCGTCGGCATCGGACGTCCCGTGGGTCCGAGCTCGGGCTCCGCAGCGGAGTCGGCCGGTGGCTGCGGGGCGAGCTCGAAGGCCGTGTCCTGGCTCGACGGTTCGCTACGACGGAACGGGATCGGTTCGCTCACGCGGGCGTGATCTCCTGTCGCCTCGGGGGAAGGGGAGCTGGGTTGGACCGGCCTGACGAGCGGAGGGATCGAGTAGGCGCTGCTGCCTGAGTCGACATCGTTCACGCTGCTGCCTCTCCGTCCCGGCCTCGCTGGCTGTCGTGCCGGATCCCGTGGTGATCCGGCCTCTGCAGCGAACCCGGCGACTCTATGTGCTCGATGCCGCGCCCGACAACGCCGGTCGATCCGCGGCCCTACGGGCTCAGTAAAACCGCGCGGCACCGCCGCAGCGCGCAGGCGCGCCGTCTACATGTCGACATTTCCGACCCGGCGCTCACCCCAGCGCCCGCGGGTGGGCGGTCGCGTAGACCTCGCGCAGGCTGTCGACGGTGACGAGCGTGTACACCTGCGTGGTGGTGACCGACGCGTGGCCGAGCAGCTCCTGCACCACCCGGACGTCGGCGCCGCCGTCGAGCAGGTGGGTGGCGAACGAGTGCCGCAGGGTGTGCGGGGAGACCTCGGCCCGCACGCCGGCGCGCTCGGCGGCACGCACCAGCACCGTCCAGGCGCTCTGGCGGGAGAGTCGGCCGCCACGGGCGTTGAGGAACAGGGCTGGCAGCCCCTTCCCGGCGGCCGCCAGCTGCGGGCGACCGCGCACGAGGTAGCCGTCCACCGCCTCTCGCGCGAAGCTGCCGACCGGGACCAGACGTTCCTTGCTCCCCTTGCCGCGCAGCAGGACGGTGCTCTCCTCGAGGTCGAGGTCGTCGAGATCCAGGCCCACCGCCTCGGAGATCCGCGCCCCGGTGCCGTAGAGCACCTCCAGCAGTGCCCGGTCCCGAAGCGCCAGCGCGGTGCCGGGCGCCCCGGCTGCTTCGAGGATCCGCTCCACGTCGGCCACCGGGAGCGCCTTGGGCAGGCGCTTGGCGGGGGACGGCGGGCGCACCGCGGCGGAGGGATCGGTGTCGACCAGGCCCTCGCGCACCGCGAACTTGTGGAAGCCCCGCACGGCCACGACCGCGCGCGCCGCCGAGCCCGCCGACAGCGGCGGGTGCTCGGCGTCGCCCTCGCGCATGCTCATCAGGAAGGCGGTGACGGTCTCCTCCCGCACCGCGGCCAGGTCCGTGACCCCTTGCCCGGCCAGGAAGACCAGGTAGCGCCGCAGGTCTCGGCGGTAGGACATCAGCGTGTTGTCCGCCAGGCCGCGCTCGACGACGAGGTGGTCGAGGTAGGTCCGGACGGCGCGTTGCAGCGGCGTCGCCGCGCCCACGCTCAGCCCAGCACCTCCGCGAGTGGCGTGGCCTGCAGGCTGTGCGCCTCGGCGACCGGCGCGTTCGTCACCGCACCGGCGTGGGTGTTGAGTCCGAGGGCGAGGCTGCGGTCGTCGCGCAGCGCCTGCTGCCAGCCCTTGTTGGCCACCGCGACGACGTAGGGCAGGGTCGCGTTGGTCAGCGCGTAGGTCGAGGTGTTCGGCACCGCGCCGGGCATGTTCGCCACGCAGTAGAACACCGAGTCGTGCACCTCGTAGGTCGGATCGGCGTGCGTGGTCGGCCGGGTGTCCTCGAAGCAGCCGCCCTGGTCCACCGCGATGTCGACCAGCACCGAACCCGGCTTCATCCGCGAGACCAGCTCGTTGCTGACCAGCTTGGGCGCCTTCGCCCCCGGGATCAGCACCGCCCCGATCACCAGGTCGGCCTCGGTGACCTGCTGCTCGATGGTCAGCTTGGAGGAGGCCAGCCCGTGCACCCGGTTGTTGTAACGCCAAAACGACATCCGCAGCTTGTCCAGGTCGGTGTCGAGCAGCGTCACGTCGGCACCCATGCCCATCGCGATGTTGGCCGCGTTCTGGCCCGACACACCGGCACCGATGATGACCACCTTGGCGTTCGCGACCCCACCGACCCCGCCGAGCAGCACCCCGCGGCCGCCCTGGGCCTTCATCAACGAGTGCGCCCCCACCTGCGGAGCCAGGCAGCCGGCGACCTCCGACATCGGGTACAGCAGCGGCAACGCCCCCGAGGCCAGCTGCACCGTCTCGTAGGCGATACCGGTGACCCTGCGCGCCACCAGCTCCTCGGTCAGCGCCTTGTCCGCAGCCAGGTGCAGGTAGGTGAACAGCGTCTGACCCTCGCGCATCCGCGCGTACTCCTCGGCGACCGGCTCCTTGACCTTGAGCACCAGGTCCGCGGTGCCCCACACGTCCTCGGCCCCACCCAGGATCTTCGCCCCGGACGCGACGTACTCCTCGTCGGGGATCTGCGAGCCGGCACCGGCGTCCTTCTCGAGATACACCTCGTGCCCGTGCTCGACGAGCTCGTGCACCCCGATCGGCGTCAGCGCGACGCGGTACTCGTGGTTCTTGACTTCCTTCGGAACGCCGATCCTCATCGACCAGACTCCCTCTCCGCTGTGATGATCGCCACGTCTGCGGGGCAACCCCCGTGAGTGTATTGCCCGCCAGCCTCGACGCCCCAGTGCCCCGGGCCTAGGGGCGTGCGAACCGGTACGTGAGCACCGCCTGGACCAGGGGCGCGTCGGCCAGCCGTCCCGCCCGGATGCCCTCGAGGAGCTCCTCGACCGGGACCCAGCGGGTGGTCATGTCGGCCTCCTCGTGCTCCGGCTCGAACCCGCCGCGGTCCGGTGCCTCGCGCAGCCCCTCGGCGAGGTAGTAGCTGATCCGCTCGCTGCTGAGCCCCGGTGAGGCGTACGTCGTCATCAGGTGCGTCCACCGCTCGGCGACGAGGAGCCCCTCCTCGCGCAGCTCCCTCGCCGCGGCCTCCTGCGGGTCCTCCGCCGGCTCGTCGAGCAGCCCGGCGGGGAGCTCGACGAGCCGGCGGCCGACCGGATGCCGGTACTGCTCGAGCACGAGCGCGCGGTCGTCGTCGTCCACGGCCAGGATCACCACCGCGCCGGGGTGCTCGAGCACCAGCCGGCCGAACCGTTCCTCGGGGCGGTCCGGTGCCGAGATGGTGTCCCGGCGGACCGAGAACGGCGCCTGGCCCTGCCAGATGTGCTCCACGTCGTGCACCGGCCAGGATGCCGGCTGGTCGCGCAAGGGATCCATGGCCCCGACGGTAGCGTTGCGCCCCCGAGGGAGGAGCGGCGGAGCATGACGGCACAGATACCAAGCCTGACCCGACCGGAGGCCGAGGAGCGAGCACGCCTGGTCGGCGTGTGGCGCTACGACGTCGAGGGGGCCTGACCGGCCTGGTCGAGGGCACCGAGTGGCGTTTCACCGCCCGGGTCGCTTCGCCTGCGCCTCCCCCGGCGCCGAGACGTTCGTCGACTGCGTGGCCGAGGTGCGGGGCGCCCCCCTCAACGGGGTTGCGGTGCCGACCGAGCACATCGCGGAGGGGCGCCTCAGCCTGACCGGGCTGGCCGCGGAGAAGCTGCTGGTCGTCGAGGCCGTGCAGAGGAAGGTCACCTGCCAATGCGGGGTGCAGCGCTGCGTGGATCCCTGCCACGGGGAGGTGTACGTCTGGACGACGTTCGAGCCCGACGACGCACGGATGTGCTGGGCCCGCTTCGACCAGCCGGACCTGAAGGCGCCGCACGCCTGCACCGTGCTCGCGCCCGCGGCTGTGCGGCCCACCGGAGTGCGGCCCGGCCCTGGACGGGTCGGGCCGCGTGGTGCACGCCGGTCGGTGGCTCAGCGAGCCGGCTCCTCCGCCGGGCTGCGGGCGTCCTGCTCGGCCCTGTCGGCGGCTTCGGCGAGGTCCGCGACCACCGGCCGACGAAGCGACGACTCGTCGATCTCGAGGCGCTGCTCGCGCTGACGCCGGAGGGCGGCCCCCACCAGACCGGCGAACAGCGGGTGCGGACGGGTGGGCCGCGAGCGCAGCTCGGGGTGCGCCTGGGTGCCGACGTAGAACGGGTGCACCTCGCGCGGCAGCTCCACGAACTCGACCAGGTTGTTGTCCGGGGAGGTGCCGGAGAACACCATGCCGGCTTGCTCGAGGCGGGCCCGGTAGTGGTTGTTCACCTCGTAGCGGTGCCGGTGCCGCTCCTCGACCTTGGCCTCGCCGTACAGCTCGCGCACCACCGTGCCGTCCTTCAGCTCGGCCGGGTAGAGGCCCAGGCGCATCGTGCCGCCCATGTCACCCGCGCCGGCAACGATCTCCTGCTGCTCGGCCATGGTGGCGATCACCGGCTCGGCGCAGTCGGGGTGGAACTCGGTGGAGTCCGCCTCCGGCAGAGCGGCCAGGTGCCGAGCGCACTCGATGACCATGCACTGCAGGCCCAGGCACAGTCCGAGCGTGGGGATCCCGTGGGTGCGGGTGTACTCCAGGGCGCCGACCTTGCCCTCGATACCGCGGATGCCGAAGCCGCCGGGCACGCAGACCGCGTCCACCTCGGCGAGCAGCTTCGTCGCCCCCTCCTTGGTCTCGCACTCGTCGGAGGGCACCCAGACCAGGTTCACCTTGGCCTCGTGGGCGAAGCCCCCGGCGCGCAGCGCCTCCGCGACCGACAGGTAGGCGTCGGGGAGGTCGACATACTTGCCGACGAGGGCCACCGTGACCTCCTCCGCGGGGTGGTGCACCCGGCGGAGCAGGTCGTCCCACTCGGTCCAGTCCACGTCCCGGAAGGGCAGGTTGAGGCGGCGTACGACGTACGCGTCGAGTCCCTCCTGGTGCAGCACCTTCGGGATGTCGTAGATCGAGGGCGCATCGCTGGCATTGACCACGGCCTCGTCGTCGACGTCGCACATCAGCGAGATCTTGCGCTTGACCGACTCCGGGATCGGGCGGTCGGAGCGGCACACGATGGCGTCGGGCTGGATGCCGATCGAGCGCAGGGCGGCCACCGAGTGCTGGGTCGGCTTGGTCTTGAGCTCGCCCGAGGGGCCGATGTAGGGCACGAGCGAGACGTGCAGGAAGAAGCAGTTGTCGCGACCCACGTCGTGGCGGACCTGCCGGGCGGCCTCGAGGAACGGCAGGGACTCGATGTCCCCGACGGTGCCGCCGATCTCGGTGATGACCACGTCGACGTGGTCCCCGTCCGGGTCGTCGGCCATCGCGCGGACCCGCTCCTTGATCTCGTTGGTGATGTGCGGGATGACCTGCACCGTGTCGCCGAGGTAGTCGCCGCGGCGCTCCTTGGCGATGACCTGCGAGTAGACCTGGCCGGTGGTCACGTTGGCGATCCCGGACAGGTCGGTGTCCAAGAAGCGCTCGTAGTGCCCGACGTCCAGGTCGGTCTCCGCGCCGTCGTTGGTGACGAAGACCTCGCCGTGCTGGAACGGGTTCATCGTGCCCGGGTCGACGTTCAGGTAGGGGTCGAGCTTCTGCATCGTCACCCGCAGCCCGCGCGAGCGGAGCAGCCGGCCCAGCGAGGAGGCGGTGAGGCCCTTGCCCAGGGAGGAAGCGACTCCCCCGGTGACGAAAACGTGCTTGGTCGGCTGCGATGCGGCCAAGTGAACTCCCGTGGCTCGTGATCGATGTGCGATGAGAGAAACTCACCCGTCCACGGGGTTCTAGCCTAGCAAACCGCCGGAGGGCGCACGGATCCGAAACGCCGCCGTCGGGACTCAGTCGGCGGAGGCCTGGGCACCCGGCATCGGACCGTTCGCCGCGTTCACCGAGCCGTACTGGCCGGACTCGCCGTGCGCCTGGCCGGCCAGCGCCATCACGGTCACGACCTGGGCGGCGGTGCGGTTCAGCGTGTCGACCGTGGAGACGTCGCGGGAGGCGGTCACGTCCTGCCGGACGGCTTGAAGCACGCCGCCGGGCTCGGCCGAGGACGCCGGGCCGGCGAGCACCACCCCCTTGGTGGCGGCGTCGGCAGTGGCCACCAGGGTGGTGACGATGGAGCCGGTGCCGTCCTGCTGCGAGCCCTGGCCCATGGGGGCGCCGGCCACCCACAGCAGCAGGTCCCCGCGCCGGTTCAGGTCGCCCTCGGCCGACATCATGCCGGCGGTGCTCAGCCCGGCCAGGATGCTGTCCGCGGTGTCGTCCACCCGGGCACCCCCGGCGGTGCCGGTGCCGATGGCCCGGGCGATGAGCATGCCCATCTGCTCGTAGGGGCTGGCGTCCGGCGGCACGTCCACGCCGGAGGCGCTCGCGGCGAGCTGGGTGCCGAGCTCGTCGACGAGCTGCTTGTTGGACGCGTCCACCAGGCCGCTGCCCACCCGCACGGTGCCGCCGACGGTGCCGCCCGCGGTGGTGACCAGTCCTGACAGCGCCGTGACCGACGCCGGATCCGCACCGGGCAGGAGCACGAGATCGACGGTGTGTCCGCGCAGCGACCCGTCGAGCAGCGTCGGCGCGACCTGCTTGGCGAAGTCGTCGGTGAACTTGTTCGTGGACTTGAGCTGGCGGATCTGGTCGCGCAGGTCGGCCTTGGCCGAGCGGTCCATCTTGACCTGGTCGACAAGGGTGTTGTCGACCTCGCCCTTGAGGGGACCGCCCCCGAGCGCGATGCCGATGGCGAGCGCCAGGAACACCGAGACGATCGAGACGATGTGGTAGCGGAAGGAGATCACGAGACCAGTCCTTGGATCCAGGCGACGACGTCGTTGAGGGCGCTACCCACGGTCCGCCACCACTCCGCCCCGACCGGGGTGACCGCGATGGCCAGGCACAGGGCGACGACGCCGGCGAGCAGCACCAGCGCCAGCTGCCAGGCGCGCACCCGGCCGGAGTAGAGATCGGGCACCCGTTTGGCGTCGACCAGCTTCGGGCCGACGCGCAGCCGGGTCAGGAACGTGCTCGCGAGTCCGGACCGCTGCCGGTCGAGGAACTCGTCGAGCGTGGCGTGGGTGCCCACCGCGACGATGAGGGAGGCGCCCGCGATGTCGGCGAGCAGCAGCGCCATGTCCTCGCTGGTGCCCGAGGCCGCCATCGTCTCGGTGCGCAGGCCCATCCGCTCCAGTCGCTGCGCGCCGGTGGCCCGGCCGGAACGGTCGGCGTGCAGCACCACGTCGCGGGCGGCGCGCAGCGCCTTGTCCGATACCGCCTGCAGGCTGCGGTCGTCCCCGCCCGGGCCCTGGCCGAGCCCCTGCTCCCCCACCACCACGATGTCCGGACGGTGGCCGGCGGCCAGGATCGCGTTCGCGCCCGCGTCGACACCGACGAGGACCGGCCGTTGCTCGCGGATGAAGCGGCGCAGTCGCCGGAGGTCCTGCTGGTAGTCGTAGCCGCGCACCACGACCACCACCGGCCGGCCGTCCACGACGGTGCGGGTGCGGGGCACTCCCTGGCCGTGCAGCAACAGCTCCTGCTCGCGGCGCAGGAACTCGGTGGTGTTGTGCGTGAACGACTGCAGCTGGGTGGCCAGGCCGGCTCGCGCCTCCTCCATCTGCGACTGGACCTGCGCGAGGTCGAGGGCGCGGCCCGAGGCCACGACGCGGTCGTCGACCAGCACCTCGCCGTCGTGGAGACGCACCTGGCTGCCATCGTGCACGCTGCGGAAGACGTCGGTCCCGACGCAGTCGACCAGCACCACTCCCGAGCGCGCCAGCAGCTCCGGGCCGAGGTTCGGGTAGCGGCCCGAGATGAACGGCGAGGCGTTCACCACCGCGGCCACCCGGCACTCCAGGAGCTCCTCGGCGGTGGCCCGGTCGAGGTCGAGGTGGTCGATGACCGCCACGTCACCGGGGCGCAGCCGCCGGACGAGCGCACTGGTCCGGCGGTCGAGGCGGGCGGTCCCGGTCGTGCCGGGCCGGCCTTCGTCGACGGCGTGACGGCTGGGGAATCTCATGGCTGAGCCATCCTGCCACGCGGGCACCGGGCATCTCGGGAGGCGGCGGCGTGTGTGCGGTCACGTGGCCGGCGCACCTCCGCGGACGTCGAGGCACCGCGTCAGCCGGTGCGTGCCTCCTGGGCGGTGGCGAGCAGCTCCTCCGCGTGGGCCAGCGCGGTCTCGGAGTCCTCGAGCCCGGCCAGCATCCGGGACAGCTCCTTGACCCGCTCCGCGTCGTCGAGCGTGCGCAGCCCCGAGGTGGTCACCGACCCGTCGCTGCTCTTGACGACCACGACGTGCGCATCGGCGAACGCGGCCACCTGCGGCAGATGCGTGACGACCACGACCTGGGCGTGACGGGCCAGCAGGGCCAGACGGCGGCCGACCTCCACGGCGGCCTTGCCCCCGACGCCCGCATCCACCTCGTCGAACACGAACGTCGGCACGGGGTTCGTGGCGGCCAGCGCCACCTCCACGGCCAGCATGACCCGAGACAGCTCGCCCCCGGAGGCGCCCTTGCCCAGCGGGCGCGCCTCGGCTCCGCGGTTGGCCGCCAGCAGCAGCTCCACCTCGTCGAGGCCCGAGCCGGTGAACCGGAGCCGGCGGCCGGACACCTCCAGGCCATCCTCGTCGTCGTCGACCTGCCGGACCGCGACGGTCAGCTCGGCGTGCGGCATCGCGAGTGCGGCCAGCTCGGCCGTGACCACCTCGGCGAGCCCGGCGGCGGCCGTCGTACGGGCGGCGCTGAGCGCGGCACCCATCGCAGCGAGGTCCGAGCGGAGCCGGGCCTGCTCCGTGCGCAGCTGGTCGATGCGCTCGTCGGTGCCGTCGAGCTCGAGCAACCGCTCGGCCGACTGCTGTGCCCAGGTCAGCACGTCCTCCAGGGTCTCGCCGTACTTGCGGGTCAGCGCCCCCAGCGCCGCGCGGCGTTCGGACACCGCGGCCAGCCGGACCGGGTCGGTCTCGATCGAGGAGGCGTACGACGAGAGGTCCGCCGCCGCGTCGGAGAGCAGGTAGCTGACCTCCGCCAGCCGGTCGGCCAGCGAACCGGCCTCGGCGTCGTGCTCGCGGACGCCGTCCAGCAGTTTGCGGGCCGCCGAGACCAGGCCCAGCGCGTCGGGGCCGCCGTCCTCGGCGGACAGCGCCTCGCGGGCCTGAGCGGCAGCGGTCCGCAGCGTGTCGGAGAAGCCGAGGCGCGCCTCCTCGGCGGCGAGCTCGCCGTCCTCGCCGGGGTGGGGGTCGACGGTCTCCACCTCCGCGAGCCCGAAGCGCAGCAGATCGGCCTCGCGAGCACGCTCCCGGGCACTGTGCACGACCTCGGCCAGCTGCTGCTCGGTCTCGCGCAGCAGGCGGTGGGTCTCGGCGTAGCGCGCGCGCAGCTCCAGCACCTCCGGCCCGGCGAAGCGATCGAGGGCGTCGCGCTGCGCGGCGGGCTGCAGCAGCCGGTGCTGGTCGGACTGGCCGTGGACCGCGACCAGCGGCCCGGCGAGCCCCGCCAACGCGGACACCGGGACGGACGCGCCGCCGGCGAAAGCGCGGGAGCGACCCTCGGCCGAGACCTGGCGGGCGAGGAGCAGGCGCTCGTCCTCCACCTCGCCGCCGGCCGCGTCGAGCCGCGCGGCCAGGTCCGTGCCCGAGGCTCCGTGCGGCAGGCGCACCAGCCCCTCCACCCGGGCGTTGCGCGCTCCGGTGCGCACCGCACCGGAGTCGGCTCGGCCGCCCAGCAGCAGGCCCAGCGCGGTGACCACCATGGTCTTGCCGGCGCCGGTCTCCCCGGTGATCGCGGTGAACCCGGGTCCGAGCTCGAGCAGGGACTCCTCGATCACCCCCAGCGAGCTGATCCGCAGCTCCTCAAGCATCGGGCACCTCCTTCGTGCCGAGGGTGCTGTGTCCCTCGCCGGGCTCCGGGGCCTCCTCGCCCGACCCCACGATCGGGGTGCCGTTGCGCCGTCGCCGCTCCGCGGCCCCCCGCCAGCCGCTGACCGGCAGCCCGAACTTGGCGACCAGGCGGTCGGTGAAGGGCGCCTCGTGCAGCCGCACCAGCCGCACCGGCGTCGCGCCGCGGCGGACCTCGATGCGGGCGCCGGGCGGCAGGTCGACGGTGCGGCGACCGTCGCACCACAGCACGCCGGCGCCGTCGGCGCGGGAGAGCAGCTCGATCGCCAGGCACGAGGTCGGGGCGACCACCAGCGGCCGGGCGAACAGCGCGTGGGCGCTGAGCGGCACCATGAGCAACGCCTGCACGCCCGGCCAGACGATGGGACCGCCGGCGCTGAAGTTGTAGGCGGTGGACCCGGTGGGGGTCGCGCACACCACGCCGTCGCAACCCCACCGCGACAGCGGTCGGCCGTCGACCTCGACGACGACCTCGATCATCCGTTCCCGGGCGGCCTTCTCGATGCTCGCCTCGTTGAGCGCCCAACTGGTCGCGACCAGCTCCTTGCCGCGGAAGACGCTGACCCCGATGGTGAGGCGCTCCTCGCTGGTGTAGCGCCGGTGCACGATCGCATCGATGGTGGACTCGAGGTCCTCGTGCTCGGCCTCCGCGAGGAACCCGACGTGGCCCAGATTGACGCCGAGCAGCGGGGTGCCGGACTCGTGGGTCAGCTCCGCGGCCCGCAGGATGGTGCCGTCGCCCCCGATGACGACCGCGAGCTCGCATCCGGCTGCCGCCCCGTCCGAGCCGTCGACGGTCTGCACGGGGACGTCGACGTCGAGGTCGGCCGCCTCCTCGGCCAGCATCCGGACACCGAGGTCGTGCTTGTGCAACGACTGGCAGACCTGACGCGCGACGTCACGGGCCTGGGTGCGCCCGGTGTGGGCGATCACGAAGACCGTGCGCGGGTTCTCGGGGCTGGTCACGGGCCCACCTTCTCACCCGGCGCCCCCAACCCGGCGGTCCGCCGTACCTCGGTGTCGATCTCCTCCCCGGTGATGCCGGCCTCGGCACGGCGCAGCCACAGGAAGTACTCGACGTTCCCCGAGGGCCCGGGCAGCGGGCTGGTGGCGACTGCTTGCGCGCCCCATCCCCGCCGGGCGGCCGCCTCCGCCACGGCGGTCACCGCCTCTGCCCGCAGCCGCGGGTTCCGCACGACGCCGCCCTTGCCGACGCGTTCCTTCCCGACCTCGAACTGCGGCTTCACCATGAGCGCGAGGTCACCGTCGGGGACGGTGACGGCGAGCAGCGCGTCGAGCACGAGCTCGAGGGAGATGAACGACAGGTCGCCGACCACGAGGTCGACCGGCCCGCCGATGCGCTCGGCGGTGAGCTCCCGGATGTTCGTGCGGTCGTGCACCACGACGCGCGGGTCCTGGCGGAGGCTCCAGGCCAGCTGGCCGTAGCCGACGTCCACGGCGACCACCTCGGCGGCACCGTGACGCAGCAGCACGTCGGTGAAGCCGCCGGTGGAGGCTCCGGCGTCGAGGCAGCGCCGTCCACGCACCCGCAGTCCCTCGGGTTCGAAGGCGGCCAGCGCCCCGGCGAGCTTGTGTCCCCCGCGCGAGACGTAGTCCGGCCGGTCAGCGTCCTCCACCACGAGGAGCGCCACGTCGGTGGACACGCCGGTGGCCGGCTTGGTCGCCACCACCCCGCCGACCTTGACGCGCTTGGCGGCGATCAGCTCGCACGCGTGCTCTCGGGAGCGGGCCAGCCCACGGCGCACCAGCTCGGCGTCCAGGCGGAGTCGACGTGGCATCCGGCGGGTCCGCTCACGCGGTGGGCGGCTGCGGACGGGGCGGGCCGGGCTGCCTGCTCGCGTCCGACAGCGCCCCCCGCAGCGCCTCGTGCGCCGCCTCGAAGACGGCCACGTGCTCGTCGACCGGGCGGTCCTCGAGCCCGTCGAGGGAAGCGAGGACGGCGTCGACGGTGGGGTTGCCGGTGGGCTCGGGCGGCTGTGGGCTCACATCGGTCTCCGCGTCTGCTCGGTCTTCGGTGTGCCGGTCACGGTGGTGCTCACCGGCCGGGGGCAACGGTACTCGGAACGCGCAGGCCGCCCACGGCGACGGGCCGACCGGTCTCGTCGAGGTGCTGCCACGCGGCGACGGCCGCCACCCGCCACCAGTCGTCGACCGTTCCCTCGCCCGTGACCTCGAGGGTCCCGTCCACGACCGTCGCGGTCCACCCGCCCAAGGTGGCCTGCGCACCGTCGAGGTGCGGCACGGCGTGAGCCCGGCCGAGCGAGGCGAGGTCCGGGGCGACGTACGACGGGCGCTGCTCGGGTGTGGCGGCCACCAGCTCGGCGAGGCCGGTGACGCCGGTGAGGACCAGCAGGCTGTCGTAGCCGGCGTTGACCGCTCCGGCGATGTCGGTGTCGAGCCGATCGCCCACGACCAGCGGTCGTTCGCCGCCCACGCGCAGCAGCGTCTCCTCGAACAGCGGGGCCTTCGGCTTGCCCGCCACCACCGGCTCCACCTCGGCGAAGGTGGCGACCAGGCCGACCAGCACGCCGTTACCCGGCCCGGCCCCCTCGGGCGTGGGCACCGTCATGTCGGTGTTCGTGGCCACCCAGGGCAGCCCTCGCCGTACCAGGATCGCGCCGTCCACGACCGTGCCCCACCGCAGGTCGCGGCTGAACCCGGAGACCACGGCCACCGGCTGGTCGGCGATCTCCTGCACGGGCGTGAGCCCCTGCTCCCGCAGCGCCTGCACCAGTCCGGCGCCACCGATGACGTACACCGGCGCGCGCGGGGGCAGCTGCTCGGCCAGCAACCGGGCCGCGGCCTGCGCCGAGGTCACGACGTCACCGGCCGACACGGGGATGTCCAGGTCGGCCAGGTGGGCGGCCACCACGTCCGGCGGGCGCGCGGCGTTGTTGGTGATGTAGGCCAGGTGCATCCCGGACGCTGCGGCCTTGCCGAGGTGCTCGGGGGCGCCGGGCACCGCCTCGGGGCCGATGTAGACGACGCCGTCCAGGTCGAGCATGGCCAGGTCGTAGGCGTCCCACAGCGGCGCGTCACACGGCTTGAGCAAGGTCGGCCTCCGGTCTCGGTCGGTGGTGCCCGGTCTCTCGTTACGATGCCCAGATGAGTGCCCCGGTGAACGCACGGACGAACGCGCAGGTGGGTCGACGACCCTTCACCCTCGCACCGTTCCGGGGTCTTCGGTTCGACGCCGGCGCGGTCGGCGACCTCGGAAGCGTCATCTCCCCGCCGTACGACGTCCTCGACGCCGACACGGTGCGCGACCTGGAGAGCGCCAACCGTCGCAACATCGTGCGGCTGATCCTCTCACGCCACTTCGAGCGGCCCTACCGAGCGGTCCGCGAGCGGCTCCAGGGCTGGCGCGACGAGGGGTACCTCCGTGCGGACGACGAGCCGGCGCTCTACCTCTACGAGTACCGCGTCGACCAGGTGTCGGTCCGGGGGCTGATCGGGCTCGCCGGACTGCGCCGCGAGGAGGAGCGGGTGATCCTCCCCCACGAGGACGTGATGCCCGGCCCGGTCGACGACCGCGCGGTGCTGATGCGCACCACCGAGACCAACCTCGAGCCGATCCTGCTGGTCCACGAGGGCACGCCGGCGCTGCGCGCGGTCGTCGAGGACGCCGCCGCCGACAAGCCGGTGGCCGCCTTCGAGGCGCTCGACGGCAGCGAGCACCGGCTCTGGGCGCTCACGGACGACGCGGCGCTCGCCGCGGTCGCCGCCGAGCTGGCCCCCACGCAGGCGCTGATCGCCGACGGGCACCACCGCTACGCCGCTTACCTGCGGCTGCAGCGCGAGCTGCGGGACCCCTCCGCTGCGGACGGCGCCTCGCCCTGGGACTACGGGCTGGCGATGTTGGTCGACCAGCGCGACCATCCCCTGCGGGTCGGCCCCATTCACCGGTCGGTCAGCGCGCTCACGATCTCGGACGTGGAGGAGATCGCGGCCGACCGCGACGAGGAGCTCGCCACCTGTCCCGACCGCGAGGCGGCGTTCGCTGCCGTCCGGGACCGGATGGCGGACCGGGCGCAGGCCGGTTTCGTGCTCTCCGACGGGCGCACCTGGGCGGTCCTGCGGACCCGGCGGACCAGCCCCGTGGACGCCGCGGTCCTGCACGACGTGCTGCTGCCGGCCTGGCACATCGACGAGGAGCAGGTCGGCTACCACCACAGCCTCGACCAGGCGCTGCACACGATCACCCGGCAGCCGGGCGTCGTGGTGGCGGTCTCCCCCCGACCCTCAGCGAGGTGATGGCCGCCGCCGGCCGGGGCATCCGGATGCCCCGCAAGTCCACCTCGTTCGCCCCGAAGCCGCGCATGGGCGTGGTCATGCGCGACCTGCGCGACTGTTGAGCCGACGAGGGGTCACGGCGTCCACGACACGCCGGTGAGGGGGGCGATCAGGTGACCCCTCGGCGGTCAGGGGGACTGGTGACGTCCTCGGCGGTCAGGCGAGGAGGGTCGGCGGCACGGCCGCGGCCGAGGCGCAGCCCGCGAGGGTGAGCGCCTCCAGGAGCTCGGCGCGCAGCTCGGCGAACAACTGCTCCACGCCGGCCTGGCCGCCGGCGGCGAGGGCGTAGAGCGCCGGCCGCCCCAGGAACACCCCGCGGGCACCGAGCGCGAGGGCGGCCAGCACGTGCCGCCCGGCACGGATCCCGCCGTCGACGTACACCTCCGCGTCGTCCCCGGCCGCGTCGACGACCCCGGCCAGCGCCTCCGCGGTGGCCACCGCGCCGTCGAGCTGGCGGCCGCCGTGGTTGGAGACCCAGACCGCGGCCGCGCCGGCGTCGATGCAGCGGCGCACGTCGGCCGGGTGCAGCACCCCCTTCACGACGACCGGCACCCCCGAGGTCTCCGCGAGCCAGGCGATGTCCTGCGGCCCGAGGTCGGTGGCCTTCTCGTCGCCGGGTGCCTGCCCATAGCTCTCGGCGAAGTTGACCCGCAGCCAGCCCGGCTGCACCAGGTCCCAGACCGTCTCCCCCACGTCGTACTTCGTGCCGACGACCGCGGTGTCGACGGTGAGCACGAGGGCCCCCGCGCCGGCGTCGACGGCCCGCTGCACCAGCGGGGCACAGGTGGGCCGCTCGGCGGTGACGTACATCTGCAACCACCAGGACACGCCCGTGCCGGCCACGTCCTCGAAGGTGGAGCCGGCGTTGCTGGACAGCACCATGAGCGAGTCCGCGGCGGCGACCGCGCGCGCGGTCGCCAGCTCACCGTCGGGATGAGCGGCGCGCTGCATGGTCGTCGGCGCGAGGGCCACCGGGGTGCCCACCTCCGTGCCGAGCAGGCTGGTGGCGGTGTCCACGTGCGTGACGTCCCGCAGCACCTGCGGCACGAACCGCAGCCGGTCCCAGGCCGCGACGGCCTCCGCGGCGGTCAGCCCGTCGCGGGCGCCCTGGCGGAAGTAGCGGAAGACCGGCTCCGGCAGCACCTCCTGCGCCCGGTCCTCCAGCGAGGACAAGAACCGCTCCCCCATCGTTCAGACGACCTCGACGCCCGCGATGTGCCGCTTGCCCCGGCGGAGCACCAGCCAGCTGCCGCCGAGCAGGTCGCGCTCGCCGACCACGGCGTCGACCTCCTCGACCCGCTCGTTGTTGAGGTAGGCGCCACCCTCGCCGACGGTGCGGCGGGCCTCGCCCTTGCTCTTCGACAGCCCCGACTCCACGAGCAGGTCGACGATGCCCGGCAGCCCGTCGGCGCGCTTGACCTGGGTCGCGCCGGCCTCCCGCAGCGCGGCGCCGAGCGTGGCCACGTCCAGGTCGCGCAGGTCCCCGGTCCCGAAGAGCGCCGCCGAGGCAGCCTTGATCCGCTCGGTCTCGGCCGCACCGTGCACCAGGGTGGTGACGTGCTCGGCCAGTGCCTTCTGCCCCGCGCGCAGGAACGGCTTCTCGGCGGTCTGTTCCTCGAGGTCCTCGATCTCCTCGCGCGTGAGGAAGGTGAACGCCCGCAGCAGCTCGCCGACCTTCTCGTCCTCGACGTTGAGCCAGAACTGGTAGAAGGCGTACGGCGACATCATCTCCGGGTCCAGCCACAGCGCACCGCCCTCGGTCTTGCCGTACTTGGTGCCGTCCGCGCGGGTGATCAGCGGGGTCGCGAACGCGTGCGCGCGCCCACCGGCCGCACGGCGGATCAGCTCCACCCCGCCGGTGAGGTTGCCCCACTGGTCGCTGCCGCCGAACTGGAGGGTGACGTGGTGGTCCCGGTAGAGGTTCAGGAAGTCCATCGACTGCAGCAGCACGTAGCTGAACTCGGTGTAGCTGATGCCTTCGTCGAGACGGCGCTTGACCACCTCCCGGGAGAGCATCCGGTTCACGGGGAAGTGCTTGCCGATGTCGCGCAGGAAGTCGATCGTCGACAGGCTCGCGGTCCAGTCGTAGTTGTTGACCATCGTCGCCGCGTTCGTGCCCTCGAAGGACAGGAAGGGCTCGATCTGGCGGCGCACCCGCTCGACCCAGTCCTTGACCAGGTCGAGGGAGTTCAGCGTCCGCTCGCCGGACTCCTTGGGGTCGCCGATCATGCCGGTCGCACCGCCGACGAGTGCGTAGGGGACGTGCCCGGCGTCCTGCAGCCGCCGGGCGGTGAGGATCTGCAGCAGGTTGCCCATGTGCAGGCTCGGCGCGGTCGGGTCGAAGCCCACGTAGAAGCGGACCGGTCCCTCGGCCATCTCGGCGCGCAGGGCGTCGAGGTCCGTCGAGTGCGCGAGGAGGCCGCGCCACTCGAGGTCATCGAGGACGGAGTCGAGGCTGCTCACCTGGGTCCCTTTCTCCCGGTGGTGCTGAGGGGTCACGTCCAAGCCTGCCTCATCGCGGCGCGGCGCGGGCCACCGGATCTCACCGGAGCCACTCGCCGAAGGCGTACGGCTCGCGGGTGAAGAGGTACGTCGCCCAGTTCATCGTCGTGACCCGGCCGTGCTCGTCGCGCGTCAGGCGCAGCAGCTCACCGGCCTCGCGACCGCCGGTCGTGCGATAGAGGTCCTCCCCGATCCGCTCGAACGTCGAGGCCGGCTTGTGCTCGGCGAGCCCCTGGGCTCGGGCCTCGAGGCGGCCGTGCCGCACGGTGAAGACGAAGGGCGAGCCTTCGGAGAACCACACCCCGAGCACGCTCGCGAGGTCGGCGGGCACCTCGGCGCCGGGACGCCACACCTCCGGGTCGACGGGGTCGTGCTCGAGGACGTGGCCGGCGAGGTCCAGCGCGAACGCCGCCGGGTCCGGCGCGGAGGTGCTGTTCATCAGCGCCAGTCCGCCGGTGCCGCTCTCCCGGTGGGTGAACAGCCCGGTGATGTGGCCGGGCATCCCTCCGGTGTGGCCGACGTACACCCGGTTGTCCGCGCGCAGCAGCATGAACCCGAGCCCCATGGCGCCGGTCCAGCGCTGCCGGTCGATCACGGTCTGCGGCTCGCACATCTCCTCGAGCGTGTCCGGGTGCAGCACCTCCTCGACGGGGTTCGCCACGAACGTCGACCACCGCGCCAGGTCCCGCGGGGTGCTGGCCAGCCCGGCACAGGGCGCGAGGGCCTTGGTGTCCACCACGGGTTCCACCACGGGCACGTCCGACCACGGCGGCACGTAGTACCCGGTGACCGCGGGCCCGCGGGGCCCGACCGTCGTGCGGGTCATCTCCAGCGGGTCGAGGATGCGGGCCTTGAGGGCTTCGTACCAGTCCCGACCGTCGAGGCGGGCGACCACCTCCCCCAGCATGGAGAAGACCAGGTTCGAGTAGTGCCACAGGTGGTGGGGCCGGTGCACCCGTTCGGCCTCGTTGAAACCGGCGACGAGCTCGGCGCGGTCGGGGTTGCGCAGGGTCTCCCACACATCGCCCACCGGTTCGCGCTGCATGCCGGACACGTGCGCAAGGCACTGCCGCAGGGTCAGCCCGGTGTGGCGCACCTCCGCGATGTGCCGGTCCAGGGTGTCGTCGAGGCTCAGCCGGCCCTCGTCGCGCAGCTGCATGACCAGGACCGCGGTGAAGGTCTTGCTGTTCGAGGCGATGAGGAACTGGTCGTCCGCACCGGGCGCGCGGTCCGGGCCGGTGACGTCGGCGGCCCCGATGCCTTCCTGCCAGACGAAGTCGCCGCCGCGGACCACGCCGGCGTAGAGGCCGGGGACGCGGTGCTTGGTCTGGCGGTCCAGGGCGAGGCGGTGCAGGGCACGGGTGGTGCTCTCGTGGAGGTCGGGCATGGAGCGGACCTTACCGAGGGCTGCCGAGGGTCGGGGGAGCGTGGCCGGGCGGGCGGACGGCGCTCACATGTCCTCCGGCTCCGTCGGGTACCAGCCCGGTCCGGTAGCACCGCCCGTCCCCATGAGCGAAGGGAGTCCCGATGAGCCTGACCACGGGTTCTGGACCGTTGGCGCCACGCTCACCCGCGCCGACGAACTACGACATCGACGGGCCGAGACACCTGCTCTTCCTCGACGACTTCCCCCGTCGGGTGCGCGCGGTGTACGCCGGGCTCACCGTGCTCGACACCGAACGGGGGCGGCTGCTCCACGAGGGCGGGATGCTCCCGGTGCTCTACGTGCCGCAGGAGGACCTCGCGCAGGCGATGCTGCGCCCCAGCGACCACCGCACGCACTGCCCGTTCAAGGGCGAGGCCGTCTACTGGTCGGTGGAGGCCGGTGGCCGCACCGCCGAGAACGCGGTGTGGGCCTACCCGGACCCGATCGGCGACGCCGCGTGGCTGAGCGGGTACGCCGCGGTGTACTTCGACGCGATGGACGCCTGGTACGACGAGGACGAGGAGGTCCACGGCCACCTGCGGGACCCGTACCACCGGGTCGACGCGCGCGCCGCGAGCCGTCCGGTGCGGGTGCGCACGGGCCCCCTGTTGCTCGCGGAGTCGTCCGCGGCGGTCGTGCTCTCCGAGACCGGTCTGCCGAACCACTGGTACCTGCCGCGCGAGGACGTGCGCGCGGACCTGCGGCCCAGCGACACCACGTCGGTGTGCCCCTACAAGGGCACCGCGTCCTACTGGTCGGTGGACGGCCTGGGCGACGTGGCCTGGTCCTACGAGCGCCCGCTCGAGGACGCGGCCAAGGTGGCCGGCCACGTGTGTTTCGACGACAGCGCGGTGACCGTCGAGGTCGGGTGAGCGGGTCCGGGGCACCGGGTGGCCGGGCTCAGTCGGCCGCGATCAGCCCGTAGTGACCGTCGTACCGGGTGTAGAGCACCCGGCCCTGGCCGGTGTCCCGGTCCAGGAAGAACGCGTACGGTTCCGCGGCCAGGTCCAGGTGCGCGCGCGCCTCCGCCTCGTCCATCACCGGGGCTGGGCCTTCGAGCACCACGAACCCGGCGGTGGCCTCCGCCCGGTCCACCTCGCCCTGCACGGCGTACCCGCCGGCGTCCCGGCGTCGGACCAGGGCCACCTGGCCGGACGCGACGTGGGTGAACAGGTAGAAGTCGTAGTCCATCTGCTCGAGGTCGAAGGCGGCCTCGTCGATCGACATCGGGTCCGGGTGGAAGGTCTTGCGGCGCACGATGTCACGTTGTTCCACGGGCCGCCGGTAGTGCGGGAGCCTGGGGGCCGGCAGGTCGCCGTGGCGCCATTCCTGGGCTCCCCGTCGGGACTCCTGCTGGGCCAGCCAGCGGTGCCGGGTCCGCACCCGATCCTGGTGGCGCACCACCGCGGCGCGAAGCCGGCCGGCGGCCAGGTCGATCGCGGCGTCGATCTCGCTCGCCGCCGCCTGCGCGCGCACGCTGGTCGCGTCGTACACCAGGGCGGCCTCGGCGACCGCCGACCGGTCGCGCGCCGGGTCGGCGTACTGCGTGAGCACGACGCGCGCCACGCGCACCGGCTCACCGGTGTAGCGGTACACCTCGCGCACCTTCCCAGCGGCGTACTCGGCCATCGAGTCGGGTACGTCGCCGCGCGTGGTCACCGTGACGTCGGCGGGCTGGACGGTCGTCTCAGCCGACATGGTGGCCCTCGTTCCGGATGCTCACGTCCGTGGGGCTCACGAAGTCGGCGATGTCGCGCGGCAGCACCAGGCGCACCTTCCCGAGCTCGTGGACGCCGACGTGGCGGGCCAGCACCCGTACCGCAGCCTCGGCCGCGTACGCGCTCTCGGTCTCACCGGCCAGCCGGCCCTCGTCCGCGACGCGCTGAAGGAACGTGTCGAGGTCGTGGTACGGGTGCGGCGTCGTGCTGGGCCGCCAGCCCTCGAAGTAGACCCCGCGCAGGACCTCCGGCAGCTGGGCGGCCAGCTGGGCGCACTCCGCGACCGGCAGCCGGTCGCGCAGCACGTGCAGGAACGCGCGCAGGACCCGCAGCGCGTAGCCGGTGTCCTCGGGGCGCCCGAGCTCACGGGCGAGCTCGTGGACCCACTCGCGGGCCTTCTGGGCGCTGCCCTCGAAGAGCGTGTCGGGACCGGTCACGGTGCACCTCCCCTTCTCCGGCCTCCACGCTAGTGAGGCCGGGGCTCGGGCGGACGAGGCGATGGTCCCGCTTCCGCGGGGGACGCGGTCGCTACGTCGGTGCGCGGGGGCTGCGCTTGTAGGCCGAGACGGTCTCGTCCCCGGTCACCCAGAAGCGCCACGGCAGCGCGTGCCCGCTGCTGACCCCGACCCGGGGACCGGTGCTGACCGCGCCGGTCTCCACCGGGGCGCCCGGGGCCAGCGACAGCGGTCCCTCGGCGAGCAGGTCGGTGCCGTTGTGTGCCCGCCCCAGGCCGAGCGCCTGGCCCAGGCAGCCGGGGCCGCGGGCGAGCGAGCGGTCCCGGGTGGGCTCGCCGCGGCGGCGTCGCGCCAGCTCCTGCCCCTCCACGACACGACCCGCGCGGAGCAGCACCGCCGAGGCGTGGCCTTCGGTGCCGGTGACCACGTTGCAGCACCAGTGCACGCCGTAGGAGAAGTAGGTGTAGAGGTGGCCCGCGTGCCCGAACATCACCACGTTGCGCGGCGTCGGACCGCGGTAGGCGTGGCTGGCGGGGTCGTCGGCCCCCATGTAGGCCTCCACCTCGGTGAGGCGCACGCTGACCGTGCCCTCGGCGGTCGTGTGGGTCAACGTCCAGCCCAGCAGCAGCGGGGCCACCTCCACGGCCGGTCCGGCCAGCCGCCGCCGAAGCCGGTCGGCGCCGGCCGGGTCAGCCTGCCCAGGCACGGTGGTCCGTGACCGCCGCCCGCAGCTCCTCGAGCTGCTCCTCCACGCGCTCGCGCGCGGTGCCACCGCGGGCGTTGCGCGAGGCCACGGACCCCTCGACGGTGAGCACCTCGCGCACGTCGGGGGTGAGCTGAGCGGAGATCTCCGCCAGCTGCGCGTCGGTCAGGTCCGGCAGGTCGACGCCGAGTTCCTCGCACCGTCGTACGCACTCCCCCGCGACCTCGTGCGCCACGCGGAACGGGACACCTTCACGGACCAGCCACTCGGCCACGTCGGTGGCCAGGGTGAACCCCTGGGGCGCGAGGGCGGCCATCCGGTCGGTGTGGAAGGTCAGCGTCCGCACCATCCCGGTGAACGCGGGCAGCAGCACCTCCAAGGTGTCCACCGAGTCGAAGACCGGCTCCTTGTCCTCCTGCAGGTCCCGGTTGTAGGCCAGCGGCAGCGCCTTGAGGGTGGCCAGCAGGCCGGTGAGGTTCCCGACCATGCGCCCCGCCTTGCCGCGCGCGAGCTCGGCGATGTCGGGGTTCTTCTTCTGCGGCATGATGCTGGACCCGGTCGAGTAGGAGTCGTGCAGCCCGACGAAGTCGAACTCCTTGGTCGCCCAGAGGATCACCTCCTCGGCCTGCCGGCTCACGTCGACGCCGATCAACGCGGCCACGAACGCGAACTCGGCGACGAAGTCGCGCGCGGCGGTGCCGTCGATCGAGTTCGCGCTGGAGTCGTCGAAGCCGAGCTCGCGGGCCACCCGCTGCGGGTCGAGGCCGAGGCTTGACCCGGCCAGGGCACCGGAGCCGTAGGGCGAGTCGACGGCGACCCTCGCGTCCCAGTCGCGCAGCCGGGCGACGTCGCGCAGCAGCGGCCAGGCGTGGGCGAGCAGGTGGTGGGAGAGCAGCACCGGCTGGGCGTGCTGCAGGTGGGTGCGCCCCGGCATGATCGCGCCGAGGTGCTGCTCGGCCTGGGCGGCGTCGGCCTCCACGAGGTCGAGCACGTGGCCGGCGAGGACGCGCGCGTGCTCGCGCAGGAACACCTTGAACAGCGTGGCGACCTGGTCGTTGCGCGAGCGACCCGCACGCAGCCGGCCGCCGAGGTCGGGGCCGACCTCCTCGAGGAGCAGCCGCTCGAGGGCACCGTGGACGTCCTCGTCGGACTCGGCGGCGGTCACCTCGCCGGAGGCGACCTTGGCCGCGAGCCGGTCGAGCCCGGCGAGCAGGCCGTCACGCTGGGCGTCGGTGAGCAGGCCCGCGCGGTGCAGCACGCGGGTGTGCGCCCGGGAACCGGCGAGGTCGTACGGCGCGAGCCGCCAGTCGAAGTGCGTCGACTTCGACAGCGCCGCGAGCTCGGGGCTCGGGCCGCCGGCGAATCGTCCGCCCCACAGTGCCCCGGTGTTGGTGGTCACGTGCTGGTCTTCCTCTCGGCCCACCCGGACGTCATACGGTCCGGTCGTCCTGGCGGTCACACCGTATGACGTCCGCGGGGGCGTCATACGGTGCGGTCGCCCGTGCCGACGCGTCGTATGACGTCCGCGGGGGCGGGTCGTCAGTCGGTGCCGGTCTCCATGGCCACGTTGTCCAGCGCCTCCTCGTCGATCTCGGCAGCGGCCGGGTTCGCCGCGATCCGGTCGCCACCACCGGGCTCGAGGGCGCCGAGCAGGTTGCCGTGCTCGACGAGCACGTGGCCCTGGTCCTGCGGCTGGGCGGCGTACTGCTCGAGCATGGACCGGGAGTCGGCGATGTCGAGGTTGCGCATGGTCAGCTGGCCGATCCGGTCCGTCGGGCCGAACGCCGCCGACTCCACCTTCTCCATCGACAGCTTGTCCGGGTGGTAGGAGAACGCCGGCCCCTTGGTGGCGAGGATCGAGTAGTCCTCACCGCGCCGCAGCCGCAGCGTCACCTCGCCGGTCACCACCGAGGCCACCCAGCGCTGGATCGACTCGCGCAGCATCAGCGCCTGCGGGTCCAGCCAGCGGCCCTCGTAGAGCAGCCGGCCCAGGCGGCGGCCCTGCTGGTGGTAGTTGGCGACCGTGTCCTCGTTGTGGATGGCGTTGAGCAGCCGCTCGTAGGCGATCCACAGCAGCGCCATGCCGGGCGCCTCGTAGATGCCGCGCGACTTGGCCTCGATGATCCGGTTCTCGATCTGGTCCGACATGCCCAGGCCGTGCCGGCCGCCGATCTCGTTCACCGCGTGGACCAGCCCGACCGGGTCGTCGGCGTAGTCCTTGCCGTTGACCGCCACCGGCCGCCCCTGGGCGAACCGGACCGACACGTCCTCGGACGCGATCTCCACCGCGGGGTCCCAGAACTTCACGCCCATGATCGGCTCCACGGACTCCAGCGAGACGTCGAGGTGCTCGAGGGTCTTCGCCTCGTGGGTGGCGCCCCAGATGTTGGCGTCGGTGGAGTACGCCTTCTCCTGGCTGTCGCGGTAGGGCAGGCCGTGCTCGGTGAGCCACTGGCTCATCTCGTTGCGCCCGCCGAGCTCGCTGACGAAGTCGGCGTCGAGCCACGGCTTGTAGATGCGCAGCTGCGGGTTGGCGAGCAGCCCGTAGCGGTAGAACCGCTCGATGTCGTTGCCCTTGAACGTCGAGCCGTCACCCCAGATGTCGACGCCGTCCTCGTGCATGGCGCGGACCAGCATGGTGCCGGTCACGGCGCGCCCCAACGGGGTGGTGTTGAAGTAGGCCCGGCCGCCGGAGCGGATGTGGAAGGCCCCGCAGGCCAGCGCGGCGAGCCCTTCCTCGACGAGCATGGTCCGGCAGTCCACGGCGCGCGACAGCTCGGCGCCGTACTCCAGGGCGCGTGCGGGGACCCCGGAGATGTCCGGCTCGTCGTACTGGCCGATGTCGGCGGTGTAGGTGCACGGGACCGCGCCCTTGTCGCGCATCCACGCCACCGCCACGGAGGTGTCGAGCCCTCCGGAGAACGCGATGCCGACGCGCTCGCCGACGGGCAGGGAGGTGAGGACCTTGCTCAACGGTTGCTTCCTTCTGGGTCTGGGAGGCTAGGAGGTTCTGGTGGTCGGATCCCCGGCGGGCGAGGGATGAGTGCCGTTCGCGAGCGCCAGGAAGCGCTGGGCGAGTGCCTGCCCGCCGTCGGGTCGTCGGCTGATCACCAGCACGGTGTCGTCCCCGGCGACGGTGCCGAGCACGTCGTCCATGCCGGCCTTGTCGAAGGCCGAGGCGAGGTACTGCGCGGCACCCGGCGGGGTGCGCAGCAGCGCGAGGTTCGCCGAGGCGTCGGCGGAGACCAGCAGCTCGGCCAGCAGCCGCGACAAGCGGTTCTCCGAGACCGCGGAGTCGACGGCGGCGTGCGGCGTGCGGTCGCCACCCTCGGCGGGTACGGCGTACACCAGCGCGCCCGAGGGCACCCGGATCTTGACCGCCTCCAGCTCCAGGAGGTCGCGCGACAGCGTCGCCTGGGTGACGTGCACGCCGGCGCCGGCGAGCAGGTCGGCCAACTCGGCCTGGGAGCGGACCTCGTGCTTGGCCAGCAGGTCCACGATGGTCTGCTGGCGTGCGCCCTTGGTGGTCGGGATCGCGGGGCTCACCGGACGCTCCCCTGCTGGTCGAGCAGCCAGGCCATCAGCGCCTTCTGCGCGTGCAGCCGGTTCTCGGCCTCGTCCCACACCACACTGCGCGGACCGTCGAGCACGTCGGCGGCGATCTCCTTGCCCCGGTAGGCCGGCAGGCAGTGCAGCACGATCGCGTCCTCACGGGCGTGGGCGAGCAGCTCCTGCGTGAGCGAGTGCGCACCGAACGCGCGCTGCCGCGCGGCGGTCTCCTCCTCCTTGCCCATCGACACCCACGTGTCGGTGACCACCACGTCCGCGCCCGTGACCGCGGTCACCGGGTCCGGCACGGACACGGCCGAGCCGCCCGTCGTACCGGCGATCTGCTGGGCGCGGGCCAGCAGGTCGGCATCCGGCTCGTAGCCGGCCGGTCCGCTCACCCGCACGTGCATGCCCGCCGTGGCGCCGGCGAGCAGGTAGGAGTGCGCCATGTTGCACGCCGCGTCGCCGAGGAAGGCGACCGTGAGCCCGGCCAGCCGGCCCTTGTGCTCCTCGATGGTCTGCAGGTCCGCGAGCAGCTGGCAGGGGTGGAACTGGTCGGTGAGGGCGTTCACCACCGGGACGCCGGCGTGGGCGGCCATCTCCTCGAGCCGGGACTGGTCGAAGGTCCGCCACACCACGAGCGCCACCTGTCGACCGAGCACGCGGGCGGTGTCGGCGACGGACTCGCGCACCCCGATCTTGGCCAGGTTGCCGTCCACGACCATCGGGTGTCCCCCGAGTTCGGCGATCCCGACGGTGAACGACACCTGCGTGCGCAGCGTCGGCTTGTCGAAGAGCACCGCGACCGTGCGGGGCCCGGCCAGCGGGGTGGCCCCGTGCCGGTCGGCCTTGAGCCTCTTGGCCAGCGCCAGGACCTCGGCCTGCTCGGCGACGGTGAGGTCGTCGTCGCGGAGGAAGTGGCGGGTCATGGCCGTTCCTGCGCGGCGTAGGCGGCCTCGAGGATGCCCGGCCAGGCGCCCAGGAAGCTGTCGGCCTGCTCGACGGTCAGCACCAGCGGCGGTGCGAGCCGGATCCGGTTCGGCGCGCAGGCGTTGACGATGAACCCCCGATCCTGGGCGGCGGCGACCACCTGAGGGGCCACGTCGGCATCCAGGTCGAGCCCGACCAGCAGGCCGCGGCCGCGAACCTCGGTCACGTGCGGGTGGGCCAGGCCTGCCTTGAGCTGCTCCCCCACCTGTGTGGCGTGCGCGAGCAGGCCCTCCTTCTCGATGGTGTCGATGACGGCCAGCGCGGCCGCCGAGGCGACCGGGTTCCCGCCGAACGTGGTCCCGTGGTTGCCCGGCTGGAGGAGGTCGGCGTGCTCGCCCAGCGCCACGCAGGCGCCGACCGGGATGCCGCCGGCCAGCCCCTTCGCCAGGGTCACCACGTCGGGCGTCACGCCGCTGGCGGTGTGGGCGAACCAGTCGCCGGTGCGGCCCATGCCGGTCTGCACCTCGTCGAACCACAGCAGGGCGCCGCGCTCCCGGGTGATCTCGCGCGCGGCGGCGAGGAAGCCCTCGGGCGGGAAGACCACCCCCGCCTCCCCCTGGATCGGCTCGACCACCACCGCGGCGGTCTCGTCGGTGACCGCGGCGGCAAGCGCGTCGGCGTCGCCGTACGGCACGAAGGTCACGTCGCCGGGCAGCGGCTCGAACGGCTCCCGGTAGGCCGCCTTCGAGGTGAGCGCCAGCGCGCCCATCGAGCGTCCGTGGAAGCTGCCCTCCATGGCGACCACGTGCGTGCGGCCGCGGCGGCGCGTCAGCTTGAACGCCGCCTCGTTGGCCTCGGTCCCGGAGTTGGCGAAGAACACCTTGCCGTGGCCGGTCGCGCCGAGCAGCGCCAGCAGCTTCTCGGCCAGGGCGATCTGCGGCTCGGTGGCGAAGAAGTTCGACACGTGTCCGAGCGTGGCGAGCTGCTCGCTCACCGCGGAGACCAGCGCCGGGTGCCCGTGGCCGAGGGCGTTGACGGCGATGCCGCCGAGGAGGTCGAGGTAGCGGTTGCCGTCCGCGTCCCACACGTAGGCGCCCTCGCCGCGGGTGAGCACCAGCTTGGGCGGGCCGAAGGTGTTCATCAGCGCGCCGGCGTAGCGCTGCTGCAGGTCCTGGCTCGTGGTCATCGCAGGCCTCACTTGGACGTCGACTTGGGGTTGGAGGTGGTGTAGAGCGCCGTGCGGATCTTCGTGGGCACACCGGGCAGCACCTGGGTGCCGACGCCCTCGTCGGTGAAGATCTCCAGGAGTACGGCGTGCGGCTCGCGGCCGTCCACGACGGTGGCGCCGGGGACCCCGTTCTGCACCGCGGTCAGGCAGGCCCCCATCTTCGGCACCATCCCGCTGGCCAGGGTGGGCATGAGCTTCTCGAGCTCCTCGGGGCTGATCTCCCCGATCACGTCGTCGCTGTCCGGCCAGTCGCGGTAGAGGCCCTCGACGTCGGTGAGCACCAGCAGCTTCTCGGCCCCGAGGGCGACGGCCAGGGCCGCGGCCGCGGTGTCGGCGTTGACGTTGTGCACGACGCCGTCCACGTCGGGGGCCACGGAGGAGATGACCGGGATCCGGCCGGCCTCGACGAGGTCGCGCACCGCCTCCGGCCGCACGGAGGCGACCTCCCCGACCAGGCCGAGATCGACCTCCTCGCCGTCGACAACAGTGTTGGTGCGCGCGGCGGTGAACAGCCCGGCGTCCTCCCCGGACAGCCCGACGGCCAGCGGACCGTGCTCGTTGATCAAGCCGACCAGCTCGCGCTGCACCTGCCCGACGAGGACCATCCGGACCACGTCCATGGTCTCCTGCGTGGTCACCCGCAGGCCGCCCTTGAACTCGCTCTCGATACCGAGCCGGTCGAGCATCGCCGAGATCTGCGGGCCCCCGCCGTGCACCACGACCGGCCGGAAGCCGGCCATCCGCAGGAACACGACGTCCTCGGCGAAGGCACGCTTGAGCGCGTCGTCGGTCATCGCGTTACCGCCGTACTTCACCACGATGGTCTTGCCGTGGTACTTCATCAGCCACGGCAGCGCGCCGGCCAGCGTGCGTGCCTTCGCCGTGGCCTGCCGCCACTTGGCGTCGTGGGAGTTCTGGTCGCTCATCGGTCCTCAGCTCGAGTAGGCGGAGTTCTCGTGGACGTAGGCGTGGGTGAGGTCGTTGGTCCACACGGTGGCCCGTTCCTGCCCCGCCTTCAGGTCGATGGTCACGCTGACCTCGCGGGCGCTGAGGTCGACCTTGTCCGGTGGCTCGTGGGGCTCGGAGCCCTTGCAGACCCAGACACCGTTCATCGCCACGTCGAGGTCGGCGGGGTCGAACCGGGCCGAGGTGGTGCCGATCGAGGCGAGCACCCGGCCCCAGTTCGGGTCCTTGCCGAACACCGCGGTCTTGAACAGGTTGCTGCGGGCGACCGCGCGGGCGACGTCGACGGCCTCCTCCTCGTTGGCCGCGTGCAGCACGGTGATGGCGATCTCGTGGTCGGCGCCCTCGGCGTCGGCGAGCAGCTGCATGGCCAGGTCGGTGCAGGCGCGGGTGAGCGCCTCGGTGAAGTCCTCCTCGGTGGGGGTGATGCCGGAGGCGCCGTTGGCCAGCAACGTGACCGTGTCGTTGGTGGACATGCAGCCGTCGGAGTCCAGCCGGTCGAAGCTGACCCGGGTCGCGGCCCGCAGCGCCCGGTCGGCGGCGGCCGAGTCCACCTTCGCGTCCGTGGTGAGCACCACCAGCATCGTGGCCAGCTGCGGGGCGAGCATGCCGGCGCCCTTGGCCATCGCGCCGATGCTCCAGCCGCTGCCCTCGACGACGACCTGCTTGCTGACCGTGTCGGTGGTCATGATCGCCTCCGCGGCGTCGGCGCCCCCGTCGTAGGACAGGCCCGCGAGCGCGGCTTCGACGCCGGAGAGCAGGACGCCCCGGTCGTTCTTGAGCCCGATCAGGCCGGTGGAGCAGACCACGACGTCGATCGCGCCGACGCCCAGACCGTCGGCGACCTTCTCCGCGACGGCGTGCGTGGTCTGGAAGCCGTCGGCGCCGGTGTAGCAGTTCGCCCCACCGGAGTTGAGCACGACCGCGCGGACCACGCCGTCCTTGACCGCCTCCTGGCTCCACAGCACCGGGTTGGCCTTGCAGCGGTTGGCGGTGAACACCGTGGCCGAGGCGTACTCCGGACCGTCGCTGACCACCAGGGCCAGGTCCTTGCCGCCGGAGTCCTTCAGGCCGGCGGTGACGCCCGCGGCGCGGAAGCCGTGGGGGGTGGTGACGCTCATGCGCGCTCCTCGTGGTCGGGTTGCACCGTGTGGCCGGTCTCGGTCCAGGCCCGGTCCGCCACGTCGGCGTACGCCGCGGGGACCAGGATCCAGTCGGTGTCGAAGGTGGACAGGACGAAGACGCTCACGCGGGCGTCGGCCAGCGGGGTGAGCAGATCGCTCAGCACACCGGTGAGGGTGAAGTCGAGCGGCCCGACCACCTCGTAGGCGGTGAACGGCCCCTCCTTGCGGACCTTCGTCGGCACCGTGGCCGCGTGGCAGACCAGGGACGTCTCCGCCGCGGTCGCGGTCACCGAGAACAGCGTGGAGGCGGTCGCCCAGGTGGGTACGTCGGACCCCGGCGCCAGGCGCACGACGGCCAGCGCGTCGGCGTGCCGCACCAGGGTGCGCGACCGGCTCACGGACTCGCTCACGGACTCGCTCACGGGGCCAGGCCGACCGTGGTGAGCCCGGTGGTCTCGGGAAGGCCCAGGGCGAGGTTCATGCACTGCACGGCCGCACCGCCGGTGCCCTTGGCGAGATTGTCGACCGCGCCCACCGCGACGAGCCGGCCGGCCTCCTCGTCGACGGTCACCTGCAGGTGCACGGCGTTGGAGCCGACGACCGCCTTGGTCTGCGGCCACTGGCCCTGCGGCAGGACGTGCACGAACGGCTCGTCGGCGTAGGCCTTGGCGTACACGTCGTACGCCTCGTCGACGGTGACGGTGGTGGGCGCCGAGCAGGTGGCGAGGATGCCGCGCGGCATCGGCACCAGCACCGGCGTGAAGGAGACCTTCACCTCCCCGTCGGTGAGCAGCCGCAGGTTCTGGATGATCTCGGGCGTGTGCCGGTGCACGCCGCCGACGCCGTACGCGCTCGTGGAGCCCATCACCTCCGAGCCGAGCAGGTGCGGCTTGGCGGCCTTGCCGGCGCCGGAGGTGCCCGAGGCGGCGACCACCACCACGCCCGAGGGGTCGGCGATGCCCGCGGCGACCGCGGGGGCCATGGTGAGCGTGGAGACCGTCGGGTAGCAGCCCGGCACCGCGATCCGGGTGGCCCCGGTGAGCTGCGCGCGCTGGTCGGCCAGCTCGGGCAGGCCGTAGGGCCAGGACCCGGCGTGCTCGCCGCCGTAGAACCGCTGCCACAGCGCCGGGTCGGTGAGCCGGAAGTCCGCCCCGCAGTCGATGACGACCACCTCGTCGGGCAGCTGCTTGGCGATCGCCCCGGACTGCCCGTGCGGCAGGGCGAGGAACACCACGTCGTGCCCGGCGAGGACCTCCACCGTGGTCTCCTCCAGCACCCGGTCGGCGAGCGGGTGCAGGTGCGGCTGGAGCGCGCCGAGGCGCTCGCCGGCGTTGGACCCGGCGGTCAGCGCACCCACCTCGACCTCGGGGTGGCCGAGCAGCAGCCGCAGCACCTCCCCACCTGCGTACCCGCTGGCTCCGGCAACGGCGACTCTCCGCTTCGTCATATGCATGACTATACAGAGTCATGCATATGCCTGCCACTCGGGGGGACGTCATTCGCTCCGGCGGCGCGGGCGACCGGTGCGTATGACGTCCGGCGGGGTCAGGAGCGCTGGACGGCCCCGTGGCGCTCGGCGGCGACGGCCACCGCGGCGTCGCGGAACTCTCCCGTCTCGGCCTCGGTCAGCGTGCGGTCGGCCGCCCGGAACCGCAGCGCGAAGGCCAGCGACTTCTTCCCCTCCCCGATCTGCGCGCCGGTATAGACGTCGAACAGCCGCACCGACTCGCACAGCGGCCCGGCACCCTCACGCAGCGCGTCCGCCACCGTGGCGGACGGCAGGTCGGCGTCCACGACCAGAGCGACGTCCTCCTTGGCGACCGGGAAGGTCGAGAAGTACGGCGCCGGGGCGATCAGCGTGGCCCGCGCGAGCAGTACGTCGAGGTCGATCTCCGCAGCGGCGGTCCGGGCCGGGACGCCGTACGCGCTGCACACCCGCGGGTGCAGCTCGCCGGCGAAGCCGACCGTGGTCCCGCCGGTCCGGATCTCGGCGCAGCGCCCGGGGTGCCAGGGCGCGCGCGTCGCGCGGTGCACCTCGATCTCCACGCCGAGGGCGTCGGCCACCTGCCGGACGCCCTCGATCGCGTCGGCCCACGTCGCCGTCCGGCCCGGCCCCCACCAGCCGGCCCGTTCGCGCTGACCCGACACGGTCAGCGCCAGGTGCAGCGGCTGCTCCGGAAGCGCCCCGAGCAGCTCCTGCCACTCCGCCTCGGTGGGACGGCGGTCCACCGGCAGGATCGGCGCCGCCTGCTCACCACGCGGAAGGGTCACCGTCGCGGTCTCGTACAGCGCCACGTCCGGCTGCCCCCGGCCGGCGTTGCGCGCGGCCGCCTCCAGGAGGCCCGGCAGCAGGGTGGTCGTCATCAGCGGCTGCTCGGAGCTGATCGGGTTCGCGATCCGCATCGCGCGACGCCGCGCGTCGTCGGCGTCGAGCCCGAGCCGGTCGAGGTCGCCGGACCCCACGAACGGGAAGTCCACCACCTCCACGAACCCCGCGCCGGCCAGGGTCCGGCCGACCCGCCGGCGCAGCGCCTGGGCGGTGGTCAGCCCGCGGCCGGACGGGGCGGTGGGCAGCACCGAGGGGATGTCCTCGTAGCCGACCACACGGGCGACCTCCTCCACGAGGTCGTAGGGGTCGGTGAGGTCCGGCCGCCAGCTCGGCACGGTGGCGGCCACGGCACCGTCGTCATAGCGCACCGCGCAGCCCACGGCGGTGAGGTGGGCCAGCGTGGTCTCCGCGCTGATCGGCATGCCGGTCACCCGCGCCGGCAGGTCCGCAGGGATGGTGATGGTCGGCGGCTCGGGCGCGGCGCCGACGTGGGTGACGCCGTCCTCGACGGTGCCGCCGCCGTAGCGCACCAGCAGCTCGGCCACCCGGTCGGCGGCGGCCGCGGCCAGCCGGGGGTCGATGCCGCGCTCGAAGCGCTTCGACGCCTCGGACGGCAGCTTGTGCCGGCGCTGCGTGCGGAAGATCGACACCGGGTCGAAGTAGGCCGCCTCGATCACCACGTGCGAGGTGGTCGACGAGAGCTCGGTGTTCTCGCCGCCCATCACGCCGGCCAGGCCGATCGGCCCGGTGTCGTCGGTGATGAGCAGGTCCTCCTCGCTGAGGTCGCGGGTGACGCCGTCCAGCGTGGTGAGCCTCTCCCCCGTCGCGGCGCGCCGCACCCGGATGGGACCGGACAGCTTGTCCCCGTCGTAGCCGTGGATCGGCTGGCCGAGCTCGAGCATCACGTAGTTGGTGACGTCGACGGCCAGGGAGATCGGCCGCATGCCGGCCAGCTGCACGCGACGGGCCAGCCACGTGGGCGTGCGCGCGGCCGGGTCGAAGCCGGTCACCGTGCGGGTCACGAACACCGGGCAGCCCTCGGGGTCCTCGACGACGACCGGGTAGCCGGCGTCGTTCGGCGCCGGCGTCGGCCGCGCGGCGGGGTCCCGGTACGGCGCATCGAAGCCGAGGGCGGCCTCGCGCGCCACGCCGCGCAGCGACAGGGCGTACGCCCGGTCGGGGTTGATCTCGAACTCGAGGACGTCCTCGCGCAGCGGCAGCAGCGCGAACGCGTCGTCGCCCGGCTTCCCTGCGTCCTCGGGAAGCACCACGATGCCGTCCCTGGTGGCCGGGTCCTCGAGGCCGAGCTCGGTGGCCGAGCAGATCATGCCCGCCGAGACGTGGCCGTAGGTCTTGCGGGCGCTGATCTCGAACCCGCCGGGCAGCACCCCTCCGGGCAGCACCACGACCACCAGGTCACCGGGTGCGAAGTTGTGCGCACCGCACACGATGCCCTGTGGCTCGCCGGACCCGTTCGCGTCGCCGACGTCGACGGTGCACCAGTTGATGGTCTTGCCGTTCTTCTGCGGCTCGGGCTCCACGGTGAGCACCCGGCCGACGACGAGCGGTCCCTTCATGTCGGCGCCGGGCCGCTCCAGGGCCTCGAGCTTGAGGCCCAGTGCGGTCAGCCGGGCCGCCAGGTCCTCGGTGGTGAGGTCCTCGGGCAGGTCGACGTACTCGCGGATCCAGGAAACAGGTGCACGCATCGACTCAGATCTCCGTCCCGAACGCCGTGGTGAAGCGGACGTCGCCCTCGAACATGTCCCGCATGTCCTCCGCACCGTGGCGGAACATCAGGGTTCGGTCGATGCCCATCCCGAACGCGAACCCGGTGAAGCGCGCGGAGTCGATGCCGCACGCGGTCAGCACCCGGGGGTTGACCATCCCGCAGCCGCCCCACTCGATCCAGCCCTCGCCCTTGCAGGTGCGGCAGGACTCCACCAGCGGCGGGGTGCCGCGGCAGACGAAGCAGGCCAGGTCCACCTCGGCCGACGGCTCCGTGAACGGGAAGTACGACGGCCGGAACCGCGTGGTGATCCCCTCGCCGAACATCGCCTCCGCGAAGTGGTCCAGCGATCCCTTCAGGTGGGCCATCGTGATGCGCTCGTCGACGACGAGCCCCTCCACCTGGTGGAAGACCGGGCTGTGCGTGGCGTCGTACTCGTCGGTGCGGAACACCCGGCCGGGACACACGACGTAGATCGGGGGCCGCCGGGTCAGCATGGTGCGCGCCTGCACCGGGGAGGTGTGGGTGCGCAGCACGAGGGCGTTCTCCGGCGGGTCCATCCAGAACGTGTCCTGCATGGTGCGGGCGGGGTGGTCGGCACCCAGGTTCAGCGCGTCGAAGTTCAGCCACTCCGCCTCGACCACCGGGCCCTCGGCCACCTCCCAGCCCATCGCCACGAAGACGTCGGCGATCCGCTCGGACAGCGTGGTGATCGGGTGCCGGGCGCCACGGGGGTACCGGTCCCAGGGCAGCGTGACGTCGACGGTCTCCTCGACGAGCATCCGCTGCTCCTGCTCGGCCTCGAGCTCGGCCTGCCGTGCGGCCAGGGCCTTGTTGACCGCCGCGCGGGCCTGGCCGACACGCATGCCCGCCTCCTTGCGCGCCTGGGGAGGCAGCGCGCCGATCTCCCGGTTGGCCAGGGCCAGCGGCGAGCGCTCGGCGGCGTGCTCGGTCCGGACCCGCTTCAGCCCCTCGAGGTCGGTGGCCGCGGCGATCGCCGCCAGCGCCGCCTCGCGCATCGCGTCGACCTGCTCGGCCTGCAGGGGGGTGACCTCGACGGGGTCGTAGTCGGTGTTGGGGCCGGACATCGGTGCCTTTCGAGAGGGACGGGGAGCGTGGTGCACCCCGAAGTCTAGGAACTGCCCGGGGGCGCCCACGAACCGGTTTGGCGCCGAGTCTCCGTCAGGGGTCGCGGCGGGCCTACTCGGGGGGCGCACTCTCCGGCCACAGGATGGTCACGCGGGCCCCGCCGGCCGGGGAGTCGCCGATGTCGACCATGCCGCCGTGGGCGCGGGTCAGACCGTGGATGATGTACATCCCCAGGCCGCTGCCGCCCCGGCTGCCGTGCCGCCAGAACTTCGTGAACACCCGGCTGCGGATCGACGGGCTGATCCCCTCCCCCTCGTCGTCGACGTGCAGCAGCACGCCCGGGAACGGGTCCCCGGAGGGGATCGGCGCGGCGGTGAGCGTGATCCGGCCCTCGCCGTGGCGTACCGCGTTGTCCACGAGGTTGGTCACCACCTGGGCAAGCTTGTCCGGATCGGCGGTGATCGTGGGCAGCGTGCCGGTGACCTCCAGCGTGATCTCCCGCCCGGTTCCCGCGCGCACCGAGGCCAGCACGCGCTCCACGACGGTGGTCAGCTCCAGCGGCCGGGGGTAGAGCGAGAGCCGCCCGGTGTCGATCCGCGCGACGTCGAGCAGCTCGGCGATGAGCCGGGTCAGCCGGTCGGCGTCGACGTTGACGGTCTCGAGCATCATCTTCTTCTGCTCGTCGTTGAGCCGGTCCCACTTCGACAGCAGCGTGGCGACGAAGCCCTTCACGCCGGTCAGCGGGGAGCGCAGCTCGTGCGCCACCGTGGCGACGAGGTCGGAGCGCTCGCGGTCCAGCCGCTCCCGGGCACGGGCGGAGCGCAGCGACACCACCACCTGACGCACCGGGGTCCGCGCCCGGTCCCGCACGATCCGCGCGGTGAGCAGCAGCTCGGTGCCGTCCGCGAGGTACCACGCCTGCTCGGCCAGGCGGGTGCGGGTGGCCAGCCCGTCGTACGGGTGGGTGCAGCCGAACCAGTCGTTGCCGGTGAGGTCCTGGAGCGCGACGACATCGGCGAGGTGCTTGCCGAGCCCGTCGTCGATGCGCAGCAACCGTGCCGCGGCGTGGTTGAAGAGCGTCACCCGGCCGTTCTCGTCGGCCACCACCACCCCGTCCGGCAGCAGGTCGAGCAGCCCCGTGTCCATCCCCTCATCGCCCACGCGCCACAGGTTAGCGGCTCGGCGGCCCGTCCCGCGCCGCCCGAGCCGGGCTACCGGCGCTGCACGCGCGCGGAGGCGTAGAGGCAGACAGCCGCGGCGGTGGCCAGGTTCAGGCTCTCGGCACGGCCGTGGAGGGGGATGCGAACCCGGTGGTCGGCGACCCCGGCCAGCTCCGTGGGCAGGCCCCGGGCCTCGTTGCCGAAAAGCCAGGCGGTGGGCCCGGCGAGCAGCCCGCGGTCCTCGGCGTCGTAGAGGTCGACCTCTCCCCCGCCCGCGGCGGCCAGCACCGTGTACCCGTCCGCGCGCAGCCGGGCGACCACCGCCGCAGGGTCGGGGGCGAGCGTGAGCGGTACGTGGAACAGTGAGCCGGCCGAGGCCCGCACGGTCTTGCCGTTGTAGGGATCCACCGAGTGGCCGCTCAGCACCACGCCGCCCGCGCCGGCGGCGTCGGCGCAGCGGATCACCGTGCCGGCGTTGCCCGGGTCGCGCACCTCGGCGCACAGGGCCAGGAGCGCGGACCGGTGGCCCAGCACCTCAGACAGAGGCACGTCGAGGGCGCGGCAGACGGCCACGACGCCCTGCGGGTGCACGGTCTCGGTGAGGGCCCCGAGGGCGCCGTCGTCGACCAGGAGCCAGGGCAGGCCCCGGGCCCGGGCCGGCCCGGCGAGGTCGGGATGCGCCTCCGCGGCTCCGGGGGCGGCGAACACCTCGCGCACGCAGCCGGGCACCGTCAGGGCCTCACGCACGGCCTGCGGGCCCTCGGCGAGGAAGAGGCGGGTCTCGGTGCGCACCGCGCGCCGGGCGAGCTTGCGGGCCGCCTTCACCCGGCCGCTGCGCGCGGTGAGCAGTCCGGCCGGGCCGGCGGTGGTGTCCGGACGCGACTCGGCCGACCCCGCGGGGCCGGCCGAGATCGGTTCGTCAGGCAGTGGCTTCGGCCTTCGGCGCGTTGACGTCCTCGGGCAACGCACCGCGGGCGGTCTCGACCAGGGCGGCGAACGCCGGCGCGTCGTTGACGGCCAGGTCGGCGAGGATCTTGCGGTCCACCTCGACCCCGGCGGCCTTCAGCCCCTGGATGAAGCGGTTGTAGGTGATGCCGTTCGCGCGGGCAGCGGCGTTGATGCGCTGGATCCAGAGCTTGCGGAAGTCACCCTTCTTCGCCTTGCGGTCCCGGTAGCTGTAGACCAGCGAGTGAGTGACCTGCTCCTTGGCCTTGCGGTAGAGACGCGAGCGCTGCCCGCGGTAACCGGAGGCCCGCTCCAGGGTGACCCGGCGCTTCTTGTTGGCGTTGACTGCCCGCTTGACGCGTGCCACGTGTTACTCCTTGGGGGTAAGTCTGTGAGGGATTGCCGTGCTCAACCGGCGGTTCGTCGGCTCAGCGGCCGAGGAGCTTGCGCACCTTCTTGGTGTCGGCCTTGGCGACCTCGGTGGTGCCGGACATCCGCCGGGTGACCTTCGACGCCTTGTGCTCGAGGTTGTGGCGCAGGCCCGTCTTCTGGCGTCGGATCTTGCCCGAGCCGGTCACCCGGAACCGCTTGCTGGCTCCGGAGTGGGTCTTGTTCTTCGGCATGGTGAGGGTGTCCTTCTGTTCGGTGTCACATGTCGGGGTCGAGGCTCTCGGAGCGCCGCTTGGGCTTGCGGTCCTCCGGAGCGGTGGGCGCCGTGGCCGTGCGCTCGGCGTGCTCGGCGGCCCGCTCCGCGGCCTTCTCGGCCGCACGCTCCTGCTTGGCCGCCTTGGCCTCGGCCTTGGCTTCGGCCTTCTTCTTGTGCGGACCGAGCACCATGACCATGTTGCGGCCGTCCTGCTTGGGGGCGGACTCGACGAAGCCGAGCTCGTCGACGTCCTCGGCGAGCCGCTGGAGGAGACGGAACCCCAGTTCGGGGCGGTGCTGCTCACGACCGCGGAACATGATCGTGATCTTCACCTTGTCGCCCTGCTTGAGGAAGCGCACCACGTGACCCTTCTTGGTCTCGTAGTCGTGCGCGTCGATCTTCGGACGAAGCTTCATCTCCTTGATGACGACGTTCGTCTGGTTGCGGCGCGCCTCGCGGGCCTTCTGGGCGTTCTCGTACTTGAACTTGCCGTAGTCCATGAGCTTGCAGACCGGCGGACGCGCGGTCGGGGCCACCTCGACCAGGTCGAGGTCGGCCTCCTGCGCGAGTCGCAGGGCGTCGTCGATGCGGACGATGCCGACGGTCTCGCCGTTGGGTCCCACGAGCCGGACCTCGGGCACCCGGATCCGGTCGTTGATTCGCAGCTCAGTGCTGATGGGTCCTCCTGGGTTGAGTGCTGGTGTGCAACGTGATCCGCCGCGGCCGTTAACGAACAACGGCCCCCGCTTCACACACAAGCGGAGGCCAGTCTGGACGAGGGATGCACCGCACCGCTCGGCGTGGCACCTCTCTCGTGACCGGGACCCGACGACCTGTGGCGGTCGATGCGGGTGGGAGACTCGTCTCCGCTTGTCAGATCACGTTGGTTTCAACCTGCGGCGCGCACCAGGTATTCCAGCCAGGTGTCCCGGCGAGGGCTCCTGGGGCGCACAGACGGCCGACCCAACTGATCGGTCCCGGCCAGGATAGCAAGGACGGGCGCCGAGACGCACATCGGAGCACTCGTGGCAGGCTGGTGCCCATGACGGACCTGTCTCCCGCCGGCGGTGAGGGCAGCGCCCGCGACATCGCGGACGTGCCGGCCCTCGAGATCGTCTCGACCGCCGCACTGCACCTGATGAGCGCCGCAGCGGTCAACCTGGGCCTCGCCGAGGACCTTCCCGAGCACCAGGACCTCGACGAGGCGCGCACGCTGATCGAGGCGCTCGCGGGCCTGGTGACCGCGGCCGCTCCGCGCCTGGGCCACCACCACGCGGCCCCGCTGCGTGACGGCCTGCGCACCCTGCAGCTGGCGTTCCGGGAGGCCTCCGAGGTGGAGGATGCCCCGGGCGAGGCCCCCGGGGAGAAGCTCACCGGCCCGGTGTCACCCACCCGTAGCCGCCGTTGACCCTCACGAGCGCGTGGCCGGCGGCCAGCGCCCGCAGATCGTCCTCCTCGACCACGAACAGCACCGGGCCGGCCACGTCGACCAGCAGGGCGGCGGCCCCGTCCTGCACGGCCGCCTGCGCCGCCGTCGGGACTGCCACCGGCACCGGACGCGCCTGCGGGTTCCAGCGCTGCAACGCCTCGGTGCCGGTGAAGGCCAGCAGCGCCGTGCGGCCGTCCTGGCCGCGCATCAAGACGGTGGCCATGTCCGAGCTCTTGTCGAGGGCGCGGCCCTGCGCGTCGTGCTCGACCTCCCCCAGCGCGGCCACTACCGGGACCAGCAACCGGGTGTGCTGGAGCACCGCCAGCGCGGCGGAGTAACGGCGGTCGGGGTCCGCGTCGTAGGCGGTCAGTGCCGCGGCCAGCTCGGGGTCCGCGGACCCGTCGTCGTCGGGGAAGCCGGTGTCGAGGATCTGGCGCACGCCCGGCATCCTCTCACCTCGCCTAGGCTGGTCCTGTGCTCGATGCGACCACCTGGACGGCGCTTGGCCTGACCCTCACTCTGCTGGGCCTGCTGGCCGGCGTTGTCGTGTGGCGGCGTCGCGGCCCGGCCCCGGGCCTGCGGGTCATGGCGTGGGCGCTGCTGCCCCTGGCCGCCGCGCTCACCGGTGTACTCCGGTTGCTGGCGGAGATCGGCGGTGACATCGGCGCCTGGGCGGTGCGGCTGGTGTTCAGCCCGGTCGTGTGGGCAGGCGTCTGCGTGGCCGGCCTGGCCGTGGTGCTGTACGTCGCCTCGCGGCTGCTCGGCCGCCGGGCATCCCGACGCACCCCCCGCGCGCAGGTGCCCGCGCCGGGAGCGGGGCCACGGCCCCCGGCGCGCCAAGACGACCTCGACGACCTCGACGACATCGAGGCGATCCTGCGCAAGCACGGCATCTCGTGAGCCGGACCGTCCCCACGGCGACCCCGGCCGCGGTCGCCGCGCTCGTCCTGCGCAGGGCACTGGAGCGGCCCGCGACCCTGGGCACCGGCCGACTGGTCTGCATCGACGGGCCGGCCGGCTCGGGGAAGACGACGCTGGCCGACGCCGTGGTGACCGCCGGGCGGGCACACGGGCGGGTGGCGCTGGTGCACATGGACGACGTCTACGAGGGCTGGCACGGGCTGGACGAGGCGGTGGAGCGGGTCGCCACCGAGGTCGTGCGGCCCCTGCGCGCGGCCCTGCCCGGGGCATACCGGCGCTACGACTGGCATGCCGGTCATCTTGCCGAGCGACGCGTGGTCGAGCCGGTGGACCTGCTGGTGATGGAGGGTGTCGGCTCAGGTGCCACGGCCTACGCGGACGCCACCACCGTCCTGGCCTGGGTGGAGGCTCCGCGGGACCTGCGGCTGCAGCGCGGTCTGGACCGCGATGGCGAGCAGGTCCGCGGCGAGTGGCTGGCGTGGATGCGAGCGGAGGAGGCGCTGCACGCCCGCGAGCGCACCCGCGAGCGCGCCGACGTGCACGTCGACGGCACCGGGCTCGCGGCTCCGGTGCTCACCTGAGGAGCGAGACCCCCGGGACGCGCCGTCGGAGGCGCACCGGGATTTCGGCCGGGGTACATGGGAGGGTGGAGCCACGTCGCGAGGAGGAGGTGGGGCGTGGTCGCGCCCAGCGGTGAGCAGCACGAGATCGCCGGCGGCGGGTACCGCGCGGTGGTCACCGAGGCGGGCGCCGGTCTGCGCCTGCTGGAGTACGACGGGCAGCCGCTCGTCGCGGGGTTCGAGGAGCACGAGCGGGCGGCCGGAGGACGTGGCCAGCTCCTCCTCCCCTGGCCGAACCGCATCGCCGGGGGCGGCTACACCTTCGACGGCCACGCGCACCAGCTGCCGCTCAACGAGCCCGAGCTCGGCAACGCCACCCACGGTCTGACCCGCTGGGCGTCGTGGGGGCTCGAGGAGCGCACCGAGCAGTCGGTCTCGCTGCTCCACCGGATCGCGGCGCAGCCCGGCTACCCGGGCGTCGTGGACCTGCACGTGCTCTACGACGTCTCCGCCGACGGCCTGACCGTCACCGTGACCGCCACGAACGTGGGCGAGGTGCCGGTGCCCTACGCCCAGGGCGCGCACCCGTACCTCTGCGTGGGCGACGGGCCGGTGGACGGTTGGGAGCTGACCCTGCCGGCCGCGGCGCGGCTGACCGTCGACGGGCACAAGATCCCCGACGGCCGCGTCGACGTGGCCGACACCGACCTGGACTTCAGGGTGGCCCGCCCGATCCGCGACCGGGTGCTCGACACCGCCTTCACGGACCTCGAGCGCGACGCCGACGGGACGGCCGAGGTGCAGGTGCGCGACGGCCGCAGCGGCCGCGGGGTGGTGCTGTGGATGGACGCGCGGCACCGGTGGGTGCAGGTCTTCACCGGCGACACCCTGCCCGAGCCGCAGCGGCGCCGCTCGCTCGCCGTGGAGCCGATGACGGCGCCCCCGAACGCCTACAACACCGGGGAAGACCTCGTCGTGCTCGCCGCCTCCGGCGCCGACGGCGACGAGCACTCGTCCTCGTGGGGCATCCGCGCGTCGTGACCGGCTCGACGATTCCGGATCTCCGTGCTGGGTAGGAACTCGGGGAGGACACGTCACGACGACCGGGAGGGTCGATGGACATCACCGAGGTCATCCTGCACCAGCACGCCGAGCAGCGGCGCATGTTCGCGATGCTCGACGAGGTGCCGCGCGACGACACCGCGACGCTGGCCGCCCTCTGGAAGCGCCTCGAGGTCCTGCTGGAGACCCACGCCGAGGCCGAGGAGAAGTACTTCTACCCGCCCCTGCTGAAGCTCGGCAGGGGGGCCGCGGACGCAGACGACGCCGAGGAGGAGGTCGAGGACGCGGTCAAGGACCACAACGACATCCGGGAGGCGGTGCGCAAGGTCGCCGGCCACGAGGTGGGCAGCGACGACTGGTGGAAGGCGGTCATCGAGGCCCGGACCAGCAACTCCGACCACATGGCCGAGGAGGAGCGGCAGGACCTCGCCGACTTCCGCCAGCACGCCGGCCTCGAGCTGCGTCACCGCATCGCCCTCGACTTCCTGCGGTTCGAGTCCCGCAACGCGGCCGACGGCGTGCCTCCCGAGGACAAGGACCCCGAGCGGTACATCGCCAGCGCCACCGCGCCCGAGGACCGCTGACCCCCGGGCCCGGGCTGCGCGCAGTCAGGCCCCGCCGGCCGTCGGGGCGCCGGAACCGGGCAGGTCGGGCGACGCTCCCCCACCCGGGTCACCTGCTCGAAGGCGTGCGCGAGCTCGAGGAGCCGCCGTTCCTGGCGTGGGGCCGCGACCAGCTGGAGCCCCACCGGCCAGCCCTGCGGGGTGAAGCCGGCGGGGACGGAGATCGCGGGGCAGCCGGTGACCGTGATGAGGTACGCCGAGCGCATCCAGTCCAGGTAGGACGCCTGCGGCCGGCCGGCGACCGTGGCGGGGTAGTCCTCCTCCACCGGGAAGGGCGGCACCTGCGCGACCGGCAGGGCGAGCAGGTCGTAACGCTCGAAGAAGGTGCGCACCCGCTCGGCGAGCAGGGTCAAGCGCCGGTAGGCCGCCGCCACGTCCGCCCCGGAGAGGTCGGCGCCCGCCGCCACGTTGGCGCGCAGCGCGTCGGGGAGCTCCTGCGGCCGCTTGGCCACCAACGCCCCGAAGCGCTGCTGGAACAGCCATGCGCGCAGGGTGCGGAACGCGTCGTCCGCACCGCTCAGCACCGGATGGTCCTCCGCCACCGCGGCACCCGCGCCGGACAGCACGGCGGCCTGCGCGGCCACGACGTCCGCCACGACCGGTTCCACCGGGAAGGCGCCGTCGAGGTCGACCGACAGCGCCACCCGTGCCCCGGCGAGCTCGCCGTGCAAGGGGGGCGCGAACGCCCGTCCCGGCGTCTCCAGCGACAGCGGGCTTCGGGTGGTCGGGCCGGCCACCACCGACAGCAGCAGCGCCGTGTCGGCCACGGTCCGTGCGAGAGGCCCGCCGACCGAGGTGAGGTCCCACGCGTTGGTGGAGGGCCACCCGGGCACCCGGCCCACGCTGGGACGGAGGCCGACCACGTTGCAGAAGGAGGCGGGGTTGCGCAGTGACCCGCCCATGTCGCTGCCGTCGGCGAGCGGCACCATGCCGGCGGCGAGTGCCGCGGCCGCGCCACCGCTGGACCCGCCGGCCGACCGGTCGAGGTCGTAGGGGTTGCGGGTGGCTCCGAACACCGGGTTGACCGTGTGGGAGCCGGCCGCCCACTCCGGCACGTTGGTCTTGCCCAGCGGCACCGCGCCGGCGTTGCGGATCCGCTCCACGATGAGCTCGTCGCGACGAGGCACGTACCTGGCCCGCATCGGTGAGCCGAAGGTCGTGCGCCACCCGGCCACCTCATGGGTGTCCTTGAACGCCCAGGGCAGCCCGTGCAGAGCTCCGAGGTCGGCGCCGGACGCGGTGACCTCGTCGGCGCGCGCGGCCGCGGTCCGCGCGCGCTCCTCGTCGAGGGAGACCACGGCGTTGACCGCGGGGTTCACCGCCGCGATCCGCTCGAGGTGCAGCTCGAGGAGCTCGCGCGCCGAGATGTGGCGCGCGGCCACCGCGGCCACCATCTCTCCGGCCGTGCTGTAGACGTCGAGGTCGCTCACCGGCCCCACTCTGCCAGCCGGCGCGGCGAGGGCCGCCCACGCGACGGCATGGGCGGCCCTGGCCGGGGTGGCGAGCGGTGCGGCTCAGACCGTGGAGGTGTCCTCCGGCCGGTGCTGGTGGCGCCCGGAGTACTCCTCGTCCTCCTGCACGCCCGGCCGTTCCACGACGATGAGGCTGACGTCCTCCTCCTTCAGGTGCGCCGGAGCCACTGCCCGGGCTAGGTGGTAGGCCCCGATCGCGACGATCGTGCCCAGGGCGATGCCGCCCAGGGTGAAGTTGTCGGTGAACTTCAGCTGCGTGTTCCCGATCGCGATGATGATGCCGGCGGCGACCGGCACCAGGTTGACCGGGTTGGCGAAGTCGACCTGGTTCTCCTTCCAGATCTTGGCCCCGAGCAGGCCGATCATCCCGTAGAGCACGACCGTGATGCCGCCGAGCACGCCACCGGGCGTGGCCGAGACCAGCGCGCCGAACTTCGGCGAGAGGCCGAAGATGATCGCCACCAGCGCGGCGACGTAGTAGGCCGCGGTCGAGTAGACCCGGGTCGCGGCCATGACACCGATGTTCTCGGCGTAGGTGGTGGTCGGCGAACCGCCGAAGACGCTGGCGAGAAAGGTGCCGAACCCGTCCGCGGCGATCGCGCGGCCCATGATCGGGTCGAGGTTGCGGTCGGTCATCTCCGCCACCGCCTTGACGTGGCCGGTGTTCTCGGCGACCAGCGCGATCACCGCCGGCAGCATGAGCAGGATGAAGGCGAAGTTGAACGACGGCAGGTGCCAGCCCACCACGTTCTGGGCGAAGTCGCTGTGCGGGGGGAAGCCGATCCAGTCCGCGGCCTTCACGCCGTCCCAGTTGACCCGCCAGTGCGTGGTCACCTTCCCCGCGCCGGCGTCGTACGCGGTGATCTGGCCGAAGGCCCTGTCGAACACGTAGGAGAGCAGGTAGCCGAAGATCAGGCCGAGGAAGATCGCGATCCTGCCCAGGAAGCCCCTGAGGCCCACCGCCATGAGGATCACCGCGACCATCGTGATCAGGGCGACCCACTGGTCCTGGGGCCAGTAGATGTTGGCCACCACCGGAGCCAGGTTGAAGCCGATGAGCATCACCACGGCGCCGGTCACCACCGGGGGAAGGACCTTGTGCAGCACGGCGGTGCCGGCGAAGTGGATCAGCACACCGACGAGCGCGAGCACCACACCGGCGACCAGCACCGCACCGGTGACGTCGGCGGGGTTGCCCCCTTGGGAGTAGATCGCCGCCGCGCCACCGACGAACGACGCGCTGGTGCCCAGGTAGCTGGGCACCCGCCCCTGCACGATGAGCAGGAAGCAGATCGTGGCTATCCCGCTCATCATGATCGCGAGCTGGGGGCTGAGCCCCATCACGATCGGGAAGACGAAGGTGGCGCCGAACATGGCGACCACGTGCTGGGCTCCGAGCCCCACGGTCCGTCCCCACGAGAGCCGCTCGTCAGGGGCGACCGCCTTTCCCGGCGGCGGCGTCTTGCCGTCGTAGACGAGTTTCCATCCGAATGCCATCGCTAGGCCTCTCTGCCGAGCGCCGTCGTCAGGGTACGGCGCGGGTGGAGTGACCCGGGTCACGTTGCGGGTCAGGGTCACTGTGCCTCAAACCGCACAGGCCCGCAGCACGACGCGGCGACACGCCGAGACAATTCGGCCGTCCGGACGCGCGAGGGCGGAGGAGCGATCACGCTCCCCCGCCCTCGCGACTGGCCGACCGGGGCCTGCGCCCCGGTGCGGGCTCAGCCCTGGTACATCGAGTTGACGAAGTCCTGGTGGTTCTGCATCCAGGCCTTCACCCCGGCGTCGAGGTTGTCAGCGTGGTCCTGGAGGACCACCTTCTCGAGGTCGGCCAGGGTGGCGTCGTCCATCGTGAAGTTCTCGATCGACTTCACCACGGCGGGGTTGTTCGCCGCGAACTGCTTGCTGGCGATGGTGTGGATCTTCTCCGCGCTCCCGAGAGCCCCCTTGGGGTCCTTGAGGTCCTTGATCGGGAAGGCGCTGTAGGCCCAGTGCGGGTGCCACAGCGTGACCACGATCGGCTTCTTCTCCTCGGTCGCCTTCTTCAGCGCCGCCAGCATCGCCGTGGTCGAGGACGTCTTGAGCTGGTAGTTGCTCAGGCCGTAGGCGGGCATCACCTTGTCCTTGGTGATCCGGGTCAGGCCCGCACCCGGGTCGATGCCGGTGATGGTGCCACCGAACTTGTCCGCCATCCCCTTCAGGTCGCCGATGCTCGTGGCGTCGACGTACTTCGGGACGGCGATGTTGAGGGTGGCCTGGTCGTACCAGACACCGAGGTCCTTGACCTGGTCCTTGTACTTCTTCCAGTAGTCGGCGTGGGTGACCGGCAGCCAGGTGTCGAAGAACAGGTCGAGGTTCCCCTTGGAGACGCCCACGAACACGGGGGCCACGTCGAGCTCCTTGAGGGTCACCTGGTAGCCGTGGTTCTCCAGCACCTGCTTCCACAGGTGGCTGACGGCCACGTCCTCGTCCCAGCCGGCGGCGATGCCGATGGTCACGGACTTGTCGCCACCACCGCCGGACCCGCTGTTGCTCGTGTTTCCGCCGGTGCTGGCGTTGGCGTTGTCGTTGGCGCGAGAGCCGCAGCCCGCGAGCGCGCCGGCGGCCAGGACCACGGCGGACGCGAGCGCAGCGAAGCGTTTCGTGCGGTTGAGCATGTCTCTCCTTGTTTCTCGACTATTCGATGGGCATGGAGCGGGGAGGGGTCGTCGGGGGCGGCCTCAGCGCGCGGCGCGGGCCCGCCGGGCGGTGCGGCCGGTGCGTGAGCGGCGGGCGCCCAGGGCAGAGGTGACCCGGTCCAGGAAGACGGCGAGGATCACCACGCCGAGACCTCCTTCGAAGCCCTGGCCCAGGTTCAGGCGAGTGATGCCGGCGTAGACCACGCCCCCGAGGCCCCCGGCGCCGACGATGCCCGCGATGACCACCATGGACAGCGACAGCATGATCACCTGGTTGACACCGGCCATGATCGTCGGCATGGCCAGCGGCAGCTGGACGTTGCGGAGGATGTCGACCGGCCGCGCGCCGAAGGCGTGCCCGGCCTCGACCATCTCCTTGTCGACCTGGCGAATTCCGAGCTCGGTGAGCCGAACGCCCGGTGGCATCGCGAACACGATGGTGGACACGATGCCCGGAGTCACCCCGATGCCCCAGAAGAACAGGGTGGGGATCAGGTAGACGAAGGCCGGCATCGTCTGCATCAGGTCCAGCACCGGACGCAGCACCGTCGAGGCGACACTGCTGCGTGCGGCGAGGATGCCCAGCGGCAGCGACAGCAGCATGGCGATCGCCGCGGCGATGAGGACCAGGGAGAGCGTGTCCATGGCCTGGCCCCACAGGTCCATGCTCTGGATGAGGAGCAGCCCGACCAGGGCTCCCAACCCGAAGCGCCAGCTGCGCGCCAGGGTGGCCAGGACCGCCAGGACGAACGCCATCGCGAGGGGTGGAACCCAGACCAGCGCGGCGTCGATGTTGTTGTAGAGGACCGGGCGCAGCACCCAGTCGATGAAGTCCAGCAGCGGGCCGAAGTGGTTGTTGATCCAGTCCACCAGCGAGGCGAACCAGGACCCGATCGGGATGCTCGGGATGATGCTCAGGGCGATCATCACAGGGTCACCTCCTCGGCCTGCGCCCGCGGGGTGTCCCGGGGCGGGGCGCTTCCCCCGTCGCCGAGCGCGTTGAGCAAGGTGACTCGCGGGATGACGCCCAGCAGCCGGCCGCCATCCCCGACCACCGGAAGCGGCACCCGGCTCTGCGCGGCCTCGTTGAACAGGTCGGCCACGACCGTGTCCGGGGTCACCGTGGGCACGCTGCGGTCGAGGATCCGGTCGAGGTGCTCGTCGCCGTCACGCACCGCGTCGGCCACCTCCGCCTCGTGCACCACACCACGCAGGGTGTTGCGTCGGTCCACCACGAACAGAGCGTTCAGCTGGTGCTCGCGGATGAGCTTGTGCGCCGCCCGAGGCCCCTGCTCCGCGCCGAGCACGGCGACCGGTTTCTCCATGACGGAGGCGGCGGTGAGCACGCGGGAGCGGTCGACGTCCTGGACGAACTGCGCGACGTAGTCGTTGGCGGGGTCGGTCAGGATCTGCTCGGCGGTGCCGATCTGCACGATCCGGCCGTTGCGCATCATCGCGATCCGGTCCCCGAGGCGCATCGCCTCGTTGAGGTCGTGGGTGATGAACAAGATCGTCTTGCCCAGCTGCTCCTGCAGCTCCACGAGCTGGTCCTGCATCTCGCGCCGGATCAGCGGGTCCAGCGCGCTGAACGCCTCGTCCATGAGCAGGATGTCGGTCTCGGCGGCGAGCGCGCGCGCCAACCCGACTCGCTGCTGCATCCCGCCCGACAGCTCGCCGGGCAGGTGGTCCTCCCAGCCCTCCAGGCCCGTCAGCCGCAACGCCTCCACCGCCCGCTCCCGACGCTCGGCCTTACCGACGCCCTGGGTCTCCAGGCCGTAGGCGGCGTTCTCGGCGACCGTGCGGTGCGGGAACAGCGCAAAGTGCTGGAACACCATGCTGACCCGCTTGCGGCGCACCTCGCGCAGCTGCGCGGGCGCCATGGAGGTGATGTCCTCGTCGTAGATCCGCACGGTGCCGCTCGTGGGCTCGAGCAACCGGTTGACGGTGCGGATCAACGTCGACTTCCCGGAGCCGGAGAGCCCCATGACGACGAAGATCTCGCCTTCCTCGACGGTGAAACAGGCGTCGATGACCGCAGCCGTCGCCCCCTCTTCGCGGAGCTGCTCGGCCGTCGTTCCTTCCCTCAGGCGCTTGACGGCCTCGTGCGGCTTGCGCCCGAACACCTTGTAGACATGGTCGACCTGAATGGCTGGCACCCGGCTTATCCCCTCGATAGGAGTCTCAGTCGGTGTCCGCCCCCGACGGACTAAACCGAATCTGTCGGATAAACCAACCAACCATGTCCATGGGGGATTCCGCAAACCGGTCCACCCCATCGCCCCTGCGATGCGACACACCTCACCCGACGGGGTGAGTCCCGGCTTCCGGGGCATGCGGATACCCGGCCACGGATTCTCCCGCCGGTGAATGGGTATGGCCCCGGGCAGGGAGAACGGGACGAACGGAGAGCCGATGGAGACGCTGCGACGTCGGTGCCGGGCGGGACTCCTGGCCGCGGCGGGGCTCCTGGCCGTCGCCACGCTGACGGGGTGCGGCACCGGGGCCTTCGCCTCCACCCCGGCCGTCTGCCGCGGTGTCGAGGCGGGTTCTGTCGACCCGCACGCGCTCGAGGGGGCGACGTTCCGGCTGGGGGCCACCGACGACGACCAGTCCCGCGTCCTGCGCGACCTCACCGCCCAGATGCTGTGCGCGGCCGGTGCGGACGTCGTCACCCCGCCGGTGGCGCCGCACTCCCTCGCGCTGCGCCAGGACCTCGAGAACGCGACCGTTGACCTGTACTGGGCCGGCCTGGCCGACACCTGGACCACGGACCTCGGGCGCGACCGGACGATCCACGACCCGAGTGCCCTGTACGACGCGGTCCGGCACACCGACGCCGAGGCGCACAACATCATCTGGGGACCGCTCCCGGCCTTCGACTCCACGCCGACGTTCGTGGTGCGCTCCGAGACCGCCCGTGCGGAGAACATCTCCAGCGACTCCGACCTCGCGTCGTACCTTCGCACCCACCCCGACGCCACGGTGTGCATGACCACCGAGTTCGCCGCCCTCGTCAACGGGTGGCCGGGCTTCTCCGACGCCTACCACGTCCCGCCGACCACCGCCACCCGGACCATGCCGCAGGAGGAGGTGGCGGCCAAGACCCACGAGGGTGACTGCGACGTCGGCGTGCTGCCGCGCACCGACACCCGCGCGCGAGCCCTCGACCTGACCGAGCTCACCGACGACCAGAGCTTCTTCCTCCCCGGCAACGAGGCTCCCGTGGTCCGGGCGTACACCCACCGAACGCATCCGGAGCTCCTCCCACTGCTGGCGCCGCTCGCACAGGAGCTCACCACCGAGGCGTTGAGCGAGCTCGACCGGCGGGTCAGCGTCGGGGGCGAGGACCCGCGCAGGGTGGCGCGCGCGTTCCTCACCGAGCACGGGTTCCTGCGCTAGACCGAACCCCCACCGGCGCGGTGCCCTCGGCGAGGCGCGGCTGGGTGGTGGCGCCGGTCCCGGCACCCCGCCGTGTCCGCGCGGGTCAGCGCCGGTGCGGGTCCAGCGACGGCGCCCGGCGCAGCCAGAGACCGAGCACCCCGGTGGCCAGCACCAGGCCGGTGGCCAGCGCCACCACCGCTGCCCAGGCGCCGAGGCTCCACGCCCGGCCGGCCAGGCTGCCGAACACCGAGGAACCGAGGTAGTAGGAGAACAGGTACAGCGACGCGGCCTGGCCGGCCGCCGCGCCGCCCGCGTGGGCACGCGCCGGCACCCACCCGCTCGCCACGCCGTGCACGGCGAAGAAGCCGGCGGTCATCACCGCCAGCCCGGCGATCACCGCGGGCAGCCAGCTCGCGAGCGTCAGCAGAATCCCCGCCGCGGTGATCGCCGCGCCGACCGGTACGACGGTACGGCGGCCGACCCGGTCGGCGAGGCGCCCGGCGACGGTCGAGCTCAGGGTGCCGACCGGGTAGACCAGGAACACCAGTCCGGCCGCACCCAGGCCCAGGTCGAACGGCGGCGAGGTGAGCCGGAAGCCCATGGCGTTGTAGACCGCGACGAACGCGCCCATCGCGCAGGCCCCGATGGCGTACAGCGCGAGCAGGCCTCGGTCGGCCAGCGCACGGCGGGCGAGCGTCAGGAGGGTCGCCGCCCGCGCCGGTGCCGGGACGAAGTTGCGCGATCCCGGCAACGCGAGGCGGACCACCACCGCGCAGGCCAGGCCGACCACGGCGATCCCGGCCAGCGCCCAGCGCCACCCGGCGTCCCCCCCGAGAAAGCCGGTCACCAGCCGGCCGGTCATGCCGCCGAGCGCGGTCCCGCCGATGTAGAGCCCGGCGGCGCGGGCCTGGATGTCCGGGTGCAGCTCCTCGCGCAGGTAGGCGGTGGCCACAGCCGGCAGGCCCGCCAGCGTCAGGCCCTGCAGCAGCCGCAGGCCGAGAAGGACGTGCCAGCCCGGTGCCGCGGCGCAGGCCAGCCCCACCACGGCCGAGGCGGTGACCGACGCGTGGATCAGCCGGGTCCGACCGAGCACCTCCGAGACCGCTCCGGCGACCAGCAGGGCCACGCCGAGACCCAGGGTGGTCAGGGACAGCGACAAGGTGCTCTGCGTCGCCGAGACGTGGAAGGCCCGGGCCAGCTCGGGCAGCAGCGCCTGGGTGCTGTAGAGCAGCGCGAAGGTCGCCACCCCGGCCGCGAACAGCGCCACGGCGACGCGCGCGTAGCCGGGGTCACCCGCCCGGTAGCCCTCGACGGCTGCGTCGGCCCCGGGCACCCTAGTTGTCCACCGCCGGGTGGGTGATGACGTCGATCAGGTGGCGCAGCTCGTGCACCTGGCGCGCGGCACGGGAGCCGTCCGAGCCCTGGATGCCCATCGCCGGGGTCGACGTACCGTCGTTGAGGTCGAGCACCGCCCACGGACTGCCCGCGCGCAGGGACACGCCGAGGACCTGGTTCCAGTCGTAGCGACGGGTGCGGTAGCCGTTGACCACCACCAGGCCCTCGTCGCGGGCCACCAGCCGGCTGCGGGCCAGGGCGTACCCCACGGCCCCGAAGAGCAGGGCGAGCAGCACCAGCGTGGCGCGCTCGAGCAGGCTGAAGGCGGACCTGGTCTGAGCGGGCAGGAGCAGCCAGGTGACCACGCAGACCGCCAGCAGCATCGCGCCCAGCAGGTAGATCGCCAGCCGCACGCCCAGCGGTCGGAAGGTCCGGGGCAGCTGCACGCGCCCGCGCTCAGAGTCGGCAGGCATGGATGTCGGTGGACAGGATGCCGCGGGCGCCGAGCTGGTAGAGCTCGTCCATGATCTTCTGGGCCTCGTCGCGGCGGACCATCGAGCGGACCGCGAACCAGCCCTCGCGGTGCAGCGGAGAGATCGTCGGGCTCTCGATACCCGGCGTGAGGGCCATGGCCGCCTCCAGACGTTCCCCGCGTACGTCGTAGTCCATCATGACGTAGGAGCGCGCCACCAGGACACCCTGCAGACGCCGCTGGAACACCTCGAAGCCGCGCGGCAGATCGGCACCGGAGCGGGTGATCAGCACCGCCTCGGACTCCAGGATCGTCTCGCCGACGATCTCCAGCCCGGCGCTGCGCAGGGTGCTCCCGGTCTCGACCACGTCGGCGATCACGTCCGCCACGCCGAGCTGGACGCTGGTCTCCACCGCCCCGTCGAGCCGGGTCACGGTCGCCTCGAGCCCGCGCTCCTCCAGGAACCGCTGGACCACGCCGGTGTAGGAGGTGGCGATCCGCTTGCCGGCCAGGTCCTCGACGCGGGTGAGGGTGCCGGGCACGGCGGCGAACCGGAACCGCGAGCGCCCGAAGCCGAGCTGCAGCACCTCCTCGGCCTTGGCGCCGGAGTCGAGCAGCAGGTCCCGGCCGGTGATGCCGACGTCCAGGGTGCCCTCACCGACGTACAGGGCGATGTCGCGCGGGCGCAGGTAGAAGAACTCGACGTTGTTGTCGGGGTCGGTGAGGCTCAGCTGCTTCGCGTCGGTGCGCTGCTTGTACCCGGCCTCGCGCAGGATGTCGCTCGCGGACTGCGCGAGCGACCCCTTGTTGGGGATGGCGATGCGGAGCACACCGGGGCCGGAGGCCAGGGACTCGGACATGGACGACTCCCGCGTCAGAGGTGGGCGTAGACGTCGTCGAGCGTGATCCCGCTCGCGAGCATCAGGACTTGGGCGTGGTAGAGCAGCTGGCTGAGCTCCTCGGCCGCGCGCGCGGGGCCCTCGTGCTCGGCGGCCATCCACGACTCGGCGGCCTCCTCCACCAGCTTCTTGCCTACGGCATGCACGCCGGCATCCAGCGCCTTCACCGTGCCGGAACCCTCCGGCCGGGTCTGCGCCTTCTCGTTCAGCTCCGCCCAGAGCTGTTCGAACGTCTTCATCCGCACGCTTTCCTTGTTGCCTCGTGTGGCCGCGCCGGCCGCGTCCCACCCTACGATGTACGGCGTCGGTCTCCCCCGCCGCTCCCCGGCGGCGAGACGGCCACCACTCCGGGGCGGTGGCCGCTGGGGCGCTACCGCTCGCCGCGACGGACCCCGCGCAGCGTCATCGCCGTGGTCAGGGCCGCCGCGGTGGCCTCGTAGCCCTTGTCCTCACGCGAGCCGGGCAGGCCGGCCCGGTCCAGCGCCTGCTCCTCGTTGTCGCAGGTGAGCAGGCCGAATCCGACCGGGACGCCGGCGTCCACCGACACGCGGGTCAGGCCCTCGGTGGCTGCGGAGCAGACGTAGTCGAAGTGCGGTGTGCCGCCGCGGATCACCACCCCCAGGGCCACGATCGCGTCGTACCCCGCGTCCGCCAACGCCTTGGCCGCGACGGGGAGCTCGAAGGAGCCCGGCACCCGGGCGACGTACGGCTCCTTCACCCGGAACGCCGACAGCGCGCGACGGGCACCGGCGAGCAGGCCGTCCATGACCGTCTCGTGCCAGCTCGCCGCCACCACGGCGACCCGCAGGTCGTGGCAGTCGACCGGCTCGAGGCGGGCCGCGCCTGCTCCGCTCATCCCCGGCTCCCTTCGAGGTGGGGCAGGTCGTGCCCCATCCGGTCCCGCTTGGTCATCAGATAGCCGATGTTGTGGTCGTTGGGGTGCGGCGTCAGCGGCACCCGCTCGCTGACCGGCACCCCGTACTCCTCCAGGCTGGAGGTCTTGGCGGGGTTGTTGGTGAGCAGCCGCACGGATCGGACGCCGAGGTCGCGCAGGATCTGCGTCGCGGCGCCGTAGTGCCGGGCGTCCGCCGGCAGGCCCAGGTCGAGGTTGGCGTCGACGGTGTCGCGGCCGCCGTCCTGCAGCTGGTAGGCCTGTAGCTTCGCGACCAGGCCGATCCCGCGGCCCTCGTGCCCGCGCAGGTAGACCACGACGCCGCGGCCCTCGGCGACCACCCGCTGCAGCGCCTCCTCCAGCTGGGGTCCGCAGTCGCAGCGCCGGGACCCGAACACATCACCGGTCAGGCACTCCGAGTGCACCCGGGTCAGCACGTCCGCACCGTCGCCGAGGTCGCCGTGCACCAGCGCGATGTGCTCGCTGTCGTCGATGGTGATCCGGTAGCCGTAGGCGGTGAAGTCGCCGTGCGCGGTGGGCAGCCTGGTCTCGGCGACCCGCGCGACGTGGCTCTCGTGCCGCCGCCGGTAGTGGATGAGGTCCTCGATGGAGATCATCTTCAGGCCGTGCTCGTCGGCGAACTCGCGCAGCTGGCGACCGCGCTTCATGGTGCCGTCGTCGTTGACGATCTCGGAGATGACGCCCGCGGGCTCGAGACCGGCCAGCCGGGCCAGGTCCACGGCGGCCTCGGTGTGACCGGGGCGGACCAGCACGCCCCCCTCGGTGTAGCGCAGCGGGAACACGTGGCCGGGCTGCACGATCTCGTAGGCCTCGGTGGCCGAGTCGATCAGCGTGCGCACCGTGCGCGAGCGGTCGGCGGCGGAGATGCCGGTGCTGACGCCGTCGCGGGCGTCGACGGACACGGTGTAGGCGGTGCGCATCCGCTCGCGGTTGTGCGGCGTCATCAGCGGGATGCCGAGCCGGTCCAGCGTCGGGGCGGTGACCGGCACGCAGATCACGCCGGACGAGTAGCGGATCGTGAAGGCCATCAGCTCGGGCGTCGACTTGCTGGCCGCGAAGATGAGGTCACCCTCGTTCTCGCGTTCCTCGTCGTCGACCACGACCACCGCGCGCCCGGCGGCGATCTCGGCCAGCGCCTCCTCGACGGTGTCGAGGCGGACCTTCGGCGCGCTCATGACACGTCCTTTCGGTGCCCGGGACGGGTTCGTCGGATGCTCACGCGGTGACCTCCTCAGCCACGGTGGCGGGTTGCGGGGCCTGGACACGCTGGGCGCGCCACCAGGCGGCGAAGCCGGCCAAGCAGAACCCGCCGTAGACGACGTACAGCAGCGCCGACGGGTAGTAGCCGGCCCGGAACAGCAGGGGCACGCCGACGACGTCGACCGCGACCCAGATCAGCCAGAACTCGGTCCAGCCCCGGGCCATGCCGTAGGTGGCGAGGATCGACCCGGTGAGGATCCAGGCGTCGGCGAGCGGACCCCAGGAGCCCAGGGCCTTCAGCACGTAGTAGAAGACCACCGTTCCCCCGACGGCCATCGCCAGCAGCTGCGCCCAGCCACGTGGGCCCGCCCAGGTCGGCAGGACCGCACCGTCGTCGGGGTGCTGCGCGCGGGTCCGGCGCCAGCGCCACCAGCCGTAGGCCGAGACGCCGAGGAAGAACACCTGCCGCCCCGCCTGGCCCCACAGGTCGTGGGCCTGCGGCTTGGCGAAGATGCCGCCGACGAATACCGTGAACAGCACCACGTTGCCCACGATGCCGGCCGGCCACGCCCACACCTGCCGGCGCATGCCCCCGACCGCGCTGGCCAGGCCGAAGCCGTTCCCGACCACCTCGCGCACCAGGATGGTGCTGGCCGGGACGCTCGCGCCCAGCAGCGTCCAGTGCGGCAGGTGCAGCGTGCCCTCGAGCAGCCATTGCAGGGGGTTCATGCCTGGTCCTTCTCGGTGCGCGTGCTCGATCCGGCGGTGACCAGCCGCTCGACGTACTTGGCGATCACGTCGACCTCGAGGTTCACCGGGTCCCCGGGCTGCGCGAGGCCGAGGGTGGTGCGCGCGAGCGTCTCGGGGATGAGCGAGACCGTGAACGTGCCGGTGGTGTCGTCGACGTCGACGACGGTCAGCGAGATCCCGTCCACGGCCACCGAGCCCTTCGCGACGAGGTAGTGCGCGAGGGTCGGCGGCACGGTGATCTCCACGACCTCCCAGTGCGTCGACGGCGTACGACGGACCACGCTGCCGGTGGCGTCGACGTGCCCCTGCACGATGTGCCCACCGAGCCGGCTGCTCGCGGTGACCGCCCTCTCGAGGTTCACCCGGCTGCCCGGCTCGAGCGCGCCCAGGGAGGTCTTGTCGAGCGTCTCGCGCATCACGTCGGCCGTGAACGTCTCGTGGTCGCGTTCGGCCACGGTCAGGCAGCAGCCGTTGACCGCGATGGAGTCCCCGAGGGCCGCGTCGGTCACCACGTGGGGACCACGCACGGTCAGCCGCATGGCGTCGCCCTGGTCCTCGAGGTCCTCGACGACCCCCAGCTCCTCGACTATGCCGGTGAACAACTCACTCTCCTGCCTGGGATGCGGGCCGCGCGGCGGGGAGCAGCGTCAGCCGGACGTTGGTGTCGGGGCCCTCGCCGAGCACGGTCACGTCGGTGACCGTGAGGTGGAGCGCCTCGCCGATCGTGGTGATGCCGAGATCCGCCACCGCGCTGCGGCCGGCGCCGAGCAGCATCGGGGCGACGTAGGCGACGACCTCGTCGACCAGGCCCGCGCGCACGAAGGCGGCGGCAAGCCTGGGCCCGCCCTCGAGGAACACGTGCTGGCGTTCGCGGGCGCGCAGGGCCGCCAGCGCCTCGTGCGGGTCGCGGGTGCGCAGCAGCACCGTCTCGGCCGCGTCGTCGAGGACCCGGCGGTCGCCGGGGAGGTCCCGCAGGCCCATGACCGCCCTCAGCAGCTGCCGGTCTCGGGGTAGGGCGCGGTCGTCCTGGTCACGCACGGTCAGCGCCGGATCGTCCACCAGCACGGTCTCGGTCCCGACCAGGATCGTGTCGCACAGCGCGCGCAACCGGTGCGTGTCGCGGCGCGCCGGCAGCGAGCTCACCCACCGCGAGGTCCCGTCCGCGGCGGCGCTGCGCCCGTCGAGGGTGGCGGCGAACTTCCAGGTGACGAAGGGCCGTCCCTGCTCGACCGCGAAGGTCCAGACCCGGTTGACCTCGCGCGCCTCGTCGGCCAGAAGTCCCGCCGCGACGTTCACGCCGGCCGCCCGCAGCGCGTCGGCCCCGCCGGCCGCGACCGGGTTCGGGTCATTCTGCGCGAGCACGACCCGGCGCACCCCCGCCGCCAGCAGCGCCTCGGTGCACGGCCCGGTGCGGCCGGTGTGGTGGCACGGCTCCAGGGTCACCACGGCGGTGCTCCCGCGCGCCCGGTCCCCCGCCTGGGACAGCGCGTCGACCTCGGCGTGCGGGGTTCCCGCGCCGCGGTGGAACCCCTCGGCGACCGTCGTACCGTCGGCGGCGAGCAGCACGCAGCCGACCCGCGGGTTCGGGCCGAGCGGCACGCCGGGGGTGCGCGCCAGATCGAGTGCCCGGGCCATGGCGACGCGCTCGGCTGCGCTGAAGCCGTCGCCGGTCATCGCGGGGTGCCCTCTCGTCCGTGCGCGGACTCCGGGGCTCGAAGACTCCTCGACCGTCCGGCGCCGCCGGGCTCGGTGGGACGAGCCGGCGGAGCAGACGGCTGCGTGCGCTTCCCATCCGGACTTTGACCGTCGGTCCAGGAGTTCCACCTGGTCAACCGGCTGCTGGCTGCAGCCGGGTCGCGGACTATCACCGCCGGTTCGGAGTTTCACCGACCCCAGAGCACGCGAGCTGTTCACTCGTCAGGGCAAGCCTGCCACACGCGGGCGACTCCGGGAATGTGAGAGTGCCCACGCGGGCCTCGGCAGGACGCCAGCGTCATGCGCTGTGGCTGCCGGAGCGAGCGGGGCGTATGACGTCCACGCCAGCGTCATGCGCTGCGGCTGCCGGAGCGAGCGGGGCGTATGACGTCCACGCCAGCGTCATGCGCTGCGGCGCACGGCCGCGGCTGCCTTCGCCCGCAGGTCCTCGACCATCGCGTTCGGCTCCTCGGCCTTGTAGACCGCCGACCCGGCCACGAACACGTCCGCGCCGGCCTCGGCGCAGCGCACGACCGTCTCGAGCGAGATGCCGCCGTCGACCTGGAGCCACAGGTCCAGCCCGTGCTTGTCGAGCAGCTGCCGGGTGCGGCGGATCTTCGGCAGGCACACGTCGAGGAACGACTGGCCGCCGAACCCTGGCTCCACCGTCATCACCAGGATCATGTCGAGCTCGGGCAGCAGGTCCTCGTAGGGCTCGATCGGCGTCGCCGGCTTCAGCCCCATCCCGGCGCGGGCGCCCTTCGCCCGCAGCTCGCGAGCCAGCCGCACCGGGGCCGCGGCCGCCTCCACGTGGAACGTCACCGATCCCGCCCCCGCCTCGACGTACGCCGGCGCCCAGCGGTCCGGGTCCTCGATCATCAGGTGACAGTCCATGGGGGTGTCCGTGGCCTTGGCGAGCGCCTCGACGACCGGCACCCCGAGGGTGAGGTTCGGCACGAAGTGGTTGTCCATGACGTCGACGTGCAGCCAGTCGGCGTGGGAGACCCGGGCCGCCTCGTCGGCGAGATGGGCGAAGTCGCAGGCAAGCAGGCTCGGTGAGATCTGGATTCCCATGGTGGGCCGATCCTAGTCGGAGCCGCAGGTGCAGGAACCACCGGTCGCGTCCGACCAGGTCGCGCGCCAGCCGCCGGACCGGTACGCCGGGCAGCCCGCACGTGTCCGGCCACAGCAGCCCCTGTGCCCGGGCCACCTGCCAGGCTGCGTCCAGGTCCGTCGGGGGCCGGCGTACGGCGAGCTGCTGCATGGTTCCCCAGCTGGCCGCGGGCTCGGCGCCGTGCTCGAGGCACCACCGCTGCACCAGCACCGGCCGCAGTTCGTTGACGGGCTCCTCCCCCGCCCCCACCCCGACGGGACCTCGTCGACGCCCGGCGCCGAACCGCACACGTCCTCGGTCTCCTCGAGGTGGAAGTCGATCCACTCCTCCAGCGGCTCGCGCAGTCCGTCGTCCTCCACCGCGTCGAGCAGCGCGTCGACGTCCAGTGCCGGCAGCCGCGCCCATCACGACGCCGGGCCGCAGGTCGCGGTGGCCCGGAGACGGTTCCTGGTTCCAGCCGGTGGCGAGGTCGGTCACGGCCAGTGGCCACCGTCCGGTGACCTCGACGCTGTCCCGCAACCGCTGCCACGCCTCGAACCGCGCGGTGCCCGTCGTGCGCAACCGCCGCACCACGCCTCGTCCGAGGGCTCGGGGCACTGCTCGAGCGCACCGGCGTCGAGGCCCGCGGCGGTAACGGCCTGCCGAAGGGCGTCACCGTCCAGGGGCGCGTTCACACCGCCGGTCGGGCGCGCACCCGCGCCCGCAGCTCTGCCACCGCGGCGAGCACGACCGTCCAGGTGACCGCCGCAGGCCGAGCCCCCGGCCCAGCCCGCGCACCAGCTGCAAGTAGAGCAGGGAACCGGTCCCCATCGCGGCGGCCACGCCCCAGCCGCCACGGCACCCGCGTCCACCGCACCCCGGCCAGCCAGGCCACCACCCGCGCGGCGGCGGCCACGGCCAGCGCGACGGCGAGCAGCTGGGCGGACAGCACCCCGCTCACCCCGAGCACCGCGGCGACCGCGAGCGGCGCGCCGACCAGGACGACGGACAGCACGCCCCAGCCGAGCTCGAGCAGGTACACCGGCCGCCAGCCGGGGCCCTGCTCGACGATCACGGACAGGTCGATGAGGCCGAAGAACGGCAGCAGCCAGAAGGCGGCGCTGAGCGCGGTGACGGCCCGGACGGTTCGTGGATGCACCTCGCGATTGCGGCGGCCGGTCAGCGCCGGCGCAGCAGAGCCAGGAACATCGCGTCCGTGCGGTGCCGGTGCGGCCACAGCTGCACGGTGCCCGGCAAGCGCATCGAGTCGGCTCGCAGGTCAGGCACGTCGGGGAACAGCGAGGTCGCGTCCTCGAGGTCGACGTCGCCGCGTCCGTGGAGGACGTCGGCCACCACCTCGCTGGTCTCGGCCACCACCGGGGAGCAGGTCACGTAGGCGACCACGCCGCCGGGGCGCACCGAGTCGAGCGCGGAGGCGAGCAGCTGTCGCTGCAACGCCACCAGACCGGGCACCTCCTCGGGGGCCTTGCGCCAGCGGGCCTCGGGTCGCCGGCGCAGCGCGCCGAGCCCCGAGCACGGCGCATCGAGCAGGACGCGGTCGAAGGTTTGCTCACGCCAGGCCGGCCGGCGGCCGTCCGCGGCGACCACCCCGAGCAGTCCTCGTCCCGCGGTCGCGGTGGCGTTGCCGACCAGCGCTGCGCGGTGCGGCTGCACCTCGGCGGCGAGCAGACGGGCGCGGCGAAGCCCTCCGAGCGCGGCCAGCAGCGAGGCCTTGCCACCGGGCCCGGCGCAGAGGTCGAGCCAGCGCTCGTCCCGACCGTCGACGCTCGCTGCAGCCAGCGCCTCGGCGACCAGCTGGGAACCCTCGTCCTGCACCCCGGCACGGCCCTCGCGCACGGCGGGCACGGCAGCGGGGTCGCCGCCGGTGAGCTGCACGGCGTACGGCGAGCGGGGCGAGGCCGTGCCGCCGGCCGCGACGAGCTCCTCCACGGTGGCCAGTCCCGGACGGGCCACCAGCGTCACCTTCGGCGGCAGGTTGTCCGCGGCGAGCAGGTCGTCGATCTCGTCGGCGTCCGGGCCGAGCGCCTCGGTGAGCGCCTCGACGACCCAGCGCGGGTGCGAGTGCGCGATCGAGGCGTAGCCGACCGGGTCGCCGGCGGGGTCCGGCGCGACCCGGCGTACCCAGCCGTCGAGGTCGTGCCCGGCCACCTTGCGCAGCACCGCGTTGACGAACCCGGCCGGCCCCTGGCCGACCCGGGCGCGGACCAGGTCCACCGAGGTCCCCACGGCGGCGTGCGAGGGCACCCGCATCGCGAGCAGCTGGTGGGCGCCGAGGCGCAGCACGTCGAGCACCGCGGGCTGCACCTTGGCCAGCGGCCGGTCGAGGTTGGCGGCCAGCACCGCGTCGTACGTGCCCCGGCCGCGGATCGTCCCGGCGGCGAGCTCGGTGACGAAGGCGGCGTCCCGCCCGGTGATCGAGCGGCCGCGCAGCACCTGCGGGAGGACCAGGTTGGTGTAGGCGTCCTGCTCGCGCACCGCGGCCAGCACGTCGAAGGCGGCCGCGCGCGCCGGGTCCGACGTCGCCGGGCGCCGCCGGTGAGGTGGCCGGCTCACGCGAACCGTGCGCCCGAGTCCACGCGCACGCCCCGGGCCCAGTCGGCGGCCGGCATCTGCTTCTTGCCGAACGCCTTGAGCTCGCCGAGCCGCACCGGCACCGTGGCGGTGCCCACGTGCACGGCTTGCTTGGCGACCACGAGCACTCCCGGCTCCAGCGCCGGGTGGTCGGGCACGGGCGTGAGCGGGCCCAGCTTGACGCGTTCCCCGTCGTACGTCGTCCACGCCCCGGGCGCCGGGGTGCAGGCGCGGACCCGACGGTCCACGGCGACCGCCGGCTCGGTCCAGTCGACGTGGGCGTCCTCGACGGTGATCTTCGGGGCGAGGGTGACCCCGTCGGTCGGCTGCGCGCGCGCCTCCAGCTCCCCGGACCCGATGCCGTCGAGGGTGCGCACCAGCAGCTCCGCACCGCCCTGCGCGAGCCGCTGCAGCAGGTCGCCTGCGGTGTCGGTCGGTCGGACCGCCTCGGTCATCATCCCGAAGGTGGGCCCGGCGTCGAGCTCGCGGACGATGCGGAAGGTGGTGGCCCCGGTGATCTCGTCGCCGGCCCAGACCGCGTGCTGCACCGGCGCGGCGCCGCGCCAGGCCGGAAGCAGGGAGAAGTGCAGGTTCACCCAGCCGTGCGGCGGGATGTCGAGCGCGCTCTGCGGGATCAGGGCGCCGTAGGCCACCACGGGGCAGCACTCGGGCGCCAGCGCGGCGAGCGTCGCCTGGAACTCCGGGTCGCGGGGGTGCTCCGGCTTGAGCACCGGCACGCCGAGCTCCTCGGCGCGGCGCGCCACCGGCGAGGCCACCAACCGGCGGCCGCGACCGGCGCGGGCGTCGGGGCGGGTGACCACGCCGGCGAGCTCGTGCGAGGAACCGGCGATCGCCTCGAGCGCGGGCACCGCCACCTCCGGGGTGCCGGCGAACACCACGCGCATCAGAGGCCGAGCCCGTTCGTTCGGTGCGGGGAGACCTTCACCGTCGGGGGGGTGCCCGGCGCCGAACCACTCCGACTCGCGGATCGCGCGCATCGCCTGCTTGCGGGCCTCCTTGTCGAGCCGGTCGATGAACAGCACGCCGTCGAGGTGGTCGGTCTCGTGCTGGATGGCACGCGCGAGCAGCTCGCTGCCCTCGATCGTCACCGGCTCGCCGTGCATGGTCCAGCCCTTGGCCACCACACGCAGGGCGCGCTTGCAGTCGAAGGTCAGGTCCGGCAGCGAGAGGCATCCCTCCGGGCCGTCCTGCTGTTCCTCGGACAGGTCGAGGCTGGGATTCACGAGGTGTCCGAGCTCGCCGTCGACGTACCAGGTGAACACCCGCAGGCCGACGCCGATCTGCGGGGCGGCGAGGCCCGCGCCGGGCGCGTCCTGCATGGTGTCGGTGAGATCGGCGACCAGCCGCCGCAGCTCCTTGTCGAAGTCAACGACCTCGACGGCGGGGGTGCGCAGCACGGGGTCGCCGAACAGGCGGATGGGCTGGATGGCCACCTGGCTCAGTGCTCCTGACGGGGTACGACGGGGGGACGGGGGTCCAGTCTACGAATGCTCCACGGCGACTCCAGGGCTACTCCAGGCCGACCGGATCCACCTGTACCCGCAGCCGCGGGAGCTTGCGGGCGTCGCGCACGCCCTGCATCTCCCCCAGGGCGCGGGACAGGGCGGCGCCGGCGGCGCGCGGTACCCGCAGCACGACGCGCACGCCGCTCGGCTCCTCCCCCGACGTCGAGCGCGCGGCGGGCGCCGGCACCGGACCGAGCACCTCCGCCCCCGGCGGCAGCCGCAGCTGGGCCACGGCCGCCTCCACGTCGTCCTCGGCGCCGCTCACCGTCGCCAGGCGGGAGGCCGGTGGGAGGTGCGCGGACTGGCGTTCGCCCAGCTCGCGGTGCGCGAACCCGCCCGGGTCCCAGCGCACCAGCGCCTGGAGCACGGCCAGCGAGGGCTCCCCCACCGCGACCACCCGTCCCCCGGCTGCCGCGGCGCGGGCGAGTGCGGCCGCGTTGAGCCAGCGACGCAACGACTCCTCCTCGCTGCGCAGGTCGGTCCGCGCCAGCATCAGCCAGGTGTCCAGCAGGACCACGCAGGCGTAGCCCCCGTCGACCACCGGCTCGGCGCCGGGCGTGGCCACCACCACCGACGGCACCGGGTCCACGGTGGCCAGCACGCGGTCCCCGCCGGAGGAGCGTACCGGGATCTGCGGGAACGCGCGGCCGATCTCCTCGGCGGTGCGCCGTTCGCCCAGGACCGGGGCACGCAGCGCGTGGCCGCCGCACTCGGGACAGCTCCACGCGTGCTCCGCCTGCCCGCACCAGCGACAGGTGGGTGACAGGTGCGGCGCGGGCAGGTGCAGCGGCCCGGCGCAGGCCGGGCACCGCGCGGGGGTGCGGCAGTGGGCGCACGCGAGGCTGGTGACGTAGCCCTGTCGCGGGGTCTGCAGCAGCACGGGGCCCTGCGTGAGACCGTCGCGGATCGCGTCGTACGCGCTGCGCGGCAGGCGGCTGCTCCGGGCAAGCGGGTCCCGCTCGAGCTCGCGGTCGGTGGCGCCGGTCACGCTGACCAGCGGGGCGGCGGCCCGCAGTGTCGCACGGTCGGCGACGAGCGCGCGGGCCCAGCCGGTGCGGAGGAGGTACTCCCCCTCGACGGTGCGCGCGAACCCGCCGACCAGCGCGGCGGTGTCCTGGTCCGCCGCCCGCAGCAACAGCACCTCGCGGGTGTGGGGGTACGGCGCCCGGGGCTCGGCGTACAGGTCGTCCCCGTCGTCCCACAGCGCGACCAGCCCCAGATCGCGCACCGGGGCGAACGCGGCCGCGCGGGTGCCCACCACGATCCGCACCGCCCCGCGGGCGACGGCCAGGAAGCTGCGGTAGCGGGCGGCGGGGCCGAGGTCCGCGGTGAGCACGACGTGCTGCCCGGCCCCGAGCACCGCGGTCAGGGCGGCGTCGAGCCGGGCCACGTCCTTGTGGTCCGGAACGCACAGCAGCGCGCCGCGGCCCCCCGCGACCGTCGCGGCGGCGGCCTGGGCCAGCAGACACGGCCAGTCCGCGCCCGGCGAGGCGGTCCACACCACCCGTGGCGTGGCGCCCGCGGTCAGGGCGCGGGCCCAGTCGGCACCGCCGTCGTACGCCGCCCAGGCCGTCGCGGCAGCGGCCGGGTCGACGTCGACCGCCGGCGCCGGCGGCGAGGGCTGCTGCTCCACCCGGGCGTGGCGGTGCGGCACGGCCAGGCGGAGCACGTCGGAGCGGGTGCCGGCGTAGCGGGCGGCGACCAGCTCCGACAGCCGGGCGACCTCCGGGGCGAGCACGGGCTCGGGGCTCACCGCCCGCTGCAACGGGGCGAGGCGGCCCTCGTGCTCGCTGCGGTCGACGCGGTCGAGCACGAAGCCGTCGACGAGCTGGCCGGCGAAGCGCACCTTCACCCGGGAGCCTTCACGAACCTGGTCGTGCAGCTTGCGCGGCACCAGGTAGTCGAACGGTCGATCGAGGTGCGCCAGCGGCACGTCCACCAGCACCCGGGCGACGGGTCGCTGCGGGGCGGGATCCGACGGCGCCGGGCGCTTCTCTCGCTCCGTGGCGCGCTCGCGGGCCTGCCGGGCACGGGAACGGGCGAGCTCGGGCAGCAGCGCCGGCTGACCCGCCTCGTCACGCTCCGGCTCGTCCATGGCGCACAGTGTTCCAGCCACCGAGGACAGCCGTCCGGCGCGGGCGGCGCGGCGGCTGCTCGCACCGTGGACCCGGGCTGCACTTCCCACACGAAACCGGCGCTCCCCGTGGTGAAATCACCGTGGGGAGCGCCCGTTCACCACGGGACCGTGTCAATCCTGCGGCGCCTGGGGTTGAGCGTGCGGCGCGCGGGCGGGGTGGGTCAGACGCCGGCGGCGGCCTTCAGGGCGTCGACTCGGTCGGTGCGCTCCCAGGTGAACTCCGGCAGCTCGCGGCCGAAGTGGCCGTAGGCGGCGGTCATGGCGTAGATCGGCCGCAGCAGGTCCAGGTCGCGGATGAGGGCGGCCGGCCGCAGGTCGAACACCTCGAGCACCGCCTTCTGGATGGTGGCCACCGGGACGTTCTCCGTGCCGAAGCAGTCGACGTAGAAGCCGACCGGCTGCGCCTTGCCGATCGCGTAGGCAACCTGCACCTCGCAGCGCTTGGCCAGACCGGCGGCGACCACGTTCTTGGCCACCCAGCGCATCGCGTAGGCCGCGGAGCGGTCCACCTTGGACGGGTCCTTCCCGGAGAAGGCGCCACCCCCGTGGCGGGCCATGCCGCCGTAGGTGTCGATGATGATCTTGCGCCCGGTCAGGCCGGCGTCGCCCATCGGGCCGCCCACCTCGAACCGGCCGGTCGGGTTGACCAGCAGCCGGTAGCCCTCCGAGGGGATGTCGAAGGTCGCGAGCACGTGGTCGACGACGTGGTTCTTCAGGTCCGGGGCCAGCATCCGGTCGAGGTCGATGTCCTTGGCGTGCTGGGTGGAGACCACCACGGTGTCCACGCGCACCGGACGGTCCTCGTCGTCGTACTCGATCGTCACCTGGGTCTTGCCGTCGGGGCGCAGGTAGGACAGCGTGCCGTCCTTGCGCACCGTGGACAGCCGCTCGGAGAGCCGGTGGGCGATCATGATCGGCAGCGGCATCAGCTCCGGGGTGTCGTCGGAGGCGTAGCCGAACATCAGGCCCTGGTCACCGGCGCCCTGCTTGTCGAGCGGGTCCACCGACGCCTCGCTACGTGCCTCGTAGCCGGCGGTCAGGCCCTGCGCGATGTCGCCGGACTGCCCCCCGATCGCCACCATCACGCCGCACGAGTGGCCGTCGAACCCCTTGAGTGAGGAGTCGTAGCCGATCTCGAGGATCCGCTCGCGCACCTTCTCCTTGATGTCGACGTAGCCGGTGGTGTCCACCTCGCCGGCCACGACCACCAGCCCGGTGGTCAGCAGGGTCTCCACCGCGACCCGGCTGTTCCGGTCCTGCTCGAGCATGGCGTCCAGGACGGTGTCGCTGATCTGGTCGGCGATCTTGTCCGGGTGCCCCTCGGTCACGGACTCGGAGGTGAAAAGACGTCCAGCCACTTGCGGTAACCCCTGTCGTCGTCTGCGTCTGGTCGGAGCCGCCCGGTACGACGGACGAGCCGGGCGCCCCACACGCCACGATATCGTGCGCCGGGCTGCGACCTCAGAGCGTCTCGAAGCGAGCCGCGACCAGGTCCCAGATCACCTGGGCGAGGGCGGCCTTGCTGCCCCGCGGCACCGGTGTGGCGCGCCCCTCGCGCTCGAGGACGACCGCCTCGTTCTGCTCGCTGCCGAAGACCTGCCCGCCGCTGACGTCGTTGACGACCAGCACGTCGCACCCCTTGCGCGCCAGCTTCGCCCGACCGTGGTCGAGGACGCTGCCGGCCTCGTCGCCGGTCTCGGCGGCGAACCCGACGACGACCGCCTCGGCGCGCGGCCGCTCGCGCGCCAGCTCGGCGAGCACGTCGGGGTTCTGCACCAGCGACAGCTCCGGGGCCGTGCCGTCCTCGGACTTCTTGATCTTCGCCTCGCTGACCCGGGAGGGCCGGAAGTCGGCCGGCGCCGCGGCCATCACGACCGCGTCGGCGGTGGCGGCCGCCTTGAGCACCGCTTCGCGCAGCTCCGCCGTGGTCTCCACGTGGACCACGGTGACGCCGGCGGGGTCGGGCAGGAGGGTGTTGGCGGCCACCAGGGTCACCTCGGCGCCGCGGGCCGCCGCGGTGCGCGCCAACGCGTAGCCCTGCCGCCCCGAGGAGCGGTTGCCGAGGAACCGCACCGGGTCGAGGTACTCGCGGGTGCCGCCGGCAGAGACGACCACGTGCCGGCCCGCCAGGTCGAGCCTGCCTGCGTCGTCCGCGCGGTCCTCCGCGCGCGCGAGCACCGTGCGGGCCAGCTCGAAGATCTCCGCGGGCTCGGGGAAGCGTCCCTTGCCGGTGTCCTTGCCGGTCAGCCGGCCCTCCGCGGGCTCGAGGACGAGCGCGCCGCGCGCGCGCAGCGTGGCCACGTTGGCCACGGTCGCCGGATGCTCCCACATCTCGGTGTGCATGGCCGGGGCGAACACCACCGGGCAGCGTGCGGTGAGCAGCGTGTTGGTGAGCAGGTCGTCGGCCAGGCCGTGGGCGGCCCTGGCCAGCAGGTCGGCGGTCGCGGGGGCGACCACGACCAGGTCGGCGGACTGCCCGATCCGCACGTGCGGGACCTCGTGCACCGAGCCCCACACCTCGGACCCGACCGGCTTGCCGGACAGGGCCGCCCAGGTGGGCGCACCCACGAACTCCAGGGCGGCCGCGGTGGGCACCACGGTCACGTCGTGCCCGGACTCGGTGAAGCGGCGCAGCAGCTCACAGGCCTTGTAGGCCGCGATGCCGCCGCTGACGCCGAGGACGACCCGCTTCACACCGCACGCCTCAGACGGCGGCGTCGGTGTCGCCGGCGGGACCGGTGCTCTCGGCGTCGGGGTCGACCGCTTCAGCGGTGAGCAGGTCCGCGTTGATCTCGCGCAGCGCGATCGACAGCGGCTTCTCCTGCACGTGGGTGTCGACCAGTGGGCCGACGTACTCCAGCAGGCCCTCCCCGAGCTGGGAGTAGTAGGCGTTGATCTGCCGGGCGCGCTTGGCGGCGTAGAGGACGAGCGCGTACTTGGAGTCGCTCTTGGTCAGCAGCTCGTCGATGGAGGGGTTGGTGATCCCCTCGGGGGCAGGCACGGTTCCGGACACGCTGGTACAGCCTCACAAAGGATTCAGGGATTGGTTCGCGAACTCTTCATCAAGGCTACCAACTCCTCGCTGGCAACGTGAACTTCGGAGTTCACCACCGTGGCGTCGAACTCCGACTCCGCCGCCAGCTCCAGGTGCGCGGTCTCCAGGCGGCGGGTGCGTTCCTCCTCGGTCTCGGTGCCGCGGCCCACCAGCCGGCGCACGAGCTCCTCCCAGGACGGGGGCTTGAGGAACACGAACAGCGCCTCGGGCATCGTGCGCCGCACCTGCCGGGCACCCTGCAGGTCGATCTCGAGCAGCGCCAGCCTGCCCGCGTCGAGCGCCTCCTCCACCGGCTTGCGGGGCGTGCCGTAGCGGGCCCGCTTGTGCACCACCGCCCACTCCAGCAGCGCGTCCTCGGCCACGAGCCGGTCGAACTCCTCGTCGGTGACGAACCAGTAGTGCTGGCCGTGGACCTCACCCGGACGCGGCTTGCGGGTGGTGACCGAGACCGAGATCCAGATCTCCGGGTGGCTGCGCCGGATCTCCGCGGCGACCGTGCCCTTGCCGACCGCGGTGGGGCCGGCCAGCACCGCCAGCCGGGCGCGTTCGGTCACTTGTCCCCGAACTCGCGCTGCAGCGCGGCGATCTGGTTCGCGCCGAGGCCCCGCACGCGGCGGCTCTCGGAGATGTTGAGCCGCTCCATCAGCTGACGGGCGCGCACCTTGCCCAGGCCCGGCATCGCCTGCAGCAGGTCCACCACGCGCATCTTGCCGATGACCTCGTTCTCCTGGCCCTGCTCGAGCACCTCGAGGAGCGACGCCCCGGAGTGCTTCAGCCGGTTCTTCACCTCGGCCCGCTCCCGCCGGGAGGCAGCGGCCTTCTCCAGGTTCGCCTGGCGCTGTTCGGGGGTCAGTCGCGGCAGAGCCACTGTGCGGCACCTCGTCTGGTCGGTGGGTGGGCGGTACGTTGAAATCTAGTCATGCCCTCGGATCCGTCGCAACGCGGGTACGACGTCCCGGCTCCGCTCACCCGGCGGTGCCACCGGTCCCGGCAGCGCCGCCGAGTCCCCCGCCGAGGTCCACCTTGCAGACCACCCGCGCGTGGTCCTCGATCCGCGCCGCCGCCAGGCGCACCGGCTCGGAGTCGAGCTTCGCGGCGGCCTGCCGGATCGCCTGGAACTGGCCGGTGGTCACGCCCTGCGGGCGGTGCGCCGGGTCGAAGTGGGCCGGGTCCACCCCGGCGGCACGGAAGGCCGCCACCAGCGCCCTGCCAGGCCTCGACGAAGTCTTTCCAGTCCCCGGCGACGTCCGGCGGCGCCTGGTCGCGCAGGTCGGTGAAGACCCCCAGGCTCCGGGCGAGCACGTTGCCGCGCGGCGTGCCGGAGGCGGATGCCAGCCGCGTCAGCGTGGCCTTGTCCGCTCTCAGCGCCGAGCAGTACGCGTCCCGCTGGCTGCCGCAGCCGGTGAGACCGGCCGCCAGCAACACCCCCGCCAGTCCCGCGGCCAGCGCCTGCAGCCGGACCCGCGCCGCCGCCGGCGCCCGGCCGGGCTCAGCCGAGCAGGCCACGGCGGCGCAGCAACGGCTCGGTGCTCGGCGCCCGCCCGCGCACGGCGGTGAACGCCTCGATCGGGTCGACCGTCCCGCCGTGCGCGAGCAGCCGGGTGCGGAACACCTCGCCGTTCTCCCGGCGCAGCCCGCCGTTCTCGGTGAACCAGTCGACCATGTCGGCGTCGAGGACCTCGCTCCACAGGTAGGAGTAGTAGTTCGCGTCGTACCCGCCGGCGAAGACGTGCGCGAAGTAGCCGCTGCGGTAGCGCGGGGGCACCAGCGGCGCGTGCACGCCGTGCCGGGTGAGGGCCTCGGCCTCGAACGACTCGACCTGCTCGGGCGCGACCGCCGGGTCCGAAGCCCGCAGCCGGTGCCACTCCTGGTCCAGCAGCGTGGCGCCGAGCATCGAGACGGTGTCGAAGCCCTGCCCGTCGTGCTGGGCGGCCACCAGCCGGTCCACCACGTCCTGCGCCAACGGCTCCCCGGTCACGTGGTGCTTGGCGTAGTTCGCGATCACCTCCGGCCACCACGCCCACATCTCGTTGACCTGGGAGGGGAACTCGACGAAGTCGCGGGGCACCGCCGTGCCGGCCAGCCGGGGGTAGGTCGCGTCGGAGAAGAACCCGTGCAGCGCGTGGCCGAACTCGTGGAAGCCGGTCTCCACCTCGTCGGTGGTCATCAGCGCCGGCTGCCCCGCGGGTGGCCGTGGGACGTTGAGGCACACCACGACCACCGGCAAGGTCCCGAGGAGGTGGGACTGCTCGACGAAGTTCGACATCCAGGCCCCGCCGCGCTTGGTGGGACGCGCGAACCAGTCGCAGACGAAGAGCGCCAGCGGCTCCCGGTCCGCGTCGAGGACCTCGAAGACCTTCACCCCCTCGGCGTAGACCGGCAGGTCGGTGCGCTCGGCGAAGGTCACGCCGTACAGCCGCTCCGCGGCGAAGAAGATGCCGTCGCGCAGCACCCGCTCGAGCGCGAACCAGGGACGCAGCGCGGCCGGGTCGACCTGGTGCCGGGCCGCTTTGACCCGTTCGGCGTAGTAGGTCCAGTCCCACGGCTGCGCGGCACCTGCGACCCCGTCGGCGCGCATCGCCGCCTCGATCGCGGCGCGCTCGTCCTCGAGGTTGCGCATCGCCGGCCCGACCATCGTGCCCAGCATGTCGAGCACCGCCTTGGTGGAGCCTGCCGTCTGGTCGGCGACCACGTAGCCGGCGTGGTCGTCGTACCCGAGCAGCGCCGCGCGCTCGGCACGCAGCCCGGCCAGCGTGGTGAGCAGCGCGCGGGTGTCGCGCTCGCCGCTGCCCATCCCGCGGGTGGTGGCCGCCTCGAACAGCCGGCGGCGCAGGTCGCGGTTGCTCAGCGAGGACATCGCGGGCTGGATGGTGGGTGAGGACAGGGCCAGCAGGTAGCCGTCCAGGCCGCGCGACTGCGCGGCGGCACGGGCGGCCTCCACCGCGTCGTCGGCCAGCCCGTCGAGCTCGGCGCGGTCGGCGACATGCACGGCCGCCGTGTTCGTGGCAGCGAGCAGGCGGTTGCCGAACTCGGTCGAGGCGGTGGTGATCCTTGCGTTGAGGTCGCGCAGCCGCCCCCGGGCGTCTGGCTCCAGCGCGGCACCGGCACGCACGAAGTCGAGGTGGTAACGCTCGACGAGACGGCGCTCCTCCCCGGTGAGACCGGGCCCGTGGCGGTCCGCGTGGACGGCGTCGATGCGCGCGAACAGTCGCGGGTCGAGGCGGATCTCGTCGAGGTGCGCGGCGTAGGCGGGGCTGATCTCGGCCTCGAGCGCCTGCAGCTGCTCGTCGGCAAGCGAGCTGGTCAGGTTCCAGAACACCGCCAGCACCCGGTCCAGAAGCCGTCCGGAGCGTTCCAGCGCCTCCAGCGTGTTCGCGAAGGTGGCCGGGGCGGGGTCGGTGGCGATCGCCTCCACCTCGGCGCGATGCTCCTCCACACCGGCCCGGAACGCCGGCAGGTAGTGCTCGGGCCGGATCGCGTCGAAGGGCGGGAAGGCGTAGGGCAGCGTGCTCGGCGCTGCGAACGGGTTGCGGGGGTCCAGGGACATGGGCTCTGTTCTACACGCTGCCGAGCTCGGCGAACGACGCGGCCGCCCGGCGTGCCGCCTCGTGCAGGGCCGCCTTGTCGGGGCCGGCCCGCAGGATCTCCCGCGAGCTGCTCGGGAGCACGGTGCGCGTGGCGCTGCCGAAGATCCGGCGTACGTCGGCCACCGTGCCGCCCTGCGCCCCGATGCCCGGCACCAGCAGCGGCCCGTTGATGTCGAGGTTCTCGCGCGCCTCACCGATCGTCGCGCCCACGACGGCACCGACCGAGCCCAGGCCCTCCGCGTCGGCGTTGAGCGCGGCGAGGGAGTCCAGGACGGCGCCGGCGACCGTGCGACCGTCTGCGGTGGTGGCGTGCTGGAACTGCGGCCCCTCGGGGTTGGAGGTCAGCGCCAGCACGAAGACACCGGCGTCGTGGCGGCGCGCGGTCTCGAAGACCGGGCCCAGCGACCCCATGCCCAGGAACGGGCTGACCGTGATCGCGTCGGCGGCCAGTGGCGAGGTGCGGTCGAGGTAGGCATCGGCGTAGGCCTGCGCGGTGGACCCGATGTCGCCGCGCTTGACGTCGAGCAGCACCAGGGCGCCGTGCTCGCGGCACCCGGCGACGACCTTCTCCAGCACCGCGATCCCCCGGGAGCCGTGCCGCTCGAAGAACGCCGACTGCGGCTTCACCACGGCGGCGGTGCCGGCCAGCGCCTCCACGGCGGCCATCGCGAACTGCTCGAGGCCGAACGCGCTGTCGGTCATCCCCCAGGCATCGAGAAGAGCGGGGTGGGGGTCGATGCCGACGCACAACCGGCCCCGGCTCTCGATGGCCGCACGCAACCTGCTGCCGAACGTCATGACGGTTCTCCTTCTGTGCTCTCGGGCGGCCGGTGGGCGTGGCCCACGACGTCCGCGACCCGGGCGACGCCGTGGGCGGCGAGCGCACCGCGCAGCTCCTCGGTGATCCGGGCGGCAGCGGAGGGGTCGCGCAGCAGCGCGCTGCCCACCTGCACGGCGGTGGCGCCGGCGAGCAGCATCTCGAGCGCGTCGTACCCGGTGCGGATGCCGCCCACGCCGACCAGCGGTACGGCGGGCAGCGCGGCATGCACCTGCCAGACGCGCTCGACCGCCACCGGGTGCACGGCCGGACCGCTGAGCCGTCCGGAGCCGGCGGCCAGCGCCGGGCGCCACGTGTCCCGGTCCAGGGCGAGGCCGGGCAGTCCGTGGCTGAGCACCAGCGCGTCGGCGCCGTGCTCCACCGCGGCCCGGCCGACGTCGACGACCGACGCCTCCGGAACCAGCTTGGCGAGGACGGGGACTCCGCGCGGCACCTCCCGGCGCACCACGGCCAGGGCCTTGCCGGTCTGGTGAGCGTGCGCGCCGAACGCCCGGCCCTGGCGGTCGCGGTCGGAGGCGGAGAGGTCGACCTCCACCGCGCTCACGCCCGGCGCCTCCCCGACCCGACGTGCGAGCTCCGCGAGCTCGGCGAGCGTGGCACCGGCGATCGACACCACCGTGCGCACGCGTTGCTGCGCCAGCCAGGGAAGCTCGGTCGCCAGGAAGCCCAGGTGCCCCGGGTTCTGCTCCCCGGTCTCGTGCAGCACGCCGGCGGCGGTGGCCACCAACCGGGGGGCCGGCACGCCGGGCCGCGCGTCGAGCGTGACGGTGCGGGTGACGAACGCGCCGAGGGTGAGCAGGTCGGTGAAGCGAGCCAGCTCGCGGCCGGTGCCGCCGCACCCGGCCGCGGTCAGCACCGGGGAGGGCAGCCGCAGCCCGGCCAGCTCGGTCGCGAGGTCGGGGCCCGTCATCGGCGTGCCTGCGTCCCTGCGTCCGCACGCGGACGGGTCAGCTCGTCCCAGCGGACCCGGTCGCCCCGGAAGACGGGTCCCTCGGTGCATGCCCGCACCATGTGCGTCACCCCCTCCTCCCCCACCACCGGGAGCGCGCAGCCCAGGCACAGGCCGGTGCCGCACGGCATCGGCACCTCGACGGCCGTCTGGCTCCACGCGCCGTGCGCCTCGGCCGCGGCGGCCGCCGCGTGGAGCAGGTCGGGCGGTCCGGCGGCGTAGACGACGTCCGCGCCGGTGCGGACCAGCAGGTCGGCGAGCAGCTCCGCCGGGCCGCCGCGGGTGCCGACCGAACCGTCGCGGGTGGCCACGGTCACGCTGCGGGTGGCGCGGCGGGCCTCGAGCACGCCGTACAGGTGGGCCTCGGTGTCTCCCCCGAGGAGCATGTGCACCACGCAGCCGCGCTCCCGCAGCCGCTCGGCGAGCGCGAACAGGGGCGCGCTGGAGGCGCCGTCACCGACCAGCAGGCAGGTCACCGGCTCCTTCGGCAGCGCGAACGGCCGCCCCAGGGGACCGACCACGTCGAGCCGGGTGCCCGCGGCCGCGGCGGCCAGCCACGCGCGCGGGGTGTCCGCGGCCTCGAAGACCACCTCCAGCGTGCCGCCGTAGGCACCGCTCGGTCGCACCCGGTGGACCGGCAGCGCCTCGCGGACGCTCCGGTCGGAGAGCTCGCCACCCACGGCCACGCTCACGAACGTGCCGGGCCGGAACCGCTCGGCGAGTCCGGGCGCGACCAGCGTGAGGTGGTGGAAGGCACCGGCCCGCTTGACGCTGAGCACCTCGCCGTGCACCTGCAGCGGCCCGATGGGCGTCCGGCCGCTCCCGCTGCCCGCCCCCGTCGGCACCACGCTCATCGGCCGGCCAGCTCGCGTTGCAGCCGGGCCGGCCAGAACGCGCCCTCGTAGACGAAGGCGGTGTAGGCCTGCAGCAGCGTGGCGCCCGCGTCGAGCCGCGCCTGGGCGTCCTGAGCGGACTCGACGCCGCCCACGGCGATGAGCGTCATCTCTGGCCCGACGCGCTCGCGCAGCAGCCGCACCACGGTGAGCGCCCGCTCCTTCAAGGGGGCGCCGGACAGCCCGCCGGCCCCCACGGCCGCGACCTCCGCCGGCGACGAGCGCAGCCCGTCGCGGCGGACGGTGGTGTTGGTGGCCACGATCCCGTCGAGCCGCAGCTCCACCGCCAGATCGGCCACCGCCGCGACGCCCTCGTCGGAGAGGTCCGGTGCGATCTTCACCAGCAGCGGCACCCGCCGGTCGCCGGTCACCGCGTCGGCCTCGCGGCGGACCCGCTCCAGGATCGGCCGCAGCTTCTCCACGGCCTGCAGGTCGCGCAGGCCGGGGGTGTTGGGCGAGGAGACGTTGACCACGAGGTAGTCGGCGTACGGCGCGAGCAGCCGCGCGGACTTGGCGTAGTCGTCGGCCGCGTGCTCCTCGGGCACCACCTTGCTCTTGCCGATGTTCACGCCCAGCACCACGCCGGAGTGCGGACCCGCGGCCCGTTGCGCGAGCCGGCGCGCGACCGCCTCGGCGCCGTCGTTGTTGAACCCCATCCGGTTCACGACCGCCCGGTCCGCGGGCAGCCGGAACAGCCGCGGCCGCGGGTTGCCCGGCTGCGCCTCACCGGTCACGGTGCCGACCTCGACGAAGGCGAACCCGAGCGCGGCCAGCGCGTCGATGCCCTCGGCGTTCTTGTCGAAGCCGGCGGCCAGGCCGAGCACCCCGGGGAAGGTCAGCCCCATCGCGGGCACCGGCGTCGCCGACCGGCGCACCCGGACGAGGGCCGGGCGCGCCGCCCGGACCGCCGCGAAGCCGAGCCGGTGGGCCCGCTCCGCGTCGACGCGGACGGCGACCCGGTCGAACATCCAGCGGTAGGGCCTCACCGGGTCGCGGTCCCGGCGGCCGTCCAGTCCTGCAGCGACCGCACGCCGATGTCTCCGGCACGCAGCGCCTCGATGCCCTGCACCGCGGCGGCGAGCCCCTGCACCGTGGTGATGCAGGGGATGTTCATCAAGATCGCAGCGGTGCGGATCTCGTAGCCGTCGAAGCGCGGGGAGCCACCCCGGGTGGTGCCGTGCGGGGTGTTCACCACGAGCCGGACCTCGCCGTCGAGGATGCGTCCCACGATCGTCTGCTCACCGTCGGGGCCCGGACCCTCGCTGTGCTTGCGCACCACCTCGCACTCGATCCCGTTGCGGCGCAGCGCCTCGGCGGTGCCGGCGGTGGCCAGGATGTCGTAGCCGAGGTCGGCCAGCCGCTTGATCGGGAAGATCATGTGCCGCTTGTCGACGTTCGCGATGCTGACGAAGATCTTGCCGTCCGTGGGCAGCGGCCCGTAGGCGGCGGTCTGCGCCTTCGCGAACGCGGTGCCGAACACGGCGTCGAAGCCCATGACCTCCCCGGTGGAGCGCATCTCCGGGCCGAGCACCGCGTCCACGGTCCGCCCGTCGGGCGTCTTGAACCGGTTCCACGGCATGACCGCTTCCTTGACGGCGATCGGCGCGTGGGACGGCAGGTCACCGCCGTCGCCCGCGGCCGGCAGCAGGCCGTCGGCGCGCAGCTGCGCGATCGGGTCGCCGGCCATCACCCGGGCGGCGGCCTTGGCCAGGGAGGTGCCGGTCGCCTTCGAGACGAACGGCACCGTGCGCGACGCGCGCGGGTTGGCCTCGAGGACGTAGAGCACGTCGGAGGCCAGCGCGTACTGCACGTTGAGCAGGCCGCGCACGCCGACGCCGCGGGCGATCGCCTCGGTCGACGCCCTGATCCGCTCGACGGTCTCCCGGCCCAGGGTGATCGGCGGCAGCGCGCAGGAGGAGTCACCGGAGTGGATGCCGGCCTCCTCGATGTGCTCCATCACGCCGCCGAGGAAGAGCTGCTCGCCGTCGAAGATCGCGTCCACGTCGATCTCCACCGCGTCGTCGAGGAAGCGGTCCACGAGCACCGGGTGCTCGGGGCTGACCTCGGTGGCGCGCTGGATGTAGCCGCGCAGCGCCTCGTCGTCGTACACGATCTCCATGCCGCGGCCGCCGAGGACGTACGACGGGCGCACCAGCACCGGGTAGGTGATCTCCTCGGCGATGACCCGCGCCTCCTCGAACGAGGTGGCCAGCCCGTGCTTCGGGGCGGGCAGGCCGGCCTGGGCCAGTACCCGGCCGAACGCGCCGCGCTCCTCGGCGAGGTGGATGGCGCCCGGCGTGGTGCCCAGGATCGGCACCCCGGCCTCCTCCAGGCCGCGGGCGAGCCCGAGCGGGGTCTGGCCGCCGAGCTGGCAGATCACGCCCGCGACCGGGCCGGCCTGCTGCTCGGCGTGCACGACCTCGAGCACGTCCTCGAGCGTCAGCGGCTCGAAGTAGAGCCGGTCGGAGGTGTCGTAGTCGGTGGAGACCGTCTCGGGGTTGCAGTTGACCATGATGGTCTCGTAGCCGGCCGCCGACAGGGCGAGGCTCGCGTGCACGCAGGAGTAGTCGAACTCGATGCCCTGGCCGATCCGGTTCGGCCCGGAGCCGAGGATGACCACGGCCTGCTTGCCCTCGGCGCGGGGCTCGACCTCCGTCTCCTCGTCGTAGGAGGAGTAGTGGTACGGCGTACGTGCGGCGAACTCCGCGGCGCAGGTGTCGACGGTCTTGTACACCGGCCGGATGCCGAGCGCGTGCCGCACCCCGCGCACCACGTCGGCGGTCATGTTGCGCAGCTTGCCGATCTGCACGTCGGAGAAGCCGTGCCGCTTGGCGCGCCGCAGCAGGTCGGGGGTGAGCTCGTCGGCGTCGAGGATCTCGAGCGCCACCTCGTTGATGAGGAGCAGCTGGTCGACGAACCACGGGTCGATCCTGGTGGCGGCGTGGACCTCCTCGGGCGTGGCGCCGGCCCGGAAGGCGTCCATCACCTTCTTCAGGCGTCCGTCGTGCGGGACCGCGATCTCCTCCAGCAGGGCGTCCTTGTCGAGGTCGACCCAGCGGTGGCTCCAGTCGAACGGTGCCTCCTTGTTCTCCAGGGACCGCAGCGCCTTCTGCAGCGCCTCGGTGAAGTTGCGGCCGATGGCCATCGCCTCGCCCACGGACTTCATGTGCGTGGTCAGCCGAGGGTCGGCGGCCGGGAACTTCTCGAACGCGAACCGCGGCACCTTCACGACCACGTAGTCGAGCGTCGGCTCGAAGCTGGCGGGCGTCTCGGCGGTGATGTCGTTCGGGATCTCGTCGAGGGTGTAGCCGATGGCCACCTTGGCGGCGATCTTCGCGATCGGGAAGCCGGTCGCCTTCGAGGCCAGCGCGGAGGAGCGCGACACCCGCGGGTTCATCTCGATGACGATCAGTCGGCCGTCCTCGGGGTTCACCGCGAACTGGATGTTGCAGCCGCCGGTGTCCACGCCGACCGCGCGGATGATGCCGATCGAGAGGTCGCGCATCTTCTGGTACTCGCGGTCGGTCAGCGTCATCGCCGGTGCGACCGTGATCGAGTCGCCGGTGTGCACGCCCATCGGGTCGAGGTTCTCGATGCTGCAGACGATGACGACGTTGTCGGCCTTGTCGCGCATCACCTCCAGCTCGTACTCCTTCCAGCCGAGGATCGACTCCTCGAGGAGCACCTCGGTGGTGGGGCTGGCGAGCAGGCCGGCGCCGGCGATCCGGCGCAGGTCCTCCTCGTCGTGGGCCATCCCCGAGCCGGTGCCGCCCATCGTGTAGGAGGGGCGCACCACCATCGGGTAGCCGAGCTCCTCGGCCGCGGCGAGGCAGTCGTCCATCGAGTGGCAGATCACCGACCGGGCCGACTCGCCGCCGAGCTCGTCGACGATCTTCTTGAACGACTCGCGGTTCTCCCCGCGCTCGATCGCCTCGATGTTGGCGCCGATCAGCTCGACGCCGTACTTGTCGAGGACGCCGGCCTTGGCCAGCGCGGTGGCGGCGTTGAGCGCGGTCTGCCCGCCCAGGGTCGCCAGCAGCGCGTCGGGGCGCTCCCTCTCGATCACCTTCTCGACGAACTCCGGGGTGATCGGCTCGACGTAGGTGGCGTCGGCGAACTCCGGGTCGGTCATGATCGTGGCCGGGTTGGAGTTGACCAGGACGACGCGCAGCCCCTCGCTCTTGAGGACCCGGCACGCCTGGGTGCCGGAGTAGTCGAACTCCGCCGCCTGGCCGATCACGATCGGCCCGGAGCCGATGACCAGGACGGACTCGATGTCAGTGCGCTTCGGCATCAGCGTGCCTCCCCGTCCCGCCGAGGGGTCACAGGTTCCTGTGCCTGGTCGGCGTGTCGCAGTGTTCGTGACTCCTCGAGCAGCCGGACGAACCGGTCGAAGAGGTAGCCGGCGTCGTGCGGCCCGGCCGCGGCCTCCGGGTGGTACTGCACGCTGAACGCCTTCAGGCTGCCCTTCTCGTCGCGCAGCTCGAGGCCTTCGACCACCTCGTCGTTGAGGCACACGTGGGAGACGCTCGCCCGGCCGTACGGCGTGTCCACCGGCGTCTCGAGGGAGGTGCCCTCGGGCCACCGGACGGCGAACCCGTGGTTGTGCGCGGTGACCTCCACCTTGCGCGTCGTACGGTCCATCACCGGCTGGTTGATGCCTCGGTGGCCGTACTTGAGCTTGTAGGTGCCCAGGCCCAGTGCCCGGCCGAAGAGCTGGTTGCCGAAGCAGATCCCGAAGTACGGGATGCCGCGCTCGAGGACCGCCTGGAGCAGCGCGATCTGGTGCGTGGTCGCCGCGGGGTCGCCGGGGCCGTTGGAGAAGAACACCCCGTCGGGCTGCACCGCGAGCACGTCGTCGAGGCTCGCCGTCGCGGGCAGCACGTGCACCTCGAGGCCGCGCTCGGCCATCCGTTGCGGGGTCATCGACTTGATCCCCAGGTCCAGCGCAGCGACCGTGAACCGTCGGGCCCCCTGCGCGTCGACGACGTACGGCTCGGCGGTGGACACCTCCCCGGCCAACTCGGCGCCCTCCATCTCGGAGGCGGCGAGGACCCGCCCGCGCAGCACCTCGGGATCGGTCTCGACCGTGGAGATGCCCACCCGCATCGCGCCGCGCTCGCGCAGGTGCCGGGTCAGCGCCCGGGTGTCGACGCCGGAGATGCCCACCACGCCCTGCGCGCGCAGCTCGTCGTCGAGGGTGCGTCTGCTGCGCCAGCTGCTGGGCACCCGCGCCGGGTCGCGGACCACGTAGCCGCTCACCCAGATCCGGCTGGACTCGGGGTCCTCGTCGTTCATGCCGGTGTTGCCCACGTGCGGCGCGGTCATCACCACGACCTGCCGGTGGTACGACGGGTCGGTGAGCGTCTCCTGGTAGCCGGACATGCCGGTGGAGAACACCGCCTCGCCGAACGTCTCGCCCTCGGCGCCGAAGGACTCGCCGCGGAACACGCGGCCGTCCTCCAGGACGAGCAGGGCGGGCACGCGCCGGCGCCGGGCCGCGGGTGCGTGGTCACCCGGCGAGCTCGGGGCGGCCGGGTGGTCGAGCGTGTCGGGACCGCTCACAACGTGTTCTCCTTCGCGCGGTTGCAGATGAGCTGGATCCACCGGTCGTGCGTGGCCGTGACCGAGCCGTCCGCCTCCGACGACGCCGGAGCGTCGTGCGGAGCGGAGGAGCCGGTGAGGCGGAAGCCGGTGTCGAGGAGCAGGTCGCCGTGCTGCCAGGTGACCACCAGCAGGCCGTGCGGCGGGACGACCTTGCCGGCCAGGCCCTGGTCGTGGCGGGCGTCGCGGAGGGCGGCCGCGGGGATCCGGAACGAGCCGCGGTCGCGGAGGACGTCCAGGCCGCCCTCGGCGAGCCGGAGCCGGCAGGTGCTCCGGGCTCCGAGCCCGTGGGCGAGCACCCGGTCGAGCCAGTCACCGCTGACCGTGGTGCCGACGTAGCTGCCCTCCGCCTCCTGCAGCGCTGCCGCGGACTCCGGCACCGGCGGCAACGGCGGCAGGTCGTGCTTGCGGGTGCGCCGACGCCAGCCGCGCCACATCGCGAAGTAGGCCAGCAGCAGCGCCGCGGCCATGATCAGCACCGAGGGCCAGACGTCGCCGATGCCGGACTGGCTGGCGTCGGCGGCCAAGGTGGGGCTCACTGGAGCTTCCCGTCGAGCACGGTCGGGACGCCACGCAGGAACGTGGCCACCACCCGCCCGGGCAGCTCCCTGCCGGCGTAGGGCGTGTTGCGCGACAGCGAGGCCAGCGCGCTCGCGTCGACGACCCGGGTCGCGCTCGCGTCGTACAGCACGAGGTTGGCGGGCTCGCCCTCTGCCACCGGCCGGCCGTGTCCGGCCAGCCGACCGATCTGCGCCGGGAGTGTCGACATCCGCTGCGCGACACCCGCCCAGTCCAGCTGACCGGTATCGACCATCGTGGCCTGCACGATCGACAGCGCGGTCTCGAGGCCGAGCATGCCGAACGCCGCGGCCTGCCACTCGCAGTCCTTGTCCTCGTGCGGGTGCGGGGCATGGTCGGTGGCGACCACGTCGATCGTGCCGTCCGCGAGGCCGGCGCGCAGCGCGGCCACGTCGTCGGCCGAGCGCAGCGGCGGGTTCACCTTGTAGATCGGGTCGTACGTCGCGGCGAGCTCGTCGGTCAGCAACAGGTGGTGCGGGCACACCTCCGCGGTGACCGGCCACCCCTTGCTCTTGGCCCAGCGCACGATCTCCACCGACCCGGCGGTGGAGACGTGGCACACGTGCAGGCGGGAGCCGACGTGGGCGGCGAGCAGGCAGTCTCGGGCGATGATCGCCTCCTCGGCGACCGCGGGCCAGCCGCGCAGGCCGAGGCGGCCGGAGAGCTCGCCCTCGTTCATCTGCGCGTCCTCGGTCAGCCGTGGCTCCTGGGCGTGCTGGGCGATCACGCCGTCGAACGCCTTGACGTACTCCAGCGCGCGCCTCATCACGACGGGGTCGGCCACGCACTTGCCGTCGTCGGAGAACACCCGCACGCGGGCGGCGGAGTCGGCCATGGCGCCGAGCTCGGCGAGCTGCTGACCCGCGAGGCCGACGGTCACCGCGCCGACGGGGAAGACGTCGCAGTGGCCCGCCTCTCGGCCGAGCCGCCACACCTGCTCCACGACGCCGGCGGTGTCGGCGACCGGGTCGGTGTTGGCCATCGCGTGCACGGCGGTGAACCCGCCGAGCGCAGCCGCCCGGGTGCCGGTGTCGACGGTCTCCGCGTCCTCGCGGCCGGGCTCGCGCAGGTGGGTGTGCAGATCCACGAGCCCGGGGAGCGCCACCAGCCCGTCGGCCTCCACGACCTCGGCGCCCGCCGCGCTCAGTCCGGCCCCGACCGCGGCGACGACGCCGTCCTCGAGCACCAGGTCGGTGGGTTCGCCGCCCAGGACCCGTGCACCCTTCACCAGGTAGCTGCTCACTCGTTCGCTCCGTCCTCGTCGGTGCCTGCGGAGAGGGCCGACTCGCTGCCACCGAGCAGGAGGTAGAGCACGGCCATGCGCACCGCCACTCCGTTGGTGACCTGCTCGACGATCACCGAGCGGGCGGAGTCCGCCACGTCGGCGGTGATCTCCATGCCGCGGATCATCGGCCCCGGGTGCATCACCAGCGTGTGGTCCTGGAGCACGGCCATGCGTCGTCCGTCGAGGCCGTAGCGGCGGCTGTACTCACGGACGGTGGGGAAGAAGGAGGCGTTCATCCGCTCCCGCTGCACCCGCAGCATCATCACCACGTCGGACTTCGGCAGCACCGCGTCGAGGTCGTAGCGCGTCTCGACGTCCCAGTTCTCCACGCCGACCGGCAGCAGTGTCGGCGGGCCGACGAGGGTGACGTCCGCGCCGAGCGTCTTGAGCAGCAGCGCGTTGGACCGGGCCACCCTGCTGTGCAGGATGTCCCCGACGATGGCGACCTTCCGGCCGTCGAGGTCGCCGAGGTGGCGCCACATGGTGAACGCGTCGAGCAGCGCCTGCGTCGGGTGCTCGTGGGTGCCGTCGCCGGCGTTGACCACGCTGGAGCGCGACCAGCCGGCGTGGGCGAGCATGTGCGGCGCGCCGGAGGCCCAGTGGCGGACCACCACCGCGTCGGCGCCCATCGCCTCCAGCGTCAGCGCGGTGTCCTTGAGCGACTCGCCCTTGCTCAGGCTCGAGCCCTTCGCGGAGAAGTTGATGACGTCGGCGGACAGCCGTTTGGCAGCGGCCTCGAAGGAGGTGCGCGTGCGGGTGGAGTCCTCGAAGAAGAGGTTGACCACGGTGCGTCCGCGCAGGGCGGGCAGCTTCTTGATCGGCCGGTCGGCCAGTGAGCGCAGCTCCTCGGCGGTCTGCAGGATCAGCTCGGCGTCGGCGCGGGTCAGGTCGCCGGCGCTCAGCAGGTGCCGCCTCATCTCGCCACCTCCTCGGTCTCCTCGGATGCGGTCGAGGAGATGCTGACCGCGTCCTCCTCGTCGAAGTCGCGCACCCGCACCGCGACCTTCTCCACCAGGGAGGTGGGCAGGTTCTTGCCGACGAAGTCGGCGCGGATCGGCAGCTCGCGGTGGCCGCGGTCGACGAGGACGGCGAGGCGTACGGCGCGCGGCCGACCCACGTCGTTGAGGGCGTCGAGGGCGGAGCGGATCGTGCGGCCGGAGAACAGCACGTCGTCGACGAGGACCACGACCGTGTCGTCGAGTCCGCCGGGCGGGATCTCGGTGGGTAGCAGGGCGCGGGCCGGACGCATGCGCAGGTCGTCGCGGTACATCGTGACGTCGAGCGAGCCCACCGGCACCTCGACGCCCTCCACCGACGCGATCTTGGCGGCGATGCGGCGCGCCAGCGGGACCCCGCGCGAGGGGATCCCCAGCAGGACGAGATCCGAGGCGCCCTTGTTGCGCTCGAGGATCTCGTGGGCGATGCGGGTCAGCGCGCGGGAGATGTCACGCGCGTCCAGGACCACACGAGCAGCCGGGACATGGGCAGCCACAGGCGACCGGACCTCCTTCTCCGCCTCACGGGACGGCTCGTTAAAGGATGTCGAACGGCTCCACCCTAGCAGCGCGTCGGCGGTCGTCCCACCCGGCGGCGGTGTGAGCCCCGACTCGAGGGGTCACGGAGGCCGCGACACGCCGCTGCACCAGGGGAACAGGTGACCCCTCGGCGGTCAGGAGAGGTCGCGCAGGGCGTCCTCGACGGCGCGGTGGAAGGTCGGGTAGGCGTAGATCATCGAGCGCAGGGTGGCGGTCGGCACCTCGGCGTGCACCGCGGTGGTGAGCATCGAGAGCACCTCCCCACCGGTGGGCCCCGCCGAGGTCGCGCCCACGAGCACGCCGCGGTCGGCGTCCTCCACCACCTTGACCAGGCCCTCGTTGCCGACCTTGTGGATCCAGCCGCGCGACGACTCCGCGATGCGGGACAGGCCGGTGCGCACCGACAGCCCGGCGTCGCGCGCCTGCTGCTCGGTCATCCCGACCGAGCCCACCTCGGGGTCGGTGAAGGTCACCCGCGGCACGGCGCGGTAGTCCGCCGGCGGACCGTCCTCGCCGAGCAGGTCTCGTCCGGCCACGCCGGCCTGGTACATGGAGACGTGTGTGAAGCCGCCCTTGCCGGTCACGTCGCCGATCGCCCACAGCCCCTCCCCCGCGCGCATCCGCTCGTCCACGTCGACGCCGCGGGCGTGCGGGTCGAGCCCGACGGTCTCCAGGCCCAGGTCCGCGAGGTTCGGCCGGCGGCCGGTGGCCACCAGCAGCCTCTCGAAGGTCGGCTGCTGCTCGCCGAGGTCCACGATGAACCGTCCGTCGTCGTACCACACCGACCGGATCCGCACGCCGGTGCGCACCTCGATGCCCTCGGCGGCGAACACGTCGGTGAGCAGGGCGCTGGCCTCCGGCTCCTCCGGGGCGAGGATGCGGGATGCGACGTCGAGGACGCTCACCTCGACCCCGAACCTGGCGAAGACCTGCGCCAGCTCCGCGCCGATCGCCCCGCCACCCACGACCCCGAGGGAGCCCGGCAAGGACTCGGCGCGCACCGCGTCCCGGTTGGTCCAGTACGGTGTGTCCGCGAGCCCCTCCACCGGCGGGACGGCGGGCGCCGTGCCGGGGTTGAGCACGACGCCGCGCCGCGCGCGGATCCGGTGCCCGTCGACCTCCACGGTGCGTGCGCCGGCGAGGCGGCCGTGGCCGCGGACGAACCTCACCCCCGCCCGCTCGAGGCGTTTCACCGCGACCGTGTCGTCCCAGTCGTCGGTGGCCTCCTCGCGGATCCTGCGGGCGACGGGCCGCCACTGCGGGGCGGTGGTGCTCGCCCCGGCGAGCTCGGGCACCCGGCGTGACTCGGCCAGTGCGTCCGCGGCCCGGATCATCATCTTGGTCGGCACGCAGCCGTAGTACGGGCACTCGCCGCCCACGAGCCGCTCGTCCACGCCGACCACCGACAAGCCGGCTCCGGCCAGCCTCGTGGCCACCGACTCCCCGCCCGGGCCGAGCCCGACCACCACCACGTCCACGTCGATGTCGTTCACGGGCTCAGCCAAGCACGGCTCCCCGGGCGCGAGCCAGTCTCAGGCTCAGCACCAGCACCGCCACCGCCGCCACCGCGTCGCCTGTCGCGACGCTCACCAGCGCGGTCCCGGTGCCGTGCGCAGCCTGGACCGCCAGGTAGCCGGTGCCCACGGTGGCCGCACCGAGAGCGAGGCAGGTCTGCTGGGTGGTCAGCAGGATGCCGCTGCCGAGGCCGGCCTGGGCGACCGGGACCGCGCGCAGCACCACGCCGAACAGCGGCACCATCACGAATCCCTGTCCCACGCCGACCAGCAGCATCGAGGGCGCCAGGCCGAGCGGGGACAGGTGCGGCCAGGCCACGGCCGCGGTGAGCGCCAGTGCGGCGAGCCCGACCGCCTGCACCGCAGCCCCGACGGTGATCACCCGCGCGTCCAGCCGCGCCTCGGCGCGGGGGCCGAGCACGGAGGCGAGCAGGAAGCCCCCGCCCAGCGGCAGCAGGGCCAGGCCGCAACGGAGCGGCGACAGGCCGGCGCCGCCCTGCACCGCCAGGGAGAACGCGAACATGAAGCCACCGAAGCCGGTGAAGAACAGCACCGCGATGGCCAGGCCCAGCCGCACCGGGCGCAGCCGAAGGACCGAGGGCGGGACCAGCGGGGTGCGCGCCCGGCGCTCGGCGCGCCCCTGGTGCGCGGCCAGCAAGACCCCGAGCGGCGTGACGGCGGCCAGCAGCACCCAGGTCCACACCGGCCACCCGAGGGCGCGGCCTTCGCTGAGCGGCAGCAGCAGCGCCACCAGGGTCGCGGCGAGCATCGATGCGCCGGTGAGGTCCACGGTCGGCCGCTGCGCGGCCCGTGTCTCGGGGAGCAGGAAGCGGGAGGCGACGAGGGCCGCCGCCGCCACCGGCACGTTGAGGAAGAACACCGCGCGCCACCCGGTCCCGGCGACGTCGGCCGAGACCAGCAGGCCGCCGAGGATCTGCCCCGCGGCCGCGCCGATTCCCCCGACCGCACCGAACGCGGCCACGGCCCGCGCACGGCGACGGCCGGAGAGCACGTGCGCGATGGTGGCCAGCACCTGCGGGGTCATCAATGCCGCGAAGCCGCCCTGGCCGACGCGTGCCACCAGCAGCACCGGCACCGAGGGCGCGAGCCCGCAGGCCAGCGAGAAGACGGCGAACCCCGCCAACCCCCAGGCGAACAGCCGCCGCCGGCCGTACGCGTCACCGAGCCGACCGCCGACCACCACGAGGCAGGCGTTGGCGATCCCGTAGCTGCCCACCACCAGCTGCAGCGCGCCCGGTGAGGCGTGCAGGTCCGTGCCGACCGCGGGCAGCGCCACGTTGACGATGAAGAAGGACAGGATGGGCAGGAAGGCGCCGACCAGCAGGGTGACCAGCGCGGCGGCGCCGAACCGGGTCTCGGGTGCCGGCCGGATGGGGGACCACCGCCGCCGCCCCGCCGCGACCGGCCCGCGAGTAAGTGTCTGTGTCGTCATGTGCGGCAGCCTGGCAGCGCCGCGATCCAGGTGGTGAGAGCCTGATGATCCTGGTACCAGCACTACCAGGCACCAGGCTTCCGCCGGGGTCGGGTGACTGCCAGGATGACCGGGTGAGCATCCCGACCGTCTCCGTTCGACAGCCCCAGGGCCGCCCGGCCCCAGCGCGGACTCCGGCCCCCGCGCCGAACTCCTCCGCCCCGGCCGCGGCACCCGCGGTGCTTCCCCGTTCGGCGCACCGGCGCACCGAGCTCGCGGCGTTCCTGCGCAGCCGCCGAGAGCGCATCCGCCCCGAGGACGTGGGCCTGCCCCCGGGTCTGCGCCGGCGTACCCCCGGGTTGCGGCGGGAGGAGGTCGCCCAGCTCGCCGGCGTCGGCGTCACCTGGTACACCTGGCTGGAGCAGGGCCGTGACATCAACGTCTCGACACAGGTGCTCGACGCGATCGCCCGCACCCTGCGCCTGGACCGCACCGAGCGCGCGCACCTGTACACCCTGGCCGGGATCAGCACCGGTCCCACCGCGACGGAGTGCTCGGCGCTCAGCCCCGCCACCCGGACGATGCTCCATCAGCTGGACCCCTACCCCGCGCTGGTGCTGACCTCGCGCTTCGACGTACTGGCCTACAACCAGGCCTACCGGCACCTGGTGCTCGACCTCGACGAGGTCCCGCTCGCCGACCGCAACCTGCTGGTGCTGGCCTTCACCTATCCGGGGTGGGTCTCGGCGTTCACCGACTCCTGCGACCCCGCGGCACTGCTCGTCGCGGGCTTCCGCGCGGCGATGGCCGAGCACCTCGGCGAGCAGCACTGGACCGACCTGGCCGACCTGTTGCGCACCGAGTCCGCCCGGTTCGCGGAGCTGTGGGACCGGCACGAGGTCGCCGGCCCCAGCAACCGGGTCAAGGTGGTGGACAGCCCCCGTGCCGGCCGCCTGCGGCTCGAACCGGTCAACCTCTGGTTGAGCCCGGACAGCGCACGCCGCCTGCTCTGCTACACGCCCAGCGACGATGAGACCGCCGCGCGGCTGCCGCGGCTGGTCACGCCGGGGGGACAGGCGAGGCATGGCACGCCGGTGGAGCAGGGGAAGCGGTGACCCCTCGGCGGTCAGGCGGTGAGGCGGTCCTTGTCGCGGACGACGGCGCCCAGCACCCCGTTGACGAATGCGGGGGACTCGTCGGTGGACAGCTCGCGGACCAGGTGCATCGCCTCGCTGACCGCGACCGCGTCGGGCACGTCGTCGACGTACAGGATCTCGAACACGCCGAGCCGTAGCGTGTTGCGGTCCACGGCCGGCATCCGGTCGAGCGTCCAGCCCTGGGCGTACGTCGCGATCAGCTCGTCGATGCGCGCCTGGTGCTCGGCCACCCCGCGGGTGAGCCGGACGGTGTACTCGTTGACCGGGGGCTCGCCGGCGAGCACCCGCTCGTCGAGCGTCTCCCCGAGCGGCAGCCGGCGCACCTCGCACTCGAAGAGGATGTCCAGCGCGCGCTTGCGCGCCTTGGTGCGGGCCGCCATCAGGAGGTGACGCGACCCAGGTAGCTGCTGTCTCGGGTGTCGACCTTGATCCTCTCGCCGGTGGTGATGAACAGCGGCACCTGGATCTCGTGTCCGGTCTCGAGACGGGCCGGCTTCGTGCCGCCGGTCGAGCGGTCGCCCTGCAGGCCGGGCTCGGTGTACTCGACGGTCAGCTCGACCGACGCGGGCAGCTCGATGTAGAGCACCCGGCCCTCGTTGGTGGCGACGATCGCCTCCTGGTTCTCCAGCATGAAGTTCGCGGCGTCGCCGACGATGTCCGGGGTGACCTCGATCTGGTCGTAGGTCCCGGTGTCCATGAAGACGTAGTTGGTGCCGTCGTTGTAGAGGTACTGCATGGTGCGCTTGTCGACGTTCGCGACGTCGACCTTCACGTCGGCGTTGAACGTCTTGTCCACGACCTTGCCGGACTCGACGTTCTTCAGCTTGGTGCGCACGACCGCGCCGCCCTTGCCGGGCTTGTGGTGCTGGAACCAGATGACGGACCACAGCTGGCCGTCGAGGTTGAGCACCATGCCGTTCTTGAGGTCGTTGGTCGTTGCCATGCGCGTGTGATCCTGCTCTTTCGTCGTGGGAACAGCGGCCCAGTCTAGGCGAGCCCCCGGACGTCATACGAATCGGCTGTCGGGGCGCGCGCCGCGCATGACGTCCCGCTGGAGAGGGTGGGGTCAGCCGGTGATCTCCGCGAACGCCGCGGTCAGCAGCGCCGGGTCGGGTCCCTCCAGCACGGCAGGGCGGGCCAGCCCCTCGAGTATGACGAACCGCAGCCGGTCGCCGCGGGCCTTCTTGTCGACCTTCATCGCGTCGTACAGCGTCTCCCACGAGGCCCCGCGGTACGACGTGGGCAGGCCCACGCGCGCCAGCACCGACCGGTGCCGCTCGGCCGTGGCCTCGTCCAGCCTGCCCGCCAGCCGGGCCAGCTCCGCGACGTAGGTCATCCCGATCGCGACCGCCGCGCCGTGCCGGAATCGGTAGCGCTCGGCCTTCTCGATCGCGTGCCCGAGCGTGTGCCCGTAGTTGAGCATCTCCCGTCCCGGGTGGCCCGCGGCGCCGCCGGTCTCCCTCAGGTCCGAGACCACCACGTCGATCTTCACCGCGATGGCCCGCTCGATCAGCTCGCGCAGCACCGCGGACCCCGGCGTGCGTGCGCCCTCGGGGTCCCGCTCCACGAGGTCGAGGATCGCCGGGTCGGCGATGAAGCCGCACTTGACCACCTCCGCGAGCCCGCTCACCAGCTCGTTGCGGGGCAGGGTCTCCAGGGTGGCCAGGTCGCACAGCACCCCGGCCGGCTCGTGGAAGGCGCCGACCAGGTTCTTGCCCTCGGCGGTGTTCATGCCGGTCTTGCCGCCCACGGCCGCGTCCACCATGGCCAGCAGCGTGGTGGGCATGTGCACCACCTTGACCCCGCGCAACCAGGTGGCCGCCACGAAGCCGCCCATGTCGGTCGTCGAGCCGCCACCGACGGTGACGACCGCGTCGGAGCGGGTGAAACCGGTCTGCCCGAGCACCTGCCAGCAGAACGACGCGACGGGAGCGAGCTTCGCCTCCTCGCCGTCGGGGATCTCGATCGCGTGCGCGTCGTAGCCCTGGCCGGCGAGGTCCTGCCGGATCGCCTCCCCGGTCGCCGCAAGCGCGTGGGGGTGGATCACCGCGACCCGCTGCACCCCCGCGCCGAGCATCGCGGGCAGCTCGCCGAGCAGCCCGGTCCCGATCCGGACGTCGTACGGCGAAGCGCCCCCGACGTGCAGCACCGACTGGTCAGCCATTGTCCCCGCCCTTCTCGACCAGGAGCGCCACCTCGTCGGCAACGTCCTCCGGCGACCGTCCGTCGGTGTCCACCACGAACGTCGCCACCTCCTCATAGACCGGCGCACGCTCGTCGAGCAGCGCCTTGATGCGTGCGCGCACGTTGCCGAGCAGCAACGGCCGTCCCACGCCGAGCCCCACCCGCTTCACTGCGTCGGACAGGCCGACACGCAGGAACACCACCCGGTGCTCTCGCAGGGACGCCCGCGTGTCCGCGTCGAGCACGGCGCCGCCACCGAGAGCCAGGACGCCGGGATGGTCGGCCAGCGCGGAGGCGACTGCGTCCCGCTCCAGCCGGCGGAAGTGCTCCTCCCCGTCGTCGACGAAGATCTCCGAGACGCTCCTGCCCGCGGCGGCCTCGATGTCCAGGTCGGTGTCGCGCGCGTCGACGTGCCACCGCTCGGCGAGCAGCCGGGCCACCGTGGTCTTGCCCGCGCCCATCGGCCCGACGAGCACCACCCGCGGCCGGGTCACCGGAACCTCAGGCCGGCCAGGTAGGCCTCGGCGTTGCGGCGGGTCTCCCCCACCGAGTCCCCACCGAACTTCTCCAGCACCGCGTCCGCGACCACCAGGGCCACCATCGCCTCCGCGACGATGCCGGCCGCGGGCACGGCGCACACGTCCGAACGCTGGTGGTGCGCCACCGTCTCCTCGCCGGTGGCCACGTCGACGGTCCGCAGCGCCCGTGGCACCGTGGCGATCGGCTTCATCGCCGCGCGGACCCGCAGCAGCTCGCCGGTGGACATGCCGCCCTCGGTGCCGCCGGACCGGCCGGACGCGCGCCGCAGCCCGTCCTCGGTCGGCACGATCTCGTCGTGTGCCCGCGAGCCCGGGTCCGCCGCCAGCCCGAACCCGTCGCCGACCTCGACGCCCTTGATCGCCTGGATCCCCATGAGCGCGGCAGCGAGCCGGGCGTCGAGGCGCCGGTCCCAGTGCACGTGCGACCCGAGCCCCGGCGGGAGGCCCTGCACGACCACCTCGACGACCCCGCCGAGCGTGTCGCCGTCCTTGTGCGCCTGGTCGATGGCGGCGACCATCTGCTTGCTCGCGTCCGGGTCCAGGCAGCGCACCGGGTCCGCGTCCAGGTGGGCCACGTCCGCAGGTGTGGGGACGGACCCGGCCGGCGCCTGCGCCCGTCCGATGGCGACCACGTGGGAGACCACCTCGGCGCCGACCGCCTGGCTCAGGAAGGCACGCGCCACCGCGCCGAGCGCCACCCGCGCGGCGGTCTCCCGCGCCGAGGCACGCTCCAGCACCGGCCGCGCCTCCTCGAAGTCGTACTTCTGCATGCCCACCAGGTCGGCGTGGCCCGGCCGGGGGCGGGTCAGCGCGGCGTTGCGGGCGAGCGTCTCCAGCTCGGCGGGGTCCACGGGGTCGGCCGCCATGACCTTCTCCCACTTGGGCCACTCGGTGTTGCCGACGCGCACGGCGACCGGACTGCCCAGGGTGCGGCCGTGCCGCACTCCGCCGAGGAACTCGACCTCGTCCTGCTCGAACTTCATCCGCGCGCCGCGCCCGTACCCGAGCCGGCGGCGCGCCAGCGCCTCGACGACGTCCGCCGACGTCACCTCGACGTGGGCGGGCAGACCTTCGAGGACGGCGACCAGGGCAGGGCCGTGGGACTCGCCCGCAGTGAGCCAACGCAGCATGCGGTCAGTGTTTCACGGCCGTCCGGGCGACCGGTCAGGCGTACCACGCAGCGACATAGGGCCCGGCGAGCACCCCGACGACCGCGCCGACCAGCATGAACGGTCCGAACGGGTAGGCCTTGCGGTCGACCAGCCGCAGGAGGGACAGCAGCAGCCCACCGACGCCGCCGAGGAGGAACCCGGCGTAGACACCGGTGAGCAGCACCGACCAGCCGAGGTAGCCCAACGCGAGCCCGAGCACGCCGGACAGTCGCACGTCGCCGTAGCCCATGCCCCGGGGGTAGACGAACCACAGCACGAAGAAGGTGCCCCCGGAGATGAGCCATCCCCAGGCCGCGGTGACCAGCGCGTGCCAGTCCCCGCTCACCGCGGCGGCCAGCACCGCAAGCACCGCAACGACGGCGTACGACGGGCCGATGACCTTCGTCGGCAGCAGCCGGGTGCGCCAGTCGATCACCGCCAGCGCGACGCCGACCGGCGCGAGGTAGAGCAGGAAACCCAGCTCCGGGGCCCACCCGACGCGGGCGCCGAGCAGGCCGGCCACCACGGCCGTGGCCACCGCGGCGCGCCACCGCAGCCCCGGTCGCCGGGCGAGGTCGACATAGAGCTCCTTCGGCTCCTCCGCGACCGGCTCCGGCTGCGTCTGCCCGGACGGCGTCTCGGCTTCGGCGGGATGCTCCGGCGCCGGCTCGGGGACGCGCGCGATGAGCGCCGGCACCAGCATGCCGGTGAGGAAGCCGTACGCCGCACACACCACCGCGGCGCTGAGGGACCACGTCACGCACGCGACCCTAGCCGCTGCGACGCTCCAGCTCGTGCTCCCCCGCGGCACGCATCGCCGCGAGCGGTGCCTCCGTGCAGCCGGTCATCAGCTCCACCTGGAGCACCGCTTGGTGGATGAGCAGGTCGAGGCCGCCGACGAGGACCTGCCGCGCCGCACGGGCACGGTGGGCCAGCGGCGTCGGCCACGGGTCGTACACCACCTCGAAGACCGCGGCGACGTCCCGCGCGGCGGCCAGCACCACCTCGCTCTGGGCCGCGGCGGGGATGGTGGAGACCAGCACGTCGGCGTGCGCGACCGGCGTGCCGAGGGGGCGGACGTCGACCACCGGCGGGCGCGGGTGCCGTGCTGCTGCGGCCAGCGTCGCACCGGCCCGGCTCGGGTCGCGCACCAGCAGGGTGACCGAGGTGCACCCGAGGTCGGCCAGGGCCAGGACCGCCGACGCGGCGGTCGCGCCGCCGCCGAGCACGAGCGCCGCATCCACCGGACCGTCGTACCGCTCGCGCAGCGCCGCGCTGATCCCCGGGATGTCGGTGTTGTGCCCGCGGCGCCGACCGCCCTCGAGCACGACGGTGTTGGCCGCGCCCGCCTGCCGGGCGCGCTCGCTGACCTCGTCGAGAAGCGGCACCACCCGGCGCTTCAGCGGCATGGTCAGGGACAGGCCGCGCCAGGACGGGTCCAGGCCGTCGAGGAAACCCGCGAGCTGCTCCTCGGTCACCTCGACGGCCTCGTAGGCCCAGTCCAGTTCGAGCGCGGCGTAGGCCGCGCGGTGCAGCACCGGGGACAGCGAGTGCGCGATCGGACTGCCGAGCACCGCGCAGCGACGCGCGGGCGCGACCCGCGTCAGCACTTCGCCGACTGCGCGCACCACCGGTCGAACTCGGCCTTGTGCTTGAGGTGCTGGGCGTAGGTGGTGGCGAACTTCGTCACGCCCGTGTCGGGGTTGGTGGTGACGAAGTACAGCCAGGAGCCGTTCGCGGGCGACAGCGCCGCCTGGAGCGCCTTCTCACCGGGCGCCGAGATCGGGGTCGGCGGCAGCCCGGCGTACTTGTAGGTGTTGTACGGCGAGTCCGTGCTGCGGTCGGCGTTGCTGGTCCCGACCGAGCCGTTACGTCCCACGATGTAGTGGACCGTGGAGTCGAACTGCAGCGGCATGCCCTTGTCGAGCCGGTTGTAGACGACCCGCGCCACCTTGGGGAAGTCCTTGTCGAACCGCGCCTCGGCCTGCACCAGGCTGGCCACGATCACCACGTCGTGCGGGGAGTGGCCGAGCTGCTTGGCCCGGCGGACCAGGTTCAGCTTGTCGGCCTCCTGGCGGTAGCGGTCGACCATGGAGCGCAGGATCGACGTGGGCGTCGCGTCGGGGGGCAGCATGTACGTCGCCGGGAACAGGTAGCCCTCGGCGTTCTTGTGCGCGTAGGCGGGCAGGCCGAGTGCGGCGGGCTTGTCCAGGACCTTGCGGAAGTCCTTCTTGGAGAAGTCGCTCTCCTTGGCCAGCGTGGCAACGATCTGCCGCACGGTCCACCCTTCGGGGATGGTGACCGCGTTCTGCACCAGGTTCTTCGGGTCGATGAGCACCGCGAGCGCCGACTTGGCCGGCATGTGGTGCTTGAGCCGGTAGAAACCGACCTGGATGCCCACGGCCCGGGGGTCCTTGCGGGCAGCGTCCACGAACGCCTGGCTGCTCTTCACGACGTGGTTGGCGACCAGCGTGGCGGCGATGTCGGAGGCCACGTCGCCCTTCTTGACCTCGACGACGACCGACCCGGTGCCCGGGCCGCTGTAGTCCGGGGGCGGGCTGAGCTTCTCCTTCAGCGCGGACAGCCCGAACGTGTAAGCCACGAAACCGCCGCCGACGAGCACGCCGAGCGCCAGCAGCACGGCCAGGCAGCCGGCCACCCCACGGCGGCGGCGCGGCCCCCGATGCCGCTCGAGCTGCAGTCCCACATCGCTCACGTCAGGCCCCACTCACTCAGTCTCGTCGCCCCGTGCGGTCTGTCCTCGCGTCGCGACGATCTCGCCGGGCGCGGCCCCCGTGCTTCTCTCGGTCTCCAGCGCGTTCTGCAAGATGACCACGGCTGCGGCCTGGTCGACGACGGCCCGGCGCTGCTGGCCCTTCCTGCCCTGCTCCCGCAGCACCGCCTCGGCAGTCACGGTCGTCAGGCGCTCGTCGCACAGGCGCACCGGGACCGGTGCCACCGACCCGGCCACCCGCGCGGCGAACTCGCGCACCTTAGCCGCCGCAGGTCCCTCGCCGCCAGACAGCGACCGCGGCAGTCCCACGACGACCTCCACGGCACCCTCCTCGCGGACCAGGTCGGCGAGGCGCTGCAGGTCGCCCCGGCCGCGGCGCACGGTCTCCACCGGAGTGGCGATCAGGCCCGACGGGTCCGAACGCGCCACTCCGATGCGGGCGTCGCCCACGTCGACGCCCAGTCGTACGCCCTGCCTCACCGGGTGGTGGCCATCCGTCCGACCTCGTGCTCGACCTGGCGCAGCGCCTCCTCGGCGTTGCCGGCGTCGGCGCCGCCACCCTGGGCCACGTCCTCCTTGCCGCCGCCGCTGCCGCCGAGGGCACCCGCGGCGACCTTGACCAGCGCGTTGGCCGACACGCCCCACGAGCGCGCCTCGTCGTTGACCGCGACCACGACCGCCGGCTTGCCGTTGCTGGAGCCGATGATCGCCACCACCCCGGGGTTGCCCACCGGCAGCCGCCCGCGGATGTCGAGCGCGAGCTTGCGTACGTCCCCTGCGGAGGCGCCCTCGACACGGTGCCCCACGAACGCGACGCCGTAGACGTCGCGGGCCTCCTGCGCCAGGGTCCCGGCCGCGGCCAGCAGCTGCTGCACGCGGACCCGCTCGATCTCCTTCTCCGCCTCGCGCAACCGCTCCACGATGTCGTTGACCCGCTCGGGCAGCTCGTCGGCGCGGACCTTGAGCACCTCGCTGAGCTGCGCGACCAGCAGGTGCTCGCGGGCCAGGAAGCGGTAGGCGTCGGACCCGACGAGGGCCTCGACGCGGCGCACCCCCGAGCCGATGGAGGACTCACCGAGCAGCTTGATCACGCCGAGCTGTCCCGAGCGTCCGGCGTGCGTGCCGCCGCAGAGCTCGCGGGCCCAGTCGCCGACGGAGATCACCCGCACCTCGTCGCCGTACTTCTCCCCGAAGAGCGCCATCGCGCCGGAGCGGCGGGCCTCCTCCTGGCTCATCAGCTCCGCGTGCACCGCCAGGTCGGCGAGCACCAGGTCGTTGACTCGCGCCTCCACGTCGGCCATCGCCGAGGCCGGCACCGCCCCGGTCGCGGAGAAGTCGAAGCGGAAACGCCCCGGGGAGTTCTCCGACCCGGCCTGCGTGGCGGTCTCCCCCAACGCCTCTCGGAACGCCTTGTGCACCATGTGCGTGGCGGTGTGCGAGCGGCTGATCGACTTGCGACGCTCGATGTCGACCATGGCCTGCGCGGCCTCGCCGACGGTCACCTCCCCGGTCAGGATCTTGGCCTGGTGCACGATCAGGCCGGTGATCGGGGACTGTACGTCGAGCACCTGCACGGTGGCGCCGTTGGCGAGCTCGATCAGCCCGTGGTCGGCGAGCTGGCCGCCGCCCTCGGCGTAGAACGGCGTCCGGTCCAGCACCAGCTCGACCTCGTCCCCCTCCTGGGCGGACCGGGTCACCCCGGTGCCGGCCACGATGCCGCGCACCTGCGCCTCGGAGACGATCTCGTCGTAGCCGGTGAACTGCACGGCCCGGCCGATCTGGTCCGCGACCGCCCGGTAGGCAGCCGCGTCGACGTGGCGGCCCTTCTTCGCCTTGGCGTCGGCCTTCGCCCGCTCCCGCTGCTCGCTCATCAGCCGCCGGAAACCGTCCTCGTCCACGGCGAGCCCCTGCTCGGCGGCCATCTCCAAGGTGAGGTCGATCGGGAAGCCGTAGGTGTCGTGGAGGGCGAACGCCTTGCTGCCCGACAGCCGCGTCTCCCCCTGCTGCTTGGCCTCCTGCGCGGCCATGTCGAACATCGTGGTCCCCGTGCGCAGCGTCTGGCGGAAGGCGTCCTCCTCGGCGTAGGCGATGGTGGAGATGCGTTCCCAGTCGGTCTCCAGCTCCGGGTAGGACAGCTTCATCTTGTCCCGGCTCACCGGCATCAGCTCGGGCAGGGTGCGCTCCTCGACACCGAGCAGCCGCATCGAGCGGACAGCACGGCGCAGCAGCCGCCGGAGCACGTAGCCGCGTGCCTCGTTGCCGGGAGTGACCCCGTCGGAGATCAGCATCATGCCGCTGCGCACGTGGTCGGCGACCACGCGGAAGCGGACGTCGTCCTCGTGGTCGGCGCCGTAGCGCTTCCCCGACATCTCCGCGGCCTTCTCGATCACCGGGAAGATCTCGTCGATCTCGTACATGTTGTTCACGCCCTGCAGCAGGTAGGCCACCCGCTCCAGGCCCATGCCGGTGTCGATGTTCTTGCTCGGCAACGGCCCCGCGACGTCGAAGTCCTCCTTCGCGCGAACCTCGGACAGCTCGGACTGCATGAACACGAGGTTCCAGATCTCGAGGAAGCGATCCTCGTCCACCACCGGGCCGCCGTCCCGGCCGTGCTCGGGGCCGCGGTCGACGTAGATCTCGCTGCACGGACCGCCCGGCCCCGGGACGCCCATGTGCCAGTAGTTGTCCTTGAGCCCACGCCGCTGCACCCGCTCCGCGGGCAGCCCGGCGATCTTCGCCCACAGGTCGGCCGACTCGTCGTCGTTCTCGTAGACGGTGACCCAGATGGTGTCCGGGTCGAAGCCCAGCCCGCCCTCCGCGACGTTGCCGGTGACCAGCTCCCAGGCGTTGCGGATCGCGCCTTCCTTGAAGTAGTCGCCGAAGCTGAAGTTGCCGTTCATCTGGAAGAACGTGCCGTGCCGGGTGGTCTTGCCGACCTCCTCGATGTCGAGGGTCCGCACGCACTTCTGCACGCTGACCGCGCGCTTGTACGGCGGGGTCTCCTGGCCGAGGAAGTAGGGCTTGAACTGCACCATGCCGGCGTTGACGAACAGCAGCGTGGGGTCGTCCAGGATCAGCGGGGCCGAGGGCACCACCTGGTGGCCACGCTCCTCGAAGTGTGCAAGGAACCGGCGGCGGATCTCCGCGGTGTCCATCAGTCGTTGCCCTCTCTGTTCGCTGACGTGTCAGAGTCCTGCGACGCTACTGCGCGGCGTCCGGCTGACAGCTCGGGGGTGCTCTGCCCTGTCAGGCCGAGCCGCTCACGCAGGTCGCCCTCCTTCTCGGCCATCCCGGCACGCACCTCCTCGCCGAACAGGTGCGCGCCGAGCGACAGCCCGGCCAACCGGTCGGCGAGCCCGTCGGGAGTCAGCGCCTCGGCCGCACGACGGGCGCGCACCATGGCGTAGATCCCCGCACCCGCGCCGGCCACGAACCACGCGGCCCGGCTCATCGTGGCCCCTTGCCCGGCCTCACGCCGCGTCCTCAGCGCCCGCCGCGCGCATGGTGCGCCGCGCCTGACGCAGGTCACGGCGGCGCCGCTTGCGCGTCGCCTTCACCTGCTGGCGCATCTGGAAGCCGATCCGGTTGCGGCTCTCCGCGGACAGGGCACGGCGCACGCCGTACCCCAGGGAGAGCAGCCGGACCAGCGACTCACCGGCCGCCACGGAGACGAACCGTTGCGCCGACACCGGGGGCGTCTCGGGCTCCTGCTCGCGGCCGACCGAGGTGATGAGGTACTCCCTGTCCGCGGTCACCGCAGGCGAGGAGCGCGGTGCCCGGGACGGTGCGGGCGGCGTCCCCTGGAGGCTCTCCACCTGCGCGGCGAGCTGGTCGAGGCGGGTCCGTGCGTCGGCGAGCTCCCGGGTCAGCCTGCGCCGCCCCGACAGCGTCACGAGCAGCGCGCAGCCCACCACGACGAGCGCCGCGGCGACGGCGGCGGTGACGAAGGCCGACTCCATGGGGAGTGACCCTACCTCGCGCCCCGCTCTGCCTCGGTGTCCCCTCGCACCAGCCTGCGGATGCGCTCCCACCGTTCCCTCACCGCGGCCTCGGCGCCCAGCGCGGTCGGCTGGTAGTAGGCCGCGTCCGCGACCACGTCCGGGGCGTACTGCTGGTGGGCGATGCCGTAGGGCTCGTCGTGGGCGTAGCGGTAGCCCTTGCCGTGCCCGAGCTTCTTCGAGCCGGCGTAGTGAGCGTCGCGCAGGTGGCTGGGCACCGGCCCGATCCTGCCGGCGCGTACGTCGGCACTGGCGGCGTCGATCGCGGTGATCACCGCGTTGGACTTCGGGGCGAGCGCGAGCGCGATCGTGGCCTGCGCGAGCGTGAGCCGGCCCTCGGGCATGCCGATCAGCTGGACCGCCTGGGCGGCCGCCACGGCCGTGGTCAGGGCGGCGGGGTCGGCCAGGCCGATGTCCTCGCTGGCGAGGATGACCAGGCGCCGGGCGATGAAGCGCGGGTCCTCCCCCGCCTCGATCATGCGCGCCAGGTAGTGCAGGGCGGCGTCGGCGTCCGACCCGCGCACGGACTTGATGAAGGCGCTGATCACGTCGTAGTGCTGGTCGCCCTGCCGGTCGTAGCGGACCGCCGCTCGGTCGACCGCGGTCTCGGTGGTGGCCAGGTCCACCGCGGCCAGCCCCTGGGCCTGGGCCGCGCCGGCGGCCGCCTCCAGGTAGGTCAGCGCGCGCCGCGCGTCACCGCCGGCCAGCCGCACCAGGTGGTCGAGTGCCTCCTCCTCGAGGGTGACCGCGCCGGCGAGGCCACGCTCGTCGGTGAGCGCCTCGGCGACCACGTCGCGGATGTCGTCGTCGGTGAGCGGCTCCAGGGTGAGCAGCAGCGAGCGTGAGAGCAGCGGCGAGATCACGGAGAAGAACGGGTTCTCCGTCGTGGCGGCCACCAGCGTCACCCACCGGTTCTCCACGCCGGGCAGCAGCGCGTCCTGCTGGGCCTTGGTGAACCGGTGCACCTCATCGACGAACAGCACCGTCTCCTGTCCGCTGCGGGCCAGCCGGTTGCGCGCCGCGTCGATGGCCGCGCGCACCTCCTTGACCCCGGCCGCTACCGCGGAGACCTCGACGAAGCCGCGGTTGGTCTGCCGGCTGACGATCGAGGCGATGCGTGGTCTTGCCCGTGCCGGGCGGCCCCCACAGCAGCAGCGACATCGGCTGGTCGCCCTCGACGAGCCGGCGCAGCGGGGCGCCGGGCGCCAGCAGGTGCTGCTGACCGACGAGCTCGTCGAGCCTGCGTGGTCGCATGCGCACGGCCAGGGGTGCCGACGCGTGCGTGTTGCCGGCCAGGGTGCCGCCCGAGGGGCCGGGTGCGGCCTCACCGTCCGTCGTACCCATCTCGAACAACCCGTCCACGCCGGTCACCCTATCCGGCGGCCGGATGTCGTCGGGTCCCGTCAGGAGCGCGCAGAGCCCCCGGCCAGCTGCTCGGAGGCCCGACGGTGCTCCTCCAGCGGCGTCCACGTCTCGGCGTACCCGGGCTTGCCGAGGTCCTCGCTCGTGGTCGTGGCTCCGGGCACCGGGCTGCCGGCACGGTCCACGCCGAGCGCACTCAACGTCACGGGCGTCGCCGGAGCCGCGTCGTACCTGCCGGCGAAGTGGCAGGCGACCTTGTGCCGGGGGCCGATCTGCAGCAGCGGCGGCTCCTGCTTCGCGCAGATCTCCTCGGCCCGCCAGCAGCGGGTGCGGAAACGGCAGCCCGAGGGCGGGTTGATCGGGCTCGGAACGTCACCCTCGAGCCGGATGCGCTCACGGCGCCCGCCGATGGCCGCCTGCTTCACGTCCGGAACCGCCGAGAGGAGCGCCTGGGTGTAGGGGTGGTGCGGCCCGCCGTAGAGGGTCTCGCGGTCACCGACCTCGACGATCTTGCCGAGGTACATCACCGCGACCTCGGCGCAGAAGTGCCGGACCACGGCGAGGTCGTGGGCGATGAACAAGAACGCGATGCCGAACTCCTGCTGCACGTCCTGCAGGAGGTTCACCACCTGGGCCTGGATCGAGACGTCGAGGGCGGACACCGGCTCGTCGGCCACCAGGAGCTTCGGCTGCAGGGCCAGCGCCCGCGCGATGCCGATCCGCTGCCGCTGTCCTCCGGAGAACTCGTTGGGGTAGCGGTTGTAGTGCTCCGGGTTCAGACCCACGAACGCGAGGAGCTCCTGCACCCGGGGCAGCACCCGCTTCTCGGGCACCATCTTGTGCACCCGCAGGGGCGTCCCGACGATCGAGCCGACGGTGTGCCGCGGGTTCAGCGAGCTGTACGGGTCCTGGAAGATCATCTGGATCTGTGACCGCAGCGGCAGCATCTGCTTCTGCGACAGGCCGCCGATCTCCCGTCCGTCGAAGCGCATCGACCCCGAGGTGGGATCCTCGAGCCGCGTGATGAGCCGCCCGGTGGTGGACTTGCCGCAGCCGGACTCGCCCACCAGGCCCAGCGAGGAACCGCGGCGGACCTGGAAGGACACGCCGTCCACGGCCTGCACGTGGCCGATCGTGCGGCGCACCAGGCCGGAGGACCTGACCGGGAAGTACTTGCGGAGGTTGGTCACCTCCAAGATGGCGTCCGGGTCGGCGTCCGGTGGCCCGGCCGCCGGGACGTCGCTGCGGGTCGTGGCGGTCATGGTGTCCTTCGCTCGCGGGTCTCGATGCTGGAGGCTGACGCTGCGCCCGGTCGCTCGTCGGGCGTCGTGGGCGTGTCTGCGTCGGCGAGGTCCACGGCGTGGCCGGACTCGACCTCGGCGGCGTAGATCTCCTCGGGGCTGGCCAGGTGGCAGCGCTTGAGGTGGATCCGGCCGCGGCTGCCGGGCACCAGCTCCGGCAGCTCGGTGCGGCACAGGTCGCCGGGCACCTTGGCGCGGTGGCTGCAGCGCGGGTGGAACGGGCACCCGGTCGGCGGGTCCAGCAGGCTCGGCGGGTTGCCGGGGATCGGCACCAGCCGTGCGTCGGTGTCCGCACCGACCTCCGGGACGCTGGAGAGCAGGCCCCACGTGTAGGGCATCTCCGGGTGGGTCAGCAGCTCGCGGGTCGGACCGTGCTCCACCGCCCGGCCGCCGTACATCACCAGGACGTCGTCGGCCATCTCGGCGACCACCCCCAGGTCGTGGGTGATGATGATGATCGCGGAGCTGAAGTCGCGCTGGAGGTCCTGGAGCAGGTCCAGGATCTGCGCCTGCACGGTGACGTCCAGGGCGGTGGTCGGCTCGTCGGCGATGAGCAGCTTCGGGTCGTTGACCAGCGCCATCGCGATCATGGCGCGCTGCCGCATGCCTCCGGAGAACTGGTGCGGGTAGTCGTCGACGCGGCTGCGCGCCTGCGGGATACCGACCCGGTCCAGCATCTCGATCGCCTTGGCACGGGCCCGCGACTTCGAGACCTGGTGGTGGGCGCGGTAGGCCTCGGCGATCTGCGCACCGATGCTGTAGAAGGGGTGCAGCGAGCTCAGCGGGTCCTGGAAGATCATCGACACCTCGCCGCCGCGGATCGCCTGCATGCGGCGGTGGGAGAGGCCGATGACCTCCTGACCGCCCACGCGGACGGAGCCGGTCATCTTCGTGCGCTTGGAGTCGTGCAGGCCCATGATCGCCATCGAGGAGACGCTCTTGCCCGACCCGGACTCCCCCACGATGCCCAGCGTCCGGCCCTGCGCGAGGGAGTAGCTGAGGTCGGTCACGGCCTGCACCACGCCGTCGGCGGTCGGGAACCGCACGCTGAGGTTCTCCACGACGAGGTAGGGGTCGCGCCCTTCCGCGCGGGCCGGTGCGGCCGCACGTTCCTGCGGCTCGGAGTAGAGGTCGGTCATGCCAGGCGCACCCTTGGGTCGATGATGCTGTAGACGATGTCGACCAGCAGGTTGGCCGTCACCATGAAGAGGGCCGTGAGGAGCACGGTGGCGGAGATCATCGGCAGGTCGCGCTGGTAGATGGCGTTGAGGGCGGTCAGCCCGATGCCTTGGATGTCGAAGATCCGCTCGGTGAACACCGTACCGGCCAGGAGCGTGGCGAAGTCCAGCCCGAAGATCGTCACGACGGGGACGATGGCGGCGCGCAGGGCGTGCTTGAGGGTCACCGTGCGGTCGGAGAGCCCCTTGGCGCGGGCCGTGCGCACGTAGTCCTCGTTGAGGGCCTCGACCATCGAGCCCCGGCTGAACCGCGCGTAGGCGGTGGACAGCGAGATGCCCACGCACAGCCACGCCAGGATCAGCCCCTTGAACCAGGCCACCGGCCCGTCCTCCAGGATCGGGAAGTAGCCGCTCTCGGGGAAGATCCCCCACTTGCTGATCAGCATGAGGAACGCCAGCAGGGCCAGCAGGTAGTAGGGCACGGAGTTCACCAGCAGGCTGGCTCCGACCACGAGCTTGTCCGTGGTGGTGCCCCGCACCCGTGCCGCGAACACACCCAGGGTCACGCCGAAGCTGAGGAAGATGAAGGCCCCGCCCAGGGCGAGGGAGAGGGTCGCCGGGAACCGGGACCACAGGTAGTGGCTGACGTTGAGCCGCTGCTTGAAGGACACCCCCAGGCACGGCGCGTCGCACTTGATGGTGATCGCCCCGGCATGGAAGTCGTTGCCGACGACGATGCCCTTCATGTAGTCGCCGTACTGCTCGAGAACCGGACGGTCGAGTCCGAGGCTCTCGGTGATGTTCTGCAGCCGCTGCGGCGTGCAGTGCGTCTCGGGGCAGTAGGCCAGGGCGGGGTTGGCGGGTCCGAAGAAGAACAGGGCGAACGTCGCCGCGGACACCACCAGCATGACCATGACCCCGGAGACGATTCGGCGAACGATGTAGCCGAACATGACGCGGGCTCCCTTGTGGATTCTGCTCGGCTCGGTGGGGGCGGATGGTGACCCGCCCCCACCGAGGACTGTCGACGAGGGGCGATGAGCCCTCGCTCAGGACGAGGTCACTGGGTGACGTACATGCTGGCGAAAGTGGGCATGCCCATCACGTTGTCGTCGGCCATCCCGCCGACCCGGGAACCGTGGATCATGGCCACCCCGCTGTAACCGATGTTGACGGCCGGGTAGTACTTCGTCTCCATGGTCTTGTCGAACTGGCCCCAGGCCTTGGTGGCCTCCTCCGGCGACAAGGTGTCGAGGATGCGGTTCTGCTCCTTGTCCATGACCGCGACCTTGAAGTTGGCCGGGTTCGGCATGCCGTCGAGCCCGACGAGGTTGCCCGCCCACTGCGCCGGGAACCAGGAACCGCCCGAGGGCCAGTCCGAGCACCAGCCGCTGGAGCGGACGTTGATCGGCGAGTTGTAGTCGGTGCGGTCGGTGCGGATCGTCGACTTCGTCGAGGCGATCGGGGTGGCCTTGAAGCCGCCGGCCTCCAGACCCTTCACGATCTCATCCTTGGCCGCGACCGACTGGTCGTCGTCGGTGGCGAACAGGAACTTGATCTCGAACTGGCCCGGCTTGTAGCCGGCCTTGGCGAGCAGCTGCTTGGCCTTGGCCGGGTCGGTCTTCTCGCCCCCGATGCCCAACGGGTCGTACTCGACGCGGCCCGCGGTGCCCGGAGGCAGGATCGCGGTGCCCGGCACGCGGGTGACCCCGATGATCTCGCCGGCGGCCTTCCACGCGGCGTCGTAGGGGTAGGCGTAGCCGATCGCCTTGCGGACGTTGACGTCCTTGATCTTGGTCATGTCCAGGAACCACATGAACGTGCACGGCTGCGTGCCGAGCACCAGGCGGTCCTTGTCCGAGGCGATCTGGCGGTAGGAGGACGCCGAGACGTTGTCGTAGGTCAGCGTGGTCTGGGCATCACCGTTGTCGTTGATGATGATGTTCTCCAGCTTCGCCGTGTCCTGGGCGAACTTGAAGTCCCAGCCGTCGACCATCTGGATGCGGCCCGGGTCCGTGCTCGGGTCCCACTGGTCGTTCTTGACCAGCTTCAGCTCCTGCTGCGGCTTGTAGGAGGCGAACTTGTAGGGGCCGGTCGCGAGCGGGTGCTGGCCGTAGGTCTCCGGGTTGTCCTTCTTCTGCGGGATCGCGGTGAAGGCCGGAAAGGCCGCGTAGTAGTCCATGTCGGTGAACGGCCGGCGCATCTTGATCGTGATGGTATTGCCGTGGACCTCGACGCCCTTGTAGTTCAGGCCGTCGCTGAAGGGGCCCTGGTACTTGTCGCCGTCGAGGAAGAACGTCGTCTGGTACGTCGGACCGTCCGGCAGCTCCTTGATCGCGAAGGAGCGCTTGACCGCGTAGGCCACGTCCTCCGCCTTCACCGGCGTGCCGTCCTCGTACTTCAGGCCGTCGCGCAGCGTGAACTTCCACACGGTGTTGTCCGCGTTCGGCGTGCCGAGGTCGGTCGCCATGTCCGGGATCAGCTGCATGTCGTTGGTGTCGGGGTTGTAGACGTACTGCGTCAACGACCGCGTCACCAGGTCCTTCAAGATGGCCACCGAGTCGGTGTAGTAGGCCTGGGTCGGGTCCAGCGTCGAAGGAGCCTGCGACGTGAGAACCGTGAGCGTGCCGCCCTTCTGGGCGCCGTCGGGAAGAGCCACCGGCGCCGTGGCGTCGGCGTTCTTGAACGCGCCGGCGTTGCCGCCGGCGCCGAGAGACGGCGCCGCACCCGGGTCGCCCGCATTCTTGTCGCCCCCTGCGTTGCTGCCGCCACCGCAGGCAGCGAGCGCGAGGAGGGCGGCAGCGGCGAGGGCCACTGCCGGTTTCTTCATGCGCATCTAGGTGTACCCACCTTTCTTGGCTGGTCGATGCTGCTCCCGACCGGTGAGGCGTTCACCGGCGAGTCTTGGGGTCGAAGGCGTCGCGCACGGCGTCTCCGAACAGGTTGAGCGCCACCACCAGGACCGTGATGCCCACGACCGGCGCGTAGAGGTAGAGGGGGTAGGTGTCGAAGAACGTGACCGCCTTGTTCACCGTCTGACCCCACGACGGGATGCCCACGACCCCGATGCCGAGGTAGGCGAACCCGGCCTCCGCGGTGACGAACGTGGGCAGCGCCAGGGAGATCGACACGATGATGGGCGCGAGCAGGTTGGGCAGCAGCTCCTTGAACAGGATCTGGCGGGTCGGCACGCCGATGACCCGGGCGGCCTGCACGAACTCACGTTCGCGCATGGACAGCACCTCGCCGCGGATCAGCCGGGCCAGCGTCATCCAGTTGAAGAAGGACAGCGCACACAGCAGTGCCAGGAACTGCCAGAAGACCAGCTGGTGCGGCTTGTCGCCGAAGCGGCTGACGATGATCGGCGCCAGCGCGAGCCCCACGATGATGAAGGGCAGGGAGAGGAAGACGTCGATCACGAACGTCACGGCCTTGTCCAGCGCGCCTCTGCTGAACCCCGCGACGAGCCCCACGATGATCCCGATGATGGTCGCCACCACCGTGGCGATCGTGGCCACCATCAGCGACGTCCGCGCTCCGTAGAACCACTCCGCGAGCAGGTCGTTGCCGGTGTTCGGCTCCAGACCCAGCGGCGCCTTCCAGGTGAACCCGTGGTCGGGAGGGCCGATGACCGGGAAGTTGAACTGGTCGGTGTCCGCGGCCGTGCCCCCGCGAAGCTCCACCCCGAAGGCACGGGTGAGCAGCGGGGCGAAGACCGCGATGAAGACGAAGACGAGGATGATCGCCAGGCAGACCATCGCGATCTTGTCCCTGCGGAGGCGGTCGAGGGCGATCCTGGTCGGCGACCGCCCCGCGATCTCCTGCTTGGCGAGCTCCGGCTCCTCGGTGAGTTGGTGCGGGCTCAGCTCGGTGGGTGCGATGCCCATGGTCACCTTCCTGCCCGAGGCGGCTCATGGATCGGCGAGACCCATCACGTGACATGCGTCTCATCTTTCCGCCCCCGAGTTGTGGAGACTGTAGACGACCCCGAGGCGCCCGGCGTGGACGTGTTGGTAACGAATTGGTACCGGCCTGTCCAGACAGGTTGGACAGGCCGGTGGAGGTCGGTCGCGCCTCAGGGACGCGCGACGTCCTCGCGCGGGGCCGGCGGCTTGGCCCCCGGCTGCTCCTCCGGCCGGGCGTCCACCCCCGCCTCCTTGCGCTGCTGGAGCGTGATGGGTGCCGGCGCACCGGTGAGCGGGTCGTAGCCGGCCCCGGTCTTCGGGAAGGCGATCACGTCCCGGATCGAGTCGCTGCCCGACAGCAGTGCACAGATCCGGTCCCAGCCGAACGCGATGCCACCGTGCGGCGGCGCGCCGTACTTGAACGCCTCGAGGAGGAAGCCGAACTTCTCCTGGGCCTCCTGCTCGCCGATGCCCATCACCGTGAAGACGCGCTTCTGGACGTCCTCGCGGTGGATACGGATCGAGCCGCCGCCGATCTCGTTGCCGTTGCAGACGATGTCGTAGGCGTAGGCGAGGGCCGAGCCCGGGTCGCTGGCGAAGGTGTCCATCGACTCCGGTTTGGGCGAGGTGAACGCGTGGTGCACCGCGGTCCAGGCTCCGCTACCGACGGCCACGTCGCCCGCGGCCGTGGCCTCGTCGGCAGGCTCGAACAGCGGCGCGTCGACCACCCACAAGAAGCTCCACGCGGACTCGTCGATCAGCCCGCAGCGCCGTCCGATCTCCAGGCGTGCGGCGCCGAGGAGTGCCCGGGACTGCTTGGCTGCCCCGGCCGCGAAGAACACGCAGTCGCCCGGCTGCGCGCCGACATGGGCGGCCAGGCCGGCCAGCTCCTCCTCGCTGAGGTTCTTGGCGACCGGGCCGCCGAGCTTCCCGTCCTCACCGACCAGCACGTAGGCGAGACCGCGTGCACCGCGCTGCTTGGCCCAGTCCTGCCAGGCGTCGAGCTGCTTGCGCGGCTGGCTCGCTCCGCCGGGCATCACCACCGCGCCGACGTACGGCGCCTGGAACACCCGGAACGGGGTGTCCTTGAAGTAGTCGGTGCACTCGACGAGCTCCTGGCCCATGCGCAGGTCCGGCTTGTCGGTGCCGTAGCGCCGCATCGCCTCGGCGTAGGTCATGCGCTCGATCGGCGTCTTGATCTCGTGGCCGACCAGGCTCCACAGGGCCGCGAGCACCTGCTCGGCGACCGCGATCACGTCGTCCTGGTCGACGAAGCTCATCTCCACGTCGAGCTGGGTGAACTCCGGCTGCCGGTCGGCGCGGAAGTCCTCGTCGCGGTAGCAGCGGGCGATCTGGTAGTAGCGCTCCATACCGGCGACCATGAGCAGCTGCTTGAACAGCTGCGGGCTCTGCGGCAGGGCGTACCAGCTGCCCGGCTGCAGACGGGCGGGCACCACGAAGTCCCGTGCTCCCTCGGGGGTCGACCGGGTCAGGGTGGGCGTCTCGATCTCGACGAAGCCCTGCCCGTTGAGCACCTCCCTGGCGGCGCGGTTGACCTCCGAACGCAGCCGGAGGGCGGCCGCCGGGCCGGAACGGCGCAGGTCGAGGTAGCGGTGCGTCAGCCGCACCTCCTCCCCCACCTCGACGTGGTCGTCGATCGGGAAGGGCAGCGGCGCGGCGGCGCTGAGCACCTCGACGTCGGACGCGATGACCTCCACCTCGCCGGTGGGCAGGTTGGGGTTCTGGTTGCCCTCCGGCCGGGCCGAGACCTGGCCGGTCACCTGGATGCAGTACTCCGCGCGCAGGTGGTGGGCCACCTCCTCGTCGCGGATCACCACCTGGACGACGCCGGAGGCCTCGCGCAGGTCGATGAAGGCGACGCCGCCGTGGTCGCGGCGCCGGGCCACCCACCCGGCGAGGGTGACGGTCTGTCCGACGTTCGCGGCACGAAGGCCGCCGGCGTCATGGGTGCGGTACACAGATGCTCCTAGCGTGGGTCACGGCCGGTCGTCTGCCGGTGGTCATGGCCGGTGGCCATGCCCGGTGGTCATGCTCGGTGGTCGCCGCCCGGCGACGAGCCCGGGTGGGCGGTGATGGTGGGCGTCAGGTCGGTCGCCGGGGGTCGCCACGACGCCGGGTCGGCGTCGACCTGCTCGCCGCTGCGGATGTCCTTGACCTGGTGCTCGCCGGCGCCGTGGTCCGCCCCGTCGGCGGGTACGGGGAACCAGACGTAGGGGATGCCGCGTCGCTCCGCGTAGCGGATCTGCTTGCCGAACTTCTGCGGGCTCGGTGCCACCTCGGTGGGGACGCCCCGCGCACGCAGCTGCTGGGCGACCGCGTCCGCCTCGGCACGCGAGTCCTCGTCGGTGAGCGCGACCAGCACGGCGCTGGGTACGGTGCGGTCGGCGGTCAGGTAGCCACGGGCGAGCAGCGGCACGAGGATCCGGCTGATGCCGAGCGAGATGCCGACGCCCGGGTACGTCGCACGGCCGTCGGAGGCCAGCGCGTCGTACCGGCCGCCGGAGCAGATCGAGCCCAGGCTCTCGAAGCCGGCCATCACCGTCTCGAAGACCGTGCCGGTGTAGTAGTCCAGCCCCCGGGCGATCCGCAGGTCGGCCTCCACGGCGAAACGCTCGCTGGTGACCGTGGCGCACCCCTCCACCACGGCGGCCAGCTCGGCGAGCCCCTGCTCGAGCAGCTCGTTGCGCACCCCGAGAGCGCGCACCCGGTCGACGAACGTGGTGTCCGCGCTGCGGATCTCCGCCAGCCTCAGGCACTGGTCGGCCTGCTCCTGGGTGAGTCCCGCCTCGTCGACGAGCATCTTCGCGATGACGTCCGGGGGGAGCTTGTCGATCTTGTCGACGACCCGCATGACCGCGTCCACGTCGCGCGCGCCCAACCCGGTGTAGAAACCTTGGATGAGCTTGCGGTTGTTGACCTGCAGCCGCAGCGCGGGCACGAAGTCGGCGAGGGAGGCGAGGGCCTCGGCCATCACCCGCGCCACCTCGATGTCGTGGTGGAACCCGAGCTCGTCCTTGCCGACGATGTCGATGTCGGCCTGGGTGAACTCGCGGAAGCGCCCCTCCTGCGGGCGCTCGCCGCGCCAGGCCTTCTGGATCTGGTAGCGCCGGAAGGGAAACTGCAGATGACCGGCGTTCTCGAGGACGTAGCGGGCGAACGGCACGGTCAGGTCGAAGTGCAGCCCGATGCCGGCGTCAGAACCCGCTTCGTCGGCCTGCAGACGGCGCAGGACGTAGACCTCCTTGGAGGTCTCCCCCTTGCGCAGCAGCTGGTCCAGCGGCTCGACCGCCCGCGTCTCGATGGAGGCGAACCCGTGCAGCTCGAAGACGCGGCGCAGGCGGGCGAGCACCTCGAGCTCGACGAAACGCTGGTCAGGCAGGAACTCGGGAAAACCGCTCATCGCGGTCGGCTTGCTCATGGTCTACAGGCCTCTGTGGGGAGCGCTGGGGGCCGCACCGCCCTGGTCGGCGCGGATCAGGTCCAGCAGGAACGGGTTGGTGGCGCGCTCGCGGCCGATGCTGGTCTGCTCGCCGTGCCCGGGCAGCACGGCGATCGCGTCGTCGAGCGGCAGCACCTTGGTCGCCAGGCTGCGCAACATGGTGGGGTGGTCGCCACCGGGGAGGTCGGTGCGCCCGATGGACCCGGCGAAGAGCAGGTCGCCGGAGAACATCACCTCGGGGACGTCCTGCTGCGCGTAGGGCAGCCGGAAGGTGACCGACCCCTCGGTATGCCCCGGCGTGTGGTCCACGGTGAAGGTCAGCCCGGCCAGCTGCACCGCCTGCCGGTCCGACAGCTCGGCCACGTCGTCGGGCTCGACGAAGCGGTGGTCGCCGCCGAGGAGCATGCCGGCGCTCTCCGGCGAGATGCCGGCCATCGGGTCCGACAGCAGGTGCCGGTCACCGGGGTGGATGTAGGCGGTGGCGTCGTAGGTGCCCGCGACCGGGGTCACGCTCCACATGTGGTCGATGTGGCCGTGGGTGAGCAGCACCGCGACCGGCTTCAGCCGATGCTCGCGCACCACCTCGGCGACGCCGGACGCGGCGTCCTTCCCGGGGTCGACCACCACGCACTCCGCCCCGGCCGCGGTGGCCACGACGTAGCAGTTGGTGCCCCACGGACCGGCCGGGAAGCCTGCGACAAGCACGCGTGCTCCTGTTCGTTGCGGTGAGTCGACCGTTGCAGCCTACCGAGGACGGTGCGCCCGCCGGTAACCGTGGCGGGTGCCCCGGCCGACGTACCGGCTCGGGAGCCGGGGCGTTGCGCGGACCGACGTACCGCCGCCGACTAGGATTCTGTGCCTGTGCACCACCCTTCGACCGCGACCGCAGAGGCAACCTCGTGAGCACCCCTGAGAACGAGCAGACCACCGACGAGTGGGGCCGCGTGACCGACGACGGCACCGTCTTCGTCCGCACCGCCGACGAGGAGCGGCAGGTCGGGCAGATGCCCGACGCCACCCCCGCCGAGGCGCTGGCCTACTTCAAGAAGAAGTACAGCGACCTCGAGTTCGAGATCGAGCTGCTCGAGCAGCGCGTCAAGGCAGGCACGCTCGGCCCGGACGAGGCGACGGCCTCGGTCAAGCAGGTGCGCACCACGCTGGCGGAGGCGCCCGGTGTCGGCGACCTGGCCGCGCTCGACGCGCGGCTGGAGGCGCTGACCGCGACGATCTCCCAGCAGCGGGAGAAGCGGCGGGCCGAGCGCGCCCGCAAGCTCGAACAGGCGCAGGCCGACAAGGAACGCATCGCCACGGAGGCCGAACGGCTCGCCGAGGGCAGCGACTGGCGCAACGGTGCCAACCGGCTGCGCGAGCTGCTCGAGGAGTGGAAGAGCCTGCCGCGCCTGGACAAGAGCGTCGACGACAGCCTGTGGCGGCGGTTCTCGACGGCCCGGACCACCTACACCCGACGGCGCAAGGCGCACTTCGCCGAGCTCAACGAGAAGCGCGAGTCGGCGCGGGCGGTCAAGGAGCGGCTCGTCGTGGAGGCCGAGTCCCTGGCCGACTCGACCGAGTGGGGCCCGACCGCCGGGCGCTACCGCGACCTGATGCGGCAGTGGAAGGCCGCCGGCCCGGCACCCAAGGGCGTCGACGACGCGCTGTGGAAGAGGTTCCGGGCCGCGCAGGACACTTTCTTCGGCAACCGCGACGCGGTCAACGCCGAGCTCGACCGCGAGTTCGCCGCCAACGCGGAGAAGAAGGAGGCGCTGCTCGCCGAGGCGGAGGCGCTGCTCCCGGTCACCGACCTCGGCGCCGCCAAGGAGGCCTTCCGTGACCTCGCCGAGCGCTGGGACGCGGCCGGCAAGGTGCCGCGTTCGCGCATCAAGGAGCTCGAGGGCCGCATGCGCAAGGTCGAGCAGGCGATCCGAGGCGCCGAGGACGAGCGCTGGCGCCGGTCCAACCCGGAGGCCCGGGCGCGCGCCGCGGACACCGTCGCCCAGCTCGAGGCGTCGATCGAGGAGCTGAAGGCCAAGCAGGAGAAGGCGGCGGCCGCGGGCAACACCAAGAAGGCCGAGGAGCATGCCGCCGCGGTCACCGCACGCGAGTCCTGGCTCGCCGAGGCGCGCAAGGCCCTGGAGGACTTCTCCTCCTGACCCGTCGAGCCGCGCCTCGACCGGTCACTGGGTGACGCGGTAGGCGTCGAAGACACCGTCGACCGAGCGGACCGCCTTGAGCACGTGGCCGAGATGCATCGGGTCGCCCATCTCGAAGGTGAACCGGCTCTTGGCGACCCGGTTGCGCGAGGTCTGCAGCGTGGCGGCCAGGATGTTGACGTGCACGTCCGACAGCGCCTTGGTGATGTCCGACAGCAGCCGGGCCCGGTCGAGGGCCTCGACCTGGATGTTGACCAGGAACATCGACTTGCCGGTCGGCGCCCACTCCACCTCGACGATGCGCTCGGGCTGAGCCATCAGGCTGGCGGCGTTCGTGCAGTCCTCCCGGTGCACCGACACACCGGCGCCCCGGGTCACGAAGCCCAGGATCTTGTCGCCGGGCACCGGCGTGCAGCACTTCGCCAGCTTGACCCAGACGTCGGACAGGCCCTTGATGATCACACCCGCGTCGCCGCCGGCCGTCGGCTTGGCGTAGGCCCGCGCCTCGGTGATCTGCACGCCCTCGGAGAGATCCTCCGCGGCGCCCTCGAGCCCGCCGTACAGGTCGATCACCCGGCGTACGACGGTCTGGGCACCCAGGTTGCCCTCGCCGACGGCCGCGTAGAGCGCCGACACGTCGGCCAACCGCATCTCGGCGGCGACGGTCGACAACGACTCGTGGGTGAGCACCCGCTTGAGGGGCAGCCCCTCCTTGCGCATCAGCCGGGCGATCTGGTCCTTGCCCTGCTCGATGGCCTCCTCGCGGCGCTCCTTGGTGAACCACTGCCGGATCTTGTTGCGTGCCCGCGGGGAGTTCACGAAGTTGAGCCAGTCGCGGCTCGGGCCGGCGTTCGGGGCCTTGGAGGTGAACACCTCGACCACGTCGCCGTTGTCCAGCGGCGACTCCAACGGCACCAGCCGGCCGTTCACCCGGGCGCCGATCGTGCGGTGGCCCACCTCGGTGTGGATGGCGTAGGCGAAGTCCACCGGCGTGGAGCCGGTCGGCAGCGCGATCACGTCCCCGCGCGGCGTGAAGACGTAGACCTCGGCGGAGTTGATCTCGAAGCGCAGCGACTCCAGGAACTCTCCAGGGTCCTCGGTCTCCTGCTGCCAGTCGAGCAGCTGGCGCACCCAGGCCATGTCACCGGAGCTGTGTCGTGAGGTGTCCGTCGCGCGACCGTCCTGGCCGGCCCGGGCGTCCTCCTTGTACTTCCAGTGCGCGGCAACGCCGTACTCCGCGCGCCGGTGCATCGCGAACGTCCGGATCTGCAGCTCCACGGGCTTGCCGTGCTGGCCGATCACCGTGGTGTGCAGCGACTGGTACATGTTGAACTTCGGCATCGCCACGAAGTCCTTGAACCGGCCGGGCACCGGGTTCCAGCGCGAGTGCAGCACGCCGAGCGCGGCGTAGCAGTCACGGTCGGTGTCGACGAGGATCCGGATCCCGACCAGGTCGTAGATGTCGGAGAAGTCCCGGCCCTTGACGATCATCTTCTGGTAGATCGAGTAGTAGTGCTTCGGCCGGCCGGTCACCACCGCCTTGATCCGCGCCTCGCGAAGATCCTTCTCCACCTGGGCGATGACGTCGGCCAGCACCTGGTCGCGGGACGGGGCGCGCTCGGCCACCAGACGCACGATCTCGTCGTACATCTTCGGGTGCAGGGTCGCGAAGGCGAGGTCCTCGAGCTCCCACTTCAGGGTGTTCATGCCCAGCCGGTGGGCCAGGGGCGCGAAGATCTCGAGCGTCTCCCGCGCGATCCGCTCCTGCTTCTCCTGCTTGAGGTAGCGCAGCGTGCGCATGTTGTGCAGGCGGTCGGCCAGCTTGATGACGAGCACGCGGATGTCGCGGCTCATCGCCACGATCATCTTGCGGATGGTCTCGGCCTGCGCGGTGTCGCCGTACTTGACCTTGTCGAGCTTGGTGACGCCGTCGACGAGCTCGGCGACCTCGTCGCCGAAGTCCGTGCGCAGCTCGTCGAGAGTGTACGGCGTGTCCTCGACCGTGTCGTGCAGCAGCGCGGCGACCAGCGTCGGCTCGGTCATGCCGATGTCAGCCAGGATCGTGGCCACGGCGAGGGGATGGGTGATGTAGGGGTCGCCGCTCTTGCGGGTCTGCGTGGCGTGCAGGCGCTCGGCGGTCAGGTAGGCCCGCTCGAGCAGCGCGAGGTCCGCCTTGGGGTGGTTGGCCCGCACCGCGCGGTACAGCGGCTCGAGCACCGGGTTGCCGGCCTGGCTCTTGGTCGTCATCCGGGCCAACCGGGCTCGCATCCGCCGCCCGGCCGGCGCGGAGGCCGACTGGGCCGACTGCGGCGACTCGCCGGCGGGCGCGGGCGGAGCCGGTGCGTTCACCACGCGTTCCTCAGCCACGCCAGACTCCTGCCCCTCGAGTCCTGCCAGTCTACGCGGGCGCGGAAGGGCCTCAGAGCGTCTTGAGGGCGCGCAGCGCCAGGTCGCCGAGATGTTCGCGACCGTGCAGGAACCCGAGCTCGATGAGCACCGCGAACCCCGTCACCGTGCCACCCCCGCTCTCCACGAGCTCGCGGGTCGCGGCGGCCGTGCCGCCGGTCGCCAGGACGTCGTCGACGAGCAGCACCCGCTCGCCCGGGCGTACGGCGTCCTGGCGCATCTCCAACGTCGCCGTGCCGTACTCCAGCGAGTAGGACACCGCATGCGTCGGCCCGGGCAGCTTGCCCTTCTTGCGGACGGGGACGAACCCCGCCCCGAGCGCCAGGGCCACCGGCGCGGCCAGGATGAAACCACGCGCCTCCATGCCGACCACCTTGTCGACCACGACGGCGTCCGCCTCGTCGCGGCCGGCGGCGGCCAGGGCGGCGATCACCGCGGAGAAGCCGTCGTGATCGGCGAGCAGGGGTGTGATGTCCTTGAACACCACACCGGGCTCGGGGAAGTCGGGCACGTCGCGGATCAGCTCGTCGAGGAGCTTCTCGAGGTCGGCGTCGCCCATCGGCGTCACTTCTTGCCCCGCTGCGAGCGGGGCTTGCGCTCCGGCTGTGCCCGCTTCGCCGACGCGGACGGATGCACCGCGCGCCCCGCCGGCCGCTCACCTGCGGTGTAGCGCGGCTCCCGGGCCGGCCGGGGCCGCGGCTCCGCGGCGCGCGGCTCCCCTGCCTCCGGGTCCGGCGCCGTGCGTGTGGACGGCTCGTCGTAGACCGGCATGTCCTCCCGGAACACCGGCACGTCCGCGTAGCGGTCGGCGTTCTCGCGCTTCTTGCGGTTGCGCATCGTGCGCGCGTCCCCGGCCCGCACCCCTGGCTCGCGCTCCTTGAGCTGCACCACCAACGGCGTGGCGATGAAGATCGAGGAGTAAGCGCCAGCCGCCATCCCGACGAACAACGCGAGCGCGAGGTCCTTCAAGGCGCCCGAACCGAGCGTGAACGTGCCCACGTAGAGCAGCGCGCCCACCGGCAGCAGGGCCACGATCGAGGTGTTGATCGAGCGGACCAGCGTCTGGTTGACCGCCAGGTTCGCCGCCTCCCCGTAGGTCATCCGGGACCGGGCGAGGTTCTTCGTGTTCTCCCGAACCTTGTCGAACACCACGACGGTGTCGTAGAGCGAGAAACCGAGGATGGTCAGCACGCCCGTCACGGTCGCGGGCGTCACCTCGAAGCCGGAAAGCGCGTAGACCCCGATCGTGATCACCAGGTCATGCGCCAGCGCGACGATCGCGGCCACCGACATCTTCCACTCGCGGAAGTAGGCCCAGATGAAGATCACGACCAGGACCAGGAAGACCACGAGGCCGAGCACGGCACGGTTGGCCACCTGGGCGCCCCAGGTGGCGCCGATGGCGTTCTGGCTCACGTCGGCCTCGGTCACCCCGGCGGCCTTCCGGATGGTGTTGGAGATCACCGTGGACTGGTCGTTGGTGAGCGGCTCGACCTGGACCCGGATGGTGTCGGTGCCGGAGGTGTTGACCACCGGGTTCGTCGCGTCGCCGATGCCCTGCGCCTTGGCGGTCTGCGCGACCGCGGAGCCGATCTTGTCGGCGTTGGCCTGCGTGGTCTGCCCGGCGGGCATGGACACGCGGTACTCCACGCCGCCCTTGAACTCGATGCCGTAGTTGAGCCCCCGGGTGAGCAGGCCGGTCAGGGCGATGACCACGATGGCCCCGGAGACGGCGTACCAGACCCACTTGCGTCGTACGAAGTCGATCGAGATCTCGCCGGCGTACAGCGCGTGGCCGACCTTCGTGAGCTTGCTCATCAGGCGTTCCCTCCAGCGCGAGCCGGGTTGATGCGGTTGACGCCGACGTGGTCCGGCGACAGGCCGGACATCTTGTGCCCGGAGCTGAAGAACCGGAAGGTCGCCAGCCAGGACACCATCGGCTTGGTGAACCAGAAGAACACGGCGAGGTCGATGACCGTGCTGATGCCCAGGGCGAACGCGAAGCCCTTCACCACGCCGATCGAGAAGATGTACAGCACCACGGCCGCCAGCAGCGAGACGCCGTCGGCCGCCAGGCAGGTGGCTCGGGCGCGGACCCAGCCGGCCTCGACGGCGACCCGCATGGACTTGCCGGTGCGCATCTCGTCACGGATCCGTTCGAAGTAGACGATGAACGAGTCCGCGGTGATGCCTACCGCGACGATCAGACCGGCGATGCCCGGCAGGGTGAGCGTGAACCCGACGGCCTGGCTCATGATCAGCACCACGGCGTAGGTGAGGATCGCGGCGATGAACAGCGAGGCCACCACCACGATGCCGAGGCCGCGGTAGTACAGCAGGCAGTAGACGATGACGAGCGCGAGGCCGAACACGCCTGCCCACAGGCCCGCGGACAGCTGGCTGCCTGCCAGCGTCGGACCCTCCTCGGTGACCACGGGCGCGTTGAACTTCAGCGGCAGCGCGCCGTACTTCAGGCTGTTGGCCAGCGACTGGGCCTCGGTCTGGGTGAAGTTGCCGCTGATCTGCGCCTGCCCGTTCGGGATCGGCTCGTTGACCACGGGCGCGGAGATCACCTTGCCGTCCAGCACGATCGCGAACTGCTTCTGCTGGCCGGTCAGCGGGCTGGTCTGGTTGGCGATCGCCGAGGTCACCTGCGCGAAGGTCTTGCGCGCCTGGCTGTTGAACGTGAGGTCGACGACCCACTGCACCTGGTTCTGCGGGATGCCGGCCGCGGCGCGGGTGAGCTGGGTGCCCTGGATCATGGCCGCGGACAGGAGGTACTTGTTGCCTCGGTCGTCGCAGGTGACGAGCGGCTTGTCCTTCAGGTCCGCGTTCGGCTGCGTGCGCTGCCCGGGCTTGGGGCAGGTGTAGGTCGCGAACTTCTTCAGCCACGCGGTGCCCGGGTTGTCCACCCACTGCAGCGGCTGGCTCACCGGGGCGCCGCCGGGCGTGGTCTGCGGGGCCGGCGGCGGGGCCGTCGGCAGCGCCGACGGGGTGGCAGCCGGGCTCTTCGACGCCGCCGCGGCGGGCTTCTTCGTCTTGTCCGCGTCGATCAGGCCCTGGGAGAGCGCCCGTCCCTTCGGGCTCGCCGTGGGAGACGCGGGCTTCAGCTTCGGCTTGGCGGAGGTCGTCGAGGACGGCGAGGCCTTGCCCGAGGGGGAGGCCGACGGGCTGGTCGACGGGCTGGGCGAGGCGGACGGCTTCGGCTGCGGCCGCCCCGGCGCCATCGCGGCCACGAGGCGGAAGCGCAGCTCGGCGGTCTGCTTCACCGTGTCGACGAGGTCACGCCGGTTCTGGCCGGGGATCTCCACGACGATGTTGCGACTGCCCTGGGTGGCCACCGTGGCCTCCGTCACCCCGCTGCCGTTGACCCGCTGGTCGATGATGCCGCGGGCCTCCTGCAGCTTCTGGGGGTCCGGCGCCTGGCCGTTCGGCGTGCTCGCCTCCAGGGTGATGCTGGTGCCACCTTGCAGGTCGAGCCCCAGCTTCGGGCCCCACTGACCGCCGAGTGCCACACCGCCGTACAGGGCTGCGATGACGATCGCGAACGCGATCAGTCTGCGCCCTGGGCGCGACGCTCTACTCGCCACTGCTCTTCGCTCCTCACAAGTCCGGGCCGAGTCCCGGAAGGCTCTACTGGTCCTCGTCGCGTGACGGTCCGTCGGCCCCGTTCGGCCCGCCCGGCATGATGTCGCCGCCGTGCACGTCCGGGGTGGCGGGTGGGATCACCCGCACGACCGCCTGCCGGGCCACCTTCACCGTGGTTCCGGGGGCGACCTCGAGGTGGACGGTCTCCTCCTCCAACGAGACAACCGTGCCGAAGATCCCCGAGCCCAGCATCACCTCGGCGCCGGGCCGGAGGTTCGACTGGGTGCTGCTGAGCTCCTGCTGACGCCGCCGCTGCGGACGAATGATCAGCAGCCAGAAGACCAGGGCGATGAGGACGAAGGGGATGATCGTCCCCCACGATGAGTTGTTCACAGGGAATGCAGCTCCTGGCCAGGGGATCACGGGCACGACACAGGGCCGGGCGTGCCGGCCATCCTGAAGAGTCTAACCGCCATGGCCACCTGCCACGGTCAAACGGGTCCAGGACCGGCGTGAGCAGCTTCACTCGTCGGCGTCGAACAGCGACGGGTCCTGGCCACTGAACGGCGCGTCCACCGGCGCGCTGAGCCCGAGATGCGTCCAGGCGGCGGGGGTGGCGACCCGGCCGCGCGGTGTACGGGCCAGGAAGCCCGAGCGGACCAGGAACGGCTCGGCCACCTCCTCGACCGTCTCCCGCTCCTCCCCGACCGCGACCGCGAGGGTGCTCACCCCGACCGGCCCGCCGCCGAAGCGCCGGCACAGCACGTCGATCACGGCGCGGTCCAGCCGGTCCAGGCCGGACTGGTCGACCTCGAACAGATCCAGCGCCCGGTGCGCGATGTCCAGGGTCACCACCCCGTCGGCACGGACCTGGGCGTAGTCGCGCACCCGGCGCAACAGCCGGTTCGCGATGCGCGGGGTGCCGCGAGACCGCGAGGCGATCTCGGCGGACCCGTCGTCGGTGAGCGTGACGCCGAGCAGGCCCGCCGAGCGCCGCACGATGAGCTCGAGCTCGGCGGCCTCGTAGAACTCCAGGTGTGCGGTGAAGCCGAACCGGTCCCGCAGGGGTCCCGGCAGCAGCCCGGCGCGCGTGGTGGCGCCGACCAGCGTGAACGGCGGGATCTCCAGCGGGATCGCCGTGGCACCGGGCCCCTTGCCGATCACCACGTCGACACGGAAGTCCTCCATCGCCATGTAGAGCATCTCCTCCGCCGGCCGCGACATCCGGTGGATCTCGTCGACGAAGAGCACGTCCCCGTCGTTCATCCCCGACAGGATCGCGGCCAGGTCACCGGCGTGGGTGATCGCGGGCCCCGACGTCAGCCGCAGCGGGCTCGACATCTCCGCGGCGATGATCATCGCCAACGTGGTCTTGCCCAGCCCGGGCGGCCCGGACAGGAGCACGTGGTCGGGGGTGCGGTCCCGACCCTTCGCGGCCTGCAGCACGAGCGACAGCTGCTCGCGGACCCGTTCCTGGCCGATGACCTCGTCGAGGTTGCGGGGCCGCAGCGCCGCCTCCACGGCGCGCTCGTCGCCCTCGGCCTCCGCGGCCACCAGGGCACGGCCGTCGTCCCGCTCCGCGGGGTCCCTGCGGCTGTCCGCGTAGGCGGCCTCCGCTGCCTCGAGGTCGTCCTCGGTCGCTCGTCCGTCGTACCGGCGCATCGGGTCAGGCCTTGCTCAACGTGCGGAGCGCGGCGCGCAGCAGCGCGGCGACGTTCGGCTCCCCGGCCGCCTGCTCCGCCTCGGGCGCGACCGCGTCCACGGCCTTGTCGGCCTCCTTGGCCGACCAGCCCAGGCCCACCAGGCCGGCGTGCACCTGCGCGCGCCACGGGGCCTGGGCGCCGCTCGGCGCCGGCGCGGGGCTCGTCCCGCCACCGGTCGGGGCGCCGATGCGGTCCTTGAGCTCCAGGATGATCCGCTGGGCGCCCTTCTGGCCGATGCCGGGCACCGCGGTGAGGGTCCGCACGTCCTCGGTGGTGACCGCGCGCCGCAGCTCGTCCGGGCCGTGGACGGCGAGCATCGCCTGGGCGAGCTTCGGCCCCACGCCGCTGGCCGTCTGCAGCAGCTCGAACACCGCCTTCTCGTCCTCGTCCCGGAAGCCGAACAGGGTCAGCGAGTCCTCCCGCACGACCATGCTGGTCGGCAGCGTCGCCCGCTCGCCGGTCCGCAGGGTGGCCAGCGTGCCCGGCGTGCAGTTCACGTCGAGGCCCACTCCCCCGACCTCGACCACGGCCGAGCTGAGCCCGACCGCGGCCACGGTGCCGCTGACGAACGCGATCACGAGGTCCTCCTTCGTGCGGCGGCCACGGCCGCGTCGAGGCGCGACTGGGCGGAGCCGCGCCAGATGTGGGTGATGGCCAGGGCGAGTGCGTCCGCGGCGTCGGCGGGTGTGGGCGGCGCGTCCAGCCGCAGGATGCGGGTCACCATGGCGCCGACCTGCGCCTTGCCGGCGCGCCCGCTGCCGGACACGGCGGCCTTGACCTCGCTCGGCGTGTGCAACGCCACCGGGAGCCCGCGTCGCGCCGCGCACACCATGGCGATGCCGCTCGCCTGGGCGGTGCCCATGATCGTGCTCACGTCCGAGCGGGCGAAGACCCGTTCGACGGCGACCGCGTCGGGAGCGTACTCGTCGAGCCAGGCCTCCACGCCCTTCTCGATCGTGACCAGCCGGACGGGCACCGGGACGCCCGCGGAGGTGCGCACGACGTTGACGTCGACCAGCCGGAGCGGGCGGCCCGGCTCGCCCTCCACGACGCCCATGCCGCACCGGGTCAGCCCCGGGTCGATGCCCAGCACACGCATGACGGACCTTCCACGACGGACACTGTCGAACACATGTTCGTCAGGCCACCGTACGCGAGTCGCCGGCGGATCCGCCGTACGACACACCCGGGTCAGGCGTCGAGCGCCGCCATCACGTCGTCCGGGACATCGAAGTTGCCGAACACGTTCTGGACGTCGTCGAGGTCCTCGAGCGCCTCGACGAGCCGGAACAGCGCGCCCGCGGACTTCTCGTCGGCGATCTCGATGTTCATCGACGGCACGAAGGAGGCCTCCGCCGAGTCGTAGTCGATGCCCGCGGCCTGCAGGGCGGTGCGTACGTCGACGAGGTCGGTGGCCTCGCTGATCACCTCGAAGGAGTCGGCGAGGTCGTTGACCTCCTCGGCGCCGGCCTCCAGAGTGGCCTCGAGCACGTCGTCCTCGCCGATCTCGCGGCCGCCGTCCTGGGCCTTGGGCACCAGCACGACGCCCTTGCGGTTGAACAGGTAGGACACCGACCCCGGGTCGCCGAGCGACCCGCCGTTGCGGGAGACCGCGGTGCGCACCTCCATGGCGGCACGGTTCTTGTTGTCGGTGAGGCACTCGATGAGCAGCGCGACGCCGTTCGGGCCGTAGCCTTCGTACATGATCGTCTGGTAGTCGGCGCCGCCGGACTCCGCGCCGGACCCGCGCTTGACGGCCCGGTCGATGTTGTCGTTGGGGACCGAGGACTTCTTCGCCTTCTGGATGGCGTCGTACAGCGTGGGGTTGCCGGCCGGGTCACCACCGCCCATCCGCGCCGCGACCTCGATGTTCTTGATGAGCTTGGCGAACATCTTGCCGCGCCGCGCGTCGATCACGGCCTTCTTGTGCTTGGTGGTCGCCCATTTGGAGTGGCCAGACATGAGGGGTGCCCCTCTCCTCCCGCAGTTACGTCATCGTCGAAGCGTCGTCGCGCCGTCCAGCCCTCGTCAGCTCCGGGCCGCGGCCCGCACCATGTCGGCGAACAGTGCGTGGACCCGGCGGTCGCCGGTGATCTCGGGGTGGAACGACGTGGCCAGCAGGCTGCCCTGCCGGACCGCGACGATCCTACCCACAGCCTCCCCGGTGGCGACCCGGGCGACGACCTCGACCTCCTGGCCGACCTTCTCGACCCAGGGCGCGCGGATGAACATCGCGTGGAAGCGCTCCTCGAGGCCGGTCACGTCCAGGTCCGCCTCGAAGGAGTCCACCTGTCGGCCGAAGGCGTTGCGGCGCACGACCACATCCAGCCCGCCCAGCGTCTCCTGGCCGACGATCCCGCCCTCGAGGTGGTCGGCGAGCATGATCATCCCCGCGCAGGTGCCGAACGCCGGCATCCCCGCGCGCAGCCGGCGCTGGAGCGGCTCGAACAGCTCGAAGGTGCGGGCAAGCTTGTACATCGTGGTGGACTCGCCGCCCGGCAGCACCAGGCCGTCGACCTGCTCGAGCTCGCTGGGACGCCGTACGGCGAGGGTCTGCGCGCCGGCCTGCTCGAGCATCGCGCGGTGCTCGCGCACGTCGCCCTGGAGCGCGAACACGCCGATGAGGGGGAAATTCGTCACGGTGCCATGGTAGGTGGCGAACGGTGAGCGGTGAGCAGGGCCGCTCTGGGCACGCCACGGGGGCCACGGCCTGTGGGACACGCCGGCGGGGGGCAGGTGACCCCCGCGGTCAGAGGAGGCGGCGGTGCCAGTGGGCGCCGACCTCGATGCGGCCCTCGTCGAAGTGGGCGGCCAGCCCGTGTGCGGCGAACACGGCCAGCACCTCCTCCAGCAGCGCGTCGCCGGGAGCGGCGTTGGCGGTGTCGCCGTGCCAGAGGTTCACCTCGAGCATGCCCTCGTCGATGGCGTGCCAGACGTCCGGCGGGGTGAACCAGGCGACGCCGCGCGGTCGGTTCCCGGCCGCCGCGCGGGCGTCGAGCAGCGCCGTCGCGCTCCAGTGGTCGTCGATGCCTTGCATCACCACGACGCCGAGGGCGTCCAGCGCAGCGAACGCCCGCTGCAGCCGGTCGTAGTCGGTCTCGGCCGGCCAGGTGGCCTGGTCCGCGGCGAGCTCGTCCCGGAACTCGGCGATCCAGGCGCGCGCGAGCCCGGTCGCCTCCTCCTGGCGGGACGGGAGCTCCGCGGTGATGGCGAGCAGCACCTCGTCGTACAGCTCCTGCTCGCCGAGCAGGCCCGCGCGCACCCCCGAGCGGACGAACTCGCGGACGTGCTCCTCGGCAAGCGAGTCGGGCCGGGGGCGGCTCAAGGGCCTACCAGCCGCGCTCGGCCAGCCGGTGCGGCTGCGGGATCTCGTCGACGTTGATGCCGACCATCGCCTCGCCCAGGCCGCGGGAGACCTTGGCGACGACGTCCGCGTCGTCGTAGAAGGTGGTCGCCTTGACGATGGCCTCCGCGCGTTGCGCCGGGTTGCCGGACTTGAAGATGCCCGAGCCGACGAACACGCCCTCGGCGCCGAGCTGCATCATCATCGCGGCGTCGGCCGGGGTGGCGATCCCGCCGGCGGTGAAGAGGACGACCGGCAGCTTGCCGGCCCCCGCGACCTCCTTGACCAGCGGGTACGGCGCCTGGAGCTCCTTGGCGGCGACGTACAGCTCGTCGGCGGACAGCCCGTGCAGCCGGCTCAGCTCGGCGCGGATGGTGCGCATGTGCGTCACCGCGTTGGACACGTCACCGGTGCCGGCCTCGCCCTTGGAGCGGATCATCGCCGCGCCCTCGGTGATCCGGCGCAGGGCCTCGCCCAGGTTGGTGGCACCGCACACGAACGGCACCGTGAAGGCCCACTTGTCGATGTGGTGGGCGTAGTCGGCGGGCGTGAGCACCTCCGACTCGTCGATGTAGTCCACGCCCAGGCTCTGCAAGACCTGCGCCTCGACGAAGTGGCCGATGCGCGCCTTGGCCATCACGGGGATGGAGACCGCGTTGACGATGCCCTCGATCATGTCGGGGTCGCTCATCCTCGACACCCCGCCCTGGGCGCGGATGTCGGCGGGCACCCGCTCGAGCGCCATGACGGCGACGGCGCCGGCGTCCTCGGCGATCTTCGCCTGCTCGGGGGTGACCACGTCCATGATCACGCCGCCCTTGAGCATCTCGGCCATCCCGCGCTTGACGCCCGCGGTGCCGGTGGCCGGAGTGGTGCTGGGAGACTCAGAGTTCGACACTGCTGACCTTCTGTGTGGGGAGCCGGGCACGACGGACCCGGCCGGGGTGTGCGGATACCTCCAGGGTATCCCGACGGCGGTGAGCCGGCCGCACCGGATCAGTCGCCGACGAGCGCCTCCGGTGGTACGTCGTCGAGGTCCACCGGCACCACCGGCCCCGCGCGTCCCGTCAGCCGCAGCCACCGCACCCGTCGGCTGGAGCGGAGCGCCCGCGCGGAGGCGACGACGTCGTTGTGGAACCGGCGCGCCAGCTCCACCTTGCGGCAGTCGTCGGCCAGCTCCTGCACCAGGGTCCCGAGGAGCGGGTCGGCGCGCAGCGCGCGAACCTCGGAGTCGTCGGGGAACACCGCACGCAGCACGGCGGACAGATCGGACTCGGTGCCCTCGACCTCCTCCGGCGGTGCGGCGCGCGCCCGGTGCGCGGCCTCGAGCAGCAGCAGCGAGCGCGGAGGGTCCAGGGCCTCGGCGTTCGCCAGCTCCAGCGCCGTGCCGGAGCGACGCAGCAGCTGCCGGTCCAGCGAGACCCGGGCCACCTCGATGCGGTGGTGCATGCGGTCCAGCCGGCTCGCCGTCCAGTACAGCCACGCCGCCAGCAGTACGACGAGCGCCACCACCGGCACCACCCACCAGCTCACGGCTGCACCCCCACTTCGCGCTCCTCCACGACCGTCTCGTAGACCTGCACGATGCGCCGGGCCAGCGTCGACCAGTCGTACTGCCGCACGGCCTCGGCGGCCTCGGCCCGCAGCGCCTCCCGCGTGGAGGGCTCCTCGAGGAGGCGCACCACCGCCTCGCCGAGCGCGGTACTGTCCGCGGTGCGGAACAGCACGCCGCACCGCCCGTCCTCGAGCACCCGCTGGAAGGCGGGAAGGTCGCTGGCCACCACGGCGGCGCCGGCGGCCATCGCCTCGGCGAGGACGATCCCGAAGCTCTCGCCCCCGGTGTTGGGCGCGACGTACACGTCGGCGGTCCGCAGCACGGTCGCCTTCTCCTCGTCGGGGACCGGGCCGAGGAACACGACCTGGTCCCGCAGCTCGGCGGGGACCCGCGCGCGTGCGGCCTCGACGTCGCCGGTGCCCACCACCAGCAGCCGGACGCCGGCCCGGGCCCGAGCCACCGCCGGGAACGCGGCCAGGAGCACGCCCAGCCCCTTGCGCGGCTCGTCGAGCCGCCCGACGAACGCCACCGTCCCGCCCGCCCCGCGCCAGTCCTCGCGCGGGGCGGCCCGCGCGAAGCGGTCGACGTAGATCCCGTTCGGGATGATCACGGGTTCGCCGCCGACGTGCTGCACCTGCGTGTCGCGGGCGTACTCCGACACCGCGATGCGCGCCCGGATCTTCTCCATCGACGGGCGCAGGATCGCCAGCCCCGCGGCCATCGTCCGCGAGCGTTCGGAGGAGCGGTGGTAGGTGGCCACCACCGGCCCGTCGGAGGCCCACAGGCTCAGCAGCGACAGGGACGGCGCGGCCGGCTCGTGGATGTGCAGGACGTCGAAGTGCCCGTCGCGCAGCCAGCGCCGGGTTCGTGCGTTGGACACCGGGCCGAAGGCGAGCCGGGCGATCGAGCCGTTCGCCGGCACGGGGACCGCGCGGCCGGCCGGCACCACGTACGACGGGAGCGTGCCGGAGTCGTCGCCGCTCGGGGCGAGCACCGACACCTCGTGGCCCAGGGCGATCAGCGCCTCGGCGAGGTCCTTCACGTGGTTCTGCACCCCGCCGGGCACGTCGAAGGAGTAGGGGCAGACCATCCCGATCCGCATCTCACTCCCCCTCGGCACCGAGACGTCCCCGAGGGTCGAGGTCCTCCAGGAACACCCTCTGCATCATGTGCCAGTCCTGGGGGTGCTCGTGCAGTGCTTGGCTGAACACGTCGGCGACGTCGTGCATCATGGCCGCGACGCCCTGCTCCCCCGGCCGGTGCGCCACCGGCGGGTGCAGGCGCGCGACCATCTCCTCGCCCGCGTAGTGAAGGGTGACCGGGATCAGGGGGGCGCCGGTGCGCTGCGCCAGGAGCGCCGGCCCGCGCGGCATCCGCGCCGGCCGTCCGCACAGCTCGACCTCGACGCCGTTGCGCGACAGGTCGCGGTCCGCGAGCAGGCAGACCAGTCCACCGGCACGCACCCACTTCTCGAGCTGCGGCATCGTGGCGTCGCCGCCGGTGAGCGGGAGGATCTCCATCCCGAGCGTGCGGCGGTAGTCCACGAACGCGTCGTAGAGCCGCTCGGGCCGCAGCCGCTCCGCCACGGTCATCAGCGGCATGCCCGTGGCGCACGCCCAGGCGCCGGCCCAGTCCCAGTTGGCCATGTGCGGCAGCGGGGCGACCACACCGCGCCCCTGCGCGTAGGCCTGCCGCAGGATGTGCTCGTCGACGGTGCGGGTACGACGCACCAGGTCGTCGACCGGCCAGGACGGGAGCCGGAACGACTCGCACCAGTAGCGCAGGTAGGACCGCACCGCGTCCTGGGTCAAGGCGTCCAGCTCGGCCGCGGACAGCCCGGCGCGCACCCGCGCGAGGTTCGCCCGCAGCCGCTGCACCGATCGTCCGTCGCGGCGGTAGACCTCGTCGGCGACCCGCCGGAACAGTCGCCGTGCCGTCCGCTCGGGCAGCCACCGCACCGCGCGCCACCCGGTGAGGTAGCCGAGCGCCGTGGCGTTGTCCGCGGAGGCCGCGGCAGCACGCTGGAGACCCCGCAGCATGTGCTAGGCCGCGGCCTTGGCCTGGGCGCGGACCGTGAGGATGCGCTGCACCACGGTGATCGTGCTGGCCACCGCGAGCACGCCCAGGGTGATCGGGATCAGCACCGGCACGTCGAAGATGTCCGAGAGCCCGGTCATGACCAGGATCGCGACCAACCGGTCGGCGCGCTCGGCGATGCCGCCCTTGGCCTCCATCCCCAGCGACTCCGCGCGGGCCCGGGCGTAGGAGGTCACCGAGCCCATCACCAGGCAGTAGATCGCGAGGCCGGCCAGCGACTCGGAGCCGCCGGGGCCGATGTAGTACATCGCCAGACCACCGAAGATCGCGGCGTCGCCGAGCCGGTCCAGCGTCGAGTCGAGGAAGGCGCCCCACTTCGAGGACTGGCCGGAGATCCGCGCCATGTGGCCGTCGACGAGGTCGGAGAAGACGAAGGCGGTGATCACCAGCACCCCGGCGAGCAGGTGGCCGCGGGGGAAGAAGACGAGGGCGCCGGTACAGACACCGAGCGTGCCCACCAGGGTCACCGCGTCCGGGCTGATGCCCAGCCTGAGGAACAGGTGGGCAGCGGGTGAGATCACCTTCGTCCAGAAGGCACGGAATCTGTTCAGCATCGCGGCAGCAGGGTATCCGTCAGCCCGGCCATGCCTCGGCGAGCAACCGCCGGGTGTCGGTGAGCAGTTCGGGCAGGGCACGGGCGTGGCCGATGATCGGCAGGAAGTTCTGGTCGCCGGCCCAGCGCGGGACGACGTGCTGGTGCAGGTGCGCGGCCACCCCCGCGCCCGCCACGGCGCCCTGGTTCATGCCGAGGTTGAACCCGTGCGCCCCGCTGACCTGGCGAATGGTGCGCATCGCGGTCTGGGTCAGCGCGGCGACCTCCGCGGTCTCCTCCTCGTCGAGGTCGGTGTAGTCGGCGACGTGGCGGTAGGGGCAGACCATGAGGTGCCCGGGGCTGTAGGGATAGAGGTTGAGCACCGCGAACGCCGACCGGCCGCGGTGCACGACCAGCCCGGCCTCGTCGTCGAGCCCGGGGATTCGGCAGAACGGGCACCCTTCCCCGGCGGTGTCGTCGGCCGGCTTGTTCTCCCCGCGGATGTAGGCCATCCGGTACGGCGTCCACAGCCGGTCCAGCTCGTCGGGGGTACCCACGCCGTCCTGGCGGAAGACGTGCTCGCTCGTCGCGTCGGACATCGGCGTTCAGACCTGCACGCGGTCGCGCACCGCGTCCACGACGCGCGCGATGGCATCGGCCACGGAGACGCCGTTGTCCTGGTCGCCGCTGCGGTAGCGGAACGACACAGCGCCTTCCTCGACATCGCGGTCCCCGGCGATCATCATGAACGGCACCTTCTGCAGCTGCGCGTTGCGGATCTTCTTCTGCATCCGGTCGTCGGAGTCGTCGACCTCGACGCGGATGCCGTGGGAACGCAGCTCCGCGGCGACCTTCTGCAGGTAGTCGTGGTGCCGTTCGGCGATCGGGATCGCCACCACCTGGACCGGTGCCAGCCAGGGCGGGAAGGCACCGGCGTAGTGCTCGACCAGCACGCCGAGGAACCGCTCGATGGACCCGAACTTCGCCGAGTGGATCATCACCGGCTGCTGCCGCGACCCGTCGGCTGCCTGGTACTCCAGCCCGAACCGTGCCGGCTGGTTGAAGTCGTACTGGATCGTCGACATCTGCCAGGTGCGCCCGATCGCGTCCCGGGCCTGCACCGAGATCTTCGGCCCGTAGAACGCCGCTCCTCCCGGGTCCGGCACCAGCTCGAGCCCGGTCTCGGTGGCCGCCGCCTCGAGGATCTTGGTGGCCTGCTGCCAGTCCTCGTCGGTGCCGATGAACTTGTCCGGCTTGGAGTCGTCGCGCGTGGAGAGCTCGAGGTAGAACTCGTCGAGTCCGAAGTCGCGCAGCAGGCTCAGCACGAACCCGAGCAGGTGCTTGACCTCGTCGGCGGCCTGCTCGGGCGCCACGTAGGAGTGCGAGTCGTCCTGCGTCATGCCGCGTACCCGGGTCAGGCCGTGCACCACGCCGGACTTCTCGAACCGGTACACCGAGCCGAACTCGAACAGCCGCAGCGGCAGCTCCCGGTAGGACCGGCCGCGCGAGCGGTAGATCAGGTTGTGCATCGGGCAGTTCATCGCCTTGAGGCGGTAGTCGCTGCCCTCCATCTCCATCGCCGGGAACATCGTGTCCGCGTAGTAGGGCAGGTGGCCGGAGGTGTGGAAGAGGCCGTCCTTGCTGATGTGCGGCGTCCCGACGTACTCGAAGCCCTCCTCGATGTGGCGCCGGCGGACGTAGTCCTCCATCTCGCGCTTGATCACCCCGCCCTTGGGGTGGAACACCGGCAGACCGGAGCCCAGCTCGTCGGGGAAGCTGAAGAGGTCGAGCTCGCGGCCCAGCCGCCGGTGGTCCCGGCGCTCGGCCTCCTCGAGGCGGTGCAGGTGCTCCTCGAGGGCCTCCTTGGACTCCCACGCCGTGCCGTAGATACGCTGGAGCTGCTTGTTCTTCTCGTCACCGCGCCAGTACGCCGCAGCAGACCGCATCAGCTTGAACGCCGGGATGCGCTTGGTGGTGGGCAGGTGCGGGCCGCGGCACAGGTCCTTCCAGGCCAGCGAGCCGTCGCGCTTGAGGTTGTCGTAGATGGTCAGCTCTCCGGCCCCGACCTCCACGCTCGCACCCTCGGCGGCCTCCTCACCGTGCCCGCTGCCCTTGAGGCCGATGAGCTCGACCTTGTAGGGCTCGTCCTGGAGCTCCTCGAGCGCCTCGCCGTCGCCGACCGGGCGGCGGGAGAACTTCTGGCCCTCCTTGACGATCTTGCGCATCCGCGACTCGATCTTGTCCAGGTCCGCCGGTGTGAACGGCTCCGCGACGTCGAAGTCGTAGTAGAAGCCGTTCTCGATCGGCGGGCCGATGCCGAGCTTCGCCTCGGGGAAGATGTCCTGCACCGCCTGCGCCATCACGTGCGCGGTCGAGTGGCGCAGGATGTCGCGCCCATCCGGGGAGTCGATCGTCACCGGCTCCACCACGTCGCCGTCGACGAGCTCGTAGGCGAGGTCCTTGAGCGCACCGTCCACCCGCGCCGCGATCACGGCGGTGTCCTCGCTGAACAGCTCCCAGGCGCGCGTGCCGGTCGTCACCGTGCGCCCGGCCTGCTCGCCTGCGTTCACGACGGTGACGTTGATGTCGGACACGGGATCCACCCCTCGGTGCTCGCTCCCCCGACCGCGTCTCGGCCGGGCCTGAGGCTCGATCGTATCCGCCGGGCGGGGGCCGTCACGCCGGGGTTTGCGGCAACGAGAACGGCCGCCTCGCAGGAGGCGGCCGGGACCGTGCTGGTGGGCGATACTGGGTTCGAACCAGTGACCTCTTCGGTGTGAACGAAGCGCGCTACCACTGCGCCAATCGCCCGTGCAGGTCACCCTGGTGGGTGCGCAGCACAGGTTAGCGCATCCGCGCGCCGGGATCACATCCCGGGTAGGTCGGGGGCCCCGGTCCGCGTCTGGACGGCGTCCCAGGCGCTCACCGCGTACGACGGCCACCCGAACGCCGCGACCAGTGCGGCGAACAGGGCCAGCACCAGGAGCACGGCCCCCGCCGTCAGCAGCAGCCGGCGCCGCCGTACCCGCGGGTCCAGCGCCTGCGCCTTGGCCCGCGCCTCATGGGCCTTGTGCCTGGCCCTCTCCAGCCAGCGATGTGCCCACTCGAACTCCGTGGCCAGGATCGCCAGCCCGAGCGGGATGAGCACGAACGCGGGACCGGGCGTGACGAGCATCACCACGCCGAGCAGGAGCACGGCGCTGCCCACGAGCGCCACCACCACCTTGGTGGTCAGCGAGAGCGCCGGGTGTGAGTGCAGCCGGCGGTGCAGCCGGCTCCGCTCCCGGGCGCGATGCCCGTGTTCGTGCGGAGAAGGCCGCTTGGCCGTGTCGTCGGGCACCGCCCCTCCCGGGCCTGGTCCGCCTCCTGCAGTTCCCAGCGTAACCAGCCCCGCCCCGACTCGCCGCGGCCGAAGCATGTCAAACCCGGACAGACCGCCGGCAGCCGCGTTGCAGGCGGAAAAAACTTTGGATTCCTCGATTCATTCGCCGTCATAGCGACCACGGTGGAGCGTCTCCTCCACGAAGGCCGGAGGGGCCACCTTGGGAGGAAAGGCACGACGATGGACTACTCGATGAACACCGCGCCGGCGACCGTCACCCAGCACGTGACGCTGGAGCTCATCGACTCGACGGGTGCCGCCACGCCGATCGAGGCGGAGCTGCGCTACGACGCCCGCGACCCGTACGCGGTCACCACCGTCTTCATGACCGGTAGCGGCCAGGTGCGCTGGACGTTCGGCCGCGAGCTGCTCACCGAGGGTCTCTACGAGCCCGCCGGCGACGGCGACGTGCACGTCTGGCCGTGCCTGGACTCGCGCGGGCACGCCGTCGTGATCATCGAGCTGTGCTCGCCCGACGGCGAGGCGCTCGTGCAGGCTCGCACCGGGGACCTCTCCGGCTTCGTGGAGCGCATGAACAAGGCCGTGGAGCCCGGCAGCGAGTCCACGCTGCTCGACGTGGACGCCGCGATCGACGCGATCCTGGCCGCCGAGGCCGCCTGATCCGTCGCCGCTAGGGTTGACGAGGAGGACCAACCCGACCCCAGGAGGCCCTCGTGCCGTTCAGCCACGACGTCGAGCACGCCCTCGCGTGCGTCGTCGACCTGGTGAACGTGGTGGCCGACGAGGGGCTCAGCGACCTGGAGTCGCTGCACGAGTTCGTGGACAGGCACCGCATCAGCGAGCTGGGGAACCTCACCGAGGACGACCTCGTGGCCGTGCGCGCGCTGGGGGTGCGCATCCGACCGGTGTTCGACTGCGACACCGAGCCGGAGACCGCACGGCTGGTGAATGCACTGATCGCCGGTTCCCCCGTCACGCCCAGGCTCACCGACCACGACGACTACCCGCTGCACCTGCACTACTTCTCGCCAGGCGCCCGCCTTGCCGAGCACCTCGCGGTGGACTGCGGCATCGCCCTCGCCCAGGTCGTCGCCGCGGGTGAGCGTGAACGCCTCCGGCGCTGCGACGCTCCGGACTGCGACCAGGTGCTCGTCGACCTCTCCCGGAACCGCTCCAAGCGGTACTGCGACGCACGCACGTGCGGCAACCGGCTGCACGTCGCCGCCTACCGCGAACGCCGGCGCGCCGCGGAGGCGTGACCTGCTACGGGTCGACGTCCGACGGCTCGCGGTCGGCCCACGTCCGCAGGCACGCCCGCGTCACCGGCCCGGGGGCAAGCAGCGTGCGGTCGTCGCAGCGGTCCACCGGCTGCACGTCGCGGGTGGTGGAGACCAAGAAGATCTCCTCCGCGTGCTCGAGCACCTCGATCGGCTCGTCGACCTCACGGGCGCCGTGCCACCCCAGGAGCAGCGCCCGGGTCACGCCGGCCAGGCACCCGGACGCGAGGGAGGGAGTGCGCAGCTCGCCGTCGACCACATAGAACACGTTCGAGCCGGTTCCCTCGCACAGATTCCCCACGGTGTTGGGGAACACCGCCTCCGCCGCCCCGCGGTCGGCCGCGTGCGCCAGGGCACGCACGTTCTCCGCGTACGACGTGGTCTTCAGCCCCGCCAGCGCCCCGCGCTCGTTGCGCGGCCACGGGACGGTGACGATCGCCGTCGTGTCGGCGCGACGAGCCATCGCCTCGGCCACCACGACCAGCGTCGCCGGGCCGGCGCCCCGCGCGGACCCCAAGGGAGACGCACCCGCGGTGCAGGTGATCCGCAGCCGCCCGAGCGGCAGGTGCTCCTCGGCAAGCACGGCCGCCACCGCCCGTCGTACGACGTCGGGGTCCACCGGCGGCAGCCCCAGCCCCGCTGCGGAGGCCGCCAGCCGACTCAGGTGGCGGGTGAGCGCGAACGGGCGCCCGTCGACGACCTTCACCGACTCGAAAACCCCGTCCCCGACCGTGAGCCCGTGGTCGTCGACCCTCACCGCCGGTGTGGCCGGATCACTCAGGAGACGGCCGTTGATCCATGCGTGCACGGCGAGGAGCCTACGGTCGCCAAGACCCCCGACATACCAGGCGCCCTCGAATTTGTGATTGGCTCGATGTCGGCTACAGTTCTGACCGCACCGCCGGTCCGGGCCACCCGGAACGACAGTGACAAGCGGACGTAGCTCAGTTGGTAGAGCGCAACCTTGCCAAGGTTGAGGTCGCGAGTTCGAGCCTCGTCGTCCGCTCGGAGAAGGGTCGCAGGCTCCCTCCTTGGTGGAGTGGCCGAGAGGCGAGGCAACGGACTGCAAATCCGTCTACACGGGTTCAAATCCCGTCTCCACCTCGATTGCTCGGACTCCTTGACGGGGGTCACGAGTCGTCACGGGCGATTGGCGCAGTGGTAGCGCGCTTCCTTGACACGGAAGAGGTCACTGGTTCAAACCCAGTATCGCCCACCGAAGAAGCCGCAGGCCGGGCCGTTTCGAAGGCCTCGGCCGATGCAGGCACTCGTGGGTCGCGCAGCCCGAGCTCTGCCCGCAGGCGAGCGCCCGGCAGCCGAGAGGCGCAGCCGGACGGCCGGCGCCCGGGACCTGGCACGACTGGGGCCGATCTGCTTTCTCCAGGCCTCCCGAGCCACCGACGTGCCGAATGGTGCAGGATCGAGCATGCCCGAAGCACCAGACGCTCCTGCAGAAGCGGCGTACGTCGTCCTCCGCGAGATCGCGGAGAGCACCTGGCACGTGGTCGGAGAGGTGCCGCGCCCTCCCGGCCTCCCCGCTCGCCGTGGCCGAGCCAGAGCCGTTGAAGTCGCACTTGGTCATCCGCCGGCACCCGATGAGCGCTTCGCGGTCATTCCCCGTAGCGAATGGCGCACGAGCCAGGACTGGTGAGTGGAGGCACCATGACGAACTACGCCCCCATGTACCGCTTCGGGTTCACACCCTGGGAGCGCTACGGGACCGCCGCAGCGGCGAGCATCGCCAGACTGCTCGATCGCGAGCAGAACGAACGCCTTCGACCGCTCGGTCGGGCGCTCGACGTCGGCTGCTTCCAGGGCCTCCGCGCCGAGCAGCGCGCCGCGGAGAGCCGCGGTGTCACGGCCCTGGCCAACTCCGGAGCGACGCTGCTGATGCTCGCCTTCGGCCCGACCTAGATCCGGTCGTCGTCGAAGGAGCCTCCCAGGCCGACGTCGAGAGCGCGTTCCCGGACTGGGAGATGCTGGCAGTCGAGCCGGCGGAGACCCGTGGGCTGGGCTGGCCGATGAACACCACACGCCCGCAGTGGTACCGACTACGCCGGCGGCCCACCTGACGGTGAACCCCGCAGCGCTGCTCACGCGCGCCGCTCCTGGCGTCACGGCGTCGGCGGCATCGGCACGGGCGTGCGCCACACCATCCCCGGGGCAACCCTGTTCGCCGACCTGGTGACCGCCTCAGCTCGCCGGGGACGGCCCTCGCCGACCGCGCTACTTCCTCGGGCTCTGGACGCCGAAGCGATTGACCGTGAAGGTGGCGCTGCCGTTGCCCGTGTGGCAGAACTCGATGCCGTAGTCGATCTGGCCCAGGCGCGTGGGCGTGGGCAGGAGCTTGTGGCGCTGCAGCCAGGCGAACGTCGCCTTCAGGGGGACCACGCCGGAGTCGATCTGCCCTCGTACGGGCACGAGGGCCAGGTATCCGTGGTCATTCGTGGCCCACACGTTCCACCGCCGGCCGGCGATCCGGACGTCCCGGTAGCGCACCCTGCCCGCCGGGACCTGGTTGCGGTTGTGGGTCCAGATCATGAGCTCGTTGACGCCCGGTCCGTTTCCCACGCCGTTGAGCCAGATGTCGTAGGCGACGTTCCAGCGGCCTCGGGCCGGGGCCTGACTGCTGAAGGTGCTGCGGATGAGGCGGAACTTGTTCAGGCGCGGCATCGCACCGGTGCCCCAGTCGATGAAGTCCTTGTGGACGTTGGGGTAGGACTTGACGGCCGTGTCCGTGCCGTTGATGTGGGCGGTGACGCTCCAGTTGCTCTTCGACCAGGCCCGGAGGTGCTGGGTCATCCCGCCACTCGCGTTCCACATGCCGTTGGCCACGAAGTAGCGGCCGGTGGGATTCCACATCCCGTCGGGAGCGCTGGTGGTGTAGGCGGGCGCTGTCACGCCGAGGACGAGTGCCAGACTCGGCACGAGTGCGGTCAACGCGGCAAACACGTGGTCTCACCTTTCCTGGGACGATGGCGCCGCATGAGGATAAACCGTCGCCACGTGGGACGCGTCGCCAACGAGCGAGCGGACTAGTCGGCCGGGGCGGCCCTCGATACGAGGTCGAATCCGGTAACCGCGGCATTCCCGGGCACACGCACCTAGAATCTCCTCTCATGGGGAACCGCGTGGTGCTGGTGGGGGCCGTGCACGAGGCGCGAGCCGCGTTCGAGAGCCTGGCGACGCACCCGGACGTCGCCCTGGCCGGGGTGGTCACGCTCACTGACGAGGCGGCCGGCCGGGTCTCCGGCTTCGTGGACCTCGGGGCTTCCGCAGGCGAGTACGACGTCCCCGTGCTGCGGGTCTCCGACGTCAACGCTCCCGAGTCCGTCACCGCCATCGGTGAACTCCACCCCGACCTGCTCGCGGTCGTCGGCTGGACCCGCCTGATCGGCGACGAGCTGCTCGCCATGCCGCGTGCGGGATGCGTCGGCTTCCACGCCTCGCTCCTGCCCTACGGTCGGGGGCGCGCCCCGGTGAACTGGTCGATCCTCAGAGGGGACCCGGTCGCCGGGAACACCATGATGCTGCTCAACGCCGGGGTGGACACCGGGCTGGTCGTCGACCAGCGCGCGACACCGATCTACCTCGACGACACGTGCGCGAGCGTGTACGACCGGGTCGCCCGCCTCGGCGGCGTGATGCTTCACGACAACGTGCTGCCGCTGCTGGAGGGCCGTGCGACGGCGCGCGCGCAGGACCCCTCCCGGGCGACGACCTTCCCCAAGCGCACGCCGGCCATGGGGGTCACCGACTGGCGGCTCACGCCGGTCGAGGTGCACAACTGGATCCGGGCGCTCACCCAGCCCTACCCGGGCGCCTTCACCCTGCTCGCCGGTGCGCAGGTGATGCTCTGGGCGAGCGAGCCCCCGATGCGGCACTCCGCCGCCGGCGCCGACGGTCAGGTCCTGGAGCTGTCCCCCGAGGGCATGCGCGTCGCGGCGGGCGGCGGAAGCCTTCTGGTGACGTCGGTGGGTGCGGCCGGTCATCCGCCGCAGCGGCCCGTGGAGGCTGCGGACGCCCTAGGCCTGCGCGTCGGCGCACGGTTCGAGCTGCCGGACGAGGCCACCTCGCTGTGGGCGCGCGGACTGGGGCCGCGCCCGGAGGAGCGGCCCTGATGGCAGTCGTCCTGGTCGTGGCCGGCCATCCCGACGATGAGATCCTCGGCGGCGGTGCCACCTACGCCAAGCATGTCGACGCCGGTGACGAGGTCCATGCCCTGGTGGTCTCCGAGGGCGCCAGCGCCCGCTACGAGGACGAGATGAAGTCGTCGCTGCGCGCAGCGGGCAAGCGCAGCGCCGACCTCATCGGGTTCTCCTCGATCGACTTCCTGGCTCTGCCCGATCAGCGGCTGGACGCCACACCGCTGATCGAGGTCACGCAGGCGGTCGAAGAGGTGGTTCACGCGTTGCGGCCCGCCGTGGTCTACACGCACAGCCACGTCGACGTGAACGCCGATCACGGCGTGGTCTCGCGCGCGACGTGGACGGCCTGCCGCCCCTACGCCGCTCCCTTCGTCGAGCGGCTGCTGCTCTTCGAGACGCCGTCCTCGACGGAGTGGGCCCGGCCCACCGCCGAGTCGGCGTTCCTGCCCACCTGGTTCGTCGACGTGTCGACGACGCTCTCGCGCAAGCTGGACGCCATGGCCTGCTACGAGACCGAGCTGCGCGACTACCCCCATCCCCGCTCGCTCCGCGCGCTGCGGGAACGAGCCGCGTACTGGGGCAGCGTCTCGGGGGTGGGCCTGGCGGAGCCGTTCGTGCTGCTGCGGGCCATGTCGTAGTCCGAGAACCGGGCGAGGCGTGAGCCGGAGCGATCACGGAACACGGTGGCGTTCCGGACCGCCCCGGCGGCGCGTCGACCGGCCGGCTGCTTGACCCGCCGCCACACCAGCACCGTATGCCCCGCCTGTTTCGCACCATGCGCGGAAGGGCAGAACCCGGTACATCCGGTGCGAATCGGCCGTCCGTTCCGCCTTCGTGCGGAGTACCTGGCAGGATCGGGGCGTGCAGTACGACTGGTTGCCCGACGCCCGCCTCCTGGACGGCCTCGACCATGGCATGATCGTGCTCGGCCGCGACCTCGACGTGCTCTACGTGAACGACTCCTCGCTGATCGAGCTGGGTTTCCGACGCGAAGCGCTGGTCGGCTCCTCCGTGCTCGACACGGTCCTGGCTCCCTCCGACGAGCGCTCCCTCCGGATCGTGCTGGATCGGGTGCTCACGAACGATCGCTGGAGCGGTGACCTGCTCGTGCAGCACGCCGACGGCACGGAGCACGCCAAGCCGACCACCGTCCTCCCGGTGTGGACCTCGGGCGAGGTCTGCGGCCTCCTGCTGGTGCTGCCCGGACTGTCCCGCACCGCCGAGACCGAGATCGCGGCGAGGCGCGTCGCCGAGCGGTTGACCCGCCTGGCCAAGGTCACCAACGAGCTGATGCTCGCCGAGAACCTCGTCGACGTCACCAAGGTGGTCACCGAGCACGCCGCGTTCGCCTCAGGGGCCACGCGGGCCGCGCTCTGCGTGCTGCGCGAGGATGAGCACGTCGCCCTGCTCGGGCTGTACGGCGCCGACCAGGATGTCGCCGACAAGTACTCCGTGGTTCCCCTCTCCGCCGACCTGCCGACGACCGAGTGCATCCGCACCGGGCGCCGGCTCGTGCTCACCGGCCGGGCGGAGGTGGAGGCGCGCTACCCCGAGATCGAGGGGCTCGCCGGGAGCGAGCACACCAGCGTCACGCTGCCGCTACGCGCCACGGGAGAGACGATCGGCGCCGCCTGGTTCTCCTTCCCGGGCCTCCGCGAGCTCGACACCCAGGAGCTGGAGTACTTCTCCGTCCTCGCCGACACGATCGCCCAGGCGTTGGACCGGGTGAACGCGCTCGCGGTGGCTGCCGACCAGCGCACCAAGCTGCGCTTCGTCGCCGATGCGTCCGCCGAGCTGGCCAAGAGCCTCGACTACCAGCGAACGCTGACGCGGGTGGCCTGGCTGGCGGTTCCTGACTACGCCGACTGGTGCAGCATCCAGCTGCTCGAGGAGGGCGAGCTGCGCACCCTGGCGGTCGCGCACCAGGACCCGGCCAAGGTGCAGCTCGCCCTCGAGCTGCAGCGTCGCTACCCTCCGGACCCGGACGCCCCGGTCGGCGCCTACCAGGTGCTCCGCAGCGGCAATAGCGAGCTGCTGCCCGAGATCCCCGACGAGCTGCTGGCCGAGGTGACCCAGGACGACGAGCAGCTCAGGCTGGCCCGCGAGCTCAACCTGCGCAGCGCGATGACGGTCCCGCTCAAGGCCCGGGACCGGGTTCTGGGCGTCATGACCTGGGTGGCCGGCGAGGGCGGGCGCCGCTTCGGGCCGTCCGACGTCAGCTTCGGGGAGGACCTCGCCCGTCGCGCCGCGGTCGCCATCGACAACGCACAACTGCACAGCGAGACCCGGGAGGTGGCCCTCCGCCTGCAACGGGCAGTGCTGCCCGAGCGAGTACCCGTCGTGCCCGGCTGGGACATCGCCGCGCTGTACTCCCCCGCCGGACGCACCGACGTGGGGGGCGACTTCTACGACGTGATCGCACTGGAGGACGGCCGGGTCGCGTTCTTCGTCGGTGACGTCATGGGCCGCGGCGTCAACGCGGCCGCTGCCATGGCCCAGATGCGCTCAGCGCTCCGGGCCTACCTGGCCGTCGACCCCGACCCCTCGGTGGTGACGGGCAAGCTCGACACCCTGTTCCACCACTACGACTTCGCCCAGCTGGTCACGCTCGTGTACGGGGTCGTCGACCCCGCGCACGACGAGCTGCACCTCGCGAACGCCGGCCACCCACCGCCGGTGGTACTGCGGGCGAACGGGTCGGTCGAGCAGCTGCCGGACCCCGACGGTGTGCCGCTCGGCGTGACCGGGCCGCCCCGCTCCCCCGCGCGACTCCCGCTGTTCGTCGGCGACACCCTGGTCGCCTTCACCGACGGCCTGATCGAGCGGCGCGACGAGGACATCGACGAAGGCCAGGCCCGACTGCTCGCCGCACTCCCCGGACTGGCTGCCCCGCGGCCCCTCGAGGACGCCCTGGCCTCGCTCGTGGACCAGGTGCGCGACCACACCCGCAACGACGACGTCGCAGCCGTGGCGCTACGCCGATCCTGAACGCGGGGGCGGTCAGGGCTGCGGCTCCTCCTCGTCCGCCGAGCTCTCGCCGTGGCTGCCGGGCCGCGGTGCCCACGGAAGCTCTTCCGCGGGTCGGACCACGATGAGCCGGTCCCCCCGCATCAGCTGGGTCACCGCCGGGTCGAAGTAGCGGTGCACCCGACCGTCGCGCACGACCGCGATGACCTGGTCCGGCAGTGACTGTGGCTGCCTGCCGACCTCGGGCACCAGCAGCTCACGCTCGGCGACCTCCAGTCCCTCCCCGTAGGTGAGCAGGTCCTCCATCACCGCCCCCAGCGTCGGACTGAGCGACGAGAGGCCGAGGAGGCGGCCGACCGCGTCGGAGGAGGTGACCACGGAGTCAGCACCGCTCTGACGCACCAGCTGGACGTTGTCGGACTCGCGGACGGCGGCGACCACGTAGGCGTCGGGGTTGAGCTGGCGCACGTTCAGGGTGGCCAGCACCGTGGAGTCGTCGCGGTCCGCGGTGATGATGACCTGTTTGGCGTCGGCGACGCCGGCACGCCGCAGCACCTCCCGGCGGGTGGCATCGCCGCTGACCACCGCGAGCCCCTGGGCGTGCGCCTCACCCAGAGCGGTGGTGCTGGGGTCGACGATGACGATCTGCTCCTTGCGCAGCCCGTTGATGAGCAACGTCTCGACGGCGCTGCGCCCCTTCGTCCCGTAGCCGATCACCACGACGTGCTGTGCCATGCTCTTCCTCCATCGCGAGATCCGCAGCAGTTCGCGTCCCTGGGTCGCCAGCACCTCGAGCGTGGTGCCGATCAGCAGCACCAGGAACACGATCCGCAGCGGCGTGACCACGAACGCGTTGACCAGTCGGGCCTGCGCCGTGTACGGCGCGATGTCGCCGTACCCGGTGGTGCTCAGCGTGACCGTCGTGTAGTAGATCGAGTCCACCAGGTCGACCTGGTGGGTCGGGTCGGCGTTGTCGCGGTAGCCCCCGCGGTCGACGTACACGATCGCCACGGTGAAGGCGAGCAGGACGACGGCCAGCAGCAGTCGGCGGCTCAGCTCCCAGGCCGGGGAACGGACGATGGCCGGGAGCCGTACCTGTCCCAGGGACTCGTCGGGGGCGGTGTCGGGCACGGGCAGAACCTACCGGCCCGCCGGCGCGTCCCCGGCATCAGGGCGCAGGCCCACCGCGTCGTGCCGCCAGAACACGTCGGGGTAGACGAGCGCACCGCGGACCTCCGGGGTGTACGACGGGAGCAGCAGCACCTGGAACGCCCGGTCGGGGATGCGCACCGACGGCGGGGTGAAGGAGTGCTCGGCGCCCGGCACGAAGCCGAAGCGGGGGTAGTACCGCGGCGAGCCCTCCAGGAACACGGCGGGCTCGGGCCGCTCGCGCAGCCGGTGCAGCGCGCCGTTGACCAACGCGGTGCCCACTCCCCCTCCCTGGCGGGCGGGCTGCACCGACAGGGGGCTGAGGACGAGGACCTCCTCCAGCCGAGCCGGTGCATCCACCCATCCGCGCGTGAACGCCACGTGGCCCACGACGGCGCCGTGGCACTCCGCCACGAACGACAGCCGGCGCCAGGCGGAGTCGCGCCGCAGCCCCTCGAGCAGCTCGACCTCCGTGCGGGAACCGAACGCCGCTGCCACCACCTCACCGACCGCACTCTCGTCCTCGGGCGTCTCCGGTCGCACGACCACCTGCGCTGAGCTCACACCGCGACGATAGGCGCCCGCGCCGCCCGGGGCACGTGGTTAGTCGTCGTCGACCCGCTCGAGCACCACGGTCTCGCTGGCGGCGCCGGGCCACACATCGCCGTCCGCCTCCCCGTCCGACGCCTCGCGGCGCAGCCGGGGCACCAGCAAGCCCAGCCGGAGCCGTCGCACCAGCTCGGTGCGGGCGCGTGCGGTCTCCTTCTCCGGCCACACCCGGTCGACGGCGGCGTTGACCGCCGCCCCCACCAGGACCGCGATCGAGAGCAGGTAGAGCCACAGCATCACCACGATCGGCGCGGCCAGCGGCCCGTAGATCGAGGTGGAGCTCTTCGCCGTGTGGGTGAGTGCCCAGCGCAGCGCCACCGACCCGAGGATCCAGAAGATCATGGTGAGCGCCGCCCCGGGCACGTTGTAGCGCCAGGACGTCCGCACCGGCACCGAGACGTGGTACAGCGTCGCGAGGAAGCAGATGCACAGCACCAGGACGGTGGGCCAGTACAGCGTGTCCAGGAAGCCGAGCCGGGCCGGCACCACGCGGTCCACGAAGTCCGGGCCGGCGACCACCATCGGGATCGTCACCACACCGGTCACCAGCCCCATCACGTAGAGGGAGAACGACAGCATCCGGGTGCGCACCACGCCCCGGTGGCCGCCGAGGCCGTACATGATGGTGATCGTGTCGACGAACACGTTGAGGGCGCGGGACCCCGACCACAGGGCCAGCACGAACCCGACGGAGACCACGTCGAAGCGACCGCCGCGGAACACGTCGTCGAGGGTCGGGCGGATGACCGCATTCACGGTCTGCTCCGTCAGCGCCCGTGAGGCGAGCCCCAGGATGGCGTCGCGGATCTCGGCCACGCGCGCGGCGCTCACGCCGGAGAACGCGTAGCCGATGGACCCGGCGAGCCCGAAGATCAGCGGCGGCAGGGACAGCAGGGCGAAGAACGCCGCTTCGGCCGCCAGCCCGGTCACCCGGTTGCGGAAACAGGTCCCGACCGTCGACACGAGCAGCCGCCAGGATGTGTCGCGCGTCACCTGCCGACGGGAGAGCTCGGGGCCCCGGAGGTGCTCCCTTTCCCCGGACATGGATCTACGGTAACGACATGACCGCTGATATCCGGGAAGCCACGAACCAGGCACCTCCCCTCGTCGATCACAACACCGTGACCTCCGACCTCGCCCTGGTCGAGGCGGTCACGCGGCACGGCGCGGCGTCGGTGGTCGAGGATCTGCGCGAGCTCGGGCAGGTCGCCAGCAGCGCGGAGGCGCGCGAGCACGGGATGCTCGCCAACGCCCACGAGCCGGAGCTGGTCCCCTATGACCGCTACGGCCACCGGGTCGACGAGGTGCGCTTCCACCCGTCGTGGCACTGGCTGATGGAGCGCGCTGTCGGCTACGGCCTGCAAGCGGCACCCTGGACGTCGGAGGAGCCACATGCGCACGTACGGCGTGCCGCCGGGTTCTTCGCCTGGTCGCAGACCGAGCCGGGACACGGCTGCCCGATCTCGATGACCTATGCCGCGGTTCCGGCGCTGCGTACGGACGACCCGATCGCCAAGGAGTGGACGCCGAAGCTGGCCGCCACCTCCTACGACTTCGGCGTGCGCGCGGTCGAGGACAAGCGCGGCGCGCTCGCGGGGATGGGGATGACCGAGAAGCAGGGCGGCTCCGACGTGCGCGCCAACGTGACCGCCGCCAGCCCGACCCAGGTCGAGGGCGAGTACCTCCTCTCCGGCCACAAGTGGTTCACCTCCGCGCCCATGAACGACGTCTTCCTGGTCCTCGCGCAGGCCCCGGCCGGGCTCTCGTGCTTCCTGGTGCCGCGGGTGCTGCCGGACGGCACGCGCAACCAGCTCGACGTCGTACGGCTGAAGGACAAGCTGGGGAACCGCTCGAACGCGTCGGGGGAGCTGGAGTTCCGCAACACCTGGGCCCGGCGGCTCGGTGACGAGGGCCGTGGGGTGCGCACGATCATCGAGATGGTGGCCGCCACCAGGCTGGACTGCGTGCTGGGCTCCGCCTCGCTGATGCGCCGTGCGCTGGCGGAGGCCTCCTGGCACGTCGCGCACCGCTCCGCGTTCGGGTCGCTGCTCTCGGAGAAGCCGTTGATGCAGAACGTGATCGCGGACCTGGCCGTGGAGTCGGAAGCGGCCACCGCGCTGGCGATTCGCCTGGCCGCGGCGGTCGACGACCGTCACGACCCGCACGAGGCGGCGCTGCGGCGCATCGCCCTGCCCCTGGCGAAGTACTGGGTGTGCAAGCGCACGCCGATGATGGTGGCCGAGGCGCTGGAGTGCCTCGGTGGCAACGGCTACGTCGAGGAGTCCGGCATGCCGCTGCTGTTCCGCGAGTCACCGCTGAACTCGATCTGGGAGGGGTCGGGCAACGTCAACGCGCTCGACGTGCTGAGGGCTCTCTCCCGCGAGCCCGAGGTGCTGGAGGCCTGGATCAGCGAGGTCGGCCGGGCGCGCGGGGAGGACCCGCGGCTCGACCGCGCCATCGACACCACGCTGGAGTCGCTCGCCGACGCCTCGGCGCTCGAGGTCGGCGCTCGCCGGCTCACCGGCCAGATGGCTGCCTGCCTGCAGGGCTCGCTGCTCGTGCGTTACGCGCCGGCGTCCGTCGCCGACGCGTTCTGCGCCACGCGGCTCGGCAACGAGTACGGCGGGACCCTGGGCACCCTGCCCCCAGGCACCGACCTGCGGGCCATCGTCGAGCGCACCACGCCCACCGGTGGTTGAGGAGCGAGCGCAGCGGCCGCACCGGTGGTTGAGGAGCGAGCGCAGCGGCCGCACCGGTGGTTGAGGAGCGAGCGCAGCGAGCGTCTCGAAACCACGCCCTTCATGAACCGCCGCGCAGGCCTCGCGCTTTCCGGCTGCGACTGGCGAGGGAAGGCAACGATCCCAGATTCCCGGAGATGAGAGCCTCGCGCTTGCGGCGCCCCCAGCCCTGGACCTGTTTCTCGAACGCGAAGGCCTCCGCGACGCCTTCGAACTCGGCCGCCCAGACCAGGCGGACCGGCCGGCGACAACGCGTGTAGGCGGCGCCGTCGCCTTGCTGGTGCTGATGCAGGCGGTGCTCGAGGTCGATCGTGCTGCCGACGTAATAGCTGCCGTCGCTGCACTGGAGGATGTATGTCCAGGCCACCCCGGCAGCGTGGCCGCCGGGGCACCGGGTGGCAAGGCACGACCAGCGATCTGTGGACGGCGACGGTGCGGTGGTTTCGAGACGCTCGCTGCGCTCGCTCCTCAACCACCGGAACCGCTGGGCTCGCTCCTCAACACCACCGGAACCGCTGGGCTCGCTCCTCAACCACCGGAACCGCTGGGCTCGCTCCTCAACCACCGGCCTCAACCGGCGGGGAAGGCGTTCAGGAAAGCTCCAGGCCCGGGTAGAGCGGGTGCTTGTCGAGCAGCTCGGCGCTGGCGGCCTTGGTGCGCTCGACCACCCCGTCGGCCAGGAGGTACGACGCCTTCGACGCTGCGCCGGCCTTCGTGGTGCCGGGGCTCGTCTGCGACAGCACGTCGACGATCAGCTCTGCCACCCGGTCGAACTCGTCATGGCCGAAGCCGCGCGTGGTCAGCGCCGGGGTGCCGAGCCGGATACCCGAGGTGTACCACGCGCCATTGGGATCGGCGGGCACCGAGTTCCGGTTGGTGACCACGCCGGCGTCGAGCAGGGCGGACTCCGCCTGGCGGCCGGTGAGCCCGAAGGAGGTGACGTCGAGCAGCACGAGGTGGTTGTCGGTACCGCCGGTGACGAGATTCGCGCCACGCGACAGGAAACCCTCCGCCAGCGACTTCGCGTTGTCCGCGATGTTGCGGGCGTAGTCGGCGAACGCGGGCTGCCGGGCCTCGGCGAGCGCTACCGCCTTCGCGGCCATCACGTGCGAGAGCGGGCCACCAAGCACCATCGGGCAGCCGCGGTCGACGGAGGCGGCGTACTCCTCCTGCGCCAGGACGAGGCCACCGCGGGGCCCGCGCAGCGATTTGTGCGTGGTGGTGGTGACGAGGTGCGCGTGCGGCACCGGGTCCTCGTCCCCGGTGAACACCTTGCCCGCGACCAGGCCCGCGAAGTGCGCCATGTCGACCATCAGCGTGGCACCGACCTCGTCGGCGATCTCCCGCATCTTGGCGAAGTTCACCCTGCGCGGGTACGCCGAGTAACCGGCCACCAGAACGAGCGGCTTGAACTCCTTGGCCTTCGCGCGTACCGCGTCGTAGTCGAGCAGCCCGGTCTCGGGGTCGGTGCCGTACTGCTGCTGGTGGAACATCTTGCCGCTGATGTTCGGACGGAAGCCGTGCGTGAGGTGGCCCCCGGCGTCGAGCGCCATGCCCAGCAGCCGCTGGTTGCCCAGCTCGTGACGCAGGCTCTCCCAGTCCTCCTCGCTGAGCTCGTTGACGTTCTTCGCCCCGAGCTTCTCCAGTGCGGGGGTCTCCACCCGGTGCGCCAGGATCGACCAGAACGCGACGAGGTTCGCGTCGATACCCGAGTGCGGTTGGGCGTAGGCGTACGGCGCCCCGAACAGCTCTCGCGCATGCTCGGCGGCCAGCGCCTCGACGGTGTCGACGTTCTGGCATCCGGCGTAGAAGCGGTGCCCGACGGTGCCCTCGGCGTACTTGTCCGAGAACCAGGTGCCCATCGTCAGCAGAACTGCCGGCGAGGCGTAGTTCTCACTGGCGATGAGCTTCAGGGAGCCGCGCTGGTCCGCGAGCTCGGCGCGGGTCGCCTCCGCGACCCGGGGCTCCACGGAGGCGATCACCTCGAGCGCGGCGTTGTAGGCGGTGCTGGCCTGCTGGGTGACGTCGTTCACGCCGAGACCTCCAGGTGGCGGCATGGGTGGCCATGCGCGGGCGGATCGGGACGACCACAGCCTAGTGAGCCCGGCTTCGGGGGGCGCCCCGCCGGTCCGCCGTACCACCATACGGACACACGTCTTGGATAATGAGATGCCGGTTTGTGGCGGACGCGTCCGGCACGTGAGACTGCCGTCATGACTCACGCGACGACTGTCTTCCTCGTGGCCCGCCGCCACGTGGACCTCGGTCGTACGCGCAGCATGGTCTGTATGTCGGCCTGAACCCCGCACCCGTCAGATTCTCCGCCGGGCGCGCGGTCGCGCCGACGTACGTCCGACAACGGTGTCGGGGACTTCTCGCGATACGTGCGTCTCTCGTCCCCAGGAACGCATTCATGACCTCCTCACACCAGAGCCTCACCCATGCGGGTCACCCCACACCGGGCAAGCCCACTCCCAGCGGACCCGGCCGCGACCGCGAGCGCGCCCGGGCCAAGCGCAGCGAGGGCCAGTGGGCGCTCGGACAGCGCGAGCCCCTCAACGGCGCGGAACAGATCAAGAAGGACGACAACCCCCTCCACGTCCGTGCGCGGATCGAGAACGTCTACGCCCACCGCGGGTTCGACTCGATCCACGGCGACGACCTCCGCGACCGGTTCCGGGCCTGGGGCCTCTACACCCAGCGCAAGCCAGGCCTCGACGGCGGCAAGACCGGTGCGCTCGCTCCCGAAGAGCTCGACGCCGAGTTCTTCATGATGCGGGTGCGCAGCGACGGCGCGCTGCTCGGCGCCGCGCAGCTGCGGGTCCTCGGCGCCCTCTCCACGGAGTTCGCCCGCGACACCGCCGACATCACCGACCGGCAGAACATCCAGTACCACTGGATCCGCATCGAGGACGTGCCCAGCGATCTGGCAGCGGCTGGAGGCCGTCGGCCTGCAGACGCAGGAGGCCTGCGGCGACTCGCCGCGCGCGTTCCTCGGCTCGCCGGTGGCCGGCATCGCCGCGCGACGAGATCATCGACGGCACCCCCGCGCTGCGAGGAGATCAAGCGCCGCTTCATCGGCAACCCCGCGTTCTCGAACCTGCCCCGCAAGTTCAAGACCGCCCTCTCCGGCCACCCCAGCCAGGACGTGGCCCCCGAGATCAACGACGTCTCGTTCGTCGGCACCGTGCACCCCGAGCACGGCCCCGGCTTCGACCTGTGGGTCGGCGGCGGGCTGTCCACCAACCCGATGCTCGCCCAGAAGCTCGGCGTGTGGATCCCGCTCGACGAGGTGCGCCGACGCCTGGGAGGGCGTGGTCTCGATCTTCCGCGACTACGGCTACCGGCGGCTGCGCTCGCGGGCACGGCTGAAGTTCCTCGTCGCCGACTGGGGCGTCGAGAAGTTCCGCGCAGGTGCTGGAGGAGGAGTACCTCCCCCGCGCGCTCGTCGACTGCCCCTCTCCCCCGGTCGCCCGTCGGTGAGCGGCGACCACATCGGCGTGCACGAGCAGAAGGACGGCCGGTTCTACCTCGGCGCCGCGCCCACCGTCGGCCGGATCTCCGGCCGGACGCTGCTCGGCGCCTCGCCGACCTCGTCGAGGAGTACGGCGCGCAGTGGTGTCCGCCTCACGGCGTACCAGAAGCTCGTCGTCCTCGGCGTCGAGCGCGAGCAGGTCGAGCCTTTGGTGGCCGCGCTGGACCGGATCGGGCTCTCGGCCCGGCCCTCGCACTGGCGCCGCGCGACCATGGCCTGCACCGGGCATCGAGTTCTGCAAGCTCGCCATCGTCGACACCAAGGACCGCGCGGCCGCCCTCGTCGACGAGCTCGAGCGTCGGTTCCCGGGCCTGGACACCCCGATCACCGTCAACGTCAACGGCTGCCCCAACGCCTGCGCCCGCACCCAGGTCGCCGACATCGGTCTCAAGGGCCAGCTGGTCATGGACGCCGACGGCCGCCAGGTCGAGGGCTTCCAGGTGCACCTCGGCGGCGGCCTCGGCCTCGACCCGAGCGTTCGGCAAGAAGCTCCGGGCACACAAGGTCACCAGCGCCGAGCTCGACGACTACGTCACGCGCCGTGGTCCGCGCCTACCTCGCCGACCGTGAGCGACGGCGAGAGCTTCGCGGCCTGGGCGCACGGGCCGACGACGCGCTGCTGCGGGGCGAGGGCGTCGCGGCACGCGGTGGTGCGGCCATGAGCGACCGCGCCGTACCGTTCCACTGCCCCTACTGCGGCGACGAGGACCTGCGCCCCCACGAGACCGCGGACACCGCACGGGGCGCCGGCCACGGCGCGTGGGAGTGCCGGGCCTGCCTGCGTGCGTTCTCCCTGCGCATGCTCGGGCTGCTCGCCCGTCCGGAGGCGGACCGATGAGCCACCGCACGACGGCCGCTGCCCGCCGGTGCGCGAGACCCCCGAGGGCGGAGAGCCGCAGCGAGGAGGAGCTCGGGGACCTCGTGCGCAGGCCGGCGCCGACCTCGAGGCGGCTCCTGCCGAGGTGATCATCGAGTGGGCGGTGGCGACCTTCGGCGAGCGCTTCTGCGTCACCTCCTCGATGGCCGACGCCGTCCTCGCCCATCTGGCCTCCCGGGTGGCCCCGGGGATCGACGTGGTCTTCCTCGACACCGGCTACCACTTCGCCGAGACGATCGGTACCCGCGACGCGGTCGCGGCGACCCTGCCGGTCAATGTCGTCACGGTCAGGCCCGAGCAGACCGTCACCGAGCAGGACGCGATCTACGGCGAGGACCTGTTCGCCCGCGACCCCGACCTGTGCTGCGCGCTGCGCAAGGTGCGCGCCGCTGGAGAGGCCGCTCGCAGGGCTACGACGCGTGGGCCACCGGCCTGCGCCGCGACGGAGACCCGCAGCCGGGTGGGTCGCGCCGGTGGTGGGCTGGGACAAGACGTCGCCGAAGGTCAAGGTCTCCCCGCTCGCCCGATGGAGCGCCGAGGACGTCGGAGCGCTACATCGCTGAGCACGGGGTGCTGGTCGAACCCGCTGGCGTACGACGGCTACCCCTCGATCGGCTGCCGCCCCTGCACCCGCCGGGTCGCTCCCGGCGCAGGACGCGCGCAGCGGCCGCTGGGCCGGCACCGGCAAGACCGAGTGCGGGCTCCACGCATGAGACCCCGCGCGACACGGTCGACAACGCCGCGGCTCGCACCACCGACACGAAGGGAGACAGGGCCCATGACCGCTCCAGCCCTGGTGGCGCTGGCCCACGGCAGCCGCGACCCCCGCTCCGCGGAGACGATCAAGGCCCTCGTCGCCGAGGTTCGCGGCCATCGCGCCCGGACCTCCGGGTCGAGCACGGCCTTCCTCGAGCTCGCCAAGCCGTCGTTCCTCACCGTCGTCGACAAGCTGGTGCGGGCAGGGTACGACGAGATCGTGGTCGTGCCCCTCCTGCTCACCGAGGCCTACCACGCCAAGGTGGACGTGCCCGCGGTGATCGCGGAGGCCGAGGCCCGGCACGAGGGCCTCAGGATCCGGGCGACGCAGGTGCTCGGCCTGGAGCCGGTCTTCCTCGAGGTGCTCGACCGGCGGCTACGCACGGCGCTGAAGGAGGCCCGGGTGCGCGAGCTCGACGCGCTCGTGCTCGCCGCGGCCGGCTCCTCGGACCAGCTGGCCAACCAGGCGGTCAGCCGGCTCGCGCGGCTGTGGGGCAACCGGCACAAGCTGCCGACCGTGGCGGCGTTCGCCTCGGCCACGCCCCCGGCCACCGGCGAGGCCGTGCGGGCGTTCCGGGCCGAGGGTCGCCGGCACATCGCGGTCGGCTCGCTGTTCCTGGCGCCCGGGTTCCTTCCCGACCGCGCGGCCGAGCTGGCGATCGAGGCCGGGGCCGTGGCGGTCTCCGCGCCGCTCGGCGCGGACCCCGAGGTGGCGCGCACGATCCTGGCGCGCGTACGCGGTGGGGGCGGTGGAGCTCGTCCCGGTCTGAGCCGGGACACGCTTCGTCCGGCATGGTCCTCGATGGGTAGGCTCCCATCATGAGCCAGCACTTCGATCTCGTCGTCCTCGGCGCGGGCCCCGGTGGGTACGTCGCCGCCATCCGCGCCTCGCAGCTCGGCCTCAAGGCGGCCGTGGTGGAGAAGAAGTACTGGGGCGGCGTCTGCCTCAACGTCGGCTGCATACCGTCCAAGGCACTGCTGCGCAATGCCGAGCTCGCGCACATCCTCACCCACGAGAAGGACAAGTTCGGCATCACCGGCGACGCCTCGATGGAGTTCAAGCCGACGCACGCCCGCAGCCGGGCCGTCTCGGACAGCATCGTCAAGGGCGTGCACTTCTTGATGAAGAAGAACAAGATCACCGAGGTGCACGGGTGGGGGACGCTCACCGGTCCCCAGTCGATGGACGTGCAGCTCAACGACGGGGGCGCCGAGCAGCTCACCTTCGACAACCTCATCATCGCCACCGGCGCCACCACACGGCTCATCCCCGGCACCCAGCTCTCGCCGCGGGTGGTGACCTACGAGGAGCAGATCCTCGACGACACCCTGCCCGGCAGCATCGTCATCGCCGGCTCGGGCGCGATCGGCGTGGAGTTCGCCTACGTCATGAAGAACTTCGGCGTCGACGTGACGATCGTGGAGTTCCTGGACCGGATGGTGCCGACCGAGGACGAGGAGATCTCCAAGGAGCTGCTCAAGCAGTACAAGAAGCTCGGCGTCAACGTGATGCTCTCGACCAAGGTGGAGTCGATCGACGACTCCGGCGAGAAGGTGAAGGTCACCGTCTCCCCCGCCAACGGTGGCGAGCAGCAGGTCCTCGAGGCGGACAAGGTGCTGCAGGCGATCGGGTTCGCGCCGCGGCTGGAGGGCTACGGCCTGGAGAGCACCGGGGTGCAGACCACCGAGCGCGGCGCGATCGCCATCGACGAGCGCGGTCGCACCAACGTCCAGGGCGTCTACGCCATCGGGGACGTCACCGGCAAGCTCATGCTCGCCCACACCGCCGAGGCGATGGGTGTCGTGGCGGCGGAGACGATGGCGGGTGCGGAGACCATGGAGATCGACTTCGACATGATCCCCCGCGCGACGTACTGCCAGCCGCAGGTGGCCTCCTTCGGCTACAGCGAGCAGCAGGCCAAGGACAAGGGCTACGACGTCAAGGTCGCCAAGTTCCCGTTCACGGCGAACGGCAAGGCCAAGGGCCTCGGCGAGGAGGTCGGCTTCGTGAAGGTGGTCGCCGAAGCGAAGTACAACGAGATCCTCGGCGCCCACCTCATCGGTCCCGACGTCACCGAGCTGCTGCCGGCGCTGACGCTGGCGCAGCGCTGGGACCTCACCGCCGACGAGGTGGCCCGCAACATCTTCGCGCACCCCACCCTGTCGGAGGCGATCAAGGAGACCGTCGAGGGTATCGCCGGTCACATGATCAACCTCTGACCGCGGCTCGGCGCGGCCGCCGGCGCTCCTCGACCTCGAGCTCGGCCAGGATCCGGCGCACCGCGCCGAGCATCGTCCCGCTGAACATCCACGGGTCACGGCTGTGCCCCGCGTCGACGACGAGCAGCGCGCTGAGGAACACGCGCGTCTCGCGCAACGCGTCCGCCGCCTCGGGTACGAAACCTGGGCCTCGCGGCTGCAACACGCGCGCCTGCACGGGTCAGCGGACCAGGCGCTCGAGCAGGTGGGCCAGCTCGCGGGCCGGGTCGGCCGTGCAGCCGCCGTGCACCGGCCCGGGCTGTACGACGGTGCTGCGCGGCGCCTTGACGAACCCGAACCGGGTGCCCATCGGCGCGCGTCCGGCAGCCCCCGCCTCGGCGTCGCCACGACAGACGGCCTCGATCGCCCGCAACGCCGAGCGCACCGCCGCGACGTCGACGCCCGGGCTCAGTGCCCGCAGCCGGTCCTCGTCGACGTCACAGGCGGCCGCCAGGAAGTCCGCGCCCTGGCAGTAGAGCACGACGCCCACGTTGACGAACTCCTCCCGGTCGACCCGCGGCACGCACCGCAGCACGACGTACTGGAAGCCCAGGTTCTCCCGCGTCATGCCGCCCCCTCCACCGGCACCCACGACCGCTCCCCCGACACCCGGGCCAGCAGGAAGCGCACGTAGGCCTCGCGCACGGCCTCCGGAGTCTCGGCGCCGGGCACCGGCTCCAGCCACGCGTCCGGGACCTGGGCGGTCACCTCCTCGAGCAGCTGCCGGGTGACCAGCGGGGCGAGGGACGCGTCGACCTGCTCGACGCCGGGCAGGTACGCGCGCAGGACGTGGTCGCTCGCGTCGTAGGGCTGGGCGGCGAACCGCTCGGCGGAGCCCACCCCGCCGGACCAGCCGTGGTGGAAGTAGAGGCAGGCGCCGTGGTCGATCGCCCACAGGTCGCGGTGCCACACCAGCAGGTTCGGGTTGCGCCAGCTGCGGTCGACGTTGGCGCACAGCGCGTCGAGCCACAGTATCTGCGCGGCCGCCACCGGGTCGGGGTCGCACTCGGCGTCGAACCCGAAGGAGCCGGGGAGGAAGTCCACTCCGAGATTCAGCCCCAGGCTCGCGGTGAGCAGGTCCTGCACCTCCTCGTCGGCCTCGTACTTGGCGATCATGTCGTGCAGCTCCACGGCCACCAGCTCCGGGGTGCGGATGCCGAGCCGGCGCGCGAGCTCGCCGACGACGACCTCGGCGACCAGCACGCGCAGGCCCTGCCCCGCCCCGCGGAACTTGCAGACGTAGGTGCCGAGGTCGTCGGCCTCCACGATGCCGGGCAGGGACCCGCCTTCGCGCAGGGGGGCGACGTAGCGGGTGGCGGTGACGGTGCGGATCACGACTGCTCCAGCCTGCGGCGCTCGGTCTCGGGGTCGTAGTCGACGCTCGGCCAGGTCAGGTCCAGCGCGCGCAGCGTCTCGCGGAGCATGGCCCCCACGGCCCAGTTGCGGTACCACTTGTGGTCGCTGGGGACCACGTGCCACGGCGCCGCCACCGTGTTGCAGCGGGTGAGGGCCAGCTCGTAGGCCTCCCGGTACGACGGCCACAGGGCGCGCTCGTCGACGTCGCCGGGCTGGTACTTCCACTGCTTGCGCGGCTTGTCGAGCCGGGCGAGTAGCCGCTCCTTCTGCTGCGCGCGGGAGATGTGCAGCATGCACTTGAGGACCACGGTGCCGGCGGCGACCAGCCGCTGCTCGAACTCGTTGATCGCCTGGTAGCGGCGCTCGATCTCCTCGGCGGGCGCGAGACCGTGGACCCGGGCGATCAGGACGTCCTCGTAGTGCGAGCGGTCGAAGACGCTGATGATCCCCGGCTGCGGGACGTGCTTGCCGATACGCCACAGGAAGTCGTGCGCCCGCTCCTCCTCGGTCGGCGCCTTGAACGAGACGGTGTCCACGCCGGCGGGATCGAAGTGGGCGACCGCGTGCTTCATCACCCCGCCCTTCCCGGAGGTGTCCATGCCCTGCAGCACGAGCAGCACGCTGCGCCGGCCGCCGGTGTAACCGTGCGCGAACAGCTTGGTCTGCAGCTCGGCGAGCTCCGCGCCCATCTCCTTCAGGGCGGCCTTGCCGTCCTGCTTGCCGCCGTCGAACAGCGGGGTGGCGCCCGGGTCGAGGGCCGCCAGGTCCACCGGGCCCGGCGGCAGGCGCAGCGCGGCGGCTACGGACTGGTGCATGCGGGCAGTATGCCCGCTCCCGTGCGGTCCGCTCACGTGCCGTCGGAGAGGCCCGTGCCCTCGCGGGCCAGCGCGACGAGCCGGCTGATCGCGCGGTAGTACTTCTTGCGGTAGCCGCCCTCGAGCAGCGGGGGGGCGAAGAGCTCGTCGAACGTCCGGCCACTGGCCACCACGGGCAGGTCGCGGTCGTAGAGCCGGTCGGCCAGCACCACCAGGCGCAGGGCGACCGCCTGGTCGGTGATGGTGCGCACGTCCTCCAGACACACCACGGTCACCCCGTCGAGCAGCGCCCCGTAGCGCGAGGGGTGCACGTCGGCGAGGTGGCGGGTCAGGTCGACGAAGTGGTCGAGGCTGGCGCCGTCCTGCTCCGCACGCCGCTTGACCTCCTCGAGGTCGGGGGCCGACGGCGCCTCGGGCAGCCCACGGTGCCGGTAGTCCTCCCCGTCGATGCGGAGCGACTCGAAGTGCGCGGAGAGGCCCTGGATCTCCCGCATGAAGTCCTCGGTGGCGAAGCGGCCCTCGCCCAGCTTGCCGGGCAGCGTGTTCGACGTCGCCGCGAGGCGCACCCCGGCCTCGCGCAGGCTGCGCAGGAGCGTGGACACCAGCACGGTGTCCCCGGGGTCGTCGAGCTCGAACTCGTCCACGCACACCAGGGCGTGGTCCGACAGTGCGTCGACCGCGGCGTGGAAGCCGAGCGCCCCGACGAGGTGGGTCAGCTCCACGAACGTCGCGAACAGCTTCGGCCCGGGCGCGGCGTGCCAGGTGGCCGCCAGCAGGTGGGTCTTGCCGACGCCGTACCCCCCGTCGAGGTAGATGCCCCCGGGACCGACCGGCTGGCTGCGACGCCGGAAGAGCCCCTTCCTCGGCACCGGGGCGTGCAGGTCGGCGGCGAACGACCGCAGCCGCTCCACGGCCTCGGCCTGCGAGGGGTGCTCGGGGTCCGGGTAGTAGTTGTCGAAGCTGACCTCGGCGAACCGCGGTGGCGGCACCAGCTCCGCCAGCAGCCGCTCCTTGGGCACGGAGGGGTTGCGCTCGGAGAGGTGGATCGGCACGTCGGCCAGCCTACGATGCACGCATGCGCCTGCCCGTGATGCCCCCGGTCCAGCCGATGCTCGCGAAGTCCGTCAAGGGCATCCCCGCCGCCGACGCGCACGGCGCGCTGGCCTACGAGCCCAAGTGGGACGGCTTCCGCTGCCTGGTCTTCCGCGACGGGGACGATGTCGAGCTCGCCAGCCGGAACACCCGGCCGCTGTCGCGGTACTTCCCCGAGGTCGTCGATGCGGTACGGCGGTGCCTGCCCGAGCGCTGCGTCGTGGACGGGGAGATCTTCGTGGCGCTCGCCCAGCCGGACGGCCGCGAACGACTCGACTTCGAGCGCCTGCAGGAGCGGCTGCATCCCGCCGAGTCACGGGTCCGGATGCTGGCGGAGAGGACCCCGGCCTCGTTCGTCGCCTTCGACCTGCTCGCGCTCGGTGACGAGGACCTCACCGCCCGCCCGTTCGCGGAACGGCGTGCGTCGCTGGAGAAGGCGCTGGCGTCGGTCGAGCCGCCGATCCACCTGACCCGCCTCACCTCCGACCCGGCGGTCGCCGAGGAGTGGTTCCGCGCGTTCGAGGGCGCCGGCCTCGACGGGGTGGTGGCCAAGCCGCTGCGGGCGCCGTACCAGCAGAACGCCCGCACCATGCTCAAGATCAAGCACGAGCGGACAGCCGACGTGGTGGTCGCCGGCTACCGGCTGCACAAGACTTCCACGCCCGCCAAGCCGTTGCTGGGCTCGCTCCTCCTGGGTCTGTACGACGGCGAGGGCCGGCTGCAGCACGTCGGAGTGGCGGCCTCGTTCACGGCCAAGCGCCGCGCCGAGCTCGTCGAGGAGCTCGCGCCGCTGGTGGTCGACGACCTTGCCGAGCACCCGTGGGGCGACTGGACCGACGCGGTGGCCAACCCCGACCGGGTGCCGGGCACGCAGAGCCGCTGGAGCGCGGGCAAGGACCTGTCGTTCGTCGCGCTGCGTCCCACGCGGGTGCTCGAGGTGGCCTACGACCACATGGAGGGCAGCCGCTTCCGGCACACCGCCCAGTTCCGTCGCTGGCGCCCGGATCGCGACCCCGAGTCGTGCGGCTACGACCAGCTCGAGGAACCCGCCGGGTACGACCTGGCCGAGGTGCTGGGGCCCGAGACCGCGACTGACTAGGCTCGGGGCCATGAGCGAGGAGACGACCACTTACGACGTGGTCCTGCTGGTGGAGCAGCCCCTGTCGGTCCAGGACGCCCGGCAGGTCCGCGGGCTCCACGAGGAGATCGAGGCACACGCCCGCTACTACGTGCTGTTACCGGTCGAGGACGCGGCGGCCCGCATCGAGTCGGCGATGGGGTCGATCGCCGGCAGCGAGGTGCTCGCCTCACCCGCGATCGTGCTGGACTCCGACAACATGCAGGAGGTCCAGCGCGAGCTGCTCGACCAGGCCCGCGCCGCGGTGCAGACCTGCGTCGACCGCCTCACCGCGTGCGGCGCCGACGCCACCGGACAGGTGGTCAGCGTCGACCCGATCGACGCGCTGGCCGCGAAGGTGGCCGAGGTGAAGGCCGCCGAGGCGATCATCCTCACCCGTCCGCACGTCGTCTCGGAGTTCTTCCACCTCGACTGGTCCTCGCGGGCGCGGCGCAAGCTGGGCGTTCCCGTGCTGCACCTGCTCGAGCGGGAGACGTTCGACGAGCAGGCCGGCGGGGGCGAGGGCGTCAACGGCATGTGACCGGCACCGCCCGCAGGCGCTGTCCGACTCGGGACGTCCAGCCCTGACGCCCGCGGGCATCGCGTCGTACGGTCCCGCGCATGGAGCAGCGCGGAGCCCTGTCACCGATGACGTTGTTGGACGGCCTGCTGTTCGGGTTCGCGGGCCTCGCCGCCGGGTGGCTGGCGTACCTCGTTCTCGCCGCGAGCCTGCGGCCGAGCTGGGAGATCTCCCTGCTCGTCGTGTTCTGGCTGCTGGTGGCCTACCTGGTGCTCCCCCGGCTGCACAGGGTCCTCACCTACGTCTATGTCCCCGGCTACTTCATCGGTCGCACCCGGACCAGCGACGGTCTCCTGGGGGACCCGGTGAACCTCGCGCTGCTCGGCGAGGAGGCGCAGGTGCACGCGGCGATGGCGGCGGCCGGTTGGACCCGGGCCGACGAGGTCACGCTGGCGAGCAGTGTGCGGATCGTCCGTTCCACCCTGGCGCGCCGGCCCTATCCGCAGGCACCGGTGAGCCCGTTGTACCTCTTCGAGCGGCGGCAGGACTTCGCCTACCAGCAGGAGGTGGAGGGCAACCCCGCCCAGCGGCACCACGTCCGGTTCTGGCGGTGCCCGCCGGGCTGGCGGCTGCCCGGCGGGGTTCCGGTGGACTGGGTCGCCGCGGGCACCTACGACCGCAGCGTGGGCCTGTCGCTGATGACGCTGCAGGTGACCCACCGCATCGCCCGGGACATCGACGTCGAGCGCGACCACATCGTCGCGTCCGTCGGCGAGGCGAACGCGGCCGTGGCGGTCCGGCACATCCGGCACTTCGCCACCGGCTACCACGCCCGCAACGGCGGCGGGGACCGGATGGTCACCGACGGCGACCTGCCGGTCCTCGACCTGCGCGGCGTGCCGGGCGGCGTCCCGGAGCAGCCCGCCGGCACCGACAGCCGCGACCGCCGGCCCGCCTCGGTCACGTTCAGCGCCGGGGTGGCGCTGCTGCGCGGTGCGCTGAGCGCCGCGCTGGTCGCGCTGCTCGTCCTCGGCGCCGACGTGGCATCCTCGCGGCCCACGGTCTGGTCCCCGGCGACCATCGTCGCGACCGCGCTGACGCTGGGCGTGATCGCCGCGGTGGACGTCGGCCTGGGGCTGGCCGTGTTCCGGGGCAGGAACTGGGGGCGGTTGCTGCTGTTGCTGTCCTCCGCGACGACGGTCCTGGTCGGATTCGTCGCCACCGCACGCGGTGCTCCCAACCCCACGCTGGGCAACGGCCTCCCGCACGTGGCGCTCGGCATCCTCATGCTGCTGGCGCTGACCAGCCCCGGCGCGCGCCAGTACACGTTGCACGGGAAGGAGGCGCGGCGGGCGGCGGCGCACCCGGTGGCGGTGGCCGGCCAGAGCCCTCGCTGAGCGCTGGTCACTCCCCCGTCGGGCCGCCCCCGAGCTCGACGACGATGTCCAGGTGCCCCACGTGGCGGGCGTACTCCTGCAGTACGTGGAAGCAGATCCACGCCAGGGACGGTGGCTGGTTCCCGAACCGGCCGCCGGTGCTGCCGTTGCGGTCCAGCGGGTGGGTGCGCAGGATCTCCGTCGTGCGGGCGCCGACCTCCTCGAGGTCGCGGACCACGTCGTCGGCCTCGGTCCGCGGGTCGACGTACCAGCGGTGCTCCCGAGCGTCGCCCCAGGGACGGTCGACCTCCTCGCCGAGAAAGCCCCACACGAACCAACGGCGCTCCATGAACGCGAGGTGGTTGAGCAGCTCGAGCGGGGCCCACCCGCTGGGGACCCGGGCGGCGCGCTGCTCCTCGGCCGAGAGCGCACAGACCTTCGCGATCGCTGCGTCGCGGTAGTACGAGAGGTAGCGCACGAACAGCTCCGCCGGGTCGGCGGTGTCCGCGGCCGGTTCGCTGAACCCGGTCATTCGGCCCTCCATCTCGTGTGCAGTGGTCTCCCGGAACGTTCCCGGCTCGAGGGACACCATGCGGTGGCCCTCACCAACAGGGACTTCGGCGCTTCGCCGGGTGGTGGATCCCGGTCCCGACCCGGTCGGCGCGGCCAGGCATGTCAGCGACCGCCGCTGATCACGCGGCTGCGCTGCTCGCGGCCCGGACCGCCGTAGGGGTAGTCCGGCGGGCTGCGGGTCGCTGGCCTCGGTCGAGCTGGCGCGGTGTGCTCCGGCGACAGGTGCAGGTCGGCGGCCGCGAGGTTGTCCTCGAGCTGGGCGAGGGTGCGGGCGCCGAGGATCACCGAGGTGACCGCCGGCCGGTCGACCACCCAGGCCAGGGCGACCTGGGCCATGGTGACGCCGAGGTCCTTCGCGACCGACTCGCAGCGCCGCGATCACGTCCCAGGTGCGCTCCTGGGCGCTGCGCCGGTCGTAGGCCTCGACGCCGCGGCTCCGGGTCCTCGCCGAGCCTGGTGGCACCGGTGGGCCGCTCGTCGCGGCGGTACTTGCCGGTCAGCCAGCCGCCACCGAGCGGTGACCAGGGCAGCAGGCCCAGCCCGTTGGCCTCGCGCGGCCGGGACGATCTCCCACTCGATCTCGCGGACCAGCAGGTTGTACTGCGGCTGCAGCGGTGACCGGCACGGCCAGGCCCGCGGTGCTCGGCGACGTCCACGGTGCGCTGCAGCTGCCAGCCGGTGAAGTTGGACAGGCCCGGCGTAGTGGATCTTGCCGGCGCGCACCGCGTCGTCGAGGAAACCGAGGGTCTCCTCCAGCGGCGTCACGGGTCCTAGGCGTGCACCTGGTAGAGGTCGACGCGCTCGACGCCGAGCCGGCGCAGCGAGGCGTCGAGCGCGCGTGGCCAGGTGCCGGCGGGACAGGCCCGACGTCGTTGGGGCCCGTCGCCCATCGGGAAACGCCCCTTGGTGGCGAGCACGACCCGCTCGCGCATCTCGGCGGGCCTGGCCGCCAGCCAGCGGCCGATGATCTCCTCGCGGCCCCGGCGGCGTAGACGTCGGCGGTGTCGACGAGCGTGCCGCCGGCCTCGACGAACCGGTCGAGCTGGGCGTGGGCGACCTGTCTCGTCGGTCTCCTTGCCGAAGGTCATCGTGCCCAGTGCGTAGCGTCGAGACGGCGCAGCCGCTGCGCCCGAGGGTGCGGTAGTCCATGCGCGGATCCTTGCACGCGAGCGCATCTCGGTCACGCTCTCCCGGTCGGCGCTGTCCGCGACGCCCTTGACCTTGGGCTTGTTTTCACTATTCTTTTGTGTATACGAGGGGATCTCGGGAGGTTCGAATGACCATGCACGTGCTGCCCGGGCTGCCGAGCGTCGAGCGCGACCACCGCTGGGTGGCGGCGGCGGTCGTGGAGGTCGGTCGGGGCCCGCGAAGCGCGCGGGCCGAGCACGCGTCCCGCACGGGCCGGCACGTGCTCCCGGCCGCCACCCGGATCGAGGTGCTGGAGGTGTACTGCGCCGACTGCCGCGTGGCCTACGCGTCCCACGAGTCGACCCGGGAGTGCGCCGCGGTGGCCACCGCCGCATCCGCGTCCCAGGGCGGCGCGGCCCGTGGTACCCGTCCGGGCAGGAGCGCCTGAAGCCAGGGCGGGCACGCCCATGGTGAATGATCGGCGAATGGCCACCTTCCACGCCCCTGGACTGATCGTCACCGAGCACGAGCTGCCCGTGCCGCTCGACCATGCCGATCCCGACGGCGAGCAGATCACCGTCTTCGCCCGGGAGGTCGCCGATCCCGAGGGGCGCGACCGTCCGTACCTCGTCTTCCTCCAGGGCGGGCCGGGCCAGGAGGCGCCGCGTCCCACGCGCGGGCCCACCTCCCCCGGCTGGCTGGACCGCGCGCTGAGCGAGTACCGGGTGCTGATGCTCGACCAACGCGGCACCGGCCGGTCGTCCCCGGTAGGCACGATGCCCGGCAGGACGGCGATCGAGCAGGCGGAGTAGCTCGCGCACTTCCGCGCCGACGCGATCGTCGCGGACGCCGAGGCGTTCCGGGAGCATCTCGGTGTGCGGCGCTGGAGCATCCTCGGCCAGTCCTTCGGCGGGTTCTGCGCCCTGCACTACCTGTCACGGCACCTGGCTCGTTGCGCGAGGCGCTCTTCACCGGTGGTGTGCCGCCGGTGGCCCGGTCGGTCGACGACGTCTACCGGGCGACGTACGCCACCATGCTCGAACGCAACCGCCGCTACTACCACCGCTACCCGCAGGACCGCGCGCGAGTGCAGGCCGTGCTCGCCCTGTGCGACGCCGGCGAGATCGAGCTGGCGGGCGGCGTCGTGAGGCCGCGATGGTTCCGACAGGTCGGCAACGTGCTGGGAATGAGCGACGGCGCGGAGCAGCTCCACTACCTGCTCGAGCGGGACCCGCGGTCACCGGCGTTCGCCTGGGACCTGGCGGCGATGCTGCCGTTCCACGGCCGCAACCCGTTGTACGCGGCCATCCACGAGGCCTGCTACGCCGACGGCCAGGCGACCCGTTGGTCCGCCGCCCGGGTCCTGCCCGAGGAGTTCCGGGATGACCCGACCCTGCTCACCGGTGAGCACGTGTTCCCGTGGAACTTCGAGGACGACGCGCACCTGGCGCCGCTGGGCGGGGCCGCGGATCTCCTCGCGGAGCGCGAGTGGCCGGCGCTGTACGACCCGATCGCGCTCGCCGCCTGCGACGTGCCCGCGCGCCGCCGCGGTCTACGCCGACGACGCGTACGTGGTCCGGGCGTTCTCCGAGGAGACCGTCGCGCTCGTGCCTTCTTTGCGCGCCTGGGTCACCAACGAGTACGAGCACAACGGGCTGCGGGCCGACGGTGCCCGCATCCTGGACCGCCTGATCGGCATGGCGCGCGGCACGGTCTCCTGACCGGGGAGGTTCAGGCGGCGCCGGTGAAGTCGAGGAACGGGTGGACCTTCGCGATCGCCTCGGTCCGACTGAGCACGTGCAACCGCAGGAAGATGTTCTCCAAGTGCTTGCGCACCGTCGCCTCGTGCAGCCCCAGGGTGCGAGCGATCTGCGCGTTGCCGGCACCGGTAGCGACCTGGCGCAGGACCTCCCACTGCCGTGGGGTCAGGTCGGGCTCGCCGCGCAGCTCCCGGTCGCGGCGCGTGTGCAGCTCGGCCAGGTGCGGCCGGGCCAGCCGGAGGATCATCAGCTCGCGCTCGGTGAAGTCCGGACCCTCGCCACGGAACAGCAGCAGTCGCCGGTCGGTCCCGCCGTGCGGGGTCATCGGGACGAGCACTTCGTGTCGGAGGCCCAGGTCGTGGACGAACAGCGAGCCGAGCGGGGTGCTGGCGTAGCCACGCTCGGTCCAGCGATCCGACTGCCGCAGCACCGTCGCGTGGTCGCCGGTGCGCAGCGGACCGGCACAGCCGTCGTCCTGCCAGAACTCCTGCCAGAACATGTGCAGGAACTCGTCCTCGGCGCCGACCGCATCGGCTCGCTGCACGCCGTCGCCGGCCACCTCCAGCGTCCGAATGCGCTGGCTGCCGACGTCCATGAGCTGGAACGTGATGTCGTCGCAGGGGACGAGCTCCCGCAGCCCGAGCAGTACGTCGGAGTAGAAGATGTCGCCGTCGGCTCGCGGCGGTGCACCGCTCGAAAGACGGCGAGCAGGTCGCCTACGTCCTGGTCGGTCAACATCCAGCGACTCATCATGTCCCCCACCTCCGTCGGGATCCTTGCCTCAGGCTAAGGCGCGCCGGGCGATCTGGACATGCGCCGAAACGCGTACGCGGATCGTCGTGCGCCGCATGTCGCATTCCGTCCTGATGCCGGGGGCGGAGAACCGTGGGCCGCACAACCACGACCACACCGGAGGTCATCATGCACCGTCACGACTCATCGGGTTCGCCCGTCTCCTCACACTTCGCGACGACCGTTCTGGGCCTGGTGCTGGTCACGGCCGGCCAGGCGGCGGCCATGCCGCGAACCCGGGCCCCGGCGGTCCGGTCGGCACGACCTGGGTCCCGGCGCAGTGCCGGTCCAGCAGAGCGCCGACGGCTCGGTCGGCGCGCTGGAATGGCTCGTGTTCGCGGCCGCGGTCATGAGCGCGCTCGCGATCGGGGCGGCGCTCATGCGTCTGGCCGAGCGTCACCGCGCCCAGCTCGGCTGATGCTGCCACGCGTGGTGGGTCGCCGCCGCCCCTCGGCGACCCACCACGCGCAGGTGGCGTGGCGGGCGGCGGACCGCTCAGGTGTCTGCCCAGTTCCGCGGGTTCTTCTTGCTCGGCTGGACCCGGGGCGGCTCGCCGGGCATCTTCGGGTAGTCCGGCGGGTACGGCAGCTCGCCCAGCCCCTGGTCGTCGTACAGCTCCAGCAACGCGTCCAGCGTCCCCGGCTGATCGTCGATCCCGGCATGCAGGTCACCGACCTCGGCGAACCGCGCAGGGACGGTGTGGAGCGTGCACGCACGCGGGTCGACGTGCGCCAGCTCCTCCCAGGTCACCGGAGTGGACACCGGCGCCCCGGGCAGCGGCCGGAGGCTGTAAGCGCTGGCGATGGTGCGGTCCCGAGCATTCTGGTTGTAGTCCACGAAGACCCGGGCGCCGCGCTCCTCCTTCCACCAGGCGGTCGTGACACCGGAGGTACGGCGCTCCAGCTCACGCCCGAACGCGATGGCCGCATGGCGCACCTCGACGAAGTCCCAGCGCGGCTCGAGGCGCACGTAGATGTGCACGCCACGGTTGCCGCTGGTCTTGGGCCATCCCACCAGCCCCAGCTCCTCGAGCAGCTCCCGGGCGGCCAGCGCAACACCGACAGCGTGCCGGAAGTCCGTCCCCGGCTGCGGGTCGAGGTCGAGCCGCAGCTCGTCGGGATGGTCCACGTCGGCACGGCGAACGGGCCAGGGGTGGAAGGTCAGGGTGCCCATCTGTGCGGCCCACGCCGGCACGGCGACCTCGGTGGGGCAGACCTCGTCGGCGTACCGGCCGGAGGGAAAGCGTATGCGGGCGGTCTCCACGAACTCCGGAGCGCCCTTGGGGACCCGCTTCTGGTAGAAGGCGTCGCCCCGCTCCCCCGTGCGTGTGGCCAGCGTGATGCCCGGGTGCACGCCCTTGGGCCAGCGCTCGAGGGCCGTCGGCCGTTCGCGCAGCGCCCGCATGATGCCCTCGCCGACCGACAGGTAGTAGCGGACCACCTCGAGCTTGGTGACCGCCGGCGTGTGCTCCGTGGCCGGGTAGATCACCCGGTCGGGGTTGCTCACCCGCAGCGCGCGACCGCCCGCGTCGACCTCCGTCGCAGGACTTGCCATGGTCCGCCACGCTCCCGTCCCGTCCCACCGGCCGGGGACGTCCACCCGGTCGGGCACCACCATGGTCTCAAATCCCAGGACGTCGGCTCCCTGCGCACCATCGGCGTGGCCTCGCCGGTAGCCCACCTGGGTACGGCGCGACGACGGGTCGGCCGGGCGCCCGGGATCGAGCAACCGGCGACCGCGGCAGCCGTGCTCACGCGTGAGAGGTCGGTGTTTCGTCCGGGAGCACGCCCCTCACCGGAAACTCGGGGTTCGGGGGCTTCACCCGATCTCGGCGGCGGTGGGGCGCCTGTGAGCCCATGACTCCCCGGGAACCCGGTGACCCGGGAGGGGGGGTCAATTTAGTACGGACGGACGATCGAGCGGCCGGTGAGCCCCGTGCTACAACATCGGTGCGTCGCCATTCCGACGAAAGGGCCGAGCCAGCCGTAAGGCAACACTCGGGAGGTAATCACCTCGGTCCGTGTCGGGAGGGCAGGCCATCCACGGGGGGATGACAAATGCAACATGCAGTGAAGACAGGCCGGCTCGGCGCCGGCGCAGCAGAGGTCGCCCATGACCTCCGGCAGTACCTGGCCGCGGGTCTGCTGCTCACCGAGCAGGTGGGCCCGGAGACCGCGGCCGACGCGATCGCGGACTCGCCGCGAGATCGCCTGGCGACCATTCACGACCTGCTGCTCAGCATGCGGGACCTGGTCGCCGCTGAGCTCGACGGCAACGACCAACGAGAAGAGCTCGTCGACCTGACCGGCCTGGCGCGCGAGTGTGTGCGCGTGACCGAGACGACGCACGGTTGCTCGGTGGCGGTGACCCACAGCCCGGGCGCGGTCGCCCGCGTCGACCGGGTGGCGATCCGGCGCGCCCTGATGAACGTGCTCGACAATGCCGGGCGGGCTGCGGGGCCGCATGGCTTGGTCTCGGTCGAGGTGGCGGTGGCCGCAACGGGCATCGTGGTGACCGTGCGCGACGACGGCGCCGGCTTCGGCAGGATCGAGTCGCGCTCCGGTCACGGCCTGGCCATCGTCGACGCGGCGCTGTGCCGCTGCGGCGGCCATGCGGAGGTGACCAGCACGCCCGGGGCAGGGACCGCGGTTCGGCTGACGATCCCTCTCCGCCACGAGAGGCAAGCCGGATGAGCCTCGTCCTCTGCGACGACCACGACCTCTTCCGTGATGCGCTGGCCGGGGCGCTGACCCGCCTGGGCCACGAGGTCGTCGACAGCGTCGCCGCTCCCGAAGATCTGGTGCCACGCGTCACCTTGTACCGGCCACGCGCCTGCCTGCTCGACGTCTCGTTCCACGGTCACGAGCGTCTCGACCTGGCCGAGCGCGTGCGCGCCGCACGGCCCGAGACCCGGGTGCTGCTGCTGACGGGCACCGCCACGCCTGCGGTGTGGGAGGCGTACGACGGACACCTCGTCGACGGCGTGCTCAGCAAGACCATCGACGTGGCGACGCTCGACGCGGCGATCCGGCGTGGCCTCGACGGCGCACGGGTCGTCGAGGGCTGGCGGACCCGGCCGATGGACCAGCACGACGACCCGTTGGTCGAGCCGCTCACCACCCGTGAACGCGAGATCCTGCGGCTCATCGTGCAGGGCGTGTCGACGGAGATGATGGCCACCACGCTCGGCGTCAGCAGCAACACCGTGCGCACGCACGTCCAGCACGTGCTGCGCAAGCTCGGGGTGCACCACCGCGGCAAGGCGGCACGTCGGGCACTGGAACGCGGCCTGGTATGACCGCCCCCTGCACCAGGAACCGGGTCCTGCTCGTCGACGACCATCGGCTCTTCGCCGAGGTCCTCGCGCTGCGGCTGCGCACCGACGGAGAGGTGCCGTACGTCGAGACGGTGTCCACCCTCGCCGCCGCGCGGGCGATGCTCAACACCTTCGCACCCGACGTGCTCCTGCTCGACCGCCACGTCGGCGACGACGACGGGCTCGCCCTGCTGGCCGACGTGGCCGCCATGCCGTCCCGGCCGTGCGTCCTGGTGGTCTCCGCCGTGCTCGACCCGTCGGCCGTCGTCGACGCCCTCGATGCCGGCGCCGACGGCTGGATCGGCAAGGACAGCGGGCTGCCGCTCCTGCGCCAGGCGATCGACACGGTGCTGCGCGGCGACATGTACCTGCCCGCGCCGGTGCTCCGACCCGTCGTCCACCGGCTGCTGCACGAGGGTCGCCGCCGCAGCGAGGAACGCACCTTCCTCGATGACCTCTCGGCTCGGGAGACCGAGGTGCTGCGCTGTCTCGTCGCGGGCATGACGCGTGCGGAGGCGGCCGAGCGACTCTTCGTGTCCGCGAACACCGTCCGCACCCACGTGCAGAACCTGTTCAAGCGCGTCGGTGTGCACTCCACCGGTGCGTTGGTGGCCGCGGCCCGCGAGCTCGGCGTCAGCGGCATCGACGAGGAGCCGCCGGTGGCGCGCGGCCGCTCGTCCGCATGACGTAGCGGCTCTCGTCCACTCGTGTGGCGCCCCCGCCGCCCGGACTGCCTAGCGTCAGTGGCAGTCGAGGGAACGGGGGGACCCAACGATGACACTCAGCAATGTCCGGACCAGCGGACCGCAGTCCCAGGACGGCGGCGTCAAGTTCGCCGACTGCTGGATCAGCCCGGAGGCGCGCGACGCGGCCGCCGACACACTGGCCTCCGGGTGGGTGACGACCGGGACGCAGACCCAGACTTTCGAGAGCGAGTTCGCCGCCTACGTCGGAGCCGAGCACGCCGTCGCGCGTCTCGTCCTGCACCGCGGCGCTGGAGCTGGCGTTGCGGTCGCTGCACCTGCCGGCCCAGGCGCACCGGTGCTGGTCTCCAGCATGACGTTCTGCGGGGCGGTCGGCGCGATCGTGCACGCCGGCCTGACACCGGTCCTGGTCGACGTCGATCCGGTGACCTGCATGCCGACCCCGGCAGACCACCCGGGCCGCGGCGCTCGCGCGTGCGGTGGCTCCGGCGGCGATGATGGTCGTGCACATGGCCGGCGACCCCGCCGACGTGCCGGCACTGGCCGCGGCCGCCGGCCTGCCGCTCGACCGCGTGGTCGAGGACGCCGCGCACGCGTGGGCTCGTCGTGGTCGGGACCGGCCCGTGGGCGCGCCGGGGCACCGCCTGCTTCAGCTTCTACGCCACCAAGAACCTGCCCTGCGGCGAGGGCGGCATGGTCACCACGGACGACCCGGACCGCGCCGCCTGGCTGCGCCGCGCCCGGCTGCACGGCATGTCGGCCGACGCCTGGCGGCGCTACCTGCCCGGCGGCGGCTGGCGGTACGACGTCGCGGAGATCGGCCTCAAGGCGAACATGACCGACCTCACCGCTGCCATCGGCCGCGGCCAGCTGCGCCACCTCGACGCGATGGCAGGCACGGCGCGCTGAGCTCGCCCGCGCGTACGACGACCGGCTGGGCGCCTTGCCCGGGCTGGCCCTGCCCGCACCGCCCCGAGCAGGGCCGGGCACGCACGCCTGGCACCTGTACCCGATCCGGATCCTGCCCGACTTCGGCATCACGACCGGGATGCCCTCATGGAGCGCTCACCGACCGCGGCATCGGCACGTCCGTGCACTTCGTGCCGGTGCACCAGCCTCAGCTACTACGCCGCCGCGACCGTCCAACCAGCCCGGCGGCGTCCCGGGAGCCGACACCGTCGCCAGGCAGGTGCTCTCCCTGCCGATGTACCCCCGGCTGACCGACGGACGACGTGGACCGGGTGAGTGCCGCGGTCGCCGAGGCACGTCCCGCGCGCAGCCCGGACGGTGGTGGCGTGAGGAGCATCGCCGTCTCCACCCCGCCAGCAGTCCCACGGCCTGCGGACCGTGGTCATCGGCGCCGGCGAGGCCGGACGGGCGCTGGCCCGCGACCTGACCGGCGTGCCTCGTTCGGCCTCGTCCCGATCGGTTTCCTCGACGACGACCCGGCCAGCAGCGACCCGGCGTCCGTCGAGCTGCCGGTGCTGGGCAGCCTCGGCGGACCTCGAGCAATCGTCGCCGCCGGGCACGTGGACGTCGTCGTCGTCGCGATCCCGTCGCTGCAGCACAGCGGGTGCACCGGCTGGCGTCCGCGGCCGCCCGGCCCCTGGCGTCACCGTCCGCTACCTGCCGCCGTTCCTGGCCGCCGTGCAGCGCGACGTCGCCGGCACGCGACCTGCGCGGCACTGCACGGTCGGCTCGCTCATCGGGCGCCAGGAGATGCACGTGGTCGGCCAGAGGCGCCGCGGACGCCATCGCGGGCAAGCGGGTCCTCGTCACCGGAGCCGGCGGGTCGATCGGCAGCGAGCTGTGCCGGCAGGTCTACGCGTTCGGCCCCGCCGAGCTGTACCTGCTCGACCACGACGAGTCCAACCTGCACCGCCTCCAGCTCGAGATCTCCGGGGAGGCACTGCTGGACACCGACGAGCATCATCGTCGCCGACATCCGCGACCGCGAGCGGATCGACCAGGTCTTCGCCGCGATCCAGGCCGCAGGTCGTCTTCCACGCCGCCGCGCTCAAGCACCTGCCGTTGCTGGAGCGCCACCCGTGCGAGGGCGTGAAGTCCAACGTCCGCGGCACCCAGAACCTCGTCGAGGCGGCCGTGCGGCACGGCGCCGAGCGGTTCGTGCTGATCTCCACGGACAAGGCGGCCGAACCCCACCTCGGTCCTCGGCGCCACCAAGCGGCTGGCCGAGCTGGTGCTCGACAGCTACGGCGGGTCCGCGACGCATGGCTGTCCGCGGTGCGCTTCGGCAACGTGCTGGGCAGCCGCGGCTCGCTGCTGCACGTGATGCGCGAACAGCTGACCGGCGGCACGCCGGTGACCGTCACCCACCCCGACGTGACCCGGTTCTTCATGACCATCGAGGAGGCCGTGGGCCTGGTCATCGAGGCGGCGCGCATGGCCGACGGCTCGGCGAGATCTTCATCCTCGACATGGGCGAGCCGGTCCGGATCGTCGACCTGGTGGAGAACTTCGCCCACCTGCTCAACGTGCGCGAGGTCGACTTCCGCTACACCGGGCTGCGGCCGGGCGAGAAGCTGCGCGAGGAGCTGTTCGGCGAGGGCGAGGAGGCCGTCCGGACCGACCACCCGCGGATCTCCATGACCCGTCCACCGGTGCCGCCCTCGACGTTCCGCGCGCGCCTGCTCGACCTGTACGAGGCCGCCAACCACAACCGCCCCGACGAAGTGGTCGAGCTGCTCCGCGAGCTCGTTCCGGAGTACGGCCCCACGCCGCGGCTGGTCCCGACCGAGCCCAGCGTGGTGATGGCCGCGCCCTATCCCGACGACTACTGACAGTCCGCGCCCGACCAGCCCAGCACGAGAAGCGAGCCGACATCCATGAGCACAGACATCCACGCCCACACGCCCATCCGCCTCCTGGGCGCCCACGTTCCCGACCCGCGGGTGTTCGAGGACGAGGATCTCCTCCCCGCCGACCACGAGGCCCTCTCGGTCCTCAGCCGCAACGTCGAGAACGCCGACCTCGCCGCACCCCCGGTGGTGCTGCCCGACTTCCACCACAAGTCGAAGATGGAGCTGCCGTCGAGCATCGCGGTGGCCACCACCGGCACGGTGCGCCCCGAGCTCACCAGCTCGTCGGTGAACTGCGGCATGGCGCTGATCGCCGTGGACTCCGAGGTCCCCGACGACCGCGCCATGGACACGTTCATGCGCGCGGTCCGCGAGCGGTACCCCTACCCCACGCGCGGCCAGAAGGAGCTCACCGCGCGGGAGGTGCTGCGCGCGGCCGTCGAGGGCGCCGAGTTCGGGGTCCAGCGCTGGGACGCCCCCGCCGAGGACCTCGAACGCATCGAGGAACAGGGCCGCATCGACCTCGAGCGCTACGGCGGCGGGGACCGGCTCGCCTCCGAGCTGCCCGGGCTGGCCCTCCAGCTCGCCCGCTTCCGCTTCGGCACGGTCGGCCCGAGCAACCACTTCGTGGAGCTGCAGCGCGTGGAGGAGGTCCTCGACCCCGAGCGGGCCGCCCTGCTCGGGGTGTCGGAGGGCCAGCTGACCATCCAGTACCACGGCGGTGGCGGCATGCTCACCAGCGAGGTGGGCCGGCTGTTCTTCCGACGCAAGGACTACCCGCGCCAGGTGAAGGCGGTCAACGCCGCCCTCAAGCCCTGGTTCCACCTGAAGTCCGCGCGCTCCCTGGCCCAGCTGCGCGAACGGCTGAGCCTGTACTTCACCGACGGGTGCACACCGTTGCCGCTCGACAGCGCCGAGGGGCAACGGCTGATGCTGGCCAACGCGGCGGCCATGAACTACGGCTTCGCGTTCCGGGTCTCGACCTACGCCTCCCTGCGCCGGCTGGCCGCGGAGGCCTTCGGCGGCGCGACCGGCAGGCTGGTGGTCGACTCGCCGCACAACAGCATCTACGAGGAGCCCGTCGGCGGCGCCACCGCCGTGGTGCACCGGCACAACTCCTGTCGCGCCTACACCGCGGACATGATGCCGGAGGGGACCACGTTCGCCACCACGGGTCAGGCCGTGCTGCTGCCCGGCACGCATCGGACGTCGAGCTACCTGGCGGTGGCCGGAACCAGCGCCCGCACGAGCCTGCACTCGGCGTGCCACGGCGCCGGCACGGTCGTCTCGGACCTGGCCCGCCGCGGCCTGTCCGGACCCGACCCGCAGGGGCGGGTCACCCGCCGCTACCGGTACGACGGGGCGGCTCCCGAGCTGGCCGAACACCTCGACGACAACGGTGTGAACGCGACGCTGGACGTCCTGGTCCGGCACGGGCTGGTCGCCCCCGTTGCCCGGATGCGCCCGCTGGCCGTCCTCCACTGACCTCCCCTCCCATCGAATCGCAGGTGTCCCCGTGACCGTCGAAGAGCTCTTCCGGCGCATCATCCGCGCCCACCTGGGCCTCATCGTCCTCTGCATGCTGGTCCCGCTGGCCGTGGTCGGGGCCCTCGATGCCCGTCGACCACCCACCTGGTCCGGAAGCCTGCGCATCCAGGTGATGTCCCAGGCTCCCGGGTCCACCACCGAGGCCGATGCCCTGAGCTCCCGGGTGCTGGCGCTGGCCACCACCCCGCAGCTGGTCGCCAAGGCGCTGGCCGCAGCCCACCTCCAGCGTGACCCCGCCGAGGTCGGACAGCACCGCGTGAGCACCATCCGGCTCGGCTCGGCGCCGATCGTCGAGCTGCAGGTGGTCGACCCCTCGCGCCGGGGAGCGGGTCGGTTGGTGACCGCGCTCGCCGACCAGGTCGCGCGTTTCATGAACGACGCCAACACCCAGCACACCCAGCGCCTCCTGGCCGACCTCGACAAGCAGGTGGCGCAGACCACCGAGCAGCAGTCCCAGCTCATCGACGCCCTCACCGGCACGGTGGGCAAGCGCAACCGGGCGACCGCCATGCTCCGGATCCAGATGGTGGGCAGGAACCTCAGCCAGCTGCTCAGCCAGCGCAACACGCTCCGGCTCGACGCGGCACAGCGCGACCCGGTCGTGGTCGTCGACGCCAGGCACCCCGCGGTGACCATGACCCCGTCCTCGCTGCCCGCGCAGCTGGCGCTCGGGCTCGTGCTCGGGCTGCTCCTCGGCGTGATCGTCGCGGTCGTGATCGAGACGCTGCGTCCCCGGCTCGCCGGGCCGCGCGCCCTGGCTCGCCGGCTCGACGTGCCGGTGCTCGGCTCCGCCGACATGGACCCTGAGGCGCTCACCAACGCGGTCTCCCTGGCCGCCCGGCGTCAAGGCGTCGAGACGGTGGTGGTCATGGGTGTCGACGGCGCCGACGACGAGTCCGCGGCAGGGCTGCTGCACGGCCTGCAGGTCCAAGCCAGGAAGAGGACGGGACGGGGCAGCGTGACGGTGTCCGGCATGGTCCCCGCGCCCCGGCGCGGCGAGGACCCCACCGGCGGGCTCGACCCCGACCGCGCCGGCGCCCAGGGCGTGCGGCTGGCAAGCCTGGCCTCGGTCGGTCCGACCGACGAGCACACCGCCGGAGTGCTCGTCGTGTCGCCGGCCAGCCCGAGGGCACACCGCGTGGAGGCCCTCGAGGACGTCCTGAAGGCCATGCGTTGGCCGGTGGTCGGCATCGTCCTCACCGCCACCCGTCGCCGCTGGGGGTGGGGACGGTGACCGCCGACGTCCTCACCCTGCGGACGGCGGGAGCGGTGGTCAGCGTGGAGTCCTCCGTCCCGAGCGTGCTGACGGCAGTGCGCGGCCTGACCGCGGGTGCGGACCCGGGCGGGGAAGAGCGCGCGGCCGACGTCCGCCTGGTCGTGGAGGCGCGGCGCACCCTGCCGTCGACACGGGACCTGGTGCCGGTCACCCGCGGCGTCTGGTACGCCTCGGACGGGGAGGTGCTTCTCGAGAGCGCGGGCGGCTCCGGCTTCACCCAGGCCTGGACGGTCACCGAGGGGATGGTCACCGTCCGCACCTGGTGGGACCCCTCGCTCCCCGAGGCCGCAGCGGCCCGGGCGCTGCGGGCCCGGTTCCGCGCCCTGCGCGCGCAGATCCTGCTGCACTATCCCGCGTTGTGGTGGGCTGCGCTGCACGGCATGGCGCCCCTGCACGTCTCGGTCGTCGAGATCGACGGCGTCGCGGTGCTGCTCGCCGGTCCCGGTGGTGTCGGCAAGTCCTCACTGGTGGCCCGCGAGCTGGACGAGGGGGCCAGCGCCACCTGCGACAACCTGGCCGCCTGCGACGGCAGCAGCGCCTTCGGCGTCCTGGAGCCGCTACGCCTGCCGGCCGGGCTCGCGGGAGCCGCCGGTGCGCGTGCCGCCCACGGACGCCGCGAGGCCCGCTGGCGTGGGCACGTGGACCGGCTCGACCCGGATCTGGTCGTGGTGGTGCGCCGGGGTGCGGGCGAGCAGCCCACCGTCCGACCCCTGTCGAGCCCGGAGGCCACCCGTGCCCTCGTGGCCGGCACCTTGGCGGCCGGGGAGCTGCGCCGGTTCTGGCCCCTGTGCGCCGTGCTGGGCCTGGCAAGCGCCCGCGGGCCGGTGCTGCCGCCCCTGGAGGCCGTCGCCCGGCAGTTCACCGACCGGCTGCCCTGCTACGAGCTCGTCCTCGGCCGCGCTCCGGGCGAGCGCCTCTCCTCGCTGCTGGGCGACCAGATCGCGAGCGCCTACCTGCAAGGAGCACGGAAATGACCGCCGCTCTTGCACCCGACCAGAGAATCCACGTCGCCCAGGTCGTCACCCGCTTCATCGCCGGGGCCGGAGGCGTCGCGTTGCGCGGCGCCGCCCAGCTGGACCCGACCCGCTACCACGTCACCGTGGTCACCGGCGAGGGCGGCCGGCTCACCGACGCCGCGGCCGAGCTCGGCATGGAGGTCCTCCTCGAGCCCTCCCTCGTCTCGCCGGTCTCCCCGCGCAACGACGCGACGGCGCTGCGCCGGCTGACCGCCTTGTGCCGCGACCGCCAGTTCGACGTCGTCCACACCCACAGCGCCAAGGCCGGTGCGCTGGGCCGGCTTGCCGCCTACCGCGCCGGCACGCCGGTCATCGTGCACACCTACCACGGCTTCCCGTTCCACGAGTTCCAGAGCCGGGCCCGCAGGGCCACGTACGTCGAGATCGAGCGGCGGCTCGCGCCACTGACCGACATGGTGCTCGCCATCGGGAACGGCGTCGCCACCGAGGCCCTGCGCCGGGGGCTGGCCCGGCCGGAGGCGCTGCGCATCGTCGCCCCCGTCGTGGACGCCGGCACGGTGCCGCGCACCCGGGAGACCCGGCGAGCCGCGCGCGCCCTCCTCGGCCTCGAGGAGGACCGGCTCGTGGTCGGCACGGTCGGTCGCGTCGACTTCCAGAAGGCCCCCGAGCACTTCGTGCAGGCGATCGGCGCCCTTGCCCACCGCGACGCCGTGGGCGTGTGGGTGGGCTCGGGGCCGGGCCTGCAGGCGGCCCGGGAGCTCGCCCGCCAACGCGGGCTCCACCGCCGGATGATGTTCGTCGGCGAGCGCTCCGACGTGGCCGAGCTGCTGCCCGCCTTCGACGTCTTCGCGATGTCCAGCCGTTACGAAGGACTGCCCTGCGCGCTCGTGGAGGCGATGCGCTGCGGCATCCCCGCTGTCGCGACCGCGGTGAACTCCGTGCCGGACCTCGTCGTGCCCGGTCAGAGCGGCCTGCTGGTCCGGCCGGGACGGCCGCGAGAGCTCGCCGCGGCGATCGACGTGCTGCTGGGCGACCCGGACCTGGCGCGGCGCTGCGCCGCGCAGGCCGGGGACCTCGCCGGCGTCCGGTTCGACGCGGCCGGCCTCGGGCGCGTGCTCGACGAGGTGTACCTCCAGGGCCTGGAACGCAGCGCCCTGACGATGGCGGAGGCGGGACGATGAGCGACAGGTTGACGTTCCGCCGGCCCCCCGAGGTGCTGCCCTCGCCACCCGGGGACGCCGCCGGGGAGCCGCTCCCGTCATGGTCGGTCCTCTGCGCGCCGGGCACGGTGCGCCTCGACCGGCCGTCACCACGCGCCCTGCGCACGCTGGAAGCGGGCACGCCGGTCGCGGTGTGCCTCGACGGACCGCTGGCGCGCCGGCGGCTGCGGCGGCTCGCCCGCCGCGCCGCGCTCCAGATCGACCGCGAGCTGATCGCGGTGCCCCGCACTGCGCGACCGATCGCCGTGTTCGACGACGAGGAGACCGCGGTGCGGCACTTCTGGAGCTCGATCGTCACCGTGCCGCCGGGGGTGAGCGGCCTCGCCCCGCTGCTCACGCTCGCGCTGTGCGGCGCCCGGCGGCTGCCGTGGTCCTGGACCGGGGCGATCACCCCTGCTCGCGTGATCATCGGGAGGCGGTCATGACCTACCCCCTCAGCCCGGCCGCACGCGGCCGGACCCGGCTCGAGGAGCTGCTCGGCGATCCTGGCGCCCGAGGCGTCCTCATCTCGGCCTCCCGCGACCCCGACGCCAAGGTGACGTTCGTGCTCACCCGCCCGGTGGGGTCTCGGCGGCGCGCCGATCTCGCCCCGCTGGCGGTCAAGATCCCGCTCACCGTCAACGCGGCCACGGCGGTCGAGCGGGAAGGCCGGATGCTGGTGGAGCTGCGGCGCATGCAGCTCGACGGGCTCACCCGCACCCTGCCGCGCTACGTGGAGTCGGTGCCCGTGGACGCCGGGCGTACCGCCCTGGTGTCCACCGCACTGCCCGGGGCCCCGATGAGCGTGGCGTACCACGAGTGGCTGCACACCGCACGACGGGCGTGCGTCCATCGTGACTTCGACCTCGCCCTCGGGTGGCTGGCCCGTTTCCAGGCGGCGACCGCGCACGGCGTCGCCCCGCTGAGCTGGGCCGACGAGGTCGCCGACCAGCTGCGTGCCCGCTGGGACGGGCACCCACGTCTGGCCGACGCGCTGGCCCGCGTGGGCTCCGCGCAGCACCGCTTCGCCGGCGCGCAGGCGCCGCGCACCGCCGTCCACGGCGACTTCTGGTGCGGCAACGTGCTCGTCCACGACGGGTCGGTGGCCGGGGTCGTGGACTGGGAGGCCGGTGCCGCACAGGGGTGCCCCCTGCGCGACGTCGCCCGGTTCGTGCTCAGCTACGTCCTCTACCTCGACCGCCACACCCGCACGGATCACGTCGTGCTCGGGCACCCGCGCCTGCGTCGTACCGGCGCAGCGCCGGGCGTGCGCTACGCGCTCCTCGGGAGCGGATGGCTGCCTCGCACGGCACGAGCCGCCCTCTCCGACGCGCTCGCCCGCCTGGGGCTGCCCCGGTCCTGGTGGTACCAGGTCGCGCTGACCGGCGTCGCGGAGGTCGCCGCCTCCGCCAACGACGACGCGTTCGGCGCCGGCCACCTCGAGCTGCTCGCCGCGCTGCCCCTGCAGCCGCGGCGCACGGGGAGCCGGCGATGACCCTCCAGACGGCCGCGCCGGCGGTGGCCACGCCGGTCCCCGTGCCGGTCCGCCGGCGCGGCGCCCTCCCCTTCTTCGTCGGTCTGGCCGTCTGCCTGCTGCCGTTCCTGTCCCCGGCGGGGCCCGGGAACACGTCCCCGGCGGACCTGGCAATGGTGGCCGCCATGGTCGGCGCCCTGCTGTGGGCGGCCACCGACCGGGTGCCGGTCCGGCTGCCGTACGCGTGGGGCATGGGCATCATGGTGCTCGGCGGCGCCGTCGCGGGCGTCGTGGCGAGTGCGCCCCTCGGCTCCGCGCTGGTCCTGCTGGTGGATCTCATGCTGCTGCTGTGGGCGGCGACGCTCGCCCTCGGCCGGCACGACCCCGCCATCATCGCCGCCGCCACGCGTGCGTGGTCCCGTTTCGCTCCGGTGTACGCCGGGATCGGGATCCTCGCCTACCTGCTGGGCGTCAGCGCGCTGAGCGGAGTCACCGCCAGGGAGGGAGTCCGCGCGTCGTACACGTTCGGCGACCCGAACCTGGCCGGAAACTACCTGGTCGTCTCCCTGTTCGTGATGGCCGCCTGCGAACGCCCGCGTGCACCGTGGCTGCGTCGGCTCTCCTACCTGGTCGTGCTGGTCGCCCTCGCGTTCACCGGCTCGAACGGTGCCCTGCTGACCCTGCTCCTGGGTGCCGGCCTGGCGCTGACGCTCAGCCAGTTCCGCCGCAGCAGCTTGTCCGGCGCGCTGACCCTCGGGGGCTCCCTGCTCGCCGCGGTGCTGATGCTCGTCGTCGTCGCGCCGCGCGTCGACATGCAGTCGTTGCGCGAGCAGGCCGCCGGGTCGATCCCCCTGCTGCGTGACTCCGTCCTGCGCGGCGACAGCTCGACGGGGGAACGGGCCATCCTCGTCCAGGAGGGCCTCGGGCTGTTCATGCGTGGCGACCTCACCGGCTACGGTCCCGCACGGACGAAGGCGACCCTCGAGCGGACGATGGCCCCCTACGTCAAGGAGGCCCACAACGACTACCTCGCCACGCTGGTCGAGCGGGGCGTGGTCGGGGTGCTCGGCCTGGTGCTGTTCGGTGCTGCGGTCGCTGGCCGGTGCGTGACCCTCCTGACCCGCTCGCTGCCCCCGCCGTACGACGACCTCGTGCCGCGGCCCTGGCTGCTGGTGGTGATCGCCCCGGTGATGGCGACGGCGGCGTCGTTCTACGAGACCCTGCACTTCCGGCACTTGTGGACCTGGCTCGGCCTGGTCGCCGCCCTGGCGCTGGTCGCGCGCGACGCCGAGAGGAGGCGGCCGTGAGCACGGCGCCGGAGCGTCTCCGCCGGCTGCGCCGCACCGTCTCCGGCGACCTGGTCCGCGGCACGCTGACCAACTCGACCGCCCGGGTTCTGGCGATCGTCGGCCTGACGTTGGCCACGATCGTCGTGGCTCGGGTCGGCGGAGCCGCGGCGGTCGGCAGCTACGCCCTGCTGCGCATCATGCCCGGGCTTGTCGGTGTGCTCAGCGTCGCCGGCCTCCCCGGCGCGCAGGCCTACTTCCTGGCCCGGCCACGACGGGACACCCCGGGCCTCTGGCCCACCCTGACGCTGCTGCTGGTCGCGGGCGCCGCGCTCGGCACCGTCGGCTGGCTGGCGGTCTCCCCCCTCCTCCGGCAGGTCTTCTTCCCCCACCAGGCACTGCTGGTGGTGGCCGGGGCGGGTCTGACCGTCGCCACCCAGCTGTACCTCACCTGCGGCAAGACCGCGCTGCAAGGCCTCGAGGACACCCGCGGGGCCGACGGCGTCATCGCCGCCGAGGAGCTGGCGTTCCTGCCCTGCTACGGCCTCGCACTCCTCGCCGGGAGTGGCGGTGCGGCCGCCCTCGTGATCGGCCTGGGCCTGGCCGACCTGGCCGTCGGGGCCTACGCGTGGCGGCGGGTCGCCCGGCGCAGCGGCTGGCGGCGGCTGGGCCTGGCCCCCGCGCCGTACGGCGTCCTCGGACGCCCCCACAAGGCGCTGCTGCGCGAGGTGGTCACCTACGGCCTGCGGGGTCAGGCCGGCGGTCTGATGACCCTGCTCAACCTCCGGCTCGACTTCGCCATCCTGGGGGCCATGGCCGGACCCGCCGTCCTGGGCATCTACGCCGTCGCCTCCAAGTACGCCGAGCTGCTCCGGCTTCCCGGCACCGCGTTGACGTGGGTCACCTACCCGCGGATGGCGGCGCTGGACGCGGCCGAGGCAGCCGGCCGCGCACGCCGGATGCTCCCGCCGTCGCTGGCGGGGATCCTCGCCGCGGCCGTGCCGCTGGCGCTGCTCACCGCGCCGGTGATGGGCCTGCTGTACGGTCCGCGGTTCCACTCCGCCGTCGCGCCCGCGCTGGTGCTCGTGCTCGGCATGCTGCTGGCGGGGGTGTCGGGCGTGGCCAGCGGCTACCTGTACGGCCGCGGGCGCCCCGGGCTCAACTCGGTCGCGACCGCCGTCGGGCTCCTCGTGACGGTCGCGCTGGACCTGCTGCTGATCCCGCGCTTCGCGGCCATGGGTGCCGCGGTGGCCTCCTGCGCCGCCTACGTCACCAGCGATGCACTGCTCGTCCTGCTGCTGCTGCGCCTGACCCGCCCACGCGCACGCAGCGCCGCGGGGATCGGTCCTGCCCAGGTGCCGTCGTGAGAGCGCGCCTGCTCGTCCTGCCCCTGCTCGCGGCGGTCCTCGCGGCGGGCCTGTCCGGGTGCACCGCCGGCACGCCCGGACAGGATCAGCCCGCGGCGGCTGCCGCGACCCTCAGCGTCTCGGCGGGGCCGTTGCCGTCGGAGGTCGTGCACGGCAGCGATCCCTACATCGGACTCGCGCAGATGCTCCACGCCCGCGGCGTCCGCGTGTGGTGGGAGACCGACCTGGTGAAACGGTGGCTCGAGGGTCCGGAGTCGTTCCGCACCGCCGTCACCCGGCTGGCCCGGCTGGCCCGGGTGCCCGGCACCGTCGGCTTCAAGATCGCCGACGAGCTCGGGTACGGCGACGGGCTCACCGCCCGCGCCCAGGTCCTGCGGTTCCTCCAGGACGCGCACGCCGCGCTCGCCCGGGTCGCGCCCGGCAAGAAGCTGCTGGTAGACGCGGTGGTGCCCGAGCTGGGCTGCCTGCCCTGGCGAGCAGAGGCGACGAGCTCCTGCGTCCAGGAGGCCCGCAGCAAGTACCCGCAGCTCACCACGGACGCCGTGACCGACTACCTGCGCTCGGGGATGATCGACGACTTCGACCTCAGCACCAGCCTGCTCGACCCGTCGTACTACGCGGCGCGCGGACTGACCATCGACCAGGCGCAGGCGGAGGCGTGGGCGCACGCGGTCGGCTGGCGCTGGCCGCAGCTGACCTCGCTGCGCGCACGCAAGGCCCTTGCTGCCGCGGGCGGCTACCAGGGGTCACCGGCGGACGCCGCGGCCGACGTGCGGCTGTACGTCGACATCCCGGTCGGGCACGGGGCGGCGTCGGTCGACCTCTGGACCTGGCGGCAGGTGTACCAGAGCCGGACGGTCTCCCTGCTCGGTCCCGGCCTCACGCCCAACCCGCTGTGGACGGCCCTCGCTGCCGAGCACGCCCGGGGCGTCGCCCTGTTCACGAACATGACCCCGAGCCAGATGCCCACCGAGGCGCGGCCGTTCGCGCACGAGTGCGACGTGGCCGCCTCGGTCTTCACCGACGTCTTCGTCGCCGCCGGCACCGGCTGACAGGAGGATCCCATGACCGACCCCATCCTCACGGTGAGTGCGCCACGTCGCGTCCTCGACGTCGCCGTCGCGCTCGCACTGATGGTGCTCGCGCTGCCGGTGGTGCTGCTGGCCGCCGCCGCCATCGTGCTGACCGACGGCCGCCCCGTCCTCTTCCGTCAGCCGCGCGTCGGCGAGGGAGGCCGGCCGTTCGAGTTCTACAAGCTGCGGACGATGACCGTGAGCACGGACGGCCCCTCGGTCACGGCCGCCGACGACCCGCGGGTGACCCGGGTCGGCGCGCTGCTGCGCAAGACCTCCGTCGACGAGCTGCCGCAGCTGTGGCACGTGCTGCGGGGACAGATGACCCTGGTCGGACCCCGGCCCGAGAGCGTGCGGCTGGCGGCTCGCTACCCGGCGGAGTACCGCGTCGTGCTGCGCGCTCGCCCGGGGCTCACCGGACCGGCCCAGCTGGCCTACCGCGAACGTGCCGCGGTTCCCCCGCGGGGGTGGACCGACCCCGAGCGGTGGTACGTCGACGTGCTGGTCCCGCGCCGCGCCGAGGCCGACCTGGACTTCCTGCGCCGGCCGAGCCCGGTGCGGGTGCTCGGCTACCTGCTGCTGACCGGCGCGAACCTCCTGGGACTGCGCGACACCGAGCGCACGGTGCCGGTGCCGGTGACCGGGTGGCCGGGCCTTTCCACGCCGGCTCCACCGTCGGACGTAGCACCGCTCCCCCGATCGGACGATTCCCGGGGCCTGCGCCGTCCTTAGCGTCGAACACACATCCGTCACCTAGGGGGACCCATGACTCGACACCCACGGTGGTCCTCGGCACGCAGGCCGAGCCACCCGCCCAAGCGACCGCTGGTGGCCGCCACCATCGGTGGCCTGGTTGCCGCTGCGGCGGCGCTCGCCCCGACCGCGGCCTACGCGGCCACGACGTGGACCGTGAACAGCAGCGACCCGTCCTGCAGCCCGAACGTCACCACGGCGGCGGGAACGACCTTCTGCACCATCTCCGCGGCGGTCGGCTCCGCCACGAGCGGGGACACCATCTCCGTCGTCTCGGTCACCGGCGGCTACGCCGAGCGCGTGAACGTGAACAAGAGCCTCACCATCGTGGGCAACGGCGCGACGGTCGACGCGAGCGGCAACGATGCCAGCGGTCAACCTCTCAAGTACGGGTTCGCGATCACCGCGCCGAACGTCACGCTCAGTGACGTCTCGGTGAACGGGGGCTCGATCGCCGCGGTCGGCCTCAACGGCACCTCGGGCACCACCGTCAAGAACCTGACGACCACGGGCGGCAACAACGGCGTCTACATCTCGGGCGGCACAGGGAACACGCTCGACCACGTCACCGTCAGCGCGGCGACGTCGGTCGGCATCCTGCTGCGCACCACGAGCACCAACACGGTGCGTGACTCCGTCACCCACGACAACGGCAACCACGGACTCAGCGTCCAGGGCGGCTCGGGCAACAAGATCACCGGGGTCACGTCGTACGGCAACTCGGCGGGAAACCGCAGCGCCACCGGCATCGATGTGCGCGGGTACACGCCCACCAGCACCGGCGTGCTCGTCCCCGCCAGCAGCACCTCGATCACCGGCAGCACCACCTATGGCAACGAGGACTCCGGCATCGAGATCTACCCCGACTCCGACGGTACGACGATCAGCCACAACCTCACCTACGACAACGGTGACCACGGCGTCGACGTGGCCGGAGCACCGAACACCACGGTCACGAACAACACGATCGTCGGCAACGCCAACGTCGGCCTCAACATCGAGGCGAGCGGCGCGGGCGTGGGTTCGACCGGCGCGACGGTGCGCAACAACATCTCGTCGAACAACGGCCTGAACCCGGTCCCCAACCCGAGCACGGGAGCGACGGGCCACCCGGGCGAGATCCGTGTGGACGACTTGTCGATCGCGGGAACCACGCTCGACTACGACCTCGTCTTCAACAAGGACGGCGGCGTCTTGTTCGAGTACGGCAAGAACGGCGGCCAGAACGTGCTCTTCACGTCACTCGCCGCGTTCCAGACGGCCACCGGACAGGAGAAGGACGGCGTCGAAGGCGACCCGAAGCTGGGCAGCGACTACCACCTGACCGCCGGCTCCCCTGCGATCGACGCGGGCACCCCGGCGCTGACCGACATCGGCGCCTTCGAGTGGGGCAACAACCCGACGCCCACCGCGCCCGTCGCCGCGGTGACGGCGACGCCCAACCCGGCCACCACGGGCCAGGCGGTCACGCTCGACGCCTCCGGCTCGAAGGTGACCACGCAGGGAGCCACGATCAGCGGCTACGCCTTCGACTGCGGTGACAAGACCGCCACGCTGGCTTACGACGCGAAGACGAGCCCCGCCACCGCGAGGTGCACCTACCCCACGGCAGGCAGCTACACCGCCACGGTCACCGTCACCGACAGCAACACGTTGACGGCTTCCGCAACGGCGGCCCTGACCGTCAACGCCCCGAGCTCTGGAGGCGGCGGTGGGGGTGGAGGTGCTCCCGCGCCGCAGCCGGCTCCCCAGCCTGCGCCGCAGCCCGCTCCCCAGCCGGCACCGCAGCCGGGTCCGACGGCGCACCTGGTGGTGACTCCCGGCAACGTCGCTCTGGGTGGCACCAGCACGCTCGACGCGTCGACCTCCGTGGCCAACGCGAGCGGTGCCCGGGTCGTCGGCTACCGCTTCGGGTGCGGGAACAGCACCACCCCGACGAGCCGTACCGGCGCTCAGGCCACCTGCAGCTACCCGAAGGCGGGAACGTACGCCCCCTGGGTCGTGGTGACCGACAGCAACGGCAAGACGGACCTGGCCTTCGGGAGCATCACCGTGGCGGCACCGATGGCGCCGCAGGCCCGCCTGCATCTGGTCGCCAAGCGGATCAACCACCACCTGCTCCGGGTCCGCCTGGTGGCCCGGCACTCGACCGGCTCCGCCGAGGCGCCGATCGTGGCGTTCCGGTTCTACTGCGGCAACGGCCATCACACCGGGTGGACGCACCGTCAGGCGACCCGGTGCTACTACCACCGCCACCACCACCGTTTCGTGGTCGCGGTGAAGGTGAAGGACAGCCTCGGTCGGGTGGACGTCGTCCGCCGCGTGGTGTGGTTCGGACCCCGGTGGATCCGACGCCACCGCTGACGCGCTGAGGTCAGCACGGTCCTCGTCCGGCACCTCCACGGGGGTGGGGTGCCGGGCGGGGGCCGCTGCACGTCCGGCCGTCAGCGCCCGAGAGTCAGCAGCCGCTCTGCATGACGGAGTTCGGCCGGAACGTGGTGCGCCCGCCGCGTTCGGAGGGCCGCTCGAGGTCGAAACCACCGGTGACGACCCGCACCCAGGCCCGGTTGCCCGGCGGATGGTCGAGCACCGTCCCCGGCAACGGGGCGTAGACGGCCAGCACGGCGTCGGCGCAGTCCGCGTGCATCGGCGGCACCCGGAACGCGTTCCGCGCGACCTCCTCCGTGCTGCCCACGAGCACCAGCGGGTTCTCCAGCGAACGCCCGCACATCGCGCAGATCCGGCTCAGCGCGCACTGGATGACGCGCCGGCGGTTGAGGGTCCCGACGCCGTACGGCCCGTTGTCGCGCCCGCACACGAACGGCACCGGGACGCCGTACGACGGGTCCGAGGGCTGCTCCGCAAGGGCGGACGGGAGCCCACTCACGCCGACAGCCCGCGGGCCCATGCTCCCGTCTCCCGGCGCCGGGACGGCCGCTCCTCGTCGCTGAGACGACGCCGGTCCCGCGCGGGGGTCGGCGGCTCGGGCTCGTCGTTGCTGGTCCAGGCGTTGGGCAGCGAGAGCTTCCAGATGGTGCGCAGCGTCTGGCCGTACTGACGGTGCAGCGGCCCGGTGGTGTAGGGGATGTCGTACTTCTCGCACAGCGCCTGCACCCGGCCCGAGATCTCGGCATAGCGGTTGCTCGGCAGGTCGGGGAAGAGGTGGTGCTCGATCTGGAAGCCGAGGTTGCCCGACATGACGTGCAGGAGCGGGCTGCCGGTGAAGTTGGCCGCGCCGAGGATCTGGCGCAGGTACCACTCCGCCCGGCTCTCGTCCTCGATCTCCTCCTCGGTGAAGTGCAGTGCCCCGTCCGGGAAGTGACCGCAGAAGATGATCATGTAGGACCACATGTTGCGCGCCAGGTTGGCCAGCGCGTTGGCCTTCATCGTCTGCCACGCGTTCGGCCCCGACAGCAGCGGGTAGATCACGTAGTCCTTGGCGAACTGCCGGCGCACCTTGCGACCGAGCTGCCTGAGCTGCCGGCGCATCTCCTTCGGGTCCTTGCGGCCCTTGCGGATCGCCTGCACGTCGAGGTCGTGCAGCGCCACACCCCACTGGAACAGCAGCGCGAGCAGCGTGTTGTAGACGGGCTGTCCGAGGTTGGCCGGGTGCCACTTCTGCTCGCGCGCCATCCGCAGGACCCCGTAACCGATGTCGTTGTCATAGCCCAGCACGTTGGTGAACTGGTGGTGGATGTAGTTATGGGAGTGCTTCCACTGCTCCGCGGGCTGCGCGGTGTCCCACTCCCAGGTGCTCGAGTGGATCTCGGGGTCGTTCATCCAGTCCCACTGGCCGTGCATGACGTTGTGGCCGATCTCCATGTTCTCCAGGATCTTGGCCACGCCGAGCATCGCGGCCCCGGCGAAGAAGGCGGGCTTGTACCGGCTGGCGAACAGCGTGAGGCGGCCGGCGGCGGCCAGCCGGCGCTGGATCCGGATCAGCCGGCGGATGTACTCCGCGTCCGCGGCCCCGCGCGACTCCTCGATCTCGGCGCGGATCGCGTCGAGCTCGCGGCCGAGTGCCTCCACGTCGGCCTCGGACAGGTGGGTGTACTCCTTGACGTCGGAGATCGCCATCGCGTCGTACTCCTTAGATGTTGAGGACGCAGTCGCCCACGGCGACGGTCACACAGGTCTGGATGGGCTCGTTGGGTTCGGCGTGCTCCTCGCCGTTGCGCAGGTCGCGCGCCCGGCCGGAGATCATCGTCAGCGTGCAGGTGTGGCAGATGCCCATCCGGCAGCCGTACGGCATGCCGACGCCCGCCCGCTCCCCCGCCTCGAGCAGGGTGGTGGCACCGTCGGCCTCGATGTGCTTGCCCGAGTTCTGGAAGCGCACCTGCCCGCCCGCCTCGCCGTCCGCGGCCAGCTCGAGCGTGAACCTCTCCACGTGGAGGCGGTCGGGCAGCCCCGCGGCCGCCCAGTGCTCCTCGGCGGAGTCCAGCATCGGCGCCGGCCCGCACGCCCACGTCTCGCGCTCCCGCCAGTCTGGGCACACGTCGTCGAGCTGCGCGAGCGTGAACATGCCGTGCAGGTCGGTGTGCTGCTCGTGCACGTGGAGGCCCGGGTGCCGTGCGGCGAGCTCGTGCAGCTCGTTGCGGAAGATCATCCGCTCCGGCGTCGGCGAGGAGTAGACGAGGACGACGTCGGGCATGGTGTCCCGGCGGTCCAGGGTGCGCAGCATGGCCATCACCGGCGTGATGCCGCTGCCGCCGACGAAGAACAGCACGCGCGAGGGCGGCGGGTCCGGGAGCACGAAGTCCCCGGCGGGCGCCGCCAGCCGGACGATGGTGCCCGGAGTGACCCCGACCAGGTGCCGGGACAGGAAGCCCTCGGGCATCGCCCGCACCGTGATGGTCAGCAGCCGTCCGTCGCGGCGCGGCGGCGCGCTCAGCGAGTACGAGCGCCAGTGGAACCTTCCGTCGACGTCGACGCCGATCCCGACGTACTGCCCCGGACGCGGCTCGAAGTGCCAGCCCCAGCCGGGCCGGATCACGAGCGTCGCGGCGTCGTCGGTCTCGCGCACCACCCGCTCGATGCGGCCGCGCAGCTCGCGCGCGGACCACAGCGGGTTGATCAGCGAGAGGTAGTCGTCGGCGTGCAGCGGCGTGGTCAGCCTCGAGCCCCAGTCGCGCAGGCGCTGCCAGTCCACGCGCTCCCCCACGGTCATCTGCTCACCCCCGGTCACCGTTTTCAGTGCACATGTGTTCACTGATGGTGACCCAGGCACCGCGGTCAGAACCAGGGGCGTCTCACGTAACGGGACAACCCGGACCGTGTGACGGGTCGGTAGGCTCGTGAGCATGGGCTACCAGGTGAAGAAGAGCGACGAGGAGTGGCGTGCGGAGCTGACCCCGGAGGAGTTCCACGTGCTCCGCGAGGCCGGCACCGAGCAGCCCTTCACCGGTGAGTACACCGACACCAAGACCACCGGCGTCTACCGTTGCCGGGCCTGTCGCGCCGAGCTGTTCCGGTCCGACACCAAGTTCGAGTCGCACTGCGGCTGGCCGTCGTTCTACGCGCCGCTGGCCGAGGACCGGGTGGAGTACCTCGAGGACACCACGTTCGGGATGCGCCGCGTCGAGGTGCGGTGCGCGAACTGCGGCTCCCATCTCGGGCACGTGTTCGAGGGCGAGGGCTACGGCACCCCCACCGACCAGCGCTACTGCATCAACTCGGTCAGCCTCGCCCTCGAGCCGACCGACTAGCGTCATCCGCCCCGCGCGCCGGGCGGGGCGTCCCGTATGACGTCCGCGTGGACGTCATACGCGGTGGTCGCCGGGGCGACCGGGGGGTATGACGTCCGGGTGGAGTTCAGGGCAGGTCGTGGATCAGCTCGGTGGGGGTACGACGACGGCCGGTGTAGAACGGCACCTCCAGGCGCACGTGTCGGCGCGTCTCGGAGCCGCGCAGGTGGCGCATCAGGTCCACGATCCGGTAGAGCTCGTCGGCCTCGAAGGCCAGCATCCACTCGTAGTCACCGAGGGCGAACGACGAGACGGTGTTCGCGCGCACGTCCGGGTAGTCCCGCGCCATCATCCCGTGCTCGGCCAGCAGTCGTCGTCGCTCGGCGTCCTCGAGGAGGTACCACTCGTACGAGCGCACGAACGGGTAGACGCACACGTAGGCCCGGGCCTCCTCGTCGGCCAGGAACGCGGGGATGTGGCTCTTGTTGAACTCCGCCGGCCGGTGCAGCGCCATCTGCGACCACACCGGCTCCAGCCGCGCCCCGAACGCCGTACGACGGAACCGGTGGTAGGCGTCCTGCAGCTCGTCGGCGGTGGAGGCGTGCCACCAGATCATCAGGTCGGCGTCCGCGCGCAGGCCCGAGACGTCGTACAGCCCGCGGACGGTGACGTCGGCACCGCCGAGCTCGGTGAACAGCTTCTCGACCTCGTGCGCCTCGGCGTCGCGGTCGCCCTCCCCGATCACGTCACGCAGGTGGAACACCGACCACATGGTGTAGCGGACCATCTCGTTGAGGTCCCGCGCGCGCTTGCCCTGGTTCGGCCGCTTGTCAGTCATGGCGCCATTCTCCCGCGGTCGCCAAGACGTCCGTGCGCCGGGTCGGAGTCGTTCAGGCGGCTTTCAGGACCGGGCGGATCTGCGCGACGGCCCGCTCCGCGGAGGCGATGCACGCGGGGATCCCCAGACCGTCGTACGCAGCCCCGCACACGGCCAGGCCCGGCACCTCGGCCACCGAGGCGCGCACCCGGCGCACCCGCTCGCTGTGCCCCACGGCGTACTGCGGCAGCGCCCCGCCCCAGCGCTGGACGTGCCCGTCGACCGGCTTGACGCACACCCCGATCGCGTCGCAGAGGTCCTCGCGCGCCAGCGTGACCAGCTCCTCGTCGGGGACCTGCAGGGTCTCCTCCTCGCGGTGCCGCCCGACCGAGCACCGCATCACCAGCAGGTCGTCGCCGCCCGGGCCGCGGCCCTCCCCCGCCTCCCGGACCCAGTCCCACTTCGCGAAGGAGTACGTCGCGGCCTTCACCCGCCGCGCGTCCACCGGCGGCACCAGGAAGCCGGAGCCAGCGACCTCGGGGAACTCGCGCCGGGCGAACGCGAACGTGACGATCGCCATCGAGGCGTACTCGATGCGGGCCAGCTCCAGGGCCGCGTCGGGCACCACATCGGCGAGCAGCCGGGCGGTCGACCGGGCCGGGGTGGCCAGCACCACCGCGTCCGCGTGCACGATCTCGGCGTCCGTGGTCGGCCCGACCACCAGGTGCCAGCCCCCGTCCGCCGCCTTCGCCAGGTCCCGCACCGTCGCGTCGGTGCGGACCTCCAGGTCGAAGGCGTCGACCACCGCGGCCGGCAGCTGCCCGACGCCGCCGCGCAGTCCGGCGAACACCGGGACGTCGGCCCTGTTGCCTGCCTGCGCGGTGGCGGCGGCCGCCGCGCGCATCATCGACTTGTCCCGGTCCAGCAGCGCCACCACCTGCGGCACCGCCGCGCGCGCGGAGATCTCCCGGGCGTGGCCGGCATAGACGCCGCCCAGCAAGGGCTCGACGAGCCGGTCGACGACCTCACGGCCGAAGCGTTCCTCGATCAGCCACCCCACGCTCACGTCGCGGTCGTCGAGGTGGGTGGCCGGCAGCACCGCGTCCAGCGCCACCCGCGCCAGCCCTGCCTTGGACAGCACCCCGCTGTCGGCCAGCGCCCGGGCGTCGGTCGGCACACCCATCAGCGTGCGCGGCATCGGGTGCATCTCCCCGCGCGACCAGAGGTTGGCGGCCATGGTGGCCGGGTGCACGAGCCGGCCGCCGAGTCCCGCCTCCCGGGCCAGGCCCACCGCCTCGGGGCGGCGGTTGAGCATCGACTCCGCACCCACGTCGACGGTCACCCCGCCCACGGTCGCCAGTCGCAGCTTGCCGCCGACGTCCGGCGAGCCCTCGAGCACGACCACACGCGCACCCGGCGCGGTCCGTCGTACCCCTGCGGCCGCGGCGAGTCCGGCGATCCCGCCGCCGACGACCACCACCGTCGGAGCGGAGCGTGGGTTTTCTGGGGAGCCGGAGCACACGGTCACGAGTACCAGACTGACAAACCGTGCGAGCGCCCCGCCACCCGGGTGGAACCGGACAGGCTCCTGCTGCGTCGGATCGGTGTCGTGGAGCGGACGACGACACGGACGACGACAGGGACGACGACAGGGACGAGGGGCAGGTGGCGACGATGACCGGGACACGAGTGCGGTCAGCGCGGCTCGCAGGGGTCGCGGTCCTTGTCGGGCTCGCGATGGCGGCGTGCAGCGGCGGCGCCCAGAACAGCGGCGCCCAGGACAGCGGCGCCGTCAGGACAGCGGCGCCGTCCAGAGCCGCGCCGGGGCGACGGCCTCGGACGCCATGGCGGCACCGAAGCAGGACACAGGCGGGGCCGGGACCTCGGGCGGGGCCGGGGCGGGCGGCAACCGCGTCACCGTGACGCTGCGCAAGGTAGTCAAGACCGGGCAGGTCACGCTGACCAGCACGCACCCTGCCGCCGCCCGCGAGCGGATCGACGCCATGCTCGCGCGCTTCGGCGGCAGCATCGACAGCGAGCAGACCTCCCACACCCGCCAGGGCCGGCTGGCCCGCTCCACGCTGGTGCTGCGCGTTCCGGTGGCCGACTTCGAGGCAGCCATGAGCGCTCTGCAGGAGATCGGCAGGACCCAGTCCGCGGAGTCCAGCGCCCGCGACGTCACGACGCAGGTCATCGATGTCGAGGAGAGGGTCCGCACCCTGCGCAACAGCATCCATCGGCTGCAGCGGTTCCAGCAGCAGAGCGCCAACATCGACGACCTGATCCGCTTCGAGCAGGAGATCACCGACCGCGAGGCCGAGCTCCAGTCGCAGGTGAACCAGCGGGACTACCTCGCCGACCAGACGGCGATGTCGACGATCACGGTGCGCCTCTCCTCCCCCGGCAAGGCCACCCCCGCGGCGACCGGCTTCCTCGGCGGGCTCACCGCGGGCTGGCGGGCGCTTGCGGGGAGCGCGGCGGTGGCGCTGACCGTGGTCGGCGCGGTGTTGCCGTTCGCCGTCCTCCTGACGGTGGTCGGCATCCCGGTGTGGCTGCTGGTGCGGCACCTGCTGCGCGGCCGTCGTACCCCGGCACCGTCCGGACCGCCACCCGCGGACGCCGGCTGAACGAGTACCGGCTGCGACACGCGCCGCTCGACGCTGCGACACCCGCGCCTCAACGGTGCGACACCCGCGCCTCGACGGCGACGGGCGGGGGACGAGAAACCGCGGTTCGGGCGCGGTTCTGCACAGGACTGCCCCGATGTGTCCGGCTGTGCGGGCGCCGATTGCGGGAAAGGACTTCAACGCGGCCGAACCGGTGCCTAACGTGGCCGCCATTCGTGCTGCACAACGGGGAGCATCATGAGTGGCGCACTTGAGTCGGAGGGCCTCGAGGCCCGGTTCCAGAGACTGTTCCAGCGGCCCGCCTCGGCGGCCGACCTGCAGCGGCTACGGCGCGCCGAGCAGCTGCTCGAGCTGCGGCTGCCACGGAGCCGGCGGCACACCGCCACCGTCCTCACCCGGTGGTGAGGTCCGCGCAGCATGCCCGGGCGGCCGACGGTCGGCAGCCCGAGAGGGGGAGATCGTGTGCACAGAGACTTCACCGGCTGAGCTCCAGGTGCCGGCGACGCCACGAGGACCGGGACTGGCGCGGGCATTTCTCGCCAGCACCCTGTGCCACCACGTCCGGGACCTCGAGGACGAGGCCTGCCTGGTCGTCTCCACGCTCGTCACCGAGGCGCTCCGGCACGGCGCGTCGCCGGTCCGCCTGCGCGCCGAGTGCTGGACGTCAGCGCTCGCGCTCACCGTGGAGGACGCCGGGGTCGGCGCGAGGCACCACCACGACACGCTGGCGCGACTGCTGCTGGACCGGCTGACGCTGACCTGGGCGTGTGAGTCGTTGGCGCAGGGCCGGAGCCAGTGGGCGATCGTGACCACCGCGTCGCTGGCGGCCGGCCTCCGCGAGGCCCGGCCGGTGGCCGTACGGCTCTGACCCAGCGGGCCGGTCAGCCGGGGTGGCGGGCCGACCGCTCGTGCACGAAGTCGGTCAGCCGCGCCAGCTGGTCGGGGTCGGTGGAGGGCAGCACCCCGTGACCGAGGTTGAAGATGTGCCCCGGCGCCGCCCGGCCGGCCTCCAGGACCTCCGCGGCGCGGGAGAGCATCACCTCGGTGGGGGCGAACACCAGCGACGGGTCGAGGTTCCCCTGCACCGCGCGACCGCCGACGCGTCGTACCCCGTCGGCGAGCGGCACCCGCCAGTCCACTCCGACCACGTCGGCCCCGGCCTCGCCCATCAGCCCCAGGAGCTCACCGGTGCCCACCCCGAAGTGGATGCGCGGCACCCCCAGCGCGCCGGCGCGGGAGAGCACCTGCGAGGAGTACGGCAGCACGTAGCGCCGGTAGTCGTCAGGCCCCAGCGCGCCGGCCCAGGAGTCGAACAGCTGCACCGCCGACGCTCCGGCCGCGACCTGCACCTCGAGGTAGGCCGCGGAGATCGCCGCGATCTTGCGCATCAGCGCGTCCCACACCTCCGGAGCACCGAACATCATCGCCTTGGTCCGGGCGTGCTCCTTCGACGGGCCGCCCTCCACGAGGTACGACGCGACCGTGAACGGCGCGCCGGCGAAGCCGATCAGCGGCGTCGCGCCGAGCTCGGCGACCAGCGTGCGCACCGACTCGGTGATGAAGGGCGACGTGCTCCGGCGTGAGGTCGGGGATCGCGGCCACGTCCGCCAGGGTCGCGGACCGGCGAGGCCACCACGGGCCCCACGCCGGGCTTGATGTCGAGGTCGACGCCCACCGCCTTCAGCGGCAGCACGATGTCGGAGAAGAAGATCGCCGCGTCGACGCCGTACCGGCGGACCGGCTGCAGCGTGATCTCCACGACCAGGTCCGGACGCATGCACGACTCGAGCATGGGCACTCCCTCGCGGACCGCGCGGTACTCCGGCAGCGACCGGCCGGCCTGCCGCATGAACCAGACCGGCGTGTAGGGCACGGCCGCGCCACGCGCGGCGCGCAGGAAGGGAGAGTCGGAGACCGCAGACGTCGAAGAGCTCACAGCAGGCACGCGGCGATCCTCCCAGGTGAGCGGCGGTTCGGCCCAACCGGCGGGCCGGCCGGCGCACCGGACCACGGCGCACGGGCCGGCCGCGCGCGTGTCGTCCGCCACACCCGAGGTTCTCGGCCTAGGGTGAGGTCATGGCCGCACGTCAAGAGACTCGTGTGGACGCCTCCGCAGTGCCCGAGGAGTTCCGGGTAGCCGTCGCCCAGATGCGCGCGGCGCGCCTGCGCCCGGAGGTGTTCTGCGAGGAGATGCCCGCGCCGCAGCGGATCGCTCCCTACGCGTTCGCGCTGTCCGCGGACGTGACCATCGACGGCGAGGACGTGGGCACCGGCAGGCTGGTGCTGCTCCACGACCCCGCCGGCAACGACACCTGGGCCGGGACGTTCCGCTGCGTGGCCTACGCACGCGCCGAGATCGATCCGGAGATGGCCAACGACCCGTTGCTGGGCGAGGTCGGCTGGTCCTGGCTCACCGAGGCCCTCGAGGCACACGGCGCCCTGTTCGTGGCGCCCTCCGGCACGGTCACCAAGGTCTCCAGCGAGAGCTTCGGGTCGATGGCCGGCGAGGAGGCCACCGCCCAGCTCGAGATCCGGGCCTCGTGGACGCCGATCGGCGACCCGATGCTCGACCTGGCCCGCACGTCGAGGCCTGGGGCGAGCTGCTGTGCACCGCCGCAGGACTGCCGCCCGTGCCCGAGGGGGTCGCCCCTCTCCCGAGCCGCCGTGGACAGCGTGGCCGCGACTGATGCCGGCCGCCGCGACGCCCCCGCCTGAGGACTCCCGCGACGCCTCGGCCACCGGCGCCGAGCCGGCGGAGGTGCCCGCTGCTCGAGCTGCGCGACGGCCTGCCGCCGGTGGTGGACACCGACGAGGCGCTCGCCACGACGCTGCAGGCGTTCGCCGCCGGCACCGGCCCGGTGGCCCTCGACGCCGAGCGCGCGTCGGGCTACCGCTACTCCGCGCGCGCCTACCTCATCCAGCTGCGCCGTGAGGGCTCCGGCTCCGCGCTGATCGACCCGCTGCCCTTCGAGGACCTGCGCGGCCTCGACGCCGCGCTCGGCGGGGCAGAGTGGATCCTGCACGCGGCCACCCAGGATCTCCCCTGCCTCCTCGAGGTGGGGCTGCGCCCGACGTCGCTGTTCGACACCGAGCTGGCCGGACGCCTGCTCGGCTACCCCCGGGTCGGGCTGGCGACCCTCGTGGAGACCGTCGTGGGCCGGCGGCTGCGCAAGGAGCACTCGGCGGTGGACTGGTCCACCCGCCCGCTGCCCGAGCCTTGGCTGGAGTACGCCGCGCTCGACGTCGAGGCGCTCATCGAGCTGCGCGAGGCGCTCGCCGCGCAGCTCGAGGCCGCAGGCAAGGCCGAGTGGGCCCGCCAGGAGTTCGCGCACCTGGTGCAGGCGGTCCCCAACCCGCCCCGCCAGGAGCCCTGGCGGCGTACCTCCGGCATGCACCGCGCCCGCGGCCGGCGCGCGCTGGCCGCCGTACGCGCGCTGTGGGAGACCCGCGACGCGATCGCCGCCCAGCGCGATGTCACGCCCGGCCGGATCCTGCCCGACTCCGCCCTCGTCGAGGCGGCCAACGCGATGCCGAGCGACCGCGCGTCGCTGCTGGCCGTCAAGGGCTTCCACGGCCGGGGCGCCGAACGCTACGCCACCCAGTGGGTGGCGGCGCTGCGCGAGGCGCGCACGCTGCCCGACACGGGCCTGCCCACGCTCACCGCACGGTACGACGGACCGCCACCGCCGCGCGCCTGGGCCGACCGGGACCCGGTCGCGGCCGCCCGGCTCACCGCCGTGCGGGCCACCCTGAAGGAGCGCGCCGAGCAGCTCGACGTGCCGGTGGAGAACCTGCTCACGCCCGACTTCGTGCGCCGCGTGATGTGGGAGCCGCCGGAGGGCGAGGCCGGCGAGCTCCCGGAGCTGGTCGCCACCCGGCTGCGCGAGCTCGGCGCCCGCGAGTGGCAGATCGAGCTCACCGTCGACCTGCTGACCGAGGCGATCCTCGGCGCGTCCTGAGCGCGCTCAGGACGCGCCGGTCCCCGGCTGTGCAGCCAGCACCCGGGTGGCCCGGCGCTCCATCCGGGCCAGCAGCCGGTCGGTCCGCGTGCCCGGGCCCGCGAACAGCTGCGCCACCAGGGGCCGCTCGACGGCCTCGAGCTCGGGCCACTGCGGTGAGAACGGGAGCGCGTCGGCGTGCCGCAGTGCCGACACGAAGACCTGGGCGTGCCGCGGCGAGCGTCCGGGCTGGGTGAACGCCTCGGAGTGCAGCGCCGCCAGGTTCGCCGGGACGACCCCACCCGCCCGTGCGGCGATCCGAGAGGCCTGCGGCCCGCTGGCGTAGGCGAGGAAGTCCGCGGCCGCGGCGAGGTGCGCGGTGGAGGCGGAGATGCAGTAGCCGGCCATCTCCGCGACCGTGCTGCTCCGGCCCAGGCCGGGCAGCGGGAACACGTCGAAGCGCAGGCCGGGGGCCTTGCGCAGGGCGGGCACGAGCGCCCGGGTCCCGACCAGCATCGCGAGCCGTCCGCGGGTGAACCGGGCGACCGCCTCGGCGGGGTCCAGCCGGCCCCGGGGTCAGCGCCGGATCACCCACCAGCCGCAGGATCCGGTGCAGCGCCGTGCGCGCGTCCTGGTCGGTGAGTCTCAACCGCGTGGGGGTGCGGCCGTCGTCGAGCAGGCCGGCGCCGGCGGAGCTGAGCAGCGGCATCAGCGACTCCAGGCTCGGCGGCAGGTAGAAGCCCGCCACCTTCCCGTGGGCGGCGCGCCGCGCTGCGGCGGCGAGCTGCTGCCAGGTCCACCCGGTGTCCCACGCCGGTGGCTGGTGTCCCGGCGCGGCGGAAAGGGCGGGGCGCACCAGGCGGGGGTTGTAGTACACGACGAGCGGCGACACGTCGTGCGGCATGCACTGCAAGGCGCTGTCGGCGCTGAAGGCCTCCAGCCCCAGCCGGTCGAAGTGGTCACCGAAGAGCACGCCGCGCTCCTCGAGCAACCGGTCGACGGGTTGCACGAGATGGGCGGCGACGAGCCCGGGAACGTCGGCGTGGTCGGCGAGGAACACGTCGGGGGCCGTGCCGGCGGTCATCTGCCGGGAGAGCCTCGCGCGGGCCGACCGGGCATCCGGCGCGGCCTGCACGCGGACGCGCTCGGCGGGATGCAGCCGGGCGTAGGCGGCGGCCAGCTGCCGGTACGCGGCCACGGCGCCCGGGTCGCCGTACACGGAGAAGCGCAGGGTCACCGGCGCGGACTCCGCCGACGCCCCGGAGGACGCGGTGGAGCGGGCGGACGCGGTGGAGCGGGCGGACGCGGTGGAGGGGGACGACGCCGCCGACGCAGGAACCAGACCGTCGACCCGGCTCGCCGCGCTGCAGCCGGTCGCCCCGAGAGCGAGGACCACCAGCGCACCCACGAACGCGCGACGCACCGACGACCTCCTCCGGACTGGACCAGCGGACACCGTACCGGGCGGGCCGCGCCACGCATGGCCGGACGCGCTGGCGAGGGACCGCCCTCACCGCTTCCCCCGCTCACGGCGAGCCCGGCGACACCAGACCGCTTACAGTGGTCTGCGATGTCCGAGAGCCGCCGCCATCACCGCCCCGCGCTCCCCGGTGCCGCGCACTTCGAGGCGATGACCGGCGAGGGCGATCCGGCCGTGCGCAGCGAGGCGGCCGACCGGGCCGCCACCTTGCTGGTCCGGGGGGCGCGCGACCTCGGGGACGAGCAGGTCGTCGCCCGGGTGGTGCGGCTCGCCGAGACCGAGGGCCTCGACACGCTGGCGGACCTGTGGGCCGGCTCCCCCGCCGACTCGCTCGCCGGCTGCCTGTGGCGGCTGTACCTGCTGCGGTCGTGGGTGTACGCCGACCCGATGTCCGCCGCGCGCGAGTTCGACGCCGGCCGCCGGCACACCCCGGTGCACGAGGTCGTCGCGGGGGTGGTGGACCCGCCCGGTCCCGACGAGGTGCGGCACCTGGTGGACCTCGTCCTGCGCGGGGTGGCGCGAGGCGACTTCGCGGACACGCTGTACCGGGCCGCCGCCTTCGCGCGGGTGGTGGCCGCCGGGCGCGCCCACATCGGCGCGCGGGACGCCGCGACGCCGTACCACTCCGACCTGTCGGCGGCCAAGCTCCTCACCATGGCCGAGCAGCTCGAGCACGCGGCGCGTCTGGAGTCGGGGGACGAGCTCGCCTGAACCCGCCGGGAGGAATTGTCGGGTATCCCCCTTGGGTCCTCGTCCGACGCTTGTAGGCTGGGCACTGCGCCGGGCCGTGGCAGCCCCGGGTCCCAAAAATAGCCGCTACGAGCGGCCACGCGCCGTGAGGCGCTCCCGGTCCGGCGCACCAGCTTTCTCCTCCCGGACGCGCACCCGACGCCGGCTACCGGCCGGCACAGGCAGCCGCGATCCGGGCCGCCAGGGCCGCGTTCGAGAGCACCAGCGCCACGTTGGCGGCGAGGCTGGCCCCCTCGGTGTGCTCGTGGAACCAGCCGAGCAGGAACGGCGTCACGTCCTTGCCGGAGACGCCGGCGCGGTCGGCCGCGGCCAGCGCGTCCGTGAGGGTGCGCTCGTGCAGGTCGGGGTCCATCTCCTCGTCCGCGTCGATCGGGTTGGCCACCACGAGCCCCTGGCCGAGTCCGAGCAGGTCCCGCGCGCGCATGAGCGCGGCCACCTCGTCGGGCTCCTCGCACCCGCCACGGAACGCGCAGCCCGGTGTCGCGCACGTAGAAGCCGGGAAACGTGTCGGTGCGGTAGCCCACCACCCCGACCGACAGCGACTCCAGCCGCTCCAGCGTGGCGGCCACGTCGAGCAGGGACTTCACCCCGGCGCAGACCACCGTCACCGGCACCGCGGCCAGGCCGGCCAGGTCGGCGGACTCGTCGAAGGTGTGCGCGGCGTCCCGGTGCACACCGCCGAGCCCGCCGGTGGCGAAGACCCGGATGCCGCCCAGGTGTGCCAGGTACGACGTCGCGGCGACGGTGGTGGCACCGGTGAGGCCGCGCGCGAGCACCACGGGGAGGTCCCGCACGCTGGCCTTGGCCACGTCCTCGCCTTCGGCGACCCGGAGCAGTGCGTCGTCGTCGAGCCCGATGCGGACCACCCCGTCGACAACCGCGATGGTGGCCGGCACGGCGCCGTGCCGGCGTACCGCCTCCTCGATGCGCCGCGCGGTCGCGGCCGCGGTCTCGGTCGGCAGGCCGTGGCTGATGATCGTGGACTCGAGGGCGACGACCCCGGCGCCTGATGCAATAGCGTCGGTGACCTCATCGGACAGCTGGAGAGGCAACTGGTTCACCCGCGCATTCTGCCGGGTGACGCAGGAGGAGGGGACGACGGTGCTGGTGGCGTGTCTGGGTGACGTGATGCTCGACGTGCTCGTCGACGCGCCCGGTGGGCTGGTCCCCGACGACGACACGCCTGCTCACATCCGGTTCGAGTCCGGCGGCCAGGCGGCCAACGTGGCGGCGTGGGTCTGCGCGCTGGGTGGGCGGGCCCGCGTCTACGGCCCGCGCTCGGGCTGCGCCCAGGGCCGTGTCGTGGAGGAGGCGCTCGCTGCGCGCGGAGTGCAGATGGCCGGGCGGCACGACGGGCGCCTGGGAGTGGTGCTGTCGTTGACCTCGGGGGCGACGCGCACGATGGCCTCCGACGCCGGTGACCCCGCCTGGCTCGCCGGCCTGGAGCCTGGAGCCTGGCTGGCCGACGCCGACTGGCTGTTCGTGTCCGGCTACGCGCTGGTCCGCGCCCCCGACCCCGAGCGGATCGTGCGCACCGCCGCGGCCGCGCGCGCGGCCGGCACCCGGGTGGCGCTGGACCTGGCGTCGGCGGCCATGGCCGGCGCGTACGGCGCCGAGGACTTCGCCGCACTCTGCACGCGGACGCAACCGGCGGTGGTGTTCGCCAACGACGCGGAGTGGGCCGCCTTCCGCGGTGGTTTCCACCCCGGCGGCCGCACGGTGCTCGCCCTCAAGCACGGCGCGCGGGGCGCCACGTTCGTCATCGACGGCGTGCCCGACGACCGATCGGCGGAGCCGGGTCCGGTCCTCGACGTCACCGGCGCCGGAGACGCGCTCGCCGCCGGGTACCTCGTCGGCGGCATCGACCTGGCGATGCGCGCCGCCGCCCGCTGCGTCGCGCAGCGGGGCGCCCAGCCCGCGGAGCCCGCACGGTGAGCGGGCCGCTGACCGGCCCTCTTGCGGTCCGCGGGGTGAGCATCCCCGCCGAGGAGCTGTCGTGGCGCTTCAGCCGCTCGGGCGGCCCGGGCGGCCAGTCGGTCAACACCGCGGACTCGCGGGTGGAGCTGTCCTTCGACGTGCGCCGCTCACCCGCACTCCCCGAACCGCTCCGTGCCCGCCTGCTGGCCCGTTTGCAGGACCGGCTCGTGGACGGGGTGCTGACGGTGACCGCCTCGGAGTACCGCTCCCAGCACCGCAACCGGGTGGCCGCGCGGACCCGGCTCGCCGACATCCTGACCCGCGCCGGCGCGCCACCGGCACCCCCGCGCCGACCGACCAGGCCGACCCGCGGCTCGCAGGAACGGCGGCTGGCCGGCAAGAAGCGCCGCGCTGAGACCAAGGCGCTGCGCCGGCGTCCGCAGGACTGAGCGGCACTCACACCGGGGGGAGCACCAGGTCGGCGACCACCGCCGCATGGTCGGAGGGCCACATCCCGTGCTCGAGGGTCCGGTCCCCCGGGCGGTCCCCGGCCACCCGGCAGCCGGTGACGCCGGCGCCGCGCACCCACACGTAGTCGATGCGTTGACCGAGCCTGCTGACCGGGTTGCGCAGGTCGCCTGCCTGCCCGCACGTCGCGCCGCCGTCGGCGTCACCACCGGCCTCCAGCCACGCGTCGTGGTAGTCGGCGGGCATCCCCACCTCCGACGGGTTCGCGTTGAAGTCGCCCACCACGACCACCGGGTGCCCGGGGTCACCGACCGCGTCGAGCAGCTCGTCGCGCTGCGCGGCCCGCACCCTGGCGTCCCAGGCCTCGAGGTGGGTGGCGACGAAGGTCAGGGGTCGGCCCGCCACCGACGCCTGCACGCGGCTCCAGCCGCGCGCGATCGGAAACCTCGCTCCCGGCAGCCCGGTGTCGACGTGGTGCCGGGCGGCGTACGTCCCCGTCGACACGGCGGCCACGTCCACGGCGGCGTCGGCGCGCACCAGCACCACGTCGGCGCCGGACAGCTCCATCCAGGCGTCCTCGACCGGCAGCATCCCGCCGAACGCGGGGGCGACCGCGCAGGTGTCGTACCGGCAGCCGCGCGCGGCCAGCGCGGCGGTGAGCGCGGGCAGGAAGTCGGCCAGCACCTGCGCACGGCCGTCGCCGCGCCTGCTCGTCCACCGCGCCACCTCCTGGAGCCCGACCAGTTCCGGCCGCTCGCGGACCAGCACGTCGGCGAGCGCGCCGGCCCGCTCGGGGAAGCAGGTCGCGTCCAGCTCGGCACGCACCTCCGTCACCGCGCGCGCCAGGCCGGCGGCGTCGCCCACGGCGAACAGCCGGGACAGGTCGGCCCCGACGTAGAGGTTGTACGTCGCCACGGTGAGCGTCGGACCACGGCGGCGGGAGTGGGACGGGTCGCCGGACATGCGCACATGCTCCCAGCCGTGCGTCCCCCGGCGGACACCGACACGGGGCCAGCCGACAGCACGGCCGGGAATCCCCCGCCGCGGTTGTGGGTACGGCAACCGGCACCACGTTCCCGGAAAGCGGGAGCTCTCGGAGAAGGAGTCGGGGGATGTCGACCGCGCAGACCACCACAGGTGTCCAGTTCGTGAAGTTCGCGATGTCGGGTCGCAACCGGTTCGTGAGCGGGATCGCGACGCTCGCCGCCCTGGGCGGGTTCCTGTTCGGCTACGACACCGGCATCATCGGTCAGGCGCTGCCCTACATCCAGAAGGACTTGCACCCGAGCACGTTCGCCTCCTCCTGGATCGTCGCGGCGATCCTGATCGGCGCCATGCTCGGCGCCGCGCTCTCGGGCTACCTCTCGGAGAAGATCGGCCGCAAGTGGACGAAGTTCCTCTCCGGCTGCGTCTACGTGGTCGGCGCACTCGCCGCGGCCTTCGCCCAGGACGTCGCCTGGCTGATCGGCGCGCGCCTGGTGCTCGGCCTGTCGGTCGGCACCGCGTCGTTCGTGTCCCCTGAGTACATCTCCGAGCAGACCCCGCCGAAGATCCGCGGCGGCACGGTGACGTTCAACCAGGTGATGATCACCTTCGGCATCCTGCTCGCCTACATCGCGGGCTTCCTGCTCCAGAACGTCAGCAACAACTGGCGCTGGATGCTCGGGATCGCCGTGGTGCCCGGCGCGGCACTGGCGATCAGCATGGTGTTCGTGCCGCACAGCCCACGCTGGCTGGTGAAGAAGGGCCGCATCGACGAGGCCCGCGCGGTGCTGGAGAAGACCCGCAGCGAGACCGACATCGACGCCGAGCTCGACGACATCTTGGAGGTCACCGAGAAGGAGTCCTCCTGGACCATCCGCGACCTGTTCGGCCCGCGGGTGCGCCCGCTGATGGTGGTGGGTCTGGGCCTCGCGCTGTTCCAGCAGTTCGTCGGCGTGAACACCGTGATCTACTTCGCCAGCACGATCTTCCGGTACACCGGGTCCAGCACCGACCAGTCGGTGCAGCTCGCGGTGTTCGTCGGCATCACGAACTTCGTGATGACGCTCGTCGCGGTGCTGGCCCTGGACTGGGTGGGACGCCGCCCGCTGCTGATCACCGGCACCGCGATCCTCACCGTCGCCCTGTTCCTGCTCGGGTTCTACTTCCAGTTCCCCGCGCTCTACAAGGGCGCGTCCTGGCTCGGCCTGGCCTGCGTGATCATGTACATCATCGGCTTCGCGATCGGCCTGGGTCCGGTGTTCTGGCTGATGATCTCCGAGATCTACCCGCTGCAGTTCCGCAGCCTGGCGATGGCGATCGCCACGGTCGGCAACTGGGCGGCCAACTTCCTGGTGTCCTACTACTTCCTCCAGGAGACCAAGGCCATCGGACGCGGGCCGACGTTCTGGATCTACGGCGTGATCGCGATCGTGGCGATCGTCTTCTTCCTCAAGAAGGTCCCCGAGACCAAGGGCCGCGAGCTCGAGGAGATCGAGCGCGAGATCGGCGGCGAGGAGCTCGCCGAGGCGGCCCAGGAGTAGCCGACAGCCGGGACGTCCCGGGGCGGCGCCCCTCAGGGCGTGCCCCCTCAGGGCGTGCCCCCTCAGAGGGCACCGAGGGCCTTGCGGATCCGCGTGTCGGAGACCGGGTACGCCGTACCGAGCGACTGCGCCCACAGGGAGACCCGGAGCTCCTCGAGCATCCAGCGCACCCGCTCCAGCCCCGCGCTCGGCGGACGCCCCTCCGGCAGCGCCGCCACCCGGTGCAGGTAGGCCTCCTGCAGGCTCGCGACCTGGTCCATCAGCAGCCGGTCTCGGCCCACGTTGCCGGGCAGCCGTTCCCGCCGGGCGGTGACGGCGGCGAGGTAGCGCGGCAGCTGCCGCAGCTGGGCGGCGCCCACGTCGGCAACGAAGCCCCGGAACACCAGCCGGCCCACCTGCGCCTTCATGTCCGCCAGCGCCGGCAGCAGTGGGAGGTCGGCGGAACCACTGAGCAGCCGGTCCACGTCCCGCCACACCGACAGCACCCGGATCACGTCGTGCAGCACGCCGGTCGTGGCCTCGGCCAGACCGCCGGCGACCTTCTCCTGCAGTGCCCGGAACCCGGGCTCGTCCCAGACCGATCCGCCGTGACGCTCCACCAGCTCGTCGACCGCGGCCGCGACGCAGTCCTCGAGCAGGTCGGTGGTCGAGGGGTACGGCGAGCCGGCGAGCCCGAGCTTGTCGGCGTTGGACAGGTCGCGCGCGATCGCCTTCGCCGGCGACGCGACGGTCAGCATCAGCAGCCGGCGCAGTCCGCGACGGTGCGCGGCCTGCTGCTCCGCCTCGGAGCCCAGCACCTGGAGGCCGACCGCCGTGCCCTCGTCGACCAGCGCCGGGAACCCGCGCACCTCGTGGCCGGCGCGGGTCGTGGCGAAGCTGCGCTCGATGGTGCCGAACGTCCAGTCCTGCTGCCCGGTCACGGTGACACCGGACTCGGTGGCGGCCTCGGCCATCGCCGCGGCGAAGCGTGGCCGCAGCGGTGCCTTGAGCTGCTCGAGGTCCTTGCCCTCCGCGACCGTCTTCCCGCGCTCGTCCTCGACGCGGAACGTGGGCCGCAGGTGGTCCGGCAGCCTCGTCCAGTCCCACGCGTCGCGGGGTACGACGACCCCGGTGCTGCCGCGGAAGAACCGCTCGAGGGCGTCGAGGAGCGACTCCTCCCCCGGAGAGACCGCGGCGAGGAAGTCGCGTGCGTAGTTGGGTGCCGGCACGAAGCTCACCCGCAGGCGCTTCGGCAGTGAGCGGATCAGCGCCACGACGAGCTCCTCCCGCAGCCCGGGCACCTGCCAGGTGAACGGCTCCGGCTCCACCCGGTTGAGCACCGCCACCGGAACGTGCACGGTCACGCCGTCGGCCGCCGCCCCGGGCTCGAACTGGTAGGTCACCGCGAGCTCCAGGTCACCCTCGCGCCACACGTCGGGGTAGTCGCTCTCGGTCACCGCGTCGGCCGTCTCGTTGACCAGCATCTCGGGGTCGAAGGTGAGCAGGTCCGGCTTGCGCTGGCGCGTCCGCTTCCACCAGGCGTCGAAGTGCGCGCCGGACACCACGTCGGCCGGGATCCGCGCATCGTAGAAGTCGAACAGCGTGTGCTCGTCGACCATGATGTCGCGCCGCCGCGCCCGGTGCTCGAGCTCCTCCACCTCCTCGAGCAGCTCCCGGTTCTTGAAGAAGAACCTCTGTCGGGTGTCCCACTCGCCGTACACCAGCGCGTGCCGGATGAACAGCTCCCGCGCGATCGGCGGATCGACCGAGCCGTAGGAGACCAGCCGCTCGACGACCAGCGGGACGCCGTACAAGGTGACCCGCTCGTAGGCCATCACCGCCGCGCGCTTCTTCGACCAGTGCGGCTCCGACCAGGTCCGTTTGACCAGGTGCGCGCCGAGCTGCTCGGCCCATTCCGGCTTGATGGCAGCGTTGACGCGGGCGTAGAGCTTGGAGGTCTCCACCAGCTCCGCCGACATCACGTACTGCGGCTGCTTCTTGAACAGCCCTGAGCCGGGGAAGATCGAGAAGCGGGTGTTGCGGGCGCCGAGGTAGTCGCGGCGGTCAGGGTCACGCAGCCCGATGTGACTGAGCAGGCCGGACAGCAGCGCCTGGTGGATCGCGTCGTCGTCCGGTTCCTCGGCGACGGGGCCCACGGACAGCTTGATCTGCTTGGCGACCTGCCGCAGCTGGGCCTCGAGGTCCTGCCACTCGCGGATGCGCAGGTAATTGAGGTACTCCGCCTTGCACATCCGCCGGAACGCGCTGGAGGACAGCTCCTTCTGCTGGGTGCGCACGTAGCGCCACAGGTTCAGCAGGGTCATGAAGTCGGACTTCTCGTCGCGGAACCGGGCGTGCTTCTGGTCGGCCTGCGCCTGCTGCTCCGCGGGCCGCTCCCGCGGGTCCTGGATGGACAGCGCGGCGGCGACGACCAGCATCTCGCGCAGGCAGCCGAGGCGGTCAGCCTCCACGACCATCCGGGCCAGGCGCGGGTCGATCGGGAGGACGACGAGCCGGCGGCCGAGCTTGGTCAAGCGGTGGCGCCGGTCGCTCCCGCGGACGTCCAGGGCGCCGAGCTCCTCCAGCAGCTGCACCCCTGCCTTCACGTTGCGCTGGTCCGGCGGGTCCACGAAGGGGAACCTGCCCACGTCGCCGAGTCCGAGGGAGGTCATCTGGAGGATCACCGAGGCGAGGTTCGTGCGCAGGATCTCCGGGTCGGTGAACTCCGGGCGGGACTCGAAGTCCTCCTCCGAGTAGAGCCGGATGCAGACGCCGGCCTCCACCCGGCCGCACCGGCCCTTGCGCTGGTCGGCCGAGGCCTGGCTGATCGGCTCGATCGGCAGCCGCTGGACCTTGGTGCGCGGGGAGTACCTGCTGATCCGGGCGAACCCGGAGTCCACGACGTAGCGGATCCCGGGCACGGTCAGGGAGGTCTCAGCCACGTTGGTGGCCAGCACCACCCGGCGTCTGCCGTGGGCGGCGAACACCTTGTGCTGCTCGGCCGCGGACAGGCGCGCATACAGCGGAAGGACGTCGAACGCGTCACCCGGACGCGTGGGGCGCAGCTTGGCGAGCACGTCGGCGGTGTCGCGGATCTCCCGCTCGCCGGGGAGGAAGACCAGGATGTCGCCCGGACCCTCGGCGACCAGCTCCTGCACCGCGTCGACGATCGCCTCGGTCTGGTCGCGGACGACGGGTTCACCCTCGTCGTCGTCGTAGGACTCCTCCACCAGCGGCCGGTAGCGGACCTCCACCGGGTAGGTCCGCCCGGACACCTCGACGATGGGCGCCGGGTTGCCGTCGCGGTCGGCGAAGTGGGCCGCGAACCGCTCGGGGTCGATGGTCGCCGAGGTGATGATCACCTTGAGGTCCGGCCGCTTCGGGAGCAGCTCGCGCAGGTAGCCCAGGATGAAGTCGATGTTGAGGCTGCGCTCGTGCGCCTCGTCGATGATCACGGTGTCGTAGGCAGAGAGCATGCGGTCGTGCTGGAGCTCGGCGAGCAGGATGCCGTCGGTCATCAGCTTGACCAGCGTGTTCTCGCCGGAGCGGTCGGTGAATCTCACCTGGTAGCCGACCGGGCTGGCGGGCTCGCCGAGCGGCCTGCCCAGCTCCTCGGCAATCCGTTCCGCGACGCTGCGCGCCGCGATCCGCCGGGGCTGGGTGTGCCCGATCATCCCGTGCACGCCTCGGCCGAGCTCGAGACAGATCTTGGGCAGCTGGGTGGTCTTCCCCGAGCCGGTCTCCCCCGCGACCACGACTACCTGGTGGTCGCGGATCGCCGCGGCGAGGTCGTCGCGCCGCTGGCTCACCGGCAGCTCGGCGGGGTACCCGATCGTGGGGACGAGTGCCTGGCGGCGGGCGATCTCCTCGGGGCTGCGACGAGGCGGGCGTGGCCGGTGCCGGCTCTGGGGCCGGCGGCGCCGGGGCGTACGGCGCGCCCGCTGCTCGACCTCAGACATAACCCGACGAGTCTATGCGGGGCGGGCAACCTCCGCTGAGCGGCGGACCCGCCGGCGCTGTCGCGGGCCCGCGCCCCGGCGGCCCCCCACGCGCGCCGCGACACGCCCGGGCGGCACGACCGGCCTTGATCCCGGACGGCCCGGGCAGGCAGTGTGGGAACGGTTCGCACGATCGCACCGGGCGCCCAGAGCGCCGGGTGCTCCGAAAGACAGGTGCCCGCAAACATCAGGTGCCCACACCATCTGCCCAGAACCGCAATCTGCGAAGGAGAAGCACCTCGTGCTCACCCTCACCGAAAACGCCAGCACCGTCGTGAAGAGCCTGGTCGACCAGACCGGCGGCAACGAAGCGGGCCTGCGGATCAGCCAGGATGCCCCCGACTCCCCCGCCCTGCACGTCATGCCCTCCGAGTCCCCGCAGCCCGGCGACCAGGTTCTCGAGGAGGACGGCGCCCGGGTCTTCCTGGAGGAGACCGCCGCGCAGACGCTCGACGACAAGATCCTCGACGCCCAGGTCGACGACAACGGCGGGGTGCAGTTCACCATCGCCGTGCAGCAGGCCTGAGCCTCCCTGCCTCACCCGGCCCCGCGGACCGCACCGTCCGCGGGGCCGCGTGGTATCGGGTTTCGGGCGTCGTCGCGGGGCGTCGAGTGAGGAGCCGGTCCGGCGATCGGGTCAGGTTTCGCGGGCCTCGCCGCGGGGCTCCGCGCCCGGTGATCCCTGTCCCGGTAATCCCTGCCCCGGTGAGCCCTGGCGCGGTGACACCTGCCCCCACGCTCCCGGGCCGTGCTGACCACCCCTCCAGCCGGGCTCCTGCTGGCCACCAGAAGCACCGGCGCCGGGCCCACCGAACCGGTTGCCTCCGGGCACGCCGTGGGGGCTGCCGGGGAGGAACCCGTGTCCGCCCCCGGGGACGCCGTGCGACCCGCCTCGCCCGAAGCCGCCGGGCGCTCCGGCCCCGGCCCGGTTACCGTCGCTGACCGAGGCGAGCGCCGCGCCGGCGGCTCCGGAGACCGCGACCGCGGCGATCGCAGCGGCGACGAGGGCGCGCAGCGACCACACGCGGTGCCACCACCGTGGCGGCGGCGCGCCCGGCATCACCGACTCGGCGCGCTCCTCGCCGGACGCTTCCTCGCTGGAGCGGATACCTCGCTGCTGCTCGTCCATGGCCGCAGCGTGTCGACCCGACCTGTCAGGAGTCTGTGCCTCGGCTTCGCGACCGCTGGGCAGCACCGCCCGGTGGACACAGGAGCATCCTGGTCACAGGGTTCTCACAGGGATCACCTAGCAAGCGCGTGGAGGCACCGGCCATCCTGGACCCATGCCGCTCACCAGCGCCCCGACGCTCACTCGCCCTGACGGCTCGCCTCTGCGGGTGCTCGTCGTCGACGACGAGGTCAACATCGCCGAGCTCATCAGCATGGCAGTGCGCTACGAGGGCTGGGACGCTTCGGTGGCGCACACGGGCAGCAAGGCGGTCGCGGCGGCGAAGGACGACCGGCCGGACGCCGTCGTGCTCGACATGATGCTCCCCGACTTCGACGGCATGGAGGTGCTGCGCCGCATGCGCACCCACCGCCCCGACGTACCCATCCTCTTCCTCACCGCGCGCGACGCCGTGGAGGACCGGGTCGCCGGACTCACCGCGGGCGGCGACGACTACGTCACGAAGCCGTTCAGCCTGGAGGAGGTCATCGCCCGGCTGCGCGCCCTCATGCGCCGCGCGGGTGCGACCGACCGGCAGGCGTCCTCGCTGCTGACCGTCGGCGACCTGCGCCTCGACGAGGACAGCCACGAGGTCTGGCGCGGCGACGACCAGATCCACCTGACCGCGACCGAGTTCGAGCTGCTGCGCTACCTGATGCGCAACCCGCGCCGCGTGCTGTCCAAGGCGCAGATCCTCGACCGTGTCTGGCACTACGACTTCGGCGGCCAGGCCAACGTCGTCGAGCTCTACATCTCCTACTTGCGCAAGAAGATCGACGCGGAGCGGGCGCCGATGATCCACACGATGCGCGGGGCCGGCTACGTCCTCAAGCCGGCGGAATGAATCGGTTCCGCGCACGCCCGCCGGGCCGCACCGGCCTCTCCCGGCTCGCGCCGTCGCGGCTGGTCCCGGCCACGCTCACCGGCCGGCTGGTGGCGACCCTCGTGGCGGTCCTGGTGGTGAGCACGGCACTGGTGGCGGCGGTCACCACCTACGCGATGCGCAGCTACCTCACCGACCGGCTCGACCAGCAGCTCACCGAGAGCCTTGGCCGCGCCGTCGACCTCACCCTGCACGGCGTGCCGCCCACCGCCCCGGACGGCCCGACCGACCGGCGCGGCGACTCGGGGCGGGAGGAGGACCAGCCTCCGAACCGGTTCGAGCGGGGCCAGCGGCCGGGCACCTTGACCGTCGTCTACGACCAGACCGGATCCATCGCCGGGGTGGTGGGCAGCAGCGGGATGCACGGCATCAAGCGCAGCACGGTGCGTGCCGTACGCCAGGTGCCTGCCGACGGGCAGGCACACCGCGTGGAGCTGCCGGAGCTGGGCAGCTACCAGGTGCAGGCGGCGGCCCTGCGCGGCGGCGTGGTCGCCGTGGGGCTGCCGATGAGCGAGGTGACCGGAACCGTCACCAAGCTGCTGTTCTGGGAGGCGATGCTCGGCCTGGTCGCGGTCGCGGTCGCGGCGCTGCTAGGCCAGGCGCTCGTGCGCCGGCAGCTGCAGCCGTTGCACCAGGTGGCCGCCACCGCCCACGAGGTGGCGGGGCTGCCGCTGTCGTCCGGGGAGATCGGCGAGACCGTGCGGGTGCCGCCGGGACTCACCGACCCGCGTACCGAGGTCGGCCAGGTCGGAGCCGCCCTGAACACGATGCTCGCCCACGTCGAGGACGCGCTCGACGCCCGCCACCGCAGCGAGCAACAGGTCCGTCAGTTCGTCGCCGACGCCTCGCACGAGCTGCGCACCCCCCTCTCGACGATCCAGGGGTACGCCGAGCTCAGCCACCGCTCCGGGAGTGCGGCCGACCTCGGCCAGGCGATGGGCAAGGTCGAGTCCGAGGCTCGGCGGATGTCGCGGCTGGTCGAGGACCTGCTGCTGCTGGCCCGACTCGACGCGGGCCGGCCGCTGGAGCGTCACGAGGTGGACGTGACCAAGCTGGTGCTCGAGGCCGTCGACGACACCCGCGTGGTCGACGGGGGCGAGCGTCGCTGGCTGCTCGAGCTGCCCGATGAGCCGTTGCTGCTGACCGGCGACGAGCAGCGCCTGCACCAGGTGCTGACCAACCTGCTCAACAATGCCCGGCGCCACACCCCGGCCGGCACCACGGTGACAGTCGCCGCGCAGGCCACGCCGGACCTCATCGTGCTCACCGTCCACGACGACGGACCCGGCCTGTCCCCGCAGCTGCAAGGCTCCGCGTTCGAACGCTTCACCCGCGGGGACAGCTCGCGCACTCGTGCCTCCGGTGGCGCCGGACTCGGCCTCTCACTCGTGCACGCGATCACCACCGCCCACGGGGGCTCGGTCTCGGTCTCCTCCCGCCCCGGGGACACCACCTTCACCGTCCGCCTCCCCCGCTGACCGCCCCGCCGGAGCCTCGGGGCTCACAGCACCGTGACAGATCGGACACACGGGTACCCCAGCGCCGGCACCGAGATTGTCCGCATGAGCACCGAGACCTCTCCCCAGTCCGCCACGGCACAGGCTGCCACGGCACAGGCACCGTGGCAGCCGGCCCCTTCCACGCCGCGTCCCTCGAGGACCGCCGGCAGTTCCGCCTCCGCTGCCGATCCCGCGTGGGCGCGGCCGGCTCTCCTCGCGCTCCTCGCCGCAACCGGCGTGCTCTACCTGTGGGGCCTGGGCGCATCCGGATGGGCGAACTCCTTCTATGCCGCCGCCGCGCAGGCAGGCTCCGTGTCGTGGAAGGCGTTCCTGTTCGGCTCCCTCGACGCGGCGAACGCGATCACGGTCGACAAGCCCCCCGCCTCGCTGTGGGTGATGGACCTCTCCATCCGGGTCTTCGGCCTGTCGTCGTGGAGCCTCCTGGTGCCGCAGGCGCTGATGGGCGTGGCAGCCGTCGGGCTGCTGCACCGCTCGGTCCGTCGTACGACGGGGTCGGCCGGCGCCGGGCTGCTCGCCGGGGCCGTGCTCGCGCTCACCCCGGTCGCGGTGCTGATGTTCCGCTTCGACAACCCCGACGCCCTGCTGGTCCTGCTGCTGGTCGCGGCCACGTCGAGCACGTTGCGCGCCCTGGAGGCCACGCGGGCGCGCGCCGCCGGGCTGACCGACCATCCGGTGCGCTGGCTCGCGCTCGGCGGCGCCCTCCTCGGGCTGGCCTTCCTGACGAAGATGCTCCAGGCGTTCCTGGTCCTGCCCGCCCTCGTGCTGGTCTACCTGCTCGCCGCTGCGGTGCCGCTCGGCAAGCGGGTCGGCCACCTGCTCGCCGGGTTCACCGCGCTGCTGCTGAGCGCCGGTTGGTGGGTGGCGCTCGTGGAGCTGTGGCCCGCGCGCGACCGTCCCTACGTCGGCGGCTCCCAGACGAACTCTGTGCTCGAGCTGACCCTCGGCTACAACGGGCTCGGCCGGCTCTCGGGCAACGAGACCGGCTCGGTCGGTGGTGGCGGCGGACGCGGCTGGGGCCAGACCGGGCTGCTGCGGATGCTGTCCCCGGAGGTGGGCGGGCAGATCGCCTGGCTGCTCCCGGCCTCGCTGCTGCTGCTGGGCGCCGGCCTGTGGGTCACCCGGCGGGCACCGCGCACCGACGGCGTGCGCGCGGCCCTGCTGGTGTGGGGTGGATGGCTGGCCGTGACCGCGCTGACGTTCAGTTACATGGCAGGGATCTTCCACGCCTACTACACCGTGGCCCTCGCGCCCGCGGTGGCCGCGCTCGTCGGCATCGGCACCGTGCTGCTGTGGCGGCGCCGCGCGTCGTACGCCGCCGCCGTGGCGCTGGCCAGCACGGTCTCGGTGACCACGGCGTTCGACGTGTTCCTGCTGGCGCGTACTCCTGACTACCTGCCGTGGCTGCGCTGGCTGGTCGCCGTGGTCGGTTTCGGCGCGGCGCTGCTGCTGGTCGGGCTGCGGCACCTGCCGCACCGGGCGGTCGCTGCCGTGGCGGCGGCGGCGCTGCTCGCCGTGCTGCTGCCGACGGGTGCCTACGCGGTGACCACCGCCGCCACCCCGCATGCCGGTTCCATCCCGAACGCCGGGCCGGCTTCGGCGGGCAGGTTCGGCGGCCCCGCCGGCCTGGCCCGCGGCAGGGGGCAGGGCTTCCCGGGCGGGCAGGGCTTTCCGGGCGGGCAGGGCTTTCCGGGCGGGCAGGGCTTTCCGGGCGGGCAGGGCACCCCGCACGGGAACGCCACTGGTCGGAGCACCAGCCACGCCGGCGGGCTTCTCGAGGGCAGCAGTCCCAGCGCCGCGCTCACCGCGCTGCTCTCCGCCGGAGCCTCGCACTTCACCTGGGTCGCGGCCGCGGTGGGCGCCAACAACGCGGCTGGCTACCAGCTGGCCACCCAGCTCCCGGTGATGGCCATCGGCGGCTTCAACGGCAGTGACCCGAGCCCGACGCCGGCGCAGTTCCGGCAGTACGTCGCCGAGGGACGGATCCACTACTTCATCGGTGGCGGCCGGGGCGCGGCTTCGGCGGACCGGGCGGCGGCCTGCGGCCCGGCGGGAGCACCAGCAGCACGATCACCTCCTGGGTCGCGCAGCACTTCACCGCCCAGAGGGTGGACGGCATCACGGTCTACGACCTGTCGGGTGGGGCCCGATGAGCACGGCGCGACGCGACGCGGATGCGTACGCCCCGCGGGACGACACGCCGCCCACCCTCGAGGTGGTGCTCCCCGTCCACAACGAGGAGGCGGTGCTGGCCCGTTCCGTCGCGCGGGTGCACGCCCACCTGCGTCGACTTCCGTGGACCTTTCTGATCACGATCGCCGACAACGCGAGCGGGGACGGCACCGCCGTGGTGGCCCGAGAGCTCGCCGGGCAGTACGACGAGGTGCGGGTGGTCACCCTTCCCGAGAAGGGCCGTGGCCGCGCCCTGCGGCGGGTCTGGCTGGAGTCGCGGGCTCCGGTGCGGGCCTACATGGACGTCGACCTGTCCACGGACCTCAACGCGCTGCTGCCCCTGGTGGCACCGTTGCTGTCGGGCCACTCCGAAGTGGCGATCGGCTGTCGGCTGACCCGCGGCTCCCGCACCGTCCGTGGTCCCAAGCGAGAGCTGATCAGCCGGGGTTACAACCTGCTCCTGCGCGGCACGTTGCGCGCCGGCTTCCGCGACGCCCAGTGCGGCTTCAAGGCGGTGCGCGGCGACGTCGCCCACGAGCTGCTGCCCCTCGTCCGCGACGAAGGCTGGTTCTTCGACACCGAGCTGCTCGTCCTCGCCGACCGGGCCGGCCTGCGGATCCACGAGGTGCCCGTGGACTGGGCCGACGACCCCGATACCCGGGTGGAGGTCTGGCGGACCGCCCGCGACGACGTCCGGGGAATCGTGCGGTTGGGCTGGTCGCTGCTGCGCGGCCGGCTGCCGCTGTCGGAGGTCGCCGTACGCCTCGGTCGCCGTCCTGCTGCACCGGCGGACAACCTGCTCACCCATGTGGCGTTGTTCGCGCTCGTCGGCGCGGCCTCGACGATCGCCTACGCGGTGGTCTACCTGCTCTGCCGAATGGGTCTGGCTCCCGTCCCCGCCAACGCCACCGCACTGCTGGTCACCGCCGTGGCGAACACGGCGGCCAACCGGCGACTGACCTTCGGAGTGCGCGGGACGGCCGACGCGGCCCGCCACCACGCGCAGGGCCTGCTGGTCTTCGCCGCCGGGCTGGCGCTCACCTCGGGGTCGCTGTGGCTGCTCGACCGGGCAGTCCCCGGGGCGACGAGGTCCGCCGAGGTGGCCGTGCTGACGGCCGCCAACCTGCTCGTGACGGTGGGCCGGTTCGTGGCCATGCGTGTCTGGATCTTCGCCGACCGGCGGCCGGCGCCGACCCCGGAGAGGCCGCCTTCACCCCTCGGTTTCGACGCGGCCACCCCGGGGCAGCCTGCTCAGCGAAGGGAGGGCACATGGACTTCATCCTCTGGATCATTGCGGTGATCCTGGTCATTGCCGGCATCGTCAGCCTCTTCCGGGGCGGCATCCTCTGGGGCATCGTGCTGATCGTCGTGGGTCTGTTGGTCGGACCCGGCGGCGTCAGCATCTTCACCTGACACGGGCCCGCACCCGCACGGGCGGTCGGCCTCCCGGTCGGCCGCCCGTGCCGTGCGTACCGCCTCATTCGAGCAGCGTCCGCCGCCCCTGCTGCCTGCGCCGGCCCGGACGTGCGTCTGGGCGTGAGCAGGCCCGATCCCCCGATGCTGTTGCTCGACGTTGCTGCTTGGGAGAGTCCTGCCCTGGGCATGGCGATCTACGTCCGTCGGCGGAAGCGGACCTGGTTGTCCGCCAGCACCCGTCTGTCGTAGCGGTCGTCGTGGGCGAGATGGTGGTGGTGCGGGCACAGCAGCCGCCCGACCTCGAGGTCGGTCTTCCCGCCCTGGGACCAGGGTTGGTCGTGGTGGGCCTCGCACCAGGCCGGCGGCCGGTCGCAACCCTCGGCGGTGCAGCCCCCGTCGCGCACGGCCATCGCCAGCCGCTGCGCGGGGCTGAACAACCGCTCCTTGCGGCCCAGGTCCAGCACCTGCGAGCGGCCGCCCAGCACCGCCGGGACGATCCCCGCACCACAGGAGAGCCGCCGCGCCTGCTGCGGCGAGATCTCCGCTCCGGTGTCCAGGCAGCCGGTGCCGACCCCGGCACGCAGCTTGGCGTAGTCCATGCTCACCACCACCGTGGCGGCCAGCCCACCGGCCTGCGGCAGCGCCTCGACCGGCAGGTGCTCGACCAGGTCACAGAACGCCTGCCCGAGCAGCACCGCGTAGCGCACCCGCTCGCCGTCCGGGCCGACCCAGGCACCGGGATCGGTGCGCCGCGGCGCGGCCAGCGCCTGCACCGCCTTGGCCAGCATCTGCCCCTGCACCTGCGGCAGCCGGAACGTCCCCGACACCGTGCCGTCGCCGTTGTCACGCATCCCGAAGCGGCACCGCTCCCGCGCCCGCCGCTCCTCCTCGGCCAGCTTCTCGCCCTCGCGCCGCTCGGCCTCCTCCGGTGCGAGCACCTCCCACAGCCGCCTCGCCAGCAACCGCAGCGTCTTCGCGTCATGCTCGGCGGCCAGGTCGATCAGGTGCCGCTGCGCCTTCACCCGGTCCTCATCGCCGACTTCCCGGCCGGGAGGTCGGCGACCGCGGCCACGATCACCCGCGCCTGCTCCACGTGCAGCCGCCCGGCGGCCAACGCCTGCCTCGTGGGGGTGAACACCGCCGTGTCCAACGCCCGCGCCAGCCGCAGCCGCGCGTGGCACTGCGCACGGGTCTGCCGGGTCTCCACCGCCAGCCACACCGCGGTGTTCGCCGCCCCCGTGCTCGCCCCGACCTCCTCGAGGTCCGCGGCCGCCAGCGTCCGCATCTCCACCTCGGCCGTCTGCGCCGCCACCACCGCCAGCTCGCGCAGCGTCTCGGCCTTCTCCGCAGGCGTCATCGCCCACGCCGGCACCTCCCGCACCCCGTCCAGCGCACCCAACAGCTCACCGACCAACCGGTGAATCGGGTGCACCCGCTCCTCGAGCGGCGTCGTCTGCGAAGGCATGCCACGAAACTATCCGCAACCGGAGACAGTTTCCGCTTGCTGTTCGAATCCGTGCACAGCCCGCACCGACGTCCACTGCGGACCTCAACCGGCCGCCGAGGGACCAAGCCCCTCCAGCGGGACGACCCGTACCCGGCGGGAAACGCGGCATCGTTCGGCGCACCTCGCACAGCCGCGCCTCGACAGGTCACCGGACTCAGCAGCCACCGAGCGCGCCGGGCAGCGCGGCGGTCAGCATGGTGAGCAGCTGCGGCTTGGTCACGCCCCGGCCGTCGCGCACCCAGGACAGCACGACCTCCTCGGCCAGCGCGCTCCAGCCCCGCACCATCAGGCGCACGGCAGCGGTGTCCTCCACACCGAGCACGGCGAGCAGCCCCCCGTCGTACTCCCCGGCCACGTCAAGGATGCGCGCACTGAGCACCGCCCGCGCCTCCTCGTAGATCTCGCGCAGGTCCTCGTTGCCACTCGCGGCAGCGCGCACGAGAGAGGCGTAGCCCTCGAAGTTGGCGGCCACGTAGTCGACGTACGCCTCCAGGGACCGCCCGAGGCGCTCGAGCGGCTGCCCCTCGGGGGCCGGGGCGGTCACCGCGATCAGGTCGTCCGCGGCCCGGCGTACGACGGCCCGCCGGAAGTCCTGCTTGCTCCCGAAGTAGTGGTAGAGCAGCCCCCGGGAGATGCCGGCCTCCTCGGCGAGGAGATCGATGGACAGCTCGTCGAGCGAGCGGGTCGCCAGCAGGTGCACGCCCAGGGCGAGCAGCTGCTCCCTGCGGTCGTCGGGGGTCATCCGGACTCGAGTGCTGGTCACCCCAGCAGGCTACTGAACGATTTTCAACACCGCTATTGACGTTCGTTCAATACCGCCGGTACGTTCGGTGTCCATGTCCACGACCGCTCCCTCCCCCACGACCGCCGCGACGTCGAGCACCACGTCGGGCGACACGCTGCCCGCCCACGTGCGCGTGCTGGTCGTCGGCGCCGGCTTCGGCGGCCTCGGCATGGCGCTGAAGCTGGCGGAGAACGACATCGACGACTTCCTGGTCCTCGAGCGCGGCGACGACGTCGGCGGGACCTGGCGCGACAACACCTACCCGGGCGCCGCGTGCGACGTTCCCTCGCAGCTGTACTCCTTCTCCTTCGCACCGAACCCGGACTGGTCGCGGTCCTTCTCACCGCAGCCGGAGATCCAGGCCTACATCCGCCGGCTGGCCTACCGCTCCGGTGTGCTGGACCGGTTCCGCTTCCGCACGCCGCTGGAGGACGCCCGCTGGGACGAGGAGCAGCAGCACTGGCAGGTGCGCACCGGCGCAGGCTCCCTCACCGCAGACGTCCTCGTCTCCGCGGCCGGTGCACTGTCGGAGCCCAGGCTGCCCGACATCGAAGGCATCGGGTCCTTCGCCGGCGAGGTGTTCCACTCCGCGCAGTGGAACCACGACTACGACCTGACCGGCAAGCGGGTCGCGGTCATCGGCACCGGGGCCTCGGCGATCCAGATCGTCCCCGAGATCGCGAGGAAGGTCGCCCACCTCGACGTCTACCAGCGCACGGCGCCATGGGTCATTCCGCGTCGTGACCGCCCCTACACCGGCGTTGAGAGGCTGGCGTTCCGGCACCTGCCGCTGGTGCAGAAGGCCTACCGCACCGCGATCTACTGGGGACGGGAGACGTTCGTGCCGGCGTTCACGATCAACCCCAAGCTCGCCGCGCCGGCCAAGAAGGCCGCGCTGGCCAACATCGCGAAGGGCATCTCCGACCCGGCATTGCGGGCGAAGGTCACGCCGACCTTCGAGATCGGCTGCAAGCGGATCCTGATCTCCAACGACTACTACCCCGCCCTGGCGCGCGACAACGTCGACCTCCTCACCGACCCGATCGCCAAGGTCACGCCGCGAGGCGTCGTCACCGCCGACGGCACCGAACGCGAGGTCGACGCCCTGGTCGTCGCGACCGGGTTCTACACGACCGACCTGCCCATCGCCGCACGCCTCACCGGCCGCGGCGGGGTCACCCTCGCCGACCATTTCCGCGAGCGGGGAATGCAGGCCTACAAGGGCGCCACGGTCGCCGGGTTCCCCAACCTCTTCTTCATCGTCGGACCCAACACCGGGCTGGGCCACTCGAGCATGGTGTTCATGATCGAGTCGCAGATCGCCTACACGATCGACGCGCTCAGGACCATGGACGCGCGTGGAATCGTCGCCGTGGAGCCCTCGCCGCAGGCCCAGCACCGGTGGAACGCCGACCTCCAGCACCGGATGAAGCGGACGGTGTGGAGCGCCGGCGGCTGCTCGAGCTGGTACCTCGATGAGCACGGGCGCAACGTCACCCTCTGGCCGCGCACCACGTTCGCGTTCCGTAGGCTGACCGCCCACTTCGACGCCGAGGCGTACGTCGCGATCCCCGCCGGCCGCGCGCGCCGGTCCCCGGCCCCGACCCGCGAAGGAGCGTCCGCATGAAGACCCTCGATGGCAAGGTCGTCGCGATCACCGGCGCCGGATCCGGCATCGGCCGGGCGCTGGCCCTCGACGCCGCAGGCAGGGGTGCGATCCTCGCGCTCAGCGACCAGGACGAGGTCGGCCTGCTCGAGACCGTCGCGCAGGCGCAGCGGCTGACCCACCGCCAGGTCCGCTCCGACAAGCTCGACGTCCGCGACCGCGACGCCATGCGGGCCTACGCCGGCTCGGTCAACGACGAGTTCGGCCGGGTCAACGTCATCGTCAACAACGCAGGCGTCGCGCTGCACGGTGACTTCGAGGAGGTGGACTACGCCGACTTCGAGTGGGTGATGGACGTCGACTTCTGGGGGGTCGTGCAGGGCACCAAGGAGTTCCTGCCCTACCTGATCGCCTCCGGGGACGGGCACGTGGTCAACGTCTCCAGCCTCTTCGGCCTGCTCGGCATGCCGGGACAGACCGCGTACAACGCCGCCAAGTTCGCGGTGCGCGGGTTCAGCGAGGCACTGCGCCAGGAGCTGCTCATCGCCAGGCGTCCGGTGCGGGTGACCGTCGTACACCCCGGCGGGATCAAGACCGCCATCGCCCGCAACGCGCGCACGACCAAGAGCCACGACCAGGCGCACGTGGCCCGGCACTTCGACACCAAGCTCGCCCGGATGACGCCCGAGCGCGCCGCCGAGATCATCATCGACGCGGTGCTGGCCGACAAGCCCCGGGTCGTCGTCGGGGCGGACGCCAAGGCGCTGGACTGGTTCGTGCGCCTGGTGGGCCCCCGCTACCAACGCGTCATCGCCCTGGGCGCCCGGCGTCTGGCCCCCTGACCGGGTCGCCGAACCGCCTCAGCGACGGCGCGGACCGGCGGCGACCACCTCGAACACCGCGGCCGCGGCCGCCCGGCCCAGCCCCGACAGGCGCAGCTCGTCGGGGTGTCGGCGATCGTCGAACCAGCCGAGCACGAGCCCGAGCCGGTACCACTCGACCTCCACCCACCAGACGCCGTCGTCGAGCGTCGCGCCACCCTCGGCGCGCCACTTCCCCCCGAGCACGTACGCCATCTCGGCCCGCACCGCCTCGCTGGACAGTCGCTCCTCGCCGAGCAGGGACACCGCGAGCACCGCGAGCGCGTCGTGCTCGAAACCCGGGCGCCAGCGTGGGCGGGGGGCGGTGACTGCCCGCCACAGCGCCCCCGGGTCGGCCATCGCCCTGCGCCCGGCCGCGGACACGGTGAGGTGCCGGCCCCGCTTGGTGAGCAGCCGCTGTCGGCGCAGGTGCTCGTCGAGGAACCCCAACGGAGGCACGTCGGCCTCGCCGCGGGGGCGGCCCAGCCCGTAGGACTGCGACCAGCCGAAGCGCTCGTCGAGGGAGAGCGCGAGCCGGGTCGGCAGGTAGCCGGCGTCCGTGAGCGTCACCCCCTCCGCGGCCGCCTCGAGGAGCGCGGCGGCCGGTGCGAGCGAGAGAGCGGCTCCTGTCGGCACGCGTGCCGCCTGCGCCAGCCGAGGCAGGGCGCGGTCCCAGTAGGCCGCCGGCACGTCGCCAAAGGAGGCCCGCCACGCCCCGGACCGCTCCTCGCGCACCGCGGCCAGCGGGGACGCGCCGGCGAAGTCCGCCGACTCACCCGCCAGGTAGCGCTCCAGCCGGCGTCGTGCCGCCGGTCGGAAGCCGCGCAGGGCCGGGTCCAGCGCCCCGGTGGCGATACCGTCCTCGAGAACCCGGCTCGCGCCGTCGTACGCGCGCGTCTCCTCGGCGCCCCTCACCTCGCCGAACGCGAACGTCGGCAGGTCCGGTGGCAGCACCCCGGAGTCTCGTTCGGCCCGCTCCACGGCCGCCGTGGCCGCATCGCGATCCCGCCGCCACAGCGCCAGGATCTCGTGGGTGACGCGGTCGCGGCACACCGCCGCGTAGCGCCCGAGGCCGGCCGCGGCGAAGAAGTCGCCGAGCGCCCAGGCCATCTCGTGCTGCTCGGCCTCGGGGACGTCCCACGCGTGCGGGAGCGTGCGCCACAGGAGGTCCTGCACCTGCAGCTGGCTGAGCGCGGCGAGCGGCAGGCGCTGACCGGCGGGGCCGAGCAGCTGCCCCAGCAGCGCGTCGGCGCGCCGGGCGGAGCCCGCGTCCAGCCGGCCAAGCAAAATGTCCGTCTCGGCCACGCTCACCTCCTTGTCCGCAGCGCCGGTCATCGTGGACAGTGGTACCAGAGCCGGGGGGTTGCATGCGGGATCACGTCTCACCGTCGTCGGTGGCCGGGGGGCGACCGGTCGCGCCCACGCCCGTCGACCCTCCCGCCTGCGACCTCTACGCGCCCGGCCACCTCATGCACTACCGCCACCAGGGCACCGCGCTGCGCTCGCCGTCCACCCCGGCGCGGTTCGTGGCTGTGCAGGGCGTGGACCTCGTCGTCGAGCTGGAGGACGGCCGTGCGCTGCACTGGCGCCACCACGATCCCGAACGCCTGGAACGGCTGCTCGACCTGGTCCCGGGTTCCAGGGTGGCCTACCTGCGCGAGCACGCCCTGCGGGTGGGGCCGTACTGGTTCAACTGCGCACCCGGCGACGCGGCGTGGGTGGACTGCGCGGGCTCGCCCGTCGATGTTCCGCGCCCCAGGAGCGCGTAGAAGCACGGACGTCGGGCACTGGTGCCTCGATGAGCACCCCGGAGACCACCGCGCGCGACGTCGTGGTGCGCGGTCACGTGCAAGGCGTCTTCTTCCGCGACTCCTGCCGTCGGCGTGCCCGCGAGCACGGCGTGCACGGCTGGGTCCGCAACGAAGCCGACGGCAGCGTGCGTGCACACCTCGAGGGCCCGGCGTCGGCCGTGGACGGGCTGGTCGCGTGGATGCACGAGGGACCGCGCGGGGCGGCCGTCGAGGCGGTCGAGGTGCGGGCGGCCGACCGGGTCGGCCACGACGGCTTCGAGGTGCGCTGAGCCGGCCGGCTACGCCTCCTGCTTGCGGGGCTTGCGCACGGACCGGGCGCGCAGCGGGCCGACCAGCCGCGGCCCGGCCAACCGGGTCTCGAGCTTGCGGGCCTCGCGGCGCAGCGGCTGGGCGATGTACTCGCCCAGGATGACCCCGGAGGCCAGTGCGGTCGCGGTCGCCGCCGCGGAGATCAGCGGCACCAGCCCGTTGCCCCCGGTCGTGAGCAGCGACAGTCCCCGGTAGATCGAGAGACCCGGGAGCAGGGGCACGATCGCCGACACGACGATGACCAGCGGCGGCACCCGGGTGCGGCCGGCCACCGAGTAGCTGACCACGCCGATGAGCACCGCGGCCACCGCCGAGGCCCAGGCGCGGCCGAGCCCACGGTCCAGGGAGAGGTAGTTGACGATCTCGGCGGCCGCGCCGATCGCGGCGATCGGCGGGATGGCGCGGACCGGGGCGTACGACGCGAACGCGAACGCCCCCGCACACACGCCGGCGCCGACCGTCATGTAGGGCAGGTCCGCCCAGCCGGCCGCGCCGGGCGTCAGCCGCCCCAGGTCGACGCCGACCACCTTGCCGAGCGTCAGGCCGCCGCTCACCCCGGCGATCACGCCCGCGGTGGCGAGCATCGCCTCGAGGATGCGCGCCCCCGCCGTGAGCGGGAACCCGGTGAGCGCGTCCTGGATGGCACCCATGAAGCCGATCCCGGCCAGCAGCATGATGATGCTCGCGGTCACCACCCGCGACGGGTCGAGGTGCACCGGCATCGCCGCGGTCAGCACCGCCACCAGCGTCGCCAACAGGCCACCGGCCACCTGCTGGTAGAACGCCGGCAACCGGCGTCGGTTCATCACCCGCTGCAGCCGGTCCACGCCCATCGCCGCCACCGCCGCGATGACGATCACGAGCAGGTTTCCGCCGAGCAGCATGCCGACTCCCGCGCCGACGCCGCCGAGACCGACGGTGACCGCCCACCGGGGCAGCCGGTGACCCGAGGAGATGATCCGCGCGAGCTGCGTGCGAGCCTCGTCACGCTCGATGTCTCCGGCGATCAGGTCCCGGACCAGGTGATCGACCATGGTGAGGTCCTCGTAGTCGATCTCCCGGTGGGTGACCTGCCGCATCTGCATCAGCGCGGGCTCCTCCATGCTGGGCTGGTAGCTCAGCGACAGGGCGGTGAACGTCACGTCGGCGACCACGCCGCGCAGGCCGCACGCATGCGTGACGTTGAGCATGGTGGCGCTGACGTCGGCCGCACCCGCCCCGGCGGACATCAGCTGTTCGCCGATGCGCAGGGCAAGGTCAAGCGTCTGGTAGATCTCGCGGCTCTCGGGCATCGGGGCTTATCTTGGCGAACGGCGAGGCAAGAGGCGAACCGGGGCACCTGTGGTGGACACCCGCCTGTCCGCGACGCGCGCCCCGGGCAGGGCAACGCCCCGTCCGCCGTGTCTGCAACGGCGGCCGGGGCGCGGTGGCTCAGGTGAGAGCGGACGCTCAGCCCATGGCACCCTTGATCGCGTCACGGGTGCGGTCCACCAGCGAGGCGAAGGGGCCGGCGGTGTACTGCATCCCGGTCGACCCCGCCGCCGACGGGTGCGGGTGGGTCGGCGCGATCGACTCCGCAGACTTGAGCTGCTTGCCCATCGAGGCGCGCTTCTGCTCGTCGGTCTGGGCGAGGATGTGCGGGAACTCCTCGCTCTCCTCCTTCTCCGCGTGCTCGTCGACGGCCTTCTCGAGCTCGCCGATCTTGACGTCGAACTCCTGGCTCCCGACGTCCATCTTCTCGAGGGCCTTGAGCAGCTCGTTGCCCTCTTCCTCCTCGTGCATCCGTGCGTCGACGACGGACTTGCCGGCGGCGTCCTTCGACACCGGCCGAAGCACCATCTCCTCGGCCGTCTCGTGCACCGCGAGCAGCGCCCGCAGCTCGTCGAAGACGTGCTGCTTGTGCTCGCCCTCGGCGGTCTTGATCTCCGAGAAGAGCTCGCGAATCCGCGCGTGCTGCTCGAGCAGGATGCGGATCACGTCGCCCTCGGGGAGCTCGGCGGCCTTGGCGCGGTCCTCAGTGGCGTCACCCATGATGGTTCCTCCTTGCGTGCGACTTCGGTTGCCTCGTGCGCGTTGTTCTGCCCCGCACGACGGCGGGTTGTGGAGGTACCCGTGGCGGGGGCAGGTAAACGAGCCCGCCACGGCGACGTACGGTGTACGTTTATTTCCCGGCCGGGGGCCACGAGAGTTTCGTGCGGGCGGCCACCAGCAGCCGCGAAGCCACACCTGGGGAGGGAACGCGCCGTGCCGAAGCGCACCGGGCTGACCACGCGCGCCGTGGCTCAGGCCGCGCTGGGCCTGCTCGACGCCGAAGGGCTGGAGGCGGTCACCATGCGCCGCGTCGCAGCAGCCCTCGACGTGGCGCCGATGACCCTGTACTCCTACGTGACCGACCGCGAAGCCCTGCTCGACGAGGTCGCCCAGCTCATCTACGCCGAGATCGAGGTGCCCGACGAGGACGCGGGGCCGCGCGCGTCGCTGCGCGCCCTCATGCACCACGTGCGCACGGTGCTGCTCGCCCATCCCGGCGCGCTTCCCCTGGTCTCGGCGTACCCGCCGCGCACGGTGGCGGCGCTCGCCTTCGTCGAGGCCGGCTACCGCTCCCTGTGCCGCGCGGGCGTGCCGCCCGTCCACGTGGTGAGCTCCTACCGGGCACTGGCCGCCTACTCCCTCGGCACCGCCACCGTCGAGCTCAACCGCTACTTCTCGGGGGCCGGCGCGCCCGGCGCCCCCGCTCCCGACCCCGAGACCCTGCGCCGGGAGCGACCGTACGTCGCCGAGCTGTCCCCCCTCCTGGCCGGTCTCGACGACGACACCGAGTTCGACTACGGGCTCGACCTCACGCTCGACGGCTTCTTGCACCGGCACCTGCCGTGATGAGCAGCCGTCGTCACGGCCCACAGGCCGCCGTACTCGGGGACGGATCACACCGCCCAACCCACGAAGGAACCACCATGACCGACACTGCCCTGGCCGTCAGCGCCGACGAGCGGGCACCACTCGCTGCCGCCCGGGTGCTCCACGCCCGCAAGGCCTACGGGACCGACGACGCCACCGTGGTGGCGCTCGACGACGTCTCGGTGGAGTTCGCCACCGGCGCCTTCACCGCGATCATGGGCCCGTCCGGATCCGGGAAGTCCACGCTGATGCACTGCGTCGCCGGCCTGGACACGCTCACCTCCGGGCAGGCGTTCGTCGGAGAGACCGACCTGGCCACCCTGTCGGACAAGGAGCGCACGATCCTGCGCCGCGACCGGCTCGGGTTCGTGTTCCAGGCGTTCAACCTGCTCCCCACGCTGACCGCCGCGGAGAACATCACCCTCCCCGCCGACCTCGCGGGGCGCCGGCTCGACACGGCCTGGTACACCACCGTGATCGACACCCTCGAGCTCGGTGACCGCCTCAAGCACCGCCCCTCGCAGCTCTCGGGCGGCCAGCAGCAGCGCGTCGCGGTCGCCCGGGCGCTGGTCTCCCGGCCGGAGGTGGTCTTCGGCGACGAGCCGACCGGCGCCCTGGACTCGCACACCGGCACCGAGCTGTTGCGGTTCCTGCGCGCCGCCGTCGACGACCTGGGACAGACCGTGGTCATGGTGACCCACGACCCGGTGGCCGCCTCGTACGCCGACCGGGTGGTCTTCCTCGCCGACGGCCGCGTCGTCGACGAGCTCGCCGACCCCACGCGCGACTCCGTCCTGGAGGCCATGAAGCGGCTGGGTGCGTGACACCGTGGTCAAGCACTCCCTGCGCGCCCTGCTCGCGCACAAGCTGCGGCTGTTCCTGACCATCACCGCGGTCACCGTCGGCGTTGCGTTCGTGTCCGGGACCTTCGTGCTCTCGGACACGATGGGCAAGGCCTTCGACGAGCTGTACGCCGGCCTGACCAAGGGCATCGACGTCACCGTCCAGGCCAGACCCGCCTACCGCGACGTCAGCACCGAGGGCCAGACACGTCCCCTCGACGAGTCGCTGGTCCGCACGGTGGCGAGCACGCCCGGCGTCACCGCCGCCCAGGGCGGGGTGACCGGGTTCGCGCTGATCCTGGACAAGGCCGGCAAGCCGATCCAGCCCGGCGGCGCCCCGACGCTCGGGGTGAGCGTCGGGACCGACCCGCGGCTGGCCGGGGACTTCTCCTTCCGCAGCGGCCACGCCCCGCGCGGGCCGCACGAGGTGGTCGTCGACGCGGCGACCGCACGCAAGGCCGGCTTCCGCGTCGGCGACCCGGTGCGCGTCGTCTTCCAGGACGGCACCGCCTCGTTCCGGCTCGTCGGCGTGGTCGGCTTCGGCAAGACCGACAGCCTGGCCGGCGCCACGCTCGCCGGCTTCGACCTGCGCGCCGCCCAGCGGCGGCTGGACAAGGTCGGCCAGGTCGACAGCATCGACGTGCTCGGCGACGGCAGCCAGAGCCCCGAGCAGCTGCGCGACGCGATCGCCCAGCGCCTGCCATCCGGCGTCGAGGCGCTGACCAGCGCCCAGGTCGCGGGGCAGAGCTCCCAGGCGATCCGCGACGGGTTGGGCATCTTCACCAAGATCCTGCTGGTCTTCGCCGCTGTCTCACTGCTCGTGGGATCCTTCGTCATCTGGAACACCTTCCACGTGCTCGTTGCCCAGCGTCGCCGCGAGACGGCGCTGCTGCGCGCCGTCGGCGCGACCCGCCGCCAGGTGCTCGGGGGGATCGTCCTGGAGGCCCTGGTGATCGGGCTGGTCTCGGCCGTGATCGGGCTGTTCGCGGGGGTCGGCCTCGCCGTCGGTATCCGCGGGCTCCTCGCGGCGGTCGGCATCGAGGTGCCGACCACGGCGGCGGCGGTCGAGCCGCGCACCGTCGTCGCGGCGCTGCTGGTCGGCGTCGTGGTCACGGTCGTGGCGGCAGTCGTACCCGCGCTGGCGGCGACCCGGGTCGGGCCGATCGAGGCGCTGCGTGAGGCGCAGGCGGTCAGCACCGGGGTGGGCCGCACCCGGGCGATCGTCGGCTGGGCCGTGCTCGGCCTCGGCGCGGCCGGGCTCGTCGCCTCGATCGTCCTGGGCGGGCAGCCGCTGCTCACCGCGGTGTCGACCCTGGTCGCGTTCGCCGGCTTGGTGACCTGCGGACCGCTGCTGGCGCGCGGCATGGCCCGGGTGGCCGACCGTGGTCGTCGCGGCGGCGGCTGGCGGCTGGCGGCGCGCAACATCGCCCGCTCGCCGCAGCGGGCCGCCGCCACCGCGCTGGCGCTGACCATCGGGCTCACCGTGGTCACCGCGGTGGCGGTCACCGCCGCCTCGACCAAGGCGTCGGTCACCGACATCGTCAACGCGGGCAACCGGTCGGACCTGATCCTCAAGGCGCAGGGCCAGGGCAGCGGCATCAGCCCGGCCGTCGCCGAGCAGCTTCGCCGACGCCACGACGTCACGACCGTGGTGGAGATGCGGTTCACCGGCGCCCGGGTGCAGAAGACGTCCGCCGCGGTCGCCGGGATCGCGACGCGCGGGCTCGGCGACGTCGCGGACCTCGGCATCACCGGAGGCGACCTCGACCACTTCGGTCCGGGGACGATGCTGCTCGGCACGAAGGAGGCCGACCACCTCGGGGTCGGCCCCGGGGACACGGTCGGCGTGACCTTCCCGGAGACGGGGCGGACGTCCTTCCAGGTCGCGGCAACGTTCGACGAGGACTCGCTGATCGGGACGCCGTACGTCGTCTCCTTGCCCGACTACGCGGCCCACGTCACGTCCACACTCGACATGGCGATCCTGGTCAAGGACGCCGCGGGTGCCGACCCGGCGGCGGTGAAGAAGTCGATCACCGCCGCGCTGGCGAAGGACTACCCGAACGTCACCGTGCAGGACGCGGCCGGCCTCACCGCCGACGCCCGGGCCTCCGTGGACAAGATGCTCGGTCTCGTGACCGCGCTGCTGCTGCTGGCCGTCGTCGTGGCGATCCTCGGCATCGTGAACACGCTGGTGCTGTCGGTCGTCGAGCGCACCCGCGAGCTCGGGCTGATGCGGGCCGTCGGGGCGACCCGGCGCCAGGTGCGGACCGTCGTACGGCGGGAGTCGGTGCTGATGTCACTGCTCGGCGCGCTGACCGGGATCGCGCTCGGCCTGGTGGCCGGTGTGGCGCTGAGCCGCGCCATGGTCGACCAGGGCGTACGGACGGTGAGCGTGCCGGTGCCGACGCTGGTGGTCTACGTGGTGGTCGCGGCGATCGTCGGCGTGCTCGCCGCGGTGGGTCCGGCGCGCCGGGCCAGCCGGGTCGATGTGCTGCGCGCCGTCACCGTCGAATGACCCGCCGAGGGGTCACCACCTCTCCCCTCTCACCGGCGTGTCGGTGAGTTCCTGACTCCTCGAGGGTCGGTGCCCGGTGGGGTCGGCGTCCAGCTCGGACGTCGGCCCGCCGGGGTCCGGGCCACGGCGTCGGCGGGTGCGCGCGACGAAGGTCCCCCGTGCCCGCAAACCGGCGGCGAGCCGGCCGGTCGGCTCCTAGAGTCGGGGCATGTCCTACCCCGATCCCACCTATCTCGGCGACGGCGGCGAGGTCACCGCGTGGATGCGGCCCGCCGGTACGCCTCCGGAGCTGCACACCGGCAGCGGCCTCTGCTCCTACCTCGCGACCGGCGGCTCGACCAACGGGCAGTTCGGGCTGTACCGCTGGGACATGGGGCCCGGCCTCTCCGGTCCCGGGCCGCACTTCCACCGCACGCTCTCGGAGTCGTTCTTCGTCCTGTCCGGGACGGTGCGGCTGTACGACGGGAAGAGCTGGCACGACGCCACCCCCGGGGACTTCTGCTTCGTGCCCGAGGGCGGGATCCACGCCTTCCGCAACGAGTCCGGTGCCGAGGCGTCGATGCTGATCCTGTTCGCGCCGGGGGCGCCCCGCGAGGGCTACTTCGAGGGCCTCGTCGAGATGGGCAGGCGCGCGCAGCAGCCGTCCGAGGAGGAGCTGGCGGAGTTCTACCTGCGCCACGACAACCACTGGGTCTGACCGGCTCCCTCGAGGCGGCGCGTGTTGCACGCGCCCTGCGCGGGAGCTACAGCGGCAGGGCCTGGCCGTCCCAGCCGGTCACGTCCACCACCCGGTCCGCCGCCGCCCGCGTCTCCTCCACGAGCCTCGCGTTCGGCTCGTCCACGCGATGCACCCACGCCCGCGCTTCCGCCGGCGATTTCCCTGACGCGATATGGCGCGCCACCAGCCGTTCGCGTCGTACGGCGTCGTCCAGATGCACGAACCACACCTCGTCGATGCGGTCACGCACCGCCCGCCACTGCGGCTGATCGAGCAGCAGGTAGTTGCCTTCTGTCACCACCAGCTGCGTGCCCGGCGGCACGGCAATCGCCGCGGCGATCGGCTGCTCGAGGTCCCGCTCGAAGCCGGGAACGTACACCGTCTCCGGCGGGCACGACCGCAGCCGCGCGAGCAGAGCGGCGTAGCCCCAGGCGTCGAACGTCTCCGGCGCGCCCTTGCGGCCCAGCAGCCCGAGGGACCGCAGGGTGGCGTCGGCGAGGTGGAAGCCGTCCATCGGCACGACGGCGGCCTCGGTGCCCAGGGCGCGCTCGTGGTCGACGTACGCCTGGGCCACGGTGCTCTTCCCCGAGCCGGGGGCGCCGGCGAGGCCGAGCATGCGCCGCTTCGTCACGGCCGCGAGCCTAGTGCGAAGGCCCCGTCACACGCGCACAACCCGCGTCAAGGCTGCAACACGCGCGCCTCAACGCTGCAACACGCGCGCCTCAACGGGGACGGGGCGGGGGCTCCATCGCGAGGCGCACGCCGAGCAGGCGCACCGCGCGGTCGTGGTCGAACCGGTCCAGCAGCTCCAGGACCGCAGCCTCGACCACCTCCGGGTCGTACGTCGGACCGGGCAACGCCATGCTCCGTGACCGGGTCTCGAACGGGGCGTAGCGCACCTTCACCCCGGCCCGCACCGCGCGCCGCCCCTCGGCCTCGAGGTCGCCGAGCACCCGACCGGTGAGCCGGCGCGCCTCGCCCGCGACCACCTCCCAGTCGAGCAGGTCGTGCTGGAAGGTGGTCTCCCGCCCGTGCGCCTTGGCGACGTACGGCGTCGGGTCCACGGGCGAGCTGTCCACCCCGCGGCCGAGTCGCCGGTACCACGGCCCCATCGTCGGTCCGAGCTGGGCGGCAAGCATCGCGGTGTCGGCCGACGCGAGCTGCCGCACGGTGTGGATGCCGAGCGAGGCCAGCCGCCGCGCCGTCTTGCGACCGATCCCCCACAGCGCGTCGGTGGGCCGCTCGCCCATGACGGCGAACCAGCTCTCCTCGGTGAGCCGGAAGGTGCCGCGTGGCTTGCCGTGCTCGGTGGCGACCTTCGCCCGTAGCTTGTTGTCGCCGATCCCGACCGAGCAGTGCAGCCCGGTCTCGTCCAGCACGGCGGCCTGCACCCGCCCCGCGAAGCTCTCCGGATCGTCGGTGCGCACGGCCAGGAACGCCTCGTCCCAGCCGAGCACCTCCACCGGCACCGCGAAGGAGCGCAGCACCGCCCTCACCCGTGCCGAGGCCTCCTCGTACGCCGGCGCGTCCATCGGCAGGAAGACCGCGTCGGGGCACTTGCGCGCCGCGGTCCGCAGGGGCATCGCCGACCCGACACCGTACTCCCGCGCTGCGTACGACGCGGTGGCGACGACCCCACGCTCGGTGGGGTCGCCGCGCCCGCCGACGACGACCGGCCTGCCGGCCAGCTCCGGGTGCCGCAGGACCTCCACCGCCGCGATGAACTCGTCGAGGTCGACGTGCAGGACCCAGTCGCTCACTCGCCCCGGCGCCGTCGCGGCAGCGTGGTGCTGCTGCCGTGCAGCATGGTGATCAGCTGCACCAGCCTGTTGTCCTCCTTGGCGGTCCGGGAGAACGACGTGAGCAGCATCGGCGGCTTGAAGCGCTGGCGGGCGATGGCCTTGGCGTAGGCGAACTCGCGCAGCCCGTCGGCCCCGTGGATCCGCCCGAAGCCGGAGTCGCCGACACCGCCGAAGGGCAGCGCGGGGATCGCCGCGAACGAGATCACGGAGTTCACCGCGGTCATCCCCGAGCGGATCCGGCGGGCCAGCTCCATGCCACGGGACCTGGAGAACACCGTCGACCCCAGCCCGTAGCGCGTCGCGTTGGTCCGGCGCACCGCCTCGTCCATCGAGGGCACCTTCGCGATGGTGACCGTCGGTCCGAACGTCTCCTCGGTGATCGCCGTGGAGTCCTCCGGTACGTCGACGAGCACGGTCGGCTGCACGAAGCGCTCCCCGACCGCGTCCGCGCCACCGACCACGGCGCGGCCGCCGCGGGCCAGCGCGTCCTCGATGTGGGACCGGATGATCCCCAGCTGCGACGGCATGGTGATCGGGCCGATCTCCGCCTGCACGTCGTGGTGCGCGCGCAGGTCGCGGGTGAGCCCCTGCACCCGGGCCACGAACTCGTCGTACACCTTCTCGTGCACGTACACCCGCTCCACCCCGATGCAGGTCTGCCCGGCGTTGGACATCGAGCCCCACACCGCCGCGTCCGCGGCCGCGTCGAGGTCGGCGTCCTCGTCGACGAGCAGCGCATCCTTCCCCCCGGCCTCGATCACCACCGGCGTCAGCGTCTCCGCACAGGTGGCCATCACCTTCTTGCCGGTCCGCGTCGACCCGGTGAACGCGAGCTTGTCCACGCCCGCGCGGCACAGCGCCGCGCCGGTCTCCCCCAGCCCGGTGACCACCTGCAGCACCGGGTGGTCGGGGCAGACCTCCGCGAAGGAGTCCGCGAGCCACGTGCCGACGCCGGGGGCGTACTCGCTGGGCTTGAACACCACCGCGTTGCCGGCCGCGAGCGCGTAGATGATCGACCCCATCGGCGTGAAGACCGGGTAGTTCCACGGCCCGATGACGCCGACCACGCCGAGCGGGTGGTACTCCACGGTCGCGGCCTGGTTGGCCATCAGCATCCCGGCGCCGACCCGGCGCGGGCCGAGCACCTTCGGCGCGTGCTTGGTGGCCCAGGCGAGGTGGTCGATGGCGAGCACGATCTCGAGCACCGCGTCGGAGTGCGGCTTGCCCATCTCGCGGTGGACGACGTCGGCGAGCTGCGCCATCCGCCGGGTCAGCACGCCCTTCCACTTCGTGAGGTAGTCGGCCCGGTCGTCGTACGCCAGTCCCGACCACCAGGCGGCCGCCTGCTGTGCCCGCGCCACGGTGGCGCGCACGTCGTCCGCGCTGTGCACCGGATAGGTCGCGACGACGTCGCCGGTGGCCGGGTCCAGGCTGTCGAACGTCTGCTGTGCGGTCTGCGGTTCGGTGACGGTCATCGGGCACTCCTCCTGATCAGGTCGGCGGCCTTCTCGGCGATCATGATGGTCGGGGCGTTGGTGTTGCCGCGGGGTACGACGGGCATCACCGAGGCGTCGACGACACGCAGCCCCTCCACCCCACGCACCCGCAGCTCCGGGTCGACGACGGCCTGCTCGCCGGAGCCCATCGCGCAGGTGCCGACGGGGTGGTACAGCGTCTGGGTGTTGTTGCGCAGGTGCTCGAGCAGCTCCTCGTCGCTCGGGTTCGGACCCGGCATCCACGGCTCGGCGAGGAACCCGGCCAGCGGTGCGTGCGACGCGATCTCCAGCAGTCGGCGGCAGCCGGCGAGCATCGCGTCGAGGTCGGAGGGATCGTCGTAGTAGCCGGCGTCGATCTCCGGGTGCCAGGTCGGGTCCGCCGACCGCAGCCGCAGCGACCCGCGGCTGCGGACCGAGACCAGCGTCGGGCCCGCGGTGAAGCAGCGCGCGACCGGCTCGTGCAGGCCGTTGTCGTAGAACGCCCCCGGCGCCACGTGCACCTGCAGGTCCGGCGCGGACAGGTCGTCGCGGGTCCGGAAGAACCCGCCGCCCTCGCCGACGTTCGAGGCGAGCGGGCCACTGCCGGTCGCCTTCCACCGCAGCAGGTTCCCCAGCGTGCTGGCCTCGGCGATGTCGGTGGTGCCCCGGGTGCGCCACAGCATCGGCGCCGCGGGATGGTCGTGCAGGTTCTGACCCACGCCCGGGAGGTCGACCGCGACCTCGATGCCGTGCTCGCGCAGGTGGGAGGCCGGCCCGATCCCGGACAGCATGAGCAGCTGCGGGCTGTTCACCGCGCCGCCGCAGACCAGCACCTCCGCGTCCGCCCGTGCCTCGGCCTCCTGCCCCTGGTGGCGGTAGGCGACACCGACCGCGCGGCCGTTCTCGAGCAGCACCTTGCTGGTCAGCGCGTGCGTCCGCACGGTCAGGTTCGGCCGGCCGAGCGCGGGACGCAGGTAGCCGTCCGCGACCGACCAGCGGCGGCCCCGCTTGTTCGTGCGCTGGTAGACGCCCGCACCCTCCTGCTCCGCGCCGTTGAAGTCGTCGTTGCGCTTGAGGCCCGCGGCCACCGCGGCTTCCACCCACGCGTGGGTGAGCTCGTGGGTGTAGCGCGGGTCCTCGACGTGCAGCGGCCCGCCCTGACGGTGGAACGGCGCCCCGAGACGTGCGTTGTCCTCGGCCTTGAGGAAGTACGGCAGCACGTCGTCGTACCCCCACCCGGCCGCCCCGTAGCCGTCGCGCCAGCCGTCGTAGTCGGCGCGGTTGCCCCGGATGTAGATCATCGCGTTCATCGAGGAGCAGCCCCCGAGAGCCTTCATCCGCGGCCAGTAGGCCTTGCGGCCGTGCAGCTGCTTCTGCGCGGTGGTGGTGTAGTTCCAGTCCCACCTGGTCTTGAACATCGTCGAGAACGCGATCGGGATCTTGACCTCGTCACCCTCGTCCTCGCCGCCCGCCTCGAGCAGCAGCACCCGCGCGTCCGGGTCCTCGCTCAGCCGCGCCGCGAGCACCGCGCCGGCACTGCCGGCGCCCACCACCACGTAGTCGTAGGTCTCCCTCACCCCGTACCTCCTCGGCCGTGACCTGCGCGACAGTCGCCGCGTCCTGACCGCAACGTATATCGGGGTCGGTGGAACCCGCAGCGGTCCCCGCCCTCTGGGACTAGGTTCGCTGCATGAGCAACCCGGTGATCGTGGTGGTGGGGGCCGGCCCCGGCGTGGGCGCGTCCGTGGCCCGGCGGTTCGGCAGGGAGGGGTACGACGTCGCGCTGCTGGCCCGCACGGCGCCCGCACTGGCCGAGCTCGCCGAGGCGCTGGAGGCCGAGGGCGTCACCACGGGGTGGACCCGCCTCGACGTGGCGGACACCGATGCCCTCACCGAGGCGGTCACCCGGGTCGGCAAGCAGAGCGGCCGCATCGACGTGCTCCACTTCAACCTCAGCACGTTCCGTGACGCCGACCCGCTGCACCTGACCGCGCAGGAGCTCCTCGACGACGTCAGCCGGGGGGTGGCCGCACTCCTCACTGCGGTGCAAGCGGCGCGACCGTTCATGAGCACCGGCGGCCGGATCACCGCCACCGGGAGCATGGCGGCCGACCGGCCCTCGCCCGGTGCCGCGGGCCTCGGCGTGCAGAAGGCGGGCCTGCGCAACCTGGTGCGGTCGCTGGACGCGAGCCTGCGCGGGGAGGGGATCCGCGCGGTGTCGGTCACGGTCAACGGCACACTCGCCGTCGGCACACCGTTCGCCCCGGACCGGGTCGCCGAGGCGATCTACGCCGCGGCCACCCGACCGGACGCCGACTGGACCGACGAGGTGCCCTTCGACGGCTGACCCTCAGCCGAACGTGGCGCGCTGGTACTGCACGGGCCAGTCCACGCCCTCGCCCGGCGCGACACCGAGCTCGTGGGCGGCGCGCAGCGGCCAGTGCGGGTTGCGCAGCAGCTCGCGGGCGAGCAGCACCACGTCGGCCGAGCCGTCCGCCAGGACGTCCTCGGCCTGCTTCGGCTCGGTGATCAGGCCGACCGCGCCGGTGGCGATGCCGGCCTCCTGGCGCACCCGGCGGGCGAACGGCACCTGGTAGCCCGGCCCCACCGGGATGTCGGCCGGCGCGTTCCCGCCGGTCGAGACGTCCACCAGGTCGACGCCGGCCTCCTTGAGCAGCCCGGCGAGTCGCACGGAGTCGTCGCCGCTCCAGCCGCCCTCGACCCAGTCGGTGGCGGAGATGCGCACGACCAGCGGCGACGTCTCCGGTACGGCGCCGCGCACCCCCCGCACCACCTCGAGCAGCAGCCGCACCCGGTTCTCGAACGGGCCGCCGTACTCGTCGGTGCGCCGGTTGGACAGCGGGGAGAGGAACTCGTGCAGCAGGTACCCGTGCGCGGCATGGATCTCCACGACGTCGAACCCGGCCTCGAGCGCGCGGCGAGCACCGCGCACGAAAGCGTCCACGACGCCGGGCAGCTCGTCGGGGGCGAGGGCGCGCGGGTCGCGCAGCCCCGGAAAGGCGACCGCGGACGGCGCGACCGGCTCCCAGCCGCCGTCCTCGTCGGCGACCCCGCCGCGTCCTTCCCACGGCGGCTGCGTGGAGCCCTTGCGTCCCGCGTGGGCCAGCTGGATCCCGGCGGTGGCACCGCGGGCGTGGAGGAACTCGACGATGCCCGCCCAGGCCTGCTGCTGGGTGTCGTTCCAGATCCCGGTGTCCGCCGGGGAGATCCGGCCCTCGGGGGTCACCGCGGTGGCCTCGGTGAACACCAGCCCGGCGCCGCCACGCGCGAGGGCGCCGAGGTGCACCAGGTGCCAGTCGTTCGGCACGCCGTCGACGGCGGAGTACTGGCACATCGGCGAGACCCAGATCCGGTTGCGCACGGTCGTCTCGCGGAGCGGGTACGGGGTGAACAGCTGGCTCATGCGGGGGCAGGCTCCTTCGGCGGGGGCGACGGGGACCGCTACTGCCAACGCCGTACGGAATCGGTGCATTCCCGGCCCGGGCGACGGCAGGTCGGGAACCGCCTCGCGAGCCGCCGCCGTGTCCGGTTTGAAACATCCGCCCGACCGGGGAGGGTGGAGGCATGGAGCTCCGCGTCTTCACCGAACCCCAGCAGGGCGCGACGTACGACGACCTGCTCGCCGTGGCACGGCGCGCCGAGCAGCTCGGCTACGGCGCGTTCTTCCGGTCCGACCACTACCTCACCATGGGCGGGACGGGGCTTCCCGGGCCGACCGACGCCTGGACCACGCTCGCCGGCCTGGCGCGCGACACCGCGACCATCCGCCTGGGCACCCTGATGACCTCCGCGACGTTCCGCTACCCCGGTCCGCTGGCGATCACGGTGGCCGGCGTGGACCAGATGAGCGGCGGCCGGGTGGAGCTGGGTCTCGGCGCCGGCTGGTTCGCCGAGGAGCACCGCGCCTACGGCATCCCGTTCCCGCCGACCCGGGAGCGCTTCGACCGGCTCGAGGAGTCCCTGGCCGTCATCACCGGCCTCTGGGAGACCCCGGCGGGCGAGACGTTCTCCCACGACGGGCGCCACTACCCCGTCCACGGCTCCCCCGCCCTGCCCAAGCCGGTGCAGTCGCCACGCCCTCCGGTGCTCGTCGGGGGCATGGGCCCGAGGCGCACACCGGCGCTCGCCGCCCGCTACGCCGACGAGTTCAACGTGCCGTTCGAGTCCGTGGAGTCCACCCGTGAGCAGTTCGCGCGGGTAGCCGCCGCCTGCGAGGGCGCCGGCCGGGATCCGGCGTCGCTGGTGTACTCCAACGCGCTCGTGCTGTGCTGCGGCCGCGACGAGGCCGAGGTGGCGCGCCGAGCAGAGGCCATCGGCCGCGACGTCGACGAGCTCCGCGCGCACGGGCTCGCCGGCACGCCGCAGGAGGTCCTCGACACCGCCGGGCGCTACGCGGAGGCGGGATGCTCCCGGCTGTACCTGCAGGTCCTCGACCTCGCGGATCTCGACCACCTCGACCTGGTGGCCGAGGAGGTCATGCCGCGCCTGTGAGCGGGGCGGACCCGTCCTTCGTACATGAACCTGGATATTTGCCTCTTGCACGACAACCGGGGTGGGGGCGTACTCTCCCCTCCCAAACGGGGGTTTGCACACGGCAGCCCCTGCGCTCAGCAAGGAGCAGACGTGTCCGCACAGGCAATGCGCCGGTCCCGTCGTCCACTCGTCATCTCCGCAGCCGCGATCGCCGCGGTTTCGGCGACAGCACTGACGATGGGCCTGACCGGCGGTAGCAGCTACGACCCGCGACTACCCCACGTCGCCAAGGAGTACCTCCACGAGATCCAGGGGGTCGACGAAGCCGGCGGCGCCGGCGGTGAGACGAAGGAGATCACCAGCGCGCTCGCGCAGTTCAACGACGCCCGCAACGCACCGGGGTTCGCCCTGCCCGGCGGCTACACCGCCGCGGCGACGCAGATCGGCCAGATGAGCGCCAGCAAGGACGGCCCCTGGTCCGAGGTCACGAACAAGCCCTACAACTCCGACGATCCTCAGTACCGCGACTACTACGCCAACACCAGCGCCGGCTCGGGCTACGTCACCGGCCGCACCCAGGCGCTGGCCGCCGGCGTGCACGGCGGCGACACGATCCTGTTCGCCGCGGGCGCGGTGGGCGGGGTGTACCGCAAGGACTTCTCGCAGAAGGGCGCTTGGGAGGCGCTCTCCGACGGGAACGGCGGGGCGGACATGCCCGCCCTGTCCAGCGGCGCCCTGGCCTACGACGCCAAGAACGACGTGCTCTGGTACGCCACCGGCGACGGGTCGACCGGGGCCACCACCTACACCGGCAACGGCGTCTGGGTGCTGCCCGACGCCAGCACGGCGACCAGCGGCTGGCAGCACCTCGCCGCCGGCGTCCTGCCCTCCGGTGAGGCGCGCGACAGCCTCTTCGACGGCGCCGTCATCCAGCAGCTGCGCTTCAGCACCGACGGCTGGGTCTACGCGCCCACCAGCTACGGCCTCTGGCGGCACAAGGCCGACGTGGCGGACGTCTCCGCTCCCTGGGAGCCGGTCTACGTCCCGCATCCGGAGGACCTGCCGACCGCCGGCACCTCCGGGGGCACGAACGGCGCCGCGAACTACGTCACCGACGTGGCCATCGACCCCCACGACCCCACCCACGTCGTGGCCGCCTACGGCTGGGTCGCCGGCGGCTCGGAGAACGGCTGGTACGAGGGTCACCTCAAGAACGGCAAGTGGAGCTTCACCAGGTCCAACGTGTCCGGCGCCGTCAACCCCACGGACATCGGCCGCACGACGTTCGCATGGGGGGCCCACAAGCTCTACGCCCTCGTCCACAACCCCGACCACGCGTCGCAGGGCATCAGCTACTCGGAGCTGGACGGCATCTACGTCTCCAACAGCGGTTCGATCAGCGGCCCGTGGTCGAGGATCGCGGACTCGCAGAAGCTGGCGCAGTCCGGCTCCGCTCTCGACCCCACCGTGCCGCACGCCGGGGCGGTGGCCGCGGGCTACCAGCCGGGTGTCCAGGCCTGGTACAACCAGTTCCTCGCCGTCGACCCGGCCAACGACGACCACGTCTACGCCGGCCTGGAGGAGGTCTACGAGACCAAGAACGGCGGCTCGACCTGGACCACACCGGGTCCCTACTGGAACTTCTTCTTCCCCTGCTGGGGCAAGGACCCCAGCCTGCCCCAGGTCGGCTGCGACGTCACCACCCACTCCGACCAGCACGCGGTGGCCATCGCGGGCGGCCAGCTGTTCGTCGGCAACGACGGCGGCGTCTACACCCGACCCGTGGACGGCGCGGCCAACTCGCAGGGCCACGCCACCGACTGGAAGAGCCTGAGCAGCCCCACCTCCGGCACGCCCGACTTCCTGCAGTACTACGCGGTCGGCGTCGGTCGCCTCAACCCTGCCAAGACCTCCGGTCTCACCGACGCCACCTCCGGCGTCATCGTCAGCGGCGGCCTGCAGGACAACGGCGGCTCGATCCTCATGCCCGGTAACTCCGCGATGAGCTCCAACTTCGGCGGCGACGGCGGCGACGTCCTGGTGGACCCGAACGACGGATGCAACATCGTCCAGGAGTACGTCGACCTCAGCATGCGGGTCACGAACACGTGCGCCGCCACCGATCCGAACTCGCTGGATGCGTTCACCGACCCGAGCAAGGCCGGCACCCGGGACATCGCGCCCCCGGACAGCGCAGCCCGGTTCACCGCACCGTTCGCGGCCGACCACCAGGACATCAACACCTGGATCGCCGGCGGCCGGCACGTGTGGCTGAACACCAAGGGCTTCAAGATCGCCTCCAGCAACGACTGGACGAGCCTGGCGGACCTCGGCACCAACGCTGCCGGCACCGCCCCGCACACGGCGACCGCGGTCGCGGTCGACGCCACGGACGCGATCGTGCCGTTCTGCGGCTCGTGCAACGCCGGGAGCGCCTTCGAGAGCGGCTACGCGATCGGCAAGGCCCAGGCTTCCTCGACCTGGCACCGGGTGCTCACCAAGGACGCGCCGGTCGTGGACGCCAACGGTCAGGCCGTGATCGACAGCAAGACCAACGCGCCCGAGACGCTCCCCAACCGGATGATCGCCGGAGCGGACGTCTACCACGACGGCAGCGGCCAGGTGCACTACCTGCTCGCGTTCAACGGCTTCTCCCGCCGCTGGACCGAGGGCCCCGGCGCCGGCGTCGGCCACCTGTTCGAGTCCACGGACGGCACACACTGGCACGACCTCTCGCAGGGCCTGCCGGACGTGCCGGCCAACTCCGTGCGCCACCTCGCCGACGGCCGGATCGCCCTGGGCACCGATCTCGGTGCCTTCGTGCTGGACCGGGGGACGTGGACCAAGCTGGGCACGGGCCTGCCGGCCACCGTGGTGACCGACCTCGAGCCCGGCCCGGACGGCCGCCTGTACGCCGCGACCTACGGCCGTGGCATCTGGAGCCTCGCGCTCCCCGCGTCGTCGACCGGGAACACGTCCACGAAGAAGGGCGGCCGCACGAAGTAACCGCCCATCTGCCGAGCGGCCGCGACCGGGGCTCCCGGTCGCGGCCGCCTCGCGTTCGGACCTGGTGCAGCACCGCGCCGAGGAGTCACGAACGCCGCGACACGCCGGCGAAGGGGGTGAGCAGGTGACCCCTCGGCGGTCAGAGGTCGAGGACGGCCAGCACGGGTCGGTGGTCGCTCGCGGCGGCCAGCAGCGCCGGGCACACCCCCGGGTCACCGTGGTGCAGCACGTGAGGGTCGCCGCGCACGAGCACGGCGTCGATCCGCTTGACCGGGCGGTCGGCGGGGAAGGTCAGCCATGCCCCGCTGCCGTGGTCGACGAACCCGGCCCGGCGCACGGTGTCCCAGTCCGGACCGTCCGGTCGCTCGTTGAGGTCACCGGCCAGCACCACCGGGCCGGGCAGCGTGGCGGCGACCTGCAGCACCTTCGCGGTCTCCCGGCTGCGCAGGCGGGGGTGGTCCGGGCTGAGGTGGCAGCCCACGAGACCCATCAGCCGTCCCTCCACCCGCAGCTGCGCGGAGACGATGCCCCGCCAGGTGCGGCACGGCGGGCGGCCCAGCACCTCGGCGTGGAACAGCGTCGCCTCGATCCCCGGCCGGGTCGCCAGCATCACGGAGCCCGACGGCCGCCCGGCTACCACCAGGTGCATGCCCCAGTCGTCGGCGAGCTCACGGCAGCGGCGCCGCCACACGAACGGGTACGGCGGGCTCTCCTGCGCGACGACCACGTCGGGGGCCACCGCCTGCACGACCTCGCGCAAGGCCTCGCGGCATCGTCCGCCCTCGAAGAGGTTGTACGACAGGACACGTAGCCGGGTCATCGGCGAGGTCAGCGGCGCACGCGGACGACGACCGACGTCGAGTGGGCAGGCAGGTACTGCGTGCTGCCGCCGTAGACCGCCTTGTACGCCCGGGGACGCCACGGTCGCGCGGTCACCTGCCACCACCCCGTCGGCGCGAGGCTGGTGCCGGTGCCGACCTGGCGCCACCGGGAGGTGCCGAGCACCCGGGCAAGGAGCACCACCCGCTCCCCCGCCACCCCGGCACCGTCGGCGAGGCGGAGGTGGCCGTAGAGCCGCACCGGATGCCCGCGGCGCACCCGCGCGGCCATCGTCCCGATCGTGACCGCGGTCGCCCGCGGGGCCAGGACGCCCACCGCGACCGGGGTCGAGCTCGACGAGGCGTACGACGTGGTGGGCAGCAGCCGGAGCCGGTAGGAGGCGTCCTGGTCCACTACGGCGCTCAGCGTCACGTGTCCCGTCGCGTCGGTGGTCCCGGTGGTGACCCGCGTCCAGGACGTCGCGCCGACCGGCCGGCGGGCCAGCGCCGTCGTGCCACCGGCCACGGGCGTGCCGTCGGTGGAGAGCACCGTGCCGCTGAAGAGGACGCTGTGGCCGGCCGGGACGGCGGTGCTGCTCGCGGTCACCGTGGTGCTGGTTGCGAGCGGGGTCGGCGCCGCCGTGGTCGGGTCAGGTGCCGGGGCGCCGACCGGGTCCGTGCCGGGATCCGTGCTGGGGTCAGGCACCGGACCCGGGTCGGTGGTCGGGTCCGGGGTCGCGAGATCGGTCGCCCGGGCAAGGACCTTCAGGTCGTCCAGCGTGCCGTTGAACCGGTCCTGGTCCACGTTCCCGCTGATGCCGTTGACGCGGCCGGAGCTGGTGTTCTGCCAGAACGTCCAGGTGCTCCAGCCACCCGGCAGCGAGGGCTGGGAGGCGCTGGTGTAGTGCGCGACCCACAGCGGGTAGCGGGTGAAGGCGGTGCTGTCGCCCAGGTAGGTGCGCCAGAAGTTCGGGGACGTGTAGATGATCGGCGTGCGACCGGTGAGGCTCTCCACCGTGCTGAGGAAGTTCGCCGTCCAGGTGCGCAGCGCCGCCACGCCCAAGGAACCGTGGTTCTCCAGGTCGAGCACCGGGGGCAGGTCCCCCGGCTGGTCCGCCAGTCCGGCCACCGAGACGAAGTACGTCGCCTGCGCGACCGCCGTACCGGAGCTGGGCCAGGCGTAGTGGTAGGCCCCGCGGTAGAGGCCGAGGCCGGTGGTGGCCGCCCAGTCGGCGGCGAAGTACGGGTTGGTGTAGGTGCGCCCCTCGGTGGCCTTGAGGTAGGCGAACTCCACCCCGGAGGCCTGCACCTGGCTCCAGTCCAGGGACGTGGAGTGCTGGTAGCCGGACACGTCCACGCCCGGCTCGTAGGCCCACGCGGCGGCCGACGTGGAGGCCACCATCACCAGCGCCGCCAGCAGCGCGGTGACCGGGCGAACCGGTCGGGCCAGGATCCGCCGCGCCCCACCGAGCGCCCACCACAGCATGGACGGAGACTAGCCAGCCGGACCGTCGGCGCACCGCAAAACGGGTGATCCGGAGGCGACCTCATCCGGCGGACGCCGCCGCGCTCACTGCGCCGCCAGCCATGCGGGAAAGGAGGTCGCGGAGTCGCCGTGTGCCGCCTGACCGATGACCTGGTCCTCCAGCCAGCGCCGCACCTGCTGCACCGGCACGGGCGCCGGGAGCGTGATCAATTGGCCGCCGGCCGCCAGAGTCTCCGCCACGTCCACCGCCCGACGGAGCCGGCGCACCTCCTCCGCGGCGGCCGGCGAGGTCAGGATCGCGATGTCGACGGACGCCGACCCCTGCTGGACCGCTTCGCGTGCCTGCAGCCGCGCGGCGTCCCAGGCCACGGCGGCGCGGCGCACCACGCCGCTGACCTCCTGCAGGACCCAGGCCGCCTCGGTGCCCTCGGCCGGCCCCATGAGCTGCAGCTCGCGCACCAGGTCGGCGAGGTTCTCGTCGTGCGCCAGGAGCAGTCCCGGCGGGCACTGTGGGAACAGGACGGTACGCAGCTCCCCGGGCGAGAGCCGGGTGGTCGGCCGCGCAGCGTGCACGCGCGGCCCGACCGGTCGGGCGGGCTCGGTGTGCGCGCCCGCGGCCACGAAGTCGGCCCAGACCATCGTGCCGCCGTCGGTGTCCTCGATCCCCCATGAGCGGGCGAGCGCGCCGACGATGAACAGGCCGCGGCCGGTCATGCCCTCGCGACCCGGGACCCCGTCCCCGAGCACCAGCTCGTCGAGGCAGCTGTCGGCACGAGCGGCGATGGTCTGGGCGGAGGTGCCGCCACCGTCGACCACGATCAGCCGCACCGCGTCGCCGAGCACGGCGAGCTCCACCTCGAAGTACCCGCTGCCACTGTGCAGGGTGGCGTTCGTGGACAGCTCCGAGACGCACAGCACCAGGTCGTCGACGAGGTCCTCGCGACCCCAGCTGCCCAGGGTCTCCTCGACGAACCTCCGGCACGTCGGCACGCTCGACGGCTGCGCGGCCATCCGGACCCGTGAACGACCGGCGCCCGCCTCACGCATCGTGTCCACGGCCGTACATTATCGACACCCGGACCGCCCCGAAGCCTGCATTTCCCCGGCGTGGGCGCACAATTTGCCCGTGATGTCCGCGAACCCCACCGCTTCCCCGGTCCCCCACCGCATGCAGGCCGTCGTCTACTCCGCGTACGGCGAGATGCCCACCCTCCGCGAGGTACCGTCGCCGGACTGTCCCGCCGACGGGGTGCTGGTGCGCGTCGACGCCACCGGGGTCTGCCGCTCGGACTGGCATGCCTGGCAGGGGCACGACCCGGTGGCGCTCCCCCACGTGCCCGGGCACGAGCTGGCCGGCACCGTCGCCGCCGTCGGTCCGGAGGTGCACGGGTGGACGGTCGGTCAACGGGTGACCGTCCCGTTCGTGTGCGGCTGCGGCAGCTGCGCGTACTGCCGTGCCGGCGAGGCCCAGGTCTGCCCGAACCAGACGCAGCCGGGCTTCACCGGGCCGGGTTCGTTCGCGGAGCTGGTGGCCATCCACGCGGCCGACACCAACCTCGTCGCCCTGCCCGACGGGGTCGACGCCGTCACCGCGGCCTCGCTCGGCTGCCGGTTCGCCACCGCCTACCGCGCGCTCACCGTGCACGGACGGCTGCGGCCCGACCGGTGGCTAGCGGTGCACGGCTGCGGCGGTGTCGGGCTGTCCGCGGTGATGATCGGCGTCGCCCTCGGCGCCCGGGTCGTCGCCGTCGACGTCTCCCCCGCCGCCCTGGCCAAGGCTTCCGAGCTGGGTGCGGAGGTGGCGGTGGACGCCGGCCACGAGCCGGACGCGGGACCGGGGATCGCGGACCGGGTGCGCGCGGCCACGGACGGCGGCGCGCACGTATCCCTCGACGCGCTGGGCTCGCCGGCGACCGCGGTGGCGTCGGTGTGGTCGCTGCGTCGACGCGGCCGCCACGTGCAGGTCGGGCTGCTCCTCGGCGAGCGGTCCACACCGCCGCTGCCGATGGACCGGGTGGTGGCCCAGGAGCTCGAGGTCTACGGCTCCCACGGCATGCCCGCGGCCGACTACCCCGCGATGCTGGCGCAGGTGGCCGACGGGACGCTGCGCCCCGACCTGCTCGTCGGCTCGGTCGTCTCGCTGCATGAGGCGGGTGCCGCCCTCGCCGCGATGAGCCTACCCACCAGCACCGCCGGGCTCACCGTCGTCCGTCTCCCCAGCTGAGCACGGCGGAGGGTCCCGTCCGGCCGGTCAGACCGGACGTCCCGGACAACTGAGGACCTCCCGCCTCGCGCCTGAGGACCTATGTCCCTGGGTGGCCGACTCGTCCACACCGGATGGTTGAACCGTCACAAACAGCCGGCCCAACCCGGACCGGTGATCGAGGAGGCAGAAACATCATGCGACGCAGGACTTTCGACGCACTCATGGCTTCGGCGGGGCTGATTCTCGCGGCGGTGCTCGTCGCGGCCGGCGGACTGCTCACCTGGGCGCACAGCTTCGTGTCGGACCAGGTCACCACCCAGCTGTCGGCCCAGCAGATCTACTTCCCGCCCAAGGGCAGCGACGCGCTGGCCGCGAAGGAGATCGGCCCCTACCTCAACCAGTACGCCGGCCAGCAGCTGACCACCGGCACGCAGGCCAAGGCCTACGCCGACCACTTCATCGCGGTGCACATCGAGGAGATGACCGGCGGGCAGACCTACGCCGAGCTGTCCTCCAAGGCGATGGCCAACCCCGACGACGCCAAGCTGCAGGGCCTGGTCGCCACCGTGTTCAAGGGCGAGACCCTGCGCGGGCTGCTGCTCAACGCCTACGCGTTCTCCACCATGGGCACCATCGCCCTCTACGGTGCGATCGCCTCCTTCATCGGAGCCGGCCTGATGCTGGTGCTCAGCCTGCTCGGCTTCGCCCACCTGCGCCGCACCCCCGAGACCGCGGAGGTCCTCGCCGGCCACGCCCACCCGGCGACCGCCTGAACCACCCGCAGCACCCCCGAGCAAGGCCCCGGAGCCACCCGGCCCCGGGGCCTTCGCACGCCCCACCAGCCCATCCCGGACGTCATACGCCCCGGCCACCCGGACCACCACACCGCATGACGTCCGGTGGATAGGAGAAGGAGGTTTCGCCACGCCTCCCCCTGGCCAGGATCGTGCAGACCGAGAAGGGGGATGCTCGTGGTGCTTCCGATGGATCCGACCTCCGCAGCGTTCATGCTGGCGGAGAACCGCAACCAGCCGATGCACGTCGGCGGCCTGCAGCTGTTCACGCGGCCCGCGGGCGCCGGCCCGGACTTCGCCGTGGAGATGTACCGCTCGATGCTCGAGGTCGACGCGGTCTCGCCGCTGTTCCTGCGCCGCCCCCGCCGCACGCTCACCACCGGGCTGCAGTGGACCTGGTCGGAGGACCCGGGCTTCGACATCCACTACCACGTGCGCCACAACGGCCTGCCGCAGCCGGGACGGGTGCGCGAGCTGCTCGAGCTGTGCTCCCGGCTGCACAGCACCCGGCTCGCCGTGGAGCGCCCGTTGTGGGAGGCCAACCTGATCGAGGGTCTGCACGACGGCCGCATCGCGCTGTACACGAAGGTCCATCACGCCCTGGTGGACGGCGTGTCCTCGATGCGGCTGCTGCAGAGCGTCCTGTCCACGGACCCCGCCACCCGCGGCATGCCGCCGCCGTGGGCGGCGGACCCCGCCGGCGGTCCCCCGCGCGGTGGCACCGGAGACGTCGGCGTCCTCGAAGCGCTGCGCCAGCTGCCCCGAGCGGCGTTGCGGACCGCGCTCGAGGTGAGCGCCGAGGCCGCCGGGCTGCCGCTGGCCTTCGGACGCACGGTCACCCGCGGGCTGCTCAACGAGAGCTCGGCGATGTCCTTCCACGCACCCCGCACCATCTTCAACACCCGGATCTCCGGGTCCCGACGGTTCGCGGCCCAGCAGTGGCCCGTCGAGCGGTTGCGGGCCGTGGGTCAGGCATCCGGCACCACGCTCAACGATGTCGTGCTCGCCATGTGCAGCGGCGCCATTCGCTGCTACCTCGACGGTCTGGGGGCGCTCCCGGAGGAGCCGCTGGTGGCGATGGTGCCGGTCAGCCTCAGGCTCGCCGAGTCACAGACCGCCTCGCGTGAAGGCGGCAACGCCATCGGGGCGGTCATGGTCAAGCTCGGTACCCACCTTCCCGACCCGGCCGATCGGCTGCGGATGGTCCACGACTCGATGGCGGCCGGGAAAGACGCCCTGCGGGGCATGAGCGCGCCGCAGATCCTGGCGATGACGGCGCTCGGGCTGGCCCCGGCGATCGTGGCGCCGATGCTCAAGCTGGAGGGCATCACCCGCCCGCCGTTCAACCTGATCATCTCCAATGTGCCCGGCCCGCGCACGCCCCACTACTACAACGGAGCCCACCTGCAGGGGATGTACCCGCTGTCGATCCCGATCCACGGGATGGCGCTCAACATCACCTGTACGTCGTACGCCGGCACGATGGGCTTCGGCCTCACCGGGTGCCGACGCTCGGTGCCGCACCTGCAGCGGCTGCTGGTCCACCTCGACGACGAGCTCGCCGCGCTGGAGAAGGCAGCCGGCCTGGCCTAGCGAGGTCAGTCCTCGAACAGCGCGCGCACGTCCTCGGCGCCGATCACCGAGGACATCGCACCGTCGCCGTCGACCACCTTGGAGAACAGCGCCGCCTTGCGCGCCTTGAGCTCCATCACCTTCTCCTCGATGGTGCGCTCGGCGACGAGGCGGTACACCATGACCGGCCGCTGCTGGCCGATCCGGTGTGCCCGGTCCACGGCCTGCGCCTCCACCGCCGGGTTCCACCAGGGATCGAGCACGAAGACGTAGTCGGCCTCGGTGAGTGTCAGTCCCACCCCGCCTGCCTTGAGGCTGATCAGGAACACCGGCGCCCGGCCGCTGCGGAACTCCTCGACCACCTCGCCCCGGCGGCGGGTGCGCCCGTCGAGGTAGACCACGTCGAGGCCTTCGCGCTCCAGCCGGGCGCGCGCCCGGGCCAGGAACGAGGTGAACTGGCTGAAGACGAGGGCCCGGTGGCCCTCCTCGACCAGCTCGTGCAGGTGGTCGACGAGGACGTCGAGCTTGGCCGACCCGAGCCCGTCGTACTTCCCGTCCACCAGGGCCGCATCGAGGCTGAGCTGGCGCAGCCGGGTCAGCGACCGGAAGATCGCCATCCGGTGCTTGTCGAAGTCCTCGACCAGGCCCAGGACCGTCTGCCGCTCCCGCTGCAGATGGGTCTCGTAGACCTTCCGGTGCCGCGGGGTCAGCGCGACCTCGAGCACCTGCTCCTGCTTGGCCGGCAGGTCCCGCGCCACCAGCTCCTTCGTCCGGCGGAGCAGGAAGGGCCGCACCCGGCGGCGGAAGCGCGCGAGCGCCCGGGCGTCCCCGAGCCGCTCCACCGGTTTGGCCACCAGCTCGGCGAACCGCTGCGGGTAGGGGTACAGCCCAGGTGCGACGATGGACAGCAGCGACCACAGGTCCATGAGCCGGTTCTCCATCGGCGTGCCGGTGAGCGCCAGCCGGAACGGCACGTCGAGGCGGCGCACTGCCTGGTAGGTCTTGCCGTGGTGGTTCTTGACCGTCTGGGCCTCGTCGAGCACCAGTCCACCCCAGCTCTGCGCGACGTAGTCGGCCACCTCCAGGCGGTAGAGCGTGTACGACGTGATCACCAGATCGGCCCCGTCGTGCACGGCCGCGATCGGGACGCCGCGCCGGACCTGTGACTCGCTGACCACCCGGACGGTCAGGCCGGGCGCGAACGTAGCGGCCTCGCGCGCCCAGCTGCTCACCACGCTGGTCGGTGCCACCACCAGGAATGGCGCGGCTCCGCGGGCGCGCGCATGCCCGATCAGCGCCAGGGTCTGCAGCGTCTTGCCCAGGCCCATGTCGTCGGCCAGGATGCCGCCGAGCCGTGCCTGCCACAGGAAGGCCAGCCAGCGGAAGCCGTCGCGCTGGTAGTGCCGCAGCTCGGCCTCCAGGCCCGCCGGCTCCACCTCCGGCAGGGTGGTCAGCCCGCGCAGCGCCTGGGCGGCCCGCACCCACTGCGAGGCCTGGGCGTCGACGATCCCCACCTCGGCCAGCTCGTCCCACAGTCCCAGGTCGTGGTGGCTGACCCGAACCCCGTCCGCCGGCTGCTCGTGCAGCTCCGAGGCGGCGGCGACCAGCTCGGCGAGGTGCGTGAACTCGGGCCGGTCCACGGCGACGTGCACGCCGTTGCGCAGGATGATCCGGTCCTGACCGCGGGTCAGGGCCTCGAGCAGGTGCGCCAGGGCCAGCGCGTGCCCGTCGACGGTGATGACCACCTCCAGGTCCAGCCAGTCGGTGCGGCCGTCCTCCTCGCCGTCGGCCGTGCGCGCCGCGAAGTGGACGACCGGTGCCTCCTGGGCCTCCCGGTAGTCCGGCCGGCCGCCGATCTCCTCGATCTCGACCTGGCCGTGCTTCTCGAGCCCGGGCAGCACGTCGACGGCGAACCCGATCGCGGCTCCGTCGCGGACGCTCTGCTCGGCCACCAGCCCGCGTTCGCGACGGTGCCCGTCGCAGAGGCGGTGCACCTGTTCGTCGTCGAGCTCCAGCGTCTCGAGCAGGTGCTGCTCGGAGGCCGGGCGGCGGATGCCCCGGAGCCCACGGTCCTCGTCGAGCCGGTAGACCCGGTCGTCCGCGCCGACCCGGTAGCGCCACGACCACAGCAGGTGCACCTCGTCGACCGCGACCCACGTCACGGTCAAGGCCAGCCGCGGCTCCACCGGCGTCGGCACCTCCACCGAACCGTCGGAGGACACGACCGGGACGTGGCGGGCCAGGCGCGGCAGGTAGTCGGCGACCAGGTCGTCCCGGTCCGAGCCGGGCACCACCAGCGAGTCGGCGGCGGCGAGGAACCGGCGGACCTGCGGCCCGGCCGGCCGCATCAGCGGCGCCAGCGTCAGCACCGCCTCGCCGGCCCGCTCGCTCGGCAGCCACAGCGCCACCCCGTGCCCGGCGTCGCCGAGCACGTCGAGCTCCTCGGGGGCGTACCACTCCCCCTGGTGGCCCACCCCGACGCGCACGTGCGCGTCCCCGCCTCCCGTGGCGTTGACGTCCACGCTCAGCGCCACGGGCTCCGCGGACACCACGACGTCGGCGATGCCCGCGCCCGGGCACCAGCGCGACCCCGGCGGCGCGCGCCCGCTCCAGCAGCGGCCACAGGGCCGGTCCGAAGGCTCCCAGCGGCAGGTGGCTCTCCGCCCCGTAGTAGGTGGCCTGCGTCGCGGCCCGGTAGCCGGCGAGCAGCTCGCTCAGCACCTCCACGTGGACCGGGTCGTGCGGGTGGCGACGGAAGGCGAGACGCGGCAGGTCCTGCCAGCCCACTCCGGACTTCACCCAGTTGTCACGGGCTCCGCGCGCCAGCGGCCGGATCCGCAGCGTGCCGCGGCCCGAGACCGCCTGCGTCGGCGCCGCCCAGGCCCGCGGCCGGCCCGCGGCGCGGCGGTTCAGCTCGACCTGGAGCGCGAGGGGCTTGACCGTCGTCGCTGGGTCGGCGGCCCCGTCGTCGAGCTCGTCGAGGACCGAGGCCAGCCGGCGCTCCCACCGGCGGCTGCCCGGCACGCCGCGCGCCTGGTTCTCGCGTTCCTGAAGGTCGCGCACGGTGAGCAGCAGTGACACCGCGTGCTTGCAGCCCTCGGCGACCGGGCAGCTGCAGCGGGTGTACATCCACAGGTCCTCGCCGGCGTGGCCGACACCGGCCGTGACGACGTACGGCGTGTCCAGCGAGCCGGCCACGGTGCCGCGCAGGTCGAGGTCGCCGTCGCTGTCGAGCCGGTGACTGACGCTGATCACCATGCCGCGGCGCACGTAGTCGCGGGCCCGCTCGAGGGTGGCGGTGCCGAAGCGACGGCGTAGGTCGTCGTCCTCGAGATCCAGCGACAGGTCCACCACGCGCATGAGCCTAAAGCAGGCCGCCGACCTTTCCCGGCGGCTGAACACAGGTCGGCCCCGCACGGCAGTGCCGTGCGGGGCCGTGCGGGGCCGTGCGGGGCCGTGCGGGGCCGCCGGGACAGGTCCCGGGCTGCGCTCAGCGGCCTGCCGGGGTGAAGTCGCGCGCGCCGATGAAGTCCGGGCGCGGCCTCGCCGCGGCGAACGGCTCCACGCAGGCGTTCTCGACGCTGTTGTAGACGATGAACACGTTGGAGCGGGCGTAGGGCGTGATGTTTCCGTTCGAGCCGTGCATGCAGTTGCAGTCGAACATCGTGGCGCCGCCGGCCTTGCCCTCGAGCACGTCGATGCCGTGCCGGTCGGCCAGCATCGTCAGGCTGTCGTTGTCGGGGGTGCCGGCCTCCTGCTTGACCAGCGACGACTTGTAGTTCTCGTCCGGAGTCTCCCCGACACAGGACACGTAGGTCTTGTGGGAACCGGGCATGATCATCAGCGGCCCGTTGAAGCTGTAGTTGTCGGTGAGCGAGATCGAGATGCTCACCGCACGCATCCGCGGCATGCCGTCCTCGGCGTGCCAGGTCTCGAAGTCCGAGTGCCAGCCGAACTCCTTGCCGGCGAACCCCGGCTTGAAGTTCACCCGGCTCTGGTGGATGTAGACGTCCGAGCCGAGCAGCTGGCGAGCCCTGCCCACCACCCGAGGGTCGTGGGCGATCGCGGCGAAGACCTCACTGATCTTGTGCACCTCGAAGATCGAGCGCACCTCCTGGGAGGATCGCTCGACGATACAGCGCTCGTCGGCGCGCACGGCCGGGTCGGCGGAGAGGCGACGCAGCTCGTCGCGGAAGGACTCGACCTCCGCGGCGCTGACCAGGTCGGGGACGCTCAGGTAGCCCTTGGCGTCGTACCCGGACAGGGTGGCCTCGTCCATCGGCCCGTCGGCGGCGCTCCCCCACGCCACCGGGTCCTCGCGCTCGAACGGCGGCCGCGGGGTGGACAGGCGGGTGGGATACAGGTCGGTGCGCTCGAGAGTCTCGGTCATCGGGAAACCTCCTGGCTCTGCTGGGTGGTCTGCTGGACGGGCTCGGTCAGGAGCGGGTAGACGCCGTGCTCGTCATGGACCTCGGCTCCGGTGACCGGCGGGTTGAAGACGCAGATCAGCCGCATGTCGGTCGTGGGGCGCATGCGGTGGTGCTCGTGGCCGTCGAGCAGGTACATCGTCCCGTCGCTGATCTGGTGGACCTCACCGGTCTCGTCGTTCACCAGCTCCCCCTCACCGCCGACGCAGTAGACCGCCTCGACGTGGTTCGCGTACCACATCGCGGTCTCCGTACCGGCGTACATCACCGTCTCGTGGAACGAGAAGCCCACGCCCTCGCGGGCCAGCACGAACCGACGGCTGTGCCAGGTCTCGGCACGCACGTCGCGTTCGGTGCCTTCGATCTCGGACAAGGTCCGGACTATCACATGTTCTCCTGTCGTCGTGGGTGGGAAGGCGGGCGCGCGCTAGGCAGGGACGGCGGTCGAGGCCACCGCGTCGACCGACGCGCCGAGGATCTCCAGGCCGCGCGCGAGGTCGGCAGCGTCGATGTTGAGCGGGGGCATCACCTTGACGACCTCGCCCTCGGGGCCGGAGGTCTCCACGAGCAGCCCGCGGCCGAAGGCCTCCGTGGCGATCTTGCCGGCGGCCGAGACGTCCTCGAGCCAGAGGCCGGTGAGCATGCCGCGACCGCGGACGCGGGCGCCGTCGACCCGGTCGGCGATGCGGCGCAGCCCGGCCTGCAGCTCCTCGATCCGCTGCCCCAGCTCGCCGGCGAACGTGTCGTCGGCCCAGAACTTCTCCAGGGCCGCCGTGCCGGTCACGAAGGCCAGGTTGTGGCCGCGGAAGGTGCCGTTGTGCTCCCCGGGCGACCACACGTCGAGCTCCGGCCGCAGCAGGGTGAGCGCCATCGGCAGGCCGTAGCCGGAGATCGACTTCGACAGGCAGACGATGTCCGGGACGATGCCGGCCTCCTCGAAGCTGAAGAACGTCCCGGTGCGGCCGCAGCCGGCCTGCACGTCGTCGACGATCAGGAGGATCTCGTGCTGGCCGCACAGCTCCGCCAGCGCGCGCAGCCACTCCGCGCGTGCCGCGTTCAGCCCGCCCTCGCCCTGGACCGTCTCGACGATGATGGCCGCCGGCTTGTCGACACCGGAACCGCTGTCCTCCAGGACGCGCTCCAACCAGAGGAAGTCCTCGGTGGCGCCCTGGAAGTAGTCGTCGTAGGGGATCTTCGAGCTGTTGGTCAGCGGGATGCCTGCCCCCATGCGCTTCATCGAGTTGCCGGTGACCGCCAGGGAGCCCAGTGTCATGCCGTGGAAGGCGTTGGTGAACGACAGCACGTGCTGGCGGCCGGTCACCTTGCGGGCGAGCTTGAGCGCCGCCTCGACCGCGTTGGTCCCGGTCGGGCCGGGGAACATCACCTTGTAGTCGAGGTTGCGCGGTGCCAGCACGAGGTCGCGGAAGGTCTCCAGGAAGCGGCGCTTGGCGACCGTCTGAGTGTCCAGGGAGTGCACGACCGCGCCCCGCTGCAGGTAGTCGAGCAGCGGCGCCAGCAGGTCGGGGTTGTTGTGCCCGTAGTTCAGGGCACCGGCGCCGGAGAAGAAGTCGAGGTACTCCGCGCCGTCCTCGGCGTACAGCGTGGAGCCTTGGGCGCGGTCGAAGACCACCGGCCAGCTGCGGCAGTAGCTGCGGACCTCGGACTCCAGGGATTCGAAGACGTCAGTGGGCATCGGGTTCCTTCCTCGTTTCGTCGTGCTCGGGAGCGGGCGTCTCGCGGACGGAGCTCAGGGGGCGGCAGAGGGCGTCGCTTCCCCCCGCGGCGCCCTGGCGATGGTGGGGCGTCAGGGGGAACGGCGCAGCGGGCCGATGCGGAAGAGCAGCTCCGCGTCATGCCCGTCGGGGAACAGCGCCGGCTCGAACAGCGGTTCGCGGGCCAGCTCGGCGCCGTGGTCGTGGGCGAAGCGGGAGAACAGCGCGATCGACGCCTCGTTGTCGGCGGTGATGGTGGTCTCCAGGGCGGCCGGACGGACCCGTTCGGCCAGCTCGTGCAGCATCCGGGCCGCGATCCCGAGGCCACGGTGCTCCTCGTCGACCGCGACCTGCCAGACCATCAGGATGTCGGGCCGATCGGGACGCTGGTAGCCGGTCACGAACCCGGCCGGCCGGTCCTCGACGGTCGCCACGATCGACGTGGCCGCGAAGTCGCGGCACCACAGCAGGTAGGCGTAGGACGCGTTCAGGTCGAGCACGCGCGAGTCGCGCGCCATCCTCCACATCTCCCGGCCGTCGGCGAGCGTGGGACGACGGGTGGCCACGGACGTCTCTGCTGGGGGAAGCATCCACCGCAACGTAGCGAGTTGACGGCAGATCGCAACCGCGGCGCCCTCGCTCAGACACCGGAGCCCTCGCCCAGACCCGCGCTCACCTGCGCCTTTTGCCCGGAGAGTGGACTTCCTCACGTCCGGCCTAGACCACGGGACCGACTAGGGTGACGGAGTGCTCACGGTGACCCTGCGCAACCTGCTCTCCCGCAAGGTCCGGCTCGCCCTGAGCGCCTTCGCGGTCGTCCTCGGGGTCGCGTTCGTCGCCGGGTCGTTCGTCTTCACCGACGCCATGGGCACCAGCTTCGACAGCATCATCCGGGGCTCGACGGCCGACGTGGAGATCGCGCCCCGCGGGTCCCAGTCCTTCGGTGCGGCCCAGGACGTGCGACTGGTGCCCGACACCGTCGTGCAGCGGCTCCGGGCGCTGCCCGGCGCGGCGGCGGTGCACCCCTCGCTCCGGGCCGACTCCGTCTACGTGATCGGCCGCCAGGGCAAGGTGATCGGCGGCAACGGCCCGCCCGGTCTCGGGCTCAGCTACAGCGGCGCCCGCAACATCGCCGGGAGGCCGATCATCACGCTCTCCGCGGGCCGGCTGCCGCGGGCGCCGTACCAGATCGCCCTGGACGCGGACACCGCCCGCAAGGCCGGGTACCGCCTCGGCGACCGGGTTCCGCTGGCCACCGCGGCCACTCCCCCGACCATGCACGCGAGGCTGGTCGGCCTGGTGTCCTTCGCCGGCGGCGGGCTGGGCGGGGCCTCACTGACGGTGTTCGACACCGCGTTCATGCACGACCACTTCTTCCACGGCGCCGACGGCTGGTCCTCGGTCACGCTCCAGGCGGCCCCCGGTGTCTCGCAGCGACGGCTCGCGGCCGCCGCGCAACGGGTCCTCCCGTCCGGTTTCGTCGCGCGCACCGGGGACTCCGTGGTGAAGGCCAACCAGGCCGACCTCGACCGGGTGCTCGGCTTCCTCACCACCTTCCTGCTCGTGTTCGCCGCGATCTCGCTGGTGGTCGGCACCTTCCTGATCGTCAACACCTTCTCGATCCTCGTCGCCCAGCGCAGCCGGGAGCTGGCGTTGCTCCGCGCGCTGGGCGCCTCCCGCGGGCAGGTCAACCGCTCTGTGCTGCTCGAGGCGGCTGTCGTCGGAGTGGTCGGCTCGACCGTGGGCCTGGGCGTGGGCTACCTGCTGGCCCTGGGGCTGCGTGGACTCTTCCGGGCCTTCGGGCTCGACCTCGGCAACGCCGCCCTGGCCGTGCACCCGCGGACCGTGCTCGCGTCGTACGCCGTCGGCCTGCTGGTCACGGTGGCGGCCGCCTACGTCCCCGCCCGGCGCGCGGGCTCGGTGGCCCCGGTGGCCGCCCTGCGCGACGACGTGGCCCTCCCGGAGTCCTCGCTGCGCCGGCGCCTGGTCGCAGGCGCGGTGCTGGTGGTCGGCGGGGCGGCCGCGATGGCCGGCGGCTTCTCCCGCGGCGGCGACCCGGGGCTCATCCTGCTCGGCGTCGGCATGCTCGCGATCCTCGTCGGCGTCGCCTCGGTGAGCCCGTGGCTGGGTCGACCGGTCACCGCCGTGTTCGCGACCGGCTACCGCCGGGTCTTCGGCACGGTGGGGCTGCTGGCCGCCCAGAACTCGCTGCGCAACCCCCGGCGTACGGCGGCCACCGCCAGCGCCCTGATGGTGGGGCTGACCCTCGTCACGCTGATGTCGGTGCTCGGCCGCTCCGCGCAGGCGAGCACCGACAAGGCCGTGCAGGGCACGCTGAGCTCGCAGCTCGTGGTCTCCAACGTGGTCGGCTCGCCGTTCTCCCCCGCCGTCGCCCGCGAGGTCCGCAAGGTCGCAGGGGTGCAGCAGGTCGTGCAGTTCCGCACCGCGTTCGGGTCGGTGAAGGGCGGGCCGGCGTTCGTCGGCGCAGTGGACCCGCGTCGGCTGGGACTGGCCGTCGCACTGCCTGTCGAGCGCGGCAGCCTCGCCGCCCTCGGCCCGGGCACGGTCGCGGTCGGCAGCCGCGCGGCCGCCCGCCACGGCTACCGCGTCGGTGACACGGTCCCGCTGCGCCTGCAGGCGGGGGTGCAGCGGCTCCGCGTGGTGGCACTGTTCGCCAGCTCGCCGGTGCTGCCGGGCAACTACCTGGTCACCCCGGCCACGCTGCGGCAGGGCGGTCTGGCTCCGCGGGACTCGATGCTGTTCGTCACCACGACCGGCGCGGACGCGGGCGCGGTGCAGAGCCGGGTGGAGCGGGTCCTCGCCGACCTGCCGACGGTGACGGTCAAGACGCCGGGGCAGTACGCCGACGAGCAGAAGGCCCAGATCGACACCTTCTTGTACTTCATCTACGCCCTGCTCGGTCTGGCCGTCGTCATCGCGGTGCTCGGGATCGTCAACACGCTGGCCCTCTCGGTCATCGAGCGCACCCGCGAGGTGGGGCTGCTGCGCGCGGTGGGACTGAGCCGGGCCCAGCTACGGCGCATGGTCCGCCTCGAGGCCGTGATCGTCGCGGTGCTCGGCGCGGTCCTCGGTGTCGCCCTGGGCCTGGCGTTCGGGGTAGCGCTGCAGCGCCTGCTCACCGACCGCGGGGTCGACGTGCTCGCGGTGCCGTGGTCGATGCTCGCCGTCTTCGTGGCCCTGTCCGCGGTCGCGGGGGTGCTGGCTGCGGTGCTCCCGGCGCGCCGGGCCGCCCGGCTCGACGTGCTGCGCGCCATCGGCACGGAGTGAGGCGCAGGTAGGGTTGCGCAGCGCTCGCGGTGGAAGCGGCGTGCGCGGGGTACGTGGGACGACCACGTGGCCGAACGCATCCGGGAAGGAGCCGCACGTGGCGTACGGCGAGGCCGAGCCCGAGGCCGACTTCCGGGCCGTCTTCGACGCGGCCCCGACGCCGTACCTGCTGCTGACGCCCGACCTGACCATCGTGCACGCCAACCAGGCGCGCCTGCGGGTCACCGGCACCACGCTCGCGGACAACGTGGGCCGTCACCTGTTCGAGGCGTTCCCGGACAACCCCGAGGACCCGAGCAGCGACGGCACCACCCAGCTGCGGGAGTCGCTGGAGCGGGTGAAGCAGACCGGCCGCCCGCACTCGATGCCCATCCAGCGCTACGACCTGCAGGGGCCGGACGGGGAGTTCGAGCTGCGCTACTGGAGTCCCCGCAACAGCCCCGTCCTCGACGAGAAGGGTCGCGTGGTGCTGCTGCTCCATGCGGCCGAGGACGTCACCGACTACGTGCGGGACCGAGCGCAGGCCGACCACGAGGCGGCGGAGGGCCGGCGCTGGAAGGCGCGCGTCGACGAGGTCGAGGCGGACCTGTTCCACCGGGCGCAGGAGCTCGCGGCCAGCAACAAGAGGCTGCTGCAGGTGACCGAACGCGCACAGCGGAACGCGCGCGCGCTGGCCGGCCTGGCCGAGACGGTGTCCGCGCTCGCGGCGGCCGAGCGGGTCCCGGACCTGCTCGAGCTGCTGTTCCGGGCGGGAGCGACGGCCCTGGGCACGGCGGCCATGGCGGTCGCCCTGCGCGACCCGGACGTGCCCGTCGTGGTCGTGCACACCTCCGGGGGCCGCACCTACCGGCTGCCGCTCGACGCGGAGGACCCGATGGCGGCGGGTGCGCGCGGCCATCGGGTCACCGGCACCGACCGCTCGGGGGAGCGTCCCGAGACATGGGTGGTGCTGCCGCTGCGCGACCGCGCCCGCCTGGTCGGGGCGATCGCGGTCCGCTGGCACCTCGACCGATCGGAGGACACCGCCCGCCAGCGCGTGCTCGACGCCCTCGCCGGTCAGCTCGGCCAGGCGATCCCGCGCGTGCACCGGCTGCAGGAGGAACGAGCCCGCGCCGGGGAGACCCGCAACCTTGCCGAGGCGCTGCAACGCTCACTGCTGACCGACCCGCCCGCGTTCGACGGGCTCACCCTCGAGGTCCGCTACCGGCCCGCCGCCGAGGTCGCCCAGGTCGGCGGTGACTGGTACGACGCCTTCCGCTCCGCCGAGGGGGCGGCGACCATCGTGATCGGCGACGTGACCGGGCACGACCGTGACGCCGCGGCCGCGATGGGACAGCTGCGCAACCTGCTGCGCGGGGTCGCCCACAGCCAGCGGGGAAGGCCGGACCGGTCCCTCGCCGCGCTGGACCGCGCCATGCGGGACCTGGAGGTGCGGACCCTCGCGACCGCCCTGGTCGGCTGCGTGGAGCCTTGCGACGGGCCCGACGGCGGCGCCACGCTGCACTGGTCCAGCGCGGGCCACCTGCCGCCGCTGCTGCTGCCACCCACCGGGCCCGCCGAGCTCCTCGCCCACCGCGGCGACCTGCTGCTCGGCCTCGAGCCGGACAGCCCGCGACAGTGCCACGAGGCCGCGCTGCCGGCGGGGGCCACCCTGCTGCTCTACACCGACGGACTGGTGGAGCGGCGCGGGGAGTCCCTGGACGCGGGGCTGGCGCGGCTGCGGGAGATCGCCGCCCTGCTGCGCGGCCGCGCGCTGCCGGACCTGTGCGACGCCCTTCTCAGCGACCTCACCCCCGAGGCCTCCGACGACGTGGTGCTGCTGGCGCTCCAGGTGGATGGCAGCCCGTCGCGGTAGCGTGTCCCGGCAGCGTCGCCAACGAGGGGGAGACGCCGTTGACCACGGCCGCCGCTGCGTCCACACCCGTGGGCACGTCTGAAGCTTCCGCGCCGAGCGCGGGCCCGCCCGGACGCATCACGTCGCTGGACTGGGTGCGCGGGCTGATGCTGTGCTGGAGCATCACCAGCGCTGCCTGGCTCGCCCCGCGACCGGAGCCCCTGCAGCACGCGGCCTGGCTCGGCGTGCACGCCGAGGACATGATCTTCCCGCTGTTCGTCACCCTGTCGGGATGCGGGCTGGCCTTTGCCTACCGCAACCGGGTGGGCTGGGCCGCCACGCTGCGGCGCAGCCTCGTGCTCCTCGTGATCGGGTTGCTGTTCCCGGTGATCGAGACCGGCTCGGCCGATCCGGCCACACTGAAGTGGACCGGACCCTTGCAGGTGTACGCCGTCCTCGTCCTCGTGGTCGGACTTCTGCACCTGGTGGCCCACGGCCCGGCGACCTGGGCCGGTATCACGCTGGCCACGGCGAGCGCACAGGCGTGGTTCCTGCACGCGTGGCAGCAACGGTGCCCGGGCGGAGCACTGACCCCGGCGTGCAATCCCTCACGCACCGTGGACCCGCTGTGGCTCGGGACCGCGCACATGTACCACCACGGGACCTACGGGCATGACCCGGAGGGTGCCGTGGCGATCCTGGGAGCCTTCGTGGTGGCCTCGGTCGGAGTCACCGCTGGGCACCTCATGCTTCGTCACCGGGGGAACCTGCGCGGACCCGTCGCCACGCTCGGCTGGGCGGCGGTCTGCCTCAGCGCCGCAGTGGCCGCCGCGCAGTTCCTGCCGGCGTTCAAGCGCCTGTGGACCACGCCGTTCGCGCTGGGCGTCGCGGCGCTGGGCGTGGTCGCGCTGGCCCTCGGCACGGCGCTCCTCGACCTGCCCGCCGGCTCGTGCTGGCAGCGGCTGCGCACGCGGGCCGCGCTTCCTTGGGTGGCCATGGGGCGCAACTCGCTGCTGCTGTACTTCGGCTCGCACATCGTCTGCGAAGTGCTGGTGCTCCGCGGGGGCGACCCGTCGTGGGCCACCCGGTTCTCGGAGACGATCGCCGTCGCCGGGCACCCGCGCGCCACGTTCTGGGCGGTGATGCTCCTCGGCTGGGCCGGGGTGGCCTGGCTCCTGCACCGGCGCAGGATCTACCTGCGTCCCTGAACCGTCGCCGGTTTCAGCCGCGGGCGGCGCCGTAGCCGAGCAGAGCCGCGAGCCCGAGCGCGCTGCGCGGGGCGTACGCAGTGCGCCACAGGCCGCCGTGCACGGCGGCGGACGCCTCGTCCTGCCACGGGTGCTCATGCCGCGGCCCGCCGCCGGTCTGCAGGTCGTGCACGAGCAGCGCGGCCATGAGCACGTTGGAGGTGGCCGGGTCGAACACCTCGACGCCGAACCGGTGTGCGCCGGCGTAGGCCGCCGCCAGGGCACGGTTCTTCACCACCGAACGGGTGCGGGTCGGCGGCGCCACGTTCATCGACACGGGGGCGCCTCCGCGCCGGGCGACGGTGGCTCGCCATCGCTGCAGCCGCTTGGCCAGCGCGTAGTTCGGTCCCTGCTGCGGCACCAGGCTGTCGTTCAGGCCGGGGTCGGCTCCCTCGACGTACCCGCGCTGGAGCAGTCGGCCGCCGCTCGCCGCGCGCAGCGGCCGGCCGAGCAGCTTCGCGGTCGTGGAACGGGCGCGGTAGGCCCGGGTGGAGGCGTCGACCGCCTCCCCGGGCACCGCGAACACGTCGGTCGGGGTGGCCAGGAAGGCGAGCGCGGTGTCCTCGCGGGTGCCGCAGACCCGGGTGGTCAGCGCGTCCACGGCGGCCGAGACCCGCACGTTCGTGGCGCCGTCGGCGTAGACGTAGTTGCCGACCACGAGGCGGCCGTCGTGCCCGGCGAGCCAGTCGGCGACCGCGGGCGCCTCGGCGAGCAGGTCGGCGCCGGCGGTGCGCGAGTCCGGGGCCGTCGTCCCGGCGGGGACCGGGAGCCGCAGCGTGCCGGCGCCCTTGCGTGCCACGTCGAGGACGCGTTCCCAGATCCCCGCGCGAGGCAGGTCGACGGCGGCGACGGTCGCACCCCACCGCAGGAGCGCCTGCAGCGGTCCCATCTCGGCTCCCGCCCCGAGGACGGAGACCGTCCACCCCTCGAGCCGCAGCCATGCCGGGTGCTCGAGGACGGTGCGTACGGCGTCCGCGGCCGACGCCTCGAGCACCCCGGCCTCTGCCCACACGTCGAGGCGCCGCCGCAGGTCGTCCCCGGTGAGCCGGTCGCCGTGGTACGGCAGGGAGAGCGTCTCCTCGCGGTCGCCGGTGCCGGCCACCGTCGCCGTCCCGACGGCCCCTCCCCCGCTGCGCGCCCAGTCCTCCAGGGCGGTCTCGGCACCGTCGGGCTCGATCACCCGGAGTCGCCCGCGCAGCGACGCCAGCCCGGCCTCCGCCACGGTGACCGCCGCGTCGGGAGAGACCATGCCGGCCTCGACGAGACGCCGGAAGTGGACGAGGTACCCGCGGCGCCAGTTCGTCTCCTGCTCGGCGGCCACGGCACCCACCGGGTCCACCGGGCGCAGCGCGTCCGCGACCACGGCGCGTCCCACCCGGGCGGTGCTGCGGCGCCCGTCCTCGGCACGCGGGAAGACGACTCCGTGCTGCTGGTCGGCACTCATGACCTCATCCTGCCCGTCGCCGGCCGGACCATGCGACCGCGCGCACGCCCCGGCTCGGGGGCGCGCTCCAAGAATCCTCGGAGATTGCGTTCCTACCGTGGCGGCATGATCGAGGAGCAGAGCACCCAGGAGGCACGGTGACCACGTCCCTGCTCCGCCCCGTGCCCGTGACCACGGCCGACCGCTCCGGTCGCGGCGGCCACCTCGCGGTGCGGCTGGCCCTGACGCTGGGCGCGGTCGCGGTCATCGGCCTGTGGTGGCGGGACCCGGCGTCCCTGACCACGGTGGGCGCGAAGGTCACCGCGGCGGGCCGGCTCACCGGGCTGCTGGGCGCCTACCTCGTGCTGGTGCAGCTGCTGCTGATGAGCCGGCTCGGCCGCCTCGAACGCGCGGTCGGCTTCGACCGGCTCGCTGCCTGGCACCGTGGGCTGGGCACCAACACGGTGCTGCTGCTCGCGACGCACGTCCTGCTCGTCGTCGAGGGGTACGCGCTGCAGCACACCGCCGGCACCTCCGGTCCCGTGTCGACCGCGGGGCGGATCCTGGCCTCCTACCCGCACATGCTGGAAGCGGCGGGTGGGATGGCGCTGTTCGGCCTGGTGGCGTGGAGCAGCGCGCGCGCGGCCCGCCGCCGGCTGTCCTACGAGTGGTGGTACGTCGTCCACCTCACCACCTACCTGGCGGTGGCCCTCGCCTTCTTGCACCAGGTCGACGCCGGCGCCGACTTCGTCGGCCACCCGTTGAACCGGCTGCTGTGGTGGACGATGTACGTCGTCGTGGCGGTGCTGCTCCTCGTGGGCCGGGTGGTGCTGCCACTGCGCACCTGGTTCCGGCACCGGCTGCTGGTCAGCCGGGTGGTCGAGGAGAGCCCGGGCGTGGTCAGCGTCTGGGTGCGGGGCCGGCGCCTCTCCGAGCTCGGCGCCCAGGCGGGGCAGTTCCTGCTCTGGCGGTTCGTCGCGCCCGGCCACCTGTGGTCGGCGCACCCCTACTCGCTGTCGGCCGCGCCCGACCACGGCGCCCTGCGCATCACCGTCAAGGACGCCGGTGACCACAGCGGCGCGCTGGCGGACCTGCGTCCGGGCACCCCGGTACTCGCCGAGGGTCCGTTCGGACGGTTCACCCTCGCGCGGCGGCGGTGCTCAGGGGTGCTGTTCGTGGCAGGCGGGGCGGGGATCGGACCGGTGTACGCCCTCGCCGAGGAGCTCGCGCTGCAGAGCACGTCCCGGGGCATGGACGCGGTCCTGCTCTACCGGGTCAGCCGGGAGGCCGATCTGGCCCTGCGCGAGGAGATCGAGCGGCTCGCCCAACGTGCCGGGCTGCGCGTGGTGTACCTCGTCGGACGCCGCCGCGAGCTCGGCTACGACCCGCTCTCGCCCCGGAACCTGCGCCGCCTGGTCGGTGACCTGTGGTCGCGCGACGTCTACGTCTGCGGTCCCCCTGGTATGACGCACGGGGTTCTGCGGACGCTGCGGGAGCTGCGGGTGCCCGTCCGCCAGCTGCACCACGAGGAGTTCGAGCTGCTGTGACGCGCCATGCTCGTCGTACCGCTCGTCGTGCCCCGGTCACCTCGCCGAGCGCACGCCGCCGCCGGGCCCGCACCCGCCGGGCGCTCGCGCTCGGGGGGATGCTCGCCACCGTGGGCGCCGTCGTGCTCGGCCGTGCGGTGCTGACCCCCAGCCCGACCTCGGCGCTGTCCGGGGGCGCGCTGGCCGCTCCGGCAGCGCCGCAGACCCCGGCGGGCGGGCGCGCGCACCGCCCGGGCTCACGGGCGAGCTCGTCCCGGCACCAGAAGGCTTCACCGTCCTCGCCGCCGCACCCGACGCAGTCCGCCGGCCCCACGCGCTCGGCCGCTCCGACGCAAGCGGCGAGCCCGAAGCCCAGCCCGCGGCGGCGCCAGGTGACCGGTCAGGCCTACGACGTCGGGTACGGCGTCGTGCAGGTGCGCGTGACGCTGGTCGGGAGCCACCTCACCGACGTCACGGCCCTGTCGCTGCCGCAGGGCGGTCACTCCAGCGACGTGAGCAGCTACGCCGCACCGATCCTCCGCAAGGAGGCGCTGGCCGCGCAGAGCGCGAACATCGACGCGGTGTCCGGGGCCTCCTACACCTCGGCCGGCTACGCGCGCTCGTTGCAGTCGGCGCTCGACGCAGCACGGCAGGGATGAGCGGCGTGCCGGCGGGCAACGCGCACGTGGAGCTCGTGCACACGATGGGGACCGTGGTCACCGTCGACGTCCGCGAGGGAGCCTGTCGCGAGGTCGTGGCGGCGGGGGTGGTGGACGCGGCCGAGCATCTGCACCGTGCGGACGCCGTCTTCAGCACCTGGCTCGACGACTCGTGGGGCAGCCGGCTGCTGCGCGGCGAGGTCACGCCCGAGGACTGCCCGTCGCAGGTGCGGGAGGTGCTGGCGCTGGCGGCGGAAGTGTGCGCGGCGACCGACGGGTGGTTCACGGCCGGCTGGCGCTCCGACGCCGCGGGCCCGGATCCCACCGGCCTGGTCAAGGGGTGGTCGGCGCAGCAGGCCAGCGACCGCCTGCTCGCCCACGGCCTCGCCGACCATGTGGTCAACGCCGCCGGGGACCTCGTGCTCTCGGGGACCCCGAGCGGACGGGCGGACCGCGTCCCCGGGGCCGAGGGTGACGTGTGGCGGATCGGCATCGCCGACCCCCACCGGCAGGGCAGCCTGGTCGGGGTGCTGGAGCTGCCCGCGGGACCGTGGCGGTGGGCGGTCGCGACCTCGGGCACCGCCGAGCGCGGACGCCATGTGCGGGACCCCCACACCGGGCAGTGCCCGGATGCGGTCGCCGCCGCGACCGTCGTGGCGCGCCTCGATGCTGCCCTCCCCGAGGCCGGCGCCTGGACCGACGGCTGCGCGACCGCGCTCGTCGCCGCCGGGACCCAGGCATCCGAGCTGCTGCCGTGCCTGCCGGTCCGCGGCCTTCTGGTGCACGCCGACGGCGGGGTGACGGACCCGGACGGTCTGCTGCTGCCGGCCGCCGTCTGACAGCATGCAGCCATGGAGTCTGCTGAGCGACCGGTCCGGACGTGGCTGTCCGACATGGACGGCGTCCTCGTCCGGGAGGAGGTGGCCATCCCCGGCGCGGCCGACTTCGTGCAGCGACTGCGCGAGCGCGGCCGGCCGTTCCTGCTGCTGACGAACAACTCGATCTTCACGCCGCGGGACCTGCGCGCCCGGCTGGCACAGGCCGGGATCGACGTACCGGAGGAGTCGATCTGGACCAGCGCGCTGGCCACCGCGCAGTTCCTCGACCAGCAGCGGCCCGGCGGCACCGCCTACGTGATCGGCGAGGCCGGGCTGACCACCGCCATGCACGCGATCGGCTACGTGCTCTCCGAACGCGACCCCGAGTACGTGGTGCTCGGCGAGACCCGCACCTACTCGTTCGAGGCGATCACCACCGCGATCCGGCTCATCGAGAGGGGCGCCCGGTTCATCGCCACGAACCCCGACCCGACGGGCCCCTCGGCCCAGGGGCCGCTGCCGGCCACCGGCTCGGTGGCGGCCCTGATAACCCGGGCCACCGGGGTCCAGCCGTACTTCGTCGGCAAGCCCAACCCCCTGATGATGCGCTCGGCGCTCAACCGGATCGACGCGCACTCGGAGTCCACGGTGATGGTCGGCGACCGCATGGACACCGACGTCGTCGCCGGACTGGAAGCGGGTCTGCGGACCGTGCTGGTGCTCACCGGATCCACGCGCCCGGACGCGGTCGAGCGTTTCCCCTACCGGCCCACGCACGTCCGTGACTCCGTCGCCGACCTGGTGCCGCTCGTCGACGCGTGGGACGCCGGGGACGAGGCGGTGCTGGACCTCGCCGACTGACGCCGGTCAGCTGGGCGGTGCGCTGGGAGCCGGCGCGCCCGTGACGGCGCCGGGCGTCGGCGCCACGCTCGGGGCGCTGGTCGTCGGCTCCGGGGCCGGGGACGCGGTGGTGGGAGGGGCGTCCGGCGACGCACTCGGTGTGGGAGCCGTGGTGGGGGTCGGACCGGTGCTCGCGCCGCTGGTCGGGGTGGCGGTGCCCGGGCTCGGCGTCGGCGCCGGGGTCTGGCTCGGCGTCCCACCGGCCCCCCCGAGACCGGGGATCGACGTCCCGGTGCGCTGGGAGGACGAGCCGCCGGTGTAGGCCGAGACCGGCCGCCCGACCAGGGTCTCGACCCCGACGATCACCCCCATGACGACCACGAACAGCGCCGCCGAGCCCAGCGCGATCCGCACCCAGGGCAGCTTCGGGAGGGCGTCTCGCCAGCGCAGGGTGAGCGGCCCGCCCGGCTGCCGGGCGCCCGCCGCGGAGCCGACGGGCTCCCCCACCGGCCGCGGGTCGGGACCCGGGGCCACGTCCGGCGAGACCGGAGGCGGCAGCGGGTCGCCGCCGAGGTCACGGTCGCGGTAACGCGCCGCGCGCAGCCGGGCCGCCGCGGCCACCCGGGCGCGGCTGACCCGCAGGGAGTAGGAGTAGATCGCGCTGCCCACGGTGAACACGACACTCCCGAGCGCCGCGCCGATCAGCGTGCCGGCCACCCCTACGGTGGAGAGCAGCACCGCCGAGGACATGGCCGCCAACGCGCCGGCGGCCGCCTGCACCCAGTTGATCTCGAGCCGAACCTTGTCGTGTCCGCTCGTGTCGCCCGGTGTCGCGCGACCGTGCCGCTGCCTGCCGGACCTGTCCGCGTTGCCCACTCGCTCCAGTATCCGGGTCGCTCCAAGCCACGGAAGCCGTGCTCCAGACAGGTGACCCGGCCCGCGCGGTAGCCTCCTGCGATGGCGCTCTCCGTCTGCCTGCTTCCCGACGAGGCGGCCGGTCGTGCCGTACGACGGGTCTGGCAGCGCCTCGAGGAGGAGGGGGTCCGCAGCCTGCTCAGCCACACGCACGGCCGCCACGTGCCGCACCTGACGCTGGCGGCCCTGCGGACCTACGACCTCGACCGCGTCCGGTCCGGCCTCACCGCCTTGGCGACCGCCGAGCCGGCGGTGGTGCCCTTCGACGGGTTGGGTGTCTTTCGGCGCAGCCGCTGCTGGCTGCTGCCGGCGTTGACCGAGAACCTCCTGGCCCGGCAGGCGCAGGTCGTCACGGCCGCCGTGGCCGCGGGCGCCGACCTGCACCGCAACTACGTGCCCGGCACCTGGATGCCGCACCTGACGCTCGCGCCGCGGCTGCATGTCCAGGACCTGCCCACCGTGGCTCGCACGGTGTTCGACGTGCTGCCGCTGGTGGTGCCGTTCTCGCGGGCCGGGCTGGTGGACACGAGCACCGGCCACGTGGACGTGCTGGCCCACCTGGTGTGAGCGGTCCCGCGGCCCAGAGCCGGCGAGTGGGTTCAGTCCAACGGCGGCCGGCCGCCCGGGGCGTGCGGCCGGAAGGTCACCTCGATGTGCTCGAAGCCCTTGTGCCGCTGCGCGCACACGTACTCGGTGTAGACGCGGCGGTCGGCGGGGGTCAGCTCCACCGCGTCGGTGAAGGGGGTGAGCAGTGCACGCGGGTAGAGGTGCTTGGCGAGCACCACGTTGATCTCCAGGCCGAACACGCCGATCACCGAGGCGATGTAGATGAACGCCACCAGCCCGAGCACCAGGGCGAACACGCCGTTCATCTCGCTGGCCTTGTTCACCACGTGGGAGACGTACAACCCGCCACCGGTCTGCAGCACCTGCCACATCACCGCGATCGCGATGCTGCCGGGCAGCACGGTGCGCAGCCGGTGCTGGCCGCCGGCGGAGAACACCATCATCACCCCGAGCACGAGGGCGGTCAGCGCCATGGACGGGATCGCCACGACCACCCGCTCGAACGTTCCCGAGCCGAACAGGCCGATCTGCGGGACGAGGCTGGACAGCACCGCCACGACGAGCACCGCCAGTCCCCCGAGACCGAGCAGCGCGAGGTTGCGGGCGCGGCTGTGCAGCGGGTTCAGCCTGCTGTTGCGCGGGATCGCCCAGGTGGCGTTCAGCGCGTTGTGCGCGGCCTGACCGAGCCCGAGGGTGCCGTAGAGGGCGGTGAGCGCGCCGACCACGACCGCCGAGGTGCTGCCGCTCAGGCCCTCGGGCCGCCCGAGCTGGCCGCCGACGATCGGGAACTGGCTCAGCGCCGAGTCGAGGAGCTGCTGCTGGAGCTTGGGATCACCCTGCAACAGGAAGCCGAGGGCCGAGGAGGCGATCAGCAGCATCGGGAAGATCGCGACGAAGGCATAGTAGGTGATGATCGCGGCCAGGTAGTTGCCCTGGTCGTCGAAGAACTTGTAGATCACGCCCAGCGGCAGACCGACGGCGCGCCGACGACGCTGCAGGTCGTCGGCGCGCCGCAGCAGCGCTGCCAGGTCGGGCATACGCCCACGTTACGGGCTGCCTGCACGCAGGCGCCGCAGGCGCGGTGCACGGGCTCGTGCAGGCGCGCCCCCCGCGGTCGCGTCGGCTACACCAACCCGCCGACCCGCCAGCCGTGCTCCGCGGCCACCGCCGCGAGGGTCCGCCAGTCGGTGTAGTCGGCGGTGCTGCCTACCCCGCACGGCGTCCCCAGCACCACGGGCACGTCCCACTGCGGAGCCGTGAGGTCCGGCGGGGTCCTGAAGTCGAGGGCCTCCGCCAGGTTCCGCACCGAGGCGTCGCGTGGGGTGAGGGGCGCGAGGCCCCAGCGCCACTCGATCATCCGCAGCACCGAGGCGTGGTCGTAGTCGCGGTGCTCGACGTGGTGCCGCCGTGCCCGTGGTGAGACCAGCAGGCACGGAGTCCGGAAGCCGCGCTGGCCCGTGCCGGCCCCTGGCGTGGCGTCGGGCACCACGCCAGGGGCGACGTGGTCGAAGAAGCCGCCCCACTCGTCGTAGTTGACCACCAGGGCGGTCCGGCCCCACAGCGGCCCCCGGGTGACTGCCTCGTAGACCTGGCCGAGGAACGACTGGCCCGCGCGGATGTCCGCGTGCGGGTGGTCGTCGGCAGAGCTGCCGGTGCCCTCGTCGAGGAACTTCGGGTCCACGAACGACACGGCCGGCAGGTTGCCGGTGGCGCAGTCGAGGAGGAACTGCGGCCAGGTCCGCGCGAGCGGGAGGTACTTCGCGCCCCACAACGCCACGAACGGCACGTCGACGTAGTAGTACGCCGCCGGTACGCCCGCCCCGGCGAGCCGGTCCCAGATCGTCGGCATCGTGGCGAGGTCGTAGGAGTTGTGGATCCGGTCGGTCTGCGCGCTGTGCTGGTAGAACCGGTTGGGGTAGGTCTCGGCGAGGGTGGCGGAGAAGTAGCGGTCGAACGTCGTCCAGTACGGCGCCGCCCGGCCGTAGAACGCGAGGTCGCCCTGCTCGTAGTAGCCGATCGCGAAGTCGTCGCTCTGCCCCGAGCGCAGCCAGCCGTCGCAGCGACCACCGTTGAGCTGCACGCGTCCGCCCTCGAAGGAGTGGTCCGGGTCGGGGTGGGCGCAACCTTGGTAGTCGGCCAGGTGATGGGTCCGGTGCGTGACTCCGTCGCGGTCGACGTAAGACAGCCCTGCCTGTCGGCCGTCCGCGCCGGGGAGCCAGCCGAGGTAGTGGTCGAAGGAGCGGTTCTCCATCATCAGGACGATGATGTGGTCGATGCCGGAATCGGAGGGTCTGGGCAGCCGAGACGCCGCCGTTGCCGGCAGCACGCTGCCCAGCGTGACCGCACCCGCGGCGCCGGCGGCCCCGGCCAGCACCTGGCGGCGCGACAGGCGCGTCTCGGCGCTCACCGGCCGGCTCCCCACACGTCGTACCCGAAGCCTCGTGCGTCCGCGGCGTACCCGAGCGGGGGCAGGTCGAAGGTGTCCTCGATGGTGCGCAGCAGCGAGTAGTGGTTGTACGGCGTGTCGTTCCAGGTGTCCGGTGCGAGGAACGGCGAGACCAGCACCGCGCCCACCCGGCCGCCGCCGAGGCCGTAGATGCCCGGCAGCAGGGCGTTCGGCCCGGGACCCTCACCGCAGCAGGCGTCCGCGCCGCTGGGGTCGGCGGTGTCCGCCTCGTCGAACGTCACCACGAGCAGGCCGTCCTTCTTGAAGGCGGGCGCGGCGAGGATCTTCGGCACCCACGTCTTCAGCCACGCGTCGGCGCTCACCAGTCCGCCGGGCTGCCCGTCGACACAGGGACTGTCGTGGCCGTCGTGGCAGAGGTTCGGAGTGACGTAGGTCAGGTTCGCAGTGGTCGCGACGCGCGCGAGGTCGCCGGGCAGGGCGGAGAGGTCGACGTCGTGCTCGGCGCACGTCGGGGAGTCGGTGAGACCGTGGAAGTAGACGAACGGGTTGTGACGGGTGGCGTACTGGTCGCCGACCTTTGCCTGCTGGGTGTCGTCCTGACTGTTGTAGGCGGGGTGGCGGCAAGGCGTACCCATGTCCTCCAGGTACGCCTTCCAGGTCAGCCCCTTCGCCTCGAGCTGGTCGGCCACCGTCGCGACCCCGGTCGGGAAGACGCACCCGGAGCCGACGGCCTGGCCGGGTGCGGCCGTGCCAGCCTGGACGAAGTCGGAGTAGACCGGGCAGTCGGCCTGGGTCTGCTCGTTGGGTCCCTGACCGCTGATCTGGGCGAGGTAGTTCGGGAGGCTGTTGTGCGCGGTCCCGTAGTACTGCGTGAGCAGCTGTCCCTTCGCGCGCAGCGTCCGGGAGAGGTACGGCGCGGGCGAGTCGGGGCCGAACGTCGTGTCGTAGCCCTTGTTCTCGAGGTTGATCACGAAGATGTGCCCGATCGCCGGCGTGGAGGCGCTCTCCGTGGTGGCCGGCCGCGCGGTCGCGGGAGCCGCGGTGGCCACTGCGCTCACCGCGAGCAGAGCCGCGCCGGCGAGGGCGTAGCGCGGGCGGGAGCGCGTCGTGTTCCGTGACGCCATCTGGCGTTCCTTCCGGGTCGTCCGATCTGTCGCGAACACCAACGACCACGCACGCCATACGGAACGTGACCCTGGGTGAACAGTGCGGAAAGGATCGGTGTCCAACGCCCAAGCCGGTCCAGACCAGCGAGACAGGACCGGTATCCCGCCCGGCCGGCACGGGAATCGGAGAAGGCACGAAGAAACAGTCGGTACCGGAGGGATGTCCCGCGGGGGACGCGCCGTCGTACCTGCTCTCGGGGCTGTGTCGCTGGGGGACGGGTATGTCGTGCGACATCCCACCGGTCACCATCACGATCGGGAGGGAACCCCATGGGTCACACGTCGCACCGACATCACCGCCTTCGCCGCGCGGGGCTCGCCGGGCCGTCCGCGGCAGCCGTCGGCGTCGCTCTTTCCGTCGCCGCCGTCGGCGCGCCGGCCTTCGCCGACGACGGCGGTCCGGCATCGGCGCAGGGCCAGGCGCACATCTCGGCGCAGGAGCAGCAGTCGTCGCAGAACGGTCAGCAGGCGGCGTCCCAGGCGTCCGGAAACGCCTCGGCGAAGGCCTCGGCGAGCCCGTCGACGACCACGTCGGACGAATCCTCTGCGGACACCTCGGACGGCACGTCGGACACCAGCGAGGCCGCTGAGTCCGCCCAGGCCAGCGGCTCCGGCAGCGCCTCGGATACGACGTCGAGCACCGCGTCCGGGGACGACACCCGGTCCGGCACGACATCCGGCGACGAGTCGGGCACGGTGTCCGAGGCCGAGTCCGGCACCGCGTCCGGAACCCAGTCCGGCGAGGCCACCGGGTCCGGCGAGGCCACCACGTCCGGCGAGGCCACCGGCTCCGGAACCACCGCGTCCGGCACCGGGAGCGGCACCACCATGACCACCGCGTCCGGCACCGGGAGCGGCACCACGTCCGGCACCACGTCCGGCACCACGTCCGGCACCACGGAGAACGAGGAGACCGGGGCCACGTCAGAGAGCTCTGGTGGCGTGACCGTCGCTGCGGGCGGCACGACCGGTGGCGGCGCCATGAGCAACGGCAGCACGTCGACCAGCGGCACCATGGGCGGCGGTGCGACCGTCGCAGGTGAGCAGGCCAACCGCGGCGTCTCAGGGACCACGGCGGGCCGCTCCACGATGAGCGCCGGGACCACGACCAGCTCGCGCGGCGCGAGCGTCCTCGGCACCAGCGCGATCGCCGGCACCGGCACGACCTCCACCGGCACCACCAGCGGCGCCTACACCAGCACGCTGCCGAACACCGGTGCCGGTGACGGCTACGTCGGGCTGCTGGCCGCGGGTGGCGCCATGATGGCCGCCGGCACCGGCCTGATGATCTACCGTCGCCGGTTCACCGCGAAGCCTGGGCACCGAGTGAGCAAGTAGACGTGAGCCGATAGCTCACGGCCATGCGTGGGGACGCCCGCTCGAGCGGCGGGCGTCCCCACGCGCATGCCGGCTCCACGGGCAGCAGCGCGTGGTCAGGCGGCGTAGTCCAGGGGCCGGTCGAAGATGAGGTCGATCTGTGGGGCCGGGGCCGGGTGCGGTGGCTCGGGCGGCGCGGGTGCGACCCCTGGGTCGGGTGCCACCGAGGTGTAGCGGTGTCCGGTCGGCGTGGTGGTCTCGATGGTGTGGCGGGGTCCGGGGCGGGGTCGGGCGGTCCAGCCGGGGGCTTGCTTGGCGTGGTTGCAGGCCTCGCACAGGCCCTGACCGTTCTCGGCGGTGGTCGGGCCGCCGTGGGCGTGGTCCTCGGGATGGTCCAGGTGCCGGATCGGTGCGTCGCACCAGGGCGTGCGGCAGGTCCGGTCACGCAGCCGCAGGTAGTCGGCCAGGTGGCCCTCGAAGCGGCGTGCGCGCGAGTCCATGGCCACCAGCCGTCCGGTCCCCGGCTGCGCGTAGAGCCGGCGGACCCAGACCTCCACCCCGTCCGCGAGGGTGTCGGCGATCCACGCGCGCAGCAGGTCACCGGGCACCGGCCCGTAGCCGGCGACCTGACCCGCGCCGTCACCGTCGCCGAGCAGCACCTGGTCGCAGACCACCAGGTTCACCATCACCGGCAGCGACGGCGAGGCCCCGCTACCAGCCCCGGAGCCAGGCAGGGAGCCAGGCGAGGGCGCCGCCGTGGGACCGGCCGTCGGCTGGCTCGTGGGACCGGCCGTCGGCTGGCTCGTGGGACCGGCCGTCGGCTGGCTCGTGGGACCGGGCGAGGCCCCGCTCGTGGGACCGGCCGCGGGTTGGGTCGTGGGTTCGGCGGCCAGGACCCGCGCGACGAGGGTGTCGGCCATGATCTGCCCGCGGGTGCGCGGGTCCCCGCCCCGGGCCAGCCGGTCGGCCACCCGGCCCAGCACCGCATGGACCGCCACGCCGTCCTTGACCGGCAGCAGCGCCCCGAACCAGCTCATCGTGTCCGGCGCCGGACGCAGCGTGGTGTGCCGCTCGGCCTGCGCGCGGCGCCGACGCCGCGCGACCGCGGCCGGCTCCAGCCGGCAGGCACGCGCCTGGACCGCCGCGACCAGCTCCCGCTCCCCCATGGCCTCCAGCCGGGCAGCATCCCCGGCCAGCTCCCGGTCGACCAGCAGCCGGTGCTCCAGGCTCAGGCAGGCGGTCTCGCGAACCATCAGCGTGGCCTTCCACTCACTGATCCGCCCGGCCCGCAACGCCGCCCTCGTGCACGGCATCTCCCGGTGCAAGACCCGCGCCAGGCCCAGGTGCCGCTGCCCGCGGTGCGGCGACTCCCGCCGCGCCAGCGCGACCTGGGCGCCCACCCCACGCCCCCGGCGCCCCGCGGGCACCCCGGCCCTCGCCGCCGCCGCCCGCTGGGAGTCCTCCAGCTCGACGGTGACCGCGGCCTGCGCGCCCTCGGCGGCACACTTCAGCTCCTCCAACGCCCGCAACAGCTCGATCCGTGCCGCGTCGTCCAACCCCGCACCATCACCGGCCAGCCGCGCCCGCCACGACCGGACCTCACCGACCGAGGGCAGGCCCACCCCCGCGGCACCACGCCCACCCCCGCCGTCGCACCCCAGGTCCACCATGACCCCGACACTAGAGACGACCACCGACATCTCGGCCCGACACAAACCCCACCGGGGGACACGGGTTCGGGCGCCCAGCACGGACTGCCGCAGTCGCTGTCGACAGGATGCAGGCGCACCGTCGGAGGTCCCTCGCTCACCGACTCTTCGCGCTGGAGAGTGCGGGCCGGCGCTGCGTGCCGAATGCGTTCCTACGCGTCGTCCTCGTCCTGGTTGCGCGCCTGCGCCACCGCGTCGCGCAGGATCTCGGCGTGGTCGAACGCCAGACGATCGGGTTCCTGCAGCAGGTCGACGATCGGGTACCACGCTGCGTCGGCAGCGTCATCTCCGCCGGTGACCTCACCGGCGTCCTGCGGGAACGCCAGGTAGACCACGCTCACCATCCGTCCCCGCGGGTCGCGGTCCGGCCGACCGTACGCGCCGAGCTGCTCCAGGCGCCCCACCTCCAGCGAGGTCTCCTCCCGCAGCTCGCGGCGCGCGGCCTCGGGGAGGTCCTCGTCGATCTCCACGAAGCCGCCGGGGAACGCCAGCTTGCCCTGGAACGGGTCGCTCCCCCGCTCCACGAGGAGCACCTGCCGCTCACCGTCACGCTCGAGCAGGCAGACGACGTCCACGGTCACGGAGATGATCGGGTACTCGCTCGTGTAGACCATGACCGCACGCTAGCGCGGTGGTTCGCGCCCGACATGTCCGCGCCGGTCCTACACTCCGGTTATGGGGGTGATGGGGGTCTCCGAAGGCCTCGGAGAGCGCGCATGGACGCGTCCTTCCCCGGTGGCGCTCACGGCGGCCGGCTGGGGCGCAGGCCTGGTGGCGACTGCAGCGATCGCCGGGACGCCGTACCTGCTGTTCGCCTACCACAGCCCGACGATGCACCTCGTGCTCGACTCCGTGGACGGCTGCGTCGCGGTCCTGGTCGCCTACCTGGTGCACGGCCGCTTCCTCCGGACCGGGCACCTCGCCGACCTGCTGCTCGCCCAGGGACTGTTCCTGCTGGCCGTGGCGGGGCTCGGGATGGTGCTGACGCTGGAGCTGCTGCGCAACCATTACCGGCCCGACACCCTTGATGTCTGGATCCCGCTGACGCTGCGGTTCGGCGGCGCGGCGCTCATCGGGCTGGCCGCCCTCGCCGGTGACCGGGTCGCGCACCGCGCGGCACGCCGATGGGGTCGCGCGGCGCCCTGGCTGCTGGCGGCCGTCGCAGCGACTGCCCTGTGGGGCCTGCGCGACCGACTGCCCCCCGCGCTGTCCGCCTCCGCCCCGCCGTCCTCGGCGCATCCGGTGCTCGCCGGGTCCCCCGTGCTGCTGGCCGTGCACGCCGGGACGGCGCTGTGCTTCGTGGTCGCCTCGCTGGTCTTCGCCACTCGCGCCGTGCGCCGCGACGACGAGCTCCTGCGCTGGATGGGTCCGGCGTTCGCGCTCGCGGCGTTCGCCCGGGTGCACTACGTGCTGTTCCCGTCGCTGTACTCCGACTGGCTCTACACCGGGGACCTGCTGCGTACCGGCTGCTACCTGGTGTTGCTGCTCGGCGCCGGTCGGGAGATCGGCCGCTACTGGTCCGCGCAGGCGCGGGCTGCCGTGCTGGACGACCGGCGCAGGCTCGCGCGCGAGCTGCACGACGGCGTGGTGCAGGAACTCGGCTTCATCCGTGCCGAGGCGTACGCCGTGGCCGGGGACACCCGCGACACGATCATGGCTGCCTGTGACCGCGCCCTCGACGAGGCACGAGCGGCCGTCGATGCGCTGGGCCGGGCCACCGACGAGCCGCTCAGCGTCACCCTGCACCGGGCCGCGCGGCAGGTCGCCGAGAGGTACGACGGGCACCTCGACGTCGACCTGGACGACACGGTGAGCGCCGACGCCGAGCAACGGCACGCACTCGTGCGCATCACCCGCGAGGCGGTCTCCAACGCCCTGCGGCACGGTGGCGCGCCGCGCGTACTGCTCCGGGTGGCCCGTGACCGCGAGGTTCGCCGGCTCGTCGTCGAGGACGACGGCGGCGGGTTCGACGTACCCGCTGTGTCCGCGGCAGCCGGCTTTGGCCTCACGAGCATGCGCGAGCGGGCAGGGGCACTTCCGGGCTCGTTCGCGATCGAGTCCGCGCCCGGCCACGGGACCGTGGTGGAGGTGACGTGGTGAGCGAGGGCGACGGCGTTCGTGTGGTGGTCGCCGACGACCACCCGCCGACCCGGTCACACATCCGCAGGGCACTGGAGACCGGCGGCTGCGACGTGGTCGGCGAGGGCGCGAGTGCCGGCGACGCGATCCGGCTCGTGCTCGAGCATCGGCCGGACGTCGCGCTGCTCGACATCCACATGCCCGGCAGCGGCATCCACGCCGCCCAGGAGATCGGCCGCGCGCTGCCGGAGACCGCGATCGTCATGCTCACCCAGTCCCGCGAGGACGACGACCTGTTCGACTCCCTGCGCGCGGGTGCCTCGGGCTACCTGCTCAAGGACACCGACCCGGCCCGGCTCGCCCAGACGCTGCGGGGCGTGCTCGCCGGCGAGGCCGCCATGCCGCGCCGGTTGGTCGCCCGGATCCTCGACGAGTTCCGGGCGCCCACGAAGAAACGCTTCCTGCGCTCCACGCCCGCCGCCGCACGGCTCTCCGCCCGGGAGTGGGAGGTGATGGAGCTGCTCGGCGAGGGGCTGTCCACCGAGGACGTCGCGTCCCGACTGTTCCTCTCGCCCACCACCGTGCGGGTGCACGTGTCGACGGTGCTGAAGAAGCTGCGGGTCAAGGACCGCGACAGCGCGTTCAGGATGCTCCGGGGCGAGTAGCGCGCTCCCGTGCGAGCTCCAGCGCACCCTGCAGCACCGCACCCAGAGCCGCCGCCTCGACGAGGGTGTAGGTCTCCTCGCCGACCATCACGTAGGGGCCGTCCTGGCTCCCGGTGTCCGGGTCGATGGTGGTGCACAGCCGGGTCGTGGTGCCGGCGGCGAACACCGCATCGCTCAGGTGGAGGTGGTCCTCCTCCCCCAGCTGGCGGCCGTGCTCGACGGTGCACCAGTGCGGGCACGTGGCGTGGCCTGGTGCGCCGGCCGCCGCGGAGGCGCGGAGGCCCCGCACCTGGCGTGGTACGGGGCCTCCGGGCGTGTTCATCGGCTCTCTTTCCGCGCTTCAGCCCGTGGCTACTTCAAGAGCTTGAAGTTCGCGCGGTGCTCAGTGCCGTCTTGCAGCTTGACCACAAGTTGGCGACAGGTACCCGCCCATGACTTGTCGGTCTTCCACACGTAGGTGTACTGCCCCGTCGTGGTGTCGTAGGACAGGCTGCTCGAGCCGGCGGTAACTGTCTGCTCGACCTGATCCGCCTGAGCCGTGGGGTCGGTGGGGATGGCCTGCGACTTCGGATAACCAGTCTCGAAGACGTTCAGTCCCTGGTCACCGCCGAGACTGAACTTCACCGGGATGGCGCTCCCGGCCTTCACGGAGTTGAGCAGGTCGTTGTCGACGGGGCGGAAGAACCCGGACCAGTCGTAGACCACGTGGTAACCGCAGGAAACGGTGGTTGACCGTCCGGCGTTGTCGTAGCCCGTGATCAGGACGTTCTTGCTCCCCACCGAGCTGGTGTCGGCATCCGACGATGCGGGGGAGGAAGCAGGTCCAGACCCATCCGGGGTGTCAGCGACGGTGGCGGGCACCTTCCCGTCGGCGTTCAAAACGAACGTGGGACTGCCATCGCAGGTCACGGTCGGGTCGCGCAGGTCGACCTTGAACGCCCTGCTCGTCACCGAGTCACCAGTGTTACCAGCGCCGTCTGTCACCGTGCCTGACTCAACCGTCACGGCGCTGCCCTCACCCTCCGTGATACCTGTGAAGGTGTACGGGTTGTCGTGGTCGGCGAAGCCGGCCAGGTTGTCTGTTGCCTTGAAGGTGACGGTGACGGCCGAGGTGTACCAGCCACCCTCCCCAGGCTCACCGGCCGGGAGATTCGCTGTGCTGTCGTCTGTGATCACCGGAGCGGTCTTGTCCCAGCCGATGGAGCTGCTGGCGTCGACGAAGTTGCCTGCGGCATCGTAGAAGCGCGCCCAGATCTCCTTGGTGGCAGACTCGTCACCGGTGAGCTTGAAGGACACCTGCTCGGCGAGCTCAGGAACGGCCGGGCTCACTGTCACGTCGGTGGAGGTCGCAAGGTCTGCCTTCGACTCGGCAAGCCTGTACTGGACGATGCCGACGTTGTCGGTGGCGGAGAGAGCGACGTTGACGTCACCGTCCTTGTCCGTGGTCCACGGGGCCCCGCCGTCGATGGTCACGGACGCATCCCGGGGTGCCTGCAAGTCCGAAGGCGCGCTTTGGCAGTTCGGTCCGAGGCTGGTGACGTTGCCCTTGATGTTGACGTAGGCGGTGGTCACGTCCACATCGGTGGTCGCGCCTGCGTTGACTCCCGTGACTTGATACTGGACCGACGAGCCAGCGACCTTGGCGTCGGAGTTGGCTCCGAAGGAGCCGCTCGTACACGGCGCGACCACAGTGATGGCGCTTACTGCGCCCCCGTCCTTGTGCGCCGTCCCTCCGGCGACACCGGACACCCACGGAGGAAGCTGGCTGTCAGGGGCGAATGTTGCAGAAGTCAGCGCCGCCGATCCACCTTGCAGGTACAGGTTGTCAGCGAATGTGATCGTGTCGCCCCCCGCCACGTTTCCGAGGTCCTTGTTCTGCTGCACGCCCCTCTGGTCGAGACTCAGGTCGGCCTTGAGCGCATCGGCATAGGCAAGTCCCGAGACGGCAACCACGCTTGCCGTGCTTGCGGCAACGACGAGGCTGACGCGTCGTGTCCTGCTGCGGCTGGAAGACGTGAGACTGTGCTTTCCGTCGGGCTCGACCATCCCACGCCGGACACGTGCCAGCGGTACGGCCGCCATCGCGGCCGCAAATCGTGAAACTCGCATTGGTTCGTACTCCCCTGGTCGGTGCGAGATCGCCCACCCCCCGTGGGCTCAGCTGAGACGCTAAGGCCGTTTCTCAGCCTCCGAACCCGTCTGCGCGTTCAACCCCCTAAACGCCGGTTCGCCCCCGCCTGGGGCAAGCGTTCAACTTCCTGAACGCCGGACGGTCCGGTCCCTGAAGCCCCCGCCGCACGAGTGATCCCGATCCGCCACAATGGCTCCATGCCGCACCGCCTCGTCGCCCTGGGAGACAGCACGGTCGAGGGCCTCATCGACCCCGGCCCGGACGGCACCTACCTCGGCTGGGCGGACCGGTTCGCGGTGCACCTGTCGGCCCGGCACCCGAACCTGCTCTACGCCAACCTCGCGGTGCGCGGCCAGACCAGCCACGAGGTCCGCGGCACCCAGCTCGACCGCGCGCTGGCCCTGCAGCCGGACACCGCGCTGCTCATGGCGGGCGTCAACGACCTGCTGCGCCCGCGCCTGGACCGCGACGGGCTGCGCGCCAACCTGCTCACGATGTACCGCAGCCTCGTCGACGCCGGCGCCCGCGTCCTGACCTTCACCATGCCGGACATGACCCGCGTCGCACCGCTCGCGACGGCGCTGCGCGGCCGCATCGACTTCCTCAACGCGGTGATCCGCGAGGCCGGCACGTCGTACGGCGTCGTGGTCATCGACTTCGCCCAAGAGCCGGTGACCGGGCACCCCGCGCTGTGGCACGACGACCGACTCCACGCCAACCCCGAGGGCCACCGGCGCATCGCGCTCGCCCTGGCGGCCGCGGTCGGGCTCGAGGCCGAGGACTGGCGCACCGAGCCGGAGGAGACGGTCGCCGGCGGGGTGGCGCGCATCGTGGTCCGCGAGGCGGCGTGGCTGGCCGGTCACTTCGGTCCCTGGGTGTGGGGCCGGCTGCGGGGCCGCCCGTTCGACGTCGGCGACGGCGCCAAGCGCCCCGACCTCACCCCGGTCGACGCGCTCACCGCGGTCCTGGAGTAGCCGAAGCGCAGGAATAGCAGACGAACCGGGCGCCTTGAACCCTGCGTGAGCACCGCACCCGACTCCCTGCCCCTGGCCGTCCTCGACTTCGTCGGCATCGAGTACGGCGAGCCCGCCTCCGCCTCGATCGCCGGAGCCGTGGAGGTCGCGCAGGCGGCCGAGGACGCCGGCTACCGGCGCTACTGGGTCTCCGAGCACCACAACATGAGCTCGCTGGCGTGCAGCGCGCCGGAGGTGCTCATCGCCCACCTGGGCGCGAAGACCACGTCGATCCGGGTGGGCGCGGCCGGGATCATGCTGCCCAACCACGCCCCGTTCAAGGTCGCGGAGATGTTCCGCACCCTGTTGGCGATGTACCCCGGGCGGATCGACCTCGGCCTCGGCCGTGCCCCCGGCACCGACCCGCTCACCGCCCACGTGCTGCGCCGCGGGGTCGCCGGCGACGTGCAGCACGACTTCCCCGGTCAGGTCGCGGAGCTGCTCGCCTTCCTCGGCGAGGGCTTTCCGGCGGACCATCCCTACAGCAAGCTGCTCGCCGCACCGGTGGTGGAGGCGAGGCCGCAGGTGTTCATGCTGGGCTCGAGCTCCTACGGACCGACGTTCGCCGCGGTCAACGGGATGAGCGCGGTGTTCGCCCACCACCAGAGCCCGGAACTCGCGTTCGAGGTGCTGCGCCAGTACCGCCGCGAGTTCCGCCCCCGTCTCGGCGGCGACCTGCCGTGGTCGGCGATGTCGGTGCTGACCTTTGCCAGCGACGACGAGGAGGCGGTTCTCGAGTTCGAGGCGGCCTGGGCGCTGACCATGCAGAACCTGGCGCGCAACATCCGCGAGCCGCTGCGCCCCGAGCAGGTGGTCGACCACGCGCGGTCCCCGGAGTTCCGCAGCCGGCGCCGCGAGCGCGATCCCCGCATGGTGACCGGCCCGGCGGACGAGGTCGTGACGCGGTTGCGGCAGATGCAGGACCGCGCCCAGGTCGACGAGCTGGTGCTGGTCACGCCCAGCCTGGACCGCGCGCGCAGGATCGCGAGCTTCCGTGCGGTCGCGGAGGCCTGGCGCAAGGCATCCTGAGCAGCGCAGCGAACGCGCACCCGTCCATACCGGCTGTTTCGGGCCGGTTCGGGGCGGGAACCCTCCTTCCAAACGGCCAGCCGTCGATGAGGAGGTCGAGGTGTTCTGGTCCCGGTACATGTCGTGTCCCGCGTGTGGAGAAGCGGTGGACCAGACGGCCGGTGCGGCCCACAGCTGCAATCCGGAACGCCGCGCGGACTTCGTGATGGCCACGCTGCGCGACGACATCGACGCCTTCGAGGAGCACATGCGCCAGTTCCTCGACGGGCCACACGGCCGCTTCGAGGCGTGGCTGGCCGCGCGGGAGGTCCGTCGTACCGGCTGACTGACCGTGTGTGCCCCTCCCCCGCTGGGTACGGCGTCGGCCTGCAGCCGAACCGAGGAGGTAGCCGCCATGTCCGCACCCCCGATCGAGCCTGAGCCGGTCACACCCGAGCCCCCCGAACCCACGCCGGTGGTGCCCGACCCGGACACCCCGCCGATGCCGCAGGAGCCGGACCCGCAGCCGGGGCCGACCGGACCGGGCGACCCCGGGGAACCCCTCCACCCCGGTCCGCCCACCCGGTGACCCGTCAAGCGGGGTGACCCGTCAAGCGGTGCGGCCCTTCCAGGCCCCGCCGCGCCCCCGCCGGTGCCGGCGTGCGGAGTCCACGGTCATCGCCAGGTAGAGCACCGCCACCAGCGGCAGGCTCAGCGCCCGCCAGGGGCTGAGGCCGTACAGCCGCAGCATCGGTAGGAACGTGGCCGTCATCAGCGCCCAGCCCCCCACCGCGAGCACCAGCACCACGGGAGCGCCGGCGACGGCCCCGACCACCGTCAACGCCGGCGGCACCACGTAGACGAGCAGCAGGCCGAGGACGGTCCCGGCCAGCAGCAGCGGGGAGTACCGCAGCTGCGTGTAGGCGCTGCGCGCCACCATCTGCCAGAGGTCGGCCAGCACCGGGTAGGGCCGCACGGACTCGACGTCGTCGGTCAGCGCCAGGAACGTGCGTCCGCCGCCCGGCCGGTGCTTGAGCAGCCGGCCCATCGAGACGTCGTCGATGAGCGCGTCGCGGATCTGCTCGAGCCCTCCGCCCTCCTCGAGTGCACCTCGGCGCACCAGCATGCAGCCCCCGGCCGCCGCCGCGGTGCGACCGCCAGGCCGGTTCGCCCGCCGGAACGGGTAGAGCTGGGCGAAGAAGTAGACGAAGGCCGGTACGACGACCCGCTCCCACCAGCTCTCGGCGCGCAGCAGCACCATCTGGGAGACCAGGTCGAGCCGGTGTCCGAGCGCGGCTGCGACGAGCCGTCGCACCGAGTCCGCCGGGTGCCGGATGTCGGCGTCGGTGAACAGGTAGTACTCCGGCGCGCCTGCCGCGGCGACACCGGTCGCCATCGCCGCCACCTTCCCCGTCCACCCCGGCGGTGGGCCACTGCCCTCCACCGCCGTGGCGCCCAGGCCGCGGATCACCTCACCGGTGCCGTCCTCGCTGGCGTCGTCGACCACCAGCACCCGGAGCTCGCCGGGGTAGTCCTGGCCGAGCAGACACGGAAGCGTCTCGGGCAAAACATCGGCCTCGTTGCGCGCAGGCACGATCGCCACCACGTCCGGCCAGCGGCTCGGCTCGGGGGCGTCCGGTACCCGCACCGACGTGTCCCAGAAGCGCCCGTGCCCGACCGCGAGGTAGACCCAGACGGCCAGCGACAGCGACGCGAGCACCACCAGGCCGGTCATCGGCGCGCCTGCTCGGTCGAAGTCACGCGGCCATCCTGCCGCGACCGGCCCGGCACGCGGACCCGGGGGCTCGTCACGGCGCCACGGCTGCGACCACCCTCACGGACACGAGTCGCTTGACCTCAACCTCGCTTGAAGTAACACGATCGCACCATGTCGCACACCGCCTACCACGCCCTGCAGATCCACAAGCTCGACGAGCAGCGTTTCCGCCGCCACGAGGACGTGCACCGCCACATGGAGGCCGCGGCCGCCCGACGGCGCCGGGCCCGCCGGTGTCGCACCGTGGAGCTGGTCGTCACCGCCCTGGCGTTGCTCGGCATCGGCCGGCAGCGCCCGCTCGGCCGCCGTGCGCGGCGGGCCCGCACTGCCGCCTGCGGCTGCTGAGCCACCGGGCCGTGGTCGCCGCCCTGGACCCGTCGTGCCAGGGTGGAGCGATGAGCGAGCGCAACGTCCTCGGCGGCGACCTCGAGCCCTGCGGCCAGGACCCGGTGACCGGGTTCTACCGGGACGGGTCCTGCCGCTGCGGACCGGCCGACGTCGGCGTGCACGCGGTGTGCGCGGTCGTCACCGCGGAGTTCCTCGAGCACCAGCGGGCGACCGGAAACGACCTGGTGACTGCCCACCCGGAGTGGGACTTCCCGGGCTTGCGGCCCGGTGACCGCTGGTGCGTGGTGGCGACGCGCTGGGCGCAGGCCTACCGGGACGGGGTCCCGGCGCCGGTCGTGCTGGCCGCCACCCACGCCCGAGCGCTCGAGGTGGTGCCGCTGGAGTGGCTGCAGCAGCACGCGGTCGACGTACCTGCCGACCCCGGCTCCCTCACCTGAGATCGGCCGCCGAGCAGGCACCCACCGCGGCCGTCACAGCTCCCGGTCGCGCTGCCGGCGCTCGTGGACGCGGATCTTGTCGATGATGATGGTGGCCAGTGGCGAGTCGAGCTCGCGGTGGTCCCAGGCCGTCTCCTTCAGGTCGTCGACGAGGCCGCGCAACGCCCACAGCTCGGCACGCTCACGCCGGTCGACCGCCGGCGGCGGCGCGTACTGACGGGCCAGGTGCACCAGCAGCCACACGAGCCCGACCACCACCGCCAGACCGGGCACCAGTTCCCACATGCAGTCCTCCTCGGCCGGTCCCGCGAGCCTCTCCAGACTAGGCCTCGGCGTGCTCCCAGGCCCGTACGACGGCCCGAGGCAGGCCCCACCGCCCCAGCGGGGTCAGTCGTTCGTCCTCGTCGAGCATGCCGAGGGCCTCCCACAGCGGCGTGAGCACAGCGACGGCGAGCCCGAGGACGCCGAGCTCACCCTCGGAGTCCTCGACCTCGCTCTCCACCTCGGGACAGGTCTCGATGTCGTGCTCGGCCGACTCCGCGTCGAACGACGCCCCGACGCCGCGACGCACCAGCCCGGTGACCATGCCCACCCAGTCCGCGTGCTCGAGCGCGAACACCGCCGCCTGCTCCTCGGCGTCGGTGCCCGGATCGTTCACCGGCGACACCGTGGACGCCGCCGCGTCCAGCCACAGCTCGCGGGTGTCCTCCGGGCGCGCGGCCTGCCAGCCGCACGCGCGCACGAAGTAGTCGAACGGCCAGCCACCGGACGCGGCCCCCTTCTCCAGCGTCCGCGCGGCACGCTCGAGGTCGGCCTCGGGCGCCGGCTCGGCCAGCACGTCCCGGCAGGCCCCGCTCAGCACGGCGGCCGCCTGCCGATCCGCCTCGTCCCAGGCAGCCAGGAACTCGTCCTCGTCGAAGTCGTCGTCGAAGTCGGGAGCGTCGTCAGCCATGAGCCCAGTCTGCCGCCTCGTGCTGCCGCGAGCCACACCGGCTCAGGTGCCACGCAGCCGCCGCAGCACCGCCGGCCCCGCGACCTCCTCCACGAAGGCGGGGTCGCCGCACACCACCAGCTGATCGCGAGCGCGCGACAGGCCCACGTAGAGCCGCTCCCGCGACCGCTCCCCCGGCTCGTCCTCGTTCAGCGCGAGCACCACGGCCCGACGCTCGAGGCCCTTGAAGCCGAGCACGTGACCGTAGAAGACCTGGTCGACGTCCCAGAACGTGTCCCAGTAGCGCTCCGGCCCGGCCTCCTGGCGGGCCTTCTCGCCCAGGCGCATCCGGATCGGCGTCAGGCTGGAGAAGCTGGCCGCGATCTGCCGGGTGTTGCGCAGGTTGTGGTCCAGGACGAGCGGCACGAGACCGGCGGGCGGTCCCCCGAACCGCGAGAAGACCCGCTGCCCCTCGTCGCAGAACACGTAGAGCCCACCGGTCTCCTCGTCGCGCAGGGCGGCCAGCGCGGCCGGCCACCACAGGTCGGCGAAGTCCTGCGCCTCATCGATGACCATGGCATCGAAGAGCATCCCGGGCGGCTGCCGTGCCCCCAGCTCGACCATGAGCCCGGGCAGCTCCACCTCCCAGGACGGGCTGTCGTCGTCGCTGCCGCTCGGCGCGCCCCACGCGACACCGAGGTTGTGGAACGTACCGACGTACGCGGGCTGCTCCTTGCGCGGGAACGTCGCGACCCGTCGCTGGAGCCAGGCCGCCAGGCCGCCAGGCCGCGGGAGTAGCAGGTGAGTGCGACCCGTTGACCGGCGCGGCTGAGCCGGCGGGCCTGTTCCACGGCCAGCCAGGTCTTCCCGCTTCCGGCGCCTCTGCGCACCTCGCCTCGCGCACCCGCCTCCGCGCACCTCGACTCCGCGCACCTCGACTCCGCGCACCTCGACTCCGCGCACCTCGACGCGGCGCAGCAGCCGGGCGGCGTCGAGGATGACCGCCTGCTCCGCGCTGAGCCGCTCCACCTCGCCGTCGCGCTCGGCGGCCGCCCCCACGAGGTCGCGTTGCGGCAGTCCGCGTCCGCTGAGCACCTCGATGAGCGCCTGCACGTCGTCGAGGTCGAGCAGCGCCTTGTCGTTGGCCTGCCCGAGCACCACCCGGCGCCCGAAGTCGCCCAGGACGGGGAGGTCGTCGCGGCCGGCGACCTGCCAGCGCTGCGCGTCGATGCCCCCACCGGCCAGCACCGCGGCGAGGTCGATCTCGTGGTCCTTCTGGCGAGAGGAGATCCGCAACCCGCTCACCAGCACGTCGTCGGGTCCGAGCTGGTCGCGCAGCGCCTCCCACGCGACCCGCTCGCTCACGGTGGCGAAGGTCGGCCGGGGCGGGATCAAGGTCGGCATGTCGGGCATTCTGCCTGCGTCGCCGGGCCGGCGAGGCGGCATTGGGTATGAGTGGCGCGTGGCTCCGGCCGCTGCGTGGGCTGACCACCACCCGCGCAGCCGCCGGAGCCGCGACGGTGCCGTGCCCTCACTCGATGCGGGCGATCGGCACCCCCTGTCGGACCGCCTCGTCCTCCTTGGCCAGCAGGTGAACCACGCCGGCAGCGGGCGCGACCACCTCCGCGGAGACCTTGTCGACCTGGACCTCGGCCAGCAGCTGGTCGGTGGCCACGGTGTCGCCCTCGGCGACGAACCAGGTCGACAGCACGCCCTCCGCGTCCGGAGTGTCCTTGGACAACGGCGGGAACGGGACCTCGGTCATCGGTTCACGGCCGTCCGGATCGCGTGCTCGATGCGGTCGTGGCGCGGGAGCACGGCGTACTCGAGGTCGTGCGCGTAGGGAATCGGCACGTCCGGTACGGCGACCCGCTGCGCCGGCACGAGCAGCATGCCCGGGTCGACGTCGGCGATGGAGGCCACGATCTCCCCGGACACCCCGAAGGACAGGTAGTCCTCGTCGACGACCACGAGCCGCCCCGTCTTCCCCACCGACTCCAGGATCGTGTGCCGGTCGAGGGGCACCAGGCTGCGCAGGTCGATCACCTCGACGTCGATGCCCTCCGGCGCCAGCTTCTCCGCCACGTCGAGCGCGTGGTGCACCGACAGGGACAGGGTCACCACGGTGACGTCCTTGCCCGGACGCACGACGTTCGCCTTGCCGATCGGCACGACGTGCTCGCCGTCCGGCACCACGTCGAGGCTGCGCGGGTTCTTCGCCATCCAGGGCAGCCCCATCACGCCCTTGTGGAAGACGTAGACCACCGGGTTGTCGTCACGGATCGCGGAGGTCATGAGTCCCTTCGCGTCCGCAGGGCTGCTGGGGACCACGACCTTCATGCCCGGCAGGTGCGCGAACGTGCCCCACAGGCACTGCGAGTGCTGCGCGGCGTCGGAGTAGCCGCCGCCCGCAGCCATGGTCAGGACCATGGGGACCTTCACGTGGCCACCGGACTCGAAGTGGATCTTGGCCATGTGGTTGTAGATCTGGTCCAGGCACACGCCCATGAAGTCGGCGAACATCAGCTCCACGATCGGGCGCATGCCCTCCACCGCGGCCCCGATGCCCAGCCCGATGAACGCGGTCTCGGAGATCGGCGTGTCGATGATCCGCTCGGGGCCGTACTTCTCGAGCAGCCCCGTGGTGGAGCTGAAGATGCCGCCGTACTTGCCGACGTCCTCGCCCATGTAGAAGACCGACTCGTCGCGGGCCATCTCGAGGTCGATCGCCTCGACCATGGCCTTGGAGACGGTGAGCCGGCGGGTGCCCTGGGGTGCTTCAGTGATCGTCATGGCGGGCTCCTTCACGCGAAGACGTAGTCGGTGGCGGTGGTCTGGTTCGGCACAGGGCTTTCCTTCGCGAAGCCGATGCCGTCCTCCACGCGGCTGCTGGCCTCGTCCTTGATCCGGGCCACGGCGTCGTCGTCGAGGACGCCCGCCTCGCGGAGCCGCTGCTCGTAGCGCGGGATCGGGTCGTGGGCCGGCACGTCGTCGAGCTCGGGCCGGTAGCCCTGCGCGTCGCCCTCGAAGTGGCCCCACATGCGCAGCGTGTGCACCTCGAGGAGGGACGGCCCCTCCCCGGCACGGGCCCGCGCCACGGCGCGCCGCGCCGCGTCGTACACCGCTTCGACGTCGTTGTCCTCCACCCGCTCGCCCGGGATGCCGTACGCCGCCGCACGGTCGGCGTTCGACGCCACCGCGGTGGACGCCGACCGCGGCACCGAGATGCCCCAGTCGTTGTCCTCGACGACGAACACCACCGGCAGCACCCACCTCGCGGCCAGGTTCAGCGACTCGTGGAAGGCGCCCTGGTTGGCGGCACCCTCGCCGGTGACGGCCACCGCGATGCGGTCGGTGCCCCGCCGCTTGAAGGCGAAGGCCTGGCCCAGGGCCGGCGGGTAGCCCTCGGCGATGATGCCCGAGCAGGAGAAGTGCGTGGCGGGGTCGAACAGGTGCATGTGGCCACCGCGGCCGCGCCCGAGCCCGGTCTCGCGTCCGAAGATCTCGGCGGTCATCGCGCGCAGGTCCACGCCGTGGGCGACCGCGAGGTGGTGGGGGCGGTGGGTGGCGGTGATCGCGTCGTCGCGGGTCAGGTGCGCGCACACCCCCGCGGCGACCGGCTCCTGCCCCGCAGAGAGGTGCATCTCGCCGGGCACCAGGCCCTTGCCGATGTCGAAGCCGGGGCCCTTGTCCGCGTGGTACTCACGCAGCAGGGCCTCCTCATAGGTGCGGCTCATGACCATGGTCCGGTACAGGTCGAGCCTCACCTGCGGGTCCAGAGCACTGGGTGCTGTGGGAGATGACGCATGAGTCGTCATACTGACCTCCAGGGAGTTTTGTGACCCTTCGCACACTAGGACCGCGCCTCGAGCGCGGAAAGGGGTCGAAGGTCCTCCCGGCGGCACAGCGACCCACCGTCGGCCTGCCTACGGCTGGCTGTGCTGGGCGGTCGCGGAGGGCGGGGCGGAACCGCCCTGGACCTGTCCGCTCATCAGCAGCACGATCTCGCGGCGTTGCTGCTCGGACACGCCGCCCCAGCCCGGCCGGTAGCCGTACACCTCCCGCAGGCCGCGCGCGGAGCTGGTGCCGTAGAGCACGTCGACGTCCTCCGCATCGATCAGCGCCGGGTGGGCCACGCCGCAGGACTCCGCCAGCTTGAGCAGGTCCCGGCGCAACGTGCGCAGGTAGTTCGCGACCCGGACCGACTTCGAGGCCGGGTCGAGGCCGTGGGCAAGCCACGGGTCCTGGGTGGCCACCCCGGTCGGGCAGCGGTCGGTGTGGCACTTCTGCGCCTGGATGCAGCCGACGGCGAACATCGGCTCGCGGGCCAGGTTGACCATGTCGGCGCCGAGCGCCATCGCCACCACCGCGTTGTCCGGGATGCCGAGCTTCCCGCTGCCGATGAAGGTGACGTCCTGGGCGAGGCCCGCCTCGGCGAACACGCCGTACACCCTGCTGAATCCCACCCGGAAGGGCAGTGCCACGGAGTCGGCGAACACCAGCGGCGCCGCTCCGGTGCCGCCCTCGCCCCCGTCCACGGTGATGAAGTCCACGCCCCGGTCGTCGCGGGCCATGGCGTCGGCGAGGTCCCGCCAGAACCGGAGGTCACCGACCGCGGACTTTACTCCCACGGGCAGCCCGGTCTCGGCGGCGAGCAGCTCCACCCAGTCGAGCATGCTGTCGACGTCGCAGAACTCCGCGTGCCGAGACGGGCTGATGCAGTCCACGCCGGGGGTGACCCCACGGATCTCGGCGATCTGGCGCGTGACCTTCGGTCCGGGCAGGTGGCCGCCCAGCCCCGGTTTGGCGCCCTGGCTCAGCTTGACCTCCAGCGCCCGGACCGGCGCGGAGGCGACCAGGTCCTTGAGCTTCGCGAGATCGAAGCGGCCGTCGAGGTCGCGGCAGCCGAAGTAGGCGGTGCCGATCTGGAACACCAGGTCCCCGCCCTGGCGGTGGTACGGCGAGAGCCCGCCCTCCCCGGTGTTGTGCAGGCAGCCGGCCAGCGCCGCACCGCGGTTGAGCGCCTCGACGGCCGGCGCCGACAGCGAGCCGAAGCTCATGGCGGAGATGTTCACCACCGAGGCGGGCCGGAACTTCTTGGCACGGTCGCGAGGACCGCCGAGGACCTTCGCGGACGGGAGCGGCTGCTCCTCCCCCGCGCGGTGGTGGCTGGGTGGCGCCACCTCCGAGAACGTCCGGTGCTTGATGATCGGGTAGCCCTCGGTGCGCTCGACATCGTTGTCGGTGCCGAACCCGAAGTAGTTGTTCTCCAGCTTCGAGCTCGCGTAGACCCACCGCCGCTGGTCCCGGCTGAACGGCCGCTCCTCGTTGTTGTCGGTGACGATGTACTGCCGCAGCTCCGGGCCGATGGACTCCAGCAGGTAGCGGGCGTGCCCGAGCAGCGGGAAGTTGCGCAGCAGTGCGTGCCGCCGCTGCAGCAGGTCGTAGGTCGCCACGCCGGCCAGCGCGGACACGGGAAGGCTCTTCAGCGCACGGGACCACCTCATGCGCGCACGCGTACCCGCTTCCGGCCTGTGCGACGCCGCCGGTGGTCACGAAATCGCGCTTCGGGTCACCGGAAGGGCGAGCTGTGACCACCGGAGCCTGCGGTCGTCAGCCACTCGTCGTCTGCGCGTCAGTGGGTACCGCCCGGGCATGAAGGTCGCCGGAAAGTGGATCCTGGTCATCGGCATCCTGCTGTTCCTGGCCGTGGTGGCCATGCAGGCGGGCGGCGCGATCCAGATCGCCACCGTCATCGTCCCCGCCACCTGGGTGCTCATCATCATCGGCGGGAGCTTGGTCCTCCTCGGCCGACGGCGCGAGCGCGGAGAGCTGCCGCCGGACGAGCGGTAGTCCGCGGCCCTGCGGCGATCGGGACGAACGTCCTCCATGCAGGGGACATGACTCTCTGTGACGACGGCCCGCGACCGCGCCAGGGTGGAGGTGAGAGGGAAAGAAGGTGCAGAACGATGAGACTCACCATGCGCGACCTCATCGGAACCCTGCTGGTCGCGGCGATCGCCGTGCCCTACATCGGCTACCTCGTGCGCGGCGAGATGCCGTTCGTGCAGGACCCGCGCGGGATGGCGTCACTCGGTCTGGTGCTCGGCACCGCGGCCTTCCTGGTGCTCCGCACCGGTGACGGGTTCGACCGGCTCAGCGAGGCAGAGATCGCGGTCGCCGGCGTCAGCGCCCTGCTCGGCATCGCGGCCATCATCTTCGCCGAGGCCGCCGTCGCCGAACTGCTTCTGGCGCTGTTCATGGGCTCGATCGCGCTCGTGTGGCTCATGGAGCTCGCCGATCACGAGGGCGTGCTGCCGAGTCATCACCCGACCGGCGCCGCGTCGTAGCGGTCCGCGGGCACATCGCGGGGCCGGTGCCACGCGTGGCCCCGGCCCCGCCCAGGCCCAAGGCTCAGCCGGCCAGCACCGCGCGGAACGCGTCGAGCAGGAACGAGATGTCGTCCTCCGTGGCCACCAGCGGCGGGGCCAGCCGGATCGTCGAGCCGTGCGTGTCCTTGGCGAGCACGCCCTGGGCCAGCAGCGCCTCGCACAGCTCGCGGCCGGTCATCCGGCCCGGGTCGACGTCGACCCCGGCCCACAGGCCGCGGCAGCGCACCTCCACGACACCGTCGCCGACCAGGCTGCGCAGCCCCTCGTCGAGGACCGCGCCCAGTCGCGCCGAGCGCTCCTGGAACTCGCCCGTCCGCAGCATGGTCACCACCTCCCGGCCGATCGCCGCCCCGAGGGGGTTGCCACCGAAGGTGGACCCGTGCGAGCCAGGGGTGAAGACGTCCAGGACGTCGTGGTCGCCCGCGATCGCGGAGACCGGGTACAACGAGCCGCCCAAGGCCTTGCCCAAGATGTAGAGGTCCGGGACCACGTCCTCGTGGTCGCAGGCGAACGTGCGGCCGGTGCGGGCCAGGCCGGACTGGATCTCGTCGGCCACCATGAGCACCCCGCGTTCGTCGCACACCTCGCGCACCTGGCGCAGGAAGCCCTCCGGCGGGATGATCACACCCCCCTCGCCCTGGATCGGCTCCAGCAGCACGGCCACCGTGGTGTCGTCGATGGCGTCGGCGATCGCGGAGGCGTCACCGTACTTCACCGACCGGAAGCCGGGGGTGTACGGCCCGTAGTGCGCCCTGGCGCTCTCGTCGTTCGAGAAGCTCACGATGGTCGTCGTACGCCCGTGGAAGTTCCCGTCCATGACGATGATCGAGGCGACGTCCTCCGGGACCCCCTTGACCTCGTAGCCCCAGCGCCGCACCGCCTTGATCGCCGTCTCCACGGCCTCGGCGCCGGTGTTCATCGGCAGCACCATGTCCTTGCCGGTGAGCGCCGCGAGGTCCCGCGCGAACAGCCCGAGCTGGTCGTTGTAGAACGCCCGGCTGGTCAGCGCCAACCGGTCGAGCTGCGCGTGCGCCACGGCCCGCAGCCGCGGGTGCCCGTGTCCGAAGTTCAGCGCCGAGTAGCCGGCAAGACAGTCGAGGTAACGGTTGCCCTCCACGTCGGTGACCCAGGCGCCCTCCGCCGCGCTGAGGACCACCGGCAGCGGGTGGTAGTTGTGCGCTGCCCACCGTTCGGTGAGCTCGATGTGCCCGGTGGATCCGAGCGCTTCGTCCGGGGTCGTGGTGCGTTGGTCGGTCATACCGCCATGCTGCCACTCGACGTCCAGCGCTGGAGCGGCGCCCGGCGCCCCACTGCCTCGGGGGCGGCCCCGGCACCGTCGTTCCCAGGTACTGCGTACTTTTGATGCCATGCCTGAGGTGGAAGTGAGCCGTGCACACGTGCTGGCGGCAATGGCGGAGTACGACCGGGACGGGTCGCGGGAGTTCCTCCGGCGCTACGGCTTCAGCAGGGCGCGGGCGTACACGGTCTGGCACAACGGCCAGGAGTACGACGCACGCGCGATCGTCGGGGCGGCCTACGTGGCGGCCACCGGCCGGCCGCCGTCCCCGGACGGGTTCGCCAACGGCGAGGACGGCGCCGCGCGCGTGCTGAAGGGGCTGGGGTTCGACGTCGTCGAGCTCGAGCAGCCGGTCGCGCCGCCGCGGGCTCGTGCCGCGGGCGGCGGCAGAGCCACCAGCGGTGGGTCCAGGGACACGGGCGAGCCGAAGCCCCGTGCCGCCGGCAACGCCCGCGCCGTGAGCAAGCCGCGCAAGGCGGCCGCACCACCGGCACCGGTGAAGCTCTGTCCCCACTGCCACGTCGCCGTGCCCGCTTCCGGGATCTGCGACTTCTGCGACTGACGGGAGTCGCCGGCTGGCGCAATCGCGGCGTCTCCCGCCTTCGTCCTCTCGACAATCGCGCGACGCCGTCCCACGATGGTGGAACGGCGAAGAAGCGGTGAGGGAGACGACATGGGTGACATCGGCACCGAACGGCGTGAGGTCGAGTTCGAACCCCTCGAGACCGAACCTCTGAAGCAGCCCGCGCCCGACCCCGAGCGGACGGCGACACCCGCCCCGGCCACCCCGGTGCCGGAACGGACATGAGCGCCTCGCCGGGCGGACCGTTCCACGGTCCGGACCTGGTGCCGGGGGAGCTTCGTGGCTACCGGCAGTTCCAGCTGCGCTCGGACGGGCTCTACCCGATGGTGCACCTGGAGTTCGGGGCCTGGGACGCCCCGCTGGAGCACGCGGAGTGCGCCGTCGGCGGGGAGCACCCGGCGCCCGGCGGCGAGTGCCGGTGCGGGCTGTACGCCTGGTACCTGCCCGGCAGCGCCACCGTGGCGATCGGACCGGCCAGCGCGGTCGTCGTGGCGCGCGGGCGCTGCATCCTCGGCGACCGCGGGTTTCGCGCCGCCGCGGCCCGCATCGAGGCCGTCGCGCTCCCGGCGACGATCCGCTGGTTCCCTCCGGTCGCGAACCGGGCGCGCCGGATGCTGGCCACGCACTACCCGGAGGCCAGGGTCTACACCTCGGCACGGCGGATGCTGCGCGAGCACCCGCCGGACGACGTGGAGGCGCTCGGCATCCAGCCGCCACCGGACCGCAGTCGTGGCTACCGGGCCACCGCCGCGTGGCTGTGGCTGGGGCTGGTCATGCTGGGGTACTCCGTCGCGGTCTTCCCGCACGATGCCGCCAGCCGCGCGGCCCGATGGTGGCCGCTGATCGTGGTGCTGGCCGTGGCCTGGCAGGTGGCCCTGGTGTGGGTCTTCGTGCGCCTGGTGGCGCTCCAGACCCCGGCCCCCCGCCGGAGACGGCCCGGCGGGGGTCCGGGTTCCTGACGGTCAGGACGTCACCGCGGGCTGCCGGGGTCGCATGGCGGGGTCATGGAGCCGCTCTGCTCGCTGATCGACCCGTCGAGGTTCTTCACGATGTGCTGCACCCCGAGATCGCGGGCCATCGCCCGGCCCTCCTCGATCGCCTCGTCCTGGGTGTCGAACGGTTCGCTCACCTGGTCGGTGCCACCGATGACGTTGTGCCACTTGCCGTCGTTGCTCAGCGTCTCGACGTCTCCGTGGGCCACGGGGTTCGCCTCCCAAAAGTGTGACTGCTCTGCGCCTCGCCGTACCCGCTCTCGAAGGACCGGAAACCGCCCGCAGGCGGACCTTCTCCTCTGGTGCCGGACCGTGCCGGACCGGACCCGGACGCCCGGCTACACGATGCCGCGATGCTGCAGCACCCGGAACATCACCACACCGGGCACCACGGGCAGCCAGAAGGTCAGCAGCCGGGAGGCGAGCACGGCGGCCACGGCCACGGTCGGTTCCACGCCGATCGTCCGCAGTCCGGCGACGAGGGCCGCCTCCACCGCGCCGAGCCCGCCCGGCGTCGGGGCGAGCTGTCCCAGCGTCGTGCCGACCACGAAGACGGCGAGCACCGGCAGCAACGGGTAGCTGACGTGGAACGCGGACAGCGTCGTGGCGAGCCCGAGCGCGGAGATCAGCACGAACATCATCGACCCGCCGAACAGCTCGAGGGTGCGCACCGGCTTGCGAAGCACCGGCAGCAGGTCCGCGATCACCTCCCGGACCACCCGGACCGCGGGCGACAAGAGCCGTCGGCGGCCCACGGGGGACGCCAGGACCACGACCGCGACCACGACCACCGCGCCCACGCCCGCCACCACGGGTCCGGTCGGCAGGCTCACCGCCCCCACCGGCACCGCACCGCCGATCGCCAGCAGTCCCAGACCGGTGCCGATCGCCGTGACCAGGCCCATCGCCGCCCGGTTCAGCAGCAGCGCGCCCACGACATGGCTGCGGCGGAACCCGAGCTTCTCCAGGAACGCCAGGTTCACGCCGTAGAACCCGACTCCGGCCGCGGTGGTGCGCCCGGTGAAGGCGGCCGCCACCTGCACCGCGAGGGTCCGTCCCGGAGGCAGCCGCGCGGGAGTGGACCCCAGGACCGTCACCGCGTGCGCAGCCACGGCGAGCATCCCGGTCGCGAACGTCGCGACCAGCCACCACCAGTTCGCGTCGGCCAGCGAGTCCAGGACGGCGCTCATGCTGGACAGCTGCGGCAGCAGCAAGTACACCGCTCCGACGCCGGCCAGCAGCATCAGCGCGGTGGAGGCCCGGACCGGGGACCGGAACGAGGGCGGCGGCACGTCGAGACGCTCGGCGAGCGTCTCGCGGAGGTCGGTCAGGGTGGCCTTGTCGACCTGGCTGCGGATGCGCCGGTGCAGCGCCAGCCACTGCAGGTAGGGCAGCGACTCCTCGAGGTCGTCGCGGGACAGGCCCCGCTCCGCGCTGCCGACCGCACGCTTCGCCCCGACCACGGAGGTCAGCGACACCAGCATCTCCGCCGCGTCCTGGGCCCGCTGCTCCGGCGGTCCGCCCACGCGTCCCAACGTGAAGCTGCTGATCCGCGGGCGGCCGTCCTCGTCGACGAGCACGTTGGCGGCTCGGAGGTCGTGGTGAGCGAGGTTGAGGGCGCCGAGCCGGCCGACGTCGCGCCAGACGGCCGCCAGCAGCCCGTCGCTGACCGCGTCCGCCGCCAGCGCCGACAGCGGCCTGCCCTCGACGTGCCGGCGCACCAGGAAGGCCGGACCTCGGTCGATCTCCCCCGCCACCAGCACCGGCACCACGCCGACACCGGCACGCTCGGCGACCAGCGTGAGGTACGCCTCGTGGTCGACCTCGTGCCGGGGAGTGGACAACCGTGGCTCGTACAGCGTCTCCAGTGACGCCGCGGCCCGCCGCAGCTTGTGCACCGGTCCGGCCACCCGCCGCAGGCGCCGCACCAGCTGCATGTCGAGCCGGTCGCCGTCGCGTGTGAGCACCTCCAGCTCCTTCGGGCTGAGCAGGCCGGGGACGGTCGGGATGACCCGCACCGGCTCGATGCCGCTTTCCCGCAGCGCCACGACCAGCGCCTCCTCCGACGGCCGCCGCCCCGGTGCGCCGAGCACCAGGTGCACGAACCGGCCGGTGCCCCAGCCGAGCACCGCAGCGGTGAAGACGCCCAGCGGCAGGCTTTCGCCGAGGAACACCCCTCCCGTCGCCACCAGGACCGCCACGGCCCACAGCAGGTAACGGGTGCCCCGTCCGACGTACGGTCCGACGGCGGTGGCCAGCGCCGCCACCACGGCCGTCTCGATGTCGGGGAAGTCGAACCCCCCGGCCGGCGCGCGCAGTCCCGCGGACGTCGGCGGCACACGTGGCGCGGAGACCCACTCGATCACCGCGGCGAGGAACCACGCCACCGCGCCGGACAGCACGAGTGCGAGCCCGAGCCGCAGCCGGGCAAGGTACAGCGCGAGGCCGGCGGCCAACGCGATGCTCGGCCACGAGCCGAACCACACGACCGCCTGCCAGAACCCGGTGCTCCAGGCCGGGAGCCGCTGCACCTGGGAGAAGATGGCCACCTCGACCGGGTTCACACTGCGCGCGAAAGTCACGCAGGCGAGCACCACGCCGGCGGCCAGGGCGATGAGCGTGACGTCGCGCGGGTGCCGGCCGACGGACAGCCGGAGCCTGCGGTAGCCGCGCAAGGAGGCTCGCTCGCGCCCCTCGCTGGACCCGGGACGCGCCGTTCCTCCGTTCCGCGCCATGGGTCGACGGTTCCTCACGCCCACACGCTCACGCAAGCCGGTACGACGACTCCTGCGTGTCGGATCACACCGAGGAGGACTCCGACTCCTCGTCCCGGTCGGCCTCGCTCTCGTCCTCACCGGCGCGCTTGCGCCGTACCACGGCCCGGACGACGAGGGCGGCCACCACCACCGCGACCGCGATGAGGAGGTACAAGCTGTAGCGCTTGGCCTGTCCGTAGACGAAGTCGATGTGGTCACCGGCGAAGTAGCCGATCGACGACCACACGCCCACCCACAGGGCCGCGCCGAGTGCGTTGAAGGCCAGGAAGCGCCGCCAGTGCATGCCCGACGTGCCCGCGACGATGCCGTTGACCTGGCGCAGACCCTCGATGAAGCGCGCCACGCTCACGACCTTGCCGCCGTGCCGGTCGAAGAATCCCTCCGCCTTCTGCAGTCGCTCCTCGGTGATGAGGACGTACCTGCCCCAGCGCAGCACCGCGCGCCGGCCGCCGAAGTGGCCGATCGCGTAGCCGATGTTGTCCCCCAGCACCGCCCCGGCCAGGGCGACGAGCATCACGAGGTAGATGTTCAGCTTGCCGGCGCCGGCGTAGACGGCGGAGGCGATCAGGATCGTCTCGCCCGGCGCGGGCACACCGAAGTCCTCGACCAGGATGAACCCGCCCACGGCCAGATAGCCGTACTGGTTGAGCACCGGGGCCAGGTTTCCCAGCACACCCGGAAGCGATCCGTTGCTCATGTCCCGTCCCTCCGCTGCACGGCCTCCCGTCTCTGTGCCCGTCCTGGCGCGGGCGATGCGTCCGGGTTCCGGTTCCCGCGCTCGCCGCCGACATGGTGACCAACTGCCCTGGCCGGCGACGCGGACCGGCACGCAGGATGGGCGCCGAGGAGAGGCGTCGAGCGAGAGCTGCGGAGGACGCCCATGGATCCGTACCCAGCACGGCAGCGGCCTCGACCGCAGGGCTCCGTGTCCCCACGCCGCCCGTCGCCGGGCCGCGGCCGCTCCCGGAAGCCGAGGTCGAGCCTGGTGGTCGCGCGCGACGCCCTCGTCGCCATGGCCGGCATGGCTCTCGGCGGGGCCGCCACCGCAGCCGGCGCCGGACTTGCGCTGCGGCACTTCCTGAAGGCAGGTCTGAGCCTGCCGGTCGTCCTGGGTGCCTCGCTCCTCGTCGGTGGGGTGCTGCTCCTCGCGTCGGCCTTCCACGCAACCTGGCGGATACTGCCCCGCTGGTGGCGGCTGCTGCTCGTCCCGACCACGGTCGTGATCCTCCAGCTGGCTCTGTCCGCTGCCCTGGCGGTGATGTACGCCGTGGTGCCGCCCACCGCACTGGGCTCCAGGACTCCGGCCGACGAGCTCCTCCCCTACCGGAGTGTCCGCGTAGCCACGGAGGACGGCGTCCAGCTGGCGGCCTGGTACGTGCCGTCACGCAACGGCGCGGCGGTCGTCGTGCTGCACGGTGCGGGCGCGACCCGCACCAGCGCGTTGCCCCAGGCGGGCGTGCTCGGCCGGGCCGGGTACGGCGTCCTGCTGATGGATGCACGCGGGCACGGGACCAGCGGTGGACGGGGCATGGACTTGGGCTGGTACGGCGACCAGGACGTCGCAGCCGCCGTCCGGTACCTGGTCCGCCGTGCTGCCGTCGATCCGGCGCGTATCGGCCTGTTGGGGCTGTCCATGGGGGGCGAGGAGGCGATCGGCGCGGCCGCCGCCCGGCCGCGCGTCGCCGCGGTGGTGGCCGAAGGAGCCACCGGACGGACTGCCCAGGACGCGGCCCGCCTCGACCACAGCGGGCTTGCCCGAGCGGTCGACGGAATCACCTTCGGCCTCACCGACCTGCTGACTCCCGCGTCGCCCCCGATCTCCCTGCACCAGGCCGTGGCCACGTCCTCTGCTCGGTTCCTGCTGATCGCGGCCGGTCTCGAGCCGCGGGAGCAGGCCGCCGCCGCCGACCTGCGGGCAGCCGCACCGGACCGGGTACGGACTTGGAACGTGCCCGGCGCCGGGCACACCGCCGGCTTGGCCACTGCCCCGCTCGCCTGGCGGCATCAGGTGCTCGGCTTCTTCGCCGACACCCTGCGTCAGGAGGGTAGCGAGGGTTGACCTGCGGCCGGGGCAGAGGGACCCCGGTGGCGAAGGTCAGCTCCCGGTGGCGGCGCTGCGACAGGCCTGGACATCCTGTCGCACCTGGTGATCGAGGCTCTGCAGACGCTGGACGATCCGCTCCAGCCGTTGGGCGTCGAAGTCGCGTACGGCGCCCACCGCATGCTCGACCAGCGTGACGACGGTCTGCGCGGCCTTCCCGGCGCGCATGCACGACGGCGGCACCCCTGCGCCGACGGCCGGGGCGGTGGACGGGTGCACGGTCACGGTTGCGGAGGGCGTGCGCGGTGCGGTCGACGCACCGTTGTCACCGGAGGGCACGCCCACCCAGACGATCACGGCACCCAACGCGAGCCCGATGAGGAAGGTGAGCGCGGGCAGCAGCACGTACCACGTGCTCCTCCGCTTCCGCACGGGCGCGTGCCCAGACTCGGACCTGGGCGCCGACCCCTGTTCGCGCGGGCCATCGTGTCCCGGCTCAGGGCGCGGTGACTCGGTCATGATCATCTCCTCCCGGTGCTCTCGTTGCCGGCTCTCTCACCGGCCCTGCTCGCGGCCCCGGTCGTGTCGGTCGCTCCCCTGTCCGTCCCTCGCGTCTCGGTCCTGACGTCGTCGGGCGGCCGCGCGGGGGATCGTCGGGGCCAGCGGCTGGCGCCGCCCACGAGGGTGAGCAGTGACGGCACGAGGAGCGAGCGGACGACGAGGGCGTCGATCAGGATGCCGACCCCCATGACAACGGCCAGCTCCCGGAACGGTCTCAGCGGGACCACCGCCAGCATGGCGAAGCTGGCCGCGAGGGTGAACCCGGCTGCCGTGATCGCACCGGACGTCTCCGGCAACCGCTCGGCGACCGCCTCACGCAGGGTGCGACCCCCCGCCTTGTCCCAGATGGAGCCGACGCCGTAGATGTTGTAGTCCGACCCGAGGGACAGCAGCAGCACGGCAGTCGCGAACGGCACGTAGAACGTGATCCCGGCGTGGCCGAAGACGCCCTGGAACACGAGTGTCATCACGCCCATCGAGGCACCCAGGGCCAGCACGCTGCACGCCAGCAGCAGGACCGGCGCGACGAGGGCGCGAAGGAAGAGGACCAGGAGCGCCAGGTTGACCAGCAGCGCGGCGACGGCGATCCGGACCAGGTCGGACTTCGTGACCGCCACCAGCTCGCTCGCGAGTGCGGTGTCGCCGGCCAGTCCGAATCGCACGTCGTGCAGCCCGGCTCGGTGCACGAGTCGCGGCAGCCGCTGCTGCAGCCGGTCGAGGTCGCCGATGGCGTGGGCGCCCAGCGGCTGCTCGTTCAGGATGACCAGCAACCTCGCCGCTCCTCCCGAGCGCGAGGTCAGCACCCCTCGCTCGAGCCGTCCGGGCACGTTACCGGGACCGACGACCCCGGCCACCCCGGGCTGCGTGGACAGCTCGCGCCCCAGCCGGGCGAGCTGTTGCTCCTGGCCCGCGACGGAGCCGCCCCGCAGGAGCAGCACCGTCGGCTCGACGATCCCCGGCGCGAAGCCGGCCGCGGCCGCTCGGGCGCTGGCGCGGGCGGGTGCGGCCGCAGGCAAGCTGGGCAGGAACGCCACGCCCAGCCGCATGCGCCTGACCTCGGTGGCGAGCAGCCCCAGGCCGGCGACGCAGGCGACCACCAGGACGGCGGCGACCGAACGCCGCGCCAGGAGGCGGGCGCCCCGGCGTACCCAGCCGGGGGCCACTTCCGCCGCCAACCCGGTCGGCCAGAAGAGGATCCCTCCGAAGATGGCCAGCAGCGCCGGGAGCAGGGTCAGGGACACGAGCACCGCCGTGGCAACCGAGAGCGCGAGGATCGGCCCGAAGGCGCTGAAGAACGACGACCTCGCCACCAGCATCACCGCGGTGCCCGCCGCGACCGCCAGCCCCGCCACCAGGATGATGCGCCCGGTGCGTGCCGTGGCCGACCGTGCGCCCTCGAGCCGGTCCGCGCCTTCGTGCAGGGCCGAACGCATGCGCGAGAGGAAGAAGATCGAGTAGTCCGTGACGATGCCGAGGATGAGCGCGAGCACCAGTGGCTTGAGCTCGGCGGGCACCCCGAGACCGAACAAGGTGCCCACCGTGTTGGTCACCCGGATCGCCATGAAGTACGACAGCCCTGCGGTGACCAGCGCCACCAACGGCGCCAGCACCGAACGGAACCTCACGGCCACCACGGCGATCACCACGGCAAGGGTGGCGATCTCCAGGGTGTGCAGGTGGCCGAAGAGGATCCGCTCCTGCGCCACGCGCGCCGGCACGCTGCCGGTCACCCCGAGGTAGCCGTCCTTCTGCCGGTCCAGGTGCCGGCGGCCGAACGCCCGTGCGGCGTTCGTCCGAGCGAAGAACGAGGCACTGGGGTCGAAGAACAGGTAGGTCAACGCGGTCGTGTTCCGCTGGGACGACGACGGGAAGATCCCCAACGTGTTGGTCACCGGGAGCGCGCCCCGGATCGGGTCGATTCCGGGGTAGGCGCCCTGGTCGACCGCGATCCCGCGCAGCACCGCTTCGGCCTGTTCATACGGCGAGAGCCCGCGCGCGTTGTGCTGGACGAGCAGGGTGTGGGTGATGAGCGGGAAGCCGAACGCCTTGAGCGAAGCCTTCTCCGTCCGGATCGCCGAGCTGTGCGGGGGCACGAACCCCCGGAGGCCGGCGTTCGGCATGGACGCGGGGAGCAGGAACCAGGCAGCTCCCGCGCCGAGGATCCATCCGACCACCACGAACCAGCGCAGTGAGACGACGACGCGTGCGTAGAGCGCGGCCACGCCTCGACCTCGAGCTTCCCCACGGAGCCGCATCTCAGGGGTGCTCCGATCGAGGCGGCACGATCACGTGGAGCCCCAGGCGAGCCAGCTCGGCCTCGGCCAGCGCACGGTGCCGACCCTCCCGCAGGTCGGCGACCGGGTCGCTGCTCACTGCGCTCAGGTCGGCGTAGCCGAGCTCGTGCACCGCGCGATGGGCGAGGTAGGCCTCGAGCCGGGGATCGAGTCCGTGCTGCTTCAGCGCCGCCTCGATCTCTCGCAGTCGCCTGCGTCGCGCCCACCGCCCCGGCAGGTAGAGCGCGATCAGCGGGGTCGCGGGCACGAGGGCGACGCTGAACCCCAGCAGGACGCTGAGTCGGCGTACGTCGGTCCGGGTCTGGGCCGCGCTGACCCGGACGTCGTGCGCGGCCGCCCGCATCTGGTTGCCGACCTCGGCGGTCTGCTGGCCGACCAGGGGCAGCCCGCTGAGCCCTTGCAGTGCCCGCCCGGCGTCGTCCACGGCCCGCGCCGAGGAACGTGCCGTGCTGCTCACGCTGGACAGCGACCAGACCTGGATGCCGATCAGCACTCCGACGACCAGCCACAGCAGCAACCAGAACGCGGTGAGGGCGTCACGCACGGTCTCGGCGCGATGCTCGAACGCGGTGTCCGGCAGCGGAGCGGTCCGCCCACGCTCGCCTCGGTCGCCCCAGGCCTCGGCACCGCCACCGCTCGCGTTCGTCCCGCTCATCGACGCCCCCGCGCGCAGACGTCACGGCCAGCTGTCAGCACTCCGGACGGGCTCATGTCCCCCGCCGTACCCATTTCCTCGGGACGGAACAGTCCGAGTCGCCCTTGCCCGGGCCGCCCACCCGAGCGACGCTGGCCGGCACCGGTCGAGCCTGCCCCCGGCGGCTGGCCCCACCGCTAGCTCTCCCAACCGCCCCCGATCGCCCGGCGCGCCGCGGCCCGGCCCAGCTCGATGCCCGCGGCGAAGTAGTCCTCATCGAAGAAGAGGTAGCTCAGCAGCTCGCGCCGACCCACCCCGTCACCGGCGCCGCGGATCGCCCGGCCGAGCAGCCAGTTGTCCATCTCGGTGACCCGCCCCAGGCCGTTCGTCTTGCGGGCGAAGACCTCCGCGGCAGCCCGCCCGAGCGCCCCCGGGGGCGGTGAGACCGCCATCACCTCCAGGCGGCGGTACGCCCGACCGGACGCCGCGGTCAGCGACGCGTTCGCACGCGCGGCCTGGTGCACCAGGCGGTTGGTCCGCCGCAGCGCACGCAGGTCCTCGGTGGTCTTGTCCGCGAGCGCGGCGTTGAGCACCTGCGCGGCCGCGTCCGCGATGTCCGGCTCCGGCGCTCCGGGGGCCGGCGGCAGCGGCGCGTACGTCGTCGAGGTGGCCGAGACCACCAGGACCTTGGTGGCACCCAGGCCCACCGCCGGGTGCAGCGGGGTGTTCAGCCGCACCCCTCCGTCGAGGTACCACCCCGCCTCCGCGGTGGCGGACAGCTGCACCGGCGGGAAGGCCACCGGGATCGCCGACGAGGCGAGCACGTGGTCGCGGGTGACCGGCCCGCGCACGACGTCCAGCGCCCGGTCGGGCTCGCCGGCGTAGTCGTGCGGCCGGTGCTCGTGCAGGAACAGCACGCTGCGCCCGCTCGCGGCACCCGCCACGGCGTCGTCGTGGTCGGTCGGCATGCGCGTGGCCACCACCCCCACGGCGTCCACGACTCCGGCCCGCACGTTGCCGGCCACCGCGTCGGTGTCCAGATGCTCGCTCGCCGTGCGTCGCAGCGGTTCGGTGTCGAGCAGGCTGGTGGTTCCCGTGCCCCGCCCGAGCACCGCCCCGGCGGCGTACTCCAGCCCCGTGCGGGGCAGCGAGACCGCGAGCGGGCGGTAGACGTTGTCCTCGCTCATCCGCCGCCACAGCCCGAGCACCTCGTCGGCCGCGGACTCGGCCTTCCGCCGGGCCAGGGCCGCCCACAGCACCGCGTTGATGCTGCCGGCGCTGGTCCCCAACCAGATCATCGGCCGCTCGCCGCGCCGGTCCAGCCAGGGCAGCAGCTCGGCCAACGCCCCGGCCTGGAAGGCGCCGCGCGCCCCGGCGCCCGAGAGCACCACCGCGACCCGGTCGGTCCCTGCGGCCCCGTTCGTCTCCGCCATCGCACCCCTTCCCGTTCGCCCCGCCAGCATCACGCGAGGGCGGCCGCCCGGCAAGTGAGGAAGGTCCTCGCCCGCAAGCCGCACCGTCGCAGCACTCGCCGCGTAACCTCCCGTGCCGGCGCCTCGTTGGAGCCTCCGGCGCCGCCCGTGACCGTGCCCGCCCGGGACCGGAACCGGTGGCCGAGGAGGTTCCACGTGCCCGCGACCGCATCGAGGACTCGCATCACCGCCGCGCTGGCTGCCCTCTCGCTGGTGCTGCTCGGCCTGGTCACGCTGGCCACGCCGAGCGCCCGCGCGGCCACCGGGTTCAGTGCGCACGGCAGCGCTCACCAGGTGTACGTCCTCGGGCTGCCCGCCCACGCCAAGGCCACCCTGCTCGACAGCAGCGGCCAGGCGTTGCGGACCCGCCGGGCCGACTCCCTCGGCGGCCTGCTGTTCCGCCACGTCAAGCCGGGTGGCGGCTACCGGGTCCGCGAGGACGCGACCGGCACGACCTCCCGCCGGGTCACCGTGCACACCGATGCCGCAGAGCCCTGGGACCCGAGCGTCTACGACCAGTCCATCCCCAGCGACGGCTACTCCTACCTGACCACCCGCGACGGCACCAAGCTCGCGATCACCGTCCACCCACCGACGCACCCGGCCGGCGTCGGCGGCCTTCCGCAGGGCTTCCCGGTCCCCCACGGGCCCGACTACATGCCGCCCTACCCCACGCTCATCGAGTACTCCGGCTACGGCTACGCCGACCCTGCCGGGCCGGTCAACGGGATCGCCGCGGTCGCCAACCTGATGGGCTTCGCGGTCGTCGACGTGAACATGCGGGGCACCGGCTGCTCCGGCGGTGCGTTCGACTTCTTCGAGCCGCTACAGAGCCTCGACGGGTACGACGTCATCGAGACCATCGCCCACCAGCCGTGGGTGAAGGGACACAAGGTGGGGATGATGGGCATCTCCTACGGCGGCATCAGCCAGCTGTTCACCGCGCAGACGCGGCCGCCGCACCTCGCGGCCATCTCCCCCATGTCGGTCATCGACGCCACCGCCACCACGCTCTACCCGGGCGGCGTCCTCAACACCGGCTTCGCGGTCGCCTGGGCCAAGGAGCGCCAGCAGCAGGCGCAGCCCGCGGGCGTCGGCGCCCAGGGCACCCAGCCCTACGCCGAGAAGCGGGTGGCCGACGGCGACCAGGTGTGCCGGGCCAACCAGGCGTTGCACGGGGAGGCCGCTGACCTGATGGCCAAGATCCGCCGCAACCGCCACTACATCCCCAAGGTGGCCGACCAGCTCGACCCGGTCACCTTCGTGCACAAGATCAACGTGCCGGTGTTCCTGACCTGCCAGTGGGAGGACGAGCAGACCGGCGGCCACTGCCCCGCCCTGGTCTCGCACTTCACGGGGACGGACAAGAAGTGGTTCACCTTCACCAACGGTGCCCACATCGACTCCCTCGACCCCGAGACCCTCAACCGCTGGTACGACTTCCTCGAGCTGTACGTCGCCCACCAGGCGCCGGCGGTCAACGCACCGGTGCTGCGTGCCTCCGCACCGTTGGTCTTCCAGACCGCCATGGGCACACCGCAGAACGACCCGCTCCTGCTGCCGCAGGACCCGGTCCAGCAGCAGCCGACGTACGCCGCCGCTCTCGCCGCCTTCGACAAGCAGAAGCCGGTGCGGGTCCTCTTCGACAACGGCGCCGGCGCCGCGCCGTCCGGGGCGCACACGGCCGGTGACCCGTACGCCGCCTACGCGCACTCCTTCGACACCCTCCCGGTGCCCGGCGTCCGGGCGCGGTCGTGGTACCTCGGCGCCCACGGCACCCTGCGCCGCCGGGTCGCGAGGACGCGGCACGTCGAGCGCTACATCTCCGACCCGCGCGCCCTGCCGAAGACCGACTACACCGGCAACACCGGCACCGGCGGCCTGTGGGGCAACGCGTCGGAGTGGACCTGGAGCTGGAAGCAGAACAAGCCCGGCACCGCCGTGTCCTACCTCTCCGCGCCCCTGACCACGGACCTGACCACGGTCGGGGCCGGGGCGGTGCAGCTGTGGGTGCGGTCCTCGACGCGCGACGTCGACCTGCAGGCCACCGTGAGCGAGGTCCGCGACGGCCACGAGACCTTCGTGCAGAGCGGCTGGTTGCGCGGCAGCGAGCGCGCGCTGGCCACGAGCGCGGACAACATCATGAAGCAGCCCAGCACCCTGCTGCAGCCGATCCCGACGCTGCGGAAGCGCGACGTACGCCCGATGCCGCAGGACCACTACACCGAGGTGGTGATCCCGCTGTACTTCCAGGGCCACGCCTACCGCGCCGGCTCCCGGATCCGGGTCACCATCGCGGCACCGAACGGCACGCAGCCGATCTGGTCCTTCGACGGGGCGCGCCCGCGCGGCACGACGTCGACGGTGCACGTGGCGTCGGCTCCGAGGATGCGCTCGCGCCTGGTGCTCCCGGTGGTGCCCGGGCTCAGCGTGGACTCGGCGCAGCCGGCGTGCCCGAGCCTGCGCAACGAGCCGTGCCGGCCGTACGTGCGCCTGGTCAACCGGACCGCCCGGCGTTAGCGCGGCCCGGCGGTCAGCCCCGTCGCAGCCCGCTGGCGCGGGTGACCCGGCGCTGCACGGCCGCGAGCAGCGCCGCCCGCGGGCCGACGATGCGCACGTGGCGCTTCGCCCGGGTGACAGCGGTGTAGACCAGCTCCTGGGTCAGCAGCGGTGAGCTCCTCCGGGGGCAGCACCAGCGTCACCCGGTCGAACTGGCTGCCCTGGCTGCGGTGCACCGACATCGCATGCACGGTCTGGACCTCTGCCAGCCGGCTGGGGCGAGCAGGTCCACCACGCGTCGCGTCGGAAGCCGCGCGCACGTCGTGCCGCCGAGGCCGGCACTCGGACCGGCGCCGCCACCACCACGCCGGTGTCGCCGTTGAACAGCCGCTGCTGGTAGTCGTTGGCGGTGACCATCAGGGGCCGTCCGACGTACCAGAACCCGTCGCTGCCGTAGCCGTGGATCTCCTCGACGAGCCACCCCTCGACCTGCGCGGCCCACCGTCCACGCCGTAGGGTCCCTCGCCGGTGCCCGCACAGGACGCGGTGCAGGTCGAGGGCCTCGAGCGCGCCGGCGCCGTCGCCGACCCGGGCCCGTCGACCAGCGCCCGGCCGGCGCGCACCACGTCGGCGCGCAGCTGAGCCGTCGAACCCGGAGTCGGCCGGGTCGGTCCACCAGCTCCAGGCCGGGGTGCTCCGCGGCCAGCACGACTCCACGCGCTCGGGTCGCCCCGAGCGGACCGCCTCGGCCAGCTCCTGGATCTCGCGGGAGAACCGGTGCACGGTCCTCAGCCGCACCGACGCCCCGGTCCTCGCCGCCACCCGCTGGTCGTCCTCGAGCGCGGGTCAGGTCCCGCGGCGCCAGCACCGCGAGGTCGAGCGGCACGGCCGACGGCGGGGCGGCACGGCGGACCAGGTCGCCGAGCACCGCGCCGACCTCCACCGAGGAGAGCTGGTCCGGGTCGCCGACCAGCACCAGCCGGCAGGTGGGCCGCAGCGCCTCGACCAGGCGCGACATCAGCGTCAGCGAGACCATCGACGCCTCGTCCACCACCACCACGTCGTAGGGCAGCCGGTTGTCGCGGTCGTGCCAGAACCGGGTCCGCTCTCCCCGGCGACTGCCGAGCAGCCGATGCAGGGTGCGAGGCGGAGAGGTGCCGAGGCGGCGGCATCCTGCGGCCGGCAGGCCGGCCGGCGGCGCGGCGACCGCCTCGGTCAGCCGTGCGGCCGCCTTGCCGGTGGGCGCGGCCAGCGCCACGCGCAGCGCGCCGTCGGCCAGGTCCTGCAGCAGCGCCAGCAGCCGCGCCACCGTGGTGGTCTTCCCGGTGCCGGGCCCGCCGGCGACGATGCTGAACCGGCGGTGCGCGGCGACGACGCGCTGCCAGCCGCTGTCGGTCGGCGGCCGGCGCCCGGGAAGATCCGGCGCCGAGCGCGGCGCGCGAGCCGGCCGTGGGTCCACTCGACGGCGCCGCGGCCGTCGCCGCGTCGACGTACCGCGCGACGGCGTGCTCCTGCCGCCAGTAGCGGTCGAGGTAGACCAGCCCGTCGACCAGCCGCAGCGGCCGGTCGCTCGCCTCCCCCGGACCGGTCGGCGACCAGCGGGCTGGCCCGAGCGCCGGCGGCCACGCGCCGGCTTCGGCCAGGGCAGCGCCGCGACGTCCCCCGCCGTCAGGCCGTCGACGGCGGTCGTGCGCCGACCTCGGTGAGCGAGGAGGCAGACGGACCCCTGTCGCACCGCGCGCACCGCGAGCGCGGTGGCCAGCAGCACCGGCTCGTCGGCTTCCCCGCAGAGCCGGCCGCAGCCGGTGCGCGACGTGCACGTCGGCGTAGCCGAGCACCCCCGCGCGGTTGAACCCGCCGAGCAGCCCGGCGGCGCGCGACCCGCTCGGCGCTCGGCGAGCGGCTCCGCCGTGGCGGTCGCGCTCGCTGCACGGTCATGCGCCACCTCCGGCGAGCAGATCGGACAGGTCGGTGACCAGCGCGGCCGGCGGCGCCAGGCGAAGACGCCGTGCGGCGTGCCCGCCACCGCCGGCGTGTCCGGCCCGCCCATGCCGCGCAGGAACAGGTAGAGCACGCCGCCGAGGTGTCGCTCGCGGGTCGTAGCCGGGCTGGCGCCAGCGCAGGTAGCGGTGCAGCGCCACGGAGTACAGCAGCGCCTGCAGCGGGTAGTGCGCGTGCCGCATCGCCGCGCCAGCGCCGCAGGCCGGTAGTCGCCACGCGGTCAGCGGCCCGTGCCGGCGCCGGGCCGAGCCGGTTGGTCTTGTAGTCGACGACGAGGAACGCGGTCGCCCGCGCCGCCGTGGACGCGGAGCACCGCGTCGATGCTGCCGGTGAGGAAGCCCCGCAGCCGCCGCTCGGCGAGCAGCGGGACGTCGAGGTCGTCGGCGTAGCCGGCAGCGGGTCGTCGGCGGGCAGGTGCTGGCGCAGCAGGGCGGCGACCCGGCCGCATCGCGCACCGTGCCGGTCGGGGTGTCGCCGCCGGCGAGCGGCAGCTCGAACTCCAGCTCGTCGAGCCGGTCGCCCGCGGCGACGTCGACGAGCCGTCACGCCACCGGCCAACGGCCCGAGCGGGGTGCGCAGCGCGGGCTCGCAGCGCCGCGGCGAGGTCGCCGGCTCCACCCCGGCGAACCGCCGGAGAGCCTTCCGCCTCGGCGGCCTCGGCCAGCTCCCCGGCCAGGTCGTCCGCCGCGAAGTCGGTGCGCTCGAGCACGGCGTGCACCAGCGTGCCGAAGGCGGCCCCCGCCGGCAGGTCGGCCATCGGCGAGGCCGGCGCGGCCCCGCGCTCCGGACCCGCTGGCCACCGCGGCGGGGTCGCCCGACGCGGTCGCTCGGTCCGGTCTGCGCGGGCTCGTCGCGCAGGCCCGACTGCTCCGGCTCGCTCAGCGCCGCAGCATCCGGGCTCGGCGCACCGTCTCGTGCAGGCCGGCGGTGAGTCCGGTGTACGACGTGCGCCGCCACCACCGGTCGAGCGTCGCGGTCGAAGGCCGCACCGACAGCGGCGCCGACTGCCGCTGCCGGGACCTGCCAGCGGCTGCGTCGACGGCCCCGCACGTCTCGATGCGCACCAGGCCCTCGGAGCCGGCGGCCAGCGCCTCAAGCGGGCGCGGGCCGCGTCCTCGTCGGGCGGCACGACCTTCTGCGGCAGGTCGCCGCCGGCGTCGCGGGCCCCGAACAGCAGCCGGTGCAGCGGCGCGTGGACGTGTTCCAGCACGGCGCCCAGTGCGCGACCACCTGGCAGCGCGCCCGGGTCAGCGCGACGTAGGCCAGCCGCAGCGCCTCGCCCACGTCCTCCGCGAGATGCAGCCGCCTTGCGCGTCGGCGTACCCGGGTCCGTCCTGGCCGCCGACGTCGAGCACCCGGTGCCCGTCCGTCGTGCAGCCGCAGCGGTCGTCGTAGACGTTGACGTCTTCGGTCCCACAGGTACGGCACGTAGACGACCGGGAACTCCAGGCCCTTGCCCGCCAGATCGGTCATCACCTGCACGGCCTTGGCGTCGGAGTCCAGGCGCCGGCTGCGCTCCTCGTCGTACTCCTGCGCAGCCTCGGCCATCCGGTGCTGGAGCCACTGGACCAGGGAGAGACGCCGCCGTGCCCTCGACCGCCGCCTGGTGCAGCGCCTGCCCGATGTGGGCAGGTCGGTGAGGCCCCGCTCGCCGTCGTCGCGCGCCAGCACGCGCCGCGCCAGGCCGGTGCCGCCGACCGCCTCGAGCAGGGCCGCGACGCCGCGGTCGGGCGAGCGTCTCGCCCCAGGACCGCGCCTCGCGCCCGAGCCGGTCGAGGTCGTCCTCCGCCGCGCCGCCGCCAGCCGCTCGGCGCTCCAGCCGACGAAGTCCGTGAGCGCGGCGCTGCGCGACCAGGCCGGTGCGCTGCGGCTGCTCCAGCGCGCGCAGCAGCGTCAGCCACTCGTCGGGCCGCCGTGAGCCGAAGACCGAGGGGACGCGGTGAGCACGACGGGCACGTCGAGCGCGGCCAGCGCGTCGCGGACCGGGCGCCGTCGTGGTTGCGGTGCACGAGGACCGCGATGTCGGCGGCCTCGAGCCGGCGCCGGTCGGCCGTCGCGCTCGACGATCTCGGCGCCGGAGGCCAGCAGGCGTACGACGTCCGCGGCGACGTCGCGCGCGACGAACGACCGCGCCGCGTCGACCGGGATGCGCTTGCCGTTGTCCACCCCGAACAGCCGCCGGGGCACCCGCCGCAGGCGCACCGGCGCGGACACCGGCGCCCCGAGCAGCGAGGCGTCCGGGTGCTGCGGCGCGACCTCGCGCACCCGGATCTCGGGTCGCCGAGCGCCACGTCCCCGAGCAGGTGGCGCAGCCCCTCGACGAGCGGGCGGTCGCTGCGCCAGTTCGTCCCGAGGGTGGCCTCCGCGGCCGCCGACTCGCTTGGCGGCGAGGTAGGTGACGACGTCGGCGCCACGGAAGGCGTAGATGGCCTGCTTCGGGTCGCCGATGAGCACCAGCGTCCGGTGGCCGTGGAAGGTGCGCTCGAGGATGTCCCACTGCACCGGGTCGGTGTCCTGGAACTCGTCGACGAGCACGATCTTGTAGCGGGACCGGATCCGGTTGCGCAGCGTCCTCGCCCGGTCCCGGGGTCGGCGAGCGCGTCGCGCAGGTAGACCAGCAGGTCGTCGTAGTCCATCACCCGCATCGCGCGCTTGCGCCGGGCGACCTCCTCGCGCGCGCGTCGCGCGAACCGCACGCGCGCCCCGGCCTCGCTGTCCGGGATCGGCGTCCTGGGGCGTCAACCGGGCCGAGGGGTCGCCGACCGCCGTGGCCGCCACCGCCGAGGCGGTCGCGAAGTCGACGCGCGGGTCGTCGCTGTCGGCGCGGCCGTAGTCGGCGACGTACAGGTCCACGGCGACGTCCGCGATCAGGTCGTGGGTGGTCTCGGCGAAGGTCACGTCGTGGTCGAGGTCGGCGGCGATCCCGAGCCCGGCGAGCATCTGGTGGCAGAACCCGTGCGTGGTCGCGATCGTCGCGGCGTCGAAGTCGGCGACGGCGGTGTCGAGCAGCCGGTGCCGCTCGCGCGACCGCGGCGTCGGCGCCCCGCGCCAGGTGGCGCACCAGGTCGTCACCGGAGGCGCGGGCGGCCCGGTGTCGGCGAGCGCGGCGGTGACCTCGCTCAGCCGCTCGCGGACCCGCTCGCGCAGCTCGGCGGTGGCGGCGCGGCCGAAGGTGACCAGCATCAGCTCGTCGATGCGGGCCACGCCCTCGGCGAGGTAGCGGCACGCGAGGCCGGCGATGGTGTGGGTCTTGCCCGTGCCTGCGCTGGCCTCGAGCACCGTCGTGCCCCTCCGGCAGGTCCCCGCACAGGTCGAACGCCTGGGCCGTGGCGCTCACGGCTGGATCACCTCGCTGCGCAGCAGGGGGAGCCACACGCGGCTGGCCAGCAGCCCGAACAGGTGCGGCTCGGCGTCCGGCGTTGGCCAGAGGTACGCCGTCGGGGCCGTCGGCCACCAGGTCCTCCAGCGCTCGAAGCCCACCCGCCGGTGGTCGCCGTCGTCGAACTCGCCCCACTCGGCCCCCGTCCTGGACCGGACCGCCAGGCCCGGCCCGCCGACTGCAGCGGCGTTGTCCGGGGACAGGCCGCGGCGCCGGTGCTCGGCGTAAGCGCAGGCGGTCCGCGGCGGCATCGGCAGCGGCCGGGTCAGGCCGAGCCGGTAGACCGCCACCAGGTCGTCGAGCCGCTGCCGCGGCCTCCTCGGGCGGGACCGGGCCGAGCACCGACCACATCACCGCCGGCGACCTCGCGTCCACGCCCCGGCCCAGGACGGCGGAGCGCCACTGCCAGTCCGGGCCGGCGGCGGCCAGGGCGAGCAGCTGCACCCAGGCCCGGATGCGGTGCTTCGGGGAGAGCCGGGAGTACTCCACCCGGGCCGGCCCCTGCTCCTGGACGCCGCGGCACGCTGCCCACGACCGCAACCCCGGACGGGCAGCGGCACGGAGACGTCCACGCGTCTCGGCGTCCTGCGAGACCAGCTGCTTGGCCATCACCAGCAGCGCCTCGACGTTGCCGAGGACCGGACCGAGCACCAGCTCGCCCAGCCGCCCCGGCGGCAGATCGCCGCGCAGCCAGCTCGACCCTGGTCGCCGCCTCGGCGGAGCGCCCGCGCATCCCCGCACGCAGCAGCCGGTCGCCCACCGCCCACTCCTGGAGCTTGTCGGGCTTGACCGGGACCGCGTCGGAGGGTTGCTCCTCCTCGTCGGCGGTGCGCAGGTCGAGCCGCTGCTGGAGGAAGCCGCGCACCGGGTGCTCGAGGAACCGGATGAGCTGCTCGAGCGCCACCACGTCGGTCACCTCGCCCGGGTCCGGCAGCGGCGCGTCGAGGAAGGGCGGGCACGGGTGCCGGCCCTCGCGCAGCGCCAGGCTGCCGGCGTAGGCGGCCGGGTCGAAGCTGAACGCCGCCTCGCTGCCGAGCGTGCCGGGCTCGAAGTTGCGAGCGTCGAAGGGCTGCAGCGGGTGCCTGACGACGAGCACCTCGGTCACGGGCCCCCGCGGCGCGGTCCGGTCGAGCACGTCGAGCAGCTCACCGAGCGGCACGGCCGGGGGCCGCTGCGCACCGGTCCGCTCGTCGGCGCCGGTGTAGACGATCACCAGACGCTCCTGGGCGGCCAGGATCGCGTCGAGGAACAGCTGACGGTCCTCCGAGCGCCGGTCGCGCTCTCCCACCCGCGGGGCGCGGGCCAGGAGTCGTCGCCGTCGACGCGGGTGCCGCGCGGGAACACGCCGTCGTCCAGCCCGAGCAGGCAGACCACCCGGTGCGGGACCGAGCGCATCGGCACCATGGTGCACACAGTCAGGTGCCCGGTGCGGAAGTTCGCCCGGGTGGGCCGGCCCTGGAGCCGGTCGCCGAGGAGCGCACGCACGTCGGCCAGCCGCAGCGCGGTCGTGCCGGCACCGCCGGCGGCGGCGGCCACCGCACCGGCGAGCACGCCCTCGGCCTGGGCGACCTGCCAGGCGTCGGAGGGCGCGACCGCCTCGAGCCCGTCCAGCGCCTCGTCGAGCGCGCGCATCCACTCCTCCAGCGGCTGCTCGCGGTGCAACGCCGCCCACGCCTCGGCCAGCCGGTCCAGCAGCTCGGCCAGCCGGCCGGCCAGGTCGATCTCGGTGGAGTCGACGTCGTCGAGCGGCAGCGCGGTGCCGACCGTGCCGAGGCCGTCCTCGTCCATGACGACACCGGCGAGGATCCGGTCCAGGCCGCTCTCCCAGGTGTTCTGCGGCGATGTCGCCGCAGGCCGTACGGCGCGCGGGCGTCGGCGTCGAGGCCCCAGCGCACCCCCGCCCGGCGCACCCAGTCACCCACGCGCTCGAGCGCGTCGTCGTCGAGGTGGAACAGCCGGCGCACCGGCGGCAGCGCGACGAGGTCGAGGACCTCGGAGGCGGTGAGCCGGGCGTCGGCGAGCTCGAGCAGGCGGGCCGCGACGCCGAGCACCGGGTTGGTCTGGCGCAGCGACCGGTCGGCGAGCCGGAACGTCAGCCGGTGCCCCGGATGCGGCGCGTGCGCCGCCTCAGGGGTCCGGCGTCGCCGGGGTCGTCGGGGTCGGCCGGGTCGCCGTCCACCCCGAAGCTCGCGCTGATGAGCGGCGCGTAGGCCTCGATGTCGGGGCACATGACGATGATGTCGCGCAGCTCGAGGCTCGGGTCGTCCTCGAGGAGGCCGAGGAGCACCTCGCGCAGCACCTCGACCTGGCGGTGCCGACCGTGGCAGGCGTGCACCGCGATGCTCCGGTCATCGCGTGCCAGCGTGTGCGTGCTCGGCGGGCGGTCGGCGTGCAGGTCGCGCTGCAGCGCCCCGAGCAGGTGGGTCGCCGGGGCGGTCGGGGCCACGTGCTCGTCGGTGGCCACCGAGGTGCGGGCGCGCACCCGGACCTGCATCTCGCGGGCGTCGCGGCCCAGGGAGCGCACCAGCGGGTGGAGGGCCAACCGGGCACTGGGGTCCGCGCGCCGGGCCGGAACCACCGTGTCGTCGAGGCCGTCGGCGACGTGCCGCCACAAGCCGTCGGAGGGGTGCGGCAGCCACAGGTGCAGCTCGCGGTGCTCGGCGAGCGCGTCGACGACCGCGAGCTCGGCCGTGCTCAGCCGGGTGGCGCCGAAGAAGGAGACCCGGTCGGGAAGGTCGACGAGTCCGGGCTCGGCACGCAGCCGGGCGCAGGCGGGCTCGATCCGCTCGGCGGGGCTGAGCACGCCGAGGTGCTCGCGCAGCCGCCGCCACAGCTCTGCCTGCCAGGCGAGGTCCTCCTCGAGGGCGGCGCCGTGGCCGTCGGTGTCCTCCCCACGACGCCACGCCTGCAGCATGGCCGGCCGCTCGGCGCCGTACGCCGTGTAGAGGGCGGCCAGCTTCTGCGCGACCGCCATCCGCCGGCCGTGGTTGACGCCACCGCCGGACAGCCCGAGGTGCCGGCCCAGGGTGCGGCACCATGCCTCGGCGGCGCAGCCGTCGATGACCTCGAGCAGCGGCCACGCCAGCCGGCGCTCGCGCCAGGGGTCGTCGTCGGGGTCGAGGGCGGTGGCGGCCGCGAGCGCTTCACGAACCAGCCGCGCCGGCGAGGGGAAGACGACGTTGGCGCACACGCCGTCCGCGCCGTCGTGGGTGCCGAGCCGGGCGGAGAGCGACTGGGCGATCCAGCGCTCGACGCCGCGGGAGGGCACCGCCACCACGTCGGGCGTGAACGGGTCGGTCGGCACCGTGGCCAGCACCTCTGCCAGGCGCCGCACCAGCACGTCGGCCCGCTCGGCGCGGTGCAGGTTCAGCGACACCCGGCTCCCTCGTCCCGTCACTCGGCTCGGCGGCGTCCTGACCCTAACCCTGTGCACCGACAAGGTCGGCGCACGGGCCGCGACACGGCCGTGTTCGCTGGTCAGGCGGGGTCGGCGTGCGTCGGGTCGAGCACGCGCCGCAGGAAGGACCGGGTCCGCTCCTCGCGCGGCTCCCCGACCACCTGGTCGGGCGTCCCCTCCTCGACGATGACCCCGCCGTCCATGAACACCACCCGGTCGGCGACCTCACGGGCGAAGGCCATCTCGTGGGTCACCACGACCTTGGTCATGCCCTCGTCGGCGAGCTGCGCATCACGGTGAGCACCTCACCGAGTTACTGGTCTGTACCGGCCTTCGGCGTCAGGACACGCGGGCCTCACGGCACGACGATGGCCGGCCCCGGACACGGCCGGCGTCGAGGTCGTCGATCGCGGCCTGGAAGTCGTCGAGCGCGGAGCAGCACGGATTGGCGGTGACCCCGCACACCGCGAAGCGGCCTGGACGGCAACGCCTCGCGGTGGAGCTGGGACAGAGCCCCGGAGCGACGTGCCGGCTCAGGCCTCCTTGCCCTTGTCGCCAGGCCCGTTCAGCGTGCGTCCGGCGTCGCGCACGACACTGCGCAGGAAGTCGTACTGGGTCGTCACGAGCCGGTCGGCCAGCTCCAGCGCGCCGTCGATGACGGTCTCGCGGCGAGACGGTCGGTCGCCGATCGCCGGGAGCGCCTCGTCGACGGTTGCGACGAACTTACGCACCGCCTCGATCGCGGCTCGCTGGCCGGCTTCGACAGACTTCAGCACCTCCTCCGACAGGTCCGCCGTCCGTTCAACGACAGCCTGTCGCGCGGATGCCGCACTCCTCTCGGCCTCGGCACCCGTGCGCGGTTCGGGCACGGTGGCCTTCTTCGTGGTCTTCGCCATCACTGGCCTCCCGGGCCTTACCCACGGACCTTCCGTAGGCCTTCGATCCCCGGTTCAACCGCTCACCGCGACGAGGCTGCGACAGAGGCCTTGGGCCTGTCACAGGCACGTCGTCAGCCGGCCGCTCAGGCGACCTGCGGTGCCCGGGCGTGGCACTGGTGCGCTACCCGGACAAAACCCGGGTCGGGCCGCCGCCGTCAGGGCACGAGGATGGCCCGGCCCCGGACGCGTCCGGCGTCGAGGTCGTCGATCGCGGACTGGAAGTCGTCGAGCGCGTACTTCGCGGTGTGCAGGGTGACCGCACCGCGCGCGGCCAGCGCCATCAGGTCGCACAGGTCGTTGTAGGAGCCGACCAGGTTGCCGATGAAGTTGATCTCGCTGGAGATGATGTCGATCGTCGGCACGTCGATGTTCTCGCCGTAGCCGACGACGTGGTAGTCGCCGGCCTGCCGCAGCATCGCGCACGCCTTCGGACGTCGCGCCGCCCTCGCCGACGAAGTCGACGACCACCTCGGCGCCGTGCCCGCCGGTGAGGTCGAGCACCTCCTCGACCTGGCTGCCGTCGGCCACCACGCCGTGGTCGGCGCCGATCGGCTCGCGAGCTTGACCGCCTCCGGGTTGCGGTCGACGACGATGAGCTCGGCCGGGACAGAGCGCCTTGAGCACCTGGATGCCGATGTGGCCGAGGCCGCCGGCGCCGATGACCACGCAGCGGTCGCGCGGGCGTGAGCCGGCGGGCCGCCTTCGCCGCCGCGTGGTAGGCCGTGAGGCCGGCATCCGCGAGCGCCGCGACGTCGGCGGGCTCGAGCGAGTCGTCGATCTTCACCACGCTGCGCGCCGACGTCTTGAGGTACTCCGCGTAGCCGCCGTCGGTGTCGATGCCCGGGAACTGGCTGTTCTCGCAGTGCACGTCGTCGCCGGAGCGGCAGGCGCGGCACAGTCCGCAGGTGATCAGCGGGTGCACGATCACCTTGTCGCCCTCGACGACGTTGGTGACCGCCGAGCCGACGGCGTGCACCCAGCCGGCGTTCTCGTGGCCGATCGTGTACGGCAGGCGCACCCCGGACTTCTCCGCCCACTGGCCCTCCAGGATGTGCAGGTCGGTGCGGCACACGCCGGCGCCGCCGATCTTCACCACGACGTCGAACGGCTCGGTGGCCTCGGGCACCGGCACCTCGGTCATCTCGAGGGGCTCGTGGTAGCCGACGACCTGGACGGCTCGCATGGTGCTCATGACAGGTGCTCCTTCACGGTGGACAGCGCGATGAACGTGGGGTCGTACCCGGCGTCGGCGGGTTCGGCACCGTCGGGTCTGTGCACCTGCTCGGTCTCCGACCCCGGGTAGCGGGTGCGCAGCAGGCCGCGGCAGAAGTGCGCGTTGCCGTCGATCGAAATCCGCGTCGAGCGGGCCCGGCGCAGCCGTCAGGGGCACCTCCTCGGGCGGGTAGCCGCGGCCCTCATGGTCGACCATCACCAGCGCCCGTGGATCGGTGGGCAGGCCCAGGGCCGTACGTCGGCGCAGCAACGCCTCGGTGTCCCGGCCGGCGGGCAGCTCGGCCAGCGTCACGCCACCGAGCCACTCCACCGGTCGCTCCGGGTGCGCGCGCAGCAGCCCGGTCAGGCACCGCTCCATGGCGGCGGCGTGCGCCTTGCGGCGGAAGGTCGCCCGCAGCTCCTCGAGGCCCTGCTCGGCTTCGACACCGAACGTTGCGCGGTAGCCGGCGTCGGCGGCCAGGCCGCGGTTGATGAGCTCCGAGTCGTGGTGGTCGTCGAGCTCCACGATCACGCGCCGCGCCCAGGGCAGTGCGACCAGGGCGTCCTTGGCGTCGGAGGCCATCAGGTAGGCGAAGTTCGGCGCGCAGAACGAGGTGGGCAGCCGCAGGTGCACGACGACGTCCCCGCGCGCGGGCCCGACCTCGAGCGAGCGGACGAACCCGAGGTCGGTGATCGGCTCGTCGAGCTCGGGGTCGGCGACGCCGGAGAGCGCGGCGTAGGCCGCACGCGTCGCCGCGTCGGACGCCGGGGTCATCGGGGCTGCCTGGGTCGTGGCGGTCACCTCACACCTCCGCCAGGTCGGCGCGCTCGGGCTGGCGCGGCCCGACCGCCGGCTCCCCCGCCTCGGGCAGCTGCAGCTCGTCCGGGACGGCGATGCCGTACATCTTCGCGGCGTTGAGGCCGAGGATCTTCTTCTTCTGCGCGAGGGTGAGCGGGGCGTACTCGGTCATGTCCTCGGGGATCTGGAAGTCCACGAAGCGCTCCACCAGCCAGCGTGGCGTCCACAGCGCGTAGTCGGAGGAGAACTGGATGCGGTCCTCGCCGATCCAGTAGATGAGCTCGCCGATGATCTGGGCGAAGTACCGCGGCCGGGTGTGCATGAACGGCATCGCCACCGCCAGGCCGCCGTGCACGTTGGGCTCCTGGGTGCCGATCCAGCAGAAGTCCTCCAACCGCGGCAGGCCGACGTGCTCGACGACGAAGTTCAGGTCGGTGAAGTCGCTGGCGACATGGTCGACGTCGGCGACGTCGAAGGCATCGCGGTCCAGTGGCCGGATGGTCGGCCCCTTGTGGATGTGGATGTTGGTGATGCCGAGCTCGCGGCAGACCTCGAAGTAGCGGTAGGCCCAGGGATCGTCGAGCTTCCAGCCCCGGGAGTCGCCGTGCCACTCGGCGGTGTAGAGCTTCACGCCCTTCAGGCCGAACCGCTCGGCGTCCGCCCGCAGCTGGTCGAGCCCCGCCTCCCCGTTGCGCGGGTCGAAGTTGTGGTTGTAGGTCAGCTTGTCGGGGTGTGCCTGCGCCAACGCGAACGCCTCGTCGGTCTGGCCGAACCCGCGGTGGTAGAACTCGCCGAGGTAGGCCGGCTGGAAGATGGCGTGGTCGACGTACCCGTCCTCGAACAGGTCCCTCATCAGCCGCTCTCCGCCCTGGTAGAGGTAGTCCTCGTAGGACCAGGTCTCCGACTCCGGCGACAGGTTGCGGTGGTAGTCGTAGAAGCAGTCGATGAACTGCTTGCCGTGGACGTTGCGCTGGTTCTCCGGACGCGCGTCCCAGAGAGCGACGTGCGCGTCGACGATGAAGTAGCTCTCGTCGTCCTTGGTGTACATGGGCGTGTCCTCCTCCGCGGTGACCGATGTCACAGGCTTGCCGAGGAACGTACGTCGCCGTGGCCGCCGGTGGACCCCTGCGGCCGTCTCAATCTGAGACGACCGGCGTCTCAAGGTGAGACCGGTGGCGTCTCGACGGGAGACCGGTCGCCTGTCGAGGGGAGACGCGGAGCGGGTGCGGCCTGGACCGGCGATGTAACGTCGGTCACGCGTCGGGACGCCGGCCGGGTCCCGCGGGGCGGTTTGGAGGGCCGATGGGCGAGCAAACCCTTCCCGGGCGGGCACGGCTGCTCGCGTCGTGGCAGCGCAGCGAGGAGTACGGCGTCCCCGTGGAGTCGGTGGAGCCGGTGTTCAGCGGCACGTACGACGAGGAGTCGCTGTTCTTCGAGTGCGGGCGCGAGGTGCTCACCGCCCTGCACCAGACCCTGGCCAACGAGCCGGTCTCGCTGATGCTCACCGACGCCGACGGGCGGGTGCTCAACCGCCTGAGCGGAGACCACTCGCTGCTGCGGGCGCTGGACAAGGTGCACCTCGCCCCCGGCTTCGCCTACGCCGAGCGGGCGGTCGGCACCAACGGCCTCGGCCTGGCGCTGGCCGACCGGGTGCCCACCGTGGTGCGCGCCGAGGAGCACTACTCGCTGAGCCTGCGCACCTACACCTGTGCCGCGGTCCCGGTCCTGGACCCGGTCACCGGCCGGGTCGAGGGGTGCGTCAACCTCACCACCTGGTCGCAGTCGTCGACCGACCTGCTGCTGGCCCTGGCGCAGTCCGCGGCCGGCAACACCGCGGCGCTGATGCTGGCACGGTCCCGCGGCCGCCGGCCCCGGCCGACGCCGCGCGGCGAGGTCTTCCGCGTGGAGGCGCCGCGCCTCGAACCGGGGGCCGGCACGGTGCGGGGGCTGTCGGCGGCGTGGGGAGACGCCCGCGCCAGGGCCGAGCAGGGGCTCGCCGCGGGCCTGGTGGTGGCGGCGGTCGGCGAGCCGGGTGCCGGGCGGGCCACACTCCTGGCGCAGGCGGTGCGCAACCGGCACCCGCGCTCGCGGATCCTGTCCGCGACCGCGCCCGCGCCCCACGACGTCGACGCCTGGATGTCGCTGTGGACGCCCGAGCTGGGCAAGCCCGACACCGCGGTGATCCTGCGCGACGTCGACCAGCTGCCGCTCTGGGTGGCCGACCGGCTGCGGGACCTGCTGCTGGCCACCCACGCGGCACCCGCCGGGAGTGAGCCTGCGGCCGGCACACCGTTCGCGATCACCGCCACGTCGTACGACGCGATCCCGGCGACCCTGGCCGCACTCGTGGACGCCGTGGTCGCCGTCCCGCCGCTGCGCGAGCGCCCCGCGGACGTGATCCTTCTCGCCCGCCACGCGGCCGCACGGGCCCGCGGGCGAGAGGTCGCGCTCACCTCCGCAGCCGAGACGGTCCTGCGCGGGCATGCCTGGCCCGGCAACGTCGCCGAGCTGGCACGGGTGGTGCGCCAGGCCGCGCTGCGCACCGACGTGATCGACGTGCGTCACCTGCCACCGGAGGTGCTCTCGGGGACCACTCGCCGGCTCACCCGCATCGAGGCGTTCGAACGCGACGAGATCGTCCGCGTGCTGAGCCGACCCGGCGTGTCCGTGCGGGAGGCCGCGGAGGAGCTCGGGATGAGCCGTGCGACGATCTACCGCAAGCTGGCGCACTACGACATCACGCTGCCGCGGGGAGGACCGAGCGCCGGTAGCGGCCGGTGACCGTCCGGTAGCGCGCGCCCCGCCGACTGGTTTGGACCGTCTTCGGATGGGGCTTTCGTTGTTGTACCGTCTTGGATCTGTGGCGCCCCTTCGGCCGCCTTCTCGGATATCTCGATTCTGGTACGGAAGTCCCCTTGCTCATTCGTTCGTCCCTGCATGCCCTGACCACCCCTGCCCTCGCTCTCGCCCTCCCCGTCGCGGTTGCCGCTGCACCGGCTGCGGCCGCCGTCCTCGGTGCTCCCGAGGCTTCCGCGGCCGCCGCCACACGACCGGCGATCGCCTCCCACGCCCCCGCCTGGACGCCGCGCACGCCCGACCGGCGACGCGCCGTCCCGAGCCGCGCACCGTTCACCGTCGCGACCTTCAACATGCTGGGTGCGAGCCACACCGGCCGCGGCGGGAACAAGCCCCACTGGGCCGGCGGTGCCACCCGCGCCCGGTGGGCGGTGCGCCTGCTCGAGCGGCACGGCGTCGACGTGGTCGGCTTCCAGGAGATGCAGGCGGTCCAGGCCCGCACGTTCCGGGCCCGCGCCGGCGGCCGCTACCGCCTGTACTCCGCTCCCGGCGACACGGACAACTCGATCGCCTGGGACCGCAGCGTCTTCTCACTGGTCAGCGCCACCACTGAGCGCATCCCGTACTTCGGGGGCCACGTGCGCCACATGCCGGTCGTGCTCCTGCGCGAGAACCGCACCGGCCAGGACGTGTACTTCGTCAACGTGCACAACCCTGCCGACACGCGCCAGCACCCGCACAACGCACACTGGCGGGCAGTCGCCACCCGGCGGGAGCTCGCGCTGGTCAAGGCACTGCGCAGCCACGGCGACCCGGTCTTCGTCACCGGCGACATGAACGACCGCCGGCGCGCCTTCTGTCGCTTCACCGCCTCCGGAGACCTGCACGCCGCCGCCGGCGGGTCGCACGCCGGCGGCTGTCGGGCCCCCGGCTACCACGGCATCGACTGGATCTTCGGCTCGGCCGGCACCCGGTTCTCGCGCTTCACCGTCGACCGTTCGGCGCTGGTCCGTCGCACCACCGACCATCCGGTGGTCATCGCGCACGTGGGCTGAGCAACCGGGACATACCCCGCAAACCCGCGCCAGGGGCGGTGAAACCGCCCTCTCGGGCGACCACTCAGGCTATTGACAGCCTTCTCTCAGGGTCCTATCCAGGTTCAAGGGCCGCGTGGCCCGTCAAGCCCTGGGGGCGGGCATGAGAGTCAACCGACTGACCGGTGCAGTGCTCACGGTCGTTGCGGGGGGAGCGGTCGTCGCGGGTGCCGCGCTGGTGCTGCAACAGGGCACCGCACCCGCCAAGGCCAGTCCGGTGTCGGTGCGCGGCACGGCGCGGACGGCGAACGGCACCGTCCCCCACGCGTTCATCCACCTGTCGACGTACCCCGACAGCATGGCGGGCGAGCACGGCCCGGACGGCGGGCCGGAGCCGGACTGGGTCAGCTACGGGCCCAGCACGGACCTGACGGTTCCCGCGCACGCGCTGGTGACGGTGGTGATCCGCCAGTACGACGGGGGCGAGAAGATCACCAACCCGTGGTTCGCCCAGGTGCACGGCACCGTCGGCGGCACCGAGGCGGTGAACGGCGCGCCGGTGACCCGGGTCGATCCCGACCACGTCGGGCACACCTTCACCATCCACGCCGCGCCGACCGCCCAGGACCAGCTGTTCGTCAACGCACCGCTGCCGGCGGTCCCGGACGACGCGCCGATCGCGAAGGGCCAGCAGTACCCGAAGCCGATCGTGGTGCGCTTCTCGTTCATGACCCATGGCCCCGGCAAGTACATCTGGAACTGCGAGTTCCCCTGCGGGGACGGCTACTACGCCAAGTTCGGCGGACCGATGGCCACGCGCGGCTACATGTCAGGGACGTTGACCGTCACCTGACCCGGAGAGGGGGTTCCCGTGACGACGTCACCGGAGACCGGGCAGCCACGGACACGGTGGTGGTCGCGCCCGGACATACGCGGAGTGCTGCTGCTGTGGGTACTGCTGACCGCACTGCTCGTGGTGTTCGCACTGCTGGTGCCCGACCGGCTGATGGGGCCGCAGGCGTCGAACACGATGTCTGCGGTGGAGGGCACCTTCACCGTGTTCTCGGTGGCGGCCGCCCCGGTGGCGGCCCTGGTGTGGGCGCTGGCGATCTACAGCCTGCTGCGCTGGCGACACACCGGCAGCGGGAAGCCCGGCGACGAGACCGGGTCCGGCGCTGACGACGGTCCACCGATCCGGGGCAACCGGTGGGCCACCGGCGGCTGGATCGGCGGCTCGGTGGTGCTCTGCCTGTTCCTGCTGGTGTGGGGGCTCACCGAGCTTCAGGCCACCGCCGCGCCGACCAGCCCGCACCCGATGGTGGTGAACGTGACCGGCCAGCAGTGGGTGTGGTCGTTCAGCTACCCCGGCCACCCCGGTGTGGAGACCGACGAGCTGTACCTCCCGGTGAACCAGCCGGTGCTGTTCCAGGTCAGCAGCGACGACGTCATCCACTCGTTCTGGATCGTCCAGATGGGCATCAAGGTCGACGCCAACCCCGGCGTCACGACGACCACCCAGACCACGCCGACCCGGGTCGGCACCTACGACGTCCGGTGCGCAGAGCTGTGCGGCCTGCTGCACGCGGACATGGAGACCCCCGTGCACGTCATGACCGGGCCGCAGTTCGCCTCCTGGATGCGGGCCCAGGAAGGGAGCCGGTCGTGACCGAGACAGCCGTGCACGCCCACGCCGGAGGACTGATGCGCCGGCTCAACCTCGGAACCGCCGTGCTCGCCGGCCTGGTCCTCGCCGTCGCCGGGCACGCCGTCGCCGAGCTGGTGCTGGAGAACGGCTCGGACGAGACCGTCGTGTCCCGCGGCAACGCGGTCTGGATCCTCACCCTGCTGTGCTGGGCGGTCGGGTTCATGGCCGGGATCGGCGCCTTCGTCGGACCGGCACGCTGGGTGACCGGCCGGGACCCGTCACCGGACGACGAGCTCTACCTGGCCGGCAAGGACCTCGGGGTGGCCCGCTACTTCAAGTTCACGACCGACCACAAGGTCGTCGGCATCCAGTACCTCGTGCTGACCATGGTCATGCTCGGCTTCGGCGGCACCATGGCCATGCTCATCCGCACCGACCTGATCTCGCCGGACTCCGGCTTCCTCGGTCCGCAGACCTACAACGCCCTGGTCGGTCTGCACGGGCTGACGATGATCCTCGCGACGATCATCATGGTCACCGGCCCGTTCGGGAACTTCGTGGTCCCGCTGATGATCGGCGCGCGCGACATGGCCTTCCCGCGGCTCAACGCGCTGAGCCTCTGGCTGCTGGTCGCCATGGTGCCCGTGCTGTACTCCGCCGCGTTCACCGGCGGCATCCCGACCGGCTGGACCGGCTACGCACCGTTGGCCGACCAGGGACCGGGGGGCGTCGACTCCTACCTGGTCGCGATCCTGATCTTCGCCATCTCGACCGCGGTGGCCGGTGCCAACATCCTCACCACCGTCCTGACCATGCGGGCGCGCGGGATGACCTGGAACCGCACCCCGATCTTCGTGTACGGCGTGGCCGCCAGCGTCGGCCTGGCGATCCCGGCGTTCCCGATGTTCATGACCGCCGAGGTCCTGCTCGGCGTGGACCGCGGCATGGGCGGCAACTTCTACGTCGCCTCCGCCGGCGGCCAGCCGTGGCTCTACCAGCACCTGTTCTGGCTGATGGGCCACCCCGAGGTCTACGTCATCGTGATCCCGGCGGTGGCCGCGCTGATGGAGCTCACCGCGGTGTTCGCCCGCAAGCCGCTGTTCGGCTTCAACGTGGCCGTGCTGTCGATCCTGGGCATCGTCGCGCTGAGCGTCATGGTGTGGGCGCACCACATGTTCACCTCCGGCTGGGCCAGCAACCTCAACGGCTCGTTCATGCTGACCACCGAGATGATCTCGGTGCCCACCGGCGGGCTGTTCCTGGTGCTCGTCGGGACGATCTGGCGTGGCCGCATCTGGACCACGTTGCCGATGATGTCCACCTACGCGCTGCTGTGGAACTTCATCATCGGGGGCGTCACGGGCATCTACCTGTCCGACGTACCCCTCGACTACCAGCTGCACGGCTCGATGTTCGTCACCGCGCACTTCCACTACACGCTGATGGGCGCCGGGCTGACCGGCGCGATCGGGGCGCTGGCCTACTGGTTCCCGAAGATGACCGGCCGGATGCTCGACCACACCCTCGGCTTCGTGTCGTTCTGGCTGGTGCAGATCGGCTTCAACGTCACCTTCCTCGGGATGTTCATGGTCGGGTTGCAGGGCCAGCCGCGACGGGTGGTGCACTACGCCTCCCTCTTCGCCACCGGCAACCTGATCTCCACGATCGGCGCCTACACGATCGGTGTCGGCATGCTGGTGCTGCTCTACGCGGTGGTCTCCTCGTGGCGTCGCGGCCAGCTCGCCCCGACCAACCCCTGGGGCGCCAAGACCCTGGAGTGGACCGTGCCCAACCCGGTGCCGCTGGAGAACTTCCCCGTGCTCCCGGTGGTCACCGAGGACCCCTACGGGTACGGCGTCCCGCCGGCCCCGCCATCGACGCCGCCGGTCCCGCAGCAGCCCTCGCCGCAGCAGGCTCCGGTCGGCGCCGGCACCACCACTGACGCACCGAAGGGCAGGCACGAGGCATGACCACCGAGTCCCTCGTCAACAAGGAGGCCTTCCCCGCCGAGCACCCCGGGGACTTCGGCCGCCGCTGGATGACCGGCGTCGCGCTGCTCATCGTGGCCGACGCCTCCTCGGTGGTGGCGCTGTCGTTCACCTACCTGTACCTGCGCGGGCTCGACACCGAGCGGGCGTTCCACCCGCCCGGCTCGGCGACCGCGTCGCTGTGGTGGCCGTGGACGATCACCGCACTGATGTTCGCCACGCTCGTCGCCTACCGCACCGGCCTCTCCGAGCACGCGCCTGCGCGGCTCGGGTTCATGACCGGCGGCGTGCTCGCGGTCCTCGGGATCGTGGCGGCGCTGGCGTTGAACATCGCGCAGATCGCCACGTTCCCGTTCCACGTGAGCGACAACGCCTACGCCTCGACGGTCTACGTCATCGCCGCCGCCAACGTCTTCCACCTGCTGCTCACCTTGTTCCTCGGCATCGGCGCGGTGAACCGGGTGCGGCTGAGGTTGACGCGCGGGCGCCGGGACTGGCACCTGCGCGTGGTCGGCGTGTGGTGGACCTGGGTGTGCGTCGCCTCGCTCGTCGGCGCGGTGACCGTGTCCGTCGCCAACGGCCCGATCCGGTGAGCCGTCAGTGTCCGTCCTGCTCCAGGCCTTCGAGGTACTCCCGCCAGGCCACCAGGCCCGGGTCGTCCGGTTCCTCGGGCCGCGGGGTGGGCGGACCGGGTCGGCGTGGCTGCCGGTCGTGGAGGAGCCGCCACCACATCGCCACACCCGCGACCGCGAACCCCGGCCACTCGAAGACGTAGACCCAGGCGATCGTGTGGCCGGCCCGCGCGCGGGTGAGCTCGAACCAGCCGCAGAACAGGCAGACCGCGACTCCGAGCACCAGCGGCACGTGGTAGCGCAGCCCCCGTGCCCAGGGCGGGGTGCTCACGCCGACCACCCCACCGCGGCCCGGTTCACGCGCCGGCCGCGCGCCTCCTCCTCGCGCAGGAACCGCGCCCCGGCCACGCACACCCACAGGGCGCTGAGCCCCATCGCCGTGGACCACATGAGCGCCCCGGCCAGCTGCTGGTCGGCCAGCGCGCCGGGGCCGAAGGGGCGGTCGACGTGGGCGTAGAACGGGTAGGTCACGTGCGGGGCGGCGTAGATGAAGAACCCGACCGCCGACGTGGGCAGCATGACGCCGAACAGCGCGAGGACCGCGATCCCGGCCGGCACGTGCCGGGGGCCGGCCGTCGGCGCCAGCAGCGGGAAGAAGAACAGCAGCGCCGCCCCGAGGTAGACCGGGTGCTCGACGTAGTCGTGCACGAGCGGGCGCTCGAGGGCGAAGTCGTAGACCGCCGGCAGGTGGCTGAGCACCGTGACGCCGACGAGCACCGACCAGCCGACCGCGGGGTGGGACACGCCGTGCAGCGCGCGGCTGCGCAGCACCGGGACCAGCAGGCGGTGGCGCAGGTCGCGACCGGCCGCGCGCAGCGCCAGCAGCACCGGGTCGCCGAGGACGAGCAGCGGCGCGGCGACCATCATCAGCAGGATGTGCTGGGTCATGTGCGCCCAGAAGAACGTGTCGTCGTAGAAGGCGGGCGGGCCGAGCGTGGCCAGCGCGACGGCGACCAGGCCGGCCAGGAACAGCACGGTACGACGGACCGGCCAGGGCTGGTGCGGCGCGCGGCGGGCGATCCGGCGCACGCCGAGCAGGTAGCCGGCCCCGGCGACAAGGACGCCGGCGGCGGGCACCGGTTCGAGCTCCCACCCCAGGAGCAGCGCGGCGGGCGTGCTCACCTCTGGGACGGTACGCCGGTTCGGCGCCGGCGGGGGCGGTTCTCGCGGCGGAGGGCTGCCGGCCTGCTGACCCCCGCGGCCGCCTGCCTGGTGCTGGCCGCCTGCGCGGGAGCCGCACCGTCCGACGCCCGGTCCGGCGCCGCAGCGCCCGACGTGGCGGGGACGTCGATGGACGCCCCGGTGCCGCGGGCGATCCTGCGCACCCCGCTGCGCGACCACCGCGGCCGGCCGGCTCACCCTCGACAGCCTGCGGGGCCGGGTGGTGGTGCTCTCGGACGTGATGACCCTGTGCCAGGAGGCCTGCCCGATCGGCACCGCGGCCATGCTGCAGGCCGCCCGCGTCCTCGACCGCGCGGGGCTGGCCGGGAAGGTGGCGTTCGTCAGTTTGACGATCGACCCCGCCCGTGACGACCGGCGCCACCTCGCCGCCTACCGTCGCGCCTTCGGGGCGCTCCCGAACTGGGAGGCGGCCACGGGGGACCCGCGCGCGGTCAACCGGCTGTGGGACCGGCTCGGTGTCTGGCGGCGCCGGGTGCCCGTCGCCGCGCCGTACCCGCGCGACTGGCTGACCGGCGCGCCGCTGACCACCGACATCCAGCACACCGACGACCTCATCTTCCTCGACGCACACCAGCGGTTCCGCTTCGAGATGGACGGCGCCGCGGCCGTCCACCCGGCGGCGATGCCGCCCCGCATCGAGGGGTTCATGGACGAGCTGGGGCAGCGCAACCTCCGGGACCCGTCCCCGCACAGCTGGTCCGGCCGCGACGTCGTCCGAGTCCTGCGCTGGCTGCTGAACGAACAAGGAGCGGCATCATGACGATCGAGACCGGGTCCGTCCCGCTGCCTGCCGCGCCCGCGGTGCCGCGGGTGCGAGGACGCCACGTGCTCGCGGCCTACGTCGGGCTGATGAAGCTGCGGATCATCGAGCTGCTGCTGCTCACCACGGTGCCGGTGATGTTCCTGGCCTCGGGAGGCGTTCCGCGGCTGTGGCCGGTGGTCGCCACCGTCGTCGGCGGCACGCTGTCGGCCGGCAGCGCGAACGCCCTCAACTGCGTCGTCGACGCGGACATCGACCAGCAGATGCGCCGGACCCGTCGCCGCCCGCTGCCCCGCCGCGCGGTCTCCCTGCGCGGCGCGCTCGTCTTCGGCCTGGCGCTCGGGGTGGTGTCCACGGCCTGGCTGGGCCTCACCGTGAACTGGCTGTCGTCCGGCCTCGCGCTGGCCGCCAACGCCTTCTACGTGCTCGGCTACACGATGCTGCTCAAGCGCCGCACCGCGCAGAACATCGTCTGGGGCGGGGTGGCCGGCTGCTTCCCGGCGCTGATCGGCTGGACCGCCGTACGCGGGTCGCTGGACTGGCCGCCGGTCGTGCTGTTCCTCGTCGTCTTCCTCTGGACCCCACCGCACTTCTGGTCGCTGGCGATCCGCTACCGCGAGGACTACGCCGCCGCGTCGGTGCCGATGCTGCCCGCGGTCGCCCCGTTGCCGGTCGTGACCCGACAGATCCTCCTCTACGCCTACGCCACGGTCGCCGCCTCGCTGCTGCTGTGGCCGGTGGCCGCGACGGGACCCGTCTACCCGGTCCTGGCGCTGGCCGTCGGGGCCCCGTTCCTCGTGGAGTCGCACCGGCTCGCCCGCCGCGCCGCGACCCGGTCCGCGATGGCGGACCTCAGGCCGCTGCGGCTGTTCCACATCTCGAACCTCTACCTGACGGTGCTGTTCCTGGTCGTCGCGACGGTGCCGTTCACGTCCTGACGCGGCCGCCGACCCGCGCGGCGGCGGCCGCCTCGACCAGGCCCCGGAAGAGCCCGGCGTCGCGGGCCACCTCGGGGTGCCACTGCACCGCGACGCAGAACCGCTCCCCCGGCTGCTCCATCGCCTCCAGGGTGCCGTCGCCGGCGAACCCGGCGACCTCGAACCCGGGGTGCACGGCGACCGCCTGGTGGTGGTGGCAGTGCACCTCCAACCGCGCCCCCACCAGCCTGGCGACCCGGGTGCCGGGCACCAGCTCGACCGGCACGGTCCCGAAGGCGTCCCCACCGGGGCTGTGCCGTTCGTGCCCGACCCGGTCCGGGGTGTGCTGCTCGAGCCGGCCCCCGGCCCGCACGGCCATCACCTGCATGCCCCGGCACACCCCGAGCACCGGCAGCCCCGCCTCCTCCGCGGCGTCGAGCAGGGCGAACTCCCAGACGTCGCGGTCCGGGCGCCAGTCCCGGGTGCGCGGGTGCGGCTGCTCGCCGTACCGGCCCGGGTCCACGTCCGCACCCCCGGAGATGACCAGCCCGTCCAGCCGGGCCACGACCGTCGCGGCGGCGGACGGGCCGGCCAGCGGCGGGAGCAGCACCGGGACCGCGCCCACCGCCTCCAGGGAGGTGGCGTAGCTGGTCGGGAGCACGTCGGCCTGCTGGTCCCACACCCCCCACCGGGCGTGCTCCCGGTAGGTGCTCAGGCCGATCAGCGGCGCGGTGCTCACAGCGGTGTCACGTAGGCGCCGGAGATCCCGCCGTCCACCAGGAACGTGGAGGCGGTGACGAAGCTCGACTCGTCCGAGGCCAGGAACAGCACCGCGTTGGCCATCTCCTCCGGCTCCCCGAAGCGGCCCATCGGGATGTGCACCAGCCGGCGCGCGGCCCGCTCGGGGTCCTTGGCGAACAGCTCCTGCAGCAGCGGGGTGTTCACCGGCCCCGGGCACAGCGCGTTGACCCGCACCCCCTCGCGGGCGAACTGCACGCCGAGCTCGCGCGACATCGACAGCACCCCGCCCTTGGAGGCCGAGTAGGAGATCTGGGAGGTGGCTGCGCCCATCACCGCGACGAAGGAGGCGGTGTTGATGATCGAGCCGCGGTGCTGCTCGAGCATGTAGGGAAGCGCCGCCTTGCAGCACAGGTAGACGCTGGTCAGGTTCACCTCCTGGACCTGCCGCCAGGCGTCGAGGTCGGTGTCGAGGATCGAGTCGTCCTCGGGCGGGGAGATGCCGGCGTTGTTGAACGCGATGTCCACCGACCCGTAGGTGTCCTTGGCGGCGCGGAAGAGCGCGTCGACCTGCTCCTTGTCGGTGACGTCGGTGGCCACGAAGGTGCCGCCGACCTCCCTGGCGACCTCCTTGCCGCGCGTGGCGTCGACGTCCCCGATCACCACGTGGGCGCCCTCCTCGGCGAGCCGTCGGACGGTCGCGAGACCGATCCCGAGCAGCCGCCGGTGACGACGGCGACCCTTCCCTCCACCCGTCCTGCCATCGTGTCTGCGTTCCTCTCGTTGTCGTTGCCGGTGTCTTCCGGTGTCGTTGTCGCGTCAGTCGTGGGCGATGAAGACGTTCTTCTCCTCGGTGAACGCCTGCGGCGCGTCCGGCCCGAGCTCGCGGCCCAGCCCGGACTGCTTGTAGCCGCCGAACGGCGTCCAGTAGCGCACCGAGGCGTGCGAGTTCACGCTGAGGTTGCCGGCCTGGACCCGGCGCGAGACGCGCAGCGCCCGGCCGAGGTCGCGGGTGTAGATCGAGCCGGACAGGCCGTACTCGGTGTCGTTGGCCAGCGCGACCGCCTGCTCCTCGTCGTCGAAGGGCATCACCGCCACCACCGGGCCGAACACCTCCTCGCGCCACACCCGCTCCTGCGGCGAGCCGGGGAGCACGACGGTCGGCGGCATCCAGAACCCACCGTCCCAGGCGCCGCCGCGCGGGTAGTCGCCGGTGAACGCGACCTCCGACTCGTCGACGAAGCCCTGCACCACCTCGCGCTGGTGCGCCGAGACCAGCGGGCCCCATCTCGCTGGACTCGTCGGCGGGGTCGGTGACCCGCAGTGCCCGCACCGCCTGCTCGAGCCGGCCCAGGAACTCGTCGTACGCCGCGCGTTCCACGAGGATCCGGGAGCGCGCGCAGCAGTCCTGCCCGGCGTTGTCGAAGACGGCGTACGGCGCGGAGGCGGCCGCCTTGTCGAGGTCGGCGTCGGCGAAGACGATGTTCGCGCTCTTGCCGCCGAGCTCGAGCGTCACCCGCTTCACCTGCTCGGCGCAGCCGGCCATGATCCGCTTGCCCACCTCGGTGGAGCCGGTGAAGGCGACCTTGCGCACCAGCGGGTGGGTGACGAACCGCTCGCCGACGATCGAGCCCTGGCCGGGGATGACGTTGAGGACGCCCTCGGGCAGGCCCGCCTCCAGCGCCAGCTCACCGAGCCGGATCGCGGTCAGCGGGGTGAGCTCGGCGGGCTTGAGCACGACGGTGTTGCCGGCCGCCAGCGCCGGCCCGAAGCCCCAGCCGGCGATCGGCATGGGGAAGTTCCACGGCACGATGATGCCGACCACGCCGAGCGGCTCGTGGAAGGTGACGTCCACGCCGCCGGGGACCGGGATCTGCCGGCCGAAGAGCCGCTCCGGCGCGGCGGAGTAGTAGTTGAGGACGTCGCGCACGTTGCCGGCCTCCCAGCGGGCGTTGCCCACGGTGTGCCCGGCGTTGCGCACCTCGAGGTCGGCCAGCTCCTCGAGGTGCGCGTCGACGACGGCGGCGAACCGCCGCAGCAGCGTGGCCCGGTCGCCGGGGGCCAGGTCCCGCCAGGCGGGGAACGCCTCGTGGGCGCGTTCGATGACGGCGTCGGTCTCCTCCACCGACGCGAGCGGCACCTCGGCGACGGTGTCGCCGGTGGCCGGGTTGAGGACGCGGTGGGTCTGGGTCGCGGTCATGGCTGGTGCTCCGTTCGGGGCGCGGGGCTGGCGGTGGGTTCTTCTCGGTGGACGTGTGCGGGTGCTCAGAAGCGCTCGAAGCCGCGGCGCAGCTCCCAGTCGGTGACCGTGGACTCGAACGCCGCTCAGCTCCACGTCCGCCATGTTGGTGTAGTGGTCGACGACCTCGTCGCCCAGGGCCGTGCGGGCCACCAGCGAGGAGCTGAACGCGTCCCGCGCCTCGCCCAGCGTCCGGGGCACCGTCGGCTTGCCCGACGCGTAGGCGTTGCCCTTCTGCTCCGGCTCCAGCGGCAGCTCGTGCTCGATGCCGTGCAGGCCCCCGGCCACCATCGCCGCGAGCGCGAGGTAGGGGTTCACGTCGCCGCCGGGCAGGCGGTTCTCCAGGCGGGCCGCGGCCCCGCGCCCGACCAGGCGCAGCGCGCAGGTCCGGTTGTCGTTGCCCCAGGCGAGCGTGGTGGGCGCGAACGAGGCGTCGGCGTAGCGCTTGTAGGAGTTGACGTTCGGTGCGTAGAGCAGCGTGAAGTCCGGCATGGTCGCGAGGATGCCGGCCACGAAGTGGTCGTAGAGCGCCGAGCGGGTGCCGCGCTCGGCGTCCCAGAACACCGTGCTGCCGTCGCGGCCGCGCAGCGACAGGTGGATGTGGCAGGAGTTGCCCTCGCGCTCGTTGAACTTGGCCATGAACGTGATCGACTTGCCGTGCTGGGCGGCGATCTCCTTGGCGGCGGTCTTGTACACCGCGTGGTTGTCCGCGGTGACCAGGGCGTCGTTGTAGAGGAAGCCGATCTCGTGCTGGCCGAGGTTGCACTCCCCCTTCGCGCCCTCGACGTCCATGCCCGCGCCGTACATCACGTTGCGGATCTCGCGCAGCAGCGGCTCGACCCGGCTGCTGCCGAGGATCGAGTAGTCGACGTTGTACTGGTTGGCCGGAGTCAGGTCGCGGTAGCCGGTCGACCAGCCGTGCTCGTAGGTCTCGTCGAAGACGATGAACTCCAGTTCGGTGCCGGCCAGCGCGACGTACCCGTGCTCGACCGCCCGGTCCAGCTGGCGGCGCAGCACGCGCCGCGGCGACGGCTCCACCGGCGTGTGGTCGAACCAGGCCAGGTCGCACTGCACCAGCGCGGTGGCCGGCAGGTGCGGCAGCAGTCGGATCGTGTCGTAGTCGAGGACGAACTCCATGTCGCCGTAGCCCTTCTCCCATGAGGACATGGCGTAGCCGTCGACGGTGTTCATGTCCACGTCCACGGCCAGCAGGTAGTTGCAGCCCTCGGTGCCTCCCTCGATCACGTGGTCGACGAAGTACGCCCCGTGCAGCCGCTTGCCCTGCAACCGGCCCTGCATGTCGGTGAACGCGACGACCACGGTGTCGACGTCGCCGGCGGCCACCTTCTCCTTGAGCTGGTCGAGCGAGAGGTGCCGGCTGTTGCGCGGCGTGCGGCCCGGCGAGGACAGGGGGGAGGGTGTGGTGGAGGTCATCGGCTTCTTTCTAGTCGAGGAGGCCGCGCAGCAGCGCGGCGGTGTCGTCGCAGTGGTGCTCCATCGACCGGCGCGCCGCCGGGGCGTCACCGGCGAGGATCGCGTGCACGATCGCCTCGTGCTGGGCGTTGGAGTGGTCGATGTTGACCGGCAGGACCGGGATCGCCTGCAGCATGTCGTGCAGGTCGGCCTGCACCGCCGTGACCGCGCCGATCGTGAGCGGCGAGGCGGTCACCGAGGCGATCGCCAGGTGCAGCCGGGAGTCGGCCTGCCGGTGCGCCACCGGGTCCGGGGCGCCGGAGACCGCGGCGAGCGCCTCGGTGAGCAGCGCCTCCTGGTCGGTTGCCAGGTCCCGGCAGGCGGCGACGTAGCAGGCACCGGGTTCGACGATGCGCCGGAACAGCAGCGTGTCGAGCAGCTCGTCCCGGCGGCCGGCCAGGCCCGCGGCGGCCCGGCGGTTCGGTGCGGCGGGGCGGTGCGCGACGACCGTGCCACCGCCCCGCCCGCGCCGGGTGGTCACCATCCCGGCGGTGCGCAGCGCCGCGATCGCCTCGCGCAGCGTGGCCCGCGACACCTCGAGCCGCTGGGCCAGCTCCCGCTCCGGCGGCAGGGTGCTGCCGTAGGGGAACACGCCCAGCCGGATCGCGGTGGCCAGCCGCTCGACGCAGCTCTCGAAGGCGTGGTGACCGCGCAGCGGGCGCAGCACGACATCACCGAGGTCGCCGGCCACCGGCCGGTCGACTCCGTCCTCGCGCTGCGCCCGGCTCGTCATCGTCTCCCGCCTGCTGCTACAGGATCTCGTCGAGCGACTTGGTCAGGTGCTCGTCCTTGGCCCCGTGCATGAAGTGCTGGCGGCCGCCGAGGAACCACGTGACGGTGGCGAAGACCAGCACGGCGACCACCGCGATCGGCGCGTAGTTGAAGGAGTCCGCGGTGACCGGGCTGACCGGCGGCAGCACGAACAGCACGCAGATCACGACCACCCAACCGACCGCGACCCAGCCGATCAGCGGACTCCACCTGCCCAGGTTCCACGGGCCGACCTCGAAGTCGGGGTGCAGCCGGCGCAGCAGCACGGGCGTGACGTAGGCGATGTAGAGCCCGATCACCGCGATCGAGGTCACCGCCAGGTAGGCGGTGGTGTTGAACAGCGCCGGGCTGGCCAGCAGGATCGCGGCGGCCACGCACAGCCAGATGGAGTTCGTCGGCGTGCCGGTGCGCTGGTTGACCTTCGACCACAGGCGGGAGCCCGGCAGCGCGTTGTCGCGGGAGAAGGCGTAGCTCATCCGCGAGTTCGCGGTCACCGACGCCATGCCGCAGAAGTACTGCGCGACACAGACGATGAACAGCAGGAACTGCGCCATCCCCGCGCTGCCGAGCGCGTCGAGGAAGATCTGCGCCGGCGGCAGACCGGTGTCTGTCGCGGCCAGCGCGGACAGGCCCTTGCTCGAGCTGTCGGGAATCGCGGCGGTGATCGAGTAGAGCAGGATGAACCCGCCGATGACGGAGACCAGCACGCTCATCACGATCCCGCGCGGGGCGCTGCGCTGGGCGCTCCTGGTCTCCTCCGCGACGTGCGCGGACGCGTCGTACCCGGTGTAGGTGTACTGCGCCATCAGCAGTCCCATGAGGAAGACGTACGGCGTGAACGACCACCCGGTCTCGTTGTGCCAGCCGGTGAGCGTCCAGGAGACCGACTGGTGCTTCTCCGGCATCACCCACAGCGCCGCGACGATGACGAGGACACCGACCACGTGCCACCAGGCGGAGATGTTGGACAGCAGGCTGACCAGGTTGACCCCGAACTGGTTGAGCAGCGCGTGGCTGAGGATGATCGCCGCGAACACCACGAACGTGTTGGTGGCCGTCGGCTCGATGCCCCAGGTCAGCTTCGCGAACGCCATCCAGGTCGCGGCGCAGCCGAAGTCGATGGCCGCCGTCACGGCCACCTCGCCGAGGAAGTTGAACCACCCGACGTACCACGCCCAGACCCGCTTGTTCCGCTGCGCCAGCCGGCCGGCCCAGAAGTACAGGCCGCCGGCGGTGGGATAGCGCGAGCAGATCTCGGCCATCGCGAGCGCCACGCAGAGCACGAAGACGCCGACCAGTGCCCAGCCGAGCACCAGCGTCGAGGGGCCGCCGGAGCGCAGGGCGATGCCGTAGGAGGTGATGCAGCCGGCCAGGATCGAGATGATCGAGAACGAGACGGCGAAGTTCGAGAACGCCGACATCCCGCGGTGCAGCTCCTGGGTGTAGCCCATCTCCGCGAGCACCCGCGTGTCGTCGTCGAGCGCGGGTGGGGTGGGTGCCGAGCGGGTCGGCGGCGTGGAGCCGCCCGTGCTGGCCCTGGCGGCCGTGCCCTTGTCTAGAGGGTCATGAGTGCTCATGCGTACTCCCGGACGGTGAGGCGGTGATGGTCAGGGAGTGTGGCCCGGGTCACACTCGACTGTCAATGGTCGGGTCTCAGGCCTTTAGGGCGGACGGGGTAGGGCGAGCCGCCGGGTGGACCGCACGCTGACCGAGTGGACCGGCCGGATCCTGCGGCGGCACACCGACCTGCCGACGCGTGACGTGGCCGGGCTGCTGAAGCTGGCCGGCGACTACACCATCGAGGAGATGAGGGTGAACCCGAAGGACGGGGTGGCGCAGCGGTCGCTGGCCGTCCTCGGGCTGCGCGACGGGAGCATCGTGGCACTCGGCCCGACCCGGCGAGCTCGACGGCCGTGGCAGCGACACGGCCGGAGCCCGCGCCCGCGCGGCCGCGGTGGCCGAGCGGCAGCACCTCGAACGGCAGGAGGCCGGCACCGACCGCAACACCGGCGGATGACCCGCCGCGACGCGCGCAGCAGCCGCCGGTTCCCCCGCCTCCTTGGCCCGAGGTGCATACTACGATGTGAGTAGTAGCGATGGCCGCCTGAAGGCCCTCTGGTTAAGGAACGGGACGAACCTGCACCACAGCCGACGCCCCCCACGAGGGCTGACACCACTGGCCCTCGCCCTGGTCACGGCGCTTCTCGCGGTCGCCGGGTGCGGTACGAAGGTGCCGAGCGCACCGACGTACGCGATGCCGCCCCGGCCGCCGACCCGGCCGGTCAGCAAGCTGCTCGTCCTGGTGGAGGAGAACCACTCGATGGGCGAGGTCCGCCGGGGCATGCCGTACGAGTACCGGCTCGCGAAGGCCTTCGGTTACAGCACCCGGTTCCGGGCCGTCAGCTACCCCTCGCTGCCCAACTACCTGGCCATGATCTCGGGGCACACGCACGGCATCACCTTCAACGAGCTCCCGCAGAACCATCCGATGACCGGACCGACGGTCTTCGGACGAGCCCTGGCCGCCGGGAAGACGGCCGCCGTCTACGTCGGGGCGATGAGCACCCCGTGCCAGGCACAGCCCGACCACCGCGGCGGCTACGGCCTGGCGGCCAACGCGTGGGTCTACTTCCCCGGCGAGCGGCGCCAGTGCCAGGCGCACGACCTTCCCATGGCGCACCTGTGGTCGGCGGTCCGGCAGGGGCGGCTGCCCGACATCGGGATGGTGCGGCCGAGCAGCTGCAACGACGCGCACTCCTGCCCGCTGGCCACGGCGGACGCCTGGCTCCGGCAGACCATGACGCGCATCTTCGCGGGACCCGACTGGCGCTCGGGCCGCCTCGCCGTCGTGGTCACCTCCGACGAGGACAACCGCCACCACGGGGACCACGTCCTCACCCTCGTGGTGCACCCCAGCCAGCACCACCACGTCGTGGGCACGCCGTTGAACCACTACTCCCTCGCCCGGCTCTATGCGCAGGTCGCCGGGGTCGCACCGCTGCAGGATGCCCGGTGGGCACCGTCGCTCGCGCGCGCCTTCCACCTGCCGGTGGCGCGCTGAGGCGAGGGCGAGACCGCACCCGCGGACGGGCTCAGCGCCGCCGGAAGCGCACGGGCATCCGTTTGACGCCGCGCTGGAACGACGAGCGCAGCAGCGCCGGTTCGCCGGCCGGCTCCAGCCAGGACGTGCGCGCCAGCAGCTCGGTGAACATCGTGCGCATCTGCACCCGCGCCAGGTGCGCACCCAGGCACAGATGCGGGCCGTGACCGAACACCAGGTGCTCGCGGCTGCCGCGGTCCACCCGGAACTCCCCCGGTGAGTCGAACACCCGCGGGTCCCGGTTCGCGGCCAGGAAGCTGACCACCACCTTCTGGCCGGCGGTCACGCGCTGGTCCGCGATACGGCAGTCGCGGGTGGCGGTGCGCCGGAACACCATCACCGGCGTCCACCAGCGCAGCATCTCCTCCACCGCGGTGGCCACCAGCTCCGGTTCGCGGCGCAGCCGCTCCTGGGCCTCCGGGTGCGCCAGCAGCGCGTACATGCCGCCGGGCAGCCCGTTGCGCAGGGTCTCGTTGCCGGCCACCGCGAACAGCCAGAACATGTTCTCGAACTCTTCGACGCTCAGCGCGTCGTCCTGGGCGAGCAGGATGGACATGACGTCCTGCCCGGGATGCTGCTTCTTGTGCTCGGCAAGCAGGTGCGCGTACGCGTAGAGGTCCGGCATCCCGGCACGCGTGCGCGGGTCGGGCATCCGCCCGTCCGCATCCGGACCCGGGCGCAGCGCCAGCGCCTCACGCGCCATCGACGTGCCCCGGTCGGCGTCGAACGCCGAGCTGGTGGCGTAGTCGGGGTCCTGGAAGCCGATGACCCGGTTCGACCAGTCGAACATCAGCATCCGGTCCTCGGCGGGGACACCGAGCACGTCGGCCAGCGTCAGCAGCGGGAGGTCGGCAGCGACGTCCTTGGCGAAGTCCACGACGCCCTCGGGTGCGTCCAGGGTGCGGTCGAGGATCGCGTGCACGTGGGCCTGGATCTGCTGCTCGAGCCGGGCGACCGCGCGCACGGTGAACGAGCGCTGCACCGGTCGCCGCAGCCGCGAGTGCTCCGGCGGGTCCATGTTCAGCATCATCCGGCGCACGTAGGCCAGGTCCTGCTCGGTGGCGGGGTCGCGCACCTGCGTGCCGCCGGCGTAGGAGGAGAACGTGGTCGCTTCGCGCAGCACCGCCTTCACGTCCGCGTGCCGCAGCACCAGCCAGTACCCAGGGCCGCCGGGAACGCCGCGACCGGCCGGCTCCTCGGCCCAGACCACGCCGGCGCCGCTCTCCCGCAACCGGTCCAGCGCCTCCAGCGGCGCACCGTGCACGTAGGTGCCCGGGTCGTGCACCAGACGCGTGTCGGCGTGCAGGGACATCGCGGCCTCAGCGCTCGGCAAGGAAGGCCTCGACCTCGGTGGCCAGTCGGACCGGGACCTCGTACATCGGGTAGTGACCGCACGAGGCGAGCTCGGTGACGGTGACGTCGGGGTAGATCTGCACCCAGCTGGCCTGCATCACCTCCGCCGACAGCGCCGGGTCGTTCTCCCCCACGAAGCAGTGGATCGGCGTGTCCGGCCGCCCCACCTCGCCGAGGTAGTCGTCCTCGACCCAGGAGCGGACCGCGCCGGTGAACGCCTCCGTGGTCGAGGCCTGCCGGGAGAACGCCGCCATGGCCGCCACCCAGGCCGCGGAGTTGCGACCTCCCGTGGTGAAGTCGATGATCGCGCGGCGATTGTCGTCGTTGCCCGGGGCCCCGAAGAACAACGCGCGACCCTGCTCGTCGAGCGGGACCGGCGCCGGCGCGACCGGCGCGACCCCGACCAGCGCGCGCACCCGGTCGGGGGCCATCGCCAGCAGGCTGGCGGCTGCCTTGCCGCCCATCGAGTGCCCGAGCACGGAGAAGCGGTCCAGCCCGACCTCGTCGGCGGCCGCGAGCGCGTCGGCCGCGTACTCGCGCATCGTGAACTCGCCGGTCTCCTCGCGGCGGGCGCCGTAGCCGCGCATCTCGGGGAACCAGTACGTGAACCGGTCGCCGTCGACCACCTCCGGGAGGTAGCCCCAACCTTCCGCGGACCCGAACCAGCCGTGCAGGCACACCACGGCGTGGTCTCCATGGCCGACGCTCTTCACCGTGCTCATCGCACCTCTCCCGTTCCCTCGGCGCTGTTCCCTCGGCGCCCGTCGTACGACGGACTCCGCACTGGTCTAGCACCGAAGGACCGGCTTGTCAGGCGAGTGAGCCCGCCCCGCGGACGGACCTCACGCCGGCCGGTACTCGTAGCCGGAGAAGTCCTCGTCCTGGATCTGGTCCTTCGGGACCCCCGAGGCGCGCAGCACGTCGACCGCGGCCTCGACCATCAGCGGCGTGCCGACCACGTAGTAGTCGTGGGCGGCCACGTCCAGGAGGATCCTGTCGAACAACGCCTCCGAGAGCCGCTCGGTCTCGCCCTCCCAGCCGGGCTCACGGGTCATCACCGGCAGCAGGCGCAGCCCCGGGTGGCGCTCGGCCATCGCCTGCAGCTCGCCGAGGTAGGCGGCGCTGCGGGTGGTCCGGTTGAAGTACAGCAGGGTCACGTCGCGCAGCGTGCCGTGGTGCTCCAGGTCGCGCAGCATGCTGACGAACGGGACGACGCCGATGCCGCCGGCGACCATGACCACCGGACGCGGGGGCTTCGTGGGCAGCACGAGCTTCCCCTTGACCTTCTCGATCTCGACCTCGGCGCCGGGCTCGAGCTCGAGCAGCGACCGTTTGTAGCCGGTGCGGCCGGTGCGGGTGGCGATCACCACCCGGCGCTCGTCGTGCGGGGCGTTGACCAGCGAGAACTTCCGGGACGCCTTGCGGTCGGCGTACCTCAGCTCCGGCAGCCGGACCCGGCAGTACTGCCCGGCACGGAAGGCCAGCGTGCCGGCCGGTTCGAGGACGAGCTCGAAGGTGTCCTCGGCGACTTCTCGGATGCTGCGGAGTTCGGCTTCCATCGGTCCCTGTCGTCGAATCGCGGTCGGGCTGGCGGGGTGGTACCCGACCCCCTCGGGTGGAAACGGGAGCGCGAGCGAGCCCGCCCACGCGTGTGCGACGGCCGGATGCGCCATCTGCGCGAAACGCTCGGTTCGGGACGATACGGTCAGAACATGAGCGGCCGGCGTGTGTTCCAGGAGCTCCAGGTCTTCATGGCGAAGCGCGACTGGGAGCAGTTCCACACACCCGAGAACCTGGCGAAGAGCATCGCGATCGAAGCCGGCGAGCTGCTGGAGTGCTTCCAGTGGGGCGACGCCGCGCAGGACGCTCGTGTCCAGGACGAGCTTGCCGACGTGCTCACCTACTGCTATCTCCTCGCGGCCCGCCTGGAGGTGGACCCGGACGACATCGTGCTGGGCAAGCTGGAGAAGACACGGGGGAAGTACCCGGTCGACAAGGCTCGCGGCCGGAGCACAAAGTATGACCGGCTTTAGGGTCGAGCGGGTCACCTTCGACGCCGACTACGTAGCCACCTGGGCACGGACGGACCCCCGGTTCCAGAACTGGCCCGTGGTGTACACCCTCGATGGCGCGGGCAAGGTCTACGTGGGTGAGTCCCGCAACGTGGCCGCTCGGCTCAGGCAGCACCTGGAGTCGCCGGAGAAGCGCGACCTTCTGCGTGCCCGCGTGGTTGTCGACGAGACCTTCAACAAATCGGCGTGCCTCGATCTCGAGTCCTACCTGATCCGGCTGTTTGCCGGCGACGGGGAGTTCCAGGTGCTCAACCGCAACGACGGTGTCATCGACTCCGACTACTACGAGCGCGCGAAGTACCAGGCCACGTTCGACCGGATCTTCGCGGAGCTGCGGGCCCTGGGGCTGTTCACCCGCCCCGTCCGTGACATCGAGAACAGCGACCTCTTCAAGCTCTCCCCCTTCAAGGCGCTGACGCCCGACCAGGCCGTCGCCGTCGAGGACATCCTCGAGGGCCTCTTCGAAGACCTCGAGGAAGACCGGCGGAGCACGATCGTCATCCAGGGCGATCCCGGGACGGGGAAGACCGTGATTGCGGTCTACCTCATGAAGCTGCTCATGGACATCGCGCAGGCCGACCCGACCGAGCCGACGGACAGCGACACCATGTTCTCCGACTTCTTCGTCGCCGGGTATCCAGAGCTGCTGCACGACTTCCGGGTGGGCCTGGTGGTTCCGCAGCAGTCCCTGCGCAAGTCCGTGCAGCGCGTCTTCCAGAAGACTCCGGGCCTCGACAAGACCATGGTGCTCTCCCCTTTCGAGGTCGGCATGAGCGACCAGCGGTTCCACCTTCTCGTGGTGGACGAGACGCACCGGCTCAACCAGCGCGCGAACCAGCCTTCGGGCATGCAGAACCGCCTGTTCGTGGACATCAACGAACGGTTGTTCGGGTCCGACGATCCCGCCCTCACCCAGCTGGACTGGGTGCGCAGGCAGAGCGACCACCAGATCTTCCTGCTCGACGCCGCGCAGAGCGTGCGACCCGCGGATCTACCGGCTCCGACCGTGACCGCGTTGGTGGACGAGGTGAGCGAGCGCCGGCGGCGCTACCTTCTCTCGTCGCAGCTCAGGGTCCGCGGCGGCTCGGACTACGTCACCTACGTCAGACGCATGCTCAGCAACGATCCGCCCTCTCCCGCGTCCTTCCCCGGCTACGACTTTCGGCTCTTCGAGAACCTCGCCGACATGGTGCACTCGCTCGCGGAGCGCGAGACCGAGCACGGCCTTGCACGGCTGGTGGCCGGCTACGCATGGGAGTGGCGCAGCAGGAACGACAAGCAGCTCTACGACATCGAGCTCGACGGCGTACGACTCCGTTGGAACAGCACTGCGGTGGACTGGGTCAACTCACCCAGGGCCGTGCATGAGGTGGGGTCCATCCACACCGTGCAGGGGTACGACCTGAACTATGCCGGTGTCATCGTCGGCCGAGACCTGCGGTGGGACCGAGCGTCTCGGCGGCTGCGGTTCGACCGGTCCCAGTACTTCGACACGAAGGGAATGGAGAACAACCGGCGGCTGCAGATCACCTATGACGACGAGGACCTGCTGCGCTTCGTGACCAACATCTACTCGGTGCTGCTCACCAGAGGCATCAAAGGCACCTACGTGTACGTCTGCGACGCGGCGCTGCGGGAGCACCTTCGGCCGTTCATCCCCCACGCCTGAGCACGGCCGCTCCCCACGCACGGGCCAAGCAGGGGATCCCCCGGCGCCCGTCTCACCGCCCGTCGCTTGCCGCACGGACGGCGATGCTGTCCAGCCTCGTGCGGCGAGCGGTCGCTCCGCTGCGGCGGACGGCCCGCACAGCCGTGTGGTGGTCCAGAGCGACGACCACCGCGCCTGGTGGCCCGGAGCCGGCCTGATTACGCTCCCCGCCCATCGAGGCACCTTTTTGTGGCAACCGTCACATGTGGCCGCCTACTTCTCCCCCCGCAAGGAGTACGACGCATGTCCGCATTCCCCCCGTATGACGAGCCCGCCCCCGACGTGGACGTCGGCAACCCGGACTGGAGCCCCTGGGTGCTGCTCCTCGCCGTGCCCGTGCTGCTGCCCCTGGTCCCGGCCCTGTTCAACATGGTGAAGCCCGAGATGTTCGGGATGCCGGCGTTCTACTGGGTGCAGCTGGCGTTCGTGCCGATGAGCGCGCTGTTCACCGCGATCGTCTACCTCAAGACCAGGAAGGGGTGAGCGGCATGGGTGTCGCACACCCTGGAGCTGAGCATCTTCGTGCTGCTCTTCCTGGTCATCGCCGTGATGGGCTTCATGGCCTCGCGCTGGCGGGCCGGCGAGACCATGCACCACCTCGACGAGTGGGGGCTCGGCGGCCGCAAGTTCGGCACCTGGATCTCGTGGTTCCTCATCGGCGGCGACCTCTACACCGCCTACACGTTCGTCGCGGTGCCCGCCCTGATGTTCGGCGCCGGCGCGATGGGCTTCTTCGCGGTGCCCTACACCGTGGTCCTCTACCCGATGGTGTTCCTGGTGCTGATCCGGCTCTGGTCGGTCTCGCACCGGCACGGGTTCGTGACGTCGGCCGACTTCGTCCGCGCGCGCTTCGACTCCCGCTCGCTCGCGCTCGTGGTCGCCCTGACCGGGATCGTCGCCACGATGCCGTACGTCGCCCTGCAGCTGGTCGGCGTGCAGGCCGTGCTCGAGACCATGGGCGTCTCCGGCAAGTGGCCGCTGACCATCGCGTTCCTGGTGCTGGCGCTGTTCACCTACACCTCGGGGCTGCGGGCTCCCGCGCTGATCGCGTTCGTCAAGGACAGCCTGATCTACGTGGTGATCATCGCGGCGGTGGCCTACATCCCGGCCAAGCTCGGCGGCTTCACCGACATCTTCGCGAAGGTGTCGACGCACTTCGCCGGGGCGCCGCACCAGGGACCGATCCTGGCGCCGCAGTCGCAGATGCTGTATGTGACGCTGGCATTCGGCTCCGCGCTGGCGCTGATGCTCTACCCGCACTCGACCACCGCCATCCTGGCCGCCAAGAGCCGCGACGTGGTCAAGCGCAACATGGCCCTGCTGCCGCTGTACTCGCTGATGCTGGGCTTCCTGTCCCTGCTCGGGTTCATCGCGATCGCCGCGGACGTCAAGCCGGTCGGCGGCAACGGCAACACCATCGTCCCGGCGCTGTTCGACCAGCAGTTCCCGGCCTGGTTCGCGGGTGTGGCCTTCGCCGCCATCGGCATCGGCGCGCTGGTGCCGGCCGCGATCATGTCCATCGCCGCGGCGAACACGTTCACCCGCAACGTCTACAAGGAGTACTTCCGCCCCGACGCCACCCCGCAGGAGGAGACCGCGGTCGCCAAGATCGTCTCGCTCGCGGTCAAGTTCGGCGCGCTCGGCTTCGTGGTGTTCCTCAACCCGTCCTTCGCGATCGACCTGCAGCTGATCGGCGGCGTGATCATCCTGCAGACGCTGCCCGCGGTCGGGATCGGCCTGTTCACCCGCTGGTTCCACCGGCACGGCCTGCTGGCCGGCTGGGCGGTCGGCATGGCGGTGGCGCTCAAGATGCTCTACGACATCCCGAAGAAGGACCCGGCCACCGGCGAGGTCATCAAGGCGCACTTCGGCGGCTCCGGCTACGCGCTGTCGAACCTCGGCTTCCACTCCACGTCCGCGGTGTGGGTCGGCATCCTCGCGATCATCGCCAACCTGGTGGTGGCCGTGCTGGTCACGCTGGCCCTGCGGGCGCTCCGCGTCCCCGAGGGCGTCGACGCGACCCGGCGCGCGGACTACTTCGCCGAGGCCGGCGAGCCCGGCGTCACCGTGGCCCCGCCCGAGATCGGCGCACCCCCGCCCGAGCCGGCGGTGGGTTAGCGCTCCTCTTCCGGCCCCGCAGCGATCCCCTGCCTCGTCGCTGCGGGGCCGGTTCGCGTCTCCGCGTGAGGTGGACCGGTGCGTGAGGTGGGCCGGCGCGCGGACATGGGTACGTCTGTGTCGTGGTCGCCATCGGCTCGTTGCTCCTCATCGTCGCCCTGTCCATGGTCGTGACCAGGGTGGCCACGGTCATCCTGGCGGCGACCGGCATGGCGCGCCACGTCGCCCAGTTCCAGGCCCGCTCCGCCCTCACCGGCGCGGGGTTCACCACCAGCGAGTCCGAGCGTGTGGTCGACCACCCGGTGCGGCGGAAGGTGATCGCCACCTTGATGCTGCTCGGCAACGCGGGGCTCGTGGGCGCGGCCAGCTCGGCGATCCTCGGCTTCCGGGGAAGCGCGGTCGGCCAGGCCGGATGGCGGGTCGCGGAGCTGGCCGCCGGAGTGCTCGTCCTGGTATTCCTGTCCCGGAGCCGCTGGGTCGACCGGAAGCTGACGGAGTGGACCAGCCACCTGCTGCGACGGCACACCGACCTGCCGACCCGCGACGTCGCGGGGCTGCTGAAGCTGGCCGACGACTACACCGTCCAGGAGATGCAGGTCAGGCCGGACGACTGGGTGGCGCAGCGGTCACTGGCCGACCTGGGGCTGCGGGACGAGGGGGTCGTGGTGCTGGGCGTGACCAGGTCCGACGGCCGCTACCTCGGGGTTCCCTCCGGGAGCACGGTGGTCCGCCCCGGCGACAACGTGATCCTCTACGGCCGCGCGCCCCGCCTGCGGGAGCTGGACGGCCGCGCCCGGGGGCCCGCCGGGGCGGAGGCCCGCGACGCCGCCGTGCGTGAGCAGCAGCACGTCGAGACGCACGAGGCTCGCGGCGACACCGACGGCGGGTGAGCCGCGGCGGTGTGGCGTTTCGCCCGAACCGCTGCCACGACGAACGGCGCCTGCCACAGTGGACGGACCGACCCATGACGGCCCACGACGGACACAGGAGGCGGGTCCGGTGAAGCGCCTGGTGATGTGCTGCGACGGCACCTGGAACACCCCGGACGAGGCCACGGACGGCGTCCCGTGCCCCACGAACGTCACCAAGCTCGCGCTGGCGACCGCGGACACCGGCGAGGACGGGGTCGAGCAGCGGCTGTTCTACACCGCCGGCGTGGGCACCAAGCGCTGGGAGCACCTGGCCGGCGGTGCCTTCGGCTACGGCCTGTCGGCCAACGTGCGCGAGACCTACCGGTTCATCGTGGAGAACTTCGAGCCCGGTGACGAGCTGTTCTTCTTCGGCTTCAGCCGCGGCGCGTTCACCGCGCGCAGCACCGCGGGGTTCGTGCGCAATGCCGGGGTGCTGCGGCACGAGCACGCCGACCGGGTCGACGAGGCGTACGCGCTCTACCGCAGCCGCACCGAGCACCCCGCGGGCATCGCCTCGTCGCTGTTCCGGAGGTCCTACTCGCACGAGACCCGGATCCGGTTCATCGGCGTGTGGGACACGGTCGGGGCGCTGGGCATCCCCGTGACCGGGTTCGCGCCGGCGGACCTGGTCAACCGCCGGTGGCAGTTCCACGACACCCGGCTGAGCAGCTACGTCGACGCCGCCTTCCAGGCGCTGGCGATCGACGAGCAGCGCGCCCCGTTCGTGCCGACCCTGTGGACGCCGGCCCCGGGCGCCGTGACGGGCGACCAGCGCGTCGAGCAGGTCTGGTTCTCCGGCGTGCACTCCGACGTCGGCGGCGGCTACGCCGACTCCTCGCTGTCGGACCTCGCGCTGCGGTGGATGGTGGACCGTGCGCGCTCCTACCATCTCGGGGTCGACGAGAAGGTGCTCACCGGCGAGCGCCCGGTCGCCTCGCTCGAGCTGTCCATGCGGCCCGACCCGCTCGGTCGGCTGCACGAGTCGCGCACCGGTATCTACCGGCTGCTGCCGCCGCGGCACCGGGCGATCGGGACGCAGGACCCGGCACACGAGTACGCCGCCTCCAGTGCGGTACGCCGACGCGAGGAGGACCCCTCCTACGCGCCGACGACCCTGGTGGACTACCTGGACGGCGGCGGCCGGGTGGCCCAGGTATGACCGCAGCAGCCAACACCCCGACGACGGTTGCCGACGTGCTCGCGCGGCTGCGTGACATCGACGCCTCCACTCCGCCCGCCGACGGCGCCGCCGTCTTCAACGGGATGTACCTGCGCGTCACCGAAGGCGTCGCCACCCGGCTGGAGCAGGGCGGGGTCTTCACCGACCCGCAGCTCATGGCCGAGCTCGACGTACGCTTCGCGCGCCTGTGGCTGGCGGCCTTCGACGCCGCCCACGCTCCCGCCGGCGGCGAGCCGGTGCCCAAGGCGTGGGCGCCGCTGTTCGAGCAGCGCGCGAACGCCGGCGTCTGGCCGATCCAGTTCGCACTGGCCGGGATGAACGCACACATCGAGAACGACCTGCCCCTCGCCGTGGTGCAGACCTGCCACGCCCGCGGGGTCGGCCCTGACCACCCCGGCGTGCACGCCGACTACGAGCGGGTCAACGACCTGCTCGCCTCGCTCGAGTCCCAGATCCGGCGCTCCTTCCTGACCGAGATCGAGCGCCGGGTCGACGACCGGCTCGGCCCGCTGGTGCACCTCGTCGACTCCTGGAACATCGACAAGGCCCGGGACCTTGCGTGGGTGACCGTGGAGACCCTGTGGGCGCTGCGGGACCTCGAGGCTCTGCGCGGCCGGTACGTCGCGACGCTCGCACGGACGGTGGGCATGACCTCGCGGTGCCTGCTCGCCCCGCTGGGTGTTGTCTGACCCGTGCATCCGACGCGGCGGTGACGATGCTGGCCCGGGTGTCACAGACGCGACGGCGCCCCTCGGCCGCGACTGGCCCGGCCGGCGGGCAGACGGCAGCGCGTCAGCGCCGCGGGTAGCGTTCGGCAACGCGCTCCAGGTACTGCCTCGGAGCCCGCAGGTCTTTGCCAAGCGGTTCCTCACTCGAGGGGCGCATCGAGCCGCTCGCCAGGTCGATGTAGCCCAGCTCGAAGATCCCCTGCGCCACGATCGCATGGGTGACGTACAGGCGATCCTTGGCCCCGCGACGCCAATGCTGTGCTACCAGGAAGTTGGTCCACAACTTCCCCATGTGCCCGAGCAGGCGGCCTCCTGGCAGCTGGACCGGGATCTTGGGCAGAGCCGATCGACTGAGTGAGAGGCCGCCGGCATGGGCATTGGCCAACACTCCTCGAACAACCTTCTCCTGCTCCGGCACCGCGACCGAGATCTCGCCTGACACAAGATTCTTGAACCCGAGGGCCTCACCGTTGATGTCGTTGAGGTACAGACGTCGAATCCCCGAGCGGGCCCACGGTTCGGCGAAGAGAAACACGTTTGCCCGAAGGAAGAGTCCCCCTGCCGGCTTGCGTTCGGGCGCCTCCGTCTCAAGCACCTCGTTCAGCGTGCGGTCGGCAACCGGAAAGGCGGTGAGGGCTGCAGCCACGAGGCCGTCGATCTGGGCGGGCCGCAGCACCACGGGCAGCATCCGGACCGCAGGCACGACCTCATACACACCTGCGACAAGCGGACCGGCGGCCAACCGCATCGGGCCGCTCGGTGGCGCCTCCTGCGTCAGGGAGATGACCGAGTTCACCGGCGCCACTGGCTCGACGGTGCGCAGAGCGGTTTCGACGGCACCGGCCAACGCGGCGACCGATGCGACCTGCGTGGACCTGTTGCGGCCACCGACTCGCAGTTCGTCGCTACTGGCAGTCACCGTTCCCGTCCAGCTCTTGCTGTCCACGACGACGACCCCACCCGGGCCGATGAGCAGGTGGTCGATGTTGCCGCCGGTTGGCGCCAGCCGATCGTGAAGCACGACCCATCCCTCTAACGTCAGCTCCGCAAGCGCCGCTGCGGTCTCCGCCTCCCCTGCAGCGCCTTGGCGAAAGCTGGTCGTCCGTCGCCGCGCGTAGGCAGCCTTCCGCTCGAGAACGAGAGCCGCGGACTCAGCATCCTCGGCGATCTTGCGTGCGCTACCTCCGGCGCTGGGCTGCGAAGGCTGTGCGGGCTCGCCTGAGGTCGAACGCTGACTCAACGTGTGTCTCCCTCTTCCCCCGATGGCCGTCCGAGAGTACTCAAAGAGGTGACCATTCGCTTGGGAGATGAAAGAACATGAGCAGAGAGTCGGAAAGCGGACGCCCCCGACGCTCTACTCCCCGTCCTCCCATGCTCCCGTGCGCATGCAACTACGGCAGCGTCCGCACTACACCTGGCCACAGCTCGCCCTGTCCGGCGCGAGACGCAGTAGCCCATCACCGGTCGGCCGCCGCCGCTATTGGCGTCTGGTGAAGCGGACCGAGCCGTCGGGGTGGCGGTTCATGGTCCAGGTCTCGGGGTGGTCGGCCATCTGGTGGTGGGGTGGGCACAGCGGGATGCCGGTGCGGGCGTCGGTGCGACCGCCCTGGGCCCAGGGGTCGAGGTGGTGGTACTCGCACCAGGACGGGGGCCGGTCGCAGTTGACCGTCGCGCACCCGTGGTGCTGGGCGTCCATCGCCGCCTTCTGGTAACGGTCGAACAACCGCTTCTCCCGGCCGACGTCGAGCGGCATCGAGTCACCACCGAGGACCAGCGGGATGATCCCGGCGCGGCAGCACAACCGCCGCGCCTCGGCGGCGCTGATCCGCTGCCCGTCCTCGAGCGTGGCCACCCCGAGCCCCTCCAACAGGCTCTGCAACGGTATCGTCACCGTCACCGCGAACGGCGACCCTCCCCCACTCGGCAACGACCCGGTGTCGAGATGGCTCTCCAGCAGCTCCATGAACCCGTGCCCGAACAGAGTGGCCTGGGACAGCTTCCGGCCGGTCTCGGGATCCAGGCGGCCCTCGCCGAGCCGCCGGGGGCTGGTCAACGCCTCCAACGCCTTCTTCAGCAGCGAGGCGTGCAGCACCGGCAGCCGGAACCGGCCCTCCACCGTGCCGTCACCGTGATCGCGCAGCGACAGGTGCGCCACCCGCCGCGCCCGCGCCTCCTCGGCGGCCAGCGTGCGGCCCTCCTCGGCGTCAGCTGCCTCGGGGCAGACCACCTCGAACAGCCGCTTGCCCAACCGACGCAAGGTCACCGCGTCGAACCGCTCGGCCAGCTCCAGCAGGTGCGTCTCCGCGGCCGCATGGGTGCCCGGCGGGAGGTCGTCGTGGTCCTCGACCAGCCGGCCCACCGCCGCCACCACGACCCGGGCCTTGTCCACGTCGATGCGACCCGCCGCCAACGCCCGGCGGGTGGCCTCGAAGTCCCCGTCGAGCGCCTGCGCCAGATGCAGGTCGGCGAAACAGCTCGCCCGGGTGCGTCCGGTCTCCTGCGCCAACCACGCCGCCGTCGAGGTGGCCCCCTCGTCCACGCCCACCTCGTTGCGGTCCGCCGCCACCAGCAGCCGCAGCTCCAGCTCGGCCAACCGCGCCTGCTGCCGCCGCAGCCGCACCAGCGCCTCGGCCTGCTCCTCCGGAGTCAGCGCCCACGCCGGCGTCCCCTCCAGCCGGTCCAGGCCCGCTGACAGCGCGACGGTGAACTGCACCACGGGGTGCGTCTCCGGAGCCGACGGCGAAGAACTCATGAGTCCACGCTAGAGTTCGTCGAACTCCCGCTCGAACGCATGTTCGATGCCTGTGGACCGTGCGCGCCGGTTGTCGGCTGTGGACGAAAACCGGCCGGCTGCCCCTCGAGCGCGGCCAGCTGGTGCCGCTTCGTCAGGCCGTGGCTTGCAGGTCAACGGCGAGCAGTCGGCACAGGTCCGCCGCCGGACCGGCGAGCGTGGCCGCAAGCCGACGGAGGTTCTCGGCGTCCACGGTTCGCAGCGTGGCCCACAGGCCGGAGAAGACCACGGGCTCCAGCAGCGCCGCGGCGACCGCAGGCGCGCAGCTGAGGCCCTCGGGGCCGTCGCCCAGGCGCTGGTCGAGGGCCGCCCGAACCAGTCCCACGTGGAGCGCTCGTCGATCAGAGAACGTCTCGGGTTGCGGCGACGGCTGCGAGCGTTGCGCGACGTCCCACGCGACCGCCGTCTGCAGGACCGTCGGCACGTCGGTGAGGAGCCGGAAGTCGTTGATCGCGATGAGCTTTCGAAGGTCGTCGCCTTCGTCCGTCCGACACGCTGTCGACACCGCCGCGACCCAGTCCGCCGGCGCGTCCGCCACGCGCAACGCGAGATCCTCGGGCACCGGCAGGGGCGCCGACTCGAACATCGATCCGGACTCGATGGAGACCAGTCGTCCGAGGACACAGTCCCCGGGCGCCAGCAGGCAGGCCGCGCCGATGTTGAGGGTCTCGACGTCTTCGCCGGTCCCGACGTCCAGCCATCGCAGCGTCTGGGGCTCTTCACGCACCAGGCGGTATGCGCCCATCGGAGCGTGCGCCCAATCGTCGATGCGGTCGGCGGCCACCAGCAGATCATGGGAGGCCACGTTCCGCACGAAGTGATCCAGGCCGCCTTGCTCGTAGAGCAGCGCCTGGCGGAACACCCAGTCGCGATCCATCGTCTTCACCCGACGGTCGAAGTCGTCGCGGGCCGGGACCGCCTCGGGACTGCCCGTGGCGAAGGCGATCTCGAAAGCCCGACGCGTCCGCAAACGGCTGGTCTCGTCAAGAGTCTGGGCCGCCTGCGCGAGGATCCACCGGGAGGTCGCCCAGCCGGGGAGCATGCAGCCGAGCATGCTCAGCTGGGCCAGCCGCATCAGGCGCTCGGGCCGCCAATAATCAGGTCCTCGGCGACGGGCCAGGTCCTTCTCGATGATCTCCAGCGCACCCTCGGCGTCACCGCGTGCCTCGGCAGCGTCGGTCGCCGCCAGCAGGCGGAACTCGGCGAAGGCGTCGATGGTGGCGGCATCCCTCTGCGGTCGGACTCTCCGCGTCGATCGGTTGGCCTTGCGGTGGTGTCTTCCTCGTGACTTCGGCATGGACCCACCCAAGTGCCGCGGACAGCCACCGCACCAGGGCTGGTCCTGGCCCTGTGGACAAGGACCAGCTCGCAGCGCCGGGTGTCCGACGCGGGCGCTGGTCCGCTTCCGCCCGGCGCCGGCGCGGAGCCACTCCGGCGGTGCGCTGAGGTCGAGGTACGTCGTACGACCGCGGCCGGCCCACAGCGGTGAGTCGGCCGGCAGCCGCGCGGCGCAGTAGAAGCAGCGTGGCCCGAAGGCGTCCTTCAGTCCCTCCCGCGCGGCGGCCAGCGAGACCCGCTCGCGACCGAACAGGTGGCCGGCGACGTCCGGGACGTCGGAGTCGAGGAACCGGTTCATCCGCCGCACGTCCTCTACCCACAGGATCTCCAGGGTCGGCTTGAGCAGGCCGGACAGGCGGGCGAGGCCGGCGGCGACACCGGGGTGGAGCACGATCGCGTCGCCGTGCTCGGCGATGACCCGCCGGCTGACGGCGTCGTGCATCCAGGAGTCGTCGTACAGGAACGTCCGCCCCTGCGCCTGCCCGGGGAGCTTCTGCAGCCGGTGCAGCGGTTGCCGCACCAGCGTCGTACCGACCTCGGCGACGGCCGCGGCGTAGGCCGCCGGCACGCGGATCATCGCCAGGTCGAGGCTGCCACCGCCGGAAGCGAAGCCGGCGGCCAGGCGCAGCTCCATGACCGCGCGCAGGACGCGCGCCACGGGCTGCGTCGACTGCCGCAGCTCGTTGCCCTCGAACGGCAGCACCTGGCGCCAGTACACCTCGATGACCCGGTGCGCCAGGTCCGGCAGCGGCACCCACAGCGGCGCGTCGAGATCCGCGGGCAGGTGCTCGACGCAGTGGTCGATGAGCGCGGTGAGCGTGGCGAGCTTGTACGTCGCGGTGCGCGCGCCGGTCTCCAGGATCGTGCACGCACGGCAGTATGTCGCAGGCGACCTGGCGCCCCAGGTCTTTCGCACACGAGGAGGCGACGATGGGCAAGCTGGTCCGCGACCGGATCCCGGAGATCATCGAGGCGTCCGGGCGTACGCCCGAGGTGCGCGTGCTCGAGCCGGCGGCCTACGAGCAGGCGCTGCTCGACAAGCTCCTCGAGGAGGCGACCGAGCTGCGCGACGCCGCGCCCGACGACCGGCTCGAGGAGGCCGCGGACGTCTACGAGGTGCTGGTGGCGGTCGCCGAGCTGATCGGCGTGGAGCTCCGCGACATCGAGGACCGTGCCGCGTTCAAGCGCGCCGAGCGGGGCGGCTTCCGCGAGCGGCTGTGGCTCGACGAGTGGTGACCACCTCAGCGGAGCAGCGCGAGCTGGTCGAGCACCCGCTCCGGCGATGCGGAGGCGGGGATGCTGGCCAGCAGCACGCCGCCGTCGGGCAGGTCGGCGCCGCCAAGCCAGAACGACTCCGGGACCAGGCCGATGCGCAGATCGCCGTCGGTGACCTCGATGCCCTCGGTCCGGCGCACGGCCACCGACCATCCGAAGTGGCCGGCCAGGTTGGAGATCGCCGAGTAGCCGTCGGCCGTCTCCTTGGTCTCGACCGGAGTGCCCTCCTCTCCCCTCCGCGCGTCGAGCAGCACCAGCGCGACGGGCAGGGAGCCCAGCCGCCCCAGCCACTCCGCCAGGTACACCGAGGCCCGGTCCGCGGCGTCGTCGTCGACCGGCTCCAGCGGGTCCCCCGCCGCCTCGTGCGCCAGGGCCAGCCAGCGTGCCGGGGAGGGGACGGCGAGGACGGCTCGGCGCCGGGAGGCCTCGGTCAGGGTGCCCGCGGTCCGGAGCACCAGCTCGATCCCCTCCTCGTCGGCCAGCAACGTGCGCAACGCGTACCCGGTACGGCTGCGGGCACCCATCGCCGTGACGAGATCCGGGTGCGCGGACAGGTGAGCGTCGTAGAGGGCTGCGACGTCGACCCACGTCGTGTCCGGGTCGAGCAGTCCGTTGACCTGCCCGAAGTAGCCGGTCAGGGCGGCCAGGTCGCTCCACGGCACCGGCCTGCCCTGGCGCAGCACGGCGGTGCCGTAGTCGCCGTGGTCGAGGAGCAGGGGGCGGGCACGTCCACTCGGAGCGGCAGTGCGGAGCGTCTCCAGGGATGTGGTCATGATGCTTCCTTCCGAATGAGGGCACGGCGGGCGCGGCAGCCGCCGGCCGGAGGCGAGGCGGTGGTGGCCCGGACTGCTGCCGGGCCACCACCGCCGGGGTGGGCTCAGGCGAGACGTCGGACGCCCTCGCCGTACTTCTCCTCCAGCTCCAGGACGCGGGCCTCGAGCTGGGAGATCTTGACCTCGCGACGGTCGGGGATCATCACGATCGGCAGCTCCTGCAGGGGGGCGACCGCGCGCTCGGGTCCGTCGATGGTGAAGACCGTGGCCGTGATGTCCTCGGTGTCGGAGCCCCAGGACCCGTAGTAGTACAGGTCCTTCGGCGGCTCGGGCTTGACGAACTCCTCGCAGAACTCCGCGAACGGCTTGCCGCGCTGCAGCCGCGCCTGGCGGGCGGCCCGGCGCGTCGCCTCGGTGCCCTCCATGTCGAGGCGGAAGTTCTCCGGGTCGTAGCGGACGCCGAAGAGCTCCTCGGCCACCTTCTGGCTGATCCGCCCGAGCTCGGCGTCGCGCACGACCGACTCGGGCTGTCGCTCGAGCGGATCGCCGTACCCGCCGCCGGCGCCCTGGCTGATCATGTAGAGCTCGCCGTCCTTGGCGAGGTCGAACTGCAGCCCCATGTGGTAGGTGGAGTACCGGCCGTCGGCGAAGGGCCGCTCGTTCATCACCTTCTCGATCGACAGGTCGAACTTGCTCGGGTCCTGACGGATGTGCTCGTAGACGTTGGTGCCCTTCACCATCGCCAACGGGTAGGTGCCGCAGCCGTAGCCGCCGTACATGCCGTAGACGGAGGAGAACTTCGCTCCGGAGGTCACCGTCATGAAGCCCCACTGGGGGCTGCCCTCGGCCGCCACGATCATCTCGTAGCCCATGCCGCCGTTGAACTTGCCGAAGCCCATGTTGTCGCGGACCAGCCGCTTCGACACCAGCTGCATGAAGGGGACCTCCTCCTCCATGACCTCCTGCTCGGCGGTGTCGGCCATCGCGCAGAACAGCGGGGAGACCGCGTCCTCGCCGTCGCGGAACGGCTTGGCACCGCCGGGCATCCCGTTCAGGTCGGCACAGAGGTTGCCCACCATGTCGCCGTGCTGGGTGACGCCGCCCCACAGGAAGGTGTTGATCTGGTTGAACCAGTTGGCCACCACGTTGCTGTACTTGTGCGGGGTGGAGAACGACATCCGGCTGTAGAGCGCCTGCATCGCCGAGAAGCCGCGGAAGGACGCCTGCAGGGACTGCCCCATCGGGGCGTCGTACGACGCGTCCGCCCAGGTGCCCTCGTCGGAGATGATCTCGATGCAGCTCATGGCCGAGGTGGTCCGCGGCAGGTCCGGCCACCAGAAGGCGAGGATCGCCTGCACGAACATCGACTTGACCGAGCACAGCGGCGAGTTGATGGCGCGGTTGAGGATCTCCGGTCCGGTGCCCCGCAGGTCGACCGTCATGTGCTCGCCCTTGACCGTGATCTTGCAGGCGAACTTGATGAGGATGTTCTCCTTCAGGGTGCTGTCCATGAACTGGTCGAGACGGTAGGTCCCGTCCGGCAGCTCCCCGATGCGACGGCGCACCTCGGCGTCCACGTCCTCCACCGTGGTGCGCAGGGCGGCCACGAAGGTGTCCACCCCGACCTCGTCGATGACCTTGTCGATGCGCTCCATGATCTTGCGCACCGCGGTGATCTTCACCTTCAGGTCGGCCAGCTGCAGCTTCGGGTCCCGCACCGAGTGCTGCAGGAAGGTCAGCAGGTCCCGGCGGAGCTCGCCCTGCTCGACGATCTTGAACGGGCTCATCCGGAGGCCGTCGTCGAAGGGCGTCTCCGAGCCCGACGGCATCCCGCCGGGCTCGCAGGCGCCGTTCTCACCCTCGTGGATCGTCGCCGCGACCCAGGCGAGGATCTGGCCGTCGCGCATGACCGGCATGATCATCGACTGGTCGGTGTTGTGGATGTTGCCGTACCGGGCGTCGTTGTGGATGAACCCGTCGCCGGGCTGGATCCCCACCGTGGGCTCGTCCTTCCAGTACTTCATGATGTACCGGATCGGGTGGTGCAGGATCGCGCTGAAGGCGATCACACCGTGACAGGACAGGTAGGACACGTCGCCGGCGGCGGTGTAGATGGCGGTGGTGAGGTCGCCCCACTTGGCGCCGGGCGCTGCGCCCTGGGCCTCGCACATCTCGTAGCCCTCGTCGAGGGCGCCCGCGATGCGCTTGCGGATTCGTTCCACCTCCATCCGGTCCACGCCCGCCGCGATGGCCAGCTCTTCGTGGTCGGACCGGGAGGCGATGCTGTGGTCACGCATGATCTCGGGGTCGGGCCCCAGGAACAGCGTGGTCTCGTCCATGAACGTGTCGACCCACTCCTGCTCCTGCGGAGTCAGGGAACGAGCCGGGTTCTCGTTGACTGCGGTCATGTCTGTCGTTTCCTTCGCGGTGAGTTCGGTGCGGGTCAGTCCTGGAGGAACCAGACGGCTCCCTGCCTGGTCGGCTCCAGCCGCCAACCGGGCTCGACGAGGAACGTGGTGTTCTCCGTCGTCACGATGGCCGGACCGTGGATGACGTGCTCCTCGGTCAGCGCGCCTTGGTCGTAGACCGGGGTGTCGATGGCCTTCGGGTGATCGAGGAAGTGGACGTCGCGCCGGCTCGCCGGGGCCGGCTCATGACGGTCACCGCCGGTCTCCAGCGAGTCGAAGTTCACCACGTCCCCGTCGACGTAGGAGGCGACGCGGACGGTGTTGCAGCGGATGCCGGCCTCGGGCGCCGCGGAGGCGGCACCGAACCGGTGGCTGTAGACGTCGCCGAAGATCCTGATCATGGCGAGGACATCACCCACGCCGTTCATCCGGTCGATGTCTTGCAGCGCGACCGCCTGGGTCAGCAGCTGGTTGCCGTAGCGCATGTCCAGCTCCAGACGGTGCTTGACGTCCTCGGCCTGGAATCCCTGCCGGACCAGGTCCTCACGACCGCGTGCCTCCAGCTCCTCCACGACGGCGTTGAACTCGGCGTAGTCGTCGTAGAGAGACCGGGTGGTCGGGTTGTACATCGTCACGTGCACCCCCCGCTCATGGAAGTGCAGCTGCTTCATGTTCCCCGCGCCACAGGCGGAGAACACCGAGGAGAACGGCGGGGCGAGCACGCGCTTGATGCCCGCGTGGCGGGCGATGCCGCAGGCGTGCAGGGGCCCGTTGCCGCCGTAGGCCAGCATCGTGAAGTCCTCGGGCAGGTAGCCGCGCACCCGAAGCTCCTTGCCGATGCCGATCGCCATCTGCTCGTCGACGCTGTCCTTGATCACCCGGGCGACATCGATGACGTCCATGTCCAGCGGGTCGCACAGGGTCTCCTCGATCGCGAACACCGACCGCTTCGGGTTGAGCTTGATGTAGCCGTTCGCGTAGTTGTCCGGGTCGAGGTAGCCCAGCAGCAGGTCCGCGTCGGTGACCGTGGGACGCAGACCGCCCCGGTCGTAGCAGGCGGGTCCGGGGTTGGACCCGGCCGACTCCGGACCGATCCGGATCGAGTCGTGGATCCGGTCGTAGCTGGCGATGGAACCGCCACCGGCACCGAGCGTGTCCAGGTGCACCATCGGCACCGACACGAGCCAGCGGTCGATCGTGGGCAGGAAGTCGTAGTGCTTCACCCCGCCCTCGGGCACCAGGCCGATGTCGAAGGAGGTGCCGCCCATGTCCGTGGAGATGACGTGGCCCAGCCCGGTCTCGGTGGCCAGGTGCTCGGCGGCGCCCACCCCGGCGATGGGGCCGGAGTGGATGGTCTGCAGCGCGTCGGTGGAGTTCATCTGCGCCATCCCACCGGAGTTGTGGATGACCAGCATCGGCTTGTCGTAGCCGAAGTCGCGCAGGTTGTTCGACAGCTGCGAGAGGGCGTGGAACATGATCTCGTGCAGGAAGGCGTCGATGATCGTCGACGTCGCCCGGACGTACTCGCCCTTGCGCCCGGAGACCTGGTGCCCGAGCAGGACCGGGATGGCGCCCAGCTCGTGCGGCGGGAACTCGTCGAGGATGATCTCCTGGATCGCCAGCTCGTGCTCGGGGTTCTCGGTGGCGTTGACCAGCGAGACCACGATCGCCTCGGCGCCGGCGTCGACCAGCTCGCGGACGATCTGGCGGACGTCCTCCGCGTCGAGCGGTGCGACCACCTTCCCCGCGGAGCTGACCCGCTCCTTGACCGAACGGATCATCGCCCGCGGCACCAGCGGTTCGGGCCGTTCGGCGGCAGGCAGGTTCTGCTGCATCGAGTAGTCCAGGCCTTCGCCGTACCCGCGGCCACGGGAGAGCGGGATGGTGTCCTCGAAGCCGTGGGTGACGATCGCGGCCACCTTCGGTCCCTTGCGCTCGATGAGCGCGTTCGTGCCCAGGGTCGTGGCGTACCGCACCGAGTCGACCTCGGACAGCACCGAGATCCGGTCCAGGCCGGCCCGCTTGCAGGCCAGGTCGAGCGCTTCGTTGAACCCCAGTGCGAGGTTGTGATGGGTGGTCAGGGCCTTGGCGTCGACGTAGATGTCGTCCCAGACGAAGAAACAGTCGGTGAACGTGCCACCGATGTCCACGGAAATGCGCTTCATTCCTTGTGCTCCTTGACTCGATGGGGGCGGCGCTCAGCGGACGTGTCCGAGGGCCTTCAGGGCAGCGGTGTACTTCTGGGCGTCCTCGCCGGGCCCGTAGTTGTGGGCCTGCTCGGGGTCGAGGCCGCGCGCTTCCCACTGCGCGCGCAGGGCGGCGACGTCGATGACGAGGTCGTTGGTGGGCGGGTGGCCCGGCGGGAGGTACTCGACCTCGATCTGGGTGCCGCAGCCGGGGCAGTAGTACTCCAGGATCCGGCAGTACTCCGGGTCGGGGCTGAAGGTGTACTCGTAGCGGTCCGGGTCGATGATCGGCTGGTGGATCTCGCGCGGGTCGCGGTCGTAGACCAGCGTGCCGGGCTTGTAGTTCTCGTGGGCCGATCCCATGTCCTGGGAGCAGACCCGGCAGACCCAGCGTTCGGTGTCCAGGTCGATGAGGAGGTACTCGGTCATGGGGACTCGCATCGGAGTCTCCTTTCGTGGAGGTGAGGGCCTGGTTCTTGGCAGGTGGGGACGGTCAGAGGGTGTCGACGAGCAGGAGGTCGCCGGCCGAGGTGACACGGAAGGTCCAGCCCGGGAGCACGCGCGCGGTGAAGAACGGGCCCTCGACGATGGCCGGGCCCTCACCCGCGTGGCCGGGCACCAGGTCGTCGAGCACGTGCACCGGGACGGTGTCGACCTGGTCGACCCCCGACCTGATCTGGCGGGTGCCCGCGAGCGGGGCCGGGAGCTGCTTCACCGGCGAGTCCGCAGAGAGCTCGGGGTGGGTCAGCGGCGCGCTCGCGGTCAGGCGCAGCCCGGCGTACATGCCGGGGTGGTCGGCCGGGGCGCCCGGCTGGTAAGGACGCTGCTCGGCGATCGTGCCGTCGGCCTCCTCCAGCACCAGGCTGCACGCGACGGTGCAGTGGCCCAGCTCGAAGCCCTCCTGGAACATGTCTCGTTCCGCGCGCACCAGCAGGCTGCGGTAGGTCTGCTCGACCGACTCGGTGGTCGGCTCGGGCACCCGGACCTCGTAGGTCTTCCCGATGTCGGAGAAGGAGATGCCGAGGGCGGAGAACACGGCGGCGGTCCGAGGAACGAGCACCTGCTTCACGCCCGCCGGGCGGGCCGCTCCGGTCGCGCTCATCGGGCCGGCGCCACCGAAGGCCGCCAGGGTCGTCGCCGGGGTCACCAGGTGCGCGAACGACGCGGACACCTCCTCGAAGTAGGCCTGCTCCATCCGCACCAGCGCCTCTTCCAGGGAGATGCCCAGCGGTTCGGCGACGGTCTCGGTGATCACCGCCCGGGAGCGGTCGGCGTCGAGCTTGAAGGTGCCGTCCAGGTACGTGTCGGCGTCCAGCACACCGAGCAGGAGGTTGACGTCGGTGATGGTGGCCTGCTTGCCCCCGAAACCGAAGCAGGCCGGTCCCGGCGTCGCGCCCACCGAGTGCGGGCCCACGGTGATCCGCCCGTCCGAGACGGCGATCACCGACGATCCGCCCACCCCGCGCGAGTGCACGTTGCTCATCGGGTACGAGATCGGGACGCCCTTGATCGTCCCGCGCTCGTCGACGGCGACCGTGCTGCCCTCCACCACCCCGACGTCGGTGGTCGTGCCGCCGATGTCCATCATCAGGGTGTGCTGCAGGCCGTAGGTCCGGGCCAGCGCGGCGGTCCCTTCCAGCCCGCCGCGCGGGCCCGAGGAGTAGGTCTTCAGGGCCACCGACTTGGCCACTCGTGACGACGCCCCGTCGTTGCGGTACACCAGCAGCGGGTTGGTGATCCTGTACTCCTTCAACCGCCGCTCGGCGCCGTACAGGAAGCGCTCCATGGTCGGGTGCAGGAAGCTGTTGAGCACGCAGGACCACGTGCGCCGGGCCTCGTCCCGGTCGCCGGCCAGGTCCCAGCTGTAGATCAGCGGGATCGAGCCCAGCAGGTGTCGGGGGAACTTGCGCAGCAGCACCTGCCGCAGGCGGTGCTCCTCTTCCGGCGTCCGTCCGGTCACCACCACCCGCGCGGCGCCCAGGGTGGTGAGCCGGTTGACCAGCTGGACCACCTCGAAGTCGATGGCCGCCTCGTCCGCGTCGGTGTCGATGGTGAACACCCGCTCGGACACCAGGTCGTCGAGGAGCTTCCGCTGCGCCGGGGTCGTGGCCATCGCCTCGGCCAGGTCGGGCATCGTGGTGAGGATGCCGATCATCGGTCCCCGCCGCTCCACGAGCGCGTTGGTGCCCTGGGTCGTCGAGTAGCGGATGTGCTTGGTCGCGTGCAGCAGCCGCTCGGTGTCAGCCTGCCCGTACACCGCCGCGGAGGCCTTCTCGATGCCGGTGAAGAGGCACTCGGAGAGGTCGTGCGGCGTGGTCAGGGTCTTCGTGAAGGTGAAGTCCGAGCCGTCCCAGACGCAGATGTCGGTCAGCGTCCCACCGTTGTCGATGTTGATGAGCGTTTCCATCCCTGTTCCTTCTCGTCGGAGGCGTGGAGGGCGCCGGCGAAACCGGCCGGCCGAAGTGCGATGCAGATCACTCTCGTCTCTGTCCCAGCCCCCGCCGGTGTCCCAAGATCGGACACTCGGCCCGGTTGGTTGTGGCGGGCGTCACTGTCAGGATGGATACGCACCGGGGTTTGCCTGACCGACCGAGGGACCTGACATGCCGAACTCAGCGAACCGCCTGCTCCGGGTTGCCGCGGCCCGCGCGGACTTCCTGGAAAGCGGCCGGGCCGGTGCCGCCGGCGTGCCCGACGTGCTCGCCGCCTCCTGGGAGCGCAGCCAGGCGGCGGGGGTCGACAGCACCGTCCCTCGCACCGACTACGACGAGGAGTACGACACCGGCTCGCTGCTCATCCGCTGTGCGCGGCCGGTGCTGGAGCAGCTCGGGAACGACACCGCCGACCTGCCGCTGGTGATCGCCCTCACCGACCACCGCGCGCGTCTCGTGCAGCGGTTCGACGCCTCTCCCGCGGTGGGCCGGCTTCTGGACCGGGTGCAGTTCGCGCCGGGCTTCAACTACGCCGAGTCGGCGATGGGCACCAACGGAGTGGGCACCGTGCTCGAGGCCGGACAGCCCTTCAGCGTGATCGGCCCCGAGCACTTCACCGAGAACCTGCAGGCATTCGCCTGCACCGGGGCGCCGATCCTCGACCCCGTCACCGGCCGGGTCGAGGGCGTGCTCGACATCTCCTCGCTCACCCAGGCCTGGAGCCCGCTGATGCACACACTGGTCAAGAGCGCCGCCAAGGACATCAGCCGCAACCTGCTGCTGGACCGCAGCCAGTCCCAGCAGGCCATCTTCGACACCTACCTGCGGGTGGTGGCCCGCGCCTCTCGGCACGCGGTCTTCGCCTTCGGCGAGTCGGTGTTCACCGCCAACGCGGCAGCCCAGACCATGTTCGACGCCCACGAGCAGCAGATCCTGCGCGACCACGCCCGGTTCCTGACCAGCCGCCGGCACCGGGCCAGCGACACCGTGGTGCTGCCCGACGGCCGGATGGTGCGCGTCCACGGCACCCGTATCCTGGCCGGTTCCGAAGTGGCCGGCATGGTGGTCATCGCCGACGTCGTCACGACTCGGCAGGAGGCCACCTCCAGCGACTTCACCGAGCGGGTCCTGCCGCAGGTCGCGGTGGCGACCACGCAGACTTCCCGCATCGCCGGTGACCTCTACCGCCCTCACGAGACGATCGCCGGCGGCGGCAGCTCACCAGCCTGGCAGCGGGCCTGCGGCGAGCTGCGCGCCGCCTTGGAGAGCGCCCGCCCGGCGGTGGTGCTGGGCGAGACGGGCACCGGGAAGTTCACCCTCGTGGCCGAGATCTTCCACGCGTCGTACCCGCGCGGACGGAGCGTCTCGATCGACGCCGCCCAGCTCATGGGGGAGGGCTCCCCCACCGACGTCGACCAGCTGGTGCCCGCCCAGCCGGAGCCGACGCTGCTGATCGTGCGCAACATCGACCAGGCGACCACCGACGGCGTGGAGCAGCTCGACTCCTTCTTCTCCGCCATCGCCCGCCAGCAGGGCGCTACGTGGTTCGTGGCCACGCTGTCGGACTCCTCCCTGGACTCCGACCTGCCGTTCCACGCGCTGCTGGGCCACTTCGAGGTGGCGATCACCGTGCCGCCGCTGCGGTGCCGCACCGAAGACCTGCCCGCGATCACCGCCTCCGTCCTGCGGGAGATCGCTCCGTCGCGCCGGGTGCGGCTCAGCCCCGAGGCGCACCGGGTCGTCGCCTGCTACAGCTGGCCGCGCAACGTCGGGCAGCTGCGCGAAGCGCTGGTGCACGCGCTGCGCCAGCGTCCGGTCGGGGAGATCCAGAAGCAGGACCTGCCGGCGTACTGCCAGACGACCTCGCGGCACACCCTGACACCGCTGGAGAGCGCCGAACGCGATGCGATCGTGGCCGCTCTCCAGGACCACGAGGGCAACAAGCTGGCCGCCGCCCAGCACCTGGGGATGTCCCGGTCCAGCCTCTACCGCAAGCTCAAGACCTACGGCATCACGGCCTGAGGCTCGGGTGAGTGTCCCAACTTGGGACTGCTGCACGACCGGAACCGCGCCTAGGTTCGGCGCTATGCCGAACCCGCAGACCTTCGCCGACCTCTGGAAGCTCGCCGTACGTGAGCACGGCCCGCGACCGTTCCTGCTGTTCCGGGACCCGGACGGGCGGGTGGATCGCTGGACCTACGCGGAGTTCGACGCGGTCGTCGAGCGCGTCGCCCGACGGCTGGACGGGCTGGGCGTCAGTCCGGACTCGCCGGTGCACGTCGTCCTCCGCAACTGTCCGGCCTTCGTGGCCCTCTGGCTGGCCGCCAGCCGACTCGGGGCCTGGATGGTGCCGGTGGACCCGGCCTCGACGGCCCGGGACGTCGCCCACCAGCTGGCCAGGACCCGCCCCGCGGTCATTGTCTGCGCGACCGCGCGCCGCGCCGCGGTTGACGAGGCCGCGGGAGACCGGGCGCCGCACGTCCTCACTCTCGCCGAGACGGCGGCCGACCTCTCCCCCGGCTCCCCGATGCTGGCCGCGCCGCAGGGAGAGGCACCGGACCGGAGGCCGGCGCCCGAGGACCGGATCGCCCTCATGTTCACCTCGGGCACCACGGCGGAACCGAAAGGCGTGGTCTTGACCCAGGCCAACTACTGCCACGTGGCGGAGGTGATGGCCGGGCTCGCCGGGCTGGGCCCCGGGCATCGCTGGTACGTGTGCCTGCCGCTGTTCCACGCCAACGCGCAGTACTACTGCTTCGCCTCGGCCATCGCGGTCGGCGCATCGGTGGCGTTGACGGCGCGCTTCACCGCCAGCGGCTGGCCCCACGAGGTCGCCGAGCTCGGGGCCACCCATGCCAGCCTGTTCGCCGCACCGATCCGGATGATCCTGGCTCGTCGCCGAGCCGACGCGCCCCGGCTGCGGCTGCAGCACGTGTGGTTCGCGCAGAACCTCGCCGAGAGCCAGTGGCGGGAGATGACCGAGTTGTGCGGCGTGCCGCCGCGCCAGATCTACGGGATGACCGAGACGCTGGCGGTCGTCACGGCGGGAGACGCCGACGCGCCGAGCCCGTCCAGGATCGGCAGGGTCGTCGAGGGACGCGAAGTGATGGTGCTGGACCCTCGTACCGGACAGCCGGTCACCGACGGAGAGCCTGGCCTGCTCACCGTGGCCGGGCGCCGCGGCCTCGACCTCTTCGACGGCTACCTCGACAACGAGGCTGCGAACGCCCGCGCCTTTCCCACCCTCGAGCACGCCACACCAGAGCCCGATCAGGTGTGGTTCAGCACCGGGGACCTCGTGCGACGGTGCCGGGACGGGCAGCTGGCCTTCGTGGGCCGCGTCGACGACGTGGTGAAGGTCGCAGGAGAGAACGTCTCCCTCGCCGAGGTCGAGGCGGCCGTCGCCGAGGCGCCGGGAGTCCTCGAAGCGGCGGTGGTCGCCGTACCCGATCCCGTGCGCGACCACGTTCCCGCGGCGTACGTCGTGGCGGCCGACCCTGCGCGACCACCCGACCCGGCCGCCCTGGCGTCCTGGGCGGAGCAGCACCTTGCTCCCGCGGCACGGCCACGCAGCTGGACCGTCCTCGACGAGCTGCCGCGGACCTCCGTGGGCAAGATCCGGCGGTTTCGCCTCGCCTCCGGTCAGCCCTCATGAGCGCTCTGCCCGGGCGGCCGCGGTAACGGGCCAGCTTGTACGTCGTCGGCATGGGGGCGGTCTCCAGGATCGCGACGATCCGCTGCCCGAGGGGCCAGAGGGTCCGTCACATCGCTCGCCACGCACGGCAGTATGTCGCAGGCGGCCTGACATTCCGGACCTTTCGCAGTGGAGGAGGCGACGGAGGACAAGCTGGTGCGTGACCGGATCCCGGAGATCATCGAGGCCTCCGGGCGTAATCCCGACCGTGCCGAGCGCAAGCGCGCCGAGCGACTTCCGCGACCGGCAGTGGCTCGAGGGCTGAGCAGCAGACGAGGATGAGGAGATCTCCACAGACGCTGAGCCCGGCAGAACGACGCCTTGTCGCCGCCTGGGCCGCCGACTGCGCAGAGCGGGTCCTCGCGCTGTTCCGAGCCTAGGCTCCAGACGATGACCGTCCTCGTGCTCTCATCGCCCGCACCCGCGCGTTCGCCCGGGGAGAGCTGACACCGCATCCGATTAGCAGCCGTCATCCTGGGACGGGGCGGCGGACTGCGCCACGGTCCCGACGGCGCCGTCCCACACCTCTTCGCCCGGCCGTCGTCAGCGGACGTGGTGGCCGATGAGCTGCCCGAGGTGGCGGATGTTGACGTTGCCCTCGAATGCACGGTGCACTTGCTCACCTCGGACGGGCAGCGTCTCCAGCGCACCCGCCAGGGACTGCGGTCCGATCGGGTCGAGCTTGACGAAGGTTCCGTGCTGGACGTTTTCCAGCGGCTACGTCGACCGCTCCGCACGGCGCTCGGCGAGGCGAGACCAGAGCAGGTACGTCGTGGTGCTGACCGCTGCCGCCAGGAGAGTGCCCCAGGCCAGGTCGATCGGCACGATCGCCGCCGGGAACCCTTCGATCACCGCGAGGCTGGTCAGGTCCCAGGTGGCATAGGTGACGAGCCCGAAGGCCGCGCCTCGGGCCAGTGCCGTCCGCGCCGAGCGCTCGGCCACAGCGGGCGCGATCACGAAGTACACCAGCCCCGCCACGAACATTGCGTAGAACACGAAGGCCGCCGCCGCGTTGGGCGACTCGGCCAGCAGGTCGCCGAGGAAGTGCTCGTAGAGGCCCTGCGCGACGACGCTCAGCCACACCAGGTCGAGCGCGAGGAAGACCACGGCGGCGATGAGGTACTGCCCCACGGCGGACCTGAGACCCATGAGTCGAGCCTAGACGGGGAACCTGCAACCCCAGGGGTGGTTGCCGGAACCTCCGGCATTGTCCACACGCCGGGAGCAGCCGTAGCGCAGTGCTGGGGAGATCCGGGGAGTTCGCCCCTGTCCGAGCAGTGCGCCATCCTCGACGATCGAGTCTGGAAACCCGAGACGCGGGAGGGTGCGACATGCAGTGGCGCTGGGCCGTGGGGCTCACAGTGGCGGCCGCTGCGGAAGCCTCGTTGATCCACCTGGGGCACACGTTCGGCTCTACGGGTGAGGAACGGAAGAAGAAGCTTCCCGGCGACGACATCATCGCCGACCCCGGCGTCCAGACCGACCACGCGACCACGATCGACGCGCCCCCGTCGGCCGTCTGGCCCTGGTTGGTCCAGATGGGCTGGGGGCGGGGCGCCTGGTACACCGCCCGCTGGGTGGACCGCCTGCTGTTCCCTGCGAACGGGCCCAGCGCCGACCGGATCGTCCCCGAGCTCCAGGACATCAGCGTCGGGACCTTCATCCCCGACGGGAAGCCCGAGACAAAGACCGGCCTCTACGTCGTACGGCTCGAGCCCGAGCGCGTGCTCGTGCTCCGGTCAAACAGCCACCTGCCGATGAGCTGGCGGGACCACGCGTCCCTCGACTGGACGTGGACGTTCGTCCTCACCCCTGTCGACGGGGGCCGACGGACGCGCTACCACCTGCGCTCGCGCTGGGTCACCGAGCCCTGGTGGTTCACACTCGCCGGCTGGCTCGGCATTGTTCCCGCGGACTTCATCATGGCCCGCGACCACCTCCAGGGCGTCAAGAAGCGGGCCGAGGAGCTTTCGCTCGCCGACCTCGCTGGTCTAGCACCCGGTGACTGACGCCGGCCAGCCGCGCGACCTCCTGCACCGCCACCCGGACCAGAGCCGACGAAACGCGAGTCAGCCCATCGGCGTGACCGGCTCCCCGCACTGCGGGCACTGCACCTCGTCCACCGGCCGGCGGTCGTCGTACCAGCCCTGGTAGCCGCAGAAGTCGCAGGCGTACTCCCGCATGTCCGACCCGCTCACGAGTCCACGGCCGCGGGCTCGAAGCTCTGCAGCGCCGTCAGGAAGTGCCGCTTCGGACGGCAGTGCGGCAGCGCTCGTCGTACGTCGGACAGCGCCTGCTCGAACGGCACGCCACGCAGCATCGCGTAGCGGATCGCCACCGCCGGCGTGCGGCTCTGCGCGGCCGCGCAGTGCAGCAGGACCGTCTTGCCTTCGTCGCGCAACCGGGCAACGGCGCGCGCGGCGTCGTCGAGGACGAACGCCAGGTTCGGGTTGTCCTCGGCGACCGTGTCCAGCAGCCGGAAGTCGAGGTGCCCCTCGCGCAGCGGCCCCGGCACCTGCGCGGCACCGAGCCGGCACAGGCTGACCACGGCGTCGACGTCGAGCGACGGGTCTTCCAGCTTGCCGACCCCGGAAAGCAGCACATCGGCATCCGCCGGGTGCACGGCGGAGGAGTCGTAGCCGTCCCAGTCGGAGTAGTCGATGCGTTCGCAGCCGGGCCAGCCCCGCCGGTCCGGTCGTCCACCGCGGACGGTGAGCAGCGCCAGGTCCACGAGGTCGCGGGCTCGCCGACCTGGCCACCCGTGTACCTGCATCCGCCACGCCGACGGGATCGCGCTCACGCCCCACCGCGCGCCCAGCAACGCCCCGGCGATGGCGGCCACCGTGTCGGTGTCGTGGCCGATCCGCACCGCGGCCTCCAGCGCGCGCTGCAGGTGCAGGCAGGCGAACGAGCCCCGCGCCGGTTCCTCGGCGGGCACGGGGGTGTGCATGATCGCCGACCAGGCCGCCTGCAGCGCCCGCACCACCCAGCCGTTCTTCTCGCGGAACGCGGCCGGCTCCTGGGCCTCCGCCTCGTCGAGGCGCTCGGCCCACCACCCGCGGCTTTCCTCGGGCAGGTGCGCGAGGTTGGACCGTACGTCGTCCAGCGACCCGGTGAGTACCGCGTGACGGATGAACAGGCACCACAGCGCACAGGCCTCACCGGCTTGGGGATCCCCATGGGTGAGCAAGCTGACGGCCATCGCCGCGTCGACCAGCGCTTCCGGGTCGTCGAGGTGGGCCAGCGCCACGGCGCCGGTGCGCATCAGCGACCCGTTGCCCGCCGCGTGGCCGGTCCGCTCGAAGAGAGCGCGAGCCGCCGCGCGCATCTCCGCCGACGTCGGGTGACGGCCGGCCGCAGACAGGATCTTTCCCGTTTGGATGCCGACGTCCGGCGGCTCGTCGGCGAACCAGTCCGCGAACCGCTGCGCGATCTGGGTCAACGCAGCCTCGTCCCGCAGGTCCGCGCCGGTGGCCGCCACCTCGGCAATCGCGTACGCCTGCGCGGTGTCGTCGGTCCACTCCCCCGGTGCGAACCCGCCGAGGCCACCGCCGATCATCCCCGGCGGCGTACCGGTCGGTGGCAGCGGCGCGGAGCCGAACTCGTAGCCGGCTCCGAGCGCGTCCCCGCACGCCGCCGCCAGCAGCACGCCGCAGGCGCGGTCGGTCTGTGCACTCGTCAACCGCATGCTCACACCCCCGTCAACATCGGGTGACGCACGTTGGTCACCCTCAAGTGGACGATACGCGCGCCCCACGCCAGCGCGGCCACGTCGAGGTCTTCACCGCTCGCCTCGAACCGCGTGCCCACCCCGGCCGGCCCGGTCGCCACGAGCTCCACCCGGTCCAGTGCCTCCATCAACCGCCGCGCCCGCCGCGAAGGCGTGACGATCTCCGGCTGTCCAAGGGCGTCGAGGCCCGCAGCAGCGATGATCGAGTCGAACTGCTCGCGCAGCGTACGGGCGTCGTCGAACACCTCGGCCATGAGCGGCTGCCCGGCGATGCCGATCACGACACCGGCCTGTCCCGGCAGGGGCCGGAGACCGTGGTTAGTGCGTCGTACGCCGGGCTCCAGCTCGTCGAGGTGAACGACCAGCGACCCGGTCGCGTTGCCGCGGGCCCGTCCGACGTACGTGTCCACACGCCGCCACACCTCGCCCTGCCGGTCGTGTCCCGCAGGAGGACGGCTCGCACCGGAGCGGACGTACGGCGTCGCCCGGCGACCGCGCGCCGCCTGCCGCTGCGCCCCGCCCCAGCGCCCCCGCTCGACGCAGGCCACCTCGACCACCGACGGCTCCCCCGGCGCCAGCAGCACCGAGGACACCGCCATCCGGTGCTGCCAGCCGCCCTCGAAGAGGTAGCCCTCGAGCACCAGGGCCGGCTTCGTGCCGGCGTACGTCGCGACCAGGCCCGGCACCGATGGCCTCGCCTGGTCCTCGCCAACCGTGAGCCTGTCCAGCCGCGTGGAGTACTCCCGCGGTCCCCCGTCGCCGTTCCACACCGGGAAGACCGTCAGCGCTCCGCGCGTCGTCCCCCGTCCCACGTGAAGGTCCATGACCTCACCCCCAGATACTTTGCGCACTTCTGCGCTATCTCTATTAGAGCACATCTGCGCTAAGGTGTCGCCGTGCCGAAGGCAAAATCCCTGAGCGACTTCCCGCGCCCCAACGTCGCCGTCGACCTCGCGGTCCTCACCGTCGCACCGGCCGCCGACACTCTCGGCCCGCTCGGCGCCCTCAGCGTGCTGGTGCTGCGAGACGCGACCGGCCACGGTGTGCTGCCGGGCCGGTTCATCCGCGAGCGGCGGACGATCGCGGAGACCGTGCGGGAGGTCATCGAGATGAAGCTCGAGCTGGACCCGGGCGACTTCTCCCCTGTGCTGCTGCGGGTCTTCGACGATCCCCACCGGGACGCGCGCGGCTGGGCGCTGTCGATCGCGCACGCGGTCACGCTCCCCGCCGAGCACGTGGCCGGGACACCCGCCGAGCTCGTCGCGGTCGAGCCGTCGGGCGAGCTGGTCACCGGCGAGACGATCGGCTACGACCACAACGAGATCGTGCGCGAAGCGGTGGCCGCGATCCGTGAGCGCTACGAGGCAGCGCCCGATCCAGACGGGCTGCTAGAGGGGCCGTTCACCCTCTCCGAGCTGCGGCACGTCCACGAGGCGGTCCTCGGCGACCGGCTGCGCAAGGACACGTTCAACCGGCGAATGAGCGAACAGCTGGAGCCCTTGTACGACGAGCGCGGCGAGCCGCTGCTACGGCGCGGGGTCGGCCGGCCGGCGCAACTGTTCGAACGCAAAGCAGCCGACCATCCCATGGCCCATGCCCGCAGGAACTTGCCACGCGCCGATTGGGCTTGAGCGCCGCGCCGCGACCGCCGGCGCGACAACACCGCAGCGCGTCACTGCACCTTGGAGGCCCTGAACCCCGCGCTCTCAGCGTCGGCGGCAGAACGGAAACACTCTTCGGGCCACGTGTTGTCGTAGAAGCGCCAACCGGGAAGGTGGTAGATCTTCGACCCCGAATCGCTGATGTTCCCCTTCACCGGAGTCCCCGCTGCGCAGTCCGGACCGTTCGGCACCGACGATGCTGCCCGCTCGTTCCCGCCGTGCGACCAGAACAGGCTGGCGACGACCAGCGCGGCGACCGCCACCCCGGCTGCCCACCATCCGGCGCGCGAACGCTCGGGCTGGCGCTGCGGAGGCTGCAAGAACACAGACGGCGACGCGGCCGGCTCGAGAGTCGGGCTTGTGGACTCCCTCTCGGGCGAGGGGGTAGTCAGACTCGCGACCGAAGCGATCGGCGCCGCCGCTTCTCTGGCAGCCCGTGACGGTTGAGACCGCAGAAGGCTTTCAATCTCACGCCTGCATTCGCCGGACGCGGTCTGCACCTGCCGGTTGGTGAAGCTCAGCAATTCCCACCCTGCAATGTGCAGTTCGTTGCGGCGGGCGCTGTCCTTGTCCTGATGCTCCTTGGTTGCGACGCTGCCGCGCGCCGTCTTGTCGAAACCATCGACTTCTATGGCGATCTTTCGGCCGCCCGGTGGCAGCAGAGCGAAGTCAACCCGGAAGTTCCGGCCCGCAGAACCCGTGACCTCATGCTGGAAGCTGACGTAATACGGCTCGATGCCTTTGACGTGCTTCAGCACGCGGTGTAGGAACTCGTACTCGAACGTTGAATCCCCACGCCGCACGGTCTCATGCTCCAGCTGCTTCCACTCATCCCACTCCGAGTGCGTGGGCCAGCAACGGGAGCAGGGGCTGATGTCTTCACCGACCTGGTCGAGCGCCCTCAGCTGCGCCGGGTGGTTCGCGAAGCTCTCCGATGCCGCCTTGGCGTGGCCGTCCGCAAGTGCGCGGCAGTTGCGCTCCGCGTGATACCGACTGCCATAGCGGGTCACCCAAACGCGTTCCACAGAGTCACCGTAGACGTGGAAGATTCGCATGTGGCGAATGCGCCCGAATATCTGCCTTCTCCGCGTTCAGCCATGGGTCACTGATGGTCGCGCCAGCCAAGTGATTCGAGAACACCCTGCAAGTTGCTCCAAGCGGCGGTGAGACGTTCCTCCGCGCTGGTCTCGCGAACGAACTCGAGCAGTCGCCGCCGAAACCTCCGCTCGTGGTCTGTGAGAAGCGGCTCGAAACTCGGACGGAGAAAGTACTCAGAGCCTCGACCTGAGTATGCGAGGAGCATGTCCAAGAAGATCTCCAGCTGTCGTGCCTGCTCTGTGACGGCTGCGTCCGGCAGCAGAGAGACCAGCCGTACGTCGTCTTCCCACAACTGCTCGCGCACCGGGTCTTCGCCAACCATGAGAGCTGTGCCGACCCGCAATCCATTTCCGGACTGAGGCATGACCTGCCGCACGTCGTGCATCAGTTCATGGAAGTGGTCGTCAGCGAACCCGAAGCCGACAAACAGCAGATGACGCGTCATGAGCATGGCCTTGGCAAGAGCCGAGAGTGCGTCCCTAGCCCTTTCGTAGCCGAGATAGTCCTCGCGAGTGAGCACGATCGTGCTTGGGTCTGCCACCGTTCCGTGCAACTTGAGCAACCAGCGGCCGGCGTCGACCACAGGCTGATCGGGAAGCACTGTCAAAATGCGGTGTGCTATTTGGCCTCAACTCCGGCGAAGGGCACGGTCAGGACTACCTCGTCCAGGCGGACGTGGTACCGCGTACGCCCTCGCTTGATCACAGTCCCGACACGACCCGCGTAGCCACCCGGCGCGGTGATCCGCACCGGCAAGCCTGGAGCGAAGCGGGTGACGCGGGTGCCGCTGAGCAGGGCCTGGAGCTCCTCGCGGTAGTTCGGGTGCATCGCAGCGGGGCGACCGCGGTAGGTCCACTCGAAGACGTTGGCGGCCGACAGTTCGGGCCCGCAGCGGCCGCACCCGATCACGCGCTCGGGTCGTTTGTGCCGTTCGAGGGTGTGGCCACCTGAGCACACGCCGACCCACGCGCCGGACACCTTGGGCGCGTCCGCCGGGACGCACCGTTCGCCGGAGCAGCCGATGGCCCGAGCCCTCGCCACCCAGGCCGGCCCGTGGCCCGCGCCTGGACCGACCAATGCGTGTGCGATCTCGTGCAGCACGGTGTCGCGGACCTCCATTTCGTCGTGGAGACGAGTCAGCGGTGCGCTCAGTCCGATCACTCGCTTCTCGTAACGGCAGACGCCCGCGCGACGCTTGGCAGTGTCGAAATCGACCCGCCAGCCGGTCAGACCGTGTTGGTCGATCAGGCTCACTGCCAGCTCGTAGGCAGCACGAAGCTCCACTGTTCTCCCTCATAGCAACGGGTCGAGGCCCGCCACCGAAGTGACGGGCCTCGAGCACCTGGCTGACCGCGTGCGTCGCCCTCAGCTGCAGCCGCTGGTGCTGCCGCAACCCTCGCAGACGTAGCAGCTGCCGGCCGGGCGCATCTTGGTGCCGCAGGTGAAGCACAGGGGGCTGTCGACCGCGGTGCCGGTAATGGCCTCCATCAGCTCGGCGGACGTGTGGGCGCCCTTGGGGGCTTCCTTGGCCTCGTGGTTTCGAGACGGGCGCTGCGCGCCCTCCTCGGCCGCCGACGACGCGCCCTCCTCAACCACCGGGGTGACCTCCACGGAGCCCTGGTCGACCGGCTGCTCGTCGTCGGCCGGCAGGTACGAGCCGGTCTCGAGCTGGCGCTGGCGCTCGTCGGCGGAGTAGATGCCCATCGCCGAGCGGGTCTCGAAGGGCAGGTAGTCCAGCGCCAGGCGGCGGAAGACGTAGTCCATGATCGACTGGCTCATCCGCACGTCCGGGTCGTCGGTGAGGCCGGCCGGCTCGAACTTCATGTTCACGAACTTCGAGACGTAGGTCTCCAGCGGGACGCCGTACTGCAGGGAGATGGAGATCGCCATCGAGAAGGCGTCCATCACACCGGCGAGCGTGGAGCCCTGCTTGCCGAGCTTGAGGAAGACCTCGCCCAGGCCGTCGTCGGGGTAGGAGCCGGCGGTCATGTAGCCCTCGGCGCCGCCGACGGTGAACGACGTGGTGCGCGACGGGCGGGACTTCGGGAGGCGCTTGCGGACCGGGCGGGCCTCGAGCTCGGGGGTTTCGAGACGGCTCGCTGCGCTCGCCTCCTCAACCACCGCGGCCTTCTTCTCGCCGTTGCCGGACGAGAGCGGCTGGCCGACCTTGCAGTTGTCGCGGTAGATCGCGGTCGCCTTGAGGCCGAGCTTCCACGACTGCAGGTAGATGTCCTCGATCTCCTCAACCGTGGCCGTCTCCGGCAGGTTCACGGTCTTGGAGATCGCGCCGGACAGGAACGGCTGGCAGGCCGCCATCATCCGCACGTGGCCCATCGGGGCGAGCGCGCGGGCGCCCATCGCGCAGTCGAAGACCTCGTAGTGCTCGGGCTTCAGGCCGGGCGCGTCGATGACGTGGCCGTGCTCGGCGATGTACTCGACGACCGCCTCGATCTGCTCCTGCTGGTAGCCGAGCTTGGTCAGCGCCCGCGGGACGGTCTGGTTGACGATCTGCATCGAGCCGCCACCGACGAGCTTCTTGAACTTCACCAGGGAGAAGTCGGGCTCGATGCCGGTGGTGTCACAGTCCATCATGAAGCCGATGGTGCCGGTCGGCGCGAGCACCGAGGCCTGCGCGTTGCGGTAGCCGTGCTTCTCCCCCAGCTTCACCACGTCGGCCCACGCCTTGGTGGCGAGCTTGTGCACCTCCTCGTCGGCGACGTGCAGGGTGCGCACGGCGTCGTTGGCGGCCTGGTGCTTGCGCATCACCCGGTTGTGCGCCTCGGCGTTGCGGGCGTAGCCGTTGTACGGCCCGACCACCGCGGCGATCTCCGCGGAGCGCTTGTAGGACTGGCCGGTCATCAGCGAGGTGATGCTCGCGGCCATCGCGCGGCCGCCGTCGGAGTCGTAGCCCAGACCCATCGCCATCAGCAGCGCGCCGAGGTTGGCGTAGCCGATGCCGAGCTGGCGGTAGTCACGCGTGGTGGCGCCGATCGACTCGGTCGGGAAGTCCGCGAAGCAGATCGAGATGTCCATCGCGGTGATGATCAGCTCGACGGCCTTGGCGAACAGCGGGGCGTCGAAGGTGTCGTCGTCGGAGAGGAACTTCAGCAGGTTCAGCGATGCCAGGTTGCAGGAGGAGTTGTCCAGCGACATGTACTCCGAGCACGGGTTGGACGCGGTGATCCGGCCGGTCTCGGGGTTGGTGTGCCAGTCGTTGATCGTGTCGTCGTACTGCAGGCCCGGGTCGGCGCACTCCCACGCGGCCTTGCTGATCTTGCGGAACAGGTCGCGGGCGTCGACCTCCTCGATGACCTCGCCGGTCTTGCGGGCCCGCAGGCCGAAGCTGGTGCCGTTCTCGACCGCGCGCATGAACTCGTCGCTGACGCGGACGGAGTTGTTGGCGTTCTGGTACTGCACGGACGTGATGTCCTTGCCGCCGAGGTCCATGTCGAAGCCGGCGTCACGCAGCGCGCGGATCTTGTCCTCCTCGCGCGCCTTCGTCTCGACGAACTCCTCGATGTCAGGGTGGTCGACGTCGAGCACGACCATCTTCGCCGCACGGCGGGTGGCGCCGCCGGACTTGATGGTGCCCGCGGACGCGTCCGCGCCGCGCATGAACGACACCGGGCCGGACGCCGTACCGCCGGAGGAGAGCAGCTCCTTCGACGAGCGGATGCGCGACAGGTTCAGGCCGGCACCGGAGCCGCCCTTGAAGATGAAGCCCTCCTCCTTGTACCAGTTCAGGATCGAGTCCATCGAGTCGTCGACCGACAGGATGAAGCACGCGGAGACCTGCTGCGGGCTCGGGGTGCCCACGTTGAACCAGACCGGGGAGTTGAAGGAGAAGTACTGGTGCACGAGCAGCCAGACCAGCTCGTGCTCGAAGACCTCGGCGTCCGCGGCGCTCGCGAAGTAGCCGTGCTCCTCACCGGCCGTGCGGTAGGTCTTCACGACCCGGTCGACGAGCTGCTTGAGGCTCCACTCGCGGACGTCGGTGCCGACCGCGCCGCGGAAGTACTTGGTGGTGACGATCGTGGAGGCGTTCAGGCTCCAGAACTCGGGGAACTCCACGCCCTTCTGCTCGAAGACGGTCTCGCCGGTCTTCCAGTTCTGCTGGAGGACGTCGCGACGCTCCCAGGTGACCTCGTCGTAGGGGTGCACGCCCGGGGTACTGAAGACCCGCTCGATCTTCAGACCCTTCTTCGCGCCCCGGCGGCCCGTCGTTGCGCCGCTGACCGTCTCCGTCATGCCCTGCTCCTATCCCCGATGATGACTCGTGCGTCTGGCAGTTGTGTGGTGAGAAAATGAGGTGGTGTGCCCGACGCGCACCGCTTCCCCACAATGCGCGCCGGGCAGTCTGTGGTTATCCGCTCGCGAGGGTGGTCGCGAGACGGCTCGCTGCGCTCGCCTCCTCGACCACCGGCGGGGTGCGCTCGGCGCGCAGCGAGGCGATCTCGGCCTCGAACGCCTCGGCGTTCTCGAAGGCCTTGTAGACCGAGGCGAACCGCAGGTAGGCGACCTCGTCGAGCTCGCGCAGCGGGCCGAGGATCGCCAGGCCCACCTCGTTGGCCGGCACCTCCGCCCAGCCGTCGCCGCGCAGCGTGTCCTCGACGGCCTGCCCGAGGCAGGCGAGCTGGTCCTCGGTGACCGGCCGGCCCTTGCAGGCCTTCCGGACCCCGTTGATCGCCTTCGCCCGCTCGAACGGCTCGGTCGCCCCGGAGCGCTTCACCACCACGAGCTGCATCTGCTCGACGGTGCTGAACCGCTTGCCGCAGGCCTGGCAGGTGCGCCGGCGACGGATCGAGCCGCCGTCCTCGGCGACCCGGCTGTCGAGAACCCGGGTGTCGGTGTTGCGGCAGTACGGACAGTGCATCGTGCCGCTCCTCTCCCGGTCAGTCATGCCTGTCAGTGCAACACCAGGCGCCGACAGTTTCGTCCGCCGTGGCGGTGGGTGAAACTGTGGACGACCTGGGGACAACCAGTAGCTGCCTGTGTGGAAGTCCGCGATCCCTGGGGACCTAGATGTGGAAAACCACAACGGTGTAACTACTAGATGTAGTGGTAACCGTACGGGCCGCCCTGAGGGCGTGCAACCCGAACCCGGAAGTTCGCCGGGACAATTTGTCCAGACCGGGAAAACCGCAGGTCAGAGGCCCTTCTGCGGTACGACGACGGGCGTGTCGCGTGTTCGCCGGGCGTGTCGCGGCGCGCCTGCTTGCACAGCGCGGCCGGCCCCGTCCAGCACCCGTTCGGGCCATTCGGCGTAGCCCGGGGCGGGCACCTGCCCGTCGTACCTCTCCCCGGCCTGCGCCCTGGGGACCAACAGCACTGACCGCGCCCCGCCACGTCGTGCTGGATTGGAGTCGGAGGTGCGGCCATGATCGGTGCCTTGCTGCTGCAGCAGAGCCTCAAGCCGGAGCTCGAGGAGGCGGTGGAGAGCCGCGACGTGGACGCGATCATGCGGCTGTGGGCCAAGGACGGGCTGCTGGAGTACGGCGGCACGCACACCATGGCCGGCACGTACGGCGGGGCGCTGGAGGTGCGCACCTGGTTCGAGCGCTGGTTCGCCGGCACCGCCGAGGTGCATGTGCACGTGGGCCGGGTCGCGGTGGCCCGGCCGTGGGCGCTGGGGCTGACCAACACGCTGATGTTCGAGGCGCACATCGAGGAGCGGCTGCCGGCCGGCCCGACGGTGGAGACCGACGCGGTCGTGGTGGCGTCCCTGCGCCGCGGCAAGGTGACGCGGGTCAAGATCTACCCGTACGACGAGACCGCGGAGCTCGCGCTGTGGGGCGGCAAGGCCCGTGACCGGGCCGCGAGCGGGATCGACGTCCTGATCCCGGGGCGGGCCGCCGCTCCCCCACGGCCGGCCAAGAAGCCCTCGGTCCCCCGGCCGCGCAACCCGCGCACCGGCCGGCCGGAGATGCCGATGTAGACCGCCGACCTGGCTCGCCACCAGCTGATGAACCAGCGCACCATCCCCGGTTTCGAGCCCACGCCCGAGGCCTACTGCCCCGCGGTCGCGGTCCTGGAGGGCTTCCGGGCGCGGCTCGCGGGGTTCGGCATCACCCGCGGCGAGGACGTCGACCTGTGCACGGCCGTGCTCGGCGGCCTGGCCGACGCCCAGCTCGCCAACGACCCGGCGGCGACCGCTGGGGCCGCCTCGTCGACCGCACGGCCGACATGCTGTCCGACAACCTGGGCCTCGCGCCCGACCCTGCCCTGGAGCGACCATGACCGCTACCTCCACCCCGGCGACCGCGCCGGTCCGTCCCGCGCTCGACCACGACACCGCGATGCGGCTCGCCGCCGACGAGTACGCCCGCCTCATCGCCACCCTCGAGCAGCTCACTCCCGAGCAGTGGGCCACGCCCACCGAGTGCCCCGGCTGGGACGTGCGCGCGATGGCCGGGCACCTGCTGGGCATGATGCGGCTGGCCGCGAGCGTCCCGGAGTCCGCGCGCCAGCAGCTCGCGGCCAAGCGGCGGGCCAAGCGCGAGGGCGGGCTGGTGCTCGACGCGCTGACCGCGTTGCAGGTGGAGCAGCACTCCTCATTGAGTACGACGGACCTGCTCGCGGCCCTGCGCAAGACCGCGCCGAAGGCCGTGGCGGGACGGCGGCGCACCCCGGCCGTCGTCCGCAGCCGCACCATGCCCGAGCCCCAGCAGGTCGGCGGTCGGTCGGAGAAGTGGACCTTCGGGTTCCTGCTCGACGTGATCCTCACCCGCGACCCGTTCATGCACCGCATCGACATCGCCCGGGTCACCGGCGTCTCGGTGCCCGCGACGGCGGAGCACGAGGGCGTGATCATCGCCGACGTGGTCCGCGAGTGGGCCCAGCGCCACGGCGCGCCGTACCACCTGGAGCTGACCGGGCCGGCCGGCGGCGTCTGGTCTCGTGGGACCGGCGAGTCGATCCGGATGCACGCCTTCGAGTTCTGCCGCGCGCTGTCCGGGCGCGCCGAGGCGGAGGGCCTGCTGGCCACGCAGGTGCCGTTCTAGGAGCTCCGCGACACTGCCGCCACCACGTCGTCGTACGCCCGGCGGATCGTCTCCTTGTCCGCCTCGGCGGCAACGTCCCGCTCGGCGGCCTCCAGGAACAGCCTGGCCTGCGTCGCCAGGTCGTGGAGGCGCTCGGGCTGCTGCACGCACCTGGCGACCCGCTCGAGCGCCCGCAGGGTGTGCCGGTAGACCTCGACGTGGTAGTCGGCGCTCTCGCGGATGCCGTCGAAGCTGCCCACGAGGTCGGCGAACGTCATCGGGTCCGCGCTCCAGACCCGCACCCGGCCGTCGTCGTCGCGCGCCGACCGCCGCGCCAGCGACCGGCCGGCCGCCTCGCACAACGCATCGCTGAGGTGGTCGATGCAGATGGTGGCGGTCACCACGTCGTTGATGCCCGGCGAGAGGCCGCGCACGGCCATCTCGGTGAGCTGGCGAGCGGGGAACTCCACATCCTGCTGGGGGGTACGGCGTGAGCCCGCGGTGATGTGGTGGGTGATCCTTCTGGCCAGCTGGTCGTCGACGCGTTCGGCGGGCCAGGCGTGCGCGAGCACGGTCGACGGAACCAGGAAGTGGCCGGGACGGTGCTCGATACGGATCTCGAGGTCGTGCTCCGTCGCCAGGTCGAGCAGGCCGTCGTAGTCGACGATCTGCAGGTACCCGCGTTTGCGCGCGGGTACCGCCGCGGCGCTGCCGGTGTCGAGCTCCGGGACCGCGGTGCTCTGCACATCCAGGTCCTGCGTGTAGGCCCGGTCGAGCACGTCGCGGAACTCGCGCCCGATCATCTTGGCGAGGTTGGGGGCCTGGATCGTGGCGGCGACGTGGTGCACGAAGTAGATGAGCACGCTGACGCCCGCGATCGCGAGCACCAGGGAGACCGTCACGGACAGGTGCGGCACGGAGGCCTGGCTGCCGAAGTTGAGGGTGCGCAGCACCACGAGGGAGTAGAGGAACGTGGCGAGGAACGTGCCCAGGGTGATCTGGTTGCCGCGGTCGCGCATGAAGTTGGCAAGCAGCCGGGTCCCGTACTGCTGCGACGCCAGCGTCAGCGCCACCATCGTGATCGAGAAGACCACGCCGGCGACCGTCATCGAGGAGCTCGCCACGGTCTTGAGCACGTTCTGGGCGCCCTGCGACCCGCCGGTGAACAGCAGCCGGCCCCACCAGCCGGCACCCCCGGCGTTCAGCTTGTACGACGCGTCCGCCCACAGCGTGAGAAAGGCGAGCAGGATTGCGCCGACACTCATCAGCGTCGGCACGAACCAGTAGCTGTTGCGCAGCCGGTCCGCGAGCTGGCCCGCCTGTGCTCGCATGTCGCTCCCTCTCCTCATCCGTGAACTCGTGGGGGCGTGCGGCCCGTGCCCGTTCCGCGAGCTCTCACACCATCGCAATCACCGGCGCGAATTGGGGCGAAGTGCGAGAATCATGCGTTGTGGCGGGGACTCTCGATCGACCAGTGTCCGGGACCGGCCGTCGGCGCGCGGCCGTGCAGGGCGCGGGCCTGGGTCCGCTCCCCACGTTGCTGCTGCTGATCGCCGGCGTGCTGGGCTCGATCGTCGCCTGGGGGTTCCTGGTGCGCGCCGCCATCGCGTTCGGACGCGCGGCGGTCTCCTCACAGCCGGTCGCGTGGGCCTTCTGCGCCGGCGCGTCGCTGGGGGCGATCGGGTGCCTGCTGCTCGGCTTCGCCCTCGTCGCGCGGCTGGGCCGGTTGCTCGGGCTCGGGTCGCGGCGCTCGGCGGCCGGTCGCCGCGCCGCCCGATAACGAATCCGCCCATCGCCGGTGTTTCGTTGGTGCGGCGTGTCAGGATCTGCGTCGTGATCCGCCGTGTCGTCGCGACGTCCGCCGCTACCGCCCTGTGCTTCGGCGTGGCCTCCTGCTCCTCGTCCTCCGGCGCGGACCAGCACGGTGCCGAGCAGTTCGCCGGCTACTGGATCGCGACGCTGAACAAGGCCACGGTGACCGGCAACACGACGAAGCTGAAGGCGCTGTCGGCCGACACGTGCACGCGGTGCGCGGAGATGGCCAAGCAGCTCAAGGACATCTACGGGGCCGGCGGGCACGTGGAGACCAACGGCTGGCAGGTGCAGACCATGGTCCCCGAGGCCGGGCTGCCCGAGGGCACCGCGGGGATGAAGATCGTGGTGAACGTGACGCCGCAGCAGGTGTACCCCAGCAAGGGCGCCCAGGTCGAGGCGCACAAGGGCGGCGAGCTGACGTTCCGGATGCTGCTCACCCGGCAGGGCGATCACTGGCTGGCCAAGAGCGTCGACCTCTGACGCTGTCCCCCGGTTGCGGGGTCGTGCTCTCCACAACGTCGAGTTCGGTCTAGCCGAGCGGCGGCGATCGTCGCTAGATTCCGCTGTGGTTTCTCCGATTTGTCGGAGTACCGACTCGGGTCGACGGTTGTTGGGGGTCGAGCAGTGGGTCGCTGTTCCTCGTGCATGGTTGCGCTGGTGGGCGCACTGATGTCCATGGCCGTGTTCGTCGCCGGCTGCCAGGCGAACCCGGCGCCGCGTGCGCTGCCATCGCGGTCGCCGGCGAGTACGGCGCGTATGTCGGCGGCGCCGTCGAGTCCCGTTGCGCCGGCCATGCCGGCCGCGGCACGGGGTACGGGGCCGAAGGCGGCGAAGGCGTTTGCTAGGTACTACTTCGACATCCTCAATTACGCGGCTCACACCGGCGACGCTGCAACCCTCAAGAGGTTGTCAGCCTCCGCATGCAAATCGTGCTCCGCCATCGCAGGAAACATCGATTCGGTATACAAGTCAGGCGGCCGTATCCGCTCCGGCGGGTGGAAGGTCACGAACCTCTCACTCGTACCAGCCCAACCGAGAGCTCGACCCATTCTCAACGTCGGGCTTTATCAGAGCCCGGAGTCCGTCGTCCCCAAGCATGGCGCCACAGCTATGAGTTATCCGGGTGGCCGGAAACCGATGACGATGTACCTCGTCATGGATGCGGGCATGTGGCGAGTCCTGCGCCTGGATGTGGTTGCGTCATGATCGAGAGTCAGGGCGGCCGTACGGACCGGATATGGACCCTCTTCGCACTGGCCGGCCGCTGCCTAACGGCCATATCAGCCGTGATGGCTAGCTTCGCGATTGTGGCAGCGCCCGCAAACGGGGCTACCAACTGTGACACAGAAGGTAGCGTGGCAACCAGCTACATTGGCCTCGGCATGACATGCAGCCAGCCTGGCGACCTTCACGGCTCTATTCCGGGTTCTGCGGAAGGTGCGTCGCACTCCGCACCTGCATACGCCGACTACCGCTGGGCAAGCGTGTGTGCGCCCCTGTCTTCCCAACGAGCCAACCGTAACTATGACTGCGGTGCGGCACGAGTCTGCCCAGACAAGGCCGAGCGACTTTGGCAACTCTGGGGTCAGCTCTCGGACGGAGGATGGTCTCTGCTGGGCTCCCAATGCTTCGGCCGGCCGCCGACGGCGGCGCAGACGCCACGCCCGCAGGTCACGCCAGCGTTGGTCCTCCAGGCGATACGCCGGGTCGGCCTGCCGGCGCTCGAGACGCACACCCAGCCCGCGGACAAGACCCTGGTCAACTTCGACACGATCTTCTACACCGAGCCCAGAGCTTCTCCCGCACCCTGACGCTGCTCGGTCAGCGCGTCGATGTCGAGGCGACGCCGACGCGGTTCACCTGGCACCACGGCGACGGTACGTCGGCCACGACGACCGAGCCCGGCGCGCCGTACCCGGCCAAGGACATCACCTACCGCTACTCCCACGCGCACACCACCGTGCAGACGAACGTGGATGTGACCTACGCCGCCCGCTTCCGCGCGAACGGTGGCGCCTGGCAGGACATCGGCGACACGGTGACCATCGCCGGACCGGCCACGAGCCTGCGGGTGAGCGAGGCGACCGCGGTGCTGTCCGGCAACTACGAGTGACGCCCACCGCTGCGACCATCGGCCGCGGCCTTCCAAGGTCGATGCACGGCCCGCGATTCTGGGGGTGCCTCATGGTTGACTGTGATCGAACACATATTCGATCCGACAGGAGCCGCCATGGATCCTTGCGCACCAGAACCGGTGCCCCCACCGCCTGACTACGCGAGCCTGGGGGATGCCGAGCTCGTGCAGCTCGCCGTGCACGCCCAGGTGTGGCAGAACGCCCAGCACGCACGCCGGCTTCGGGCCTTCGGCGAGCTGCACGAGCGTTGCGCTCGGGACCACAAAGCCCGCCGAGCCGCGGCCGAGCACGTGTGGTTCGTGCTCACCCCGGGCGAGGAGACCGGCCTGGAGTTCGCCACGGCGCTGGGCATCACACCCACCGCCGTGCAGGGGCAGCTGAACTTGTACCACCGCCTGAGCACGCAGTTCCCCCACATCTGGAGCATGTGCGAGCGCGGCCGCCTCGACCTCGGCAAGGCAGGCGCGATCCTCGACGCCGCCGAGACGATCGCCGAGGAGAGCGACGTCGCACGCTTCGCCGAGGCGATGGCCGAGTTCTTCACTCGGCACGACGACCCCGACGCGCCCCTGGTCACGCTGACCCGGGACCAGATCCAGAAGGCGGCCCGCTACCGCAAGCTGAAGTTCCGGCAGAAGGACGACGAGGAGAAGTTCTCCGAGGCATTCGCCAAGAGGCGCGCGCGGCTCCGGTTCGACGACAACGGCCTTGGCTGGCTCAGCTGCTCGAACATGGGCACCGAGCTCGCGGCCGCCGACCACCGGCTCACCCTGCTCGCCAAGAAGCTGTGCGAGCACGACGAGCAGGGTCGCACGCTCGAGCAGATGCGCGCCGACGTGATGGTCGACCTGCTCCTCGGCCGGCTGGAGGTGGGGGCGCTCACCTCCGAGCTCGAGGAGGACGAGACGGTCGACGGCGAGGACCCGATCAGCCTGTTCCACCGGCGCAAGGTCGGTGCCTTCGCCCGCCCGGTCATCCTGGCCACCGTACCGCTGTCCACGCTCATGGGCGCCGGCGACGAGCCCGGGCTGTTGTCGGGGGACATTCCGCTGCCGGCCGACGTCGTACGTCGGATCGCCGACGACCCCGGCTCGACGTGGTACCGGATGCTCACCGACGAGGCCGGCGAGCTGGTCCACCTCTCGACCAAGAGCTACTCCCCCACGCCCCCGATCGTGCGAGCAGTCACCGGGCGCGACCGCACGTGCGTGTGGGTCGGTTGCTCCCGGCCGGCCACGCAATGCCAGCTCGACCATCGGGTGCCGCACCCAGAGGGCGCGACCTGCGTGTGCAACCTGTGGCCGCTGTGCGCTCGGCACCACAAGGCCAAGCACTCCGATGCCTTCACCCTCACGCTCGACGGGGAGACGATCACGGTCACGTCCCGGCGCGGGACCAAGCTCACCGGCCCGAGAAACCGCCAGCCGGTCGACCCGCTACTCATCCAGCCCGAAGCAGCACGAACCAGGACCAGATCAAGCCGGACGGAGGCCGAAGCGGTGCGCTGAACACCGAGACGGGCCCTGGCCAGGTCCGGCTCCAGGCCGGAGGATGTCCGGCATGCCCCGACTCAGGACCGCTCTCGCCACCGCCGCCTACGGCGCGTTGGCCGTCGCCGACAGCGCGCTGGCCGGCCGCAGTGACCCCGCGGCGCGTCGAGCCCGCTACGCGCTCAAGCCTGCCCTCATGCCCGCCCTCGGCACCGCGTTCCTCCATGCAACCGCGGCCAGGCCGGCGGCGACGCGTGCCGACCGCGCTGCCCGCTACGCCACCGTGGCCGCCCAGGGGTTCTCGTGGGGCGGCGACGTCGCCCTGCTCGCCCCCGGACGCACGGCGTTCCTCGGCGGGGTGGGCTCGTTCTTCGGCGCCCACGTCGCCTACCTCGCCGCCTTCGCCGCCTCCGGCGTCCGCCCGGACCCACGCAAGGCAGTCACGGCCGCGAAGCTGTGGGCGGCCACCGCTCCGGCGATGGCCTTCGCTGCCGGCAGGAAGGATCCCGAGCTGAGGGTCCCGGTGGGCGCCTACGCCACCGTGCTGGCCACCATGTTCGGCGCCTCCACCATGCTGGACCAGCGAAGCCGGCCCGCGGCGCGGGCAGCGGTCCGCACAGGCACCGCACTCTTCCTCGCCTCCGACTTCCTGCTCGGCACCCGGATGTTCGTGCTCGGCGAGCGCTACCCCCGGTTGGAGACGGCCGTGATGGCCACCTACACCGCCGGCCAGGGGCTCATCGCCGCCGGCATGGCCACCCGCTGAACGGACCCGCAGACACGGGACAGGGGCGGGACCGGCGTACGGTCCCGCCCCTGCGCTTCCCCTCTGCATGCCGACGACCCGGGTCGAGGAGGTCGCCGACAAGTGCGTGTCGCGCTCAGCCCACCGGCACCGCGAGCGTCTGGCCCACGGCCAGGCTCGGACCGGGTAGCGCGTTGAGCTCCTCGATCTGGTGCACCATCTCGCGCACCTGGCCGGGCTGGGCTACCTGGGAGGCGATCTCCCACAGGGTGTCGCCCTCACCGACCTGCACGGTGTGCGTGCGCACCGGCGTGCCCGGCTCGCTGGTCGCCGCGGAGTGCGGGCCGAACGCGGTCAGCGCCACCATCACCGCCCCGAGGAACAGCAGGGTCAGCAGGATCCGGCCACGGCGGGTCAGCCGCAACGGCGCGCCGGCCTTGCAGGGACGGGTGTACGAGGAACCGAGTGCGATCGTGCTCATGTGTGACCTCCTGGGGAAGAGCGGTGTCTCCATGAACGAAGGTCTACCGAGGGGCGCCGACAGTTTCGGTTGCGCGCCGTTCGAAGACCTGTTCGTTCGAACACATGTGCGACGTTAGAGCATGTGTTCGAAGGATTTCAAGCACCGGCCGAACGCATGTTCGAACGGACGGGGACCGGGAGATCTTCCCGGGCGCACCGGGAGGCGGCCGGATCCCGCGGGACCCGCAGCGCCGGAGGCTGGCCGACGTCAGCTGCTCCCACCCGCACGGAGGCATCCATGTCCCAGGCCCTGCACCCCTCAGCACCCGCCCGAGAGCGCGCCCTGTCCCCCGCACTGTGGCGCGCCGCCGGCGGCCTCGCGCTCGCGCACGTCGTCCTCCTCTTCGCCGGCTTCAGCCAGGAGCGCACTCCGGGCGAGCTCGGCAGCACCGCGGCGGTGCACGCCACCTACGGCACCGGCAACCTGGCTCGGATCCTCACCGGCGGGTTCGTCGAGACGTGCAGCTTCCTCCTGCTGCTGCCGGCGCTGGTGTTCGTCGCGCGCGCCTACGGAAGCCGGACCGAGGGCAGCCGCTGGGCGACCCAGACATCGCTCGCCGGCGGCGTCGGCTACGTGGCCGTCACCCTGGCCACCGGGATGCCGGCCGGCGCCGCCGCGCTGTACGGCGTCCAGCACGGCGCGAGCCTCGACACGGCGCTGATGGTGAACAACGTCCGGCTCTTCGCGTTCTACACCAGCCTCCTGCTGCTCGGCGTGCAGGCGCTCGGCCTCGGCGTCGCGGCGCTCGTCGAGCGGCAGGACGCGCGCTGGGTGGGTATCGGTGGCGTGCTCACCGGCGTGCTGCTCGTCGTCGGCCTCCCGTTCTTCCACAACCTCGCCTCGATGGTCTGGATGGTGTGGTGGGTAGGCGTCGCGGTCGTGCTGATCCGAAAGGCTTCCCGGCCGACCGTCGATGCGCCACGCTGACGCCATGCGCGAGCGCCTCGCCGTGGCTCTCGCGGCGCCCCTCGGCGCCGCGGGTGCCGTGGCGTCCCCGCTGCTGCTCACCCGGCCGGCCGACGTGGCCGGCGCCTGGGCCGTCGCGGTCTCGGCCCTCGCCTACCTGGCCATCGGTGCGCTGATCCTCTGGCAGCACCCACGCCACCGGCTGGGCCGCGCGCTGCTGGCAGCCAGCGTGGTCTGGGGTGTCGGCGAGGGCGTCCTGGCGTTCGGTGTCCGCGGCCTGCAGCACCACCCCACCACGGGCGCCGGCCTCGCCGCGGTGGTGGGGGGCAGCCTGCGCGCGCTGGGCTGGCTGACGCTCGTGCTCGTCGTACCCCTGCTCTTCCCCGACGGTCACCGTGCCGGCTCATCGCGCGTGCGCCGCTGGGCCTGGCGGCTGGCCCCGGCGACGATCGCCGTGTTCACCGTCGCCTCCGTGCTCTCGACCGCCTACAACGACTACCGGATCCCCCGGCGGCTGCATCCGCCCACCGGGCTGCCGCCGGCCTGGGCGGGGGTCGGCGACCTCGCCTCGCTGCTCGGCTTCCTGGGCGCGGTCGTCACGGTGGTGCTCGCCGTCACCACGCTGGTCCAGCGCTGGCGCCACGACGACGCCGTGGTGCGCCAGCAGCTGCTGTGGTTCGCGCTCGCGTTCGCCTGCCCGGTGGTGCTGTTCCCGCTCAGCGTCGCCGACCTCGGGGCACCCTGGATGTTCGCCTCCGCGTCGATACCCGTGCCGCTGGCGATCGCGGTCGCGGTCGGCCAGCGCCGCCTCTACGACCTCACCCTCGCGGTCAACCGCTCACTCACCTACCTGACGCTGTCGGCGATGATCGCCGGGCTGTACGCCGTCACCGTCGGCGGGGTCGGCGCGATGCTGCGCGTGCAGGGCGCGCCGTGGCTTCCGTGGGTGGCCGCCGGGGTGGTGGCGGTCAGCTTCGCTCCGCTGCGCAACGCCCTCCAGCAGGGCGCGAACAAGCTCACCTACGGCCAGTGGGCGCAACCTGCCGAGGTGCTCGCCTCCACCGGACGCCGGCTGGCCGACGCCACCGACACCGTCGCGCTGCTCGGGGTGATCGCCTCGGAGATCGCCGACGGCCTCGGGCTGGCGTACGTCGTGATCCGCGACAGCGGCGGCCGCGCCCTCGCCGCCCACGGCGTCGCGGGCGAGGAGACCGAGGCGCTCCCGCTCACGGCGTACGGCGTCCAGGTCGGCGACCTGCGCTGGAGCGGGCGCCGGCTTCGCGACACCGAGCGGGCGCTGCTGGTCGACCTCGCCCACCAGCTCGGCGGGGTGGTCCACGCCGCGGCGCTCGTGGCCCAGGTCCGCGACGCCCAGGAGCGCCTCGTGCTCGCCCGGGAGGAGGAGCGCAAGCGGCTGCGTCGCGACCTGCACGACGGCCTCGGCCCGGCCCTCGCGGGCCTCTCCTTCGGCGTGGACACGCTGCGCAACCGGCTCGCCGCCCGCGACCAGGCCGCCCCGGTCGACCCCGACGCGGAGCTCACCCGGCTGCGCGACGGCATCGCGGCCTGCGTCGTGGACGTGCGCCGCATCGTCGAGGGCCTGCGCCCGCCCGACCTCGACGAGCTCGGGCTCGCCGGCGCGCTCGACCAGCTCGTGAGCCGGTTCGGCGCGGAGGCCGGTGTCACCGTCGACGTCGCGGTCGCGCCGCTGCCGCCCGTCCCGGCCGCGGTGGAGGTGGCGGCCTACCGGGTCGCGCAGGAGGCATTGACCAACGTGGTCCGCCACGCCCGCGCCGGGCACGCCCGGGTCCAGGTCGCGGTCGACGGCGACCGGCTCGTGCTCGAGGTCCACGACGACGGCCGGGGCGCGGCGATGCCCCGCCCCGGCGGCGTGGGGCTGGGCAGCATGCACGAGCGTGCCGCCGAGCTGGGCGGGACGGTGACCGTCGCCTCTTCGGAAGGCGCCGGCACGCTGGTCCGCGCGCTGCTGCCGCTGGCCGGGGCGGGTGCGTCGTGATCCGCGTCCTCGTCGTCGACGACCACCCGCTTTTCCGCGACGGGCTGGTCGGCCTGCTCGCCACCGTCGCGGACATGGAGGTGGTCGGCGCGGCCGGTGACGGCGACGACGCGGTGCGCCTGGCGCGCGAGGTGCGGCCCGACGTCGTACTCATGGACCTGAACCTGCCCGGGACCCCGGGCCTGGAGGCCACGCGGCGCCTCGTCGCGGCCGGCGACGGGCCGGCCGTGCTCGTGCTGACCATGGTCGACAACAGCGACTCCGTGCTCGCCGCGCTCCAGGTCGGCGCGAGGGGGTACCTGCTCAAGGGCGCGGTGCAGGAGGAGGTGCTCGCCGCGATCCGCACCGTCGCCGCCGGCGGGGCGGTCTTCGGGAAGGGTGTCGCGGAGCGGGTGCTGGCCGGCGGCCGGCAACGCTACGGCGCGGACCTCACCGAGCGCGAGGCGCAGGTGCTCGCCCTGGTCGCCGACGGGCGCAGCAACAACGAGATCGCGCACGACCTCGGGCTCAGCCTCAAGACCGTGCAGAACCACGTGTCCCGGGTGCTCGCCAAGCTGCAGCTGCGCGACCGCACCCAGGCGGCCCTGCGGATGCGCGGCCTCTAACGCTTGCGCATCACGCGCCGGCCCATGCCGCGGAACACCGGCAGTCCCTTCATCGCCACCGACGGCGCCAGCGCGGTGGTGCGCAGCAGCGCGCCGCGCCACGACGGCACCGAGACCACGACCCGCCGCGAGCCGAGCAGGCCGAGCGCCGTGTCGGCGACGGTGTCGACGCTCAGCAGCCCGCCACCGGAGTGCACCAGCGCCTTCGCCAGGCCGTCGTGGCGCATGCCCGCCACCATGGCTGTGTCCACGCCGTCGGGACACACCGCGTGCACGCGCACATGCCGCGGCACCTCGGCGGCCACCGACATGGTCAGCGAGACCACGGCCGCCTTGGTCGCGGCGTACACGCTCAGCCCCGGCACCGGCCCGAGCCCGGACAGCGAGGCGATGTTGACGATGTCGCCGCCGGTCGGCCCGAACGAAGCCAACGCCGCACGCATGCCGTACGTCGGCCCGAGCAGGTTCACCTCGACCAGCCGGCGCACCGACTCGGAGGACAGCTCGGCCAGCGCCCCGTCGTCACCGACCCCGGCGTTGTTGACCCACACCCGCAGCGGGGCGTGCTCGCCGGCCACCGCCGCGACCGAGAGGTGCGAGTCCTCCTCGCGCACGTCCTGGCCCACGCCGGCGGCCGCGCCGATCTCGGCGGCGGTACGACGGGCAGCGTGCTCGTCCACGTCGGTGACCACCACGGCGTACCCGCGGCGGACCAGCCGCTCGGCGACGGCCCGCCCGATGCCTCGCCCGGCCCCGGTGACGACTGCAGAGTGCTCCATGAGGCGAGAGAGTAGCGGCCGGACAAACCGCGACACGCCGTTCGAACAGGTGTTTGAACCGCGGTGGCTGCGACCACTACCGTGGGAGACCACACGGGCCAGCAGACAGCGCCGGGCGGCGCAAGAACAGGTGGACGGCGATGGCAGCCAACAGCAAGCAGAAGGTCACCGAGCTCCCCGACGGGCCCACCGACGCCACCGGGCTGACCCCGCGCCAGCAGCGCGTCCTGAACGTCATCCGCGACTCCATCCAGGACCGCGGGTACCCGCCCAGCATGCGCGAGATCGGCCAGCGCGTGGGGCTGACCAGCTCCTCGTCGGTCGCCCACCAACTGCGCGTGCTCGAGGAGAAGGGGTTCCTCAAGCGCGACCCGAACCGTCCCCGCGCGCTGTCGGTCTACTACCCCAACGAGCCGGTCGTCGACGACACCGACAGCGGCGACGCCCGACCCGAGGCGGCCTACGTCCCCGTCGTCGGCCGCATCGCCGCCGGTGGCCCGATCCTCGCCGAGGAGCGGGTCGAGGAGGTGATGCCGCTGCCGAAGAGCCTGGTCGGCGAGGGCACACTGTTCCTGCTCGAGGTGGCCGGCGACTCGATGATCGAGGCCGCGATCTGCAACGGCGACTACGTGGTGGTGCGCCAGCAGCCCACGGCGGAGAACGGCGAGATCGTCGCGGCGATGATCGACGGGGAGGCGACGGTGAAGACGCTGCAGCGCAAGGACGGCCACGTCTGGCTGCTGCCGCACAACCCGGCCTACGAGCCCATCGACGGCACGCACGCGACGATCCTCGGCAAGGTCACCGCGGTGCTGCGCCGGGTCTGAGGCTCACTCCAGCTGGACGACCAGCAGCGGCCCGCCGTCGTAGCGGCCACCGTCGATGTCCACCACCAGGCCGTCGGCGTACCCGATCGGTCCCTCGGTCTCCTCCGACGGCCGACCCACCAGCGACCCGATGATGCTGTGCCCGTGCACGATCGCCTCACCGCCGAAGGTGGCCAGCATGTCGCGGGCCACGTCGCCGCCGCCGGGACCGGTGAAGTCGTAGCGGCCGGTCAGCGACGCGAACACCTCCCAGTGCACCTCCGGGTCGTCCTCGGCCAGCAGCGAGGCGACGGTCGCGTTCACGTCCTCGACCGAGGCACCCCACTCCAGGTACGCCGCGGTGTCGGAGTGCATGAGCAGGTAGTCGCCGGCCCGGCCGAGCACGGGCAGCCCGCGCAGCCAGGCCAGGTGCTCGGCCGTGAGCGCGTCCTGGTCGCGCCGCAGCCCCCCGTTGAGCTCCCAGACCTCCGTGAACCGGGTCTCGGGGAACAGCGCCCGGCCGAGCATGAGCGCCTCGTGGTTGCCCATCAGCACGTGCACGTGGTCGGGAGCCTCGGCCTGGAGGCCGCGCACCAGGTCCACCGCCTCGATGCCGTGCGGCCCGCGGTCGGTCAGGTCACCGAGCACCCACAGCTGCGCGTTGCCCCCGCACCACCGCCGCGACCCGTCGACCAGGTCGGCGCGCTGCAGCCCCCCGAGCAGGTCCTCGTAGTAGCCGTGGATGTCACTGACGACGAAGAGTCCGGGCACCCGCTCATCCTGCCAGCCGGTCAGGCCGACACGCCCGACCCGGCCAGCCGCTTCAGCGCGCCGAGCACCTGGTCGCGGTCGGTGGTGGGCCACATCGGCGGCAGCGAGGCGCGCAGGAAGCTGCCGTAGCGCGCGGTCACCAGCCGCGGGTCGAGGATCGCCACCACACCGCGGTCGGTGCTGGTCCGGATCAGCCGCCCGGCACCCTGGGCGAGCAGCAGCGCCGCGTGGGTGGCGGCGACCTGCATGAAGCCGTTGCCGCCGGCCTGGTCGGCGGCGCGCTGGCGGGCCGACATCAGGGGGTCGTCGGGCCGGGGGAACGGGATCCGGTCGATGAGCACCAGCTGGCAGGTGTCGCCGGGCACGTCCAGGCCCTGCCACAGGCTCAGCGTGCCGAACAGGCAGGCGTGCGGGTCCTCCACGAACAGCCGCGCCAGCTCCGGCAGCTGCGCCTCGCCCTGCGCGAGCACGGTCAGGTGCGGCAGGCGTTCGCGCGCCGCCTCGGCGGCCGCCTCCGCGGCCCGGCGGCTGGAGAACAGCCCGAGCGTGCGCCCGTCCGCGGCGTCGACGAGGTCCACGATCTCGTCGAGGTGGCGGGGCCCGAGCCCGTCGCGCCCCGGCGGCGGGAGGTGCTTGGCGACGTAGAGGATGCCCTGCGTGCGGTAGTCGAACGGCGAGCCGACGTCGATGCCGCGCCAGGGCAGCTCGTCGTCCACCGGCGCCTTGAGGCCCAGTCCGCCGGCCACCGAGCCGAAGTCCCCGCCGAGCTTGAGCGTGGCACTGGTGAACACGACGGTCTTCTCCGCCAGCAGCTTGTCGCGCAGCGGTCCCCACACGTTGAGCGGTGCCACGCAGAGCCGGTCGCCGCCGCGGTCGCGCTCGGCGAGCCACAGTACGTCGCTGGGCAGGCTGGCCGCCATCCGCTCGGCCGTCGTGAAGATCTCCTGCACCCACCCGCGCGCCTGCTGCCGGCCTGCGTCCGGCTCCCCGGAGTCCGCCGACTCGCGCGGGAACGCCGAGACCAGCGCCCGGGCGGAGTCGCGCACCAGCGCCAGCGCGTCGGCCAGCGCGGCCGGCAGCGTGTCGAGACGCCCGGGCGGGCAGTCCGCGTAGGCGTCGCGCAGCCCCTCCGCCGCCTCGGCGAGGCCGTCGGCCTCGGTGCCGTCGATGTGCTTCTGGCTGCGGCGCGCGGCGCGCTCCACCTCGGGCACGGACAGCTCGTCGGTGGCGGCCTGGGTGACCCGCGCGGACAGCTCGTGCGCCTCGTCGATCACCACGGCGTCGTACTCGGGGATCATCGGGATCCCCTCGATGGCGTCGATCGCGAGCAGCGAGTGGTTGGTCACCACCAGGTGCGACTTCGCGGCCTTGTCCCGCGCGCGCTCGGCGAAGCACTCCATCGCGTAGGGGCACTTGCCCGCGCCGAGGCACTCGCGGTGGTTGACCGACACCTGCCGCCAGACCCGGTCGGTGTGCTTGGGCGCACTGTCCCGATCACCGCTGCCCTGGGCCTCGGCCTGCTCCTCGGCCCACGACCGCAGCGCGAGCACCTCGGCGCCCAGCGTGCCGTCCGGTACGTCGACCAGGGTGCCCTGGTCGTCCGGGACGCCCTCGCGGATGCGGTGCAGGCACGCGTAGTTCGACCGGCCCTTGAGCACCGCGTACGTCGGCTCCTCGTGCAGCACGCCGCGGGCCGCCTCGACCAGCGCGGGGAGGTCGCGCTCGACGAGCTGGTGCTGGAGGGCCAGCGTCGCGGTGGCGACCACGACCCGCCGGTGGTGCAGCAGCGCGGGCACCAGGTAGCCCAGCGACTTGCCGGTGCCGGTGCCGGCCTGCACCAGCAGGTGCTCCCCGCTCCGGAGGGCCGTCGCGACGGCGTCGGCCATCTGCACCTGGCCGGGGCGCTCCTGGCCGCCGAGCGCCGCCACCGCTGCGGCGAGCACATCTGGGACCTCGGGCACCGCAGCACCCTAACCCCTGACGCGCACGCCCGCGGCCGCCGTCCCCAGGCGGCTCAGCGGCGACGGACCCGCTCGGGCACGAGCGGCTCGGCGTCCTCGTCCTGCGCGCGCGGGCGGGCGTGCACCATGGTGCGCGGCGAGGGCAGCGCCTGCTCTCCGTCCTCGAGCCACGACTCGAGGTCCGGGGTGCGCAGCCGGGCGCCCGACAGCGCCGGGATGGCCAGCGAGCACACCAGCGCCGCGACGCCGATGCCCAGGCTCACCCACAGGCCGGTGTGCACGCCGGCGGTGACCCCCGACGAGGTCTGCACCACGTAGGCGACCAGCGGGGCGACCGCGAACGCCGCGATCGAGCGCAGCAGCTCCACGAGGGCGAACGCACGGCCGATCTGCTGCGCGGGCACACCCAGACCGGCGAGGAACAGCCCCGGGGAGACGGTGGCGCCCGCACCGAAGCCGAGCAGCGCGGTGGCCAGCGGCACCACGGCGCCCGGCCGGGCCGGGTCGACGGTCAGCAGCAGCGCCGTCCCGGCGATCAGGGTCAGGATCCCGACGTTGACCAGCACCGGCATGTACTTCGTGCGGAACACCGCGCCGAAGACGACCGCGGCAACGACCAGCCCCACCGGCATCGGCCAGAACAGTGCACCCACCCCGGCCGCGGACAGGTTGCCCGGCCCGCCCAGGAACGTCTCGAGCACCTCCACCACGGTCACGAACACCGCACCGGCCAGCATCGCCACCACCATCCCGGTGACCGGCAGCTGCGTGGACAGTGCCTCCACCGGCATCAGCGGCTCGTCCTTGCGGTACTCCATCACGACGAGCACGACGAGGGCCGCGACGCCGAGGAGGAACGGCCCGAGGAAGACCGGGGAGGTCAGGGACACGGCGCCGAGGTAGGTGGTGGCGAAGAACGCGAGCGTCGTGCCGACCACCGCCAGCGCGAGCGCGGAGCGGTCCCACGGCAGGTCGGGGTTCATCGGGTCGAAGCGCACGTAGCCGAGCAGCGCCGACAGCCAGCCGAGCGCGCCCAGGAACGCCAGGCCGGCGAACAGCAGCCGCCACGCGCCCGCCTGCGCGCTCACCCCGCCCACCAGCGGTCCGATCGTGGTGGCCCCGAACAGTCCGATGTTCACCAGCGCGACGGTGACCGGCAACCGCCCCACCCCGAACCGCGTCACCAGCGGCGGCAGTGCGCTCACCAGCATCAGGCCGGTCGCGATCCCTTGCAGCACCCGGCCGGCGAAGAACATCGGAAGCCCGGGGGCGAAGGCGGCCAGCAGGGACCCGACGACGAACATCACCTCGTAGCCGAGGAACAGGCTGCGCTGCACGTAGCGCTGGGCCAGCGCGGCGGCGACCACCGCGCCGCAGGCGTAGCCGGCATTGCTCATCCCTTCGGTGACCTGGAGCGCGACCCGGCTGGTGTGCAGGTCGTGGGCGACGACGTCGGCCACCGGCGCGAACGCGGTCGACAGCACGATGTTGGGGCACAGCCCAAGCAGCGCGATGGCCACCGCGAGCCCGTAGGTTCCCCGGAACCGCTCGGTGACGGGCACAGACACCTCTTCCCGATACTGGGCACTTGCCACGATCCTCCGGGTACCCGCCTCGGGTCGCGGTATGTCCCCTCGACCGTCAGTGCGGTCGCGCCGGGTCCAGCACCAGCACGTGCGGCTCCGGGGCCCGGGGCCGCGGCAGCCGGCTCGCATGGAGCAGGGCGCGGTTCAGGTTGCCCGCGAGCACGGCGAGGTCGAGCCCCAGCTCGGCCGCGGACAGGCGGATCCGGCCCCGCGGTGTCACCGCCGTGACCAGCCAGGACAGCAGCGCGCCCCAGACCGCGTTCGAGACCGACCAGCTCCCGACGACGAGCCACCACAGCGCGTAGAGCCGCAGGCACCACAGCGTCGCGCGCAGCAGCCGCATCGTGCCTCCCTCCGGCGTTCACCGTTCGTTCACGGCGTGTTCACCGGATACCCGCGGCTCAGCGCGGCAAACCGCCGGCCGGCTCCCCGTCACCCGGCCGCACCAGCCCGGACTCGTAGGCGAGCACGACCAGCTGCACCCGGGCGGTGACGCGCAGCTTGGCCAGGATGCGGTTCACGTGCGTCTTCACCGTGGTGTCGGCCACCGTCAGGCGGGCGGCGATCTCGTCGTTGGCCAGGCCCCGGGCGATCAGCACGAACACCTCCAGCTCGCGCTCGGTCAGTGCGGCCAGCTCCCGCGGCACCCGGTCGAGGGGCGCGGGACGCCGTACGTGCTCCTCGATCAGCCGGCGGGTCAGCGACGGCGCCAGCAGCGACTCCCCCGCCGCGACCGTCTCCACGCCGGCGACCAGCCGCTCGGGCGGGGTGGCCTTGAGCAGGAACCCGGAGGCACCGGCCTTGAGCGCGCCGTACACGTAGGAGTCCAGGTCGTAGGTGGTGAGCACCAGCACCCGGGTGGGCAGCCCCTCGGCGGTGAGCCGGGCGGTGGCCGCGATCCCGTCGAGCACCGGCATCCGGATGTCCATGAGCACGACGTCGGGGCGGGTACGACGGACCGCCTCGACCGCCTCCCGCCCGTCCCCGGCCGTCGCGAGCACCTCGATGCCGCGGGCGGCGAGCACCATCTCCAGGCCGGAGCGCACCAGGTCCTGGTCGTCGGCGACCACCACGCTGGTCACGAGGCCACCACCGGGAGCGTCGCGTCGAGGCGGAACCGGCCGTCGCTGCCCACGCCGTGCTCCAGGCTGCCGCCGAGCAGGGCGACCCGTTCGGCGACGCCGAGCAGGCCCAGCCCGCTGCCCAGCCCGGTGCCGCCGCTGCTCGGGTTGGAGGCGAGGATCCGCAGCGACGTGGGGCTGCAGGAGACCCGCAGCTCGGCGGTGCGGTCCGCGCCGTAGCGCAGCGCGTTCGTCAGCGCCTCCTGCACGATCCGGTAGGCGCTCACGTCCACCCCGGCCGGCACGGCGGGCAGCGGCTCCTCCACCGCGAGCTCGAGCGCCAGGCCGTCGGCACGGAACCGCTCCACCAGCGCGGGCAGGTCGGCCAGCCCGGGCGCCGGCTGCAGGCCGAGCTCGTCGTGGGTGTCGCGGATGACGTGCAGCAGCCGGCCGGTCTCGGCGAGCGCGCGCCGCCCGGTGGCCGCGACCGTGGCGAGCACGTCGGCGGCCTTGTCCGGGTCCAGCCGCACCAGGTCCTGCGCGGCGGCGGTCTGCACCACCATCGCGCTCACCGAGTGCGCGATCACGTCGTGCAGCTCGCGCGCGATCCGGTCCCGCTCGGCGCGCACCGCCTCCCGCTTGACCAGCTCCTGGTTCTGCTGCAGCAGCGCCTTCTGCTCCGACAGCCGCCGGGTCAGTCGGCCCAGGACGTACGGCGGCGCCATCAGCGCGGTCACGAACATGACGTCGGTCCACCCGTGCACGCGCTGGTCGACGAACAGGTAGTCGGCCGTCATCTCCGCCGCGACGAGTGCCACGCCGAGGAGCCCGCGCAGGTCGGGCAGCCACCGGGCCAGCGTGAACAGCGACAGCGCCCAGATCATGATCGGCACGCTCGGCTGGTCCAGCTGCGGGCCGATCCACGGCATCACGAACATCACCACCGGCGCGAGCGTGCCCAGCAGCAGCGGCGCGCGGCGGCGCCACACCAGCATCGTGCAGGCGGCGACCTCGAGCGCGACGCCGTACCCCCAGCCGTGGGGACGCATCGAGGCCAGCTCCAAGGCACCGAGCAGGGCGAGCGCCGCCGGCAGCGCGGCGTCGCGCAGCCGGGCGGGCAGACTGCCGACCAGGGACCTCACGGCGACGAGCGTAGAGCCGCCGGGGCGCTCGCGCGTCCAACTCAGCGGCATCCGTCCCTCCACCCTGGGGTGGAGACAGGTGTCTGCGCCGCGGCGACGACCGGACCGGTCGGGCGCTCCTAGCGTTCCGGCAGCGGCGGGCGCGGGGTCCGCCACGACCGAGGAGGCCGCATGTTCGAGTCGGAGGAGAGCCGGCGCAGGGTCGGGCGGTACGCCTGGGCGATGGCGTGGTTCGGCCTGGTGGCCGGGCAGCTGCACGCACTGGCCCGGCACAACACCGTGGACGGCAAGGGAGACTTGAAGCTGCCGCTCACCCGGATGTGGTCGGACCCGGCGCGGTCGGCCCTCAAGCCGTTGCTGGACTGGGCGAGTCCGGACGCGGTGTACCTCACCTACGGCAAGATCTGGCTGCCGGTCTTCCTCGGCTTCACGCTGTGCGCCTTCGTCGTGATGCGGCGCCGGCACCCGGCCGGGTTCGAGAAGTGGGCCTGGCGGGTGGCGCTGACCGGCTACGTGTGGGGGACCTTCGGGACCTTCTGCGACTACTGGACGCAGGGCACCACCTACAACGCCTTCTTCGAGCCGGCCTTCCTCATCACCGTGCCCGGGCTGCTGGTCACCCTGCTCGGCTCGACGCTGCTGGGCATCGCGCTGCTGCGCAACGGCCTGCGGCCCCGGGTGTCGGCCTGGCTGCTGACCCTGACCATCCCGCTGGCGATCGGCATCGGGCAGGTCACCTCGATGGGCAGCCTGGCGCTGCCGATCATGTTCGCCTTCGGGATCCTCGGCCGGCACCTGGCGCGGGAACGGACCTACACCCAGGCCGTCGGGGCGCCGGCGCGGGCGTGAGGTCGCCGCGCCTCCCCGTCCCACGGGTGGTCAGAAATTCGGCTCCGGCGCGCCGCGGAGCTCAACTTCTGACCACTCGTCACGGCCGGATGTTCCAGCGGTGCAGGACGCGGGCGGTGCCGCGCGGAGTGAAGAGCGACTCGCCCAGCAGCCCGTACCAGCGCCGGACCCGCTCCGGGCGGTGTGGCCTGCCCAGCGAGAGATCGGCGTCGCGGATGATGACGTGAGCTTGTTGCACGACCTCGACGGCGGTGTACCCGCGCCGCACCCAGTTGCTGTTCGACACCGCCCGCGCCCGGCGCAGGTCCTTGCGCTGCTGGGCGCGCAGCAGGTGGTCACCGCCGTCGTACTCGTGGAAGACCCGGGTGCCCTCGAGCCAGAGGTCGCCGCGCGCGACAAAGCGGCCCTGGTCGTAGAGCTCGTGCTGAGGCACAACCGGGACGTCGCAGACCACGTGCAACAGCCGCAGCAGGGTCTCCCACGGCGACTCCGCGCGGGGGTCGGCGAGGGCGGCCGCCCTGCGGAGCACCGGCGCGCCGGGCCGGCCCTGGGCGACCGCCACGACCGTCGGCAGGTCACAGTCGCCGCAGCGCAGCGCCGCATCCAGGAGCACGACCACGTCCAGGACCCCGAGGTCCCGCGCGCAGGCCAGCAGCACCTCCTCAGGGCTGGCGAGCCGCAGCCCGTCGCGAAGGATGTGGGCCGGTGGCTCCGGGTGACGCGCGACCCGGAGACCGGGACGGCGGGGACGCGGGTCGTCCCGGGACTGCGACGCGAACACCGGGAGCCCGGCCGGCAGCGGCGGTTGCCACCACCCGAAGACGCCCGCCGCGGTGAGATGGGTGAACACTCCGGACTGGGGCAGCACCAGCTGCCAGGCGTCGAGGTCCCCGTGCGGCGAGGCCTGCTGCGCGACCGGCCGGTGCAGCCCGTGGCTCACGGTCCGCCACTGCAGGTTGCGCCTCGGACCCCGGCGCGGCGCCCAGTCCTCGGGCGGTGCCCACATGTGGTCCGTCGGGGCGCCCGGGTCGTCTGCCTTGCTCACTCCACCGAGACTGCGCCGTCCGGACTGCCCCTGCCACCGGCCACCGACGCCCTGTGGACGGCCGCCAACGGTCCCACGAGTGGTCAGAAATTCGGCGTCCGCCGCGCGCCGGAGCTCAATTTCTGACCACCCGTCGCCGGGCGAGCCACCTGTCGGGCAGGACCCGGGCGTCAGGCCAACGCGGTGAGCACCTTGTCCGGCGTGATCGGCAGGTCGCGGAACCGGCGACCGGTGGCGTTGTGGACGGCGTTGGCGACCGCCGCGGCCGAGCCCACGATGCCGATCTCGCCGATGCCCTTGCTGCCCATCGGGTTGGCACGCGGATCGGCCTCGTCGAGCCACACCACGTCGAGGTCGCCGATGTCGGCCTGGACCGGCACGTGGTAGTCGACGAGGTCCCGGGTGGCGATGTGGCCGAGGTGGTGGTCCATCACGCTCTCCTCGAGCAGCGCCATGGACAGCCCGAACGTCATCCCGCCGAGGAACTGCGACCGCGCGGTGCGGGGGTTGATGATCCGCCCGCAGGAGAACACCCCCAGCATCCGCGGCACCCGCACCTCGCCGGTGACCGCGGAGACCCGGGCCTCCACGAAGTAGGAGGCGAACGAGTGCACCGCGTAGTCCTCGGTGCCCGGGTAGCTCGCCGGCGACGGCGCCAGCGTGGTGTCGCCCGGCGCCGGGTCGGTGCCGTGCTCGTCGCGGAACGCCCGTGCTGCGGCGACGACCGTGGTGCCCCACGAGCTCATCCCCGACGACCCGCCTTCGACGGTGGCCATCGGCAGGGCGCTGTCGCCGATCTGCAGGTCCACTGCGTCGGGCTCGACGCGCAGCGCGTCGGCGGCGATCTGCGCGAGCGTGGTCCAGGTGCCGGTGCCGATGTCGGCCGCGCCGATGGCCACCCGGTAGCGGCCGTCGTCGAGGTAGGTGACCTGGGCGGTGGAGCCGGGGTTGTTGTAGCCGGGGTACGTCGACCCGGCGACGCCGAGCCCGACCAGCCACTCCCCCTCGCGGCGGGTGCCGGCCTCCCGGCGCTCGGACCAGCCGAACCGCTCCGCGCCCTGGCGCAGGCACCGCAGGTAGTGGCGTGCCGACCAGGGCCGCCCGGTCTCCGGGTCCCGCTCGGGCTCGTTGCGCGCCCGCAGCTCGATCGGGTCGAGCCCACAAGCGTCGGCGAGCTCGTCCATCGAGGACTCGAGGGCGTACATCCCCGGGCACTCCCCCGGCGCCCGCATCCACGAGTTGACGGGCACGTCGAGGGCGGCGAGCCGGTGGGTGGTGTACCGGTTCGGGACGGCGTACATCATCCGCGTCACCGCCGCGGTCTGCTCCGCGAACTCCTTCACGTGCGCGGTCTGCTCGACGACCTCGTGCGACAGCGAGACCAGCCGCCCGTCGAGGTCCGCGCCGAGCCGCAGCCGCTGGATGGTCGGCGTGCGGTAGCCGGCCAGGGTGAACATCTGCTGGCGGGTCAGCGCGAGCTTCACCGGCCGGCCCTCGAGCCGCTGGGCGCACAGTGCGGCGAGCATGTCGTGCGCGTGCGGGGTCCCCTTGGACCCGAACCCGCCCCCGACGTACGGCGAGACCACCCGCAGGTGCTCCGGGTCCAGACCGAGCATCGGCGCCAGCGTCGTCCGGACGCTGTGCGCGCCCTGGGTGGAGTCCCACAGCGTCAGCCGGGGGCCGCTCTCCCACAGCGCCACGCAGGTGTGCGGCTCCATCGGGTTGTTGTGCTCCATCGGCGTCCCGTAGGTGCGGTCCACCCGCACCGCCGCCGAGGCGAACGCCGCCTCGGCGTCGCCGTCGGAGGTGGTGGTCGCCATGCTGGGGTTGACCACCGCCGGCTCGTACAGGTCGTCACTGTCGGTGCGCAGCTCGGTGTCGGGCTCGCGGCCCTCGAACTCCAGCCGGACCAGGCTCGCCGCGTGCCGGGCGATCTCGGAGGTCTCGGCGATGACCGCGCCGACGATCTGGCCGCGGAAGGCGACGCCGTCGTTCTGCAGGATCGCCAGCTCGCCGTCGCTGGCGTCGGCCAGCCGGGGCGCGTTGAGGTGGGTGAGCACCAGCAGCACCCCGTCGAGCGCCTCGGCCGCGGAGGCGTCGACCTCGCGCAGCCGGCCGCGGGCGACGGTGGACAGCAGCGGGTAGACGTAGGCCGGGTCGTCGACCGGCTGCTCGAAGGCGTACGGCGCGAGCCCCTGCACCTTCGCGGCGCCGTCGACGCGGGCCCGGCTCGTTCCGATCGCGCGGGCGAGCAGCGCCTCGGTCCGGGTGTCGGTGTCGGTCATCGTGCCTACTGTCTCGCCAGCGTCGCGAGGGTGTGCGTGATGGTGTTGACCGCCAGCGTCACCTTCCAGGCCAGGTCGGGAAGCGGGTCGGCCTGGGCCAGCTCGGCCTCGGCGGCGACGCGGAAGCTGTCCTCGGTGGCCGGCTGCCCGCGCAGCGCGTCCTCGGCCACGGTGGCGCGCCACGGCTTGTGCGCAACCCCGCCCAACGCGATCCGCACGTCGCGGACCTGCCCGTCGGCCACGTCGAGCGCGGCGGCCACGGACACCAGCGCGAAGGCGTACGACGCGCGCTCGCGCACCTTGCGGTAGGCCGAGGTGCCCACGAACGGGAGCGCCGGGACGGTGACCGCGGTGATCAGGTCACCGGCGTGCAGCACGGTGTCGCGCTGCGGCGCGTCGCCGGGCAGCCGGTAGAAGTCGTGGATCGGCAGGGTGCGCCGGCCGTCGGCCCCGAGCACGTCGATGCGTGCGTCCAGCGCGGTCATCGCGACCGCCATGTCGGAGGGGTGCACGGCGATGCACTGCTCGGAGGCGCCGAGGATCGCGTGCATCTTGTGGTAGCCGGGGATCGCCGGGCAGCCGGAGCCGGGCCGGCGCTTGTTGCAGGGCGTGCTGACGTCCTGGAAGTAGCTGCACCGCGTGCGCTGGAGCAGGTTCCCGCCGGTGGTGGCGGCGTTGCGGATCTGCCCGCTCGCGCCGGCCAGCAGGGCCTGCGAGAGCACCGGGAAGTCGCGGCGTACCTCGGGGTGGGTGGCGAGGTCGGCGTTGCGGACCGTGGCGCCGATGCGCAGGTCGCCGCCGGCGTCCCGCTCGACGCGGTCGAACGGCAGCCCGCTGATGTCGACGATGCGATCGGGGTGCGCGACGCCGAGCCGCAGGTGGTCGACGAGGTTCGTGCCGCCCGCGAGGTAGACCGTGCCGGGATCGGTGGCGGTGGCCACCGCCGCGCCGGGATCGCTGGCGCGTTCGTAGTCGAAGGGCTTCACCGCTGCGCCACCTCCCGCACCGCCGCGAGGATGTTCGGGTAGGCCGCGCAGCGGCACAGGTTGCCGCTCATCCGCTCCCGGATCTCGTCGTCGGTGAGCTCGGTGCCCGCGAGGCCCTCGGCCTCCGCCTCGGAGAGCATGCCGACCGCCGAGCAGACCTGCCCCGGCGTGCAGTAGCCGCACTGCAACCCGTCGTGGTCGACGAAGGCCTGCTGGACCGGGTGCAGGGTGTCGCCGTCGACGAGCCCGGCGGCGGTGACGACCTCGGACCCGTCGTACGCGACCGCGAGGGTCAGGCAGGACAGCAGCCGGCGGCCGTCGACCAGCACGGTGCACGCACCGCACTGGCCGTGGTCGCAGCCCTTCTTCGGCGAGGTGTTGCCCAGGCGTTCACGCAGGGCGTCGAGCAGCGAGGTGCGGGTGTCGACGGCGAGCGAGCGGTCCTCGCCGTCGACGCGCAACGAGACGGTGGCTTCCATCGGACGGCGTTACCCGCCCGGCCACCGGCGAAACTCAGACCCGCGCGCCGGTGAGGTAGGGCTGCAGCTCGCCGGCGAGGTCCTCGTTGACCCGACCGCGGACCACGGTGCCCTCGCCGGTGTGCTCGAGGAAGTCGACCTCGCCGCTGGTGTGGATCCGGTTCAGCAGGTCACCGCGCTCGTAGGGCAGCAGCACGTCGACCTCCACCCCCGGGTGCGGCAGCTCGGCCTCGACGGCGGCCAGCGCCTCGGCGATGCCCTCCCCGGTCTTCGCCGACACCACGACCGAGTGCGGCTCGCGCTGCCTGAGGCGGGCCAGCACCATCGGGTCGGCGGCGTCGGCCTTGTTGACCACCACGAGCTCGGGCACCTTGTCCGCGCCGATCTCGGCGAACACCTCGCGCACCGCGGCCAGCTGGCCCTCGGGGTCGGGGTGCGAGCCGTCCACGACGTGCAGGATCAGGTCGGAGTCGGCGACCTCCTCCAGCGTGGAGCGGAACGCCTCGACGAGCTGGTGAGGCAGGTGCCGCACGAACCCGACGGTGTCGGACATCGTGTAGACGCGCCCGTCGGCGGTCGTCGTCCGGCGGGTGGTGGGGTCCAGGGTGGCGAACAGCGCGTTCTCGACCAGCACCCCGGCGTCGGTGAGCCGGTTGAGCAGCGAGGACTTGCCCGCGTTGGTGTAGCCGGCGATCGCCACCGACGGCACCTGGTTGCGCCGCCGCCCGGAACGCTTGGTGTCGCGGGTGGTGCGCATGTGCGCGAGGTCGCGGCGCAGCTTGGCGATCTTGGTGTTGATCCGGCGCCGGTCGGTCTCGATCTTGGTCTCACCGGGACCGCGGCCACCGATACCGGCGCCGCCGGCCACCCGGCCTCCGGCCTGGCGGGACAGGTTGCCACCCCAACCGCGCAGCCGCTGCTTCATGTAGCTGAGCTGCGCGAGCTCGACCTGGGCCTGCCCCTCGCGGGACTTCGCGTGCTGGGCGAAGATGTCGAGGATCAGGGCGGTCCGGTCGACCACCTTGACCTTGACCCGGTCCTCGAGGTTCCTCAGCTGGCTGGGCGCGAGCTCCCCGTCGCAGATCACCGTGTCGGCGCCGGTGGCCTGCACGATCTCGCGGAGGCCCTCGACCTTGCCGCGACCGATGAACGTGGCCGGATCCGGCTTCTGGCGGCGTTGGTACAACGCGTCGAGCACCTGCGAGCCGGCGGTCTCGGCGAGCAGCGCGAGCTCGGCCAGCGAGTTCTCGGCGTCCTGGACGGAGCCCTCGGTCCAGACACCGACCAGCACGACGCGCTCGAGGCGCAGCTGGCGGTACTCGACCTCGCTGATGTCCTCGAGCTCGGTGGACAGCCCGACGACGCGACGCAGCGCGTAGCGGTCGGCGAGGTCGTACTCGCCCGTGGTCTCCTCGGGGTCGTCCTCGGCGTAGCCGGAGACCCACTCGTCGGTCTCCGCGAGCTCGTCGTCGAGGTTGAAGTCGGGATCTGGTGTCAGGTGGTTTTCAGCAGTCATGTTCACCGATCAGAACGCTGAGCGGACCGGGGTCATTCCCGGCTGGTGGGCCGATCGTCGCACGCTCAGGCGAGGGCGGCGAGCCATTTGTGGCTGACGGTGCCCTCCGCCACCAGCACCGCGGGGCCGGTGAGCAGCACCCGGTCGTTCTCGCTCCAGGTGACGTGCAGGGTGCCACCGGGCACGTCGACGCGGTACGGCGTCCCCCTGACCACCCCGGCCGCGCCGTCGGCGAGGGCGGCCGCGACCATCACCGCGCAGGCGCCGGTGCCGCACGAGCGGGTCTCGCCGGACCCGCGCTCATGCACGCGCATGGCGAGGTGGTGCGCTCCGCGGCGGACCACGAACTCGACGTTGACGCCGTGTGGGAACGCCTCGGGGTCGTGCGTCGGCGGCACCAGCAGGTCCCCGGCGTCGGCCAGCGAGTCGACGAAGGCGACCGCGTGCGGGTTGCCCATCGAGACGTGGAGCGCCGGCCAGCTGCGGGGTCCCACCGCGACCTTGGTGTCACCGAGCACCTCGGCCGGGCCCATGTCGACGGTGACGTCGCCGTCGTCCTCGAACACCAGCGCCTTGAGGCCCCCGCGGGTGGCCAGCGGCAGCGGCTCGCGGGTGTCGAGGCCCTCGTGCTCGGCGAGGTAGCGGGCCAGCACCCGCACCCCGTTGCCGCACATCTCCGAGACCGAGCCGTCGGAGTTGCGGTAGTCCATGAACCACTCCGCGGCACCCCGGGCGGCGACCGCGGCGGGATCGTCGCAGGCGGCGGTGCGCACCACGCGGATCACCCCGTCGCCGCCGAGGCCGCCGCGGCGGTCGCACAGGGCGGCGACCAGGCGTGCGTCGAGGTCGCGATGCACCTCGCCGCCGGGGTCCGGCAGCAGCACGAAGTCGTTCTCGGTGCCGTGGCCCTTGACGAACCGGAACGGTGTGCGCACTCTCCCAGGCTAGCGGCGGCGTGGCAGCCAGGAACTGTCGGTGGCGTTTGGCAGCGTATGCGCCATGGAGAACGAGTCCGACCTGCTGATGCTCGGCGGCACCCTGGCGTGGTGCCGCGACTGCGGGGACACCACGCTGTTCGTCCCGGTGGAGGACGGGTGCCTCGTCGACGGCTGCGAGTTCTGCTGCACGGTCTGCGACGCCGCGGTGTTCCTCTTCGACCTGCCGGAGTCCTCCCAGCAGGCGCTCACCCGGCTGGCGGGCTGACCCGGCGCAGCGCGCTCACCACCGGGGCGTTGGAGCCGGGCAGCAGCGTGGCGCGGTCCTCGGGCAGCGCCACGGTCAGCCGCACCTGGGGCGCGACCCGGTAGGGCCGCCCGCACAGCACCGGACCGAGCACCCGCCGCAGCCGCGACATCTCCGCGCGCACGGTCACCGTCCGGGAGGAGTCCGCGAACAGGTCCTCGGCGAGCTCCCCGGCCGTCCGCCCCGCGCGCCGGGTGGCCAGCGCCAGCAGGATCTCGGCGTGCCGAGGGGTGAGCGGGTGCGACCAGGAGCCGCTCGCACCCCGCACGTGGAGGCGGGGCGCGGAGCCGCGCAGGTCCAGCTCCGCGTCCGTCGGCGGCTGGTGCTCCTCGGCGCCGCCGAACCGCAGCAGCCAGCCGCCCGGCAGCGGCTCCACCGCCGCCGTGCCGAGCCCCACCAGCACCGCCCTGCCGCCGGCGAGCCCCTCCGGCAGCGCGACCCGGTCCGGGGCGCTCAACCCGGTCGCCGCCGCGACGTGGCCGTCGAGGTCGACCGCCAGCGCCCGACCGCCCACCCGTGCGACCACCGGTGCGGCCACCGCGCGCAGCCGTTCCAGCCGGGCCACGTGCGCCTGCTGCACCTCCAGCTCGGCCACCCGCGCGGCCAGCTGCACCAGCGCGAGCGCGGTCCCGGGCATCCCGCGCGTGACGGGGCCGCTGAGGTCCACGACGCCCAGCGCCTGCCCGTTCCACGGGTCGCGCACCGGCGCCGCCGCGCAACACCAGCGGGTGTGCGACTCGACGTAGTGCTCCCGGCCGCGGATCATCACCGGCCTGTCCTCGACCAGCGCGGTGCCGATCGCGTTGGTGCCGACGTTGCCCTCCGTCCAGGCCGAGCCGCTCACGAACCCGAGACGGTCGGCGAGCCGACGTACCCCTGCCTCACCGGCCTGCCACAGCACTCGGCCGTCGGCGTCGGCGACCACCATCAGCTGGTCGCCGGTGCCCACGGCCGGCGCGAGCGCGGACCGCAGCCGGGGCACCAGCGTGCCCAGGCGGCTGCGCTCGCGGCGCTCCTCCAGCTCGGCCAGCCGCAGCGGGGCGAGCGTCGGGGGGCCACCGTGGTCCAGGCCGCGGGCCCGCACCCGCCGCCAGGACGCCTCGACGACCCGCTGCTGGGGCTCCGGCACGGCACCTCCCTCGATGCAACCCCCTGCAACCCTTCCGCCGACACGAGCCGGCGCGGTGTGCTGCAGGTCACAGCGTAAGCGAAGGGAGAGCCATGACCCAGACCCTGGAGCCGGACACCCCCGCGGCCGCGTCGCCGGACGAGCGCGCGAGCACCTGGCTCGCGGACTTCGAGGCGGCGCTGGCGGCGCGAGACGTGCCGGCGGCCGCGGCGATGTTCGCCACCGACAGCTACTGGCGCGACCTGGTGTCGTTCACCTGGAACATCCGCACCGTCGAGGGTCGCGACGGCGTCACCGATCTGCTCGAGCACACACTGGCCGCCACCGACCCGTCCGGGTTCCGGCTCAGCGAGCCGGCGACCGAGGAGGACGGCGTGGTCACCGCGTGGTTCACGTTCGAGACCGGCGTCGGCCGCGGCCGTGGCCTGCTGCGCCTCAACGACCACGGCGCCTGGACCTTCCTGACCACGATGTACGAGCTCAAGGGCCACGAGGAGCCGCGGAGCCTGCGCCGGCCCCAGGGCGCGGCGCACGGCGCCCGGCGCGACCGCCGCACCTGGAAGGACGAGCGCGAGCGCGAGGACCGGGAGCTGGGCCGCACCGTGCAGCCGTACGTCGTCGTGGTGGGCGGCGGGCAGGGCGGCATCGCGCTGGGCGCCCGGCTGCGCCAGCTCGGCGTTCCCGCCCTGGTGCTCGACAAGCACGAGCGCCCCGGGGACCAGTGGCGCAACCGGTACAAGACCCTGTGCCTGCATGACCCGGTCTGGTACGACCACCTGCCGTACCTCCCGTTCCCGGACAACTGGCCGGTGTTCGCACCGAAGGACAAGATCGGTGACTGGCTGGAGATGTACACCCGGGTCATGGAGGTGCCCTACTGGTCCTCCACCACGGCGCGCTCCGCGTCGTACGACGAGGCCGCCGGCACCTGGACGGTGGAGGTCGACCGGGACGGGGAGCCGGTGACCCTGCGCCCCCGGCACCTGGTGCTGGCCACCGGCATGTCCGGCAAGCCGAACATCCCTTCCTTCCCCGGGATGGACCGCTTCCGCGGCGAGCAGCACCACTCCAGTCAGCACCCGGGCCCCGAGGCGTACGCCGGGAAGCGTGCCGTGGTCATCGGCTCGAACAACTCCGCCCACGACATCTGCGCGGCGCTGTGGGAGAACGACGCGGACGTGACCATGGTCCAGCGCAGCTCGACGCACATCGTCAAGAGCGACACCCTGATGGACATCGGCCTCGGGGACCTGTACTCCGAGCGCGCGCTGGCCGCCGGCATCACCACCGAGAAGGCGGACCTGATCTTCGCCTCGCTCCCCTACCGGATCATGCACGAGTTCCAGATCCCGCTCTACGACCGGATGAGGGAGCGCGACGCCGACTTCTACGCCGGCCTGGAGAAGGCCGGCTTCGAGCTGGACTTCGGCGAGGACGGGTCCGGGCTGTTCATGAAGTACCTGCGCCGCGGGTCCGGCTACTACATCGACGTGGGCGCCGCCGAGCTGGTCGCCGACGGGTCGATCAAGCTCGCCCGCGGACAGGTCGAGCGGCTCACCGAGGACGCCGTGGTGCTCACCGACGGCACCACGCTGCCGGCCGACCTGGTCGTCTACGCGACCGGCTACGGGTCGATGAACGGCTGGGCGGCGGACCTGATCAGCCAGGAGGTGGCCGACAGGGTCGGCAAGGTGTGGGGGCTGGGCTCGGACACCGCCAAGGACCCGGGGCCGTGGGAGGGCGAGCAGCGCAACATGTGGAAGCCCACCCAGCAGGAGACGCTGTGGTTCCACGGCGGCAACCTGCACCAGTCACGGCACTACTCGCTGTACCTGGCCCTGCAGCTCAAGGCCCGGTACGAAGGTCTCCCGACCCCGGTGTACGGGCTGCAGGAGGTGCATCACCTCTGCTGACCCGGATCGCGGCGAGCGCCTGCTCCACGCGGTCGGGGTCGTCCCAGCCGACCCAGGTGATGCGCGGGTCCTTGCGGAACCACGCGTCCTGGCGTCGGGCGAACCTGCGGGTGCCGGTGACCGTCTGCTCCTTGGCCTCGGCCTCGGTGATCTCCCCGGCCAGGAACGCCAGCACCTGCTGGTAGCCCAGCGCCCGGGACGCCGTACGCCCCTCGCGCAGGCCGCGCGCCTCGAGCCGGCGCACCTCCTCGACGAGGCCGGCGGCCCACATCCGGTCCACCCGCTGGGCGATCCGCTCGTCGAGCACCGGCCGCGGGATGTCGACCCCGATCTGCACCGCGTCGGGGTAGAAGTACTCCAGCTCGGGCAGGGTGGCGCTGAACGGCCGGCCGGTGAGCGCGATGACCTCCAGCGCCCGCACCACCCGCCGGCCGTTGCTGGGGATGATCCGGGTCGCGGCCTCGGGGTCCGCCTGGGCCAGCCGGCGGTGCAGCTCCTCGGCGCCGACCTCGGCCAGTTCCTCCTCCAGGGCGGCGCGGAGCTCAGGATCGGTGCCGGGAAACTCGAAACGGTCCAGGACGGCGCGGGTGTAGAGCGCGGACCCGCCGACCAGCACCGGGGTCACCGCTCGCTCCCGGCAGTCGTCGACGACCGCGCGCGCCCAGCCCTGGAACTCCGCGACCGTCGCGGGCTCGGTGACCTCGAGCCGGTCCAGCAGGTGGTGCCGGACGCCGCGCCGCTCGTCCGTCGGCTGCTTGGCGGTGCCGATGTCCATGCCGCGGTAGAGCTGCATCGAGTCGGTGTTGACGATCTCGCCGCCCAGCGCCTCGGCGAGGTCCAGCGACAGCTCCGTCTTCCCGGCCGCGGTGGGACCGACCACGGCGACCACGGGCGGCAACGGCTCGGACATGCCGGCAGTCTCGCATCCGGTTTCCGGGCTGCTGGGGCGGGTACGGGTGGGTGCAGCCGCCCGGCCGACCCGCCCAGGAGAGGAGCCGACTGCATGGCCTACCCCACCCAGGACGACCCGCACGGTGCGATCCAGGGTCCCACCCAGGACGCGGAGCAGTACGCTGAGCAGGACCGGCCCGTGCGTGAGGGCAACCCCACCGGCACCCCGGACCCCGGAGAGCCTTCCCCCGCGCACACGGACCCCGGCGAGCCGGCCGACCGCGCCGACCCGGAGGCGGGCCCCGACCACCAGCTCGAGAACGCGCAGACGTCCCTGGACGAACCGTCCGACGGTTCGGGAGGTGAGTGAGTTGACCAGCAACGAGTACGGCGCCGAGCTCAGCCAGGACGACCCGGTGCCCGAGGAGGCTCCGATCGAACGCACCAGCGCGGGCGACTACCAGGCCGAGGAGGCCGAGGGCGGGGTCTCGGACGACACCGGCACCGTCTACGGACACGAGGGCGAGCCGGAGACCACCCCGCACGACCTGGTCACCGACGCAGACGACCCCACGGACCCCACGGGGCCGAACGCCGGCACCTCGGCGACCGCGGACGAGTGACCCCCAGCGACGGACAGGAGACGGCGATGCCCGAGGAGGCACGCGAGCACGACGAGACCGGAGTGCAGGAGTCCAACCCGAACGCGACCGGCCCCCACCGGCTCACCGGCGGCATGGGGGTGAGCAGCGAGCGCACCGGCCCGGACGGCCCCGACCCGGCCGACACCGGGGTGCAGGGCACCGGCACGCACGGCTCCGCGGCGCACACCACCGACGGCCTGTCGAACACCTCGCGCGAGGCGGTCATCGAGGAGACGGACGAGACCGGCGAGCAGGACCCGATGGCGCACGCCGAGCACGTCGCGGAGTGGCGCGAGCAGCGGCACGCGAAGCGGCGCAGCGCCGAGGACGACGACGGCCGGTTCGGCACGGGCATCGACCGCACCGTGGGCGAGTCGAACACCGCCGAGGTGCCGCCGCAGCCGTTCGACCGGACCAAGAACCCGGGCCACTCCCACGGGAGCTGAGCACGCTACCTTTCCCCGCATGACCCAGCGGTTCATGGTCGTGCCCGCGGTGTACGTCTACCTGCTCCGGCCGGGCCGCGACGGCACCCGCGAGGTGCTGCTCGGCCTGCGGCAGGGCACCGGGTGGTGCGACGGCTTCTGGGCAGCCGCGGTCGCGGGACACGTCGAGCGGAGCGAGAGCGTGCACGCCGCCGCGGCGCGCGAGGCCGTCGAGGAGGTCGGCGTGCACGACCTGGCGTTGACACCCTGGTGCACGATGCAGCGCACCGCCCCCACCGGCGACCCCGTCGACGAGCGCGTCGACTACTTCTTCACCGCGTCAGCGTGGCGGGGCAAGCCGGTCCTGCGCGAGCCCGACAAGCGCGCCGACCAGCGCTGGTTCGCCCTCGACGACCTCCCGGAGCCGGTCGTGCCCCATGAGCGGGAGGTGCTGCAGTCGGTGCGCGACGGCCGGGTGGCGCCGATCCTCACCCACGGCTTCTGACGGTGGGCAGCCCGAGCAGGACGCCCTGGGGTGCGGGCGCGGCGGTCCGCGCCTCCCACGCGTCGCCCGCGCGGGTCCGTCGTACCGACGTCACGGCGCCGTCGGCGACCAGGTGGTGCGGGGCCGCGTAGCTGATCTCCACCTCCACCATGTCACCGGGGCGTACGTCGACCGGCCGGCCGTCACGGTCCAGCGCGCTGAAGTGCACGAGCCGGTTGTCCGGGGCGCGCCCCGACACCCGCTGGGTCTGCTCGTCCTTGCGGCCCTCGCCCTCGGCGACCATCAGCTCGACGGTGCGCCCCACCAGCGCCTTGTTCTCGGCCCAGGCGATGTCGTCGACCAGAGCGACCAGGCGCTCGTAGCGGTCCTGGACGACCTCCTTGGGGACCTGGTCCTCGAGGACAGCCGCCGGGGTGCCGGGCCGCTTGGAGTACTGGAAGGTGAAGGCCCCGGAGAACCGCGCCTGCTCCACCACCTTCATCGTCTCGAGGAAGTCCTCCTCGGTCTCCCCGGGGAAGCCGACGATGATGTCGGTGGTGATCGCCGCGTCCGGGATCGCCGCCCGGACCCGGTCGATGATGCCGAGGAACTTCTCCTGCCGGTAGGAGCGGCGCATGTCCTTGAGGACCTTGTCGGAGCCGGACTGCAGCGGCATGTGCAGGCTCGGCATGACGTTCGGGGTCTCGGCCATCGCCGCGATCACGTCGTCGGTGAAGTCCTTGGGATGCGGGCTGGTGAAGCGCACCCGCTCGAGACCCTCGATCTCCCCGCAGGCGCGCAGCAGCTTGCCGAAGGCCAGCCGGTCGCCGAACTCCACGCCGTAGGAGTTGACGTTCTGCCCGAGCAGCGTCACCTCGGTGACACCCTCGGCGACGAGTGCGCGGATCTCGGCGAGGACGTCGCCGGGGCGCCGGTCCTTCTCCTTGCCGCGCAGGCTCGGGACGATGCAGAACGTGCAGGTGTTGTTGCACCCGACGCTGATCGAGACCCAGGCGGCATAGGCGGACTCGCGCTTCGTCGGCAGCGTGGAGGGGAAGACCTCCAGAGACTCCAGGATCTCCACCTGGGCCTCCTCGGCCACCCGGGCGCGCTCCAGCAGCACCGGCAGCGAGCCGATGTTGTGGGTGCCGAACACCACGTCGACCCACGGGGCCCTGCGGGTGATCTCGCCGCGGTCCTTCTGCGCCAGGCAGCCGCCGACCGCGATCTGCATGCCGGGGTTCTTTGCCTTGACCGGGGCCAGGTGGCCGAGGTTGCCGTAGAGCTTGTTGTCGGCGTTCTCGCGCACCGCGCAGGTGTTGAACACCACGACATCGGCCTGCCGGCCCTCACCGGCGGCGACGTAGCCGGCGTCCTCGAGCAACCCGGTCAGCCGCTCGGAGTCGTGGACGTTCATCTGGCACCCGTAGGTGCGGACCTCGTAGGTGCGGGGCTGGTTCGAAGTCATGACCGGTCAAGGGTACGGCGCGGTGCGCCGTACCCCGAAACCGATCAGTCAGACTCGGTGCGCTCGGCGACCTCGGTGGGGCTGGCCTCCCGCGCGGCCTCGCGGTCCTCCTCGGTGACGGGGACCTCGGGGTCCGCCTCGTTGCGCTTGCCACGCCCGGCCGGGAGCTTGTCCCCGGGGGTGGAGGTGGACCACACGGTCTCGTCCTCACCCACCGGGGAGACGTCGCGGTCCTCCGCGACCTCGGCCGCCTTCTTCGTGGTCGACTTGCGCGGCGTGGTCTTCTTCGCTGCCGCCTTCTTCCCGGCGGCCTTCTTGGCCGTGGCCTTCTTCGCGGGCGCCTGTTTCACCGTCTGCGACGCGGCGGCGCGTTCGGCCGGTGTCTCGTTCGCCGCGGCGCCCTTGGCGGCGGCCTTCCTGGCCACCTCCTCCGGGTTCGGCGACAGCGCCTGCTCCTGGGTGCTGCTGGCAGGTTCGGCGGCGCGCCGGTCCGGGACGGCCTCCGGACCGGACGTCGGCTCCTCGATCCGCGCGGTGGCGCTCTTCTGGGCCCTCTTGGCCGGAGCCTTCTTGGCCGCGGCCTTCTTCGCGGGCGCCTTCTTGGCCGCGGCCTTCTTCGCGGGCGCCTTCCTGGCGGGTGCCTTCCTGACCGGGCCGCCGTCGGCCTTCTTCGCAGGCGCCTTGCGTGCCGTCGTGGACGCCACGTCCTCCGGCGTCGGCGGCTCCTCCGCGGGCCGCTGGACCGGGTGCGCCGGTTCGTTGACCTCCGGGACCGGGCGCAGGTCGGCGCGGGAAGCCGGCGCGGGCCGCTCGGGGGCGTGGGGGCCGCGGGCGACGCCGGCGCGCTCCGCGACTGCGCCCGCCGTGGACGCGGCGGTCCGGGTGAGCTGGCCGGCCACCAGCTTGCCGAGCGACGCGGTGCCCTTGGCCTGGTCCACCACCTTGTCGGCGGCGCCCTTCGGGTCCTTCAGGACGTCGACGGCGGTGTGCACGAGCTTGCCGAGCGGGTTCTTGCGCGCCACGGGTTCCCCTTCGTTCGACTGCGGTGAGCGACTGCGGATCGACTGGTGCCCTCACGGGATTCAAACACAGTGCGCATACCCGGAACAGACCGCGCCCACGCCTTCGCTCCCCCGCCGGATCGGCCCGTGTGAGCACTTTCACCATCCGAACTAGTTATCGGATCGTGACCGCTTCCGGCGGGGACGACATGGTTCGGGCGCTCGGGAGTCGGTAGGTTCACCCCCCATGAGCGCGCCCTCTCCCAGTGCGGCCGACACCGGCCCTCTCGTCGTCCTCGAGCACGTCGACAAGCACTTCGGCGCCCTCCACGTGCTGCGCGACATCAACCTGTCGGTGAACCGCGGGGAGGTGGTCGTGGTGATCGGCCCGTCGGGCTCCGGCAAGTCGACGCTGTGCCGCACGATCAACCGCCTGGAGACCATCGACTCCGGCTCGATCACCCTCGACGGCCGGCCGCTGCCGGCCGAGGGCAAGGAGCTCGCCGGGCTGCGCGCCGAGGTCGGGATGGTCTTCCAGAGCTTCAACCTCTTCGCCCACAAGACGATCCTGGAGAACGTCACGCTGGGCCCGGTCAAGGTCCGCGGCCGCGGCAAGACGGAGGCCGAGGAGCAGGCCCGCCGGCTGCTGGACCGGGTGGGCGTGGGCCACCAGGCCGAGAAGTACCCCGCCCAGCTCTCGGGCGGCCAGCAGCAGCGCGTCGCGATCGCGCGGGCGCTGGCCATGGACCCCAAGGTGATGCTCTTCGACGAGCCGACCTCGGCGCTGGACCCCGAGATGATCAAGGAGGTCCTCGACGTCATGGTCGAGCTGGCCGAGGGCGGGATGACCATGATCGTCGTCACCCATGAGATGGGCTTCGCGCGCACCGCCGCGAACCGCGTGGTGTTCATGGCCGACGGCCAGATCGTCGAGGAGAACACCCCCGAAGAGTTCTTCACCAACCCGCAGTCGGATCGTGCCCGGGACTTCCTCGGCAAGATCCTCAAGCACTGACTGGGGTCGCTGAACGAGGCCGGTAGGACCGGTCGAGAACAAAGGAGAATCGAATGCGTTTCACGCGTACCAAGGCCACGGTCGCCGCGGTCGGCCTGGCGCTGTCGCTGGCCGCCTGCGGCGGCGGCGGGGGCAGCAGCACCGACGTGCAGGTCGCCGACAACCCGTCGTTCCAGGCGGGCACCACGATGGCCAAGCTCGCCGACAAGGGCTCGGTCACCATCGGAGTGAAGTTCGACCAGCCCGGTATCGGCTTCAAGGAGCCGGGTTCGGACACGCCTCAGGGCTTCGACATCGAGATGGGCAAGATCATCGCCGGCCAGCTCGGCATCAAGCCGGAGAACATCAACTGGAAGGAGACGGTCTCCGACAACCGCGAGCCGTTCCTCCAGAACGGCACCGTGGACATGGTGCTCGCGTCGTACTCGATCACCGACGAGCGCCGCCAGGTCGTCGGCCAGGCGGGTCCGTACTACGTCACGGGCCAGCAGCTGCTGGTGCGCGAGGCGGACAAGAACAAGATCACCAAGCCCGAGGACACCAAGGGCAAGAAGGTGTGCTCGGTGACCGGCTCCACCTCGCTGCAGCGCATGCAGGACGACTACGGCTCCAACCCGGTGCCGTTCTCGACGTACTCCGAGTGCGTCGACCAGCTGCTCAACGGCACCGTGGACGCGGTGACCACCGACGGCGCGATCCTGCTCGGCTACGCCGCGCAGAACCCCGACAAGCTGGAGGTCGTGGGCCAGCCGTTCAGCGAGGAGCGCTACGGCATCGGCTTCAAGAAGGGCGACACCGCGATGTGCCAGTTCCTCCAGAAGTCGATCAAGGACTCCTTCCAGAACGGCTCCTGGAAGGAGGCGTTCAACTCCACCCTCGGCCAGGCCGGCGTGGACACGCCGCAACCGCCCACGGTCGACGACAACTGCTGAGCAAGTCGCGTGACCAGCGGGTGGGCCGGCATGCCGGCCCACCCGCCCGGCCGCGCTGAGGCGAGAGGGGCGACGTGGACACACTCATCGGGAACTGGGACCAGATCTGGGCCGGGTTCCGGCTGACCATCTGGCTGACGGTCCTGGCAGGGGTCTTCTCGACCGCGCTGGGGACGATCCTGGCCAGCTTCCGGGTCTCCCCCATCCCCTCGCTGCAGCTGCTGGGGACGTGGTACGTCAACGTCTTCCGCAACACCCCGCTGGTGCTGATCCTCGCGCTGTCGATCTTCGCCATCCCCGCCGTCGGGTTCAACCAGCTCGGGTTCTCCATCGGCATCCAGGACTTCACCACGTTCTTCGTGGTGGCCACCCTGGGGCTGTCGATCTACACCGCCGCGTTCGTCTGCGAGGCGGTGCGCTCGGGGATCAACTCGGTGAACCAGGGCCAGGCCGAGGCGGCCCGGTCGGTCGGCATGAGCTTCACCCAGTCGCTGCGGCTGGTGGTGCTGCCGCAGGCGTTCCGGGCGGTCATCCCGCCGCTGGTCAGCACCTACATCGCGATGGCGAAGAACACCAGCGTCGTCGCCATCTTCGGCGTACCGGAGGCGGCCTACACCATGCGCAAGCTGAGCAACCAGTTCACCTCTGACCTGTGGTGGATCTTCTTCGGGTTCGCGTTCGGCTACGTGGTCATCGTCGCCGTGATCGCGGCGGCCGGGTCGTTCCTGGAGAACCGGCTGGCGGTGGCCAGATGAGCACCGTCCTCTTCGACACCCCGGGGCCGCGCGCCCGGGCCCGGCACCGGGTCCTCACCGTGGTGGCCGCGGTGCTCGCCGCGGCGGTCGCGGCCTGGTTCCTGTGGCGGCTCTACCTCGAAGGTGAGTTCGAGTCGACGCTCTGGGACGCGATGGCCGAGCCGAACATCTGGAACGCCTACTGGCAGGGCCTGCGCTCCACCCTGTCGGCGGCGGCGAGCGCGATCGTGCTCTCGGTGCTGTTCGGGGCGGTGTTCGCCGCCGCGCGGCTCTCCGACCACGGGTGGCTGCGGGTGCCCGCCCGCATCATCGTGGAGTTCTTCCGCGCGGTGCCGCTGCTGCTGCTGATCATGTTCATGTACTTCGGGCTGCTCTCTCCGCACCTGTACTGGAGCCTGGTCGTCGCCCTGATGCTCTACAACGGCTCGGTGCTCGCCGAGGTGTTCCGCGCCGGCATGCTGGCGGTGCCGACCGGCCAGTCCGAGGCGGCCTACGCCATCGGCATGCGCAAGAGCCAGGTGATGCGTCTGGTGCTGCTGCCCCAGTCGGTCTCGATCATGCTGCCCGCGATCATCAGCCAGTGCGTGATCGTGCTCAAGGACACCGCCCTGGGCCAGATCGTCGCGTTCCGAGAGCTCACCGTCGAGTCGCAGACCATCGCTCAGTTCCTGCACCACACGTTCGTGCCGTTGGTGGTGGCCGCGGTGATCTACATCCTCATCAACTACTCGCTGTCCCGGCTCGCGGTCTACCTCGAGCGGCGGCTGTCGCGACGCGGCGGCACGGCGGGCCCGGCCCCGGCCGAGGACATGACGCTGCAGGGCGCCGGCGAGTGAGGCTCAGCCGGCCGGCCGGGGCGTGACCCACAACCGGATCACACCCTCGACGACGGCGACGCCATCCTCGCGGACCGCGCGCACCCGCACCGGGAGGTCCGGCTCGTCGCCGGCCCACTGGGCAGGGTCGGTCTCGGCGACGCAGGTGATGTCACTGGTGGCCTTGGCGGTGTACGCCACCTCCATGCCCTTGGGGATCCAGCGTTTGCCGGCCGGCACGGTGGCCTCGGCGAGGGCGCCCATCGCCGCCTCCAGCCCGTTGCAGATCGCGATCACGTGCACGGTGCCGAGGTGGTTGTGCACCCGACGCCGCTTCCGCACGAGCACCGAGGCGTGGTTCGGCCGCAGCTCGACGAACTGCGGCCGGACGCTGGCGAAGTACGGCGCCTTGAGGCTGAACAACCATGAGAACACGCGGCGGCCCTGCGGCAGCGAGGACAGGCGTTGGTAGAGGGAGAGAACCGGAGGCATGCCCGGCATTATTACCAGTCAGTAACCGATCGTCGAGAGCGCGCGCTGAGCGGGGAGCACTGGCGTCGCGGGCCGGTCCGCTCGGGGTAGCGCGGCGGGGACCACACCGAGCAGCCGGTCGACCGCCTCGGTGCCCAACGGGGCGTCCGACTCGTTGGCCGCCACCATCAGCCGTGCCGTCATCTCTACCTCGTCCGCCAGGTCGTCGTCGTGCAACGACACATCCAGGTTCATCGGCCCTCCCGCCGGTCCACACGCGGACGGGCCACGAACGGCCGTCCCAGGAGTTAAACGACCGCGAGGACCCCGGCGTTACGGGTGCGGCCGAGCAATTTCCTGAGAATCGGCCAAGCCCGTCAGCGCGCGGTCTCGGTCGCGCGCGACTCGCGGATCACCGTGACCTTGATCTGACCCGGATAGGTCAGCTCCTCCTCGATCTGCTTGGCAATGTCGCGGGCGAGCACGGAGGCGGCGATGTCGTCGACCACGTCCGGCGCCACCATCACCCGCACGTCCCGGCCGGCCTGCATGGCGAAGACCTTCTCGACGCCGTCCTTGGACAGCGCGATCTCCTCCAGCCGGTGCAGGCGCTCGACGTACGCCTCCAGCGACTCACGCCGGGCTCCCGGCCGGCCCCCGCTGATCGCGTCGGCGGCCTGGGTGATGACCGCCTCCACCGTCTGCGGCTCCACCTCGTTGTGGTGGGCGGCGATCGCGTGCACCACGTCCTCGTGCTCGCCGTAGGTGCGCGCCAGCTCGGCGCCCACCAGCGCGTGGGAGCCCTCGGTCTCGTGGGTGAGCGCCTTGCCGATGTCGTGCAGGAAGGCCGCCCGCACACACGCGGCACGGTCCAGGCCGAGCTCGTCGGCGAGCAGGCCGGCGATCTGACCGGACTCGACGAGGTGCCGCAGCACGTTCTGGCCGTAGGAGGTGCGGAACTTCAGACGCCCGAGGGTCGCCACCAGCTCGGGATGGAGGTCGGTGATCCCCATCTCGAACGCGGCGTCCTCCCCGGCGCGCACGCACTGCCGGTCGACCTCGACCAGGCAGCGCTCGTAGACGTCCTCGATGCGGGTGGGGTGGATCCGGCCGTCGGCGACCAGCTGCTCGAGCGCGAGCCGGGCCACCTCCCGACGCACCGGGTCGAAGCAGCTGAGCAGCACCGCCTCGGGCGTGTCGTCGATGATCAGGTTGACCCCGGTCACCTGCTCGAAGGAGCGGATGTTGCGGCCCTCCCGGCCGATGATGCGCCCCTTCATGTCATCGCTGGGCAGGTGCACCATGGACACCACCGACTCGCTGGTCTGCTCCGAGGCCAGCCGCTGGATCACGGTGGCCAGGGTGCGCTTGGCGCGCGTCTCGGCCTCCTCCTGGGCGGCGCGCTCGATGTCGCGCGCGGCGATGGCCGCGGTGCGTTTCGCGTCCACCTCGATCGACTCGACGACCTGCGCCCGCGCGTCCTCGGCGGTCAGCCCGGCGATCCGCTCGAGGATCCTCCGCCGCTCCTCCTCGACGTCGAGCAGCTCGGCGCGCTTGGCCTCGAGGGCGCTCTCCTCCGCGGCCACCCGGCGGGCGCGCTCGTCGACGTGCTGGGCCTCCTCGTGCAGGCGTTGCTCACGCTCGGTCAGCCGGTGCTCGCGTCGCTCGATGTCGTGGCGCTGCTCCTGGAGGTCCTGGTGCAGCTGGTGCTCGCGCAGGCTCGAGCGGTGCCGGGAGACGAGCACCACGGCGAGGCTCGCGACCGCGAGCACCACCACCACGGCAAGCACGATCAGCAGAACGTCGAGAAGGCCCGCCCCGCCCACGACGAAGGGCGGGAGCGGGCCTGTGCCACCGGCCTGGCTGGGGTCGAATCCGAACCGCTCCATCCCAGGCTCCTGTTCTCATGTCGCGTGAGACAGGCGGACAGGGCACCGGGGAACAAATCGGACGTCAGAGGCGACGCCGGTCCCTCCCCCGCCCGCTCATCCAGCTCTCACGCGTCCGGCCTACGCCGGGTCATATGTCATCGTTCGATCCCGGTCGCCCGGGGTTCAGGTATCGCTCTTCGAGGCTAGGTCGCGGGACAGGGGCGGTCAAGGAAGACCGTCGGCCTCCTCCTCCCCGGCCAGGCTCTCCACGCTGAGCTCCTCGCGAACGACGCGGTAGGCCACGCCGGGGCCGTGTCCTTTGCGGGCGAGCATGCCGACGAGCCGGCGCACGGCCGTGGACTGGTCCACGCCCCGCAGCGACCGCAGCTTGCGGCGCACCAGCATGCGCGCCGCCTCCGTCTCGTCCTCCGGGTCGACCTCGGCGAGAACCGTGCGAGCGGTCTCGTCGTCCACGCCCTTGCGCCGCAGCTCCTGGGCGAGCGCCCGGCGGGCCAGGCCCTTGCCGGACTGGCGGGACTGCACCCACAGCCGGGCGAACGCCTCGTCGTCGACCAGGCCCACCTCCTCGAACCGGTCGAGGAGCCGCTCGGCGATCTCCGCGGGCACCTGCCGGCGCGCGAGCCGGGCCTGAAGCTCGGCCCGGCTGCGCGCCTGTCCGGTGAGAGTATCGAGCAGGATCTTGCGCGCCACCGCCTCGTGGTCCGGCTCGGGGTCCGGGTTCTCCTCCGGGCCGGGACCGGAAGCTGCCGGCCGTCGCACGCTCAGAAGTCGACGCCGACCGGCTCCGCGGACGGCTCCTCGTTGTCCACGTGCGGTCCGACGCCGAGCTTCTCGAGGATCTTCTTCTCCAGCTCGTTGGCGAGGTCCGGGTTGTCCCGCAGGAAGGAGCGGGCGTTCTCCTTGCCCTGACCGAGCTGGTCGCCCTCGTAGGTGTACCAGGCGCCGGCCTTGCGAACGAGGCCGGCCTCGACGCCGACGTCGATCAGCCCACCCTCACGGCTGATGCCGCGGCCGTACATGATGTCGAACTCGGCCTGCTTGAACGGCGGCGCGACCTTGTTCTTGACGACCTTGACCCGGGTGCGGTTGCCGACCATCTCCTGGCCGTCCTTGAGCGTCTCGATGCGCCGTACGTCGAGCCGGACCGAGGAGTAGAACTTCAGCGCCCGGCCACCGGTGGTGGTCTCGGGCGAGTTGTGCACCATCACCCCGTCGACGAAGTAGTTGTGGTTGCCCTCGACCTCGATGTCGAACCTGTGCATCGACCGCGTGGGCGGCTTCACGTGCACGTCGAGGACGCGGGCAGGCACGAGCCGCTCCACGGGGTCCACGAACTGCCGGCAGACACGCTGAACCGACCGCGCGGACCTCGCAGCAGCTTGTAGTCCATCGAGGGGTGCACGTACGGCGCCACCAGGTCCAAGAAGGACTTCGACGAGGCGGTGGAGAACGTGAGCACGGCCTTGCCGGCCGATCCGGTGGGCCGCCACGACACGTCGAAGCCATAGGTGTCGCGCAGGTACTCCACGAGTCGGTCGCGCGAACCCTCGGCTCATCGCCTCCACGCAGAACTGGACCCGGCCGCTGCCACCGGCCGTGCGCTCCTGCAGGCCCTTGGACCGCACGGGTGAACGAGCCGTCGTCCATGAACCAGATCGCCAGCGCCAGCGGGGTGAGCGCCTTGAGGTACTCCTCGGTGAGGGTCTTCCTGCCCGTCACCGAGGTAGACGGTGCGCTGCAGCTCGGCGAGCTCGGGCAGCGGGGTGAAGTCGGCGAAGTGCGCACCCCGCTCATCGGTCCGGCGGCTCAGCGCGGGATGTTGCCGAGCAGCGACACCTTCCAGTCCAGGTAGTCCGCCTGCTTGGCGCCGTGGCCCAGCCGGAACCGCACCCCGTTGCGGTCGCGGCGGTTCGGCGAGAGGTTGCCGTCGCCCATCAGCGAGCCGAGGACCACCTGCCACTGCTGGTCGCTGAGCCGATGGGTCTCGGCGGCCATCACCCGGTCGCCGCGCGACGAGTCCCCGGCCTCGCGCCAGCCGCCCGGGGTGCGGATCAGGTGGTTCGCGGTGGCCGCGAACTGGGCGCGGCCGTTGCCGCCGGACTTCTCGACCGTGAACTGCAGGAACTGCTCGGCCACGCCGTTGTCGAACCAGTTCACGACCCTGCCGCGGCACGATCCGTGTCGGTCTCGGGGTCGTAGGACAGCACCTCGACGTCGAGCTTCTGGTTGACGATCTTGCCGATCTTCTCCGTGGTGCCGTCGGCCAGCATCACCCGGGTGCCGTAGGAGAAGCAGCCGAACATCACGCCGATCTTCTCGCGCAGCTGGTTGATGAAGATCGCGGTGGTGCCGGCGCTGTTGAGCGCGCCGGTCATCTTCCGCAGCGCCTGGCTCATCAGCCGGGCCTGCAGGCCGACGTGGCTGTCGCCCATCTCGCCCTCGATCTCGGCGCGCGGCACCAGCGCGGCGACCGAGTCGATGACGATGAGGTCCAGCGCGCCCGGAGCGGATCAGCATGTCGGCGATCTCCAGCGCCTGCTCACCGGTGTCGGGCTGGGAGACCAGCAGCGCGTCGGTGTCGACGCCGAGCGACTTGGCGTAGTCCGGGTCCAGGGCGTGCTCGGCATCGATGAACGCCGACGATGCCGCCGGCCCCCTGCGCGTTGGCCACGGCGTGCAGCGCCACGGTCGTCTTGCCCGAGGACTCCGGGCCGTAGATCTCCACCACGCGTCCGCGCGGCAACCCGCCGATGCCCGAGCGCCACGTCCAGCGCGATCGAGCCGGTCGGGATCACCTCGATCGGCGCCCGGGTCTCGTCGCCCGAGGCGCATCACCGAGCCCTTGCCGAACTGCCGCTCGATGTTCGCCAGCGCGGCGTCGAGTGCCTTGTCGCGGTCTCCACCAGCCATGGAAGTTGTCCGTCCGTCTGTCCGCGCGGGCGCGGAGCCTGTGCTCTTCTTCATCGGCAGCGACACTAGAGAGACCCTCCGACAGTTTTCGACCCGCCGTCGCGTCCCTGGGGAAAACACCCGGCCCGGGGCCGAGGTCCGCCGTCCCGCGCCGCTGCGCGCAGCCCCCACCATAGCCCGAACACATGTTCGAGCAGACCCGCGACACGCGGGCACCGGCAGGCCTAGAATGCGGCGCGCACCACGCCTCTGCGCGACCCCGCCCCGAGGAGACCCGATGTCCGTGCCCGCCGCGCTGCCCCGGTCGCGGCGCCGCATGCGGGTAGCCGCGGCCACCATCCTCGGCATCCTCGCCGCGGCCGCCCTCGTCGGGGGCTGCAGCGCCGCACCACAGCCCGTTCCGGCCGCGGGCTGCGGGGTGCTGAGCCCGCGGTTGCTCGCCGGGCTGGTCGGCCCCGGCGCCACCTCGACGGAGTACGGCAGCCTGGCGACGCTGCGCCGGGACGGGACGCCGGCCGTCTGCCGCACCCACGCGGCCGCGGGTCGACCCGCGCGCACGGTGGTGGTGCGCGCGGTCCGCCACCCGGCGCCGCTTCCGCTGCCGGCGCTGGAGTGCGACCAGGGCTGGGTCTACGCCGGTACCCCGGACAAGTACGTGCCCGCCTGCCAGCAGAGCGTGGGCCGGGGCGGGCGCACCGTGCTGCTCGCGCGCTGGGGCGTGTACGTCGTCCGGGTGACGATCGCCCGCGAGGACCGCAGCTGGGGTGGCGACCCCGAGCTCGGACTCGCGCTGAGCGAGGACGTCGCGCGCCGGCTGGGGGTGCGCGTGCCGCCGTCCTCCGGTCACCGCAGCGGCGGTGCCTCGTCCTCCTGAGCGGCGTCCGCCGAGGCGCGCCGGGCCACCTCGGCGGCGGTGGCGATGCCGGCCACCAGGACCGCGGCGCACGCGGTGAGCGCGCCGTACCCGAGGAACCCGACGACCACGCCGCCCAGCGCACCCGCGGCTGCGGCGACCAGGCCCATGGTCAGGTCGGCGATGCCCTGCACGTCGGTGCGGGCCTCCATCGGCGCGGACTCCGACAGCAGCGCCGAAGCGGCCACCGTGCACAGCGACCAGCCGAGGCCGAGCAGGAACAGGCCGGCACCGATGGAGAGCGACGCTCCGGCGGGCGAGGTGCCGGCCAGCAGCAGCGCGAGCAGGAAGACCGCGGCGCCGGCGGCCAGGACGGCCGGGCGCCCGAGGCGGTCGGCGGCCCAGCCCACGACGGGGGCGAGGGCGTACATGCCGAGGACGTGGACGCTGACCACGATCCCGATGATCTCCAGCCCCGCGCCGCCGTGGTGCATGTGCAGCGGCGTCATCACCATCACCGCGACCATCACCGCGTGCGCGAGGGCGAGGGCGGCGATGCCGGTGGCGACCCCGGGCCGCTCCCGCACGGCCAGCAGCGCGCGCGACCACGACGTGCTCCCGCCCGCGGCGGGGCGGTGCGCGAGGGCCGCCTGCCGGGCCACCAGCAGCGGGTCCGGGCGCAGGAACACGGTGAGCACGCCGGCGGCGACCAGCATCCCGGCGGCACCGAACAGGAACGGCCCGGTCAGCCGGGGCAGCCCGAGGGCGAGGGCGACGCGACCGGCCACGCCGGTCAGGTTCGGGCCGGCGACGGCGCCCACGGTGGTCGCCCACACCACGAGGGACAGCGCCCCGGCGGTGTGTCCGGGGCGCGCGAGGTCGGTGGCCGCGTAACGCGACTGGCTGTTGGCCGCGGTGGTGGCGCCGATCAGCGTGGTGCCGACCAGCAGCAGCGGGAAGGAGGAGACCACGCCGGCCAGCACGGTGAGACCCGCACCGCCGGCGCCGAGGAGGTAGCCGAGCGCCAGGCCGGGGCGGCGTCCGCGTCGGCCCATCAGGTGGGCGAGCAGCGCCGAGGCCAGCGCGGCGCCAAGCACCTGCGTGGTCTGCGCCAGCCCGGCGAGCTTCTCCGAGCCGGAGACCTGCTCGGCGAGGATCGCGGCGACCGCGACGCCGATGGTGACCCCCACGCCGCCGAACGCCTGGGTGGCCACGAGGGTGCCGATGGTCCGGCGCTGCACGCCGCGCACCCGGTGCTCGGGCCACTGCAGTCCCCCGACGACTCCCCTGCCCAGCCCGGTGGCGGTGCCGCTCAGCCAGCCGGCGACCCTCCGCCCGGCCCGCGCGGCTCCCTCCTCGGGGGCCATCGGCGTGGTCATCGTTCGGAGGCCGGCAGCTCGAGCCGCTGCCAGACGGCCTGCCACACCCGCTTGGGGGGCTCCCCCTGGTCCAGGGCCTCGCTGACCGTGCGCCCGCCCAGGTCGGCCAGCACCTGCTGGTTCGCCCAGGACCGGGCGTACGACGAACCCAGCGCGTGTTCCATCCGCGCCCAGAACTCGGTGTGCCGCATGGGGTCGAGCCTAACCGGGCGGAGCCGCCCTGCCAGAATGTCGGCCATGGCGGGCCAGTTCAGCACGCGCGAGGCGACCGAGGCGGACCTGAGCGACATCGCGGCGATCTACAACCACGCCGTGGAGCACAGCACCGCGACGTTCGACCTCGAGCCGCCGGACCGGGACTACTGGCTGACCAAGCTCGCCGGGGACCACCCCGGGGACCATCTGCTCGTCGCGGTCGACGAGGTGGACCGGGTGGTCGGCTACGCCTACTCGTGGTCCTACCGGCCCCGGCCGGCGTACAGCCTGACCCGGGAGACCTCGATCTACCTCGACTCCACCGTGCGTGGCAAGGGCGTGGGCCGGCTGCTGTACCCGGCCCTGCTGGAGACGATGGCGGTCTCCGGCGTGCACACCGCCGTCGCGCTGGTGGCGCTGCCGAACCCCGCCAGCCAGCGGCTGCACCGCGCCTGCGGCTTCGAGCGGGTCGGCTTCATGACGGAGGTCGGCTACAAGTTCGGCCAGTGGATCGACGTGGAGTGGTACCAGAAGATGCTGGTCAACATGCCCTGAGCCGACCCAGTCAGCGCAGCAGCAGCCGGTCGAGCCGGCGGGCGACCACCACCAGCCCGACGGCCCCCAGGCCGACGAGGTAGGCCACGGAGACCAGCGAGCCCACCGAGACCGCGCCGGTGGTCAGCTCCCGGCACAGCAGCACGCCGCGGTAGAGCGGGGTCACCTCCACCAGCCACCGCAGCGCCGTCGGGAAGGCGGTCACGGGGAAGAACGTCGCGGAGAACAGGAACATCGGCATGATCGCGAGCTGGACGTACTCGAAGTCCTGCCACGAGCGCATGTAGGTGGTCAGCGCCATCCCCGCCGAGGCGAAGGCCAAGCCGATCAGCAGGGCGGCGGGCGCGGCGAGCAGTGCCCACCAGGAGCCGACCAGCCCCATGGCGACCATCACCAGCAGGAACGCGGTGGAGTAGACCCCGCCGCGCAGGACGGCCCACCCGATCTCGCCGCGCGCCACGTCGGCGGTGCGCATCGGGGTGGCCAGCACCGCGTCGTAGAGCTTCTCGAACTTCAGCTTGAAGAAGACGTTGAACGTGGAGTCCATGACCGCGCCGTTCATCGCGGAGGCGGCCAGCATGCCGGGCGCGACGAAGGCGGCGTAGGCGACGCTGTGCCCGTTGAAGGAGAAGCCGTCGATCAGCTGCCCGACGCCGACGCCGATGGAGAACAGGTAGAGCACCGGCTCGAGGAACCCGGTGAGGAAGACCATCCAGGCGCGCCGGTAGGCCAGGAAGTTGCGGTGCACCAGCAGCCAGGGCGCCGTGACCGAGGTGAGCGCCATCAGCGCACCAGCCTCCCGCCCAGGCGGCGGATCGCCCACCACCACCCGACGACGGCCAGCACGGCGAGGTAGGCCACGTGCACCCCCGCCCGCGGCCAGTCGACGTGGTCGAGGGTCAGCATCCGGGTCAGGTCCACGCCGTGCCAAAGCGGGGTGAGCCGGGCCAGCCACTCCAGGGCCGGCGACAGGTTCGAGATCGGGAAGAACGCGCCGGAGAACAGGAACAGCGGCATGATCATGAGCCGGTAGACGACCGCGAACCCGGCCTCGTTCCTCAGTCCCGCCGAGTAGCCGTAGATCGGCGCGGCGAAGGCGAGGCCGACCAGCAGCTGGGCGAGGAACGCCAGCACGCCGCCCCAGAGGGTGCTCACCACCCCGAAGAGAGCGATGACGAGCAGGAACACCCCGCAGCTGAGCCCGACCCGGAACATCACGAACAGCAGGTGGGCGGTGACCACGTCGGAGACCCGCAGCGGCGTGGCGAGCATCCCCAGGTACGTCCGGTTCCACTTGATCGCGCCCATCACCGGGTAGGTGACCTCCCCGGTGGCGGTCTGCATGGCGTGCGCGGCGACCAGGCCGGGGGCGACGAAGGCGAGGTACGACGGGGCGCCGCCGAGGTTCGCGCCGGTGCGGTCGACGTAGCCGCCGAGCAGCACCCCCATCGCCGCGACGTAGAGCAGCGGCATCAGGAAGGACGAGACCGCGGAGCCGCGCCAGGTGCGCCGGTAGACCGTCGCCCAGTAGTCGACCTGGCGCAGCACCAGGGCGAGCCGCCCGGTGGCCGCGGCGGCCGGTGGCGTGGAGGTCGGTGGCGTGGAGGTCGGTGGCGTGGAGGTCGCCATCAGTCCACCAGTGTCCGGCCGGTGAGCCGGAGGAACACGTCCTCCAGGGTCGAGCGGCGCACCAGCACGGCCACGGGCCGCAGGCCCCGCTCGTGCACCCTTGCGACGGTCTCCTCGCCGTCGGGGGTGTAGAGCAGCAGCCGGTCCGGCAGCACCTCCACCCGCTCGGCGAGGTCCTCGACCCGGGCCGCGAGCGCCTCGTGCTGCCCGACACCGAACCGCAGCTCGGCGACCTCGCGGGTGGAGTGCTCGCCGATCAGCGCCAGCGGCGAGCCCTCCGCCACGATCACGCCGTGGTCCATCACCACCAGCCGATCGCACAGCTGCTCGGCCTCGTCCATGTAGTGCGTGGTGAGCACGAGGGTGACTCCCTCCTGCTTGAGCCGGAACAGCTTGTCCCACAACAGGTGGCGGGCCTGCGGGTCCAGGCCGGTGGTGGGCTCGTCCAGGAGCAGCAGGTCGGGGTTGTTGACCAGCGAGCGGGCGATGGTCAGGCGCCGCTTCATCCCGCCGGAGAGGTCCTCGACCTTGGCGCGCGCCTTCTCCTTCAGCTGCACGAACTCGAGCAGCTCGTCGGCGCGGGCGTTGACCTGTGCCCGGGACAGCCCGAAGTAGCGGCCGTAGACGACGAGGTTGTCGCGGACGTTGAGCTCGGTGTCGAGGGTGTCCTCCTGCGGGCACACGCCGAGCCGGGCCCGGATCTGCGGCCCGTGGGTGGCCGGGTCCTGCCCGAGCACGGTCAGCTCGCCCCCGCTCGGCGGCGAGACCGCGGCGACCATCCGCATCGTCGAGGACTTCCCGGCACCGTTGGGGCCGAGGAAGCCGAACGCCTCGCCGGGGCGCACGTCGAGGTCGATGCCCCGCACGGCCTCGAAGTCGCCGAAGGACTTGCGCAGCCCGCGTGCCCGGACCAGGGAGGCCGCGCGACCTCCGGCAGTCTCGGCCGCGGGGTCGGTCCGCACGGCGGGATCGGAGCGGGAGTTGGCCACGGCTCGACGGTAATCGGGTGCGCCGACAAGGTCACCTCCTTTCCGGCGGCCGCGCCGTCGTGACGCCCGGCCGTCGTGAGGCCCCGGACCGTCGGTGCGGTGCGGCAGGATGGTGGGGTGAGCGGGCGAGACGCGGACGGGGTCGACGTACTGGCGGCCTTCAGCGCGCCGACGCGCGCCTGGTTCGAGTCGGCGTTCGCCGCCCCCACCCCCGCCCAGGCCGGGGCGTGGGCCGCGGTGGCCGCCGGGCGCAACGCGCTGGTCGTGGCACCGACCGGGTCGGGCAAGACGCTCTCGGCGTTCCTGTGGTCACTGGACCGGATCGCCGCGCAGCCGACGCCGGAGAAGACCCGGCGCTGCCGGGTGCTCTACGTGTCCCCCTCAAGGCACTCGCCGTCGACGTGGAGCGCAACCTGCGCGCGCCGCTGACCGGCATCCGGCACACCGCCGCCCGCCTGGGGCTCGAGGCACCCGACCTCACCGTGGGGGTGCGCTCGGGCGACACCCCGGCCGCCGAGCGCCGGCGGTTGGCGACCACACCCCCGGACATCCTGATCACCACGCCGGAGTCGCTGTTCCTCATGCTCACCTCGCAGGCGCGCGAGGCGCTGCGCGCGGTCGAGACGGTGATCGTCGACGAGATCCACGCCGTGGCCGGCACCAAGCGCGGGGCGCACCTGGCGCTCTCGCTGGAGCGGCTCGACGCGCTGCTCGACGCCCCGGCGCAGCGCATCGGCCTGTCCGCGACCGTGCGGCCGGTGGAGGAGGTGGCCCGGTTCCTCGGCGGCAGCAGACCGGCGGAGGTGGTCGCTCCGGCCTCGCCCAAGCAGTGGGACCTGCAGGTGGTGGTGCCGGTCGAGGACATGACCGAGCTGGCGCTGGCCGCGCGCGACGACCAGGGCGCGGACGACGGCGTCCCCGAGGGGTCGGCCGCCGGGTCCCCGCGCCGCGGGTCGATCTGGCCGCATGTCGAGGAGCGCGTCGTCGACCTCATCGAACAGCACCGCTCGACGATCGTGTTCGCCAACTCCCGCCGGTTGGCCGAGCGGCTGACCGCGCGGTTCAACGAGATCGCCGCCGAACGTGCCGGCTCGTCCGCGCCGGGCGGCGGCGCTCCGCCGGCGGAGCTGAGGGCGCAGAGCGGACAGTCGTACGGCGCCGCGCCGGTGATCGCCCGGGCGCACCACGGGTCGGTGTCGAAGGACCAGCGGGCGCTGATCGAGGACGACCTCAAGCGCGGCCGGCTGCCGTGCGTGGTGGCCACCTCCAGCCTCGAGCTCGGCATCGACATGGGTGCGGTCGACCTGGTCGTCCAGATCGAGTCCCCGCCCTCGGTGGCCAGCGCCCTGCAGCGGGTGGGCCGCGCCGGGCACCAGGTCGGCGAGGTCTCGCGCGGCGTGCTGCTGCCCAAGCACCGCGCGGACCTGGTGCACACCGCGGTCGCGGTCGAGCGGATGCGCGAGGGCGCGATCGAGGCGCTGCACGTGCCCGCCAACCCCCTCGACGTCCTCGCCCAGCAGGTGGTGGCCGCCACCGCGGTCGACGAGTGGGACGTCGACGCGCTCTACGACCTGGTGCGCCGGGCGGCACCGTTCACCACGCTGCCCCGCTCGGCGTACGACGCGACCCTGGACCTGCTGTCCGGCCGCTACCCCTCCGACGAGTTCGCCGAGCTGCGGCCCCGGCTGGTGTGGGACCGGGTCGCCGGCACGCTCACCGCCCGGCCCGGGGCGCAGCGCCTCGCCGTCACCAGCGGCGGCACGATTCCCGACCGCGGGCTGTTCGGGGTGTTCCTCGTCGGGGAGAAGGCGAGCCGGGTCGGCGAGCTCGACGAGGAGATGGTCTACGAGTCCCGGGTCGGCGACGTGTTCGCACTCGGGGCCACGTCCTGGCGGATCGAGGACATCACCCACGACCGGGTGCTGGTCTCCCCCGCCCCCGGGCAGCCCGGGCGGCTGCCGTTCTGGAAGGGCGACCAGCTGGGACGCCCCGCCGAGCTCGGCAGGGCGGTCGGAGCGTTCACCCGCGAGGTGGCGGCTCTCGACGAGGAGGCCGCGCGCGCCCGGTGCCGGGCCGCCGGGCTCGACGAGTTCGCCGCCGGCAACCTGGTCGCCTTCCTCGCCGAGCAGCGGGAGGCCACCACCGCGCTGCCGAGCGACCGCACCATCCTCGTCGAACGCTTCCGCGACGAGCTCGGCGACTGGCGGATCGTGGTGCACTCGCCGTACGGCGCCCAGGTGCACGCCCCGTGGGCGCTGGCGATCGGGACCCGGCTGCGCGAGCGCTACGGCATCGACGCCCAAGCCCTGCCCGGTGACGACGGGATCGTGCTGCGGGTGCCGGAGAGCGACCAGGACCCGCCCAGCGCCGAGGTGGTGCTGTTCGAGCCCGACGAGGTCGAGGACCTCGTGACCACGGAGGTGGGCGGCTCGGCGCTGTTCGCCTCCCGCTTCCGCGAGTGCGCCGCTCGCGCGCTGCTGCTGCCGCGCCGGGACCCGGGCCGGCGCTCCCCGCTGTGGCAGCAGCGACAGCGGTCGGCGCAGCTGCTCGAGGTGGCGGTGAAGTACCCGTCCTTCCCCATCGTGCTGGAGGCGGTGCGCGAGTGCCTCCAGGACGTGTACGACGTGCCGGCGCTGGTCTCGCTGATGCGCGACCTGGTTGCCCGCCGGGTCCGGGTCACCGAGGTGGCCACCCCCCAGCCGTCCCCGTTCGCGAGGTCGCTGCTGTTCGGCTACGTCGCGGCGTTCATGTACGAAGGCGACTCCCCCGTCGCCGAGCGGCGGGCCGCCGCGCTGTCGCTGGACCAGGGCCTGCTCGCCGAGCTGCTCGGCCGAGCGGAGCTGCGCGAGCTGCTCGACCCGGACGTGCTCGCCGCGCTCGAGCGCGAGCTGCAGCGGCTCACCGAGGACCGCCGGGCGCGGGACGCCGAGGGGGTGGCCGACCTGCTGCGGCTGCTCGGGCCGCTGTCCACCGGCGAGGTCGCCGCCCGCTGCCCCGACGGCGCCGACGTCGCGTCCTGGCTGGAGATGCTGGCCGCCGCGCGCCGCGTGGTGCAGGTGCGGGTGGCCGGCGAGGAGCGGTGGGCCGCCGTGGAGGACGTCGGCCGGCTCCGCGACGGGCTCGGCGTCCCGGTGCCACCGGGCACCCCCGAGGCGTTCACCGACCCGGTCGAGGACCCGTTGGCCGACCTGGTCGGACGCTACGCCCGCACCCACGGCCCGTTCACCGTCGCCGACGTCGCCGGCCGGCTCGGCCTGGGCGTGGCGGTGGTGCACCTGACGCTGACCCGGCTGGCCGCGCAGGGCCGCGTGCTCGAGGGCGAGTTCCGGCCCGCGGGCGCCGGGCAGGAGTGGTGCGACGCCGAGGTGCTGCGCCGGTTGCGCCGGCGCTCCCTGGCCGCGCTGCGCAAGGAGGTGGAGCCGGTCGAGCCCACGACGCTGGGCCGGTTCCTGCCGGTGTGGCAGCACCTGGGGGGTCGGCTCCGCGGCGTCGACGGGGTGCTCACCGTCGTGGAGCAGCTGGCCGGGTGCGCCGTGCCCGCCTCCGCGCTCGAACCGCTGGTGCTCGCCGGCCGGGTGGTGGACTACTCCCCCGCGATGCTCGACGAGCTCACCGCCTCCGGGGAGGTGCTGTGGTCGGGCCACGGCACGCTGCCCGGCACCGACGGCTGGGTGTCCCTGCACCTGGCCGACACCGCGCACCTCACGCTGCCCGACCACGGCGAGGTCGACCTCTCGCCCGTGCACGAGGCGGTGCTCGACGCGCTGGCCGGCGGGGGCGCCTACTTCTTCCGTCGGCTCTCCGAGGGCGTCGGCGCCCCCGAGGACCGGGCACTCGAGGCCGTGCTGTGGGACCTGGTGTGGGCGGGACGGCTCACCAACGACACCCTCGCCCCGGTGCGCGCGCTGTTCGCCGGCGGTCGCACGGCGCACCGTGCCCGTCGTACGCCGGCGCGGACGCGGACCGTGGGCCGGGCTCGTCCGGCGCGGACGGGCGGGACGGTGGGTCGCAGCGGTCCGGCGACCACGGCCGGCCGCTGGTCGCTGCTGCCCGACCTCGAGGCCGACCCGACGCGCCGGGCGCACGCGGCCGCCGAGGGCCTGCTCGAACGGCACGGCGTCGTCACCCGCGGCGCGGTGATGAGCGAACGCGTCCCGGGCGGGTTCGCCGGGGTCTACAAGGTGCTCTCCGCCTTCGAGGAGTCCGGCCGCTGCCGGCGCGGCTACTTCGTCGCGTCGCTGGGCGCGGCGCAGTTCGGGGCGCCCGGCGCGGTGGACCGGCTGCGGTCGTTCTCGGCCGAGGTGTCCGCGCAGCCCCGGGACCCGTGGGACACGGCGCCGGAGAAGCACACCGCCGTCGCCCTCGCCGCCACCGACCCGGCCAACCCGTACGGCGCCGCGCTGCCGTGGCCGGAACGGACCCTCGACGGCGAGGGTTCCGGGCACCGTCCGGGCCGGAAGGCCGGCGCGCTCGTCGTACTGGTCGACGGGGCGCCGGCGGTGTACGTCGAACGCGGCGGGCGCACGCTGCTCACCTTCGCCGAGGACCCCGAGGTGCTCGCGTCGGCGATGGGCGCGCTCGCGGACGCCGTACGTCATGGGGCGCTCGGCCGGCTCACCGTCGAACGGGCCGACGGCGACTCGATCCTCGGCACCGGGGAGCGGCCGAGCGTGCTGCGCCAGGTGCTCGAGGACGCCGGGTTCGTGGCCACGCCGCGGGGGCTGCGGATCCGTGCCTGAGGGTGACACCGTGTGGCGCACCGCCCGGCACCTCGACCGCGCGCTGTCCGGGCGGCTGCTGGTCGCGACCGACTTCCGGGTGCCCGCGCACGCGGCGCTGGACCTGGCCGGCCGACCGGTGGTGGCGACCGTCTCGCGGGGCAAGCACCTGCTCACCCGGATTGGCGAGGAGCAGACGCTGCACACCCATCTCGCTAGGGAGGGGGCCTGGCACCTGTACCGGCCCGGGACCCGCTGGCGGCGGCCGGCGCACGAGGCGCGCGTGGTGCTGCGGACCGACGCGTGGACCGCGGTCGGGTTCGCGCTGGGGGTCTGCGAGGTGGTGGCGCGCCGGGAGGAGGCGACCGCCCTGCCTGCGTTGGGGCCCGATCTGCTCGGCCCCGACTGGGACGAGGAGGAGGCGGTGCGCCACCTGCGTGCCGCCCCGGACCGGTCGGTCGCCGACGCGCTGCTCGACCAGCGCAACCTCGCCGGCCTCGGCAACCTGTACAAGTCCGAGCTGTGCTTCCTCGCCGGGGTGCACCCGTGGGCGCCCGTCGGCGAGGTGCCCGACCTGCTACGGCTGGTGCGCCGGGCCCGGGCCGTGCTTGACGCGAACAAGGAGCGGGTCGCGCAGACCACCACCGGCGACCTGCGCCCGGGCCGGCAGACCTGGGTGTACCGCCGGGTCCGGCAGCCGTGCCGCCGCTGCGGGACGCCGATCCAGGTGGCGATGCAGTGCCCGGCCGGTGTCGAGCGGGCGACCTACTGGTGCCCGTCCTGCCAGCCGGCCCGCTGACCCCTTCCCCACGACGCCCCGCCACCCGTGGACGTCATACGCCCGGGTCGCGCGGGCAGCCACTCCGTATGACGTCCCGGTGGACGTCATACGCCCGGGTCGCGCGGGCAGCCACTCCGCATGACATCCGCGGTGGGTCGGGCGAGGCTCAGACCGGCCGCTCGACGCCGAGGTGCGCGTGCAGGTGCGCCCAGCAGGCGGCCTCGAGCTCGTGCGGGTGGTCCGGCCCGAGCAGGTCGCGCGCCACCGGCAGGAACATCGCTGCGCACGCCAGGTGTGCGCGGACCACGGCACCCTGCTCGGCGTACAGCGGCGGCAGCGCGGCCAGGGCCGCGAGCTCGTCGGCGGGCAGTACCTCGTTGAGCCGGAGCCCACCTGACAGGCGCGGTCCTTCGGCGCGGTAGCGCAGGAGCGTGGTGAGCAGCTGGCGCAGCAGCCCGGCCCCGGTCACGGCGGTCACCAGCTCGCCGCGGCCGACGACCACCGGGAGCAGCCCGAGCACCCGCAGGAACTCCTCGGTCAGCTCGCGGACGGCGCTCGCCTCCACACCGGGCCGGAAGGCCGGACGCGGTTGGACGCCGTCGCGGTTGAACAGCTCCAGCACCCGCTCGGGGTCGAGGTCGTTGAGGCCGGCCGGCCCACCGACCACGACGTCCCAGCGCAGCCAGCCGGGCAGGACGTGCTCGAACACGGGCGCCGGGACCCGACGCCGCGCCAGCAGCGGCCGGTAGCGCGGTGCCACCCGCGGCAGCCACTCGGAGGCGTAGCCGTCCACGTGCGCGTCGGCGACGAGCACGAACATGTCCACGTCGCTGTACTCGTCGGCGGTGCCGGCCCCGAAGCTGCCGGTCAGCCACAGGCCGCGCACGCGCGGGTCGCTCGCGAGGTCGTCCAGGACCCGGTCGACGAGGTCCTGCTGGGCGGCCACGGTCGCTCAGCCCGCCGCACGCGCGCGGCGGCGCGCCGTACGTCCCACGAAGAACGGGCGCTGGCCCCGCGGAACTCGCCGTGGGCGGTGCCGGTCTCGCGACATACCGTGTTGAACCGGCGCGACGCTCAGGCGGCGGAGGCGACCACGTCGCCGGAGCGCTCGCCGGGCTTGACCGCCGACGGCAGCCGGGCGGACTCGATGCTCACGTCCTCGAGCGCCACGGCCAGCGCGGCCTCCTCCATGGCGACGGCGTCGCTGACCTCGGAGAGCACCGCCGACAACGGGACGTCGAGAGCGGCGCACAGCGAGGCGAGCAGCTCAGATGATGCTTCCTTCTGCCCGCGCTCGATCTCGGAGATGTAGCCCAGGCTCACGCGCGCATCCGCGGAGACCTGGCGCAGCGTCCGGCCCTGACGGATCCGCTGGGCACGCAGCACCTCGCCGAGCAGTCGGCGGAAAAGCACCATGCTCCTGCTCCTTTCGCGAGGCCGTCCGGCCGGGCGGGTTCCGGGAAGTCCAACGCTACCGGTGCCCTCAAACTTCCCGGCGGCCAGACCCCCAAACGCCCGGACCTGCGCAGTCGCGGTTACCGGACGTCGAGGCTCTCGTGCAGCCAGGAGCCGGTGGTGGTGTGCGTGGGCACGTAGTGCAGGTACACCCGCCGGGTCCCGCCCGGAAGCCCGGTGACGACCGTCCGCACGCCGCCGTGCCGCAGCCGGACCTGCTTCAGCAGCTTGCCGGCCCAGCGCACCTGGAGCAGGCCGGCCACCTCGTCGACTCCGGGCGCCTTGACCTGCGCCACCACCCGCACCCGGCCGTGGCGGGGGCTGGTCAGCTGCGCGTCGATCGTGGTCTGCGCACGCACCAGCCGGGTTGTCGGGGTCAGCGTGGTCACGGTGCTGCCGGTGTCGTCGGTGTAGCGCACCAGCGCGCGCAGCCGCTGGCCGAGGTCGGCGGCCGTGACGGGGTACGTCGTCGCGGTGGCCCCGTCGACGGCTGACCCGCCGCGCAGCCACTGCACCTGTCCGGCCGCGCCGGACATCGAGCCGGGGTCCAGCGACAGGGACTGCCCGGCGAAGACGCTCCTCACGGAGCCCGCGGGGTAACCGAGCGCCGCGGGAACGATGCCGCGCACGGTCGCAGCCGTGTTCTCCCGACCGCCGGGAACGTGCAGTGTCAGCGGCGGACCGTCCGGCGAGACCCCGGTGAGCACGGTGGCCGCGGTGCCGCCCCGCAGGTCGACCTCGGCCAGCAGCGTGTGCCTCATGCGGATCCGGAGCGGCCCGGTCACCTCGGCGACCCCGGGGGCCGAGGCGTGGACGACGACGCGGGTCTTCCCCGACGCCAGGGAGACCAGCCGGGCGCTGAGCGCGGTGCGCGCGCGCACCTGCCAGGTGGCGCGGGTGGTGCTCGAGGCGGTGGTGTACCCGTCCCTGCTCACCGCGACCAGGGCAGCCAGGCGCGCCCCCAGGTCGGCCTGCGTAGCCTGGTACGTCGTCCCGGTGGCGCCCTCGATCGGGACGCCGTCGCGCAGCCACTGCACCGAGACGGTGTCGGCCGCAGGCGTGACCTGCATGGGCTGCACGCTGAGCGTGTCGCCGAGCAGCACCCGCCGGCTCGGCGCGGCGGGCAGCTGCAGCTTCGCCGGTGCGGTCACGGTGAACGTTCCCGGCGCCACCGCGGCGGTGGACGCCGAGTCGGCCGACACGTCGTCGTACCCGTCCTTGGTGGCGGTCACGCTGACGTGCAGCGGCTGGTTCACCTGGGCGGCGGCCGGGGTGAAGGTCGCCGACGTCGCTCCCGCGATCGGCGCGTCGCCGGCGTACCACTGGTAGGCCACCGTGTCGGGCTGCGGGTCCCAGCTGCCGGCCGTGGCCTGGAGCGGCTGGTCAACCTGCGCGATGCCGGTCACCGTGGGCGCGACGGTGTTGGCGATCACACCGGGCAGTACGGCGTCGGTGCGTGCGGTGCCGAGGCCGACCGCGGAGTACCCGGTCTTGTAGGCCACCACCCGCACGTTGATCTGCTTGCCCTGCAGGTCCCGGGTCAGCGGCAGGCTCGCGCCGCTGACGCCGGGGATCCGCACGCCGTCGGCCTTCCACACGTAGCGCAGGCTGACGTCCGCGGGCGACCACGCGCCGCCGACCGCGGTGAGGACCGTGCCGACCTTCGCCATGCCGAGCACCGACGGCGGGGCCACGTTGCTGATGCGCTGGTCGTCGAGGTGCACGAAGCCGCTCGGCCAGCGGCCGCCGGCCCGGGTGAGGCGCGACCAGGAGAAGTCCCCGCCCCAGCTGTCCTGGGAGACGACGATCTCGTCGGGCGAGATCACCTGTTCGACGTACGCGACGTGCCCGGCGCCCCCGTGCCCGCCGGAGTACGCCCCCCACCACGCCACCGATCCGACGGTCGGCGTCTGGTTGGTGAGCGTGCGGTTGGCCAGGCCCCAGTTGCTCGCGTTGCCGTCGCCGCTCCACGGCCGCACGTTCGCCATGCCGCTCTGCACCATCCGGTAGGCGACGTAGTTCGTGCAGTTGTGGCCGGTGTACATCCGCCAGTACATGGTGCGGTTCGCGGCCTGGTAGCCGGAGTCCGACATGCCCAGGGCGCGGCAGCCGGCGTAACCCGTGCACAGCACCGTCTCCGTCGCGGAGGCCGGCGTCTGCGCCGCCACCACGGCGACACCGCTGCTCAGGACGAGGGCGAGAAAGGCCGCAAACGCGCGCAGAGGGGACGTCACGCGTGGGACTGTAGCGGGATTCTGTGACTCGAGTGACGAAAATGGATCAAAGTCAAGGACCGCCACCGGCGTGGCGCGTTAAATTACACCGATGTAAGTCACGGCGCGGGGCGGACGATCTCCTCCAGCGCCGCGCGCACCGCCTCGAGGACGGTCTGCTCCCGGACCTCGGCACGGTCGCCGTCGAGGTGCAGCTCGCGCGACCACACCCGGTCCGGTCCCGCCACGCCGACGTACACGAGGCCGACCGGCTTGCCCTCCTGGCTCGCCGGCCCGGCCACGCCGGTGGTGCTGACGCCGAGGTCGGCGTGGAACAGCGCACGCACCCCGCGGGCCATCTGCTCGGCGCACGCGGCCGAGACGACCCCGTCGCCCTGCACGATGTCGTCGCCGACGCCGAGCAGCTGCTGCTTCATCTCGGTGGCGTAGGTGACCACCCCGCCGAGGTAGCCCTCGCTCGCGCCCGGGGCGGCGGAGAGCAGGTCGCCGAGCGCTCCCCCGGTCAGCGACTCCGCGGTGGCGATCATCGCCTTGCGCTCGGACAGTTCCGCGTGCAGCTGCGCGGTCAGCTCCTGTGCGTCCACGTGCCGAATCCTAGGGAGGCTACGGTGGCGTCCATGCAGCTGCCCATCGAGAACTACGCCGTCCTCGGCGACACGGGGACGGCGGCCCTGGTCGGTACGCACGGCTCGGTCGACTGGCTGTGCCTGCCGCGCTTCGACTCCCCCGCCTGCTTCGCCGCCCTCCTCGGTGACCCGCGCAACGGTCGCTGGCTGCTCGGGCCGAAGGGCGAGGCCCGGTGCAGCCGCCGGTACGTCGGCAACAGCGCGGTGCTGGAGACGACGTACGCCACCGACACCGGCACCATCACCGTGCTCGACCTGATGCCGATCGGCGACCAGCGAGCGGACCTGGTGCGCCGGATCACCGGCGTGGAGGGCACGGTGCGGGTGCAGCACGAGTGGGTGGTGCGCTTCGGCTACGGCCGGGTGCGGCCGTGGGTGCGCCGGGTGGACGACCACGGCGAGGAGGTGATCACCGCCATCGCCGGTCCCGACCGGCTGGTGCTGCGCGGCCCGCGGCTGCCGCAGGCCGCGGACGGTCGCCACTACGACGAGTTCGAGGTCTCGGCCGGCCAGGAGCTCACCTTCTCCACCACCTGGGTGCCCTCGCACCACCGCCTGCCGCACCCGCTGCCCTACGACGACCGGATCCGCGAGACGATGGAGCTCTCCGAGCGCTGGGCCGAGCGGTGCTCCTACCAGGGTCCCTACCGGGAGGCGGTGCTGCGCTCGCTGGTCACCCTCCGGCTGCTCACCCACGGCGGCACCGGCGGCATCGTCGCCGCCGCGACCACGTCCCTGCCGGAGGACTTTGGCGGGGAGCGCAACTGGGACTACCGGTTCTGCTGGCTGCGCGACGCTTCGCTCACGCTCGAGTCGCTGCTGGATGCCGGGTTCAACCACGAGGCCCAGCTGTGGCGGGACTGGCTGCTGCGCGCGGTGGCCGGCGACCCCGCGGACCTGCAGATCATGTACGGCGTCGACGGCAGCCGCGAGCTGCCCGAACGGACGTTGGAGCACCTGGCCGGGTACGCCGGCTCACGCCCGGTGCGCGTGGGCAACGGCGCGGTGAAGCAGCGCCAGACCGACGTGCTCGGCGAGGTGATGATCGCGCTGCAGCTGGCCCGTCAGTCCGGGCTGGAGGAGACCGAGGACAGCTGGTCGCTGCAGCGCACCCTGGTCGACGAGCTCGCCGCGCACTGGGACGAGCCGGACAACGGGCTGTGGGAGATCCGTGGCCCGCTGCGCCACTTCACCCATTCCCGGGTGATGGTCTGGGTGGCCCTGGACCGGGCAGTGGCGGCGGTGGAGCAGCACGACCTGGCCGGGCCGGTCGACAGGTGGCGGAGGCTGCGCGACCTGGTGCGCCAGGAGGTGCTCGCCAAGGGCTACGACGCCGAGCGCAACAGCTTCACCCAGCACTACGACACCCGGGAGGTGGACGCCTCGCTGCTGCTGCTCTCCGACGTCGGCTTCGTCGAGGGCGACGACCCCCGGATGCTGGGCACCATCAAGGCGGTCGAGGAGGACCTGATGCACAAGGGTTTCCTGCTGCGCTACCGCACCGAGTCCGGCGTGGACGGCCTCTCCGGCGCCGAGCACCCGTTCCTCGCCTGCTCCTTCTGGCTGGTGCAGGCCTACGCTCACGCCGGTCGGCTCGAGGACGCGCACGCGCTCATGCGCCGGCTCCTGGAGGAGGTGCCGAACGACGTGGGGCTGCTCTCGGAGGAGTACGACCCGGAGGGCCGGCGCTTCGTCGGCAACTTCCCGCAGGCCTTCTCGCACCTGGCGCTGGTGGCGGCCGCGACCGCGCTTGCCAACGCCGAGGCCGGCGAGGAGCCGGCGCCCAGCCGCCCGCCGTCGTCGTCCTGAGCCGCCGGCTCAGCCCGGGCGGTCGGAGGTGCGCCGCAGCGCGAGCGCCTTCACCACGTAGTCGCCGCCGGTGAGCACGGTCACCGTGACCGCCGCGGCCATGAGCACCACGGCCACCCACCACAGCGCCAGCCCGACCGGCTGCCAGCCGTCCGGGAGCAGCCGCAGCGGGAGGATGAGCAGCCCGAGCGCGAAGGTCTGCAGCAGCGTCTTGAGCTTGCCGCCCCGGCTCGCGGCCAGCACGCCGTGCCGGATCACCCAGAACCGCAGCAGCGTGATGCCCCACTCGCGCACCAGCACGACGACGGTGACCCACCACCACAGATCGCCGATCAGCGAGAGCCCCACGAAGGCCATGCCGGTCAGCGCCTTGTCGGCGATCGGGTCGGCGATCTTGCCGAAGTCGGTGACGAGGTCGTGCTTGCGCGCCAGGTCGCCGTCGATCTTGTCGGTGACCATGGCGGCGGCGAACAGCAGGTAGGCGACACACCGCCACAGGATCGAGTCGCCGCCGTCGACCAGCAACGCCCACCCGAAGAACGGCACCATGAGGATCCGTAGCGTGGTCAGCGCGTTCGGCACGTTCCAGCTGCTCGGCGCCGGCGTGCCACTCATCCCCGGGTCGCCTCCGCCCGCAGGTCCACGCCGTCCGCGCCGGTCACCAGCGCGCTCACCAGGTCGCCGACCCTGACGCCGGCCGGCACGCCGGTCACCATGGTGGAGCCGTCCACCTCGGGACCCTGGTGGGCCGCGCGCCCCTCCGCCGTACCCCCTGCCACCGACTCCACCAGCACCTCGACCCGCTCCCCGATGCGCTCCTCGGCACGCTGCGCGTTGAGCTCCTCGACCAGGCGGGTGACGTGCTCGGTGCGCTCCCGGATCTCGTCCTCGTCGAGCTTGCCGTCGTAGCCGGCCGCCTCGGTGCCGTCCTCGTCGGAGTAGCCGAACACCCCGGTGACGTCCATGCGCGCGCCGGCGAGGAAGTCGCACAGCGTCTGCACGTCCTCCTCGGTCTCCCCCGGGAAGCCGACGATCACGTTCGAGCGGACACCGGCCGCCGGCGCCTGCGCCCGGATCTGCTCCAGCAGCGCCAGGAAGCTGTCGGGGTCGCCGAAGCGGCGCATCCGGCGCAGCACCCGGGCGCTGGCGTGCTGGAAGGAGAGGTCGAAGTACGGCGCGACCCCGGGCGTGCTCGCGATCGCGGACACCAGCCCGGACCGGGTCTCGGCCGGCTGCAGGTAGGACACCCGCACCCGGGCGACTCCCTCGACGGCCGCCAGCTCGGGCAGGAGCGTCTCCAGCAGCCGCAGGTCCCCGAGGTCCTTGCCGTAGGAGGTGGAGTTCTCGCTCACCAGGAACAGCTCCTTGACGCCCTGCTCGGCCAGCCATCGCGCCTCGCCGAGGACGTCGCCGGGCCGGCGGGAGACGAAGGAGCCGCGGAAGGAGGGGATGGCGCAGAACGCGCAGCGGCGGTCGCAGCCGCTGGCCAGCTTCAGCGGGGCCATCGGCCCGCCGTCCAGGCGGCGTCGCACCGCGCGCGGACCCGACTGCGGCGCGGCGCCGGCCGGCAGGTCCGGTGCGGCGACGGTGTGGCCGGGCACCACCACGGCACCGGCGGCCGACCCGCGCGCGGCGGGGCTGATCGGCAGCAGCTTCCGGCGGTCCTGGGGCGTGTGCGGGTGGTGCCGCTCCCCGGCGAGCAGCGAGGTGAGCCGGGCGGCGATGTCGGGGTAGTCGTCGAAGCCGAGCACCGCGTCGGCCTCGGGCAGTGACTCGGCGAGGTCCTTGCCGTAGCGCTCGGCCAGGCATCCCACCGCCACCACCGCACGGGTGCGTCCGTCGGCCTTCAGGTCCGAGGCCTCCAGCAGGGTGTCGACGGAGTCCTTCTTCGCGGCCTCGACGAACCCGCAGGTGTTGACGACCACGGTATCCGCGTCGGAAGGGTCGGCCACGAGCCGGAACCCGCCCGCCTCCAGGCGGCCGGCCAGCTCCTCGGAGTCGACCTCGTTGCGGGCGCAGCCCAGGGTGACCATCGCGACGGTGGTGGGGGTGTCAGGAGAAGTAGTCATGATCCGCACCGAGTATGACGGGTGAGCGTGGCCCCCGGCGAACCGAGCGCCACGGCCCCGGCCCCGCCGCGTCCCTCGGCCCCCGCAGTGGCCGGACGGGTGGCCGGGCGGCTCAGCGGCGCAGCGTGCGCGTCCCCGAGGTGCCCAAGGTCCCCACGCTGCCGCGCTCGCGCCCGGCGAGGCGCACCGCCAACGACCCGGGGGCGGTCTTGTGCACGTGCACCGGAGGCGTGGCCTCGACGTCTCGAGGGTGCCCCGGACGGACGACGCCGGCGAAGACCACCCGCCGCCCGGCGTCGCGCACGACCACGTGGGTGCGGCCGCGCGGAGGCGGTGAGAGTCACCTGCACCGGCTTGCCGGCCGGCGCGGAGTCCGGATAGGCGCGCGAGACCCCGGCGGAGCCGTTGAGCACGGGAGCCGGTTGCAGGACTTCCGGCGGCTCGGTCGCGAACAGCCGCACCAGACCCCAGACCAGCACCAGGCTCAGCACGGCGCCGGTCAGCAGACCCCAGCTCGGTCCGCCCGCGGTCCGGCGCATGCTGCCGGTCATCCCGGTGGCCAGCTCGGCCTCGAAGACCCGGCGGGCGTTGATCGGCGCGGTGGCGTAGCGGGCGTCGAACTGCTCCAGCAGCGGGGCGGCGTCCTTGCCGAGCACCCGGGCCAGCGTGCGGAGGTGGCCACGGGCGTAGAAGTCGCCGCCGCACGGCACGAAGTCGTCGACCTCGATCGACTCGATCACGTGCGGACGGATGCGGGTCCGCTCGGCGAGCTCGTCGACGGTGAGCCCGAGCCGGGTACGCGCGGCCGCCAGCTCCGGGCCGATCACCGGGTCGTAGGCCGGGTGCGGGACGAAGTCGTCGATCACCAGCGGCTCGACGGGCTGGCCGGGCTGGGAGATCGGCCGCACGCGGCTGTCGTCGACGGCCTCGAAGACCAGGTCCACCCGACCGGGGCGGTGCAGCTCGCGGCCCTCCTGCATCGCCGCGGGGTGCGCGGCCGCGCCCTCGATGGTGACCTCGGCGCGGCGACCGCGACGGGTGTCCCGCAGCGGCACCGCGGGGCTCACCGGGGACTCGGCCGCCGGCCCGGCGTCGGCGTCCGGGCGATCCACGTCGTGGCTGCGGCCCTTGGCGACCCGGGACACGATCGTGCCGACGTTGCCGACCAAGCGCCGGGGCACGCGCAGGGCCAGCGGCTCGGCGGGGTCCTCGGGCGGCTGCGGCGCCGGGGCGTCGCTCGCGGGAGCCGCCGGCGCGTCGAACACCGGCGCGTCGAACACCGCCCGCGCCTCGGACCCCCGCGCCTCGGACCCCCGCGCCTCGGGCACGTCCGTGTCGAGGGCCGGCGCCTGGAGGCGCGCCGGCGCCTGGAGGGCCGGGGCGGTCTCCGCCTCGGGCACCTGCACCACCACGTCGGCGCGCCCCCGCGCCAGGGCGGCCACGGCGTCCGCGAGCGGCTGCTCGGACTCCGCCTCGGCCCCGGGGCGGGTCACCCGCGTGGTGAGGCCGAGCGGGACGGCCAGCGCGGCGCCGTACAGCCGGTGGTTCAGCCGGGCCTGCCGCCGACCGCGGCCGTCGAGGCCGTCGAGGGCACGGCCCAGGCTGCGCGGCGCGAACAGCAGCCGGCCGTCGCGCACGACGCCGCGGCGGGGCTGCACGACGATCCGCTCGACCGCCTCCCAGGGCAGACCGCGCCACTGCTGGCCCAGCCGCAGCCGCACGCCGAGGTCGTCGGCGACCACCAGCGGCGTTCGGGCATCGACCAGGGCAGAGAGGTAGAAGCCGGCGATCACCGCCATCACCGCGCACAGCGCCCAGTCCAGCAGCGCACCGCTCTGGCTGGCCCGCCACAGGTAGGCGATGGCGATCGCGGAGGCGCCGGCCCCGATCACCGCGGCGAGGCCGGCGTTGCGCCGGACCACCACGGGACGGCCGACGACGACGGTCTCGTCGCCGTCGTCAACGCCCGCACCGAGGTCGTCGTCGAGGTCATGGGGCTGCGGGATGGCTGCGCTCACTGTTCCCCCTGCAAGGTCGCGATCACGTCGTCGAGGTCGTCGGGCTTGATGAGCACGTCGCGGGCCTTGGACCCCTCGCTGGGTCCGACCACGCCGCGGCTCTCGAGGATGTCCATCAGCCGGCCCGCCTTCGCGAAGCCGACCCGGAGCTTGCGCTGCAGCATCGAGGTGGAGCCGAACTGGGTGGAGACCACCAGCTCCACCGCCTGGACCACCAGGTCGAGGTCGTCGCCGATGTCGTCGTCGAGCTCGCGCTTGGACTGCTGCGGGACGGTCACGTCCTCGCGGTAGGTCGGCGTCAGCTGCTCCTTGCAGTGCGCGACCACCTGGTGGATCTCGGCCTCGGTGACCCAGGAGCCCTGCACGCGCACCGACTTGCCGGCGCCCATCGGCAGGAACAGCCCGTCGCCCTGGCCGACCAGCTTCTCCGCGCCGGGCTGGTCCAGGATGACCCGGCTGTCGGACAGCGAGGAGGTCGCGAACGCCAGCCGCGAGGGTACGTTGGCCTTGATCAGGCCGGTCACCACGTCGACCGAGGGACGCTGGGTGGCCAGCACCAGGTGGATTCCGGCGGCGCGGGCCAGCTGGGTGATCCGCACGACCGCGTCCTCGACGTCGCGGGGCGCGACCATCATCAGGTCGGCGAGCTCGTCGACGACCACCAGGAGGTAGGGGTACGGCGCGAGCACGCGCTCGCTGCCCGGGGGCACCTGCACCTTGCCGGCGCGCACGGCCTTGTTGAAGTCGTCGACGTGGCGGAACCCGAAGGCCGCGAGGTCGTCGTAGCGCATGTCCATCTCGCGCACCACCCACTGCAGCGCCTCGGCGGCCTTCTTCGGGCTGGTGATGATCGGCGTGATCAGGTGCGGCACGCCCTCGTAGACGTTGAGCTCGACCCGCTTGGGGTCGACCAGGATCATCCGCACCTCGTCGGGCGTCGAGCGCATCAGGAGCGAGGTGATCATCGAGTTGACGAACCACGACTTGCCGGAGCCGGTGGCGCCGGCGACCAGCAGGTGCGGCATCTTGGCCATGTTGGCGACCACGAAGCCGCCCTCGACGTCCTTGCCGAGCCCGACCACCATCGGGTGGTGGTCGTTGCGGGCCGCCGGCGCAGCGCAGCACGTCCCCGAGGGAGACGATCTCCTTGTCGGTGTTCGGGATCTCGATGCCGATCGCGGACTTGCCGGGGATCGGCGAGAGGATCCGCACGTCGGCGGAGGCCACCGCGTAGGCGATGTTCTTGCCGAGTGCGGTGACCTTCTCCACCTTCACCGCGGGGCCGAGCTCGACCTCGTAGCGGGTGACCGTCGGGCCGCGGGTGTAGCCGGTGACCTGGGCGTCGATGTCGAACTGGTCGAGCACCTCGGTGAGCCGGTCGACCACGCCGTCGGAGGCCTTCGAGCGCGCCTTGTGCGGGCTGACCCGGCTTGAGCACCTCGTTGCCGGGCAGGGAGTAGGTGACGTCGCCGGAGAGCGCGAGCTGCTCCACGCGTGCCGGCAGCGGGGTGTGCGGCGGCGCCTCGGAGCGCTCCTCCGGCCTTCGGCCCTGCCGGCGCCCTGCGTCGGGCGCCGGTGCCTCCGCGGCGGCCTTGCGCCTTGCGGCCGCTCGAGCGCGCGGCTCCTCCAGGACCGGACTGTCGTAGGGCGTGTCGCCGGTCGCGCTCGCTCCTCGCCGTCGGCGCATCGCCGCCCACCCGGCGGCGCGGCCGGCTGCGCTTGAGCGGGACCGTCTCCTCCGCGGCCGGGCTCGCTCCGCGGCGGCGTTCGCGGCCGAGCAGCCGGTCGCGGGCCTCGGCGAGCCGGGCGGGGACCTGGTAGAGCGGCGTGGCGGTGATGACCAGCACCCCGAAGAAGGCCAGCAGCACCAGCAGCGGCACCACGACCACGGTGCTGCGCAGCAGGTCGAGTGAGCAGCGAGGCGACCACGAAGCCGATCGCGCCGCCGGCCTGCTGGAGCGCTCGGTGGTGTCGCCGCGGTGCGGCTGGGGCATGCCGTTGGCGATGTGCACCAGCCCGAGCACGCCGAACAGCAGCGCGGCCCAGCCGATCACCTGCCGGCCCGCCGGGCCGTTGCTCTCGGGGTCGCGCAGGTTGCGCCAGGCGACGAAGCACAGCAGCAGCGGCACGAACCACGCCGAGCAGCCCGACCGACCCGGCCACCACCGCGCGGGTGAAGTCGCCGACTCGCCCGGGCAGCTGCCACCACACGGCGGCGGCGACCACGACGGCGAGGCCGATCAGGAGCAGCCCGGCACCGTCGCGGCGGTGCTCGGGGTCGAGGTCGCGGGCGGTGTGGCCGACCTTGCGCACGCTCGCGCCGAGCACGTGCGCCACGCCGAGCCACACGGCGGCCACGCCGCGCGCCGAGGGCGCCGAAGAGCGTGCCGATGGGGCCAGGCCCGGTGCGTACCGCCCGCGGGGCCGGCGCGGCGCGACGTGCGCGAGCGGCCCTTCGCAGCGGGCTTGCGTCGGGTCTGGCTGCCGGACGACCGGGTCTTCGAAGAGGCAGAGCCGTGCTCCTGCCCTTCGACGACGCCGGTGGGGAAGACGTACGGGTCGCCATGGTCGAGAATCTACGTGATCGTCACACCCGTCACAGGCTTCACACGCCGGGAGGCGGCGCATACCACCCGTACCGACGGGTAACCGGGCAGCCATGGACCACGTGCACCCCGCGCTCCGCGACGTCTACGACGAAGTCCTGCGCCGCAACCCCGGCGAGGCCGAGTTCCACCAGGCCGTCCGGGAGGTGCTCGAGACCCTCAACCCGGTGGTGACCAAGCGCCCGGAGTACGTCGAGACCTCGGTGATCCGGCGGCTGTGCGAGCCGGAGCGCCAGATCATCTTCCGGGTGCCCTGGGTGGACGACAGTGGCGCGGTGCAGGTCAACCGCGGCTTCCGGGTCGAGTTCAACTCCGCCCTCGGCCCGTACAAGGGCGGGCTGCGGTTCCACCCGAGCGTCTACCTGGGCATCGTGAAGTTCCTCGGGCTTCGAGCAGATCTTCAAGAACGCGCTGACCGGCCTGCCCATCGGCGGCGGCAAGGGCGGCTCCGACTTCGACCCCAAGGGTCGCTCCGAGGGCGAGGTGATGCGCTTCTGCCAGTCGTTCATGACCGAGCTGCACCGCCACCTCGGGGAGTACACCGACGTGCCGGCCGGCGACATCGGCGTGGGCGGACGCGAGATCGGCTACCTCTTCGGCCAGTACAAGCGGATCACCAACCGCTACGAGTCCGGCGTGCTCACCGGCAAGGGCCTGAGCTGGGGCGGGTCCCAGGCCCGCACCGAGGCCACCGGCTACGGCCTGGTGTTCTTCGTCTCCGAGATGCTCGCCGGGCGCGGGGAGTCCCTGGAGGGTGCGCGTGCGGTCGTCTCCGGCTCCGGGAACGTGGCGACCTACGCGACCGAGAAGCTGCAGCAGCTCGGCGCCACCGTGGTCGCGGTCTCGGACTCGGGTGGCTACGTCGTCGACGAGGCGGGCATCGACGTGGACCTCCTGCGCGAGGTCAAGGAGGTACGACGGGAGCGGATCAGCGCCTACGCCGAGGCGCGCGGGTGCGACTACGTCGACGGCGGCAGCGTGTGGGACGTGCCCTGCGACGTCGCGCTGCCCTGCGCGACCCAGAACGAGCTGCCCGAGCAGGCGGCCGCGATCCTGGTGAAGAACGGGGTCAGGGTCGTCGCGGAGGGCGCCAACATGCCGACCACCCCCGAGGCGCTGGACCTGCTGCGCGAGGCCGGCGTGCTGTTCGCGCCGGGCAAGGCCGCCAACGCCGGCGGCGTCGCCACCAGTGCCCTGGAGATGCAGCAGAACGCCTCGCGCGACTCCTGGACGTTCGCGCACACCGAGCAGCGGCTGGCCGAGATCATGGCGCACGTCCACGAGCGCTGCCTGGCCGTCGCCGAGCAGTACGACGTCCCGGGCGACTACGTGGCCGGGGCGAACATCGCCGGTTTCACGCAGGTCGCGGACGCGATGCTCGCCCTCGGCGTGGTGTGACCCGCGACCCGGACCGAGCCGGGAGAAGGCGTGCGCCGGTGCGAGAACGGGTACCCGGTCACCGAGGTGGAGCACACATCCGACCGGGAGGAGTGATCCTCATGGCAACACTCACCACCCGCAGATCGCACGGCCGACCCCGCGTCGGCACCTGGGAGCGGACCCACGTCGCCCGCAGCAAGGGCGTCGCGACGGGGACCGTGCTGGTGCTGCTGGGACTGTGGGGCGGCTTGGTCCCCTTCGTCGGCCCCTACTTCGGCTACGCGTTCACCCCGAACAACCCCTGGACCTGGACCGCCGGACGGTTCTGGCTGGAGATCCTCCCGGGCATCGCCACCGTGGTGGGCGGCCTGCTGCTGCTCGCCAGCGCGAACCGGCTCGTGGGCCACGTCGGCGGCTGGCTCGCCGCAGCCGCGGGGCTGTGGTTCGTCGTCGGCCGCCCGCTGAGCATGCTGGGCACCACGTCCGGCGTCCCCGCGGGAGGCGCGCCGGTCGGCAGCAACCACGCGTGGGTGGTCGCCGAGCAGCTCGGCTTCTTCTACGGCCTCGGCGGCCTGATCGTGCTCATGGCCGGGCTGGCCATCGGCCGGATGAGCGTCATCGGGGTCCGCGACCTGCGTCCCGTCGAGGACGACGCACGCCAGGAGGAGCCGGTGGGCCGCCACGAAGGTCGCGACGAGCGCGTGACCCGCGAGGAAGCCCGCGCCGAGCACGACGGTCACCACGACGCCGTACGCCACGAGGGCTGACCCCCTCCCGCCGAGGGGTCACCGGCTCCCCACGCGGACGGCGTGTCGGGGAGCTCGTGACCCCTCGGCGTCCCTCGGTCTCGCCCCGCAGCGCTCAGGGCAGGGAGAGCAGCCAGGGCAGGGCGACGAACAGCGTCGGCAGCACGAGCACGGCGGCGGCTGCGGCCAGGACCGACGCGGCGAGCACGGGGTGCGGGCGGTCGTCGCGCAGCAGCGTGACCCGCTGGGCCAGACCGTGCCCGGCCACGCCCAGCGCCGCATCCGGCGCGCGGCTCTCGGCGAGCGCGACCAGCGCCCGCGCCAGCGGCCGGGCCCCGGTGCGGCGTACGGCGGCGCGGTCGGCGAGCACCTCGACGAGGAAGCGCACCTCCTGCAGCGCCGTGTCGCTGCGGACCACGTTCGGGAAGGCCCGCTGCAGCACGGCGAACGCCTCGAGCACCAGGTCGTGCCGGGCGCGCAGGTGGGCGCGCTCGTGGGCGAGCACCGCGTCGAGCTCCTCGGGCGCCAGCACCCGCTTCGTGGCGGCCGAGACCACCACGCGGGACCGCTGCAGCCCCGGCACGCAGTAGGCCATCGGCGCCTCGTGCTCGAGCACCCGCAGGCCGGCGTCGTGGGCGTCCTGCGTGGCCAGCAGCTCCAGGAGCGCGACGTGGCGCCGGCGCAGCTGGCGCACCCGGGTGCCGACCCGGTGGCCGCTGAGCAGCAACCGGCCGAGAACGACCGCGGTCAGCACCAGAGCGAGCCCCGCGACGACGTACCGCGCGTGACCAGGACCGGCGCGCAGGGCCGAGCCGGTCACCAGGGAGAGTCCGGCCCCGAGCGCCGACAGCACCGCGGCCAGCGCCACGGCCTGCCACAGCAGCATCCCGGCCCGGGGCACCCGGCGCAGCGCACCGCTCAACCGCGGGCGCCCGAGCAGCAGCGGAGCCGGCGCGGCCAGGAGCACCGCCAGGACCGAGAGCACCAACGTGGTGGGCACCGGGCTTCTCAGCCCTCCTCGAGACGGGTCAGCGCCTCGCGCAGCGCCGCCCGCTCCTCCGCGCTGGCGTCCCCGACGAAGGCGACCAGCGCCGTCCGGCGGTCTCCGGAGCCGAACTCCTCGAGAGCCTCGCGCATGAGGTCGGCCGTCATCTCCCCGCGCGTGGCGGCCGCGCGGTAGCGGTAGGCCCGACCGTCCTTCTCCTGGGCGACCAGCCCCTTCTTGGCCAACCGGTCCAGGACCGTCATCACGGTGGTGTAGGCCACCTCGCGGTCCCGGGCCAGCGCCTCGTGCACCTGGCGTACCGTGCAGGAACCCGCCGTCTCCGGGTGCTGAGCGTGGTCCTCCTCGGCCACGGCCCACAGCCGCTCGAGCACCGCGCGCTCGAGATCGCCAAGTCGGGACGTTCGTGCCATACCGGGGAGTCTAAAGGCCCTAACCCAGTTTCTACTACTCGTCGTAGTATCTACTACGCTGCGTAGTAGAGAGCCCTTGCGTGCCCTTTCTGCGCGGCTTTCGGCACGTACGGCCTCACACTCACAGGCCTCGGAGGCAAGGAGCCCGCATGGACGTCCTCGACATCGCGCGGTGGCAGTTCGGCATCATCACCGTCTACCACTTCCTGTTCGTGCCCGTCACGATCGGCATGTCGGCCATCGTGGCCGGGTTCGAGACGGCGTGGCTGCGCACGAAGAAGCCGGAGTACCTCAGGCTCACGAAGTTCTTCGGCAAGCTGTTCTTGATCAACTTCGCCATCGGCGTGGTCACCGGCATCGTCCAGGAGTTCCAGTTCGGGATGAACTGGAGCGACTACTCGCGCTTCGTCGGCGACATCTTCGGCGCCCCGCTGGCGATCGAGGGCCTGCTCGCCTTCTTCCTCGAGTCCACGTTCCTGGGTCTGTGGATCTTCGGGTGGGACAAGCTGCCGCGCGGCCTGCACGCGGCCTGCATGTGGCTGGTGCACCTCGGCACCTTGCTGTCGGCGTACTTCATCCTCGCCGCGAACTCCTGGATGCAGCACCCGGTCGGCTACCGCTTCAACCCCGACACCGGACGTGCGGAGCTCACCGACTTCTGGGCGGTGCTGTTCAACAAGGTGCAGATGGCCACCTTCCCGCACACCATCACCGCCTGCTACATGACCGGCGGCGCGTTCGTGCTCGGTGTGGCGTTCTGGCTCATGACGCGCAAGAAGACGCCCGACGGTGACCGGCCGATGTACCGCAAGGCGGTCCGCGCCGGCGCCGCGGTGGCGCTGGTCGCCGGGCTGGGCGTCGCGGTCACCGGCGACTACCAGGGCAAGGTGATGAGCGAGGTCCAGCCCATGAAGATGGCCGCGGCCGAGGCGCTGTACAACACCGAGCAGCCCGCGTCGTTCTCGCTGTTCACGATCGGCTCGCTCGACGGCAGCCAGGAGGAGTTTGCGGTGAAGGTGCCGCGGGTCCTCTCCTTCCTCGCGACCGGCTCCTTCAACGGTCAGGTCAAGGGCATCAACCAGCTGCGCGCCGAGTACGAGGCGAAGTACGGGCAGGACCCCGGCGCGAAGTACTACTCGGCGGGCGGCTACACCCCCATCATCCCGGTGACCTACTGGACCTTCCGGCTGATGATCGGCATCGGCGTGCTGGCCGCGGCGGGTGCCGCGCTCGTCCTGTGGGGCTCCCGGAAGGGGCGACTGCCCCAGCACCGGTCCTGGCTGTGGTTGGCCGCGGCGCTGCCGCTGCTGCCCATCGTGGCGAACTCCTTCGGCTGGATCTTCACCGAGATGGGCCGCCAGCCGTGGGCCGTCTTCGGCCTGATGACCACCACCTCGGCGGTCTCCCCCGGCGTCAGCGTCGGTGAGGCGCTGATCTCCGTGGTCGCCCTCACGCTCGTCTACGCAGTGCTCGCCGTGGTCGAGGTCGGGCTGATGCTGAAGTACATCCGCGCCGGGGCCGAGCCGTTCACCGAGCCGCCCACCCCCACGCTCGGACAGCAGTCCGACGAGCAGCTGACCTTCGCCTACTGAGCAGGAAGAGACACGTTCATGGAGCTCACCACCGTCTGGTTCGGCCTCATCGCCGTGCTGTGGATCGGCTACTTCTGCCTCGAGGGCTTCGACTTCGGGGTCGGGATCCTGCTGCCGGTCCTGTCCCGCTCGGAGACCGAGCGCCGCGTCCTGATCAACACCATCGGCCCGGTCTGGGACGGCAACGAGGTGTGGGTCCTCGTCGCCGGCGGCGCGACCTTCGCGGCGTTCCCGGAGTGGTACGCCACCTTGTTCAGCGGCTTCTACCTGCCGCTGCTGCTGATCCTGCTGGCCCTCATCGTGCGGGGGCTGGCCTTCGAGTACCGCGCCAAGCGGGAGGAGCCGGAGTGGCGGGCCCGTTGGGACCGGGCCATCTTCTGGGGCTCGCTGCTCCCGGCGGTGCTGTGGGGCGTGGCGTTCGCGAACATCGTGCGCGGCGTCCCGATCGACGCACAGAAGGAGTTCACCGGCAACCTGTTCACGCTGCTGAACCCGTTCGGGCTGCTCGGCGGGCTGACCACCCTGCTGCTGTTCGTCACCCACGGCGCGATGTTCGTCGCGCTCAAGACCGACGGTGAGATCCGGCACCGGGCGCGGCGGCTGGCCGTCCAGGTGGGCACCGGCGCCGCGGCGTCCGCGGTGCTCTTCTTGGTGGTCGCGCAGGTGCTCACCGGTACCGCGGCCTCCGCCGCGCTGTTCATGCTGGCGGCCCTCGCCCTGGTCGGCGGACTGCTCGCCGCCTGGCGCGGGCGCGAGGGCTGGGGCTTCATCGGCACCTTCGCGACGCTCGCGCTCGCGGTGGCCGGACTGTTCACCGCCCTGTTCCCGGACGTGATGCCCTCGACGTTGCAGGCGGCCTGGTCGCTGACCACCACGAACGCCTCGGCCACCGCCTACACCCTCAAGATCATGACCTGGGTGGCCGTGATGTTCACGCCGATCGTGCTGCTGTACCAGGGCTGGACCTACTGGGTCTTCCGCAAGCGCATCAGCACCCACCACATCCCGGCGGCGCCGGGACCCCAGCCGGTCTCGTGAAGCCCCTGGACCCAGGGCTGCTGCCCCACCTCCGGCCGGCGCGCTCCGCGCTGGTCGGGGTGGTGGCCGGCAGCGTCACCGGCGGCCTGCTGGTGATCGGCCAGGCCTTCGCGATCGCCGGCCTGCTCACCGCGGTGCTGAAGCACCAGCCGGTCACCGGCTGGGCGCTGGGCCTGGCCGCGGTCGTCGCCGGCCGGGCGGTCGCCTCCTGGGTCACCGACACCGCGGCCGCCCGCGCCGCCGGACGCGTCGGCACCGGGCTGCGCCGGCGTACGGTGGGCGCCGCGCTCGCGCTCGGGCCGGCCGCGCTGTCGCGGCGCCGCAGCGGGGAGCTGAGCCTGCTCATGACCCGCGGCGTGGCGGCCGTGGAGCCCTACCTCACCCGCTACCTGCCCTCCCTCCTCGTCGCCGCGGTGCTGCCGGCCGCCACCGTCCTTGCCATCGCCAGCCAGGACCTCGAGGCCGCGCTGGTGGTGCTGGGCACGCTGCCCCTGGTGCCGGTGTTCGCGATCCTGGTCGGGCTCGCCACCCGGGACCGGGCCGACCGGCAGTGGCGGCTGCTGTCGGCGCTGTCGGGACACTTCGTCGACGTCGTACGCGGGCTGCCCACCCTGGTGGCCTACAACCGGGCGCAGGCCCAGTCCGGCCGGATCCGCGCGGTCACCGACCGGTACCGCCGGGCCACGCAGGAGACTCTGCGGCTGGCGTTCGCCTCCTCCGCCGTGCTCGAGCTGGTGGCCACCATCTCGGTGGCGCTGGTCGCCGTCGTCGTGGGCCTCCGTCTGGCCGCCGGCTCCTTGGACCTGCGTACGGCGCTCGTGGTGCTTCTGCTGGCGCCGGAGGCGTACTGGCCGCTGCGCCGGGTCGGCGCCGAGTTCCACGCCGCGGCCGAGGGCACCGCGACGTTCGCCGCCGTGGACGCCCTGATCGCCGATGCCGCCGCCCAGCAGCAGCCGGCGCCGGTCGCCGGCCCGGAGCGCGGGGTCGACCTCGTCGGGGTGACCGTGACCTACCCCGACCGGACGGAGCCGGTTCTCGCCGACTTCTCCGCGCATCTCGAACCGGTGGGCCTCACCGCGGTGGTCGGCCCCTCGGGGGCCGGCAAGTCCACGCTGCTGGCCGCGCTCACCGGACAGCTGCCGGTGTCCTCCGGCGCGGTCCGCGTCCCCGATCCCGCGGGGCTCGCCGCCTGGCAGGCCCGCGTGGCGTGGCTCCCCCAGCGACCGTTCCTGCTGCCCGCCTCCGTCCGTGACAACGTCCGGCTCGGCCGTCCCGACGCCACCGACGCCGAGGTCTGGAGGGCGCTCGAACGGGTACGTCTCGCCGACCACGTGGCCACCCTCCCGGCCGGGCTCGGCACCGTGCTCGGCGAGGACGGTGCCGGGTTCTCGGCCGGGGAGAAGGCCCGGCTCGCGCTCGCCAGGGTGGTCGTCGCCGACCGCCCCTGGGTGGTGCTCGACGAGCCCACCGCCCACCTCGACCCCGAGACCGAGGCGGTGATCGCGGAGACCCTGGTGGACCTGGCCGCGGACCGGGCGGTGGTCGTGGTCGCGCACCGCCAGACACTGGTCGAGCTCGCCGACCACCTGGTCACGGTTCCCGGCCCGGCCCGGCCGGCTCACGCGGGGTCGGCCGCGCGGGGCCCGGTCCCCACGCGGGCTGCGTCCGCCGCCCCCGCCCCGTCCCCGGCCCCCTCCCCCGCACTGCCCGACGCGCCGGCCGGCAGCCCGCGTCGTCGGCTGGTCCTCGGTGCGGTCCTGGGTGCCCTGGCTGCCGCGTCCGGCGTGGCCCTGACCGCCACCGCCGGCTGGCTGATCGTGCGCGCCTCCGAGCACCCGCCGGTGCTGCTGCTGATGGTGGCCATCGTCGGCGTGCGCACCTTCGGACTGGCCCGGCCGGCGCTGCGCTACGTCGAGCGGCTGGTCTCCCACGACGCCGCCCTGCGGCTGCTGGCCGAGCGCCGCGCCACGGTGTACGACGTACTGGTCCCGCTCGTGCCCGCCCGTCTCGGCGCCCGGCGCGGCGACGTGCTGGCCAGCGTGGTCGACGACGTCGACGCGGTCGTGGACCGTGCCCTGCGGGTGCGCGGCCCGGTCTGGACCGCCGTGCCCGTGGTCGCGCTCGGGGCTGCGTTCGCGGCGTGGGTGCACCCGGCCGCGGGGCTGGTGGTGGCCGCCGCCGCGACCGCGGCGGGCGTGCTGGCCTACGCGGGCGGTCGGCTCGGAGCCCGGGCCGCCGAGCGTCGCTTCGTCGCGGCCCGGGCCGCCCTGTCCGAGCGGGTCACCTGGCTGCTGCAGTCGGCCGCGGACCTGGTGATGTGGCAGGCGGTCGACCGGACCGTGCGCGAGGTGGAGGCGACCTCCGAGCAGCTCGCGGTGGCCGCCCGCCGCTCGGCCGGCGGAGCGGCCACCGGGCGTGCCGGCGCACTGCTGGCCGCCGGCCTCGGGGTGCTGGCCGTGACGCTCACCGTGGCGCCCGCGTGGAGCGCCGGAGCGGTCTCCGGCCCCATGCTGGCCCTGCTCGCGCTGCTCCCGCTGGCGCTGGCCGACGTGGTGCTGCCGTTGGCCGACGCCGGTGCGCTCTCGGTGCGCACGCACGCCGCCGAGGATCGGCTGGGGGCGTTGCAGCAGCTCGAGCCTGCGGTCCGCGAGCCGGTCTACGGCGTGCCGCTGGGACCCGAACCGCGGCTCGCGGTGCGCGGCGTGCACGCCGGGTACGACGGGAGCACGGTGCTCGAGGACCTGTCGCTGGACCTCCCGCCCGGGTCGCGCCTCGGCGTGGTCGGCCCGTCCGGCTGCGGCAAGTCGACCCTCGCCGGCCTGCTGCTGCGCTTCCTCGACCCGGTCCGCGGCGCGGTGGCCGTCGACGGCACCGACGTACGCTCCGCCACCCTGGCCGACGTACGCGGCACCGTGGGGCTCGTCGACGACGACCCGCACGTGTTCAGCTCGACGGTCCTGGAGAACGTCCGGCTCGCCCGGCCCGAGGCCACCCGCGACGAGGTGGAGCGGGTCCTGCGCCGTGCCCACCTGGGTCCGTGGCTGGACGGCCTGCCGGCGGGGCTGGACACGCTGCTCGGCGACGGCCACGCCGCGGTCTCCGGCGGCGAGCGCGCCCGGCTGGCGCTGGCCCGTGCGCTGCTCGCCGAGCGGCGGGTGCTGGTGCTCGACGAGCCGACCGCGCACCTCGACAGCGGCACCGCCCGCGCCGTGGCCGACGCGCTGCTGGCGGTCCGCGACCGCACCGTCGTGTGGATCACGCACGGCCGGGTCGGACTCGACCGCATGGACGACGTCCTCGAGCTGGGAGCGGGCCGATCCGCACAAACCGCCCACCTCGCGTGACCGGGTGCACCAAGATCGGGGCGTGAGTCTCGCCTCCACCGCCGCCGAGGTCATGCGGCTTGCTCAGGCCGAGCGCGTCGACGACGCCTTGGCGCTGGGACGGCGCGCGGTGGCGGAGGCCGACGCCGCCCCCGACGAGCTGGCGGCGCTGTGGTACGCCGTGGCCGTCGCCGAGCACATCCGCGGGGACACCGACGGCCAGGCCCACGCCGCCCACCGGTGCCTCGACGCGGCCCGGGCCGCCGGTTCCTCGGGGTGGGTCTCCAACGCGCTGTCGATGCGGGCGATGGCGCAGATCCGCCGCGGCGCCGTGGAGGCGGCCCTGGTGGACCTGGCCCAGTCGGAGGTGGCCCTGCGTGACTGCACCGACGACGGCCTGCGCAACTGGGCCTGCACGGGCCTGGGGTACTGCTACCTCGAGCTGCGCCTCTACGAGCTGGCCCTGCCCCACTTCGAGGCTGCGCGCGACCTCGTCGCCTGCCCGCTTCCGCTCCGCGAGTCGCGCACGATCGACTTCATGAACCTCGCCGAGCTGCACCTGAGGTGGGCCGACGAGCTCGAGCGGGCGCGCCCGTACGACGGCTCCGACGTCGACGTGGACACCCACCGCGGCGAGGGCCACCGCTACGCGCGGCAGGCCGTCGCCGAGGCCGAGCTGTTGGGGCCGGGGGCCATGCTGCCGGCCTGCCGTGCGGCCGAGCTGTGCTCGCGGCCGCGCGCGGAGGCCGGATCGGCCGTGGAGGAGCTGCGCGCGGCGTACGCGCAGACCGACCACCTCGCGCACTCCGGGGCGCGGGCCACCCTCGGCGCGGCGCTGGCCCGAGCGTTGTGGCGGCTGGGGCGGCGCGAGGAGGCGCTCGCCCTGGCCCGCGAGGCGGCTCCGCTCAGCACCGCCGCGACCGACTGGCAGGTCGGTGCCAGCGTGCACTGGCTGCTCGTGGAGATGGAGGCCGAGGCCGGCACCCCCGGCAGCGCGGCCGGCCGGGAGTACGGCCGGTTGCTGTCCCGGGCGCTGTGGAACCAGCGTTTGTCCACCCTGCAGGGCGCCACCGCCGCGCTCGAGGTGGAGCGGCTGCACCACGACCGTGACCTGGCCCGTCGGGCCGCCGCGGAGGACCCGCTGACCGGTGTCGCCAACCGCCGCGCCCTCGACGACGCGCTGCAGGCCGCCGCGGCCCGTGAGGACGGCGGCGATGTCGGCGCCGGCCTGGCCACCAGCCTCCTGCTGGTGGATCTCGACGACTTCAAGGCCGTCAACGACACCTACGGCCACCTGGTGGGTGACGAGGTGCTCCGCGCGGTCGCCGGCGCCGTCCGCGGCGCCGCGCGTGCCGGGGACCTGGTCGCCCGGCTCGGCGGGGACGAGTTCGTGGTCCTCGCGCGCGACACCGACGCGGCGGCCGGGGCACTGCTCGCGCGACGGGTGACCGCGGCGATCGCGGCGGGCAGCGTCGCGGTGCCCGGCGGGTCGGTCCGGCTGCACGCCACCGTCGGCGTGGCGACCACCGGTCCGGGCCTGCAGGTGGCCGACCTGCTCGCCGCTGCCGACGCCGCGATGTACGGCGCGAAACCGCGCGCCCGCCCCGCATGACCTCCGCCCGGGTCGTATGACGTCCGCGGGAACGTCATACCACCTGCGCGTCCCCGCGCCCGCGTCGCATGACCTCCGCGGGCGTCAGGCCTCGACGACGACCGGGATGATCATCGGCCGGCGCCGGTGGGTGTTGGACACCCAGCGTCCCACGACCCTGCGGATGGACTGCTGCAGCTGGTACATGTCGTCCACCCCCTCCCGGAGTGCCGCGTCGAGGGCGTCGATGATCGGCTGCTTGATGTCGTCGAACACCGTGTCGTCCTCGGCGAACCCGCGGGCGTGGATCTCAGGTCCGGCGGACACCTTGCCGCTGACCGAGTCGACCACCACGACGACCGAGATGAAGCCCTCCTCACCGAGGATCCGACGGTCCTTCAGCGAGGACTCGGTGATGTCGCCCACCGAGGAGCCGTCGACGAAGACGTAGCCGCAGTCGACCTTGCCCGCCACCCGGGCCACGCCGTCGACGAGGTCCACGACCACGCCGTCCTCGGCGATCACCACCCGGTCCTGCGGGACGCCGGTCGCCTTGGCCAGCTCGGCGTTGGCGACCATGTGCCTGACCTCGCCGTGCACCGGCAGCACGTTGCGGGGCCGGACGATGTTGTAGACGTAGAGCAGCTCCCCGGCCGACGCGTGCCCGGAGACGTGCACCAGCGCGTTCGCCTTGTGCACGACGTTGGCGCCCCATCGGGTCAGTCCGTTGATGACGCGGTAGACGGCGTTCTCGTTGCCGGGGATCAGCGACGACGCCAGCACGACGGTGTCGCCCTTCTCGATGTGCACGAAGTTGTGGTTGCGCTGGGCGATGCGCGACAGCGCCGACAGCGGCTCGCCCTGCGACCCGGTGGAGATCAGCACCGTGCGCTCGGGCGGGTGGTCGGCGAGCTCCTTGGCGTCCACGAGGGTGTTCGGAGGCACGTGGAGATAGCCGAGCTCGCGCGCGACGTTCATGTTGCGCACCATCGAGCGACCCACGTAGGCCACCTTGCGGCCGTGCGCGACCGCGGCGTCCATCACCTGCTGCACCCGGTGCACGTGGGAGGCGAAGCAGGCGACGATGATCCGCTGATCCTTGGCCTGGTGGAACACCTGGTCGAGGACCGGGGTGATGTTGCGCTCGGAGGTCGTGAAGCCGGGCTGCTCGGCGTTCGTGGAGTCGACGAGGAGCAGGTCGACGCCCTCCTCACCGAGCCGGCTGAACGCCCGCAGGTCGGTGATCCGGGAGTCGAGCGGCAGCTGGTCCATCTTGAAGTCGCCGGTGTGCAGCACCGTCCCCGCACCGGTGCGGATCGCCACTGCGAGCGCGTCGGGGATCGAGTGGTTGACCGCGACGAACTCGAGGTCGAAGGGGCCGAACGAGAGACGGTCGCCCTCCTTGACCTCGTGGCGCACGGTCTCCTTCAGCCGGTGCTCGCGCGTCTTGGAGGTGAGCAGCGCCAGGGTCAGCTTGGAGCCGACCAGGGGAATGTCGCCGCGCTCGCGCAGCAGGTAGGGCACCGCGCCGATGTGGTCCTCGTGGCCGTGGGTGAGCACCAGGGCCTCGATGGCGTCCAGGCGGTCCCGGATCGGTTCGAAGTCGGGCAGGATCAGGTCGACGCCCGGATGGCTGTCCTCGGGGAACAGCACCCCGCAGTCCACGACGAGCAGCCGCCCGTCGTACTCGAAGACCGTCATGTTGCGCCCGACCTCGCCGAGCCCGCCGAGAGGGATGACCCGCAGACCCTTCGGGGCGAGCGGTCCCGGGGCCGAGAGCTCGGGGTGCGGGTGGCTCATGCAGTGCCTTTCGTCAGGGGAGTTTCCTCCAGGAGTCCTGCGTCGTCCAGCACGGTGCGCAGCTCGGCGACGTGGGCGTCGTCGGCGGCCACCAGTGGTAGACGCATGGTGCGGTTGGGCAGCACGCCGAGGAGCTGCATCGCGGCCTTGGCCATGGTCGCGCCCGGCCCCCGGTGCATCACGGTGTCGACCACCGGCACCAGCCGCCGGTAGATCTCCAGGGCCTCGGCGAGGTCGCCGCGGTCGACGGCCGCAGTCATCGCGGCGTACTCGCGGCCGGCCACGTGGCCGACCACCGAGACGACGCCGGCGGCACCGTGGGTGAGCCAACCGAGGTTGAGCACGTCGTCACCGGAGTAGAACGCCAGCCCGGTGTCGGACATGATCCGCACACCCCGGAAGAGGTCGCCGACCGCGTCCTTCACCGCGACGATCCGCGCGTGCTCGGCCACCCGCCGGTAGGTGTCCTCGGCGATGGTGATGCCGGCGCGACCGGGGATGTCGTACAGCATCACCGGCAGCCCGCTCGCGTCGGCGACCGTGGTGAAGTGCGCCACGACCCCCTCCTGCGAGGGCTTGTTGTAGTACGGCGTCACCAGCAGCACCCCGTGTGCGCCGAGATCCTCGGCCTGCCGGGCGAGCTCGACCGAGTGCGCGGTGTTGTTGGTGCCCACGCCGGCCACGACCGTCACGCGGTCTCCCACGGCGCCGAGCACCGCCCGCAGCAGCGCGCCGTCCTCCTCGGTCGACGTGGTCGGCGCCTCACCGGTCGTGCCGGAGACCACGAGCCCGTCGTGCCCACGGTCGGCGAGGTGCGCGGCCACGCGCGCCGTGCCGTCGAGGTCGACCGAGCCGTCGTCGCAGAAGGCGGTGACCATCGCGGTGAGGACCCGCCCGAAGGGTGCGGGCGGGAGCGTGCCGGCAGTCATGGTCCCAGGCTATCGGTTGTTCGAGGTGGTCCCGACCATGGTCAGGTGTCGCGGTCGGCGGCCAGCCCGTCGAGCGGGAAGGCCTCGACCGCGCGCGGCCCCGCGAGCGGGGTGACGGTGGCCCACCCGTCCTCCTGCAGCGCGGCGTCGGTGCCCGGCTCGGTCGTCACGTCGATGTCGGTGAAGGTCAGGGTGACGAACCCCTCCCCGGTGTCGGTCACGTCGGCCTGCACCGCGCCGAAGCTGGCCAGCGGTGCGGCGGTGAGGCCCCGCAGCCGGTCCAGGGGTACGTCGGGCACGTTGACGTTGAGCACCACGGGCCGGCGGTCCGCGATGCCCAGGAGCCAGCCGAGCGTGCGCGCCGCGACGTCGGCGGCGGTGTCCCAGTGCACGGGGTCGGCAGCCGTCATGGACACCGCGATCGCCGGTACCCCGTGCGCGGTGGCGGTCAGCGCCGCACCGACGGTGCCGGAGTGGAGCACGGCGTGCCCGGTGTTCGGCCCGCGGTTCACCCCCGAGAGCACCAGGTCGGGGGTGGTGCCGAAGGCTCCGCGCAGCCCGGCCCAGGTGAGGTAGGCCGGCGTCGCCTCGACGCCGTACGCCTCCACCGTCTCGAGCCCGGGAAGCTTCTCGGGACGGACCAGGATCCGGCCGTCGTCGGTGGTGGCGACGAGGGAGGCGCTGCTGCCGCTGCGCTCGATATGCGGGGCAGCCACCACCACGTCGAGGCCCGCGCGCACCGCCACGTCCACGAGCGTGCGCAGCCCCGGGCTGTCGATCCCGTCGTCGTTGGTGACGAGCACCCTCACGAGCGCGCTCCGGTGACCGGCTGCAGGGGGCGCACCTCGACCCGTTCCGTGAGGCGGTCGATGGTCTCCCGCCGGCCGCTCGCCAGCCCGTGCCGCGTCACGTTGACCGCTCCCGCGGCCGCGCCCCGGCGCAACGCCTGCTCGGCGTCCTCGCCCCTCGCGAGCGCGACCGCGATCCCGGCGGTCATGGAGTCCCCGCGCCGCGGTGGTAGACAGGCTCGAGCTGCGGCACGTGCACCTCCAGCAGCCGGTCGTCGAGCAGCGCGAGGGCCGGCTCCCCGGCCCGGGTGAGCACGACCAGCTCGGAGACGTGCTCGGCGAGTGCGGTCATGGCGTCCACGAGGTCCGGCACCGAGTCCGAGGCCGCCCGGCCGTCCTCGAGGAGGTCCTCGTGGCTGACCTTGAGCACCGTCAGGCCACCGTCGAGCGCTGCCGACAACGGCGGGCCGGAGAGATCGGCGACCACCGGCAGCCCGAGCTCGGTGAGGCTGGCCGCCAGTCGGCCGTGGACGTCCGCCGGCAGCACCCCGTCTGCAGCCGGCCCGGTCAGCACCGTGGTGCCGCAGGCCATCGCCGCAGCCAGCACCTGACTGGCCAGGTCGTCGACCTCGTGGCGCCCCAGGGCCGCCGGTGACACGTCGGCCAGGCAGCTCAGCTCGCCGGTGCGACGGTCCTGCACGTAGCAGCCGTTGCTGCCGTGGGCCCCCACGGCGCGCACGTCCACGCCCTCGCGTTCGAACAGGCCGCGCAGCACCGCGCCGGTCTCCCCGCCGAAGGGGCCGCACAGCACCGGCGCACCGCCGAGGACCGCGACCATGTTCGTCACCCACGAGCCCTGCCCGCCGGGATGCAGGTGCACCTCGGCGGCGCCGTCCGCGGAGCCGGACGCCACGCCCGCCTCCTCGAGGGTGACGGTCAGCAAGGGCGACGGTGCGAAGACGCACACCTGGGGCGACGCGGGGCGATCCTCTGCCATGCCACGGACGTACCCGGACCGACCACCGGGTATGCCGACGTCACCGGCCGGTCCGCTCCAGCCACACCCAGCTGTAGCCGTCCCGGTCCTCGCGGCGGGTCTCGCGCCACGCGGCGCGGTCGAACGCCGGGTAGACGGTGTCGCCCTCGGGACGCTGGTGGACCTCGGTGAGCACCTGGTGGGTGGCGTGCGGCAGGGCGGCGGCGTACACGTGGCTGCCGCCGGCCACCACCAGGTCGCCGGGCAGGTCGACGGCGAGGGCGAGCGCCTCCTCCAGCGAGTGCACCACCCGGACCCCGTCGGCCGACCAGTCGCGGTCACGGGTGAGCACGACCGTGGTGCGCTGCGGGAGCGGGCGGCCGATGCTGTCGTAGGTCGCGCGGCCCATCAGCACCGTCTGCCCGACCGTGACGGCGCGGAAGTGCCTGAGGTCCTCGGGCAGGTGCCAGGGGATGCCGCCGCGGTGCCCGATGACGCCGTTCTCGGCGACTGCGGCGACCAGGACGACCCGGCGGCCGGCAGCGGGGGTCATACCGCGATCGGCGCCTTGATCGCCGGGTGCGGGTCGTAGCCCTCCACCGTGATGTGCGGCAGGTCGAAGGCGTCGAGCTCGGTGACCGAGGCGTCGAGCCGCAAGGTCGGCAGCGGCCGGGGGTCGCGGGTGAGCTGCAGGCGGGCCTGGTCGAGATGGGTGAGGTAGAGGTGCGCGTCGCCCAGGGTGTGCACGAACTCGCCGACGTCCAGGCCGGTGACCTGGGCGACCATGTGGGTGAGCAGCGCGTAGGAGGCGATGTTGAAGGGCACGCCGAGAAACACGTCGCCCGAGCGCTGGTAGAGCTGGCAGGACAGCCTGCCGCGGCCCGACTCCGAGGGGGCGACGTAGAACTGGAACAGCGCGTGGCAGGGGGCGAGCGCCATCCGACCGAGGTCGGCCACGTTCCACGCGGAGACGAGGTGCCGGCGGCTGTCGGGGTCGCGGCGAAGGTTCTCGACGACCTCGGCGATCTGGTCGATGTGCCGCCCGTCCGGAGCCGGCCAGGACCGCCACTGGTAGCCGTAGACCGGCCCGAGGTCACCGGACTCGTCGGCCCACTCGTCCCAGATGGTGACACCGCGCTCCTGCAGCCAGCCCACGTTGGTGTCGCCGCGCAGGAACCACAGCAGCTCGGCGAAGACCGACCGGGTGTGCACCTTCTTGGTGGTGACCAGCGGGAACCCCTCGCGGAGGTCGAACCGCATCTGGTGCCCGAAGACGCTGCGGGTCCCGGTGCCGGTCCGGTCCCCCTTCTCCACGCCGTCGTCGAGGACCCGCCGGAGGAGGTCGAGGTACTGCTGCACGCGCCCAGCGTAACGGTCGTACGGCGCGCCGGGCCGCACCCCGGCGCGCGGCGGCCTCGACTTCCTCGCGGGCCGATGGACCCTGGGCGCTCCGGGCTTCAGGGAGCACAATCGTCGCCAGGGGTGCGGCGATGACCGACGTGGCAGGCCTAGTTGCCCTGGTGACGGGTGCCGCCCGAGGCATGGGTCGGCTGCTGGCGCTCGGGCTCGCCGAGCGGGGTGCCCGGCTGGCACTGTGGGACGTCGACGCGACGCGCCTCGCGGCGGTCGCGGCGGAGGTGCGCGCGGGCGGTGCCGAGGTCTGGGCGGAGCCCTGCGACGTGGCCGACCGCGAGCGCGTCGCCGCGGCGGCAGAGCAGGTGCGCGACCACCTCGGGGCGGTGAACGTCCTGGTCAACAACGCCGGCGTGGTCAGCGGACGCCGGCTGCTCGAGCTCTCCGACGCCGACATCGAGCGCACCTTCGCGGTGAACACGCTGGCCCACTACTGGACCGTGCGCGCCTTCCTGCCCGACATGCTCGCGCGGGGCTCGGGACACGTGGTGACCATCGCCTCCGCCGCCGGGCTGGCCAGGGTCCCGGGGATGAGCGACTACGCCGCCAGCAAGCACGCCGCGGTCGGGTTCGCCGACACCCTGCGCGCGGAGCTCGCCCAGGTCGCGCCAGCGGTGCGCACCACCCTCGTGTGCCCGTTCTACGTCGACACCGGCATGTTCGCCGGGGTCCGGACCCGGCTGCCGTGGCTGCTGCCGATCCTGAGCCCCGAGGCCGTGGTGGAGCGCGTGCTGCGTGCGGTCGAGCGCGACGAGGCGCGCGTCCTCCTGCCGCCGCTGCTGCACCTCCTCCCGCTGGTGACCGCGCTGCCGACCGGCTGGAGCGACCGGCTGCTCGGGGCGCTGGGCGTGGACGCCTCCATGGCGAGCTTCGTGGGCAGGAGGAGCTGATGCTCGAACCGCTCCTGGACATCTTCCGGCTCAAGCAGTACTTCGGGGCCGTCACGGTGGCGCGTGACCTCGTGGCGGGCGCGGCGGAGGACGTGGGGTTCGTGTTCGACGTACGACGCGCCTTGCTGCCGCTGCCCTGGGAGGACCGAGGACCCCGCCCTGCCGTGCGCTCGCCGTTCCCGGCACCGGTGGCGACCGCACCGCCTGCGGCGCTCGACCGGGTGGCCATCGCGTGCACCGGCGGCAGCGGAGCCCTGGCGTCCGTGGTCGGCGTCGCCCGCGCGTTCGAGGAACGAGGACTCACCCCGGTCGCCATCTCGGCGTGCTCGGGCTCGGGCTTCTTCGCGTTCCCGCTGGGCGCCGGCATCCCCGCGGAGGAGGTGGCGTCGTTCCTGCTGAGCCTCCGTCCGCGCGACTACCTCGACCTCGACGTGCCGGGGTTGGCGTCGATGCCGCTGCGGGCGGCCCGCGGGTTCACCGGGCTGCTGCGCGGCGACGCCGTCGAGGAGAGGTTCCGCGCGCTCCTCGGCGACCTACGCCTGCGTGACCTGGTGATCCCGGTGCACGCGCCGATCTGGGAGGTGGACGGCAACCGGGTCGCCTACGTCGGGCCGGCGACGCACCCCGACCTGCCGGTGGCGCGGGCGGTGCGGATGTCGATCGCGCTCTCCCCGCTCTTCCAGGCGGTGGCGCTGGACGGCACCTGGTGGTGCGACGGCGGGATCGTCGACATCTTCCCGGTGCGCCCGCTGCTCGAGCAGGTGCGGCCGGAGGCCGTGGTCGCGGTGAACGGGTTCTTCCCGCCCGAGTTCGCCGGCGAGGACGCGCGCGGATGGCACGAGCGGTCGCTGTCGCTGCTCTACGCCGGCGCCCAGGTCCGCACCGTGCAGATGGCCGAGCTCGCGCGCGAGAACCTCGCGCGGCTGCGTGCGCAGTGTCGGGTGGAGATGACCGAGCCGGTGCCCTACGCCAAGGTGCGGGGCCTCGGGTTCTACCGGCAGTTCCTCGACACGGCCGAGTGGCCGGAGTTCATGCGCGCCGGCCACCTGTCCGGCCTGCGGGCGCTGGACGCGTTGGCGACCGGGTCGCCGAACGGCAGCCTCACGCGTCGTAGTCCAGCACCACCCGCTCGGACGCCGGGTGCGACTGGCACGTGAGCACGTAGCCCTGCTCGACCTCGTCCGGCTCCAGCGCCCAGTTGGTGTCCATCTCGACGCTGCCCTCGACGACCTTGGCGCGGCAGGTGCCGCACACGCCGCCCTTGCAGGCGAACGGCGCGTCCGCCCGCGCGACCAGCGCGGCCTCGAGCACCGAGGGCCCGTCGGCGCGCAGGTGGAAGCGGGAGCTGCGTCCGTCCAGGGTGATGGTCACCTCGGCGCCCGAGGGGTCCCCGGTCTCGACCGGCTGCCGGGGGGCCGGCTGCCCGGAGTCGATGTGGAAGACCTCGGCGTGCAGGGCGCGCTTGGACACGCCCTCGCTGAGCAGGAGCTTGCGCAGGTCGCCGACCATGGCGTACGGCCCGCACAGAAACCACTCGTCGACGGTGTCGGGCGGAAGCAGCGTGGCGAGGACGCGGGTCATCCGGTCCACGTCGAGCCGCCCGGAGAACAGCTCGACCTCCTGCGGCTCGCGGGAGAGCACGTGGACCAGCTGGAACCGGTCGGGGTATCGGTCCTTGAGGTCCTCCACCTCCTCGAGGAACATCACCGTGCGGTGGGTACGGTTGGCGTAGAGCAGCGTGACCCGCGAGCGCGGCTCGGTCTCCAAGGTGGTGGCGACCAGGGACAGGATGGGGGTGATCCCCGACCCGGCTGCGACGCAGACGTAGTGCTTGTCGTGCTCGGGGTCCAGCGGCGTGAAGAACCGGCCGGTCGGGGTCATCACGTCGAGCTCGTCGCCGACCTTCAGCTCCTCCAGGGCGTGCTCGGAGAAGGCCCCGCCGGGCAGCCGCTTGACCGCGATGCGCAGCCGCCGCGAGGAGACCGGTGCGCAGATCGAGTAGCTGCGGCGTACGTCGTCGCCGGCCAGCGTGGTGCGGATGTTGACGTGCTGGCCCTGCGTGAAGGCGTAGTCCTCACGCAGGTGGTCCGGAACGTCGAAGGTGATCGCGACGGCGTCCTCGGCGACCGGCTCGATCGCGGCGACCCGCAGCGGGTGGAAGACGGAGTGGGACGGAGACACGGGCAGTCCTCAGATCGCCTTGAAGTGGTCGAAGGGTTCCCGGCACGAGCCGCACACCCACAGCGACTTGCACGCGGTGGAGGCGAAGCGGCTGAGCTCGTGGGTGTCGGGCGAGCCGCACTGCGGGCACCGGACGCTCAAGGTCAGCGCGACCGGGCCGCCCTCCTCGCGCGGCGCCGGCGGGGCGATGCCGTACTCCTCGAGCTTGCGCCGGCCCTCCTCGCTCATCCAGTCCGTCGTCCACGCGGGCGAGAGCACCGTGCGCACCTCGACGTCCGGGTGGCCGGCCTCGGCGAAGGCCGCCTGCAGGTCGGCGCGGATGGTGTCCATCGCGGGGCAGCCGGAGTAGGTCGGCGTGATGGTGACCGTCACGTGCCCGGTCTCGTCGGCCTGCACGTCGCGCAGCACGCCGAGGTCGGCGATGGACAGCACGGGGATCTCCGGGTCGCTGACCTCGGCCGCGACCTCCCACAGCGTGCGGGTCGCCGGCCTCACCAGGTCGCTCCCGGGTGCGAGCGGGCCAGGTGCTGCATCTCGGCCAGCAGGTAGCCCATGCGGGTGGAGTGGATGCCGCGCCGGCCACCGGTCACCGCCGGCCGCACCTGCGGGCGGGTCAGCGTGGCCTCGACGAGCACCGCGTCGAGGCGGGCGTCGAACTGCGGGCGCAGGGTGCTCGGGTCCACCGCGACGCCGGCGGCGACGAGCTGCGGGTCGACGTGCTCGCCGTCGAAGAGCTCCTCGACGTACGGCCACTCCTGCTCGAGGGCGGCCTGCATGCGCGCATGGGACTCCTCGGTGCCGTCCCCCAGGCGCAGCGTCCACAACGTCGCGTGGTCCTGGTGGTAGGCGACCTCCTTGACCGCCTTGGCCGCGACCGCGGCGAGGGTCTCGTCGGTGCTGCGCTGCAGCCGGTCGTAGAGCAGGTGGAGGTACGTCGAGAGCACGAGCAGCCTGGCCATCGTGACCCCGAAGTCGCCGTTCTCGCGCTCGACGAGCTGGACGTTGCAGAAGTCGCGCTCGTCACGGAAGTAGGCCAGCTCGTCCTCGGTGCGCGCCGGGTCCTCGAGCGATGCGGCGTAGGTGAGCAGCATGCGGGCCTGGCCGAGCAGGTCCAGCGCGATGTTGCCCAGCGCCATGTCCTCCTCGATCTCGGGAGCCTTCGCGATCCACTCCCCCAGCCGCTGGGCGGCGATGAGCGCGTCGTCGCCGAGCGCGAGCACGTAGTGGCGCAACGCCGGGTGGTCGCTGCTCACAGGTGCTCGACTCCCTCGGGAATGTCGTAGAAGGTCGGGTGCCGGTAGATCTTGTCGCCGGCCGGGTCGAAGAAGGCGTCCTTCTCGTCCGGGCTGGAGGCGGTGATCTGCGCCGCGGGGACCACCCAGATCGACACGCCCTCCTGACGGCGGGTGTAGAGGTCGCGGGCGTTGCGCAGCGCCATCTCCGCGTCGGGGGCGTGCAGCGACCCGACGTGCGAGTGCGACAGTCCGCGTCGGGAGCGGATGAACACCTCCCACAGCGGCCAGCTCCGACGGTCCACTACGCCACCTCCGCCTTCCGGGCCTGCTGCTTGACGGCGTACGCCGTCGCCGCCTCCCGCACCCACGCGCCCTCCTCGTGGGCGCGGCGGCGGTTGACCATCCGCTCCTTGTTGCACGGGCCGTTGCCCTTGATCACCTCGAAGAGCTCGGTGAAGTCGATCTCCCCGAAGTCGTAGTGGCTGCGCTCGGCGTTCCACCGCAGGTCGGGGTCCGGGAGGGTGAGGCCGAGGGCCTCGGCCTGCGGGACCGTCATGTCGACGAACCGCTGGCGCAGCTCGTCGTTGGAGAACCGCTTGATCCCCCAGCGCATCGACTGCTCGGAGTGCGTCGAGTCGGCGTCGTGCGGCCCGAACATCATGAGGCTGGGCCACCACCAGCGGTCCACCGCGTCCTGGGCCATGGCCTTCTGCCGCTCGGTGCCGTGCGCGAGGGTGTGGAGGATCTCGAAGCCCTGCCGCTGGTGGAAGGACTCCTCCTTGCAGACCCGGATCATGGCCCGCGCGTAGGGACCGTAGGAGCAGCGGCACAGCGGCACCTGGTTGGTGATCGCGGCGCCGTCGACCAGCCAGCCGATGGCGCCGATGTCGGCCCAGGTCAGGGTCGGGTAGTTGAAGATCGAGGAGTACTTCTGCTTGCCCTCGTGCAGCAGGTCGAGCAGCTCGGCGCGGTCCACGCCGAGGGTCTCCGCGGCGGCGTACAGGTAGAGGCCGTGGCCGGCCTCGTCCTGCACCTTGGCCATCAAGATCGCCTTGCGGCGCAGGCTCGGAGCGCGGGTGATCCAGTTCCCCTCCGGCTGCATCCCGATGATCTCCGAGTGCGCGTGCTGGGCGATCTGGCGGATCAGGGTCTTGCGGTAGGCCTGCGGCATCGCGTCGCGCGGCTCGATGCGGCCGTCGGCGTCGATGACCGCCTGGAACCCCGGTGCCGCGTCCTCCACGCGGTCGGCGGCGCTGCTCTCCCGGGGCTGGTCGGGACCGCTGAAGTCGTTGCCGTACATGCCACCCAGCCTAGCAAGACCTTTGTGACACTGTCGCGTCCGAACTGCGGGGACGTGTCACATGAACGGCTCGGTGTCGGCCGGCGCCGGCCTGCCACAATCGGTGCCATGAGCACTTCCGAGCCCCGCCCCTCCGCCGACGTCTCCGTCCGTGTCGGCTGGGCCGACGACGCCCGCGGCATCGCCGAGGTGCAGGTGCGTGCCTGGCGCGACCAGTACGCCGGCCTGCTGCCCGAGGAGGTGCTCGCCGACCTCGACGCCGAGCAGTTCGCCGCCCAGTGGCAGGCGTCGCTGAACCGACCGAAGGATGCGCGCAACCGGGTCCTGGTGGCCCTCGAGCGCGCGACCGTGCGCGGCTTCGCGCTGACCGGGCCGGCCGCCGACCCCGACGCCGACCCGATCGCCGACGGGGAGATCCTGGAGCTCACCGTCGATCCGGCGCAGACCGGGCACGGCCACGGGTCTCGGCTGGTGCAGGCCTGCGCGGACACGCTGCGCGCCGACAGGTTCACCCGGGCTCTGGTCTGGGTCAACAGCACCGACGACGCCCGCCGGGCGTTCCTCACCGAGGCCGGCTTCGGCCCCGACGGCGCGCACCGGGAGCTGGACCTGCACGGCGACGGCTCGGTGCGCGTCAAGCAGGTGCGCCTGCACAGCGATCTCGCCGACGTCGTCCCGCAGGGCTGAGCACGCCGTCACCGTCGATGTCCCCCGACTGGTTTGGACCGGTGCGACCCGGGGCAACCAGAAGGCGCCTTGGTTCGTCCTACGTTCGAAGGCACTACGGGACCGGCGCTGACAAACGGGGGCGGCCGCCCGTCGCACCGAGAAGGAGCCATCGCATGTTCGGACCACTTCCGCGTCTGTACCGGGCCGTCGTCGCCCTCGCCGCGCTGGCGGTCTTCGTCGCCGGGGGTGCCTGGCTGGCGGTCACGCTGCCGGTCCCGCTGCTCGCGGGGACCGGGGCCGGTGTGGGTGCGGGTGTGGGCGTCGTGGTCGCGCTCCTGCTGCTGCACGACTTCTCGCATGTCTCCCGGCTGCAGCCGCGCCAGGCGCGGGTCACGACTCGCGGGCGGCGCTGAGGACCCGTCCCGACCCGCGCAGCCGACGCCGGGGAGCATGGCCTAACGTGCTGCGGTGTCCACCCCCTCCCTGGCTCCCGGTGAGCGCTCGGCGATCATCCGGGACGGTGCTGCGGTCGGTCTCGCGACGGGTGCGTACGGCATCTCGTTCGGCGCCATCGCGGTCGCGGCCGGGCTGAGCGTCTGGCAGGCGTGCGTGCTGTCGCTGGTGATGTTCACCGGCGCCTCACAGTTCGCCCTGGTCGGCGTGCTGGCCTCCGGCGGCGCGCCGTTCTCCGGAGCCGCGACGGCGTTGCTCCTCGGGACCCGCAACACCCTCTACGGACTGCGCCTGGCGCCGCTGCTCGGCTGGCGGGGTTGGCGCCGCGCGGCGGCCGCCCACGTCACCATCGACGAGTCCACGGCGATGTCGGTCAACCGCGCGAGCCAGGCGGCCGCCCGGGCGGGGTTCACCGCGACCGGCGTGGCCGTGTTCCTCTTGTGGAACCTGGCCACCCTCGCCGGGGCGCTTGCCGGTCGCTCGCTCGGCGACCCGCGGACCTACGGGCTGGACGCGGCCGTGGGCGCCGCCTTCCTGGCGCTGCTCTGGCCGCGGCTGAGGGACCGCCGCAACCAGCTGGTCGCGGTGCTCGCCGCCGCGCTCGCGCTGGGCATCGTGCCGGTGGCGCCGGCCGGGGTCCCGGTGCTGGCGGCGGGACTGGTGGCCCTGCTCGCCGGGCTGGTGACCCGTTCCGCCGACCCCACGGAGATCCCCGACCGCGACGACCTGCCGACGGGTGGTGAGCACTCGTGACCTGGGCAGCCGTCGTGGTGGCCTCGATCGGGTGCTACCTGCTCAAGCTCGCCGGCCTCTCGGTGCCGGCCGCGGTGCTGGAGCACCCGGTGGTGGAGCGGGTCGCCGACCTGCTGCCGGTGGCGTTGCTGGCGGCGCTGGTCGCGGTCCAGGTCTTCGCCTCCGGCCCCTCGCTGGTGCTCGACGCGCGAGTGGTGGGCCTGGGCGTCGCCGTGGCGGCGTTGCTGCTGCGCGCGCCGTTCATCGTGGTGGTCGTCGCGGCGGCGGCCGCCGCCGCGGTGGTCCGGCTGGTCGTGGGCGGATGATCCCGTTCAGGACCTTCGCCTCTGGTCGCCGGGGCGCTCGGCATCTTTAGTGAATCGTGATTCGGGGGTAGACAGGAGAAAGCACGCACACCTGCGGAAGGAGCCGGTGCGATGAGCTTCAGCCACCAGTCTGGCCCGGTGCTGGTCAGCCGTACCGAGAGCGGCCACCTCACTCTCGTGGTCGACCCTGCCGCGGACCCCCACGACGTGCTGAGCGCGCTACGGGAGGCGACCTCCGCCGAGCGCGACCCGGCACCCGCCCCGACGGTGCCCGAGCAGACTCCCCGCCACTACGCCGGCGAGTTCCTGGGCTGACCACCCGCAACCGGCTCCGACCGCTCAACGAGCATGCCGCTCGGCCTCGAGCCGGTCCTTGCTGCGCACCAGTCTCAGCACGGTGACCAGCCCGAGACCGCCGATCATGTTGCCCACGAGCGTGAACCCGAACCAGCACACCCAGTCCAGGTAGCCGAACGGCGCCTCGCCGGTGTGCAGCGCCCCGACTCGTCCTCGAGCGGACCCTCGGTGTTGCCGAGCTCGCGACGGTCGGCGTCGGCATGCTCAGCAGTCATGGGTTGCGGGATAACCGCTGGAGACCGCGCCCGATCAAGGGCCGCGCCAGTCCCGGGTCAGGGGTGTGGCCCGGGTCAGGGCGTGTACAGCGTCACCGCGTGGCGCGCGGCGGCGCGCGCCCGGGTGCGGTCCCCCGCCGCGTCGTACGCCAGGGCCAGCCGGTACCAGCTGCGCCAGTCCTCCGGCGCGGCCTCGGCCTCGGCCTTCCGCTGCTCGAACAGGTCTGTCGCGGCGGCGCGGTCCACCCGCCCCGAGGGCCGCCGAGGCAGGTCGTCGACCGGCAGCCCGCCCTCCCGCTCCAGAGCGGCCGCCAGCGCGGCGGTACGGCGTCCGAAGTCGATCTCGCGCCACACCACGTAGATGCCCAGCAGCGGCAGTACGAGCAGCGCCACGCCGAGCACCACCCCGACCGCCGAGCCGCTGGCGAGCAGGGCTACCCCCTTGGCGCCGATCAGGACGCCGTAGAAGGCCACCACCAGGACCACGACGGCGACCAGGAGCTTGGTGCGCACCCGGCTAGTCCAGACCCAGGAACGCGTCCAGGCCCACGGTGAGGCCGGGAGAGGTGGCGATGCGGCGCAGCGCGGTGAGCACGCCGGGGGTGAACGAGGCCCGGTCGAGCGAGTCGTGCCGAATGGTCAAGGTCTCCCCCAGGCCCCCCAGGATCACCTCTTGGTGAGCGACCAGGCCGCGGACGCGCAGGCCGTGCACGCGGATCCCCTCCACATCGGCGCCGCGCGCCCCCTCCAGGGACCGGGTGGTGGCGTCGGGGACCGGGCCGAGCCCGGCCTCGCGTCGTGCCGCGGCCATCAGGGACGCCGTCCGCAGCGCGGTGCCCGAGGGCGCGTCCGCCTTGTCCGGATGGTGCAGCTCGACGATCTCGGCGGACTCGAAGAAGCGCGCCGCCTCGGCGGCGAAGCGCATCATCAGCACCGCACCGATGGAGAAGTTCGGCGCCACCAGCACGCCGGTGGCCGGGGAGTCCTCCAGCCAGGTCCGCAGCCGGGCGAGGCGAGCCTCGTCGAAGCCGGTGGTGCCCACCACCGCGTGGATGCCGTGGTCGATGCAGAACTCGAGGTTGTCCATCACCACGTCGGGGTGCGTGAAGTCGACGACCGCCTCGACGCCGGCGCTGACCAGGTCGTCGAGGGAGTCCTCGACGTCGACCTGCGCCACCAGCGCGAGGTCCTCGGCCGCGGCCACCGCCTTGCACACCTCGGCGCCGACCCGGCCCCGGGAGCCGAGGACGCCCACCTTCGTCACACTCACGGGGCCAACCTAGTCCGCGACCTCGGCGCCGGCCTCGTCGAGGTGCTCGAACGGTCCGACCACCGCCAGCGTCTCCGGCTGGGCGAAGAGGTTCCGAGCCAGGGAGTGCACGTCGTCGAGCGTGACCTCGTCGATGCGGCCGATGACCTCGTCGATGCTGGGCAGCTCGTCGTAGACCAGCTCCGCCTTGGCGATGCGCGCCATGCGCGACCCGGAGTCCTCCAGGCTGAGCACCAGCCCGCCGCGCAGCTGGCCCTTGCCGCGCTCGAGCTCCTCCTCGCTGAGACCTCGCTCGGCCATCCGGCGCAGCTCGTGGCGGACCACGGTGAGCACCTCGCCGACCTTCGACGGCAGGCAGCCGACCGCGACCGCGAACGCGCCGGCGTCGGCGTAGTGAGCGGCATAGGAGTAGACGGAGTAGGCGAGCCCGCGCTCCTCGCGAACCTCCTGGAACAGCCGGGAGGAGGTGCCCCCGCCCAGCGCCGCGTTGAGGACGCCCAGGGCGTAGCGGCGCTCGTCGGTGCGCACCAGGCCGTTCACCCCGAGCACGAGGTTGACCTGCTCGAAGCTGCGGGACGCGACGATCTCGCCGGCGCTGCTTCGACGCGCCCGCGCCCCACGGCGCACCGGCCGCGGTCGCACAGCGGGATCGGCGAGGAAGTTGTTGCGGGAGAACGCGCTGCGCACCAGCCGCACCACGGTCGCGTGGTCGACGTTGCCGGCCACCGCGACGACCATGCCGTCGGCGCTGTAGTGCGACTTGTAGTAGCGCGCGATCTGCGCCCGCGTGAGGGTCCGGATCGACTCCGCCGTCCCGGCGATCGGCCGGCCCAGCGGCGAGGAGCCCCAGGCCTTCTCGGCGTAGAGGTTGGTCACCACGTCGTCCGGGTCGTCGTCGTGCATGGCGATCTCGTCGAGAATCACCTCCCGCTCGGCCTCCACGTCCGCGGGGTCCAGGGTCGAGGAGGTGACCATGTCGCCGAGCACGTCCACGGCCAGGCCGAGGTCGGAGTCCAGGACCCGGGCGTGGAAGCAGGTGTACTCCTTGGCGGTGAAGGCGTTGAACTCCCCACCCACGGTGTCGAGCGCGACGGAGATGTCGAGCGCCGACCGGGTCGGCGTCCCCTTGAACAGCAGGTGCTCGAGGAAGTGCGAGGCCCCCGACAACGTCGGGGACTCATCACGCGACCCGACGCCCACCCACACGCCGATCGACGCGGAGCGGACGCCGGGCATCGCCTCGGTCACGACCCGCAGCCCCCCGGGCAGGACGGTACGGCGTACCAGTCCACCGCTGTCCTCGGACAGCAGGGTGCGGGTCGTGCCGGGCTTCTGCTGCGAAGCCGGCAGGGTCACTGACCGGCCGCGTCGCCGCTGTCGGCGGAGTCCTGCCCGGATGCCTCCTGCGAGCCCTCGGCGTCCTCCACCACGGGCACCAGCGAGAGCTTGCCGCGGTCGTCGATCTCGGCGATCTGGACCTGCACCTTCTGCCCCACCGAGACCACGTCCTCGACGTTCTCGACCCGCTTGCCGCCGGCGAGCGCACGGAGCTTGCTGATGTGCAGCAGGCCGTCCTTGCCGGGCAGCAGCGAGACGAACGCGCCGAAGTTGGTGGTCTTCACCACGGTGCCGAGGTAGCGCTCGCCGACCTCGGGCATCGTCGGGTTCGCGATGCCGTTGATGATCGAGCGCGCGGCCTCCGCGGCCTCGCCGTTGGTGGCGCCGACGTAGATCGTGCCGTCGTCCTCGATGGTGATCTGCGCGCCGGTGTCGTCCTGGATCTGGTTGATGACCTTGCCCTTGGGGCCGATCACCTCGCCGATCTTGTCGACCGGGACCTTCATCGTGATGATCCGAGGCGCGTGGACCGACATCTCGCCGACGTCCGGGATCGCCTCCGCCATCACGTCGAGGATCACCAGGCGGGCGTCGCGGGCCTGGGTCAGCGCCCGGGCGAGGACCTCGGCCGGGATGCCGTCGAGCTTGGTGTCGAGCTGCAGCGCGGTGACGAACTCGCGAGTGCCGGCCACCTTGAAGTCCATGTCGCCGAAGGCGTCCTCGGCGCCGAGGATGTCGGTCAGCGCGACGTACTTGTTCTCACCGTCGACCTCCCCGGAGATCAGGCCCATGGCGATGCCGGCGACCGGGGCGCGCAGCGGCACACCGGCCTGCAGCAGCGACAGGGTGGAGGCGCAGACCGAGCCCATCGACGTCGAGCCGTTGGAGCCCATGGCCTCCGAGACCTGGCGGATCGCGTAGGGGAACTCCTCGCGGGTGGGCAGCACCGGCACGAGCGCCCGGCCGGCCAGCGCGCCGTGGCCGATCTCGCGCCGCTTCGGGGAGCCGACGCGGCCGGTCTCGCCGGTGGAGTACGGCGGGAAGTTGTAGTTGTGCAGGTAGCGCCGGCTGGTCTCGGGCGAGAGGGTGTCCAGCTTCTGCTCCATGGTGAGCATGTTCAGCGTGGTGACGCCCAGGATCTGGGTCTCACCGCGCTCGAACAGCGCGGAGCCGTGCACCCGGGGGACGATGCCGACCTCGGCCGACAGCGGCCGGATGTCGGCCAGGCCGCGGCCGTCGATGCGGACCTGCTCGCGCAGCACCCGCTCGCGCACCAGCTTCTTGGTCAGCGCCCGGAACGCGGCGCCGATCTCCTTCTCGCGGCCCTCGAAGTCGCCGCCGACCTTCTCCAGCAGCGCGTCCTTGACCTCGTCCATCCGCTGCTCGCGGTCCTGCTTGCCACCGATGGTGAGCGCCTGCGCGAGGTCGGCGCTCGCGGCGCTCTCGACCGCGGCGTAGACGTCGTCCTCGTAGTCGAGGAAGACCGGGAACTCCTGCACCGGCTTCGCGGCCTGGCGAGCGAGCTCGACCTGGGCCTCGCACAGCTGCTTGATGAACGGCTTGGCCGCCTCCAGGCCGCCGGCCACGACCTCCTCGGTGGGAGCCTGCTTGCCGGAGCGGACCAGGTTCCAGGTCGCCTCGGTGGACTCGGCCTCCACCATCATGATCGCCACGTCACCCGTCTCGGTGACCCGGCCGGCCACGACCATGTCGAACACGGCGTCCTCGAGCTGGCTGTGCGTCGGGAAGGCCACCCACTGGTCCTCGATGAGCGCCACCCGCGTGCCGCCGACGGGGCCGGAGAACGGCAGGCCGGACAGCTGGGTCGACATCGAGGCGGCGTTGATCGCGAGCACGTCGTACGGCGTGTCCGGGTGCAGCGCGAGCACGGTGATGACCACCTGCACCTCGTTGCGCAGGCCCTTCTTGAACGTCGGGCGCAGCGGCCGGTCGATGAGCCGGCAGGTGAGGATGGCGTCCTCGGAGGGGCGTCCCTCACGGCGGAAGAACGAGCCGGGGATGCGGCCCGCGGCGTACATCCGCTCCTCCACGTCGATGGTGAGCGGGAAGAAGTCGAACTGCTCCTTGGGGTGCTTGCCGGCGGTGGTGGCCGACAGCAGCATGGTGTCGTCGTCGAGGTAGGCGGTCACCGAACCGGCGGCCTGGCGGGCCAGCAGCCCGGTCTCGAACGTGACCTTGCGGGTGCCGAAGCGACCGTTGTCGATGACGGTCTCCACGGCGGAGATGACGGGTCCCTCGTTCACGAGTGTCCCTTTCTGTCTCGCGGAGCGATCACGCGAGGGCGCCGGGGATGCGGGGCCGGTCTTCGATCGAGGCCTGCGGGCGCTGGTCCCGAAGGCCACTACCGAGGACCGGGGCGGGCGCCGCGGTCGCTCCTTGTGATGGGTGTGTCTTCAGTTGTGCTCACGCCCAGTGTGCGTGAGCGTTCGGGTCCGACCCTAGCCAAAGAGCCGGGAAAAACCGCGGAGGGGCGGCCCCCAGCGTGGGGGCCGCCCCTGACGCTCAGCGGCGCAGGCCGAGCCGCTCGATGATCGAGCGGTAGCGGTTGATGTCCTGCTTCTGCATGTAGTTGAGAAGCCGGCGACGCTGACCGACGAGCAGCAGCAGGCCACGACGGCTGTGGTGGTCGTGCTTGTGCTCCTTGAGGTGCTCGGTCAGGTGCGCGATCCGGTGCGTCAGCAGCGCGACCTGGACCTCGGGCGAGCCGGTGTCGCCCTCGCCGGTCGCGTACTCGGCGATGATCTTCTTCTTGGTCTCCGCGTCGATGCCAGTGGCCACAGCGGGGCTCCTCCTCGATCCATGTCGTTGCGCGGCGCGCCGGGGCCTGTTCACCCGGGCACTCTCGATCCGCGGCCGTTCGACGGCAACATCGGTCTGCCCGCACTGCGCGGGCAACCTGTGAAGATTAGCAGGACGGCCGGGCCTTCTCCCAATCGCGGCGAGGGGTCATCACGAACTCCTCGACGCGCCGGCGGGGCGCAGGAGCTGGTGACCCCTCGGCCAGGTGCAGGACCTGGTGACGACCCCGCGGGTCAGCGGGTGGCGAGGGCGGCCCGGACGGCCTCGCGGGCCGCCATGGGGTCGGTCGCGGCCAGCGCGGCCTCCGCGGCGTGCTCGCAGGCGTCCATCCCGAGGGCGGCCAGCCGCGCCCCGACCGGCCGCACCGCGGCCAGCGCCATGGACAACGAGGTGACGCCCATCCCGACCAGAGCGGTGGCCAGCATCGGGTCGGCAGCGGCCTCCCCGCAGACGCCGACGGGCTTGCCTGCCCGGCGACCGGCCTCGGCGGTGATCGCGACGAGCTGCAGCACCGCCGGCTGCCAGGCGTCGGTCAGGTGCGCGAGGTCGGCGGCCATCCGGTCGGCGGCCATGGTGTACTGGGTCAGGTCGTTGGTGCCGATCGACAGGAAGTCGACCACCTCGAGCATCCGGTGCGCCAGGAGCGCCGCGCTGGGGATCTCCACCATCACCCCGGCCTTGAGCCCGTGCGCGCGCACCAGCACGGCGAACCCGCGGGCCTCCTCCACGGTGGCCACCATCGGAGCCATCACCCACGGCGAGGTGCCGGTCCGGCGGGCGGCGAGCGCCACCGCCTCGAGCTGGCGCTCGAGCAGCCCGGGATTGCCGAGGGAGAGACGCAGCCCCCGCACCCCGAGGGCCGGGTTCTCCTCCCCCTCCAGGGTGGCGAAGGCGATCGGCTTGTCCGAGCCCGCGTCGAGGGTGCGCAGCACCACGTGCCGGTCGGCGCCGAACGCCTCGAGCACCGCGGCATAGACCTCCGCCTGCTCCTCCACGGACGGCTCGTCCTTGCGGTTGAGGAAGCACAGCTCGGTCCGGAACAGGCCGGCTCCCTCCACCGGACCCTGCGCGGAGGCCAGGGCCGAGGCCGCGTCCGCCACGTTGGCCAGCAGCTTCACCGGGGTGCCGTCGGCCGTGGCCCCCGGTCCCGCCCACGCGGCCAGCGCGGCACGCGCGGTCTCGTCGGCCCGCACCCGGGCGCGGGCGCCCTCCGGATCCGGCTCGACGCTCGAGCTCGCCGGTCTCGCCGTCCACGAGCACCGGCACGCCGGCGGGCACCCCCGCCAGGCCGGCGACGCCCACCACGCACGGGATGCCGAGCTGCCGGGCGATGATCGCGGTGTGGCTGGTGGGACCGCCCTTCTCGGTGGCGAGTGCCACGATGCGCCGGGCGTCGAGGCCGGCGGTGTCCGCGGGCGCGAGGTCCTCGGCGAGGAGCACCGAGGCGACGTCGGGGTCGGGCAGTCCCGGTTCCGGCTCGCCCACGAGCCGGGCGGTGACCCGCCGCTCGATGTCGTGCAGGTCCGTGACCCGCTCGGCCATCAGCCCGCCCATCTGCGTGAAGATCCCGGCGAACTGCTCCACCGCGCCGCGCAGCGCGGTGAGCAGGTCGTCGCCCGCGCGAGACTCGCTTGGCGACCGCGGCCCGCAAGCCCTTGTCGCGGGCAAGCCCGGCGGTGGCGGTCAGCACCTCTGCTGCGGCACCGCTGACCGCGCCGGCCCGCGCGGAGAGGGCCTGGACGACGAGTGCCACGGCCTCGTCGTACGCCGCGAGGGCGGACTGCTCGTCGGGGAGGACCGCGGCCTCGAAGGCCGGATCGCCTCTGGGTCGACGCCGGCGGAGACCACGACGGCTGGTGCGTAGGCGACGCCGGGAACCACGGGCGTCCCGCGCAGTCGGGACGGCCGCTGGACCCGGCCGGACAGGAGGGGCTGCTGGTCTGGCATGCCCCCGACACTAGGGCGCCGCGGCTTGACAGTCAACATATTCGGGCGTAGAACAACACAAACAAAGATCCCGTCGCACCAGGCGGGTGCCCCTCGTCCCCAGGAGAGCGCGTGTACGCCGAGGAACGCCAGCAGGCGATCGCCGACCTGATCTCGTTGCGCGGACGCCTGTCCGTCGCCGAGCTCGCCGCGCAGTTCGCCGTCACCACCGAGACCGTGCGCCGCGACCTCTCGCAGCTCGAGCGCGCCGGCGTGGTCCGCCGGGTCCACGGCGGCGCCGTACCGGCCAGGGCGCTGACCGTCCTGGAGGCCAAGGTCTCCGAGCGCGACCAGGAGCAGCGCCGAGGAGAAGGACCGGATCGCCAAGGCGGCCGTCGACCTGCTCCCCCGCCACGGCGGGAGCGTGCTGCTCGACGCCGGCACCACCACCGCCCGGCTGGCCGCCCGGATCCCGCGCGACGCTCGAGCTCACCGTGGTGACGAACGCCGTGCCCATCGCCGCGATCCTCGCCGACCGGGCCAACATCGAGCTGCACCTGCTTCCCGGCCGGGTGCGCGCCACCACCCAGGCCGCGGTCGGCGAGGACACCGTCGAGGCGCTGCGCCGGCTGCGCACGGACGTCGCTTTCCTCGGCACCAACGCGCTCTCCGCCGACCACGGCTTCAGCACCCCCGACCACAGCGAGGCGGCCGCCAAGCGCGCCATGGTCGCCGCCGGCCAGAGAGTCGTGGTGCTCGCCGACTCGAGCAAGGTCGGTCAGGAGAACATCGTGCGCTTCGCCACGCTGGACGACGTCGACGTGCTGGTGACCGACGGCGGCATCGCCGACCGCGACCTGCACGTCCTCGCGCGCAGCGACGTCGACGTGGTGAGGTCGTGACGTGCGCCGACCATGATCGTGACGCTCACCCTGACCCCGAACCCGAGCATCGACCGGACCGTCGCGCTGGCCTCGCCGCTCGAGCGAGGCGCGGTGCTGCGCGCCGACGCGGCCTCACCTCGCAGGCCGGCGGCAAGGGCGTGAACATCTCCCGCGCCGCCACGGCCGCGGGCGTCCCCACGATCGCGGTGCTGCCCGCGCGCCAAGGACGACCCGTTCGTGCTCGAGCTGCTCGCGCGACGGCATCGACTGCCGGCCGGAGGAGCCGGCCGGCGACGTCCGGGTCAACCTCACCCTCACCGAGCCCGACGGCACCACCACCAAGATCAACAGCCCCGGCGCCGCGCGTGACCCCCGCCGACCTGGACCGGCTGGCCGACGCCGTCGTGCGGCGCGCCCGGCAGGCCGCCTGGGTGGTGCTGGCCGGCTCGCTGCCCCCGGGTGCCCCCGACGGCTGGTACGCCGACCTGGTCGGCCCTGCTCGCGACCTGCCGCGCGCAGGTGGCGGTGGACACCTCCGGCGCGCCGCTGCTCGCGCTCGCCGGAGCGCCTGCGAGCACGCCGCCCCGGCGCTGATGAAGCCCAACGGCGAGGAGCTCGCCTCGCTGACCGGCGGCGACGCCGACGGCCATCGAGGGCGACCCCGGGGCCGCCGCCCGGCCGCGGGCGAGCTCGTCGACCGCGGCGTCGGCGCGGTGCTGGTCACCCTCGGCGGCTCCGGCGCCGTGCTCGTCACCGCCGAACGAGTGCTGGCACGCCGCCCCTCCCCCCACGACCGTCGTCAGCACCGTGGGTGCCGGCGACTCCAGCCTGTTCGGCTACCTGCTCGGCGACCTGCGCGGCGTCGGAGCCGGCCGAGCGACTGCGGCTGGCGGTGGCCTACGGCAGCGCGGCCGCGGGCCTTCCCGGCACCACCATCCCCACCCCCGACCACATGCACCCGGAGCTCGTCGACGTCCGCGAGCTCGCACTCCCCTCACAGAGTGAGGTACGACCCCATGACCGACCCGATCATCACGCCGGCGCTGGTCCGGCTCGACGCCGCTCTGGGCGACGACAAGGACACCGTGATCCGCGCGCTCGCCGGCGTCGTCGCCGCCGCCGGCCGCACCGGCGACGCCGACGGGCTCGCCGCCGACGCGCTGGCCCGCGAGGCCACCTCCGCCACCGGCCTGCCCGGCGGCATCGCGATCCCGCACTGCCGCACCGAGCACGTCGAGGTGCCCACCCTGGCGTTCGCCCGGCTCGTCGCCGGCCGCCGACTTCGGCGCCAAGGACGGCCCGGCGGACCTCGCGTTCCTGATCGCCGCCCCGGCCGGCGGCGACGCGACGCACCTGCAGCTGCTGACCAAGCTGGCCCGCGCGCTGGTCAAGCCGGAGTTCACCGACAGCCTGCGCGCGGCCGGCACCGCCGACGAGGTGGTCGCGCTGGTCGCCGGCGTGGTCGACCCCGACCATGCTCCGCGCAGCCCGCGCCCGGCGGCAGCGGCCGCACGCGGCGGCCCCGCCGGCGCCTGCCGCGCAGCCGTCCGAGCCGCCGGCGCGGCGCCGCTCCCTCGTCGCCGTCACCGCCTGCCCCACCGGCATCGCCCACACCTACATGGCCGCGGAGGCGCTCGAGGCCGCCGCGCGGCGCGCCGGCGTCGACATCCACCTCGAGACCCAGGGCTCCGCCGGTTCCACGCCGCTCGACGTGGCAGACCATCCGCGACGCCGACGCGGCGATCTTCGCCACCGACGTCGGAGTCAAGGACCGCAGCCGGTTCGCCGGCAAGCCGGTGGTGGCCTCCGGCGTCAAGCGCGCCATCGACGACTCCGACGCGATGATCGCCGAGGCGCTGCGCTACGCCGACGACCCCCACGCGCCCCGGGTGGAGGGCTCCGCCGACGCGGCCGCGGCCCGCGCGGACCGAGCCCGGCGCGGAGCCGTGGGGGCTGCGGGTCCGCCGGGTGCTGATGACCGGCGTGTCCTACATGATCCCGTTCGTCGCCGCCGGCGGTCTGCTCATCGCGCTGTCGTTCCTGCTCGGCGGCTACGAGATCGCGCTCGGCGGACACCGCAACAAGATCATGAACAGCTCCACCATCTTCAACCTGCCCGACGCGGCGGGCCTCGGCCTGCACCACGCCTGTTCGGCCGACCTGGGCGCCTACCTCGGCGCGGTGTTCTTCATGCTCGGGGCGCGGCGTTCAAGTTCCTGGTGCCGGCGCTGGCCGGCTACATCGCCTACGCCATCGCCGACCGGCCCGGCATCGCGCCCGGGTTCGTCATGGGCGCCATCGCCAACCGCGGCAGCGTCGACAGGACCGGCTTCCTCGGCGGCATCATCGGCGGCGTGCTCGCCGGCGTGCTGGCGCACTGGATCGCCTCCTGGAAGGTGCCGGCCTGGGCCCGCGGCCTGATGCCGGTCGTGGTGATCCCGCTGCTGGCGACGCTGGTCTCCGGCTGCGATCATGCTCGTGGTCCTCGGCAAGCCCCTCGGGGCGCTGATGGCCTCACTCAACAGCGGCCTGCACGCACATGGCCGGCGGCGGCGCCGGCATCGTCCTCGGCGTGGTGCTCGGCCTGATGATGGCCTTCGACATGGGGGGCCCGCTGAACAAGACCGCCTACCTGTTCGCGACCACCGGCTGGGTGCCGCGGCGGCCGGCCACCGGAACGCCCCGCAGCTGGAGATCATGGCCGCAGTGATGCTCGCCGGCATGGTGCCCCCGCTGGCGCTCGCCCTGGCCACCGTGGTCCGGCCGCAGCTGTTCACCGAGGCCGAGCGGGAGAACGGCAAGGCCGCCTGGCTGCTCGGCGCCTCGTTCATCACCGAGGGCGCGATCCCGTTCGCGGCCGCCGACCCGCTGCGGGTGATCCCGTCGATCATGCTCGGCAGCGCGGTCACCGGCGGCCTGTCGATGGCCTTCCACGTCGACGCTGCGCGCCCCGCACGGCGGCATCTTCGTGCTGTTCGCCGTCGGCCACGTGGCCTGGTTCGTGGTCGCGCTGGTGGTCGGCGTCCTGGTCGCGGCCAGCTGCGTCGTCGCCCTGAAGTCCATGACCGAGCGCGCCGGCGAGCGAGCGATCGAGCAGCTCGCCGAGACCGCCGCCTGAGCCCCTGGCCTGTCCGTCCCACCCGTCCCGAAGGAGAACCCATGCCCACCAAGACCGTCAACGTCGGCTCGTCCGTCGGCCTGCACGCCCGCCCCGCCGCCCTCATCGCGGAGGCCGCCGAGGACCTCGACTCCGAGGTCACCCTCGCCGTGCCCGGCGGCGAGCCCGTCGACGCCAGCTCGTCCCTGCTGATCATGACGCTCGGCGCCGACATGCGGCGACCCCGTCGAGGTCTCGGCAGCGACGACCGGCTGCGGTGGACCAGATCGCCGCGCTGGTCGAGAAGGACCTCGACGCCTGATCCGCCGGGGCGTTCGGCCCCGAGAGTGTCGCGACGCTGCCGCTCCCCACGTGGAACTCCCGCGTGGGGAGCGGCAGCCTCGCGCGGGGACCGCCTGCGTGCCGCGGGAGCGCCCGGTCCGGCTGAACGCCAGCGTCTCAGGACGCCGGGTCGCGCTCGAGCATCAGCCGGGCGCGCTCGCAGTCCTCCTCCATCGTGGCCACGAGCTGCTCGACGTTGTCGAAGCGCTTCATGCCGCGGATGCGGCCGACGAAGGCGACCTCGACCTCGTCGCCGTACAGCTCGAGGTCGTCGCGACCGAGCACGTAGGACTCCACCCGACGCTCCCGCTCTCCGGCGAACGTCGGGTTGGTGCCGACGCTGATCGCGGCCGGCATCGACTCGACCGGCCTGCCGGCGTCCGGTCCCAGCACCGCAGCTGCCCGGCGTAGACGCCGTCGGCCGGCGCATGCAGGCCACGCGCGGGCACGTTGGCGGTCGGGTAGCCCAGTGCCCGGCCGCGCTGGTCGCCCTCGACCACCACCCCGCGCACGGCGAACGGCCGGCCCAGGGCCTCGGCGGCCCCCTCGACGTCGCCGGCGGTCGAGGCAGTTGCGCACGTAGGTCGAGGACCACACCTGCGGCCCGCCGTCGAGCGGGATGCCCTCGGCGACGAAGTCGATGCGCTGCCCCAGCTCGCGCAGCAGGGCGCACGTCGCCGGCGGCGCGGCTGCCGAAGCGGAAGTTGGCGCCCACCACGACGGCCTTGGCGTGCAGGGCGCCGACGAGGATCTCCTCCACGAAACGCTCCGGGCCCCAGTCGGCCACCTCGCGCGTGAACGGCAGACGAGGACGTCGTCCACGCCGGCCTGGTGCAGCAGGCTCGACCGCGTCTCGACCGTGGTGAGCGTGGGCGGCGCGTGCTCCGGCCGCAGCACCGCGATCGGGTGCGGGTCGAAGGTGACCGCGACGACTGGTCCACCCCCAGCACGCCGGCCACCTCGCGCGCCCGTGCGACCACGTGCCGGTGACCGAGGTGCACGCCGTCGAAGTTGCCCACGGTGACGACCGTGCGACCGAGGTCGGCGGGGACCTCCGCCAGCGAGCGCCAGATGTCAGTCACGGGTCACAGCCTTTCACACGCTCAGGTGAACACGGCCACCGGCGTGGCGCCGCCGCCCTTGCGGCGGTAGAGCGCCAGGAAGGACCGTCGGGCCGAACACCGCGACCGGGGCCTCCCCGACCTCCGCGTCGACGGCCAGCCCAGGGGCCGGCCGAAGCCGACGTCGCGCGCCTGCGCGTCGTCGAGGACGGTACGACGGGAAGCAGCGCGCCGCGGCCTCGGCGAGAGGTCGAGCAGCGAGAAGCTGCGCGCCGAGCTCGCTCGAGCGTGCGTGCGTCGCTCGAGGCCGAACGGTCCCGACCGCGGTGCGGCGCAGCGCGGTCAGGTGACCGCCGACCCCGAGCGCGGCGCCCAGGTCGCGGGCGAGGGCCCGGATGTAGGTGCCGCTGCTGCAGCGGCACCGCGACGTCGAGCTCGGCGACGTCCTCGCCCAGGCGCACGGCGTGCACCTCGAGCTCGTGCACGGTCACCGGCCGGGCCGGCAGCTCGACGTTCTCGCCCGCGCGCACCCGCGCGTAGGCGCGCCGGCCGTCGACCTTCATCGCCGGACACCGCCGACGGCACCTGCTCGATGCTCGCCCGACGAAGCGCGGCGGCCGCGGCGCGCACGGCGGCCTCGCCGAGGTGGCCGGTCGGCGCGGTCCGGACACGACCTCGCCCTCGGCGTCGTCGGTGGTGGTGGCCGCGCCGAGCCGGATCGTCGCGTCGTACGCCTTCTCGGTCAGGTCAGGTGCCCCAGCAGCCGGGTCGCCCGGCCGACGCCGAGGAGCAGCACCCCGGTCGCCATCGGGTCGAGGGTGCCGGCGTGGCCGACCTTGCGGGTGCCGGCCAGCCGGCGCACCCGGGCGACGACGTCGTGCGAGGTCATCCCCCCGGGCTTGTCGACCACGACCAGCCCGGCGGGCGCCGGCCGCGCTCACTCCGCGTCGCCGGGCTCGTCGTCGGAGCGTCGTGGCGGCTTGCGGTAGGGGTCCGCCTCGCCCGCGTAGGCCGCCCCCGCGGACGCGGCCGCGACGGCGGCGTCGGACTCCCGCGCCTTGGCTCAGCAGCTCGTCGATGTGCCGGGCGGTGTCGGGCAGCGCGTCGTGGATGAACTCCAGCGTCGGCACGTGGCGCATCCCGAGCTGCTTGCCGACCTCGGAGCGGATCAGGCCCTTGGCCGACTCCAGCGCGGCCGCGGTGCCGGCGAGCTGCTCCTCCTCACCGAGCACGGTGTAGAAGATCGTGGCGTTCTGGGTGTCGCCGGTGACCCGCACGTCGGTGATGGTCACGAAGCCGAGCCGCGGGTCCTTGATCCGGCGCTCGAGCATCTCGGCCACGATCACCTGGATCCGGTCGGCGACCTTGCGCACGCGCGGGCTGGTCATGCGTTGCTCTCTCCTGGAGTAGGTCGTGGTTGCGTGAGGGTCGGTCGCTGCCCCGTCCACGTCGTGCTGCGGTCCCGGACCGGGTGCCGCCGGCGGTCCCGGAGCGGGCGCGCCGGGCCGGCGCGTGTGCGCCGGCCCGGCTCGCCACGCGCTCACGCCCGCGGGATCTCCCGCATCTCGAAGCACTCGACGACGTCGCCCTGCTTGATGTCGTTGTAGCCGCGCAGGACCAGACCGCACTCGAAGCCCTCGCGGACCTCGGTGACGTCGTCCTTCTCGCGGCGCAGCGACGCCAGGTCGAGGTTGTCGGCCACCACGTGCCGTCGCGCAGCAGGCGCGCCTTGGCGTTGCGGCGGATGACCCCGGTGGTGACCATGCAACCGGCGATGTTGCCGATCCTGGAGGACCGGAAGATCTCGCGGATCTCGGCCTGGCCGAGCGAGACCTCCTCGAACTCCGGCTTGAGCATGCCCTTGAGGGCCGCCTCGATCTCCTCGATCGCCTGGTAGATCACCGAGTAGTACCGGATCTCCACGCCCTCGCGCTCGGCCAGCTCCGTCGCCTTGCCCTGCGGGCGGACGTTGAAGCCGATGATGATCGCGTCGGAGGCCGCGGCCAGGTCGACGTTGGTCTCGGTGATCGCGCCGACGCCGCGGTCGATGACCCGGATGCTGACCTCGTCGCCGACGTCGATCTTGGACAGCGAGTCCTCGAGCGCCTCGACCGAACCGGACACGTCGCCCTTGAGGATCAGGTTGAGCTCCTGGCTCTCGCCCTTCTCCATCGAGGCCATGAAGTCCTCGAGGGTACGACGCACGCGGCGCTTGGCCTGCAGGGCCGCACGCTCACGCGCCTCACGCTTCTCGGCGATCTGGCGCGCCACCCGGTCGTCCTCGACGACGATGAAGTTCTGGCCCGCGCCAGGCACCGCGGTGAGACCGAGCACCATCGCCGGCCGCGAGGGATCCGCCTCGCTCGATGTTGTCGCCGTACTCGTCGAGCATCGCCCGCACCCGGCCGTAGGCCGGGCCGGCGACCATCGAGTCGCCGACGCGCAGCGTGCCGCGCTGGACCAGGACCGTGGCCACCGGACCGCGGCCACGGTCGAGGTGGGCCTCGATCACGAGCCCCTGAGCGTCCTGGTCGGGGTTGGCCCGCAGGTCGAGCGAGGCGTCAGCGGTCAGCACGATCGCCTCGAGCAGCCCGTCGAGGTTCAGCTCGGCCTTGGCCGAGACGTCGACGAACATGGTGTCGCCGCCGTACTCCTCGGGCACCAGGCCGTACTCGGTGAGCTGGCCGCGGACCTTGCTCGGGTCGGCCGCCGGGACGTCGATCTTGTTGACCGCGACCACGATCGGCACGTTGGCCGCCTTGGCGTGGTTGAGCGCCTCCACCGTCTGCGGCATCACCCCGTCGTCGGCCGCGACCACCAGCACCGCGATGTCGGTGGCCTGCGCACCGCGGGCACGCATGGCGGTGAACGCCTCGTGACCCGGGGTGTCGATGAAGGTGATCCGGCGCTCGTCGCCGTCGACCTCGGTCGCGACCTGGTAGGCGCCGATGTGCTGGGTGATGCCGCCGGCCTCCTTGGCGACCGACGTTGGTCTTGCGCACCGCGTCGAGCAGCTTGGTCTTTCCGTGGTCGACGTGGCCCATGACGGTCACGACCGGAGGACGAGCCTCGAGGTCCTCCTCGGAGCCCTCGTCCTCACCGAACTCGAGGTCGAAGGACTCCAGCAGCTCGCGGTCCTCGTCCTCGGGAGAGACGACCTGGACGTTGTAGTTCAGCTCCTCGCCGAGCAGCTCCAGCGTGGCGTCGTTGACCGACTCCGTCGCCGTGACCATCTCACCGAGGTGGAACAGCATCTGCACCAGCGAGGCGGGGTCGACGTTGATCTTCTCGGCGAAGTCGGTCAGCGACGCACCGCGGGCGAGTCGGACGTCTCACCGTCGCCCTTGCGGACGCGGACGCCACCGATGGTCGGCGCCTGCATGTTGTCGAACTCTTGACGGCGCTGCCGCTTCGACTTGCGCCCCCGACGCGACGGGCCGCCGGGGCGTCCGAACGCGCCCTGGGTGGAGCCGCGCGCCGCCGGGACGACCGCCACCGCCGGGGCGACCGGCGAACCCGCCGGGACGACCGGCACCCGCCGGCGCGCCACCGCGTCCGGGCGCACCGGGACGGCCACCGCCACCGGGACGGCCGCCGGGGCCGCCGCGACCGGGGCCGGGACGGCCCCCTGGACCGGCACCGAACGTGGCCGGGGACTTCGGCATCATCGCCGGGTTGGGGCGCGGCATGCCGGGACGTCCTGGCGCACCGCCCGGACGGGGGGCGCCGCCCTCGCGGCCGGCCGGCGGACGCGGCGGACGGTCGCCGCCACCCTCGCCCGGCCGGGGAGCCGGACGGCGGCCCATGCCCTGCGTGGACGAGAACGGGTTGTTGCCCGGACGCGGGGCGCCGGGGCGAGCGCCGGGGCGGGGTCCCGGCGTGGGGCCGCCCGGACGCCGGCCCTCCGGACGCTGCGCCTCCGGGCGCTGGGCCTCGGGGCGCTGAACCTCGGGACGCTGGGTCTCCGGGGCCGACGCCGACGCCGCGGGCGCCTCCGGAGCCGGCCGCTGCGCGGCCGGCTTGGCCGGTCCGGGCTTCGGTCGCCGGACGCGGCGCCTGCTTGGCAGCAGGCTCCTCGGGGGCAGGGGTCGGCTGGGTGGTCGCCTTCTCCGGGGCCGCCGGTGCCGGTGCCTCGGGGGTCGCGGCGGCTGCCTGGGCCGCCTGGGGGGCGGCCGCGGCGGGGGAGGACGCCGCCTTCTTGGCGGGCGCGCTCGGCTTGGCGGCGCTCTTCTTCGTCGCGCCGTCACCGGCGCTCCTCAGCTCTTCGCCGTACTGGTCGGTGAACCTCTTCACCACGGGGGGCTCGACCGTCGACGACGCCGACTTGACGAACTCGCCCATCTCCTTGAGCTTGGCCAGAACGACCTTGCTCTCGACTCCGAGCTCCTTGGCGAGCTCGTGGACTCGGACCTTAGCCACGCTTCTCCTTCTGGTCCGAGCCCTTCCTGGCACCGGACCGCTAGCTGGTGTGCATGCTCATCGGTAAGTACTCATCGAGTGCTCATGAGCTGCTGCTCCATCTTCTTGTTCGGTCAGTGACGGTCATTGCTGCCGGTGACGTGCCCCCGAGGGCGCTCCCGGAGGAGCTCCTCGAGCGCCGTGCTGTCGAGGGCGCCCTGGGCCCGGAGGGCCCGGGGGAAAGCCCGGCGACGCAGTGCCAGCTCCAGGCACTCGGCAGTGGGGTGCAGGTGCGCCCCGCGACCGGGTGCCTGTCCCGCGGGATCGGGCACCAGCCGAAAGCCGGCTCCCTGCTCGTTCGCGACGACACGCAGCAACTCTTTCTTGGTGGTCCGTTGCCTGCATCCGACGCAGGTGCGAACGCTGTCCCGGTGGTACGTGGACATGGTTCAGCACAGCCTTCGGTTGTATTCGCGGACCGCCGATGACCCAGTCTACCGGCTCGACGGCTGCACGCCGAACCGGCTCACCCGCCGATGCTGCGGGGGCTGCTGGGGCCGGTCGGGCCGCTGGGCGGCGCCTCCACCGCGACCGGGGCGGCCTGGGGCGCCTCGTCGGAGCGGATGTCGATGCGCCACCCGGTCAGCCGGGCCGCGAGTCGGGCGTTCTGACCCTCCTTGCCGATGGCCAGGGAGAGCTGGTAGTCGGGCACGATCACGCGTGCGGAGCGGGCGGCAGCATCGACGATCTCCACGCTCGAGACCCGCGCCGGCGACAGCGCGTGGGCGACCATGGCCGCCGGGTCCTCGGCCCAGTCGACGATGTCGATCTTCTCCCCGTGCAGCTCGTTCATCACGTTGCGGACCCGCTGGCCCATCGGGCCGATGCACGAGCCCTTGGCGTTCACCCCGGACACCGTGGAGCGCACCGCGATCTTCGTGCGGTGACCGGCCTCCCGCGCCAGGGCGCAGATCTCGACGGTGCCGTCGGCGATCTCAGGCACCTCGAGGGCGAACAGCTTGCGCACCAGGTTCGGGTGCGAGCGAGAGAGCGTGACCTGCGGGCCGCGCGGGCCCTTGCGGACACTGACGACCAGCGCTTTGAGCCGAGTGCCGTGCTGGTAGCGCTCCCCCGGCACCCGCTCGGCGGCCGGCAGCAGGGCCTCCAGCCGGCCCAGATCCACCAGCACGTCCTGGGGGTCGCGCCCCTGCTGGATGACGCCGGAGACGATGTCGCCCTCCTTGCCGGAGAACTCCCCGAACTTGATCTCGTCCTCCGCGTCCCGCAGCCGCTGGAGGATGACCTGCTTGGCGGTCGTCGCCGCGATACGCCCGAAGCCCTCGGGCGTGTCGTCGTACTCGCCCACCACGTTGCCCTCGTCGTCGGTCTCGGCCGCGAGGACGGTCACGTGGCCGCTCTTGCGGTCCAGCACCACCCGCGCGTCCGACTGCGCACCGGGGGTCTTGTGGTACGCCGTGAGCAGCGCCTGCTCGATCGCCTCGACGAGGATGTCGAGGGAGATCTCCTTCTCACGCTCCAGGGAGCGCAGGATCGCCATGTCGATGTCCACGCCGCTCAGCCTTCCTTCCGGTTGAACTCGATCTGCACCCGGGCCTTGGCCACGTCCTCGAAGCCGACCTCACGGGTGGCGCCGTCGACGTCGAGCACCGCCCTGGTGTCGTCACTGTCGACCACCCGGCCGGTCACCGTCCGGCCCTCGCGGTCGGTGAGCTTGACCAGCCGCCCCCGGTTGCGGCGCCAGTGGCGCGGCAGCGTGAGCGGCCGGTCGGTGCCCGGGGAGGTGACCTCGAGGGTGTAGGGCTGCTCGCCCATCACGGTCGAGGCGTCGAGCAGGCGCGAGACCTGCTTCGTGGCCTCGGCGATGTCGTCCATGGTCACGCCGCCGTCCTTGTCGACGGCCACGCGCAGCAGGCGCCGCTTGCCGGCCGCCGTGAGCTCGATCGCCTCGACGTCGAGGCCCACAGCGGCAAGGGGGTCGGTCAACACCCCTGCAAGTCGGTCCCGGGTCTGGTCGATGCTCACGGGCGTCCTTCCTGCTGTGCTGTTGTGGTGTGGCCACAGTAGCCGACCGCGGCGCCCCGGACCGCCCGCCCGCACCGGCGGACCGCGGGGACCCGGGTGCCGCCGCCTCGCTAGAGTCGTCCGGTGCCCACGCCTGCCACACCCGTCCCTCCCCTCGCGGGGGCCGTCCTGCGTCGGCGCACCGCCCTCGGCGGCCTCCTCGCGCTGGGGGCGCTCGCCGGTGGGTGCACGCGCGAGACGGGCGGCGAGGCCGCCGCGAGCGGTCCCGCCTCCCCCAGCCCGGGCGCCGTCGACCCCGACGTCGCGCTCGCCGCCGCCGCGCTGGCTGCCGAGCAGCAGATGCTCGCGACACTGCGGGCCACCGCGCATCGCCACCGCGGCCTTCGTACGGTGCTGGCCGGCACCCGCGACGTCCACCGGGCGCACGTCCGGCTGCTCGACGACGCAGTCCCCACGGGCACGCCCACCACCACCCCGGGGCAGGTGCCGGAGCCGCCCGCTGGCCGCGACCGGGCACTGGCGGCGCTGGCCCGCGCCGAGGACCGGCTTGCCGAGAACGCTCGACACTGGGCGTTCGACGCGCGCAGCGGCGCGTTCGCCCGGGTCCTGGCCAGCATGGCGGCCGCCGCGGCCCAGCAGTCGACCGTGCTCCGCGGGCAGGCGGCCGGGAAGGGTGCCCGATGACGCCGCTGCGGGCGATGCAGGAGACGTTGGCCGGCGAGCACGCCGCCGTCTACGTGTACGGCGTCGTGGGCGGTCGGCTCTCCCGCCTCGACGACGCGCGGCTCACCACGCTCGTCGAGCACGCCTACGTGACGCACCGCGGGCGCCGCGACCAGCTCACCACCATGGTGCGCGCCGCCGGCGGCCGACCGGTGGCGGCCGCGGTGAGCTACACGCTGCCCGACCCCTGCCGTACGGGCCCGCAGCTGCGCCGGGCGGCCCTCGCCGTCGAGCGCCGGTGCGCCGTCGTGTACGCCGCGATGGTCGGCTCCACCGCGGGCGCGCAGCGTCAGTGGGCCATCGACGCGCTCGCCGACACGGCCGTCAGGGAGCTCGGCTTCGGCGGCGCTGCCGAGGCCTTCCCCGGTGCCCCGGAGCTGTGAGCGCACCGGCGCAGGACGCGCGTCGTTGCGGAAACGAGATACACCGTGCAGACACGCCCTCAGCGAGTGACGATAGATTCCCAGGACACGTCGTCCCCCGAACCGTCGTGTTCGCGAGCACAAGGAGCCCCACACCCATGCGTAGATCCGCAAAGTTCCTCGCTGTCACGAGCGCCGTCCTGCTCGGCAGCTCGGCCATCGCCGGCTGCGGCGGCGGCGGGGGTACCACCACCGGCACCTCCGGCAACCCGTCGGCGGGCAACACCGCCACCGTGAAGGCCGACAGCTCCCTGGCCGCCCAGGTTCCGGCCTCGGTGAAGAAGGACGGAGTGATCTCGGTCGGCTCCGACGCCAGCTACGCGCCCTCGGAGTTCCTGGCCACCGACAACAAGACGGTGAAGGGCTTCGACGTCGACCTGTTCCAGGCCGTGGCGCAGAAGCTCGGCCTCAAGGCGAACTTCCAGAACGCGAAGTTCGACTCGATCATCCCAGGCGTGGCCTCCGGCAAGTACGAGGTCGGTGTCTCCTCGTTCACGGTCAACTCCGAGCGTGAGCAGCAGGTCAACATGGTCAGCTACTTCTCCGCGGGCACCCAGTGGTTCACCAAGAAGGGCAACCCGCAGAACGTGCAGCCGGACAACGCCTGCGGCAAGTCGATCGCGGTGCAGACCAACACCGTCCAGGCCGACGACCTCAAGCAGCGTTCGAAGAAGTGCACGCAGGCGGGCAAGCCGGCCATCAAGATCGACTCCTACCAGGGCCAGGACCAGGCGACGGCCGCGATCGTCTCCGGCAAGGATGCCGCCGGGCTGGCCGACTCCCCGGTCGGCGCGTACGCCGTGCAGCAGACCAACGGCCAGCTCGAGCTGCTCGGTAGCATCTACGACTCCGCGCCCTACGGGTACGCGATCCCCAAGGACCAGACCCAGTTCGCCCAGGCCATCGCCACCGCGGTCGACCAGCTGATCAAGGACGGCACCTACGGCGACATCCTCAAGAAGTGGGGTGTCGACCAGGGAGCCGTGTCGAAGGCCGAGGTCAACCCCGCGTCATGACCGCAGCTCAGCTCGAGTCCACCGGCGGCGGGCCCCCGAGCGCCCAGCCGGCGCTGAAGGCGGTGCCGGTCCGGCACCCCTGGCGCTGGGTGTCCGCCGCGGTGATCGCCGTCCTGGTCGCGATGTTCGCCCACATGCTCGCGACCAACCAAGCATTCCAGTGGAGCTTCGTCTGGGCGAACCTGTTCACGCCTCCCGTGCTGGCCGGTGCGCGGACCACGATCGTGCTCACCGTGCTGTCGATGGTGATCGGGATCGTCCTGGGGATCGTGCTGGCGGTCATGCGCCTGTCCCCCAACCCGATCCTGTCGAGCGTGTCGTTCATCTACACCTGGTTCTTCCGGGCGGTGCCCCGGCTGGTGCTCTGCGTGGTGTTCGGCGTCGCCGCGATCCTCTACCAGGAGATCACTCTCGGCCTGCCCTTCGACCGCCAGCTCGGCAGCCTGTTCGGAGTCAATCTGGACACCAGCTTCTACTCGATCGACATGCAGACGCTGCTGTCGGCGTTCATGGCCGGTTTGCTGGCGCTGGCGCTCTCGGAGGGGGCGTACATGGCGGAGATCGTGCGCGCCGGGATCACCTCCGTGGACGAGGGACAGACCGAGGCAGCCACCGCGCTCGGCATGAGCCGTGGGCTGGCGATGCGGCGCATCGTCCTGCCCCAGGCCATGCGGGTGATCGTGCCGCCCACCGGCAACGAGGTGATCGCCATGCTGAAGGACACCTCGCTGGTGGCCTACGTGCCCCTGGCGGACCTGTTCTTCAACTACGAGGCGATCGGGGCTCGCACCTTCCAGGTCTTCCCCGCACTCGTCGCGGCGGTGGTGTGGTACCTCGGGCTGACCAGCATCCTGCTGGTCGTGCAGTACTTCATCGAGAAGCGGTTCGCGCGCGGCACCTCCCGCTCCACCGGCCCGGGCATCCGCGGGCGGCTGATCGCCTCGGGAGGCACGCATGGCCACTGACGTTGCCCGCGACGAGGTGATGGTCCGCGCCGAGGACGTGCACAAGTCCTTCGGCCGGGTGGAGGTGCTCAAAGGGATCAACCTCGAGGTCCGGCGCGGCGACGTGTTCTGCATCCTCGGCCCCTCGGGCTCGGGGAAGTCCACCTTCCTGAGGTGCATCAACCACCTGGAGAAGATCAACGCCGGCCGGCTCTCGGTGGACGGCGACCTCGTCGGCTACTCCGAGCGCAAGGGCCGGCTGCACGAGCTCAAGGACAAGGAGATCGCCGCCCAGCGCCGGCACATCGGGATGGTTTTCCAGCAGTTCAACCTCTTCCCGCACATGACCGCGCTGCAGAACGTCTGCGAGGCGCCGATCCGGGTGCAGGGTGCCAAGAGGTCCGCTGCGCGCGACCGGGGCATGGACCTGCTCACCCGGGTAGGGCTCGGCGACCGGGCGGACAACTACCCCGGCCAGCTCTCCGGCGGCCAGCAACAGCGGGTGGCGATCGCCCGGGCGCTGGCCATGGACCCCAAGCTGATGCTCTTCGACGAGCCGACCTCGGCGCTCGACCCCGAGCTCGTCGGCGAGGTGCTCGACGTCATGAAGGACCTCGCGAAGGAGGGTATGACGATGATCGTGGTCACCCACGAGATCGGCTTCGCCCGCGAGGTGGGCGACCAGCTGGTGTTCATGGACGGCGGCGTGGTCGTCGAGCAGGGCGATCCCCGCGAGGTCATCGGCAACCCGCGTCACAAGCGCACCCAGGAGTTCCTCTCCAAGGTGCTCTGAAGCGATCGGGACCCGGACCACCGGCCCGGGTCCCGGTCAGGCCTCCATCAGCCCTGCCGCCAGGCGGCCACGATGTCGTGGATGTGCGCGAGCCGCTCGGCCACCGCGTCCGGCTCCCCTGCGGTGTGGCCGGCCTGCTCGACCGGGATGTCGCTGTGCGGCACGTGGATGGTGCGCATCCCCGCGTTGGCCGCTCCCCAGATGTCGTCGAAGAGCCGGTCGCCGACGAACACGCACTGCTCCGGCCGGGTGACGCCGACCGCCTCCATCGCCGCGTGGAACGCCTCGGGCGCCGGCTTCGTCCACGGGATCTCACTGGTGTACACCGCGCCGTCGAGCATCTCCAGCACGCCGTCGCGACGGAAGAAGTCCTCGTGCCACTCCCGCGGCCACACGGTGTTGGAGAGCACCCCCACCTTGATCCCCTCGACCTTGAGCCGGCTGAACAGCGGCAGCACATCGGAGTCGGTCAGCGTGTGCGGCTCCCAGAAGTCGCGGTACGCGCTCAGCAGCGACTCGTCGTGGCGCAGCCCCGCTTCGAGGAAGATGTCCGCGATGGTGGCGCTGGTGTGGTGGTCGCGCGAACGCGCCCACACCGCACCGCCGGCTTCCCGCAGCGCCTCGGCCGCCGACTCGCCGGCGTCCACGGCCGCGGCCGCGAGCGCGAGGCTCTCCTCCTCGAAGTCGACGCTGTGCCAGGGGGTGAGCGTGCCGCCCCAGTCGAAGATGACCGCCTGGACCTCAGCCACGGACCACCCCCAGCAGGTGGGCCACCGCCCCGTCGAACGGGACGTCCTCCCGGGCACCCGTGGCGCGGTCCTTGACCTCCACGACGCCGTCGGCCAGGCCCCGGCCCACCACGACGATGGTGGGCACGCCGATGAGCTCGGCGTCCTTGAACTTCACGCCGGGCGAGACCTTCGGGCGGTCGTCGTACAACACCGTCAGTCCCGCGCGCACGAGGTCGTCAGCGAGCCGTCCGGCGGCCTCGTAGACCGCCTCGTCCTTGCCGGTGGCCACCAGGTGCACGTCGGCGGGTGCGACCTCGCGGGGCCAGACCAGTCCGAGGGAGTCCGCCGTGTTCTCGGCGATGGCCGCGACCGCCCGGGAGACCCCGATCCCGTAGGAGCCCATGGTGACGGTCACCAGCTTCCCGGACTCGTCGAGCACCCGCAGGTCGAGCGCCTCGGCGTACTTGCGGCCGAGCTGGAAGATGTGGCCCATCTCGATGCCGCGCGCCGTCTCCAGCGTGCCGCCGCGCCCGTCCTGGGCGCAGCGGGGGCACGGGTCGCCGTCACGGACCTCGGCGGCCTCGATGGTGCCGTCCGCGGTGAAGTCGCGGCCGGCCACCAGGTCGAGCACGTGCGAGCCGGGGGCGTCGGCGCCGGTGACCCAGCGGGTGCCCTCCACCACGCGCGGGTCGACGAGGTACCTGATGCCCGAAGCGTTCTTCTCCCCCAGCGCGCCGGGCCCGATGTAGCCCTTCACCAGCGCCGGGTGCTTGGCGAACTCCGCCTCGTCGAAGGGCTCGACCTCGATCGGCTCGAGCTGCCCCTCGAGGCGCTTCTGGTCCACCTCCCGGTCCCCGGGCAGCCCGATCGCCAGCGGCTCGCGAGTGCCGTCGGGGTGCTTGAGGACGACCAGCACGTTCTTGAGCGTGTCCCCGGCCCGCCAGCGGCGGTCCGGGCGTGGGAACCGCTCGTTGAGGTGGTCCACGAGCGTCTCGATCGTGGGGGTGTCCGGCGTCTGCTCGGCGTGGGCGGCCGGCGCGTCGTCGTACGGCACCGGTGCCGGGGCGGGCACCTCGACGGCCTCCACGTTCGCCGCGTAGTCGCAGCCGGTGCACCGGACATAGGTGTCCTCACCGACCTCGGCCTTGGCGAGGAACTCCTCGGACCTCGATCCGCCCATGGCGCCGGAGGTGGCCTTGACGATGACGTACTCGAACCCGAGCCGGTCGAAGGTCTTGACGTAGGCCTCGCGGTGCGCGGCGTAGGAGCGGTCCAGCCCCTCGTCGCTGGTGTCGAAGGAGTAGGAGTCCTTCATCACGAACTCGCGGCCGCGCAGCAGGCCGGCGCGGGGCCGCGCCTCGTCGCGGTACTTGGTCTGGATCTGGTAGAGCCAGACCGGCAGGTCCTTGTAGGAGGAGTACAGGTCCTTCACGACGAGGGTGAACAGCTCCTCGTGCGTGGGGCCGAGCAGGTAGTCGGCGTCCTTGCGGTCCTTGAGCCGGAAGATGCCCTCGCCGTACTCGGTCCACCGGCCGCTGGCCTCGTAGGGCTCACGCGGCAGCAGGGCGGGGAACTGCAGCTCCTGAGCACCGATCGCGTCCATCTCCTCGCGCACGATGCGCTCGATGTTGCGCAGCACCCGCAGGCCCAGCGGCAGCCAGCTGTAGATGCCCGGGGCGGTGCGCCTGATGTAGCCGGCGCGCACCAGGAGCCGGTGGCTCGGGACCTCGGCGTCGGCCGGGTCCTCCCGCAGGGTGCGCACGAACAGGCTCGACATCCGAAGAATCCGGGCTGAGGTCATGCGGGCAAGGCTATCCGGCGCCGTTTTGGGCGCGCACACCCGTTTCCCTTCCCGCGGGCAGGCCCCCGCGCCGGCGGACCCACCACCGCTGACCGACCCCCCACAACGCCAGGGCCAGGACGGCGGCGAGGGCACCGAGCAGGGCACCGGCCACGATGTCCTGCGGGTGGTGGACGTGTGCGGCCACCCGGGCAGCACCGATCCCGGCCGCGAGCGCGAGCAGCAGCGCGCCGAGCGCACCGCGGTACCTCGCGACGAGCACGCCGATCCCGGCCGCGAGCGCGGTGTGGTCCGAGGGGAACCCGTTGTCCGCGGGGTGCGCGAAGAGTGGCTTCACCGACGGGTCGACCACGAAGGGCCGGGGGTCGGTGTGCACCGCGCCGGCGACCTTGACCAGCACCGCGACCAGCGCCACGGTGAGCACCGCCTGCACCGCGAGCGGCAGCTTCTGCGGCCGGTCGACCAGCCACCAGGCGAGCAGGCCGCCCGCGGCGACGAGGAAGAGGGCGTACTGCGCCACGACGACGACCAGGGTGTCCATGCCGGCATGGTGTCACCGCCACCTGAGAGAGGGCTCAGAACATGACCGTGGCGAAGGTGGCGGTCTGCACGAAGCCGACCCTCTCGTACGCGCGGCGGGCCGGCACGTTGAAGTCGTTGACGTAGAGCGAGACCACAGGGGCGATGTCGAGCCGGGCCTGCTCGACCACCGCGGCCATCCCCTTGGCCGCCAGGCCCTCGCCGCGGCGCGCCGGGTCGACGTAGACGCCCTGGACCTGGCAGGCGTACGGCGAGGCCGCGGCGATCTCGGCCTTGAACACGACCTTGCCGCTCTCGATGCGCGCGAAGGACCACCCCTTGCCGATCAGCTGCGCGACCCGGGCGCGGTAGAGGTCCGCGCCTCCCCCGACCTCGGGCGAGACCCCGACCTCCTCGGTGTACATCGCCACGCACGCGGGGTAGAGCACGTCGAGGTCACCGGCTTCGGTCCGTCGTACCAGCGGGTCGGGCGCCACCGCCGGCTCGTGGTCGATCTCCAGGTGCGGCTGGTCCCAGCGCACCTCGCGCGGCGGACCCCACTGTGGCTCCAGCCGCTCCCACAGCGGACGCACCTCCTCGGCCGCCCCCACGATCGTCGCGCACCGCCGGCGCTGGGCGAGCGCACGGCGGGCGAAGGCCTCGATGCTGCGGGCGGTGGTCTGCACCGGCACCAGGTTGGCGGCGGAGTGGCAGGCCGAGACCAGTCGGCCCTCCTCGGTGTATCCCCACATCTCCCCGCCGAGCCAGCGCGGCTCGAGACGGGTGAGCCGGCTGCGGTAGTCGGCGAAGACGTTCACCACCGGGTTCTGGGCAGCCAGCTCCAGCATGGCGGGCAGGTCGGCGGGCCCGAGCCGTCGCAGGCCGTCCTGGGTCTGGAGCACGCTTGGAGCCTACGCGACCTCGCGACCGGTGACCTTCGGCCCTGAGCACCGCCGTGGCTCGTGGCGACGATGGAGCCGTGAGGTACGAAGTCGAGGTGGTGGACCTCCAGAAGCAGCACACGGCTGTCGTCCACAAGAAGGTGTCCCCGGACAAGATCGCGGAGGCCGTCGGGACCGCGTTCGGCGCGGTCGCCGCGACGCTCGCCGCCCAGGGGTTGGCGCCGGAGGGCCCTCCGTTCGCGCGCTACCGCATGACCGGGGCCGGCGACTGGGACGTCGAGGCGGGGTTCCCCGCCCGCGAGCCGGTGGCCGCGGACGGCGGGGTGGTGGCCTCCACGCTGCCCGGAGGCCGTGCCGCGCGCACGGTGCACACCGGCGACTACGCCGAGCTGGCGGCGGCGTACGACGCGATCAAGGGCTGGGTCGTGGACAACGGCTACGTCCCGGACGGGGAACCGTGGGAGTGCTACCTCGACGAGCCCGACGTGCCGCAACCGCGTACCGAGGTGTTCCTGCCCTGCCACGACACCCGCCGACCGTAGTGTCGGCGGCGTGCCTCAGCCGACGGTGACGGTCGGCTCTCCGGCCGTGCCGTCCACGGGCTCACCCATCTCCTCGGCGATCCGCATCGCCTCCTCGATGAGGGTCTCCACGATCTGCGACTCGGGGACGGTCTTGATGACCTCCCCCTTGACGAAGATCTGGCCCTTGCCGTTGCCCGAGGCGACGCCGAGGTCGGCCTCGCGCGCCTCCCCGGGCCCGTTCACCACACAGCCCATGACCGCCACCCGCAGGGGCACCTCCATGCCCTCGAGGCCGGCAGTCACCTCGTCGGCGAGCTTGTAGACGTCGACCTGGGCGCGGCCGCAGGACGGGCAGGAGACGATCTCGAGCTTGCGGGGACGCAGGTTGAGCGACTGGAGGATCGCCTGCCCGACCTTGACCTCCTCGACCGGCGGGGCGGACAGCGAGACCCGGATCGTGTCGCCGATGCCGCGCGAGAGCAGGGACCCGAAGGCGACGGCGGACTTGATCGTGCCCTGGAAAGCCGGGCCGGCCTCGGTGACACCGAGGTGCAGCGGCCAGTCACCGCGCTCGGCAAGCATCTCGTAGGCCTGCACCATCACCACGGGGTCGTTGTGCTTGACCGAGATCTTGAAGTCGTGGAAGTCGTGCTCCTCGAAGAGACCGGCCTCCCACACGGCCGACTCGACGAGCGCCTCGGGGGTCGCCTTGCCGTGCTTCTCCAGCAGCCGCTTGTCGAGCGAGCCGGCGTTGACCCCGATCCGCAGCGACGTGCCGTGGTCCTTCGCCGCCTGGGCGATCTCCTTGACCTGGTCGTCGAACTTGCGGATGTTGCCGGGGTTCACCCGCACCGCGGCGCAGCCGGCCTCGATGGCCTGGAAGACGTACTTCGGCTGGAAGTGGATGTCGGCGATCACCGGGATCTGCGAGTGCCTGGCGATCTCGGGCAGCGCGTCGGCGTCGTCCTGGGAGGGGCAGGCCACGCGGACGATGTCGCAGCCGGCTGCGGTGAGCTCGGCGATCTGCTGCAGGGTGGCGTTCACGTCCGAGGTGAGCGTCGTGGTCATGGTCTGCACCGAGATGGGCGCGTCCCCGCCCACGAGGACCTTGCCGACCTTGATCTGGCGACTCTTGCGTCGCGGCGCCAGGACGGGCGCGGGCGCGGCGGGCATACCGAGGTCGACCGAGGTCATGGCTGCATTCCTTCTCTCTCCGGGGGTCGTCTCGACCCTATCCGGCCCGTGGTCAGATCTGCACAGGGGCGACGATGTCGGCGAAGATCAGCACCAGGCTGGCCACCAGGATCACTCCGGCCATCACGTAGGTGACCGGCAGCAGCTTGGCACTGTCGACGAACCCGGGATCGGGCCGCTTGCGCACCCGGGCTATACCCCGTCTGGCCGCTTCGTACAACGTGGTCGCGATCGGCCCCCCGTCCAGCGGCGGAAGCGGCACCAGGTTGAACATCGCCAGGAAGAGGTTCAGGCCGGCGATCAGGAGCACCACGGAGAAGAGCCGATCGGTGACCGGCACCTGGTTCGAGGAGGCCAGCTCACCGGCGACACGCCCGGCCCCGACGACGCTCATCGGGCTGTCCTGGCTGCGCTGCTCCAGGCCGAGGGCGGCACGGCCGACGTGGTAGAGCTTCACCGGCATCGCGCCGAGCGCCTTGATCGTCTGCCAGGTGCCGTTCGCCATCGTGCTGACCACGTAGCCCGGCCCCTTGCGCACGTACTCGACGTCGGGGGTGACGCCCAGGAAGCCGACCTTGGAGATGCGCTGGGGGTGGTCGGGGTTCGGCCGCGCCGAGACGGTGGTGCTGGTGTGCAGGGTCCGCCGTGCGCCGTCCCGCTCGACGACGATCGTGGCCCGGCCGTTCTCGTTGCCGCGGATCGCCTGCTGCAGCTGCGACCAGTTCCGGATGGCCCGCCCGTTGAACGCGACGATCCGGTCCCCCGGCCGGATGCCGGCGGCCCTCGCCGGCGCCACGGGGTCGGCCGGGGTGCAGGCGCGCTGCGGCTTGTTCGCGTTGGCCTGCGTCACCGCGACCACGCAGGACGACACGTCCTGCACGGTCGTGGTCGGCGTGGCCACGCCGTGCCCCATGAAGACCACCGCGAACAGGGCGAAGGCGATGACCAGGTTGGTCATCACCCCCGAGACCATGACCACGATCTTCTTCCACCACGTGAGCTTGTAGAACAGCCGGTCCTCGTCGCCCTCCTCGACGAGCTCGTACTCCGCGGAGCGGGCGTCGCTGACCAGCTGGGAGAACATGCCGGTGTTGCTGACCCGCGCCTCGCGCGGATCGCGGTCGGGGGCCGGGGGCAGCATCCCGACGAGCTTCACGTACCCGCCGAGGGGGATGGCCTTGACGCCGTACTCGGTCTCGCCTCGTCGCCGGGACCACACGGTCCGGCCGAACCCGACGAAGTACTGCGTGACCTTGACCCCGAACAGCTTCCCCGGGATGAGGTGACCGAGCTCGTGGGCACCGATGGAGAAGGCCACTCCGAAGACGAACAGCACGACGCCGAGCAGGTACATCAGCACGGTCATGCGCGGTGGCCTCTCATCGGTCCGGGTCGGCGGAGCTGACCGCGGTCGCCTCGCGGCGCGCCCACGCGTCCGCCGCGAGGACGTCCTCGACGGTCAGCTCGGTCTGCTTCGAGGGTACGTCGTGGGCGGCAAGCACACGCTCGATCGTCGGCACGATGTCGGTGAACCGCAGCCGACCCTCGAGGAAGGCCCCGACGCAGACCTCGTTCGCGGCGTTGTAGACCGCCGGCGCGGTCCGGCCGGTGGCGCCGGCGGCACGCGCCAGCCGCACCGCGGGGAACGCCTCGTCGTCGAGCGGGGAGAAGTCCCACCTCTGCGGGGTGGCCCAGTCCACTGCCGGGGCAGCGTCGGGGACACGGTCCGGCCAGCCCATGCCGAGCGCGATCGGGATCAGCATCGACGGCGGCGAGGCCTGCGCGAGCGTGGAGCCGTCGTGGAACTCCACCATGGAGTGCACGACCGACGTGGGGTGCACCACCACCGCGATCCGGTCGAAAGGGATGTCGAACAGCAGGTGCGCCTCGATGACCTCCAGCCCCTTGTTCACCAGGGTCGCGGAGTTGACCGTCACGACCGGGCCCATCGACCAGGTCGGATGGGCCAACGCCTGCTCGGGCGTCACGTCGTGCAGGTCCTGGCGGGAGCGGCCCCGGAACGGACCTCCGCTGGCGGTGAGCACCAGCCGCCGCACCTCGTCGGCGCGCCCCCCGCGCAGGCACTGTGCCAGCGCGCTGTGCTCGGAGTCGACCGGCACGATCTGGCCCGGCTTCGCCCGGGCGGTGACCACCGGACCGCCGATGATCAGCGACTCCTTGTTCGCCAGCGCCAGCACGTTGCCGGCGTCCAGGGCGGCGAGCGTGGGGCGTAGTCCGACCGCCCCGGTGATCCCGTTCAGCACCACGTCGCACGGCCGCGCGGCCGCCTCGCAGGAGGCTTCCTCGCCGACGCCGCTGAACGCGGGGCCGAACTCCGCAACCTGCCGCTCCAGCAGGTCCGGGTTGCTGCCGCCGGCGGTCAGGGCCACCACGCGGAACCGGTCCGGGTTCGCCCGCACCACCTCGAGCGCCTGGGTCCCGATCGAGCCGGTGGAACCGAGGATGACGACGTCACGACGAGAGCTCACCGGTCCATCCTGCCCGATCGGCCGCTGCGCGGGCGGACCGGGTGAATCCGGCGAACCGCCCGCGCGGGTCGCCCCGCGTCCCTACAGTAGGCGCAGCATCGGGGACGCAGGCACAACAGCGGGAGCAGCGGCATGGGCGTGTCAGTCACCGGCTCGGGCGGTCTCAGCAGCGAAACGTTGAAACGCATGATCGTGGCGGTGACGGCCGTCCTCGCCACGCTGATGTACCTCTACGGGCCGGCAGCGATGCCCGCCGTGCACAACGCCGCCATCGCCAAGTGCAACGACCACGCGTCCGGCAACTTCCGCAGCTTCCGGCTGTCGTGGGTCGTCGGATGGCACCCGCACTGGACGTGCTGGGACGCCCACCGACCCCAGGAGCCGGAGATCAGCTTCGGCTGGTGGGTCAACCCCTTCTAGGGTGCCCCTCAGCTCTCGCGCATCCCCCAGGGCGCGCCGTACTCGCTGAGCTTGTCGAGGAACGGCACCGCGTCGAACGCCTCCGGGCCGAGCACCCCGACGCCCTTCCAGGTACCCTCCGCGAGCAGCTCCAGCGCGATGACCGGGTTCACGGCGGTCTGCCAGACCACGCACTGGTGGCCGTACTCCTGCATCGACCAGGCGTTGTCCACGATGTGGTAGAGGTAGGTCGACCGGGGCCGGCCGTCCTTGCCGGTGCCGGTGACCTGGAGGCCGGCGCAGGTCTTGCCGCGCATCTTCTCGCCCAACGTCGCCGGGTCCGGCAGGCAGGCGGCCACCACGTCGCGCGGGCTGACCTCCACTCCGCCGGCGCGCACCTTCTCGGTGCTGTCCAGGCCGAGCTTGTGCAGGGTCTTGAGGACGTCGATGAACTCCTCGCCCAGGCCGTACTTGAACGTCACCCGTCGCGCGTCGACCCAGCGCGGCATGAGGAGCACCTCCTCGTGCTCGACGTTGACGCACTCCACGGGGCCGATGCCCTCGGGGAAGTCGAACACCTCCGGCTCGCTGAACGGCTCGGTCGTGAACCAGTGCCGGTCCCGCTCCCACACCACCGGTGGGTTCAGGCACTCCTCGATGGTCGTCCAGATGGAGAACGTCGGTGCGAAGACCTCGTTCCCCTCAGGCCCTTCCACCGCGAGGTTCGCGCCGTCCCGCACGCCGAGCTCGTCGATGTCGGCGAACAGGTGGTCGGCGGCGTAGCGGGCGAACACGTCGGACAGGCCCGGCTCCACACCGATCCCGCAGAGCGCGAGGCGACCGCCCGCCTCCCACTCCCCCGCCTTGGCGAACTGCTCGTCGCCGAGCTTGACGCCGGTCTTCTGGTACGGCGTGTCCGGGTGCGGCCGGGACAGGCTCATCGCCATGTCCAGGTAGTCCGCCCCCGCCGCGAAGGCGCCGTCGAAGATCGGCATCACGAACCGTGGGTCGACGGCGTTCACGACGTGGGTGGCCCGGTGCTCGCGCGCCAAGGCGGCCACCGCCTCGGCGTCGGAGGCGTCGAGGCGGGCGGGGACGAACCGGCTGTCCCCACCGGCGGCCCGCTCCGCTCGGGCCTGGTCGTAGTCGGCCACCACGACGGTCTCGAAGAACTGGCGTCGCCGGGCGATGGCGCAGAAGGCGGCGCCCACGCCGCCGGCTCCGACGAGGAGGATGCGCATGACAGATACAGCTCCGATCTCGGGTTTCAGGTCAGGCAGGGGCCGGGCGCCGCGCTCAGGCGGTCGCCGGCGCCTCCTTGCGGCGGGAGCGGCGCAGCGCCACCGTGTTGGCCACCACCAGCAGCACGCCGAAGGCGAAGATGAGCGTGCCCATCACGTTCACCTGCGGCGGCGTGCCGACGCGCGAGGCGCTGTAGACCCACAGCGGGAACGTCTGCATCGCACCGGCGTTGAAGTCGGTGATGATGAAGTCGTCGATCGACAGGGCGAACGCCAGCAGTGCACCGGCGAGCACGCCGGGCATCAGCACCGGCAGGGTGACCAGCCGGAACGTGGTGAACGCGTTCGCGCCGAGGTCCTGGGCGGCCTCCTCGAGCGAACGGTCGAACGCCGCCATGCGGGCCCGGACCGTGATCGCGACGTACACGATGTCGAACATGATGTGCGCGATCACCACGGTCCAGTAGCCCCGCGGGATGCCCAGCGTCAGGAACAGCGACAGCAGGCCGGTGCCCAGGGCGATCTCCGGAGCGGCGACGTTGGCGAACAGCACCAGGTCGAGCGCCGCCCGCCCCCGGAACTTGTACTTGCCCATCGCGTAGCCGATCATCGTGCCGAGGATCGTCGCGGCGATGGTGACGATGATCGCGATGGTCACCGAGTTCCACAGCGCCTTGGTCAGATCGGGGATCTGGAACAGGTCGCGGTACCAGTGCAGCGTGAAGCCCTGCCACACGAAGTTGAACCGGCTGGTGGTGTCGTTGAAGCCGAACGCGATCATCACCAGGATCGGCAGCGAGAGCCACGCGATCACGATCCAGGTGTAGGCCCCCAGCAGGAGGCCGCGGCTCTGGGCCAGTGGTCGTCTCGAGAACATGCTCATGCGGCGCTCACATCCAGCACGTCCCGGGTCCCCAGGGCCTTGGCGTAGGCGAAGATGCCCACCAGCAGCAGCGCCAGCAGGATCGAGCTGAGCGCCGAGGCCTGCGGGTAGTCGGAGTTGGTGAGGTACAGCGTCTCGATGACGTTGCCGATCATCACCTGGCCGGTGCCGCCGAGGATCGAGGCGTTCACGTAGTCCGCCGCCGCCGGCACGAAGGTGAGGATCACGCCGGCGAACACGCCCGGCAGGGACAGCGGCAGCACCACCTGGGTGAAGGCCTCGCGCCGGCTCGCGAACAGGTCGGCGGCCGCCTCGAGCAGCGACCGGTCGATCCGCTCCAGCGCCACGTAGATCGGCAGCACCATGAACGGCAGGAAGTTGTAGACCAGCCCGCCGACCACGGCGTACGCCGTGGCGAGCACGTGGAAGTTCTCCGGCAGCAGCCCCCACGACTTGAGGGTGCCGAGCACGATCCCGTTGTCGGCCAGCAGGAACTGCCACGAGATGGTGCGGATCACGAACGTCACGAAGAACGGCAGCAGGATCAGGAACAGGTAGGTCGACTTGTGCCGACCGCCCCGGAAGGCGATCCAGTAGGCCATCGGGTAGGCCAGCGCGATCGCGATCAGGGTGGCCACCAGCCCGTAGATCAACGACCGCACCAGCTGGGTGTGGTACTGGCTGATCATGTCGGTGTAGTTCTGCCACGCGAACGCCTGCCGGAAGCCGGTCTCGAGGCTGCCGGTCTGCAGCGAGACCGACACCATGGCCAGCATCGGCACGACGAAGAAGATCGCCAGCCACAGCCCGCCGGGCAGGATGATGAGATAGGGCGCGAAGCGCTTGCGCATCGACTTCCTCTCAGGACTGGTAGATCGGCTCGAAGATGCTGTTCCAGGTGTCGAGCTCTTTGCCCGCCTTGGGGGTGTAGCCAACCGAGGTCTTGGCGTAGGTGTCGGCACCCGGGAACACCGCGTAGCTGTTCGCGACCTGCTCGAGGTAGGTCTTGTCCTCCCCCTTCGCCGCGGCGGCGTCGGCCTTGACGACCTGCTGCGCCTGCGGCACCGGGGAGATGTAGTTGACCCACTCGGCCACCTCGGCAGCGATCTTCGGCTGGTAGTAGAAGTCCATCAGCTGCATGGCGCTCACCGGGTTCTTCGCGCCCTTGAGGATCACGAAGTTGTCGGTCCACAGCAGTCCGCCCTCGCTGGGGATGACGAACTTCAGGGCCTGTCCGGCCTTCTTCCCGCTGAGGTTCTGCTGGAACACGTCGCCGGACCAGGCCATCGTGGCCCACAGGTCACCGGTCGCCAGGGCGTTGATGTAGTTCTGCGAGTAGAAGGAGCGCACCAGCGGCTTCATGTCCTTCAGCCACTTCGCGGCCTCGCGCCAGTCGGACTCCTTCGACTTCTGCGGGTCCACGCCGATCGCCATGAGGGCGCAGTTCGGGAGGTCCTCGTTGTTGGCGAACAGACCGATGTGGCCCTTGAGCTTCGGGTCGTTGAGGTCCTGCCAGGAGGTGATCTCCTTGCCGGTCTTGTCCGGGTTGTAGCCGATACCGGTGAAGCCGGCCTGGTAGGGGATCGACACCTTGTTGCCCGGGTCGAACGGGACGTTCTGGTACTTCTGCCCGCCGTACTTGCGGAAGTTCGTCAGCCGCGACTGGTCCAGCGGCACCAGGAAGCCCAGGTCACGGAACTTGTTGAAGTAGATGCCGCTGCTGATCACCGCGAGGTCGAAGCCGCAGTACTGCCCCGAGGACAGCGTGGGCTGGACCTTGGCGAAGAACGGCCCGTTGTCCTGCACCGCCTCGACGTACTTGACGTTGATCCCGGTCTTCTTCTCGAACTGCTGCAGGGACGGGTGCTTGTCCTTGCCGGCCGTGTCCAGGTAGAGCGGCCAGTTCGCCCACACCAGGGAGTCGGTCGGCTTCTGCTTGGACCAGTACTGGTCCACCGCCGACTTGCTGGTGTTGGACTTGCCACCTTGGGCACCGATGCCGCAGCCGGCCAGCATGGCCGCGCCCCCCACGGCGCCGAAGGCCTTGAGCATGTCGCGCCGGCCGAGGCGACGCCCGGTGAGGCCGCGAAGCAGGGCCGGGTCCACCGGGGGGTTGACGGGATCGTGCGACGGCGAGGTCATGAGGCGCTCCTGGAGTCGGTCTCGGTGTCGGTGTCAGAAGGTCGGTCTTCGATGAGGTAGGAGTGGCTCTTGCTCCACGACAGCCACACCCGGTCACCGACGGTGGCCACGTCGCCGGAGTCGTCGGTGTTCTGGTGGTGCACGAGCACCTGGTCGCCGGTGCTGATGGTGACGGTGTAGCCGGTGAACGTGCCCTGGTAGACGACGTCGTCCACCCGGCCTGCGACCCGGCAGTCCGCGTCGTCATGGTCGGTGCCGAGATGGATCTTCTCCGGCCGCACGGTCACCGCGGCGGAGTCGACGGAAGCTCCCCGCATGGGTACGACGATCCGCTCCTCGGGACTGATCTCGATGATCCCGTCGCCGTCCACTCGTCGAGCGAACCCGCCACTGATGATGTTCGAGGTGCCGATGAACCCGGCGACGAACCGGCTGGCCGGCTGCTCGTACACCTCGCGCGGCGTGCCCAGCTGCTCGACCCGGCCGCCGTTCATCACCGCGATCCGGTCCGACATCGTCAGCGCCTCACCCTGGTCGTGGGTGACGTAGACGAAGGTGATCCCCACCTCGCGCTGGATGCGCTTCAGCTCGGTCTGCATCGACTGGCGCAGCTTGAGGTCGAGCGCGCCGAGCGGCTCGTCGAGCAGCAGCGCCCGCGGGTGGTTGACCAGCGCCCGGGCCAGGGCGACCCGCTGCTGCTGACCACCGGACATCTCCCGGGGCCGCCGCTTCTCGCGCCCGGTGAGCTCCACGAGCTCGAGCATCTCGTTGACGCGGGTCGCCACCTCGCGCTTGTCCACCCGCTTGCGTCGCAGACCGAAGGCGATGTTCTCGAACACGGTCATGTGCGGGAAGAGCGCGTAGCTCTGGAACACCATGTTCACGTCGCGGTGGTTCGGCGGGACCGCGCTCACGTCCTCGCCGTCGAGGAGGATCTGCCCGGCGGTCGGCACCTCGAACCCCGCGATCATGCGCAGCGTCGTGGTCTTGCCGCAGCCGGACGGACCCAGCATCGAGAAGAACTCGCCGCGCCTGATCCTGAGGTCGACGCGCTCGACGGCCTGCACGTTCTCGTCCGCCGACCGGTAGTGCTTGGCGACGCCCACCAGCTCGATGGCGGTCACCGAGGTGTCGGCCTCGCGCACCGGTTCGGGTGCGCCGCTGCCGGCCGGCTTGGTGAGAACCATGTCTCCGCTCACGACTCCGTCCCGATGTAGCTCATCACGTGCTTCACGCGGGTGTAGTCCTCCAGCCCGTACATCGACAGGTCCTTGCCGTAGCCGGAGTGCTTGAACCCGCCGTGCGGCATCTCCGCGACGAACGGGATGTGGGTGTTGATCCACACCACCCCGAAGTCCAGCCGCTTGGCCATCCGCAGCGCGCGACCGTGGTCCCGCGTCCACACCGAGGAGGCGAGCCCGTACTTGACTCCGTTGGCCCAGCGGACCGCCTCGTCCTCGTCGCTGAACTGCTGCACGGTGATGACCGGGCCGAAGATCTCCTCCTGCACGGCCTCGTCGTCCTGTCGCAGCCCGGTGACCACAGTGGGACTGTAGAAGAACCCCGCCTCGCCCTGGCGCGATCCGCCGATCGCAACCGAAGCGTGATCCGGGAGCCGCTCGACCATGCCGCTGACGCGGGCCAGCTGGTTGGCGTTGTTCAGGGGGCCGTAGGCGACGTCCTGGTCCGGGGCGCCCGTGCGGGTCTTGCGGGCCTGCTCGGTGAGCGCGGCCACGAAGTCGTCATGGATGCCGGGCGCGCAGAGCACCCGGGTGGCCGCCGTGCAGTCCTGGCCGGCGTTGAAGTACCCGGCCATCGCGATGCCCTCCGCCGCGGCCTCGACGTCCGCGTCGTCGAAGACGACGACCGGTGCCTTGCCGCCGAGCTCGAGGTGCGCCCTCTTCAGCCCGGCCGCGGCCGAGCCCGCGACCTCCATGCCGGCACGGACGGAGCCGGTGATCGCGACGAGCTGGGGCGTCGGGTGTTCCACGAGCGCGCGCCCGGTGTCCCGGTCGCCGCAGATCACGTTGAACACGCCCGGCGGCAGGAACTCCTGGGCCAGCTCCGCGAACAACGTGGTGGAGGCCGGCGTGGTGTCCGACGGCTTCAGCACGACGCAGTTGCCGGCGGCCAGGGCCGGCGCGACCTTCCAGATCATCATCATCAGCGGGTAGTTCCACGGCGTCACCTGCGCCACGACGCCGATCGGCTCGCGCCGGATGATGGAGGTGTGGTCGGCGAGGTACTCGCCCGAGGCGCGCCCCTCGAGCACCCGCGCGGCACCGGCGAAGAACCGGAGCTGGTCCACGCACGGCGGCAGCTCCTCGGCGGCCGTGAGGGCGATCGGCTTGCCGGTGTTCTTGCACTCGACCTGCACGAACTCGTCCATGCGCGCCTCGAGCGCGTCGGCGATCTTGAGCAACGCCGTCTGGCGCTCGGCCGGAGTGGTGTTGCCCCAGGACTCGAAGGCCGCGTCGGCGGCCCTCATCGCCCGGTCGACGTCCTCGGCGCCGGAGGCGGGGGCGGTCGCGTAGGTGTTTCCCGTCGTCGGGTCCACCACGTCGTAGGTCTCGCCCGAGACCGCGTCGACGGCCTCGCCGTTGATGATGTTGCGGAACTGCTCTGCCATGCCTGTGGTTCCCTGTCCGTTCACGTAGTCGTCGGCCAGTGCGATGTGATCCGGGCCATCCCGGCGGACCGAGCGTAGCGACTTCGCAACGAAATCGGTAGGGGACCGCGCAGTTAACTGAGTGATTCGTCGGTTTCAGGCAACACGGACGACGACTTCGCAACGGCTGGAGACGTTTCGTGCCAGGCGGGCGCCCGGCCCGCGGCCGAGCCTCGGCCGGCGCACCAGCCCCGGGGCCACTACGAAATCCGCACGCTGCAAGCCAGCCCAGCCTTGGTTTTGCCACTGCTTGCGCCGTTGGGCGACGGAATCACTTGCGATATCGGCTCTCGGCGAGCAAGATGGCTGGCACACCCGACCAGCCGGAAGGAAGCCGCCAGATGCCCGTCGACCCCATGGACGAGGAGTCCTACCGCCGCCTCCAGGACTCCGCGCGCGACCACCTGTGGATGCACTTCACCCGGATGTCGAGCTACGACCACGCGGACGTGCCGGTGATCGTGCGCGGCGAGGGTCCCTACGTGTACGACGCCCAGGGTCGCCGCTACCTCGACGCGCTGGCCGGCCTGTTCGTCAGCCAGCTCGGTCACGGACGCACCGAGCTTGCCGAGGCCGCCGCGAAACAGGCCTCCGAGCTGGCCTACTTCCCGCTGTGGTCCTACGCGCACCCCACCGCGATCGAGCTCGCCGAGCGGATCTCCGGCTACGCCCCCGGCGACCTGAACCGGGTGTTCTTCACCACCGGCGGCGGTGAGGCCGTGGAGTCGGCCTGGAAGCTGGCCAAGAACTACTTCAAGCTCACCGGCAAGCCGCTCAAGCACAAGGTGATCAGTCGCGCGATCGCCTACCACGGCACCACCCAGGGCGCGCTGTCCATCACCGGCCTGCCCGGGCTGAAGGCCGTCTTCGAGCCCCTCGTCCCCTCGACGTTCCGGGTGCCGAACACGAACTTCTACCGCGCCCCCGAGCACGGGGACGATCTCGAGGCGTTCGGCCGCTGGGCGGCGGACCAGATCGCGGTGGCGATCGAGAACGAGGGTCCCGAGACGGTCGCGGCCGTCTTCCTCGAGCCGGTGCAGAACTCCGGCGGCTGCTTCCCGCCCCCGCCCGGCTACTTCCAGCGGGTGCGCGAGATCTGCGACGAGTACGACGTGCTGCTGGTCAGCGACGAGGTGATCTGCGCCTTCGGCCGCCTGGGCCACATGTTCGGTGCCGAGCGCTACGGCTACCAGCCCGACATCATCACCGTCGCCAAGGGCCTGACCTCCGGCTACTCCCCGCTCGGCGCGATGATCGCCTCCGACCGCCTGGTCGAACCGTTCTTGAAGGGGACGACCACCTTCAACCACGGCTACACCTTCGGCGGTCACCCGGTGTCCACCGCGGTGGCGATGGCCAACCTCGACATCTTCGAGAACGAGGGCATCAACAAGCACGTGCTGGCCAACCAGGATGCGTTCCGGGCGACGCTGGAGAAGCTGACCGACCTGCCCATCGTCGGCGACGTGCGCGGGGACGGCTACTTCTACGGCATCGAGCTGGTCAAGGACAAGGCGACGAAGGAGACCTTCAACGACGAGGAGGCCGAGAAGCTGTTGCGCGGCTTCCTGTCCAAGGCACTGTTCGACGCGGGTCTGTACTGCCGCGCCGACGACCGCGGCGACCCGGTCATCCAGCTGGCGCCGCCGCTGATCTGCGAGCAGGCGCAGTTCGACGAGATGGAAGGCGCCCTGCGCACGGTCCTGGAGAAGGCCGCGAGCCTCCTCTGAGGGGGCCTGAAGGCCGCCGCCCAGACCCCGCGGCGCCTCCAGGTTCCGAACCACGACGGGTAGCCCGTCATCCCGCTGCCGGCGACGGACGTCCACCGAGATGTCCGTCGCCGGCGGCGTTCGCCGTTCAGGAGTCGAAGCCCAGGCCCAGCCGGTCCAGGGTGCGCAGCCAGACGTTGCGTCGCCCCTGCTGCCGGTCGGCGCGCTCGAGCGACCAGCGGGTGAGCTGCACGCCGGCGTAGCGCGCCGGCTCGGGCGGGAACGGCAGGGGCCGCTCGCGCACCATCCGCAGCCGGGTCCGGTCTGTCTCGGCACCGTCGAGCAGGTCGAGCATCACGTCGGCCGCGAAGCGGGTCGCGGCCACGCCCAGCCCGGTGAACCCGAGGGCGTAGGCGGAGCGACCCGCGTGGGCGGTGCCGAAGAAGGCGCTGAACCGCGTGCAGGTGTCGATGACCCCGGCCCACCGGTGCGAGAAGCGCAAGCCCTCCAGCTGCGGGAACGTGGCGAAGAAGTGCTCGGCCAGTCGCTCGTGCGTGGGGCCGCGCTGCTCGAGATCGCGGTGAATCCGACTGCCGTAGTGGTAGACCGCGTCGTAGCCACCCCACAGCACCCGGTCGTCACGGGTGAGACGGTAGTAGTGGAAGAGGTTGGAGGAGTCCCCCACGCCCTGCCGCCGCGCCCAGCCCAGGGCCGCCCGTTGCTGGGCAGACAGCGGCTCGGTCATGAGCACGTAGTCGTAGACGGGCACCGTGTACAACCGCAGCCGGCGCAGCAGCGGCGGGAACGCGTTGGTGGCCAGGGCCACCTGCGCGCTGTCCACGTGGCCGGCTGCGGTGCGGACGCGCATCCCGCCCGCCTGGCGGTCCGCCGCCGAGCACGGGGCTGCCCTCGTAGATGCGCACCCCCAGGTCGAGGCACGCCTGCCGCAGTCCCCAGGCCAGGCGCGCGGGCTCGACCATGACCGTCCCGTGCGGCTCGAAGAGCCCGCCGAGGTAGGTCGGGGAGTCCAGCTCGGCACGCACCCCCTCGCGGTCGAGGAGCCGGACGTCGTGGCCGGCCTCGGCGAGGTCACCGGCCAGCTCCTCGAGCTCTCCGACCTGGTGCGGCGCCGTGGCCACGGACAGCTCGCCGGTCTCCTCGACGTTGCAGTCGATGCCGTGGCGGCGCACCGTGTCCACCAGCCCGGCCAGGTTCTCCTGCCCCAGCCGGTCGAGCGTGGCCAGCTCCTCGGGCCAGCGCTGCTGGCCGTTGGGGAACCCATGGGTGAGGCTGGCCGAGGCGAAGCCGCCGTTGCGGCCGCTCGCCTGGTCACCGCACTGCCCGGCTTCGAGGAGGACGACCTCGCGGCCGGGGTCGCGCTCCTTGGCGCGCAGCGCGGTCCACAGGCCGCAGTAGCCACCGCCGACCACGGTGAGGTCGGCAGCCTCCGGCCGCTCCAGGCCGGCCAGCCGCGCGGGCCGGGCCGGGTCGTCGAGCCAGTACACACGGCGTTCTGCGTCGGCGAGCGCCCGGGCCGCCCAGTTGCCTCCCATGACCATCGACCTTGTCAGAAACGCCGGAACCGCACAAGCGAATCGGTGGTCCTCGCTGCTGCGTACGACGAAATCGCGCGTCGAATTGGGCGTTTCCTTTGACGACCGGGCGTCCGGCTGGGAAGATCGACGCCGTGACGAGGCACACCCGCAACGGGGGAAACGGGGCGATCCTGGACGACGTCTCCAAGGCGATCATCGAGGAGCTCCAGCAGGACGGCCGTCGGTCCTACGCCGCCATCGGCAAGGTCGTCGGGCTCTCCGAGGCTGCGGTCCGCCAGCGCGTGCAGCGGCTGGTGGAGAGCGGGGTGATGCAGGTCGTGGCGGTCACCGACCCACTCCAGCTCGGGTTCGCACGACAGGCGATGATCGGGGTCAAGTGCACCGGCCGGCTGGAGCGGATCGCCGACGAGCTCGCCGCCCTCGACGAGGTCGACTACGTGGTCATCACCGCGGGTTCCTTCGACCTGCTCGTGGAGGTCGTCAGCGAGAGCGACGAGTCGCTGCTCGACGTGCTCTCGTCCAAGATCCGCACCATCGAGGGTGTGGTGTCGACCGAGACCTTCATGTACCTGCAGCTGCGCAAGCAGACCTACTCCTGGGGCGTGCGATGAGCGGGGAGCCCGACTCCCGACCGCTGTCGTTCTGGCACGCCACCACGCCCGACGACTGGACGCCACGCGATCCGCTGCGCGGCAGCATCACCGCCGATGTGGCGATCGTCGGCGCGGGCTTCACCGGGCTGTGGACCGCCTACTACCTGCTGCGCAGCGACCCGACGTTGCGGGTGGTGGTGCTCGAGGCCGAGACCGCCGGATTCGGCGCGTCCGGCCGCAACGGCGGCTGGTGCTCGGCGCTGTTCCCCGCCTCCGCGGACAAGCTGCTCGGCCTCGAGGGCGCGGACCGCGACTCCGTGCTGGCCATGCACGCCGCCATGCGCGGCTCGGTCGACGAGGTCGGCCGAGCTGCCGAGGACGAAGGTCTCGACATCCACTTCGCCAAGGGCGGCACCCTCACCTTGGCGCGCAGCCGCTCCCAGCTGCGCGCGGCCGAGGAGGAGGTCCGTGCCGCGCGGCGGTGGGGCCGCGACGAGTCCGACGTGCGGCTGCTCGACGCCGACGAGGCGCGCAGCCGCCTGAACGCGTCAGGGGTGCTGGGCGCCACCTACACCCCCGACTGCGCCGCGCTGCACCCCGGTCGGCTGGTGCGCGGGCTCGCCCGGCTCGTCGACGAGGCGCGGGGCGGTCGGGTCTACGAGCAGACACCGGTGACCGCGATCGAGCCGGGCCTGGTGGAGACCACGCACGGACGGGTCCGGGCCGGCGTCGTCGTGCGCGCCACCGAGGGCTACACCCACACGATCCCGGGTCACGCTCGGCTGCTGGCGCCGGTGTACTCCCTGGTGATCGCCACCGAGCCTCTGCCCGAGGCGACCTGGGAGCGCATCGGCCTGGCCGAGCGTGAGACGTTCGCCGACCACCGCAACCTGATCATCTACGGCCAGCGCACCGCCGACGGCCGGCTGGTCTTCGGCGGCCGCGGGGCGCCGTACCACTTCGGGTCGCGGACCCGCCCGGAGTTCGACCGGGAGCCGCGGGTCTTCGCCGCGCTCTGGGCCACCCTGCGCGAGCTGCTGCCAGCCGTGGCCGGCGCCAAGGTGACCCACGCGTGGGGCGGCGCGCTGGGCGTGCCCCGGGACTGGTGCGCCTCGGTCGGGCTCGACGGCGACACCGGGCTGGCCTGGGCCGGCGGCTACGTCGGCGACGGGGTGAGCACCACCAACCTCGCGGGCCGCACGCTGCGCGACCTGATCCTCGGGCATGAGAGCGACCTCACCGCGCTGCCGTGGGTCGGTCACCGCTCGCCGCGTTGGGAGCCGGAACCGCTGCGGTGGCTGGGCATCAACGCCGGGCTGCGCACCATGGCCGTCGCCGACGTCGAGGAGCGGGCCACCGGGCGTCCCAGCGTGCTGGCGCGGGCGATGGCCCCGCTCCTCGGCGGGCACTGACGGCGGCGCTCAGCCCTCCCGCCGCAGCGATGGGCGCAGGTTGTCGAGCACGGAGGCGTCCTCGATGGTCGACGGCACGGCCGCGTCCTTCCCGTCGGCGATCTCGCGCATGGTCTTGCGCAGGATCTTGCCCGAGCGGGTCTTGGGCAGGCCGCCGACCACGGTGACGTCCTTGAACGCCGCGACCGCGCCGATCTCGTCGCGGACCATCGCCACCAGCTCGCGGCCCACCTCGTCGGGATCGGCCTCCACCCCGCTCTTGAGCACCACGAACCCGCGGGGCAGCTGCCCCTTCATCGGGTCGGCGACGCCGATCACCGCACACTCGGCGACGGCGGGGTGCGCGGCGATGACCGCCTCCATCGAGCCGGTGGACAGCCGGTGGCCGGCCACGTTGATCACATCGTCGGTCCGGCCCATCACGAACAGGTAGCCGTCGTCGTCGAGGTAGCCGCCGTCACCGGAGAGGTAGTAGCCCTCGAAGGCCGACAGGTAGGAGGAGACGTAGCGCTCGTCGTCGCCCCACAGCGTGGTGAGGGTGCCCGGCGGCAGTGGCAGCCGGATGCAGATCGCCCCCTCCTCCCCCGGCGGCACCGGCTTCGCGCCCTCGCCGAGCACCTCGACCTGGTAGCCGGGCACCGGGACCGTCGGCGAGCCCGGCTTCACCGGCATCGGGGCCAGGCCCCGCAGGTTGGCCGCGATCGGCCAGCCGGTCTCGGTCTGCCACCAGTTGTCGATCACGGGGACGCCGAGCGTCGCGCTCGCCCACTCGTAGGTGCCCGGGTCGAGCCGCTCCCCGGCCAGGAACAGGGTGCGCAGCGAGGACACGTCGTGCTCGCGCAGCAGCGCCGCCTCCGGGTCCTCCTTCTTGATCGCGCGGATGGCCGTGGGCGCGGTGAACAGCGCCTCGACCCCGTACTCCGCGACGACCCGCCAGAACGCGCCGGCGTCCGGGGTGCCGACCGGCTTGCCCTCGTAGAGCACCGTGGTGGCGCCGTTGATCAGCGGCGCGTAGACGATGTAGGAGTGGCCGACCACCCAGCCGACGTCGGACGCGGTCCACCACACCTGGCCCTCGCGCACGTCGAAGACGTTCGGCAGCGACCACGCCATCGCAACTGCGTGGCCGCCGTTGTCGCGCACGATGCCCTTGGGCTTGCCGGTGGTGCCGGAGGTGTAGAGCACGTAGAGCGGGTCGGTCGCCGCCACCTCGACGCACTCGGCCGGGTCGGTCGCTGCCGGCCTTCATCGCCAGGTCCCAGTCGACGTCCCGCGGCTCGGTGAGGTCGGCGCGCGGCTGCGGGCGCTGCTTGACCACGCAGGCACCCGGCTTGTGGGTGGCCAGCTCGAGGGCCCGGTCCAGCATCGGCTTGTACTCCACGACGCGGGTCGGCTCGATGCCGCAGGAGGCGGAGACGACCACCTTCGGGCGGGCGTCGTCGATGCGCACCGCGAGCTCGTGCGGGGCGAAGCCGCCGAACACCACCGAGTGCACCGCGCCGAGGCGGGCGCAGGCCAGCATCGCGACCACCGCCTCGGGGATCATCGGCATGTAGATGACGACCCGGTCGCCCTTCTCCACGCCGAACCCGCGCAGGGCGCCCGGCGAAGGCCGCCACCTGCTCCAGCAGCTCGGCGTAGGTGAAGGTCGCCTTGGTGCCGGTGACCGGGCTGTCGTAGATCAGCGCGGTGCGCTCGCCGTGGCCGCGCACCACGTGGCGGTCGAGCGCGTTGTAGCAGGTGTTGAGCGAGGCGTCGGGGAACCACCGGTAGAACGGCGGGTCGGTCGGCGTCGAGGACACGCTGCGGCTTCTTGATCCAGTCGACCAGCCTGGCCTGCTCCGCCCAGTAGTCATCCGGGCTCTCGATGCTGCGTCCGTGCTCGTTGCGGTAGTCACCCATGGCGCCATCTTGCCCGACCGCGCGGGAAAACCCGTTGCGGCGGCCGTACGTCGACCCGCCACTGTGGTGCCACGACGACGGAGTGCCCGGCTGGTCCACGGTGCTCCACGAGGAGAGGAGGAGCAGATGCGTGCCACGGTCCCTGACCTGTCCTGCGGCCAGCCCTCCCCTCTCGTCACGGAGCAGCTCCACCCATGACCTTCCGACCCCGCATCCGCCGACGGGCTTGACCCGCACTTCGTCTTCGACTTCGTCCCCACCGACGACCCCGACGACGGCCAGCGCTGGTCGACCTGGCTCGAGCGTCGAGCCGCTGTGCCGCGGCCCGGAGCCGCGGCCGGACTGGGTGGTCACCAGCCGGCCGCGCTCGACACCGAGCTCGGCGTGCTCAAGACCGGCAAGGAGGCCGACGTCTTCCTGGTCGAGCGCGCCGTCCCCGAGGACCCGGCACAGCGCGTGGTGATGGCCGCCAAGCGCTACCGCGGCGAGGAGCACCGGTCGTTTCACCGCAGCAGCGCCTACACCGAGGGCCGGCGGACCCGGAACTCCCGCGATGCCCGCGCCATGGTCAAGCGCACCGCGCACGGCCGCAGCGTCGCCGCCGGACAGTGGGCGTGGGCGGAGTGGGAGACGCTGACCCGGCTGTGGTCGGCCGGCGTCCCGGTGCCCTACCCGGTGCAGGTCGACGGCACCGAGATCCTCATGGAGCTCATCACCGTCGACGGCGAGGCTGCCCCGCGGCTCGCGCAGGCGCGCCCGGACCGCGAGCTGCTCGCGTCGTACTTCGACGCAGCTGCGGGAGGCGATGGGCGTGCTGGCCGAGCACGGCCTCGCGCACGGGGACCTCTCGCCGTACAACCTGCTGGCCGCCGGCGAGCGGCTGGTGCTCATCGACCTGCCGCAGGCGGTGGACCTGGTCGCGAACCCGCAGGGCACGGACTTCCTCCTGCGCGACTGCCGCAACGTGTGCCACTGGTTCGCGGCGCGCGGGCTCGACGTCGACGAGCACACGCTGCTCGCCGAGCTGCTGGCCCGCGCGTTCTGACCCGCCGAGGGGTCAGCGCGTGCGGAAGGCGGCCACCGGGAAGACCGGGTCGCCCTCGGTGGCCGACCCCCACCGGCTGCGTGCCCGGAACGACGTCGACCCGACGAACCCGAGTCCATGGCGGCCAGCGACCAGCTCCACGCGCTCGCGGTGGTCCGACGGGCGTTTCGGGACCCGGCCGTGCGCGAGGTCCTTGTCCACGGTGGTGACCAGGTGGCCACCGGGCCGCAGCACCCGCGCCGCCTCCGCGAGCACCCGGTCGGCCGTCGGTACGTCGAGCAGGTGCAGCAGCCAGATCACGGTGACCACGTCGACCGACGCCTCACCCAGCGGCAGGCGATCGGCCACGGCTGCGGCGCAACGGCCGGGCAGCCGCGTCGAGGCCACCGCCAGCATGCCCGGTGAGCCGTCGAGGACCGTTACCGAGAATCCGCGCCCGGCGAGCGCCGCGGACACGATGCCGGTGCCACCCGCGACGTCGACCAGCAGCCCGCCGGTGGGCACCAGCTCGGCGACCGCCGCGGCAGCCGCCTCGGCTCTCGCCGGGCCACCGCGCGTCTCGTCGTACACCGGCGCCTCGGCGTCGTAGTAGGCGCGGCTGCTCGCCCGCGCCGCGCGGTCGGCGCCCCGTGCCGTCACGGCCGCACCACGCGCCGCCACGTCCTCACTCGTGGGCGGCCAGCTGCCCGCAGGCCCCGTCGATGTCCGAGCCCCGCGTGTCGCGGACGGTGGTCGGCACACCCTTGGCCTCGAGCCTGCGGACGAACTCCCGCTCGTCCTCACGGCGCGATGCGGTCCACTTCGAGCCGGGCGTCGGGTTGAGCGGGATCAGGTTCACGTGCACCCAGCCCCAGTCCCCGTAGGAGGTCAGCACGTCGGCGAGCAGGTCCGCCCGCCAGGCCTGGTCGTTGATGTCGCGCATCATGGCGTACTCGATCGAGACCCGGCGTCTCGTGGTGCGTGCGTATCCCCACGCGGCCTCGACCGCCTCGTGCACCGACCACCGCGTGTTGACCGGCACCAGCTCGTTGCGCAGCTCGTCGTCCGGCGCGTGCAGCGACAGCGCCAGCGTGACCGGGACGCCTTCGCCGGCGAGCTGGTTGATCCGTGGCACCAACCCCACGGTGGAGACGGTGATCCCCCGTGCCGACATCCCCAGTCCGTCGGGGGCCCTGTCCGTCAGCCGGCGTACGGCACCCACCACGGCCTTGTAGTTGGCAAGCGGCTCCCCCATGCCCATGAAGACGACGTTGGACACCCGTCCGGGACCTCCGGCGACCTCCTCGCGCGCCAGTGCCCGCGCACCGGCCACCACCTGCTCGACGATCTCGGCGGTCGACATGTTCCGCTGGAGGCCGCCCTGCCCGGTCGCGCAGAACGGACAGGCCATGCCGCACCCGGCCTGCGAGGAGACACACATCGTCACCCGGTCCGGGTAGCGCATCAGCACCGACTCGACCAGCGCGCCGTCGAACAGCCGCCAGAGCGTCTTGCGGGTCGTGCCCCGGTCCGCCTCGAGCGTGCGCAGCGGCGTCATCAGCCGTGGCAGCAGCGTCTCCACGAGCTGCTCGCGCTCGGCGGCCGGCAGGTCGGTCATCTGTGCCGGGTCGTCGACCAGCCGGGAGAAGTAGTGGGTGGACAGCTGCTTGGCGCGGAAGCCGGGCAGACCCGCCTCGCTGAGCAGCTCCTTGCGCTCGGCGGCGGTGAGATCGGCCAGGTGCCGCGGCGGCTTGCGGCGTCCGCGCGGCTCGTCGAAGACGAGGGGAAGGGTCTTGGTCTCGGACATCGTCGTCCCAGTGTCCCACTCGGGCGGTTGCGCCGACGAATCGCGGCCGGGCTCAGACCCGGATTCGCAGGTAAGGCGGGCGACACGGTGGGTTGAAATGGAGCAGGTGCCTTTGGTTTCGGCAAGATCGCGGTTGTCGAAGCCAAAGATCTCGGGCCGAGGAAAGGCACCTGCTGGGTGAACAGAGTACGGCGTGTTCGTGGGCGTGGTGGCCAGGTTGTGATCGGCGAGTCTGATCCGGACCTGACACCGGTGGCGGGGATGGTGGCGGTGACCGAGCTGGTCGACCGTCTGGGCATCGTCGCGGCGTTTGACGCCGCGATCGGGCCGATCAAGCAGCGCTCCCGCGGCTTGTCTGGTGGTGAGTTCCTCCTCGGGGTGGCCTGTGCGCAGCTGGCCGGTGAGGACTTCCTGATCGGGCTGGATCGACGCCGCGCCGATGCCGCTGGTGCCCGGCTGGCTCCGGTGCTGACCGCGCCTTCGACGACCGCGGCGACGCTGGCCAAGCGGTTCGATGCCAGCCGGTGGCAGGCGGTCGAGGCGGCGATCGGGCAGGTCACCGGCCGGATGCTGGCCCGCCTGGCTCCGGCGCGTCGCCGGCAGCTGGTCGCGGCGCCGACGCTGGATCTGGACGCCACCGACGTCGAGGTCTACGGATCCCGCAAGCGTGGGGTGGCCTACAACTACAAGGGCCAGCGTGCCGGGCGTCCGCATCTGGCCTGCTGGGCCGAGGCCGGCGTGGTGCTGGCCGCCGACCTGCTCGCCGGTGACGAGGATCCCCGCGCCGGTGTGGTCGACCTGTTCGGCCGGGCGTTGCGGACCCTGGACCTTGCCGCGCCCGGGCACGGACGGTTCCGGGTGCGCGGTGACATCGGCTACTTCACCAAGGACCTGGCCGAGGCCATCCTCGCCGCCGGAGGCGACTTCGCGATCGGCGCGACTCGTAACCCCGCCACCTGGCGGGCCGCGGCCAGCGTCGATGAGGACGCCTGGAGCGACGCGACCGGGATGCCCGGGGCGCAGGTCGCGGTCGCCGACTACGTCCCCGGCGGCTGGCCGGCCGGCACCCGGTGCCTGATCCGCCGGGTGCGTCACGACGCCGCGGTGATCTCACGTGACCCCCGTGCCCGCCGGCGCCGCACCATCCCGGCCGACCAGCTCACCTTGGCCCTCGACGGGCTCACCGACCAGGTCTGGGCGTACTCGTTCATCGTCACCAACCTCGACGTCTCCACACCGGACAAAGCCCGCCAGGTCGAGGCCTGGTACCGACACCGCACCGACGTCGAAGACCGCATCCGCGACGCCAAACACGGCGCCGCGCTGCGTCACCTGCCCTCCGGCTACCCGGCGGTCAACACCGCCTGGATGTGGGGAGCCCTGCTCGCGGTCAACCTCTCCGCCTGGCTGCACGAGCTCGCCGGGCTCGACCACGGCGACGGTCGCGGCCGCGCCCACCTCCACCGGCTCCGCCGCGAACTGATCTGCCTGCCCGGACGCGTCCTGCGCCACGCCCGCCGCACCATCCTGCGGCTACCGCCCGGTGACCACCGGCTCGCCGCCGCCCTCGCGCGACTGCGAGAACTCGTCCCCGCAGCCTGACCACCACGACCCGAAAGACCTCGGAACCCGCGTACCCGGAGCGACGCCCCCGGGGCGTCAGCATGCCCGCCCAGCCGAGACCGACCCCCGGCACCGCTAAACAGCCACACGACTCCAGACGGACAGCCCTACCTGCGAATCCGGGCTCAGAACACGAGGTAGTGCAGGATCAGCCAGACCGGCGCGGCGGTGGCCAGCAGCGAGTCGAGCCGGTCCATCAGGCCGCCGTGGCCGGGCACGATCTGCGACATGTCCTTGATGCCGAGGTCCCGCTTGATGACCGACTCGCACAGGTCCCCGAGGGTGGCCATCACGACCACGACCGCGCCCAGCAGCACGCCGACCCACCAGGCGCCGTGCAGCAGGAACGACACGGTCAGCCAGCCCGCCAGGATGCACGACAGCGCGGAGCCGGCGAAGCCTTCCCAGGACTTCTTCGGGGAGATGACCGGGGCCATCGGGTGCTTGCCGGCGAGCACGCCCACCGCGTAGCCGCCGATGTCGGAGGCGATCGTGACCACGATGAAGGTGACGATCGCCCGGACCCCCGAGCCCTCAGCGAGCAGGAGGGCGACGAAGCCGCCCAGGAAGGGCACGTAGAAGGTGGTGAACACCGCGGCGGTGACATCCATGACGTAGCCCGCGACGCCCCCGCGCAGCCGCCACAGCATGCTGGCCAGCGCGGTGACGGCGGTGGCGACGACCATCGCCGGTGCGCCGAAGAGGTAGGCGACCACCACCATGACCACCCCGCCGACCCAGACCGGCTCGCGGGTCAGCCGGATACCGCCGGTGCCGAACGCCTGCCCGAGCTCCCACACGGCCACCACCACCGCGGCCACCACGATCAGCATGAACGCCGGCTTCCAGAACACCAGCGACAGGATGATCGCCGCGCCGAGGACCACGCCGGAGCCGATGGCGGCGGGCAGGTTGCGACCGGCCCGGCCGGACTTGTGCGGCGGGGCGGGCGCCACCGGCCCGGGAGCCGGCGGCGTGTCAGGTGAGCTCATGCGGGTCGCTGCTCAGACCTCGAGCAGCTCGGCTTCCTTGTGCTTGAGGATCTCGTCGACGGCGTCGGTGTGCTTCTTGGTCATCGCGTCCAGGCGCTTCTCGGCCCCGGTGACGTCGTCCTTGCCGACCTCGCCGTCCTTCTCGAGCTTGTCGAGCGCCTGCTTGGCGTGCCGACGGATGTTCCGGATGGCCACGCGGCCTTCCTCGGCCTTGGCCTTGGCCATCTTGATGTAGTCCTTGCGCCGCTCCTCGGTGAGCTCCGGCAGCACCACGCGGATGGTCTTGCCGTCGTCGGTGGGGTTGACCCCGAGGTCCGAGTCCCGGATCGACTTCTCGATGGCTGCCAGCGCGCTCATGTCGTACGGCGCGATGATGATCGTCCGCGCCTCCGGCGAGGTGAACGAGGCCAGCTGCTGCAGCGGCGTCGGAGTGCCGTAGTAGTCCGCGGTGAGCTTGTGGAACATCGCCGGGTTCGCGCGCCCGGTCCGGATGGAGGCCAGGTCCTCGCGGGCCACTGCGACGGCCTTGTCCATCTTGGCGTCGGCCTCGTTGAGGGTGTCGTTGATCACGGCTTCTCCTGGTCCTCGTTCGTCGTCGGTTCCGCGGTCCCGGGCGACGCGGCTCAGGCGTCGCGCGCGACCGTCGTACCGATCTTCTCACCTGCGACGACGCGGGCGATGTTGCCCTCCGTCGACAGGTTGAAGACGATCATGTTCATGTTGTTGTCGCGGCACAGGCTCACCGACGTCGCGTCGGCCACCTTCAGCCCCCGGGTGAGGAACTCGTCGTAGGTCAGGTGGTCGAACTTGACCGCGTCCGCGTGCTGGTTCGGGTCGGAGTCGTAGACCCCGTCGACGCCTTGCTTGCCCATCAAGATGACCTGCGCCCCGATCTCGAGCGCCCGCTGCGCCGCGACCGTGTCGGTGGAGAAGAACGGCATCCCCGCGCCGGCCCCGAAGATCACCACGCGACCCTTCTCCAGGTGCCGGATCGCCCGGCGCGGGATGTAGGGCTCGGCGACCTGGCCCATCGCGATCGCGGTCTGCACCCGGGTCTCGACCCCCTGCTTCTCGAGGAAGTCCTGGAGCGCCAGGCAGTTCATGACGGTGCCGAGCATGCCCATGTAGTCGGCGCGTGGGCGGTCCATGCCGCGCTGCTGCAGCTCGGCCCCGCGGAAGAAGTTCCCGCCGCCGACCACGATGGCCACCTGCACGCCGTCGCGCACGACCGCGGCGATCTCTCCCGCGATCTGGTTGACCACATCGGGGTCGACTCCGATGCCGCCGCCGCCGAACGCCTCGCCGGACAGCTTGAGCAGGACGCGCTGGTAACCGGTCACTGGGGTTCCCTCCTGTGGGGCCGCGGGTGCGGTCCAGATACGACGGAGGCCGGCCCGGACGTTGGCTGAGTGCAACTCATGCGGACCGACCTCCCTCGTGCTGTCGTCTAGGCAGACCCTAGTCGGCTCAGGCGCCCACCTCGAAGCGGGCGAACCGCTTGACGGTGATCCCGGCCTCGTCGAGGACCGCCTTCACGCTCTTCTTCGTCTCCTGGACCGAGGGCTGGTCGAGGAGCGCGACGTCCTTGAAGTAGCCGTTGAGCCGGCCCTCGATGATCTTCGGCAGCGCCTGCTCCGGCTTGCCCTCCTCGCGCGCGGTCGCCTCGGCGATCTCGCGCTCCTTGGCGACGATCTCCTCGGGGACCTCGTCCCGGGAGACGTACTGCGGACGCATCGCGGCGATCTGCATCGCGGCGCCGCGGGCGGCCTCCTGGTTGTCGCCTTCGTACTCGACGAGCACACCGACGGCCGGGGGCAGGTCCGCCGCCCGGCGGTGCATGTACGTCGCCACCGGACCGTCGAACACGGCGACGCGGCCGAGCTCGATCTTCTCGCCGATCTTCACCGCGAGCCCGTCGACGAGCTCGCCGACCGTGCTGTCGCCGACCTTGACCGCCCGGAGCGCTTCGGCGTCGGCCGGCTTGGCCTCGGCCGCCGCGTCGGCGACCTGCTGGGCGGCCGCGACGAAGTCCTCGCTCTTGGCCACGAAGTCGGTCTCGCAGTTGAGCTCGACGAGCGCCGTGCCGGCGGTGGCCACCAGACCGGCCGACGCGGTGCGCTCGGCGCCGCGCTTGGCGGCCTTGGCCGACCCCTTGACGCGGAGGATCTCGACGGCCTTGTCGAAGTCGCCGTCGGCCTCCTCCAGCGCCTTCTTGCTGTCCATCATGCCCGCGCTGGTGAGGTCGCGGAGCTTCTTGACGTCTGCGGCGGAGATGTTCGCCATGACTAGTGCCTACCTCGTGGTTGGTGGGTGGAGCGGGCCGGCCGTTCGTGCGGACCGGCCCGCTCGTGCCTGGTGGTGCTGGTGCGGGGCCGCGGGCCGGTCAGGCCTGCGCGCCACCCTCGGCCGGGGTCTCGGTCGACTCGGGGGTCTCGGCCGGGGTCTCGGTCGACTCGGCGGGGGCCTCGCCCGGAGCCTCGGTCGGCTCGGCCGCAGCCTCGGTCGGCTCGGCCGCAGCCTCGGTCGGCTCGGCCGCAGCCTCGGTCGACTCCGCGGAGGCACCCGTGGCCTCGCTCGCCGGGGTGCCCTGGGCCTCGGGGGCGGCGTCGCCGCCGGTGGCCTCCACGGCCGCCTTGTCCGCCTCCCCGGCGAGGAGCTCGCGCTCCCACTCGGCCAGCGGCTCTGCGCTCGCCGCCTCGCCCTCACCCTCGCCGGTCCGGGCGCCGGAGCGGGCGATGAGGCCCTCGGCGACCGCGTCGGCGACAACCCGGGTCAGCAGGCTGACCGCACGAATCGCGTCGTCGTTGCCCGGGATCGGGTAGTCGACCTCGTCGGGGTCGCAGTTGGTGTCCAGGATGCCGATGACCGGGATCCGGAGCTTGCGAGCCTCCTCGACGGCCAGGTGCTCCTTCTTGGTGTCGACGATCCACACCGCAGAGGGGGTGCGGGTCATCTCGCGGATGCCGCCGAGGGTCTTCTCCAGCTTGTCGCGCTCGCGCTTCATCTGGAGGAGCTCCTTCTTCGTGCGACCGCTGCCGGCCACGTTGTCGAAGTCGACCTCGTCCAGCTCCTTGAGCCGGTTGATCCGCTGGTGCACGGTCTGGAAGTTGGTGAGCATGCCGCCCAGCCAGCGCTGGTTCACGTAGGGCATGCCGACCCGGGTCGCCTGCTCGGCGATCGCCTCCTGCGCCTGCTTCTTGGTGCCGACGAACATGATCGTGCCGCCCTTGGCGACCGTGTCCTTGATGAAGGCGAAGCTGCGGTCGATGTAGGCCAGCGACTGCTGCAGGTCGATGATGTAGATGCCGTTGCGCTCCGTCATGATGAAGCGCTTCATCTTGGGGTTCCATCGACGGGTCTGGTGCCCGAAGTGGACGCCGCTCTCGAGGAGCTGGCGCATGGTGACGACGGCCATGGCTGTCGAACCTCTTCTGTCTCGTGACCCCGTGCACGTGCGCGCGCGTGACGGGGTCACCGTCGTACGCCCGCCGCATGGGGTCGGCTCAGTTGTCGCAGGAAGCGGGTGCCACCTGCCCTGACGCCCGGCGCGTCCGGACTCCCGTCGGTGTGTGCCTCGAGGAGACTGAAGGACGACGCCCGCCGGCCGGCGGTGTCGGGCGTGCGAAGTCGACCCGCTCACACGAGTCGCTGCGACGAGTCTAGCCGAGGCGGCCGCGTTCGCCCTAATCCGCACCCGGACCGGCAACGGTCCCCCGACGCACGTGTCCGCGCCCGGTCCACAGTTGCGTCGCCGTGGTGCCCGAAAAGCCGCCGACAGCTCCATGCTCCCGTCCATGAACGCCCTCGCCGCACTCCTGCTCGCCGTCCTGCTGTCCGTCCCCGGCGCCGCCGCCGGCTCGACGTCCGCCGGTGCGGGCCCGCCTCCCGACGCGGTCCCGGCGTCGGGATCCGGGAGCAGCCGGCCCCCCGCGCCCGCTCGTGCCGTCTGGCCGCTGGAACCCCGGCCGGACGTGGTGTCCGGGTTCGACCCGCCCGTCTCCCGCTGGGGTGCGGGCCACCGTGGCGCCGACCTCCGCGGCACCGTGGGCGAGCCGGTCCGTGCCGCGGAAGCAGGGACCGTCCGGTTCGTCGGCACGGTTGCCGGCCGCGGCGTCGTCGTCGTCGACCACGGGGGGACGCGCACGACGTACGAGCCGGTGGCCGGCACGGTCTCCGTCGGCGAGCGGGTCGGTGCCGGGACGGTGCTCGGCACCCTGGAGCTGGCCGGCTCGCACTGTTTTCCGGCCGCGTGCCTGCACTGGGGGCTCATCGAGGGGCGGAGCACCTACCGCAACCCGCTCGCCCTCGTGGGGGGCGGCCCCGTGCGCCTGCTGCCGATGGAGGGGCCGGCTCACGCCCGCGGGTGGGCTTGGCGGTAGGCCTGCCGCAGCCGGTCCGTGGTCACGTGGGTGTAGATCTGCGTGGTCGCCAGCGAGGCATGCCCGAGCAGCTCCTGCACCGTGCGCAGGTCCGCCCCGCCTTCGAGCAGGTGCGTCGCGGCCGTGTGCCGCAGACCGTGGGGGCCGAGGTCCGGTGCGCCGGGGACCTCGGCGAGACGGGCGTGCACGAGCGCGCGCACGGCCCGCTGGTCGATCCGCCGGCCGCGGGCGCCGAGGAAGAGCGCCGCGCCGGCGCCCGGTGCCGCCAGCCGCGGGCGGCCGCGGTCCAACCAGGCGTCGACGGCGCGCTGTGCCGGTAGCCCGTAGGGCACCGTGCGCTCCTTGCGGCCCTTGCCGAACACCCGTACGACGCGCCGCTCACGGTCCAGGTCGTCGACGTCGAGCCCACACAGCTCGCCCACCCGGATGCCGGTGGCGTAGAGCAGCTCGAGCACCGCCACGTCGCGCAGTCCCACCGCGCTGCCGTCGTCCGCGTGCGCCGCGGCGGCCTCCAGCAGGGCGCGCGCCTCGTCGACCCGCAGCGCCGGGGGCAGCGGGCGGTGCGCCTTCGGGGAGCCGAGCAGTGCTCCGGCGTCGGTGGGGGCGCGGCCGGTGCGCGCCGCCCACGCCGTGAAGACCCGCACCGCGGTCGCACGTCGCGACATCGTGGTGCGCGCGCGACCCAGCGTCTGCTGCTTGGCCAGCCAGCTGCGCAGGGTCCGCAGGTCGAGGGTGCCGAGCTCGGTGTGGCCGAGACGCGCCGCGTGCTCGAGCATCCCGGCGATGTCGCCGAGGTAGGCGCGGACGGTGTGCGGGGCCAGGTCGCGCTCGGAGACCAGGTGACGCTCGTAGTCGGCGAGCGCTCCGGCCATCGCCTCGGGCAGCGGCTCACCCTGCGCGTCGCCAGCAGTGGTGCCCACGGACCTGAGGCTACGTCGGCGGGCGTGCGTCCCCCGGCGGGGCTCACCCGGCGTGTCGCCCGCCCCGTCCGCAGCTCGGCGGCCTCTCGGCCCCCCCGGCCGGCTCGACGGGGAGTCGCCAACCACGGCCGCCGTGCTCGACGAAGCCATGCGCGGCCAACCTCTCGAGCGCAGCGGCCACCTGCCGCTCGCCGAGACCCGCGGTCCGAGCCAGCGCCTCTGCGCCGACGGGCACGGTCACGGGTACGGCGTCGAGCACGCGCTGCTCGACCGCGGTCAACCGGTCCCAGCTCCGGTCTGCGCCGCGGCGCACCGGCGCGAGGAAGGAGCCGGGTGGCGAGACCAGCTCGAGGACGTCCGCCGCCCGCGTCACCAGGGCCGCGTCTCGGCAGCGGATGAGCTCGTGGACGCCTTCCGAGGGGGCGCTGGTCACCGGGCCGGGGACGCCCATCAGCGTGCGATGCAGGCGGCCGGCCCAGTTGGCGGTGTTCAGCGCGCCGCTGCGCACCGCCGCCTCGACCACCACGGTGCCGCGCGTGAGCGCGGCGATGAGCCGGTTGCGGGACAGGAACCGCACCTTCGTGGGCGCGCACCCCGGGGGCAGCTCGGAGACCACCAGCCCGGTGTCCGCGACGTAGTCGAGCAGGCTGCGGTGCGCGGCCGGATACGCCCGGTCGACGCCACAGGCCAGCACCGCGACCGTCGGCCCGCGGGTGGCGAGGGCACCGCGGTGGGCAGCCTGGTCGATCCCGAAGGCCGCCCCCGAGACCACGGCGACGCCCTCCGTCGCCAGCCCGGCAGCCAGGTCCCCAGCCACGGAGGCGCCGTAGCTCGTCGCCGAGCGGGAGCCGACCACCGCCACCGAGTGGAGGCAGGTCTCACGCAGGTGGCGCGGCCCCTTCAACCACAGGCCGAGAGGCGTCCCCCCTCGGCCGGCGACCGCCTCGGCGTGCGCGAGGTCGGCGAGCTGGTCGGGCCACTCGTCGTCCCCGGGGCAGACGAAGCGGATACCGCGTGCCTCCGCGTCCCGCAGCTCACGTTCGGGATCGAGCGCCCGCAACCTGCCGGCGACCTGGGTGTGGACGCCCGCGACGTCCTTCTCCTCCCGCAGCAGGGACAGCAGCTGCTCGGCTCCCAGCTGGTCCACCAGGGCCGCGAGCCGGGTGTCCCCGGGCTCGGTGAGCCTGCTGAGCGCGGCTCGCGCGACGCGGTCGCTCATCCGGCCCTCCCCTGGGCCACCGTGCCCAGCGACAGCGGCTCACCGGTGCGCAGGCGCAGCGCCACGTCGAGCTCCTCGAGCCCCGGACGCGGCTGCCCCCACAGGTCCGCCACCGTCCACGCCAGCCGGTGCACCCGGGTGGCGCCACGCCGGGTGAGCACTCCGTCGTACACACGTTCGTCGAGCAGCGCCGCGGCGGCCTCGGCGAGCGGCCAGGCCTCGCGCAACCGAGGGCCGGGGACGTCCGCGTTGAGGCGCCAGCCGCTGCCGGCGTACCGGCTGTGCTGTCGCTGGCGGGCCTCGGCGACACGGGCACGCACGGGCGCGGTGGGCTCCGGGCGTGACAACGGGTCTGCGACCTCATGGGGTCGGACGGGCTCGACGTGGCGGGTGATGTCGATGCGGTCGACGATCGGACCGCTCAGCTTGCGACGGTAGTCCCGGCGAGCCACCTCCGTGCACGTGCACCGGTTGTCGCGGTTGGTGGGGTGGTAGTCGCCGCAGGGACAGGGGTTGCAGGCCAGGACCACCATGGTGCGGGCCGGGAAGGTGGCGACCTCGTCGCCTCGGGCCAGCGTGATCTCCCCGCTCTCCAGAGGTTGTCGCAGGGCCTCGATGATGTCGGCGGAGAAGAGGGGGAACTCGTCGAGGAACAGCGCGCCGGAGTGCGCGCGGCTGACCTCGCCGGGGCGCACCCGTCCGGTCCCGCCTCCCAGCACGCTGGCCCGCGTGGCGGAGTGGTGCGGTGCGCGGAACGGCGGGCGCACGATGCGGGTCTGCCCCGGCGGCAGGCCGCCGGCCAGCGAGTAGATCGCCGTCAGCTCCAGGCTCTCCTCGACCGACAGGTCCGGCAGCAGACCGGGGAGCCGCTCGGCCAGCGTCGTCTTGCCGGCTCCCTTCGGCCCACTCAGCATCAGGTGGTGCCCGCCGGCCGCCGCGACCTCGAGGGCGAACCGGGCGTCGGCCATCGCGTGGAGGTCGGCCAGGTCGAGGTCGTCGAGGCGGGTGTCGCCCCGCCAGGACAGCAGCGGCCCACTCGCCAGCGGGGGAACCTGTGGCGCCTCGGGGACCTCCTCTCCCCGGAGGTGGGCCACCACCTGGGCCAGCGAACGCAGCCCGAAGACGCTGACGCCCGGGACGAGTGCGGCCTCGTCCGCCTGCGGCTCGGGGACCACCACGGTGCGGATGCCCCGCGCGGCGGAGGCCATCGTCATCGGGAGCACGCCGGGAACCGCGCGCAGGCGGCCGTCGAGCGTCAGCTCGCCGACGAAGACCACGCCGTCCAGGGCCGCCGCGGGCACCGCTCCGGAGGCGGCCAGGACACCCACGGCGATGGCCAGGTCGAAGTGCGGGCCGCGCTTCGGCAGGTCGGCCGGTGAGAGCAGGATCGTCACCCGCCGGGTGGCAGGCCACTCGAACCCGCTGTTGGCCACGGCGGCACGGCAGCGGTCGCGCGCCTCGTTGATCGAGGCGTCGGGACGGCCGACGAGGGCGGTCTTCACCACGCCCTGCGAGACGTCGACCTGCACGTCGATGAGGTGGCCGGTCGAGCCCTCGAGGGAGATGGTGCGGGCCGTGGCGAAGCTCACCCGACACCCCTCACGTGCTCGACGGCCGGCCGCCCGCCGGTGAGGAGCACGCCGACCAGGTCGATGCGGACGTCGTCGGGACGCACGGCGTGGTCGGCCAGCCACCGGGCCGCCAGGCGGCGCAGCCGGGCGGCCTTCTGCTCGGTGACCGCCTCCAGCGGCGCGCCGTAACGGAGCGACGACCGCGTCTTGACCTCGCACACCACGAGCGTCCGCCCGTCTCGCAGCACGATGTCGAGCTCGCCCAGGGAGCAGCGCCAGTTACGGTCGAGCACCACCATGCCCTGGGCGCACAGGTGGGCGACGGCGGTCTCCTCGCCGAGCGCGCCCAGGCGCAGTCGCTGCCGTGTCCTCGGGTGCGGACCTGGTTTCGCCGGTTGTGCCATCTGGGACCTCCTGGCCCAAGGGTGTCCGGCCCGCGTCACGGCGAGGCGGGATCGGCGCGCAGGTGTGGAGAACGGGGGGCGCGGCAGTCCTGTGGACGCGAACCGGCGTTCTCAGCAGGCCAGTGGCGTCGGGGGGATGTTCTCCACCCTGGCCGTACCGTCGCCGCTGACCGTGCCACCGTCCGGAACGGGCAGGAACGGCACGTGCATGTCGAGGCTCTGGAACGACACGGTCACCGTGACGAGTCCGCCGACGACCGGCACGTCGGAGCTCTGCCCGGCGGTGTCCTGGTAGCTGATCGCGACCTGGGGAGCCGTCTCCCCGACCGCGGGCTGCTCCGCCTGGCTGACGGCCTGGTCCACCACGCAGTGCTCGTCGGTGCCGACGATCAGCTGCCGGGCCGCCTCGCGCGCGGTCGCCGAGGCCGTCTCCAGCGACCAGAACAGGTAGCCGTACTGGATGATCCCGAAGATGAACAGGAAGATGACCGGGGCCACCAGACCGAACTCCAGGGCCGCCGCGCCGCGCTGGTTCCCACGTCGCATCACTTCACCAGCCTGATCACCTTGGGGCCCGTCCCCACGTAGTCGGAGACGGGCCCCTGGTAGTCCGCGGGAACTGCCGGCAGTGCCGTGGGCTCGATGGTCATGAACCGCAGCGCCCGCAGCGTGTGGTCCGCGTTGTTCATGAGGATCCCGTTGTGCTCCGCGGAGGGGTCGCTCAGACCCAGCAGGCTGAGCACCCAGCTGTCCACGAGCTTCAGCACCAGGTCGACCGGCTCCACACCGGTGAGGGCGTCGTTGACGTCCGTGCCGGTCACGAAGACCGGGCGGAAGGTGAGGATAGGGAAGTCCCCGGCATCGTTGCCGGTGCTCTGGATCGGCGTGCTCATCACCGGAACCCAGAAGAACCGCTGTGACCCGTAGATCGCGGGATCGATCTGGCTCTTCGGCGTCACGGCCGGCAGGCCGGGGGTGAGATAGGTGGTGAGGCTGAAGAACGTGGCGGAGTTGAGCAGGGACGGGTCCTTCACGAAGTCGGTGAAGTGGTCGTTGTTGATGTAGTAGTCGTTGACGTCAGGATGGTTGACCAGCAGCCCCAGGTCGGAGGCCTTGAGGACCTGCCCGGACGAGGCGGCCTTGGCTCCGCAGGGCTGGCCAGGCGGATCGCACACCAGCCGCCCGGACACGGTTCCGGTCGACGTCTCCTGCGGCGCACCGAGGAAGCCCTCGGTGAACTCCTTGTCGTCGATGGCGCCCTGCTCCATATGGACACAGTTGGGGGTGTCCCCGGACTGGATGTTCTGGGCGATGTCCTTGTAGTCCCCGATGGAGGAGTTGTTGCTGCACTTGGTCAGCACCGTGGGGTCCACCAGTGCGTCGAGGAGCCCGCTGAGGGAGTCGGGGGTACTGGCCGACAGCAGCCCTGACTGTGCGACCAGGCTGTGGTCGAGGCCCGCCTTGATGTTCGCCTCGAGGTTGCCCGGGTTCGACGCGTTCGTACAGCTCGGGTCGCTGACAAGGGAGGTGCAGTCTCTCGGGCTCTTCAGCGTCCTTCCGCAGCCGAGCAGGTCGGCGGTCGAGGACGGGATCGTGACGTCGAACTGCTGGGTGCTCTTGGAGTAGACCCACGTCCCGTTCCGGAGCACCGCGACCTTCACCTGCCAGGTGCCTGCGGTCTTCATGACCTCCGACGGCACCGTGAACGTTCCGGTGCTGACCAGGCCCGCCACGTTCACGCCGGTGGCCACCGCGTCGTGCACCTCGCTGCCGCGACGGAACTCGAGCATCAGGCTCGAGACGAGGGCGAGCGGCGCGTCCCACCCCGAGCCGGTGGCGGTCACGGTGACCGGACCGGTGTTCATCACGGCCGACGGCGGGGTCAAGGGGTCGAGGGTCATGCCCGGGTCCTGGGCCTGCGAGCTCGGCCAGGTGGTGGTGACCTTCTCCGGCTTGATCGCGCCGACCGACATGTAGTTGAGCGGCAGCACGCCGTTCAGCGTGGTGAGGCCCAGGTTGTTCGCGGCCCCGAGCATGCAGCTGAGTGAGAGGCCGATCGGCTCCACGGTGCCGGGCGAGTACGCCTTGGCCGTGGCCGTCTTCTGCTGCACGCTCTTGTCCACGCCGATCGCCTTGCCGAACGAGAAGTCGATACGGGCCGGCGGCGTGGTCACCTTGACCTCGGTGGCGGTGGGAAAGCTGACCTGCCCGGCCTGCATCAGCTGCTGGCCGTAGGCCTGGATCTCCGGGTCGCTCGGGGAGGTGCTGGACGTGCAGTCGGGCATGCTGCCCAGCTCTCGCTGGCCCTGCACGGGGTGGCAGGCGATGTAGTACGCGGCCTGGGCTGCCACCGCTTGCCGGGCGGCAGTGCCGCCGGCGGGGAGTGAGTCGGCCGCGAAGACGGCAGCGCGGTCTGCCTGGACCTGCAGCTGTCCCCGGCGCGCCCACGTGCTGCCGATGTCGACCACGAAGGCCGAGACGACCAGCAGCACGAGAGACACGATCGCGGCGATGAGGGCGATGGCCCCGGTCTCCTCGCGACGCGAGCACCGGCGCCGTACGACGCTCAGCATGACTCGGTGGTGAGGGTCACGTCGTCGAGGCGGACGAGCGTGTCGGACACCACCGCGCCGTCGTTGGGCAGCAGCGAGGCCAGCGTCGACACCACCGGGACGCGCACGGAGATCTTCACCACGGCCCCCACTGTGGGCAGCACCTGCACGACCGCGGCGGTCACGTCGGTCGCGTCGATGGGCGTGTTGTCGGCCAGCAGCGCCACGTTCTTCGCGACCGTGTCCTTGACCCGGTCCACCAGCTGCGCGCACGTGAAGTTGCCCTGCACCGCGCCTGGAGGTATGCGTACCGCGTATGCGTCGACCCGCTGCGCGTGCCACAGGTAGTTCCCGAAGACGAGGACACCCAGGAGCAGGGGCATCAGCACCGTGCTCACCAGACCGGCCTCGACCGCTACGGCGCCTCGTTCAGGGCGCACGTCTCCCTGGATCCGTCTCAAAGCCGTTCCCTCCCAAGACCGACTGTGACCAAGGTCCTCGCATTCCCTCCCCCGCGAGAACCAGAGGCGACCTAGTCCTTCCGGGCCAGGCCCCTCAGCTGTTTGACGCGCTCACCCGAGCCTTATGACGCGATTCTGTGACCAGCGGCACAAGGAATACCCTGTGTTCCCGATCACAAACCGGGACGCGAGTAAAGAATCGGGCGCCTCGAGGGGCAAGATGCGCGTCTCGACGGCGCGGGTGCCGCCGGTCAGGCCTTGGGAGGCTCGATGTCGGTCGGGTTGAGCTCCTCGACGTTGACGTCCTTGAACGTGAGCACCTTGACGTTCTTGGCGAAGCGCGCCGGCCGGTACATGTCCCACACCCAGGCGTCGGTCATGGTGACCTCGAAGAACACGTCGCCGGCCTCGGTGCGGGCCTTCACGTCGACCTGGTTGCACAGGTAGAAGCGTCGGTCGGTCTCGACGACGTACTTGAAGATGCCCACCACGTCGCGGTACTCGCGGTAGAGCTGGAGCTCCATCTCGGTCTCGTACTTCTCGAGATCCTCGGCGCTCATCGGGCGTCCTCCATGATCGGCAGTCGGGTCGTCGGTTCGGCGTCCAGGACGCCATTGTCACCCGCGGCGCGTCGCACGTTGACGAAGCGGCGCCGATGGATCGCGCACGGTCCGTGCCGCTCGAGCGCCTCGGTGTGCGCCGCGGTGACGTACCCCTTGTGCGTGGCGAAGTCGTAGTCGGGATAGGCCTCGTGCAGGCCGGTCATGATCCGATCGCGGGTGACCTTCGCGATCACCGACGCCGCGGCGATGCAGGCCGTCACCCGATCACCCTTCCACACCGCGAGTCCCGGCGCCTCGAGCCCGTCGACGGGAAACCCGTCGGTCAGCACGTAGGCCGGACGTACGTCGAGCAGGGCGGTGGAGCGGCGCAAGGCCTCCACGTTCGCCACGTGCATGCCCAGTCGGTCGCACTCCCCGGGCTCGATGACGACCACCGACCAGGCCACGGCACGGCGCACGACCTCCTCGTAGCAGCGTTCACGCGCCCGGGCGGTCAGGAGCTTGGAGTCGGCCAGCCCGGGCACCTGCCCGCGCCGGCCGTCGGGCAGGATCGCAGCCGCGGCCACCAGCGGCCCTGCGCAGGCGCCGCGCCCGGCCTCGTCGACCCCGGCGACCGGGTCGAGCCCGCCGCGACGCAGCGCCCGCTCGTAGCCGTACAGGCCGGCGTCGCGGCGCACCGTGAGGCCTCGGGGCAGGACAGTCATGACGGCTCCATTGTCACCGCCGCGCCGACGCGCCGGGCGGGCACCCCGCCGTCAGTGCACCGAGGAGAAGGTCGCCGGGCGGTGCAGGATGGCGAAGTGGTCGAACGGCCACACGACGGCGAACACCTTGCCGACCACGTCATCGACCGGGACCTGGCCGCCACCGGGGTCGCCGAGGTGCACACGCGAGTCGGCGGAGTCCGAGCGGTTGTCGCCTTGCACCCACAGGTAGCCCGGCTGGACCTTGACGTCGAAGCGCACCAGCGAGGGCTTCTGCCCCGCCGCCAGGTAGGACTTCTCGTTGAGCGGCACGCCGTTGACCGTGATCCTGCCCCGGGCGTCGCAGCACTTCACCTCGTCGCCCCCCACGCCGATCACCCGTTTCACCAGGTGTCCGCCGCTGGGGTAGAGCCCGAACGTCTCCAGCACCGAGGCGAACGGGTTCGGCCGCGCCGCTGCGTGGGAGTAGCCCAGCCAGCCACCGGGGTCGTCGAACACGACGATGTCGCCGCGCTGCGGGGAGCCGGCCCAGTACGACGGCTTCTCCACCAGGATCCGGTCGTTCTCGACGAGCGTGTCGTGCATCGACGCCGAGGGGATGTAGAACGCCTGCAGGAAGAACGTCTTGATGACGACGGCCAGCACCAGGGCCACCGCCAGCAGCAGGGCGAGCTCCTGCCAGAGCGGGACGTGTGTGCGGCGTGCGTGAGACGACCGCGGCCCCGTCGCACCGTCCCTGGACAGGTCCGGTGAGTCGACGGGGCCGCGGTCGGAAGACTCTGGCTCGGCGCTCACCCCGCGAGCCTAACCAACGCGGGGTGATCGCCGCGGGATCACGCCTCGCGGCGCTCCTTGATCTTGGCGGCCTTGCCGCGCAGGTTGCGCAGGTAGTACAGCTTCGCCCGGCGCACGTCGCCGCGGGTCACCACCTCGATCTTGTCGATGACCGGCGTGTGGACCGGGAAGGTGCGCTCCACGCCCACGCCGAAGGACACCTTGCGCACGGTGAAGGTGCGGCCCACGCCGGAGCCCTGGACCCGGATGCACACACCCTGGAAGACCTGGACGCGGGAGCGGTTGCCCTCGACGACCTTCACGTGCACCTTGAGGGTGTCTCCGGCGCGGAAGTCGGGGATGTCGTCGCGCAGGGCGCCGGCGGCGATCGTGTCGATGACGTTGGTCATGGCTGTCTCCTCGAGGGCGCCACAGGTCACCCACGGACTGGGGAGTGGTTCGGCTGCTCCGCCGTCCCGCGTCGTGCGGTGCGCCCCCTGTGGCAGGTGGACCGCCGACTCCCGCCGTCGAGGGCGGGCAGTCGCGACGCAACGGATGCGAGCGTCCAGTCTGCCACAGGCGCCTCGGTACGGCGAAATCAGCCGGCGCCCTGCCGGCGGCGCTTGACCAGCGCGACGCTGCCCGGTGCGCTCTCCCCCGCCGGCCGGTAGCCGGCCTTGCGCAGCGCCCGGGAGGTCACGGCACCGGCGGTGAGCGCGAACGTGCCGACGTCGTCGGGCGCCCGCGACTCCGCGAACGCCAGCAGGCCGCGCCCGAGCCCACGCCCCTGGAGGTCCGGCGCCACCATCAGCCGGTCCACCCGCCACGTCGCGGGCTCTGCCTCGTCGCGACCCGCGCGGACCGCGGCCACGACCCGCCCCCCGACACGCAGCACGTAGGTGCGCCCGCGGTCCAGCGCGACGCGGACGTCGTCCCTCGTCTCGGTGAGCGGCGGGACATCCGGTTGCGCCGAGCCGGCCCAGCAGGCCCGTTGCAGCGTCCACAGCTCGCCCGCGTCGGCGGGCACGGCCGGGGTGGGGGTCACCGGGTCACCGTCCACCGCGAGCGTGGCGGTCACCGGCAGGAGGTCGGGTCGACGCTCCGCGGTCCGTCGTACCGCTTGGGCGTGGCGCCACGCCGCGATCCGCGCGTGGTCGCCGGACAGCAGCACGTCGGGCACGTCGAGGCCCCGCCACGAGGCCGGCTTGGTGTAGACCGGGTACTCCAGCAGTCCGCCCTCGCCGTGGGACTCCTCGACCAGGGACGCGGGATTGCCCAGGAACCCCGGCAGCAGCCGCACCACCGCCTCGATCACGACGAGGGCGGCCACCTCGCCGCCGTTGAGCACGTAGTCGCCGAGGGAGATCTCCCGGACCTCCATGCGGGTGCGCGCGTGGTCGACGACGCGCTGGTCGATGCCCTCGTAGCGCCCGCAGGCGAACAGCAGCCGCTCGCGGCCGGCGAGCTCGGCCGCGGTCGCCTGGGTGAAGCGCTCCCCCGAGGGGGTCGGCACCACCAGCACCGTCCGGTCGCCGGCGAGCGTGTCGAGCGCCTCGCCCCACGGCTCCGGCTTCATCACCATGCCGGCCCCGCCGCCGTAGGGGGTGTCGTCGACGGTGCGGTGCCGGTCGTGCGCCCACCGCCGCAGGTCGTGCACGTGGAGGTCGAGCAGCCCGGCCTCCTGGGCCTTGCCGGGCAGGGAGAGCCCCAGCGGGGCGAGGTACTCGGGGAAGATCGACACCACGTCCACCCGCATGTCAGGCGCCACCCTCCTGGTCGGGCGCGTCCTCCTCCTGCAGGTCCGTGAGCAGGCCGGGCAGGTCGGCGACCTCCACGCGCCCCGCCGGTACGTCGACGACGGGCACCAGCGCACTCACGAAGGGCACCAGCACCTCGCGGCCGTCCTCGCACGTGACCACGAGCAGGTCCTGGGCCGAGCCGTGCACGATCTCGCTGAGCTCGCCCACCTCGCGCCCGTCGGTGGTGCGCACCCGAAGGCCGATGAGCTGGTGGTCGTAGTACTCCTCGGGGTCCTCGGGCACCTCGTCGGCGTCGACGGTGGCCAGCAGCATCAGCCCGCGGACTGCCTCCGCGGCCGTGCGGTCGGCGACCTCCTCGAACCGGACCAGGAGCCGTCCCTGGTGCCAGCGGGTGCCGGCGACGGTGAGGAACGCCGGCCGCCCCGGCCCCTGCGCCGCTGCGCCGTCAGGGGTCTGCGTGGCCAGCACCGCGCCCACGGCGAAACGCCGCTCGGCCTCGTCGGTGCGCGGCTCGACCGACAGCTCGCCCTTGATCCCGTGGGCCTTGCCGATCCGGCCGACGACGACCTCGGTGGTGCTCATCCACCCCTCCGTGTCACGTTCCCTGTGCTGGTCCGGTGCCTGCGTGCGATGTCGAGTCTGCCGGAGTCTGCCCGGCCCTCCCGAACGTGCTGATGGGGAGGACCGAGTCGGTCCTCCCCATCAGCACGAGAAACCCCGGGAGCAGGTCAGGAGCGGCGGTCCACGTCGACGAAGTCGACGCGGGCGCCACCCCGGCCGGCGAGGGCACCGACCACGGTGCGCAGCGCGGTGGCGGTGCGCCCGTTGCGACCGATGACCTTGCCGAGGTCGTCGGGGTGCACGCGCACCTCGAGGACCGAGCCACGACGAAGCTGCTTGTCGCGCACGCGCACGTCGTCAGGGTGGCGGACGATGCCGCGGACCAGGTGCTCGAGCGCCTCGGCCAGCATGGTGCTCAGGCGCCCGTCTCGGCGTCGCGGTCCGTCTTCTCGTGGTCGACGGCCTGCTTCTCGGCGCGCTCGGCGCTCTCCACCGCCGACTCCGGCGACTGGCCGCCGACGACGTCGTGCTCGGACGGCGCCTCCGGGCTCTCCGAAGCCTCGGCCGGCGGCTTCTTCGACGACGACTTCTTCGTCACCGCCTCGGCCTTCGGCTCGAGCGCGGACTCCTTGAGGGCCTCGTTGAAGATCTCGGCCTTGTCCCGCTTGGGGGCCGGGCTCTTCAGCGTGCCCTCCGCGCCCGGCAGGCCCTTGAACCTCTGCCAGTCACCGGTCACCTTGAGCAAGGCCTCCACGGCCTCGGTCGGCTGGGCGCCGACACCGAGCCAGTACTGCGCACGCTCGGAGGTGACCTCGATCAGCGAGGGCTCATCCTTCGGGTGGTACTTCCCGATCTCCTCGATGACCCGACCATCCCGCTTCTTGCGGGAGTCGACGACGACGACGCGGTAGTACGGCGCACGGACCTTGCCCATGCGCTTGAGGCGAATCTTGACGGCCACGAGTGTGGTGTCTCCTTGACGTTTTGAGGTGGGTGAGCCGCCACGGACCACGTGGGGCATGGCCGCTGGGCTCGGCGGGCGCTGCACGATCCGGGTGAGAGGGTCCGGATGCGCAGGACTCGACGGGCCATTCTGCCAGAAGGGTCCGCCGCGACTCCAATCGAGACCGCTCAGCCGCTCGCGGCGGGGAAGCGCTCCCACACGCGGTGGGAGGTGAGCAGGCCGAGGACCTGGCCGACCACGTCCTCGGCGTCGTCGCCCAGCACCACGCCGGGTGCGTCCTCGGGCACGCCCGCCGCGGTCAGCGCCTCCCGCCCGGCCCACGCGCCGATCGCCTTCGCGTGGCGGAAGGCCTCCTCCAGCAGCAGCCGCACCCGCGGGTCGACGCCCGCCGACCCGCCCGCCGCCTTGGCGTCGAGGCCGGCCATCGCGTCCGGGGCCGGAGCGGGCGCCCCGGCGAGCACCACCGCGTCGAACTCCACCGACCGTGCGGTCAGCAGGGTGCGCTGCACCGTGAGCCCGTGGGGCAGCGTGCCGCCGTGCGGCGCCAGGACCAGCGGCAGCACGCCGGCGTCGAGCAGCGCCCGGCGCGCACCTGCCACCGCCTCGAGGTCACCGTCGGGGTCGACCACCAGGGCCACCGTCCGCCCGTCGACCGGCCAGCTGCCGCCGACCTGGGAGACCGCCGGGCTCGGATCGAGCTCGGGGACCTCCTCGACGGCGTGGGGAGCGGGAAGCCCCAGGCCGGCCGCGACGGAGGCGCACAGCCGGGCGTCCACGTGGGCGAGCACCCGCAGCGCCCGCTCCTTCACCGCCTGCTCGTAGCAGTGCCCCAGCTCGAAGGTGAACGCTTGGACCAGGTGGTCGCGCTCCACCGGGGTCATGCTCTTCCAGAACTGCCGGGCCTGGCTGTAGTGGTCGCCGAACGAGGCCGGCGCCCCGCGCTCCTTCGCCGAGGCGACCAGCTCCTGCGGCACCTCCACGAGGGCGCCGACGTCCTCCCCCGCCAGGAACGGGCAGCCACCGTCCAGCGAGTTCGGTCGGTACGGCGCCACGCCGGAGTGCACCGCGTGCTGGTGGAAGCCGTCGCGGACCATGTCGTTGACCGGCACGTGCGGCCGGTTGACCGGGATCTGGGCGAAGTTCGGCCCGCCGAGCCGGGTCAGCTGGGTGTCGAGGTAGGAGAACAGCCTGGCCTGCAGCAGCGGGTCGTCGGTGACGTCGATCCCGGGGACGACGTGCCCGGGATGGAAGGCGACCTGCTCGGTCTCGGCGAAGAAGTTCGTCGGGTTGGCGTTGAGCGTCATCGTCCCGACGACCTGCACGGGGGCGAGCTCCTCCGTGACGATCTTGGTCGGGTCCAGCAGGTCGATGCCCTCGAAGGTCTGGTCGGGGGTGTCGGGGAAGACCTGCAGCCCCAGGTCCCACTCCGGGTACGCCCCCGACTCGATCGCGTCCCACAGGTCGCGGCGGTGGAAGTCCGGGTCCACACCGTTGACCAGCTGCGCCTCCTCCCAGGTCAGGGAGTGCACGCCCAGCCGCGGCTTCCAGTGCCACTTCACCAGCGCGGTCTCGCCGGACTCGTTGACGAGCCGGAAGGTGTGGATGCCGAAGCCCTCCATCATCCGGTACGAGCGCGGGATCCCCCTGTCGGAGATGTGCCACATCAGGTGGTGGGTGGCCTCGGTGTGCAGCGAGACGAAGTCCCAGAACGTGTCGTGCGCGCTCTGCGCCTGGGGGATCTCCCGGTCCGGGCGCGGCTTCACCGAGTGGATCAGGTCGGGGAACTTGATGCCGTCCTGGATGAAGAACACCGGGATGTTGTTGCCGACGAGGTCGAAGTTGCCCTCGTCGGTGTAGAACTTCGTGGCGAACCCGCGGGTGTCGCGCACCGCGTCGGCGGAGCCGCGGGAGCCGGCGACCGGCGAGAACCGGGTGAACACCGGTGTCTGCTTCCCCTTCGCGAGGAAGGAGGCGCGGGTGACGCTGGCGGCGGCGCCGTTGGCCACGAACACCCCGTGCGCGGCGGCACCACGTGCGTGCACCACGCGCTCGGGGATCCGCTCGTGGTCGAAGTGCGTGATCTTCTCGCGGAGGTGGTGGTCCTGCAGCAGCGTGGGGCCGCGCCGTCCCGCCTTCAGCGAGTGGTCGGTGTCGTAGAGCCGCACGCCCTGTGCGGTGGTGAGGTACTCCCCCTGCTGCGCGCGGGCGGTCCGCGCGGCCCCGGTCTCGGCGCCGGTCGCGGTCACCGTCTCCGGCGCGGTCTGGTCCTCGCGCGGCGGCAGCGGTGCCCGCGGTTCGGTCGGCTCCTCCAAGGACGGCGGCTCGGCGGACGGGGCCCCGGGCGGCGGCGGGTCGGAGTGTTTCTTCGCGGCGCGGGCCGGTTTCCCAGCGTCCATGGGCGCTCCTTCGGGTCGGGGACGTCCGACGGAGTTACCCGCGTCGTGGCCGCACATGCCGGTGCGGCATCCGAAACCCGCGGGTCAGGCGACGACCCGGCCGCGCAGCACCACGCGCTTCGGCTCCTTGATGACGCTCAGATCCGCGAGCGGGTCCCGGTCGAAGACCACGAAGTCGGCCGTGGTGCCCTCCTGGAGGTTGTCGTCGAGGCCCAGCCAGGTCCGGGCCCGCCAGGACGCCGCGCCGAGCGCGTCGAAGGTGGAGAGCCCGTACGACGCGAGCTCCAGCACCTCGTCGCCGATGAGGCCGTGCGGCAGCACCCCGCCGGCGTCGGTGCCGGCGTAGATGGCCACACCGGCCTCGTAGGCGGAACGGATCGTCTCCTTGCGCGTGGCGAACAGCGCATCCATGTGGGCGCCGTACGCGGGGAACCTGGCCCGACCTGCGTCGGCGTAGCCCGGGAAGTTGTTGAGCTGCTTGGCCGTGGGCACCAGCGCCACGCCGTTGGCGACCATGGTGTCGATGAGGTCGGTGGACAGGCCGGTGCCGTGCTCGATGCAGTCGATCCCCGCGCCGATGAGGTCCGGCAGCGCCTGCTCGCCGAAGACGTGGGCGGTGACGCGGGCGCCGTGCTCGTGGGCGACCGCCATCGCCCGGTCGAGCGACTCGCGCGTCCATGACGGCGTCAGGTCCCCTGCGTCGCGGTCGATCCAGTCCCCCACCAGCTTCACCCAGCCGTCCCCACGGTCGGCCTCCTGCGCGACGTAGGCGGGGAGGTCCTCGGGCTCGATCTCGTGGGCGTAGTTTCGGATGTAGCGGCGGGTGCGCGCGAGGTGCCGTCCGGCGCGGATCAGCCGGGGCAGGTCCTCGCGCTCGTGGATCCAGGAGGTGTCCGCGGCAGAGCCGCAGTCGCGCAGTAGCAGGGCTCCGGCGTCCCGGTCGGTCAGCGCCTGCTTCTCCTGCACGTCCTCGGGCACGGCGCCGTGCTCGTCGAGGCCGATGTGGCAGTGCGCGTCGACGAGCCCGGGCACGATCCACCCCTCGGCCGCCTGCTCGGCTCCCGCGACCTTCTCGTAGGTGACCCGGCCGTCCACGACGTACAGGTCGCGCGTCTCGCCGTCGGGGAGGACCGGACCTCGGAACCGCTGCGCTGGAGTCATAGCCCCGCACGCTACCGCGGACGTCACTGCGGCGGCGTAGGCCGCCTGACCCACGCCCCTCACCCGACGTCATCCGAAGCGGCGGCCGTGGCAGCCGGCCCGCACGACCTTCCGCAGGACGTCATACGAAGCGGCGGCCGGTGCAGCCGGGACGTATGACGTCCGCGGTTACTTGAGGTACTTCGAGAGGTCCTGAGGAAGCTCCAGCGACGAGGGGTCGAACTCCTCCCCCGCGCCGTCGGGGACACCGAACGGGTTGCCGCCGTTGCCGTTGCCGTTCGGCCTCGACGCGGCAGCGCGCTCCTGCGCGGCCCGCTTCGCGGGGTTGCCCGAGACCCGCTTGGCCTTGCCCTTCTTCGCGTTCTGCTTCGCCTTGCCCCGCTTGCCGCCACCGATGCCACCCATGCCGGGGATCCCCGGCATGCCGGGCATGCCGCCGCCCTTGGCCAGCGACATCATCATCTTGCGAGCCTCGAAGAAGCGGTCGACGAGCTGGTTGACGTCGGAGACCTGGGTGCCGGAACCGCGGGAGATCCGGGCCCGGCGCGAGCCGTCGATGATCTTGGGGTTCTCACGCTCGGCGGGCGTCATCGACTGGATGATCGCCTGGATCCGGTCGATCTCGCGCTCGTCGAAGTTCTCCAGCTGCTCACGGAACTGCCCCATCCCGGGCAGCATCCCCATGATCTTCGACAGCGAGCCCATCTTGCGGATCTGCTGCATCTGCTGGAGGAAGTCGTCGAGGGTGAACTCGCCGCCCTGGCCGCTGAGCTTCGCCGCGGCCTTGGCCGCCTGCTCGGCGTCGAAGGTCTTCTCGGCCTGCTCGATGAGCGTGAGCACGTCGCCCATGTCCAGGATGCGCGAGGCCATCCGGTCGGGGTGGAAGACGTCGAAGTCGGTGAGCTTCTCGCCGTTGGAGGCGAACATGACCGGGCGGCCGGTCACCGAGCGGACCGACAGGGCGGCGCCGCCGCGCGCGTCGCCGTCGAGCTTGGTGAGGACCACGCCGTCGTAGCCGACGCCCTCCATGAACGCCAGGGCGGTGTTCACCGCGTCCTGGCCGATCATTGCGTCGACGACGTACAGGACCTCGTCGGGGTGCACGGCGTCGCGGATGTCGGCCGCCTGCTGCATCATCTCCTCGTCGACGCCGAGCCGTCCGGCGGTGTCGACGATCACCACGTCGTGCAGAGTGCGCCGGGCCTCCTCGACGCCGCCGCGGGCGACCGCGACCGGGTCGCCGACCCCGTTGCCGGGTTCGGGGGCGTAGACCTTCACCCCGGCCCGCTCGCCGTTGACCTGCAGCTGGTTGACCGCGTTGGGCCGCTGGAGGTCTGCGGCGACCAGCAACGGGCTGTTGCCCTGCTCCTTCAGCCACAGCGCGAGCTTCGCGGCGAGCGTGGTCTTCCCGGCACCCTGCAGACCGGCCAGCATGATCACCGTCGGCGGGTTCTTCGCGAACCGCAGCCGCCGGGTCTCGCCGCCGAGGATCGCGACGAGCTCGTCGTTGACGATCTTGACGATCTGCTGGGCGGGGTTCAGCGCCTGGCTGACCTCGGCACCGCGGGCGCGCTCCTTGACCGCGGCCACGAACTCCTTGACCACCGGCAGCGCGACGTCGGCCTCGAGGAGCGCGATCCGGATCTCCCGGGCCGTGCGGTCGATGTCGGCGTCCGACAGCCGCCCCTTGCCGCGCAGGTTCTTGAAGGTGTCGGCGAGACGGTCAGAAAGGGTCGCAAACAATGGTGGTCAGTCCTCGGGTCTGCAGTGCACAGGTCAGTGTCCAAGGGTAGCCGCGCCACCCAGCACGCGCCGTACGGCCTGCGCTGCCGCCGCGGCCCGGGGGTCCTCGAGCGGCCGGCCGGCGGCATCCTGCACGTAGAACACGTCGACCGCCTGGGGACCCAGGGTGGTCACGTGCGCGGAGCGGACGCCCAGGCCGAGGCCGGCCAGCGCCCGGCAGGCCAGCAGCACCACCCCCGGCCGGTCGTCGACGCGGACCTCGAGCACCGTGGAGCGGCGGGAGGCGTCCGGCAGCACCTCGACCCTCGGCTCGCCGGCCGACCGCCGCGGACCCGGCAGCCGCGCCGCCGGGTCCAGGACACCGGCCAGCACCGCCTCCAGGCGCTGGCGTACGAGCGCGGCGTCCACCCCGGTGGCCGGCAGCTCCCACACCGACACCGCCACGTCTTCCTGGCTCCAGGCCCGCGCGGCACGCACCGACAGCCGCAGCGCGGTGAACGCGCCCGCGGCGGCCGCCATCAGGCCGGGCCGGTCGAGGGCCACCACGGTCGCCGTCGTCGCGTCCTCGCGCCGTTCCAGCCGTACGTCGACGCGCCCGGGGTCCGCGCGGACGGCGGCCGGGACCGGCACCTCGACGTGGGGCTGCGCGGTCGCCGGCAAGGCGGTGCCCCGCAGCCGGGCCCGCACGCGGGCAGCGAGGTCGGCGACCAGCCCGGCCCGCCACGACGTCCACGCCTGCGGCGCGGTGGCCCGGGCGTCGGCCTCGGTGAGCGTCTCGAGCAGGTCCAGGGTGTCGAGGTCGCACACGCGGGCGGCCACGTGCTCGACGGTGGCGGGGTCGGCCAGGTCCCTGCGGGTCGCGGTCTCGGCCAGCAGCAGGTGGTGGCGCACCAGCCTGCCGACCACCGCGACGTCGGGGCCGGCGAAGCCCAGCCGGGTGGCCGCGGCCACGGCGAGCGGCTCACCGGCCACCGAGTGGTCCACCGTGCCGCCCTTGCCGAGGTCGTGGAGCAGGGCGGCGACCGCGAGCACGTCGGGCCGGCGCACGCGACGCAGCAGCCGGGAGACCTCGACGCAGGTCTCGACGGCGTGCCGGTCGACGGTGAACCGGTGCACCGCCGAGGCGTGCGGAAGCAGCCGGATCCGTTCCCACTCGGGTAGCAGCCGGTCGAGGGCTCCGGTCTCGTCGAGCGTCTCCCACACCGGCAGCAGCCCGGGACCCGCCGCGAGCAGCCGGGCGAACAGCTGGCGCGCCTCGGCGGGCCACGGCTCAGGGAGCGCGGCGCCCTGGCGAGCCAGACGCCCCGCCGTGGCCGGCGCCAGCACCAGGTCCCGCTCGGCGGCCTCCGCGGCCGCGCGCAGCAGCAGCAGCGGGTCCCGGCCGGCCCGCGCGCCGCGGTCGAGGACGACCTCCCCCGCCGACACCGCGACCCCGGGGGCCACCGGCACGAGCTCGGGGACGCGCGCGCGGGTGGCGGACGGACGGGCCAGCACGGCATCGACGCGCCTCCAGGTCAGCCGGGACAGGTGGGTGATCCGCCGGCCCAGGCCTCGCACGTGGCGCTGCAGCGCGTGCGCGTCGGGGTAGCCGAGGTGGGCGGCCAGCTCCGGCCACAACTCCGGAACCACGCGGTCGGTGGCCCGGCCGGCCACCGTGTGCAGGCCGTCTCGGACGTCGAGCAGCGCGTGCCGGCAGCGTTCCAGGTCGACATGGGGCACGTCGACGAGCCAGGTGGCGACCAGGGCCTTCAGCACGGTGGCGTCCCGCAGCCCGCCGGTGGACTCCTTCAGGTCGGGCACCGCCGCGTGGGCGAGCTCGCCGAGCCGCTCGCTCCGGGCGGTGACCAGCGCCCGCAGCTCGGGCAGCTGGCGGCGGGCGTCACGGCGCCACTGGGCCAGCAGCCGCGAGCGCAGCACGAGCGCCAGGTTCGGGTCTCCGGCCAGGTGCCGGGCGTCGAGGAGGCCCAGGGTGACCCGGGGGTCCGCCGCCGCGTCGGCCTGGACCTGGGTGAGGGCGCGCACCGCGTGGTCCAGGTCGACACCGGCGTCCCACAGCGGGTACCACACCCGTTCGGCGACCGGCCCCACGTCGACGCCGTCGGCGTGGACCAGCACCACGTCGAGGTCGCTGTGGGGGGCCAGCTCTGCCCGGCCGTAGCCGCCGACGGCCACGAGGGCGAGACCGGTGGGGTCCGCTCCGCCCAGCGCCTGCTCGAGCGCTGCCGCGCACAGCGCGTCCGCGGCGGCGGTCCGGGCGCGTCGCTCGGCAGCGGTCACGATGCCGGTCCGGCCGCTCAGATGGCCGCGACGTCCTGGTCGCCGGTGCGTACCCGCACCACCGACTCGACCGGGACCACCCAGACCTTGCCGTCGCCGATCCGGCCGGTGCGCGCCGAGGACACGATGCCGGCGACCACGTCGTCGGCGTCCTCGTCCTCCACCACGATCTCGACCCGGATCTTGGGCACCAGCGCGATGTCGTACTCGGCGCCGCGATACACCTCGGTGTGGCCCTTCTGCCGGCCGTAGCCGCTGACCTCGCTGACGGTCATCCCCGTGACCCCCAGCATCTCCAGGGCGGAGCGGACGTCCTCCCACTTGTGCGGCTTGATCACCGCGGTCACCAGCTTCATGCCCGTTCCTCTCTCGTCAGGCCGGCCAGCACGCCCGCGGAGTGCGGGAGGTGGGTGCGCGCACCGGCAGCAGTGTGCAGGTCGTAGGCGGTCTCGGCGTGCACCACCAGGTCGATGCCGGTCATCTCGTGCTCCTCGTCCAGTCGGAATCCCATCGTCCTCTGCAGCACCACGACCAGGACGGTGGTCACCAGGAACGAGAAGCCGAGCACGACCGCGCAGCCCACCAGCTGCCGCCACAGCTGGTCGAGGCCGCCGCCGTAGAGCAGTCCGTCCACGCCGCTGGGGGCGAGGTGGGTGCCCAGCACGCCGATCCCGAGGGTCCCCACCAGGCCGCCGACCAGGTGCACCCCCACGACGTCCAGCGAGTCGTCGTACCCGAACCGGTACTTCAGGCCTACCGCCAGGGCGCACACCGCGCCGGCGACGGCGCCCAGGGCGATCGCGCCGAGAGGGGAGACCGCCCCGCACGCCGGCGTGATCGCCACCAGCCCGGCGACCAGCCCGGAGGCCGCGCCGAGCGAGGTGGCGTGCCCGTCGCGGACCCGCTCGACCAGGAGCCAGGCCAGGCTGCCGCCCGAGCCGGCCAGCAAGGTGGTGGTGAACACCAGCGCGGCGGCGTTGTCGGCGCGCAGCGCCGAGCCGGCGTTGAAGCCGAACCAGCCGAACCACAGCAGCCCCGCCCCGATCATCACCAGCGTCAGGTTGTGCGGGCGCATCGGTTCCCGGCCGAAGCCGATCCGCCGGCCGAGGACCAGGGCCGCGGCCAGCCCGGCCGCGCCGGAGTTGACCTCGACCGCGGTGCCGCCCGCGAAGTCGACGAGGTGCAGCCGGTCGGCGAGCCAGCCGCCGGGGTGGCCGGCACTGCCGTAGTCGAACACCCAGTGCGCCACCGGTGCGTAGACCAGCAGCACCCACAGCCCCGCGAAGACCAGCCACGTGCCGAACCGGGCGCGGTCGGCGATGGCGCCGCTGATCAGCGCCACGGTGATCACGGCGAAGAGGCCCTGGAAGACCGCGAAGGCGGTCACCGGGAGCCCGGCGCCGGTGGTCGCGTCCAGGAGGCCGCGGAAGCCGAGGAACTGCAGCGGGTTGCCCAGCAGGCCGGCTCCGAGGTCGTCGCCGAAGGCCAGTGAGTAGCCGACCAGCACCCACAGGATGCTGACCAGGGCGAGCGCCCCGAACGTCATCATCATCATGTTCAGCACGCTCTTGGAGCGCACCATGCCGCCGTAGAAGAAGGCCAGCCCGGGCGCCATGAGCAGCACCAGGGCGGCTGAGGTCAGCAACCAGGCGGTGTCACCGGGGTCGACGGAGTGGGTCATGCGTTGGACACCTCGCGCACGGGGTCCCGGCCGGTCCGGGAGTCGCGGTGCCCACTGTCGGCGACGCAGGTTTCGGCTCCACGTGCGCCGTGTTTCGCGCAGGTGACGGCCGGGCACGTCGTGTTACAGGCGTGTGACGGCCGGCCGGGTGGTGAGGTGCCCACCACCCGGCCGACGCGTCCGGTACGGCGTGCGTACCGTCCTACAGCGCCGCCTCGTCGCGGTCGCCGGTGCGCACCCGGACCATCGACTCGACCGGCAGCACCCAGACCTTGCCGTCCCCGATACGACCGGTCTGGGCAGTCTTGACGACGATGCCCACCACGTCCTCGGCGTCCGCGTCGTCGACGACCACCTCCAGGCGCAGCTTGGGCACCAGCGCGATGTCGTACTCGGCGCCGCGGTACACCTCGGTGTGGCCCTTCTGCCGCCCGTAGCCGCTGACCTCGCTGACCGTCATGCCGGCGACCCCGAACGTCTCGAGCGCCTCGCGGACCTCGTCCCACTTGTGCGGCTTGATGACCGCGGTGACCAGCTTCATGCCGGCACTCCCCTCTGCTCGCGAGCCTGGTCCCGGGCGCTCTCGGGGATGCCCGGTGGGGTGGACAGGCGCCCGCCGGCGGGGCGCGAGCCGAAGTCGTAGGCGGTCTCGCCGTGCTCGGCGAAGTCGATGCCCTCGACCTCGTCCTCCTCCGCGATGCGCCAGCCCATGGTGGCCTTGAGGGCCAGCGCGATGACGAGCGTGCAGGCGCCGGACCAGAGCACCGCGGACAGCGCGACCAGCACCTGGACGACGAGCTGCCGGGCGTCGTGGCCGTAGAAGAGACCGGTGCCGGTGGACAGGAAACCGATCATCACCGTGCCGACCAGGCCACCGACCAGGTGCACCCCCACGACGTCGAGCGAGTCGTCGTACCCGAACCGGTACTTCAACCCCACCGCCAGGGCACACGCCACCCCGGCGAGCGCGCCGAGAACGATTGAGCCGACCGGGCTCAGCGAGCCGCACGCCGGGGTGATCGCGACCAGCCCGGCCACCGCTCCGGAGGCGGCGCCCAGCGAGGTCGCGTGTCCGTCGCGGAACCGCTCCACGAGCAGCCAGCCGAGCAGGGCGGCCGCGGTGGCCACACACGTGTTGATCCAGACCATCCCGGTCTCGCCGACGAAGTTGGTCGCGAACGCCACCGAGTTGTCGAAGAAGGCGCCCTGCTTGCCGGCCACGCCCTGGGTGGCGGTGGGCACGATGGAGCCGACGTTGAAGCCGAACCAGCCGAACCACAGCAGGCCCGCGCCGAGCATCGTGTACGGGATGTTGTGCGGGCGCATCACCTCCTTGCCGAAGCCCTTGCGCACGCCCACGACCAGCGCCAGCACCAGGCCCGCGACACCGGCGTTGATGTGCACCACCGTGCCGCCGGCGTAGTCGGCCGGGACCACCTTCGCGGCGCCGTCCACGACGCCGAACACCCTCGCCGCCAGGCCGTTCGGCGCGCCACTGAGGAACCCGCCGCCCCAGACCATGTGCGCCAGCGGGAAGTAGGACAGCGTCACCCAGACCGGCACGAACACCATCCAGGTCGAGAACTTCACCCGGTCCGCCACGGCGCCGCTGATCAGGGCCGCGGTGATCACCGCGAAGGTGAGCTGGAAGGCGACGAACACATAGCTCATCGGGTCGATGCCCTCGAGGCCGAACAACGAGAACGGGTTGGCGAACAGGCCGGCGACGTCGTGGGGACCGAACGACATCGACCAGCCCCACAGCACGTAGACGACGGTGACGACGCCGAGCGCGCCGAAGGACATCATCATCATGTTGAGCACGGACTTCGCGCGGTTCATGCCGCCGTAGAAGAACGCGAGTCCGGGCGTCATGAGCAGGACGAGGGACGCGGCGGTGAGCATCCAGGCCGCATAGCCGGTGTCCATGGCACCTCCAGGGATGGGGATCGGGGCGGACGCCGGGTCCGGGCGACGGCGCTGTCGCCGGTCCGGCGTCGGATGTCCCACAGCCTCCGGCCGGGGTGTTTCACGACGACGCGGTCCACGTTGCGGCTCCGTGACGGATCCGGCCTCCGTGTTACGGCACGGTGACCGCATACGCCACCGGGGTTACTGGTTCGGTTCCGGAACTCTGAGTACCGTTTGCGCCATGACCGGCGCCACCACCTCTCCGAAGCAGGTACGACGGGGCCGAGGGCGGCCGCGCGACCCCGAGACCGACGGCCGCATCACGGCCGCCGCCGCACAGCTGCTGCTCGAGCGCGGATTCGACAAGACCACCGTCGACGACGTGGCTGCCGCCGCGGGAGTCGGCAAGGCCACCGTCTACCGCCGCTGGCCGTCCAAGGAGGACCTGGCGGTGGCGGCGATGGAGACGCTCTACTCCGTGCAGATCCCCGAGCCGGACACCGGGTCGATCGAGGGCGACCTCGCGGCCAGCTACCGGGCGGTCCTGGAGTTCGTCAACTCGCCGCAGGGCCAGGCCTACCTGCGGATGTCGATCGCGGAGTCGGTGCGCGACCCGCGCATCGCGGCCCTGTACAAGGACGCCACCGAGCGCCGCGAGGCCGAGTCGCGGCGGACGTTCGAGCGGGCGATCGCCCGTGGCGAGGTCCGTCCCGACATCGACATCGACGCCGCGGTGCAGTGGCTCGGCGGCCTGCTGGCCACGCGGGCGATCACCCACCGGCCGATGCCCGGCGTCGAGGACGTGGACGCGCTGGTGGAGTTCGCCCTCCGCGGCGTGCGGGTGGAGCGAGGCTAGCTCGGGTTCGGCTCCCCGAGCAGCGCGTCGACGAAGGCGTCCGGCTCGAACGGGGCGAGGTCATCCATCCCCTCGCCGATGCCCACCAGCTTCACCGGGACTCCCAGCTCGCGTTGGACCGCGACCACGATGCCGCCCTTGGCAGAACCGTCGAGCTTGGTGAGCACGATGCCGCTGATGTCGACGACGTCGCGGAACACGCGCGCCTGCGTCATGCCGTTCTGACCGGTCGTGGCGTCGAGCACGAGCAGCACCTCGCTGACCGGCGCCTGCTTCTCGATCACCCGCTTGACCTTGCCGAGCTCGTCCATGAGGCCCGCCTTGTTCTGCAGCCGGCCGGCGGTGTCGACGAGCACCACGTCGGCCTCCTGCTCGACGCCGGTCTTCACCGCCTCGAAGGCGACGCTGGCCGGGTCGCTGCCCTCGGGGCCGCGCACCGCCGGCACGCCGACACGTTCGCCCCAGGTCGCCAGCTGCTCGGCGGCGGCCGCGCGGAAGGTGTCGGCGGCGCCGAGGACGACCTGCTTGTCCTCGGCGACCAGCACCCGGGCCAGCTTGCCGACCGTCGTGGTCTTGCCGGTGCCGTTGACGCCCACCATCAGCACGACGGCGGGCTTGCCGTCGTGGCGGTCCACGGCAAGCGACCGGTCGAGGCTGGGGTCGACCAGGGTGACCAGCTCCTCACGCAGGATCTGCTTCATCGACCCCGCGTTCGTGCCCTCGACCTTCACCCGGGTGCGCAGCCGCTCCACCAGGTCCTGGGTGGGCTGCACGCCGACGTCGGCGGTGAGCAGCGTGTCCTCGATCTCCTCCCACGTGTCCTCGTCGATGACGTCACGCGAGAGCAGCGCGAGGAGCCCGCGGCCCAGCGGGCTCTGCGAGCGGGACAGTCGCTGACGCAACCGGACCAGGCGGCTGGCGGTCGGCTCCGGGCGCTCCCGCGTCGGCGCCGGCGTGAGGTCGGGCAGCTCGCGGTCCTCGACCGTGCGCGTCGGGGTGTCGCGCGGCGTCTCCGCGTCCTCACCGACCCGGGGCTCGGCCGGCTCGGCAAGGGTGTCCTCGACCCGCTCCCCCGGCGTCTGCTCCGGTGCCGTGGGGCCGCCGCCACGCAGCCGGCTGGTGACCAGACCCACCACGGTGGCGAAGGCCAGGACGGCGATGGCGATGATCAGGTAGACGTACTCAGCCACGGGCGGTATCCAACCATGTCAGCGGTGGGCGGCGTCCCGACGGGCTCACGGCAGGTGCTGCCTCTCCCGGCGGTTGTCCACCGTCGGCAGCGCCCGCACGCCTTTGCGCATCAGCTCCCCGACCCAGGGGTAGTGCGGCACGTCCAGCCCGCGGTGCGGGTAGGCGGCGTACACGACGACCCCCGCGGCCAGCACCAGGATCAGCAGCATCGCGAACACGATGAACAGCAACTCGGCACCCTCTCCTGAGCACGGACAGCCGGGAGCGGCCCCGGCCCTTCCATCCTGCCTGGGGTACCCAACTTCGCCCGGGTCAGGCGGGCAGCAACGCCTGGACCACGGACCTGATCTGCGCCGGCAGCGGGCGGACCGGCCGGTTGCCGGGACGCCCGGTGTTCTCGACGTACACGTGGACGAAGCGGCCCTCCGCGGCGGCCCGGTCGGAGTCTCCCTGGAAGAGCCCGATCCGGTAGATGACCGAGGACGTGCCGACCCGCTCGGCGACCAGCCCGATGTCCACGGGCCGCGGGAAGCCGATCTCGCGGAAGTAGCGGCACGACGTCTCGGCCACCACGCCGATCGCCGGGAGCTCCCGGATGTTGCAACCCGTGGCCTCGAACAGGTGCGCGTTGACGGCGGTGTCGAACAGCTCGTAGTAGGTGGCGTTGTTCATGTGGCCGTAGGCGTCGTCGTCCGCCCAACGCGTGGTCGCCTGCCGCCACACGACGAAGTCCGCCCGCGTGGGGCGGGGTGGTCGCTGACTCACGCCGGAACCGTCCTTCGAGACGGTCGCTCCGCTCCCTCCTCAGGAACCGTCCTTCGAGACGGTCGCTCCTCAGGCTCCCCTTCTCGCAGGCGCTGGGAGATCACCGCGGACACGCCGTCGCCGCGCATGGTCACGCCGTACAGCGCGTCACCGACCTCCATGGTCCGCTTCTGGTGGGTGATCACGAGCAGCTGGCTGTTCTCGCGCAGCTCCTCGTAGATCTCCAGCAGCCGGCCCAGGTTCGTGTCGTCCAGGGCCGCCTCCACCTCGTCGAGGATGTAGAACGGCGACGGCCGCGCCTTGAACAGGGCGACGAGGAAGGCCACGGCTACCAGTGAGCGCTCACCTCCGGAGAGCAGCGAGAGCCGCTTGACCTTCTTGCCGGGAGGTCGCGCCTCGACCTCGATGCCGGTGGCGAGCATGTCCGAGGGGTCGGTGAGCACCAGCTTGCCCTCGCCGCCGGGGAAGAGCCGGACGAACACGTGGTCGAAGGCGTCACGGACGTCTCGCCACGCCTCGGTGAAGACCTGCTCGACGCGCTCGTCGACCTCCCGCACGATGTCGAGCAGGTCGCGACGGGTCTTCTTGAGGTCCTCGAGCTGCTCGGTGAGGAACTTGTGCCGCTCCTCCAGTGCGGAGAACTCCTCCAGCGCCAGGGGGTTGACCTTCCCGAGCATCGACAGTGCGCGCTCGGCGGCACGCAGGCGCTTCTGCTGCTCCTCGCGCACGAACGGGACGGCGGCCTCCTGGGGAGGTGCGGGAGGAGCCGTCTCGTCGGGCTCGCCTTGCTTCTCGGACCCGGCCGCCTGCGGAGCCGCCTGCACCGCAGGCACCGGGTTGTGCGGGCCGTAGTCGGCCACCAGTGCCTCCGGGTCGAGCCCGAGCTCCTCGAGCGCCCGTTCCTCGAGCTGCTCGATGCGCATGCGCTGCTGCGCGCGTGCCATCTCGTCGCGGTGCACGGTGTTGACCAGCTCGTCGTACCCCTTGCCGAGGTCGCGCAGCCGAGTGCGGACCGCCATCAGCTCCTCCTCGCGGCCCCGGCGCTGCTGCTCGACGGCGGTGCGCTGCTCGGCAGCGGCCGCGACCGAGACCTCCAGCCGGTCGAGGGCGACCGCGACGGCCCGGGCCACGGCCTCGGCCACGCGGCCCTCGCGCGCCAGCCGTTCGCGACGCGCCGCGGCCTTGGCGCGCGCATCCCGCTCGGCCTGCGCCGCCCGCAGCAGCGAGTCGGCGCGTCCGGCCAGCGCCCGGGCACGCTCCTCGGCGGTGCGCAGCGCCAGCCGCGCGTCCATCTCCGCCTGCCGGGCCGCCCGGGCCGCCTCGGCCAACCGCTCGCGCTCGGCGGTGTCCGGCTCCTCCTCGGGAGCCTCCTCGGCCGCAGCCAGGCGCTCCTCGAGGTCGGCGAGCCCGGCCAGGTGCTTCTCCCGGGCCTGCTCCGCGGTCGCGACCGAGGCGTCGAGACGCTCCACCTCACCCTTGGCAGAACGGGCCTGGGACCCGAGCTGGCCCAGCTCCTCGGCAACCGCGGCCAGTGTCGCGTCGGACTCGTGCAGCTTCGCCAGCGCGACGTCGACGCGCTGCTGGGCCTGCGCGCGCTCCTCCTCAAGGCGAGCGAGCTCGAAAGCGAGCCGTTCCCCGGCGTGCACGGCCTCCTGAAGCCGCGTCGCTGCCTCGTCCACCGCAGCCTGCACCTCGATGAGCGACGGCTGCGAGGACGACCCTCCGGCGGCGTAGTGGCCGCCCAGCATGTCGCCGTCGCGGGTCACCGCCGTCACGTCGGGGAACCGGGAGACCAGCGTGCGGGCTGCGGGAAGGTCGCCGACCACGGCGGTCTTGAACAGCAGGCGGCGCAGCGCCGGACGCAGGGCGTCGGGGGCGTCCACGACATCAGCGGCGTAGGTCACCTCACCGAGGTCGCCGGGCAGCTGCGGCCACGGGTCCTGCTCCGGCCCCGTCCCGGCCAGCAGCAGCCCGGCGCGCCCGAGATCCTCGGTCTTGAGGTGGTCGATCGCGGTCAGCGCCGCGTCGAGGCTGTCCACGGCGACCGCGTCGGCCGCCTCGCCGAGCGCGGAGGCGACGGCGGCCTCGTAGCCGGGCCGCACGGTCAGCAGGGCGGCCACGCTGCCCAGCAGGCCCGAGACCGACTCGGTGGCTGCGAGCAGCGCGCCGGCGCCGTCCTTGCGCTTGAGGCCGAGCTCGAGCGCCTCCTTGCGGGCGGTGAGGGCGCTGCGCTCGCGGTCGGCCGCCTGCGCCTCCTCCCGCGTCTTGGCCAGCCGGGCCTCGACGTCGGCCAGTGCAGAGGCGGCGCCCTCGTGCTCGGCGTCGAGACCTTCCTCGCCGGCGTCGAGGCCGGCCACCTTGGTCTCGAGGGCGGTGAACTCGCGCTGGGCCCGCTCCCCGCGTGCCTGCGCCTCCGCCCGTGCCGCCGTCAGCCGGCCGAGCTCCTCCTCGGCGGCCGCGGCCCGGCTCTTGAGAGCGTTGACCTGGCCGTGGAGGCGGGCGAGCCCCTCCCGGCGATCGGCCGCCGCGCGCAGCAGGCCGGCCACCCGCCGGTCCTCCTCGGCGTGCGCGGCCTCGGCACGCTGCTTCTGCGCCAGGGCATCCTCGAGAACTGACCGGTTGCGCTCCACCTCGGCGGCGATGTCCTGCTCCTGGCCCCGGATCCGCTCCGCCTCGGCGACCAGCCGCTCGGGGTCGCGACCGGAGTCCTCGGTGCGCTCGGCCGCGCCCTCCTGGGCGTTGCGGATGCGCTCCGCGGCGAGGCCGGCAGTGCCCTTGAGCCGCTCGCGCAGCCCGGAGAGGCCGAACCAGGTGTCCTGCGCGGCAGCGAGCGCGGGCAGGTCCTCGCGCAGGGCCGCCTCGAGCGACGCCTCGACCCGGCGAGCCTTCTCGATCGCGGTCTCGACCTCGGCGCGGCGCTCGAGCAGCACCGACTCGTCGGCCAGCTCCTGCTCCAAGGACGTGCGTGCGGTGACCAGGTCGTCGGCCAGCAGCCGGGCGCGGGCGTCGCGGACGTCGGCCTGGACCACGGCGGCCTTGCGGGCCACCTCCGCCTGCCGACCCAGCGGCTTGAGCTGGCGGCGAATCTCCGACAGCAGGTCGTTCAGGCGGGTGAGGTTGCCCTCGGTGGAGTCGAGCTTCCGCAGCGCCTTCTCCTTGCGCTTGCGGTGCTTGAGGACGCCCGCGGCCTCCTCGATGAAGCCGCGCCGCTCCTCCGGCGTGGCGTGCAGGATCGAGTCGAGCTGCCCCTGCCCGACGATGACGTGCATCTCCCGGCCGATCCCCGAGTCCGAGAGCAGCTCCTGGACGTCGAGCAGCCGGCAGGACTGCCCGTTGATGGCGTACTCCGAGCCGCCGTTGCGGAACATCGTCCGGCTGATGGTGACCTCGGAGTACTCGATCGGCAGCGCCCCGTCGGTGTTGTCGATCGTCAGCGCCACCTCGGCGCGCCCGAGCGGAGGCCGGCCGGACGTGCCGGCGAAGATGACGTCCTCCATCTTGCCGCCCCGCAGCGACTTGGCGCCCTGCTCGCCCATCACCCAGGCGAGGGCGTCGACGACGTTGGACTTGCCCGAGCCGTTGGGCCCGACGATGCAGGTGATGCCCGGCTCGAGCTGCAAGGTCGTCGCGGACGCGAACGACTTGAACCCGCGCAGCGTCAGGGTCTTCAAGTACACGTGGAGGCTCCCCTCGGATCCTTCTGGTGTGCCGGGCCGGTCTCGGTCGGTGCGCTGTACGACGTCGCGGGCGCGTGCCGTGGGGAAGTCAGCGCACAGCAGCCTACCTGCCGGCTCCCCCGGTTCCGCGCAACCTCACCTTCCGGGCGCCAGCCGCTTCTCGCGCAGCTCGGCCGCGAGCGCCAGCCCCGCGGTCTCGCACGCCGCCGGGAGCCCGTTCCCGACGTCGACCGTCACCGTCAGCACGGCCGCCCGCAGGTCGGCCGCCTGCCGCACGAGCGCGGCGAGCACCGCGCCGGCGCGGTGCCGGGGCGCGGTCACGTCATGGACCTGCACGGGCTGCACGGGCGTCTGGGCTGCTTCCCACCCGGGCCCCGCAGGGTCGTGCTCCACGTGCCGGCAGAAGCCTCCGATCACGGCGCCGTCGGCGCGCACCACCCAGCGGTCGTGCCCGGGGCTCACCTGCGCCGGCCGGTGCAGCTCGGTGCCCGGGTCCGACGGCGCGGCCCCGACCGGGTGACGGAGCGTCCACACCTGCCGCCGTACGCCGTAGCCGAGCCCGTCGTACACCCTGCGCGCCGGGGCGTTGTGCGCGAAGACGTTGAGCCGCAACACGTCGGCGCCCCGCTCCCGGGCAGCCTGCTCGGCAGCGAGCACGGCCGCCCGGCCCAGGCCCCGGCCGCGCGCGGACGCGACGACCTCGATGTCGAAGAGGTACCCCTCTCCCCGGCCGAGGCCGGCGGGCCGCACGGCGAGCCACAGGTGCCCGACCGGCGCGCCGTCGTCGGTGTGCAGCTCCCACAGGTGGTGTCCGGGGGTGTCGACCCCACCTGGGAGCAGCGCGGCGAGCTGGGCGTCCGCGTGCGCCTCGGCGCGTGCACGGGTGCGCAGCCCGGCACGAACCTGCTGGTCGGCGAAGCCGCGCCGGGAGTGCTCCGCCCACGCCGGGAACCGCTCCGGCGGAAGCGGGACGAGCCGGATCAGGCCGGCTGCATGCTCTCGTCGAGGCTCAGCAGCTCCTGGTCGGGGACCGTGGGGGCGAGGGAGTCCGCCTCGGCCTGGAGCCGCAGGACGTGCGCCTCGAGGTCGGCGACCCGCTCGCGCAACCGCCGGTTCTCCACGGTGAGCTGCGCGACGACGCGGGGGTCGGCGCTACCCATGTAACCGAGGAGTGCCTTGGCCATAGTGATGTCCTCCGGTGGGTCACAGATCGCGGCACACCAGGGGCGGTCCGGGACCGGTGCCTGCAGGAGAAGGTGTGCGTCTTCCAGGGTGCCACCGGGCGGCGCGCCCGGTCAACACAGGCGCCCCCCGGGTACCCTGGCGCCGTGACCAGCCCCCTGACCGTCGCCGCGTGCCGGAGGCTGTGCGCCTGGGCGCCGACCCCGGCGCAGCGGGACGGTGAGCCGCTGTTCGCCTGCTCCGGGTGCGGCAGCCAGTGGGTGCCCTCGGAGCCGTGGACGCCGATCGACCACACCGGCGTGGTGCCGCGTCCGGTTCAGGAGGCGCGACGGGGTCGCGGCCGCGGCTGACACCGTGGGCAGGAGTACGACGAGCGGTTCATGAACGGCACCCGTACGACGGGCGTCCCGCAGCGCGTGCACGGCAGCCCCTCACGGCCGTAGACCTGCAGGGACCGGTCGAAGTAGCCGCTCTCCCCGTTCACGTTGACGTAGAGCGCGTCGAACGACGTGCCGCCCTCGGCGAGAGCCGCGGCCATCACCGCGCGCACCGCCGCCAGCACCTCGAGCACGTCGCGGCGACGCAGCCGGTCCCCCGCTCGCTCCCCGTGCAGCCGCGCCAGCCACAGCGCCTCGTCGGCGTAGATGTTGCCGACACCGGAGACCACCGTCTGGTCGAGGAGGATGCGCTTGATCCCCGAGCTGCGTCTGCGCACCTTGGCCACGAAGAGGTCCTCGTCGAACCCGGGGTCGACCGGGTCCCGCGCGATGTGGGCGACCTCGCGGGGCAGGTCGGCTCCCCCCGGGGACAGCGAGAGGCCGCCGAACATCCGCTGGTCGACGAAGCGGAGCTCGAGCGCCGGGTCGTCGAGGGAGAAGCGCACCCGCAGGTGCCGCTCCGGGGGCGCGGAGGGCGGCTGCACGAGCAGCTGGCCACTCATCCCGAGGTGAGCGAGGATCGCGTCACCGCCGTCGAGCGGCAGCCACAGGTACTTGCCGCGCCGGCGGGCGGCGAGCAGCCGGTGGCCGGGGACCGCGGCGGCGAAGTGCGCCGGGCCGGCAGAGTGACGGCGCAGCGGACGGGGGTGCAGGACGTCGACCGCGGTGACGGTGCGGCCGACGACGTACCTCTCGAGACCGCGGCGCACCACCTCGACCTCGGGCAGCTCGGGCACGGGCGGCTCTCAGGCGCCGGAGGCGTTCCCGGGTACCGCGTCCCCCGAGGCGGGCCCCAGCTTCTCGAAGATCGCCCGGTAGGCGGTCTCGGCGGCCTGCTGCTCGGCTTCCTTCTTGGACCGCCCGGTGCCGTGGCCGTAGAGCTCGTCGCCCACCCTGACCTGCGCGGTGAAGGTCTTCTCATGGTCGGGTCCCTCGTCCTCGATCACGTAGTCGGGGACGCCCAGGGAGTGCTCGGCCGAGAGCTCCTGGAGGCTGGTCTTCCAGTCCAGGCCGGCGCCGAGACCCGCGGCCGACTCCATCAGCGGGTCGAACAGGAGGTGCACCACCGCACCCGCGGCCTCGAAACCGCCGCTGAGGTACACCGCTCCGATGACCGCCTCCACGGTGTCGGAGAGGATCGAGGCCTTGTCGCGGCCACCGGTCGTCTCCTCACCGCGCCCGAGCTTGATGTGCTGGCCGAGCCCGATCGTGCGCGCCACCTCGGCGAGAGCACGGGCGTTCACGACCGCGGCGCGCAGCTTCGCCAGCCGGCCCTCGGACAGGGTCGGGTGCGCCCGGAACAGCGTGTCGGTCACCACCACGCCGAGCACCGAGTCACCGAGGAACTCCAGGCGCTCGTTGGTCGGCAGCCCGCCGTTCTCGTAGGCGTAGGAGCGGTGGGTGAGGGCACGATCGAGGAGCTCGGCGTCCAGTGCCGGGTTGCCGAGCGCCTCGCGCAGCTCGTCGTACGACGCCTCGCCCACCGGCAGGGTCCCGCTCAGAGAACCTGGCGACGCGCGGAACGGGCGCCGTACTGGCCGCACTCAGGACAGGCGCGGTGCGGCAGGTGCTTGGCGCCGCAGGCGGGGTTGGCGCAGGTCACCAGCGAGGGCGCAACGGCCTTCCACTGCGAGCGACGGTGACGCGTGTTGCTGCGCGACATCTTCCGCTTCGGGACTGCCATCTTTTCTCACTCCTCTGGTCCGCCGGTGCGCCGGTCGGACTCGTCGTCTCGGTCGTCGGGTGCTGTCTCCTGCGCCAGCCCTCCGAGCTTCGCCCACCGCGGGTCGATCCGCTCGTCGTGCTGGTGTCCCGGGTCGTCGGCCAGGCGCGCCCCGCACTCGGGGCACAGTCCCGGACAGTCCTCCCGGCACAGCGGCTGGAACGGTAGCGACAGCACCACCGCGTCCCGCAGCAGTGGCTCGAGGTCGAGCAGGTCTCCCTCGAGCCGGCTGACATCTTCGTCCTCCGCGGCGCCGGTGTCACTCTCGTCGTAGACGAAGAGCTCCTGGAAGTCGCCCACGACCTCGTCGTGGATGTCCTCCAGGCACCGGACGCACTCCCCCTCCAGGTCGGCGCGGGCGGAGCCGGTCACGAGGACGCCCTCCATGACCGCTTCGAGCCGGAGCTCGAGCTCGACCGGTGACCCTTCGGGCACGCGGAGCACTTCGATGCCCAGATCCGCCGGCGCCGGTGCCGTGAGCGTCCGCTGTCGCTGCGACCCCGGGCGGCGGCCGAGCTCGCGAGTGTCGAGCACGAGCGGCGCTCTCGGGTCGAGGCTCACAGGTGAGTCACTTCCGTCATCGGGCACAACAGATCTGTGGACCTGCGTGCACACCCGGGTGGTGGACATGCCGGTCCGGACCCAAGGCTACCCAACCGAACCCGTCCGGACCAAAACGAGGGGTGGTCGGTGCTCATCCCTCGAGGTGCTCGGGCAGCTTGATCTTGGAGACCTCGTCCTCGGTCAGCGAGTCCAGCGCGGACCGTCCGGCCAGCCGCTCGCGCCCCCGCTTGACGGCCTCCAGGGTGCGCTCGAGGGTGATCTCGAAGTTCGCCAGCTTGGCGTCGACGTAGTCGTCGGTCTCCTTGCGCAGACCGTCGGCCTCGGCGTGGGCATGCGCGAGCACCTCGTCGGCCTCGCGCTTGGCGAGCCGGTAGACCTCGGTGTCCGAGACCAGACGGTCGCGCTCGTTGCGGGCGTCGGCGACGATCTGCTCGGCCTCCTTGCGGCCCTCCTCCACCACGCCGTCGCGGTCGGCGAGCACCTTCTGGGCATCGGCGAAGGCCGTCCCGAGCGCCTCGCCGAGCTCGTCGAGCATGCCCAGCAGCTGCGCCCGGTTGACCACCGCCGAGGCCGACATCGGCATCGAGCGGGCCTGCTCGACGGCCTGCCGGATCTCGGCAAGCTTCGCGTGCACGTCCACGTTGTCCCTTTCTCGCCGCGAGGGTCGCCCTCGCCCTCCCCGCTCCGGCCGGTCCGCGAACTCGGGCCGCCGGGCGGAGACGTCCCTCGCCCTCGATCCATGACGATACGTCGCGGACGCGAGAAGTGCCCATTCCCGCGGCCCGACACACCCAGGGCTCAGTCGCCCCGCACCTCGGCCAGCCGGGTCGTCAGCCGGGCCAGCACCGAGGCCGGTACCAGCGGCGACACGTCGCCACCGAACGTCGCGACCTCCTTGACCAGGCTGGAGGCCAGGAAGGAGTACTCCGGGCTGGTCGGCACGAACACGGTCTCGATCGCCGCCAGGCTGGAGTTCATCTGGGCCATCTGCAGCTCGTAGTCGAAGTCGCTCACCGCGCGCAGCCCCTTGACGATCGCGTCGACCTGGTGTTCGCGGCAGAAGTCGGTGAGCAGCCCGCTGAACCCGTCGACGCGCACGTTGGCGAACGGTGCGCAGACCTCGGCGAGCATCTCCATGCGCTCCTCTGCGCTGAAGAGCCGGTTCTTGGACTTGTTGACACCCACCGCCACTACCACCTCGTCGAAGAGGCGCGAGGCGCGACCGATGATGTCGAGATGGCCATTGGTGACCGGGTCGAACGAACCGGGACACGCGGCTCTGCGCACTGCTGCTCCTGAGGGCTCATGCGGGGGTGCTGGTGGCGTGACCGTACCAAAGCGTCGTCTCCCCGTAGCGCCGTGCGCGATCCCCGGCATAGCCCTCCGGCCACGCCAGCTCCTCGCTGCGGCTCGACCGCTCGACGACGACCAGGGCGCGGTGGGCCAGCCACCCGTGGTCTCGCAGCGCCTCGAGGTCCGTGACCAGGGCCGCGGTGGCCAGGGCGTACGGCGGGTCCGCGAAGACCACGTCGTACGGCGCCGCCGGCGGCTGCGCGAGCGTGCGGGAGACCGCGCCGACCACGAGCTCGACACCACGGAAGCCCAGCGCGGCGATGTTCCCGCGGATCACCCCGGCGGTGCGCCGGTCCTGCTCCACGAGCAGCACGGCGCCGGCACCCCGCGAACGGGCCTCGAGGCCGACCGCTCCCGAGCCGGAGTAGAGGTCGAGGAACCGGAGCCCGGCCAAGGAGCCGAGGTGCGCGTCGATCGCGGAGAAGAGTGCCTCGCGGACCCGGTCCGACGTCGGCCGGGTCCGGTCGCCGGCCGGTGCCTTGAGGCGCCGTCCGCCTGCGACGCCACCGATGATGCGCGTCATCGGCTCAGGCCTTCGCGAGGTAGTCGGCCCGCTCGGACTCGGTGAGCGTCCGGACGGCGGCGGCCAGGGCCGGATGACCGGCGAGCGTCGGGTCCGCACTCACCGTCTGCTCCGCGGCGGCTCGGGCCTCGGCGATGATGTCGCCGTGCCGCAGCACCGAGAGCAGCCGCAGGCTGGAGCGGCGGCCGGACTGGAGCGTGCCGAGCACGTCGCCCTCGCGGCGAAGCTCGAGGTCGAGCCGGCTCAGCTCGAAACCGTCGGTGGTGGAGGCGACCGCGTCCAGGCGGGTTCGCGCCGGACTGCCCTGCCCGGCGTGGGTGAGCAGCAGGCACAGGCCCGGCAGCCCGCCGCGTCCCACCCGCCCGCGCAGCTGGTGCAGCTGGGAGACGCCGAAGCGGTCGGCGTCGAGGACCACCATGGCGGTGGCGTTCGCGACGTCCACGCCGACCTCGATCACCGTGGTGGAGACCAGCACGTCGATCTCTCCGGCCGCGAACGCCCGCATCACCGCGTCCTTGCGTTCCGGCGCGAGCCGGCCGTGCAGTGTCTCCACGCGCAGGCCGCGGAGCGGTCCCTCGACCAGCGTCGGCGCCACCTCCTCCACCGCGGCCGGTGGCGCCTTCTCCTCCGGCGGCCCCTCTCCGAGGTCGGCGACGGGTGGCTCCTCCTCCGGCATCGCCTTGGCCTCGCCGTCACCGATGCGGGGACACACCACGTAGGTCTGGTGGCCGCGCTCGGCCTCCTCGCGCACCCGGCCCCACACCCGGTCGAGCCAGCCCGGCTGCTCGGCGAGGGGCACCACGGTCGTCTGGATCGGCGCGCGCCCGGCCGGGAGCTCGGCCAGGGTGGCGATCTCGAGGTCGCCGAAGACCGTCATCGCCACCGTCCGCGGGATCGGGGTCGCGGTCATCACCAGGACGTGCGGCGGCGTCTCCCCCGCCTTGGTGGTCAGCGCCGCGCGCTGCTCGACTCCGAACCGGTGCTGCTCGTCGACCACGACCAGGCCGAGGTCGGCGAACTGCACGTGCTCCTCCAGGAGCGCATGGGTGCCCACCACGATGCCGGCGGCCCCGGAGGCGGCGTCGAGCAGGGCCTCCTTGCGCGCGGCCGCCCCCAGGGAGCCGGTGAGCAGGGCGACCCGGGTCCCGTCGTCCGCGCCACCGAGCATGCCGCCAGCGGCGAGGTCGCCGAGCATGGCAGTGAGCGAGCGGTGGTGCTGCTGGGCGAGCACCTCCGTCGGCGCGAGCAGCGCGGCCTGACCGCCGGAGTCCACGACCTGCAGCATCGCGCGCAGCGCCACCACGGTCTTGCCCGAGCCCACCTCCCCCTGCAGCAGCGTGTGCATGGGGTGCCCGGCGGCCAGCTCGGTCATGAGCGCGTCGCCGACCTCGCGCTGGCCACGCGTCAGTGTGAACGGCAGCCGCTCGTCGAACCGGTCCAGGAGCCCGCCGGGCCGGCCGACGCGCGGCTGGGCGTCGAGCGCGCGCAGCGCAGCCCGCCGCTGCGCCAGCACGGTCTGGGTGACGTAGGCCTCCTCGAACCGCAGCCTCTTCTCCGCGGCCCCCTTCTCCGTCCAGCTGTCGGGCTGGTGGATCCAGCGCAGCGCCTGGAGCCGGGACACGAGCCCGTGGCGCAGTCGGATCTCGGCGGGCAGCAGGTCGGGCACCTCGTCGACCTGCTCGAGCACCACGCGCACCGCGGTCTCGATCTTGAACGACGACATCTTCTTCGCGGCGGGGTAGATCGGCTGCAGCGCGGTGAGCCGCTCGCGCTGGCGGGCGATGGCAGAGTCGCCTCCCTCGAGCTGCTCGAGCTCGGGGTGGATCAGCTGCCACCGGTGGTGGAAGCGGTCCCACTCGGCCTTGCCCTCGAAGGTGGCCACCAGCCCGGGTCGCAGCAGGCCCGCCCGCCAGTCCGCGGCGCTGCGCTTGCGGTCGAAGAAGGTGAGCGTGAGCCGGCCGTCGGAGAGCTCGACCTCGACCTCGAGCCGGAAGGCCGTGCGTTGGGTGCGCCGGTCCTTGTAGAAGTGCTGGCGGGCGGTCACGACGCGGGCGACCACGGTGGCGTGCTCGCCTGCGACCAGACCGGTGAGGCTGCTGGTGTCGCCGCGGGCGACGTAGGCGCGCGGGTAGTGCAGGAGCAGGTCGCCGGCGGTGCCGAAGTCGAACGCGGCGCGCAACGCCTTGGCAGTCTTGTCGCCGACCGCGGCGCTGAGCCGGGAGTCCCACGTGAGGGTCATGTCAGCTGCTCCTACTCCACGCCCAGGAGGAGCGGGTAGATCGGCTGGCCGCCCGCATGCACCACGACGTCCACCATCGGGTGCATGGCCGCGAGATGCGCCGCGCACCGCTCGGCGAGGTCACCGGCCTCCGCCCCGGAGACGATCGTGACCAGCTCACCGCCACCTCCGAGAAGCCGCTCCACCACGTCGATGGCCACAGCGAACACGTCGGCACCGACAACGACGAAGTCGCCCTCGATCACGCCGAGCACGTCGCCGGGCTCGCACGGACCCGCCGTGGTCATCGCCTTGCTGGTCGCCCGCGTGACACCACCGGAACGCGCGTGCCGGGCGGCGGCGGTCATCTCCAGCACGTCCTGCTCGAAGGCCCGTCCCGGTTCGTGCACGGCGAGCGCGGCGAGTCCCTGGACCTGGGTGTCGGTCGGGATGACCGCGACCCGGGCGACCTCCTCCTCACGCGCGGTCCGGGCGGCCGCCTCGGCCGCGGGGATGCTGTCGTGGTCGTTGGGCAGCACCACCACCTCGGCGGTGCCGGCGGCCTTGATCGCCGCCAGCACCTGGCCGGTCGACGGCCGCCGGCCGCGTTCCCCGGTCACGACGGTGGCGCCCGCCTGCGCGAAGAGGTCGGAGAGCCCCGGGCCGGCGGCAGTGACCACCACCGACCGGCCGGTGCGGCGAGCGGGCCCCGCAGACCGGCGGGCAACCTGCTCGGCGAAGTGCGTGACGCGCACGCGGTACGGCCGGCCGGCCTCGATACCGGCCTCGATCGCGGCACCGACGTCGTCGACGTGCACGTGGACGTTCCACAGCCGGTCGCCGCCGACGACGACGAGGGAGTCGCCGAGCGGGCCGAGCGCACGCCGCAAGGCGGGGATGCGGTCGTCGTCGGCCTCGAGCAGGAACATCACCTCGTAGGCGGGGCCGTCCGCGGTCAGGTCGCCGGCCGGCAGCGGCACCGGGATCGCCCGAGCGCCGAGCCGGGGCGGCCCGGACAGCTCGCGGCGCCCGGTGACCACGGTCTCGACGGTGTCCAGCACCACGCACAAGGCACGTCCGCCCGCGTCCACCACGCCGGCGTCGCGCAGGACGGGCAGGAGATCGGGGGTGCGGGCCAGCGCGTGCCGCGCCGCGGCGGCCGCCGCTCTCACCACCTGCCCGAGTCCCGCGGTCTCCTCGAGCGCGGCGCGTCCCGCCGCATCGGCGGCGGCCCGCGCGACGGTGAGGATGGTGCCCTCCATCGGCCGCCCCACGGCGGCGTAGCTGGCCCACGTCGCGTCGGAGAGGCCCTCGGCGAACACCACGGCCGGCCGCTCTCGCGGGGCCGCCTCCACGACCCGCTTGCAGAAGGCTCCGACGAGCTGGCTGAAGATCACTCCGGAGTTCCCGCGCGCGCCGAGCAGCGCGCCCCTCGCGAGCGCCGCCAGCGCCGCGCGCAGGTCCGGCTGCGGCTGGCTCGCGAGGGCGTCGCGCATGGCGTCCCGCGCGGACTCGAGCGTCAGGTAGAGGTTCGTGCCGGTGTCGCCGTCGGGCACCGGGTAGACGTTGAGCGCGTCGATCTCCTCCCGCGCCTCCCCCAGGGCGGCCACGGCTTCGTCGGCGAACCGGACGAGGGTGGGGGCGTCGAGGTCGACCACCATCTGGTGGCCGGACTGGCCGGGCTCGCGCACCGCACCCTCACCTCCTGCCCACGTCCGGCGCCTCCGCGTCGAGCCAGGCTAGTGCAGCCACCGGTCCAGGGCCGGGCTGCGACGTCCCGATTCGCGTCCCGAGGGGCGCATCGGATATTCTGGTGCGGTTGCCCGGCCACCCCCGGGCACCCTCGAGTGTCAAGTGCCTCACTGTTCCACGAAACCTAGCAATCCCAGGAGTTCACGGTGGCTGCCGTCTGTGACATCTGCGCCAAGGGCCCGGGCTTCGGTCACAACCGGCCGTGGTCGCGCAAGATTACGAAGCGTCGCTTCAACCCGAACATCCAGCGAGTCCGGGCGACGGTGAACGGCGCCCCCAAGCGCCTGAACGTCTGCACCGGCTGTCTGAAGGCGGGCAAGGTCACCCGCTGACCCCGCCCCAGCCGTACGAGAAGGCCGCCCTTCGGGGCGGCCTTCGTCGTTCCGCCAGCGTCCCGAGGCGCCGGCCTCAGAACGCCGTCCACCCGCGGCTGCCCTCGAACTCGGCGCCGTCCACGGTCACGCCCTCACCGTCGCAGACGGTGCCGACCTGCCGCCACCCCTCGGGTAGCGCCGTGCCCGCGGGGAAGGTGGCGACGAGCGCGTGGTCGTCGCCACCGGCGAGGATGAAGCGCATCGGGTCCGCGCCCAGGGCTGCACCGACGGCCTGCAGCGGCTCGGCGACCTCGAACGCCGCCGTGGACACGTCCACGGCCACGCCGCTGCGCGCGGCGAGATGTCCGAGGTCGGCAAGCAGACCGTCGGAGACGTCGATCATGGCGGTGGCCCCGGCGGCGGCGGCGCGCGCCCCGGCGTCGTACGGCGGCTCCGGACGGCGGTAGGCCTCCACCAGCTTGCGGGGCGAGCGGAAGCCCCGGCCCAGGACCGCGAGACCACCGGCGGCCCATCCCTGCCGCCCGGCGAGCGCCACCACGTCTCCGGGCCGGGCCCCCGACCGGAGTACCGGGGCGCCGTCGACCGCCCCGAGCACCGTCACCGCAACCACGACCTGGTCGGCGCTGGTCACGTCGCCTCCCACCACCGAGGCCCCGACCAGCGCCGCCTCGTCGGCGATGCCCTGGGCCAGCTCGAGCGCCCAGGACACCGGGAGGTCGGCGGGTGCCGCCAGGCCCACGGTGAGCGCGGTGGCGCGCCCACCCATGGCGTTGATGTCGGAGAGGTTCGCCGCGGCCACCCGGTGCCCCACATCGGCCGCCTCCACCCAGTCCTTGCGGAAGTGCCGGCCCTCGACGAGCACGTCGGTGGAGACCACCACCCGCCGGTCCGGTACGTCGACCACGGCGGCGTCGTCGCCGGGGCCGACGAGCACCTGCCTCCCCTGGGGGAAACGCTCGGCGAGCAACGAGATCAGGCCGAACTCACCAACGTCGGCGAGCGTCGATCCGGGGGCAGCGGCGGGGGAAGTCATGGGGCCATTGAAACCGATCGACGGGGCGCAGTTCCGGCAAGCCACGCCACACGATAGGTTGAGGCGCACTGGTGTCCCGACGAGTCCGCAGGAGCCCTCATGGTGGTTCAGGCCTACATCTTGATCCAGACCGACGTCGGCAGGGCCGCGGAGGTCGCCGCCGAGATCGCGCAGGTGAAGGGTGTGACCCTGGCCGAGGACGTCACCGGCCCCTACGACGTGATCGTGCGGGCCGAGGCCCGCAACGTCGACGAGCTGGGCAAGCTGGTCGTGGCCAGGGTCCAGAACATCACCGGCATCACCCGCACCCTGACCTGCCCGGTCGTGCACATCTGAGCTCCCCGCACGTGCTCCGACGGCGCCCCGTTCCTGCGAACGCGGGCGCCGTCGTCGTCCTCTGCCTGCTCCTCGCCGGTTGCGGGAGCAACGCCGTGTCCGTGGACTCCCCGCAGCTGCACGGGTCCGACGCCCGCGCCTGCTCCTCGCTCGTGGCCCGGCTCCCGAGCCACGTCGACGGCCAGCCCCGCCGCAAGGTCGCGCCGGCGCGAGGCTCCAGCGCCGCCTGGGGCGACCCGCCGATCGTGCTGCGGTGCGGGGTGCCCAGGCCACGGGGGCTGGACCGGTTCGCGACCTGCCAGGAAGCCAACGGGGTCGGGTGGTGGATCCCCGAGAAGCAGATCACCGGTCGTCCCACCGACATCACGATGACCACCGTCGGTCGCGCGCAGTACGTCCAGGTGCGGCTGCCGGTCGACTACTTCCCACCGGCCGCCGCCATGGCCGACCTGGCACCGGCGATCAAGGCCACCGTCCGGCTGGTCAGGCCCTGCGTCTAGCTACCGCAGGCCGGTGTCGCGGCGCAACGCCAGCTGCACCAGCCGGTCCACGAGCGCCGGGTAGTCCAGGCCGGCGGCCGCCCAGACCCGGGGGAAGAGCGAGCTGGGCGTGAACCCGGGCATGGTGTTGATCTCGTTGATCACCACCCGGTCGTCGGGCAGCACGAAGAAGTCCACGCGCGCGAGCCCCTCGCACGACAGCGCCTCGAACGCGCGGACCGCGAGCTCCTGGACCCGGCGGGCCAGCGGCTCGGGCAGGTCGGCCGGCACGTCGAGCCGGGTGTGCTCCTCGGGGAGGTACTTCGCGGCGAAGTCGTAGAACTCGTGGCGGGCGTCGATGCGGATCTCCGCGGGCACGCTGACCTCGGGTGCGTGGTCGTCGAACCCTTGCAGGACGCCGCACTCCACCTCCCGCCCGCGCTCGGCGGCCGCCTCCACCAGGACCTTCGGGTCGTGCCGCTGCGCCTCGGCGACCGCCGCCTCGAGGCCGTCGGGACCGTGCACCTTGCTGATGCCCATGCTGGAGCCGGCTCGGCACGGCTTGACGAAGACGGGGTAGCCCAGGGACTCCACCGACGCGAGGCAGGCCGCGCGCTCGTGCGCCCACGCCCGCCTCGTGAGCACCGTGGAGGGCAACACCGGAAGGCCCTGCGCCTGGAAGACCACCTTCATGTAGTGCTTGTCCATGCCGATCGCCGAGGCCAGGACACCGGCCCCGACGTAGCGGACCCCGGCCATCTCCAGCAGGCCCTGGATCGTGCCGTCCTCGCCCCAGGGGCCGTGCAGCAGCGGGAAGACGACGTCGACCGCGCCGAGGGTGCGCGGAACCTCTCCCGGCTCCTGGACGACCAGCTCACCGGCAGCCGCGTCGTTGCGCAGCGCCACCGGGGCGCGGGAGCCGTCGACCTCGGGCAGCTTGTCCGCCGACGACAGCGCGAGCCGCTCGGGGTCCCCCGACTCGAGCACCCAGCGCCCGTCGTGGGTGATGCCGACCGGCACCACGTCGTACCGCTCCCGATCCAGGGCGGCCAGCACGCTGCCGGCCGTGATGCAGGAGATCGCGTGCTCGCTGGAGCGGCCGCCGAACACGACGGCCACCCTCGGCTTGCGGGTCCGGCCCGGCCGGTCGTCGGTCGCGGGCAGGCGGCTCAGGTCCAGGCGGCTCAGGTCGTCGTCCATGGTCGCCGACCCTACCCGGCCACGGGCCAGCCGCGCTGCGCCACGACCTAGGGTGGGCACCATGTCTTCGCAGCCCTCGCCGTTCCGCCCCGCGACGCTCGCCGTCACCCTGGGCCGGCCGCCGCACCAGCCGGACCAGCCGCTGAACGAGCCGATCACCATGGCCTCCACGTACGTCGCCGGTGGCGAGGTGGAGTACGGCAGGTACGGCAACCCGACCTGGTCGGCCTTCGAGGACGCACTGGGCGTGCTCGAAGGCGGCCGCTGCCTCGCCTTCGCGTCGGGCCTGGCCACGGTGGCCACGGTGCTCGACCTGGTCGGACAGGGACAGGCCGTCGTGGCCCCGCGTCACGCCTACAACGGCAGCATCATGCAGCTCGCCGACCTCGAGGCCCGCGGCCGGCTCACCACCCGCCTGGTCGACGTCACCGACACCGCAGCGGCGGTCGACGCCTGCGCGGACGCAGCCCTGGTGTGGCTGGAGTCGCCGACCAACCCGGCCCTGGAGGTGGCCGACATCCCCGCGATCGTGGCCGCCGCCCACGAGGCCGGGGCCTACGTCGTGGTGGACAACACCTTCGCCACCCCCCTGCTGCAGCAGCCGCTCTCGCTCGGCGCCGACCTGGTCGTGCACTCGGCGACGAAGTTCATCGCCGGCCACAGTGACGTGGTGCTCGGTGCCCTGGCCACCGCCGACGACGAGCTGTACGACGTGCTCAAGAAACGCCGCGACCTGACCGGCGCCGTGCCCGGCCCGTTCGAGGCGTGGCTCGCCCTGCGCGGCCTCCGCACGCTGCACGTGCGCCTGGAGCGGGCGCAGGCCAACGCCGCGGAGCTGGTGCGCCGCCTCGAGTCGCACCCGGCCACCGCCGAGGTCCGCTACCCCGGTTTCGGGGCGATCATCTCCGTGGTGCTCGCCGAGGGGGCACTCGCGGCGGACCTGCTCACGCACAAGACCCGGCTGTGGGTGCACGCCACCAGCCTGGGCGGCGTGGAGTCGACCTTCGAGCGGCGGCGACGCTGGGCGAGCGAGCCGGCGACCATCCCCGAGGGGCTGGTGCGCATGTCGGTGGGCATCGAGGACGTCGACGACCTGTGGGACGACCTCGCCGCGGCCCTCGACGACCTGGTGCGCGAGCGGCCCGAGGTGTAGCCCTGTACCTCGTTAGTCGCGCTCGTCCTTGGTGTCGCGGGAGATGAGGCTGGTCAGCATGTCGGCGGCCGTCATCTCGCCTTCCACCACCGCATGCACGTGCTCGACGATCGGCGCGTAGACGCCCTCGCGTCGGCTGAGGTCGAGCAGCGAGGACGCGGACTTGAGGCCCTCGGCCACCTGCCGGGTCGAGGCGGTGATCTGCGCGGTCGTCATGCCGCGGCCGAGCTTCTCGCCGGTCGTGCGGTTGCGCGAGAGCGGTGAGGAGCAGGTCGCCACGAGGTCCCCGAGCCCGGCGAGGCCCATCAACGTCAGCGGGTCGGCACCCAGGGCGGTGGCCAGCCGCGCGGTCTCGGCCAGTCCCCGGGTGATCACCGACGCGGTCGTGTTGTCGCCGAACCCGAGACCGTGGGCCATGCCGACGCTGATCGCGATGACGTTCTTGTAGGCACCGCCGACCTCGCAGCCGACGACGTCGGTGGAGGAGTACGGCCGGAAGGTCGCCGAGTGGCACAACGTCCGGAGCCGCTTGGCGACGCCGTCGTCCGCACAGGCCACCACGCTGGCGGCCGGCTCGCGCATCGCGATCTCCTTGGCGAGGTTCGGCCCGGTCACCACGCCGATCCGTTCCGGACCGGCGCCGGTCACCTCGGCGATGACCTCACTCATCCGCTTGAGGCTGTGGAGCTCGACACCCTTCATCAGCGACACCAGAACCGCGTCGGGTGGCAGCACCGGTGCCCAGGCGGCGAGGTTCTCGCGCAGCGTCTGCGACGGCACGGCCAGCACCACGAACTCCGCCCCGCGTGCGGCCAGCTCCGCGTCGTGCGTCGCGGTGATGGCGTGCGGCAGCTCCAGGCCCGGAAGGTAGTCGGTGTTCTCGCGTTTCTCGTTGATCGTCGTGCACAGCTCCTCCCGCCGCGCCCACAACGTGACCTCGTTGCCTGCGTCGGCGAGCACCAGCGAGAACGCCGTACCCCAGTTGCCGGCGCCGAAGACGGCGACCCTGCTGCCCCCGCGGCTCACCGTCCACCGCCGGCAGCGCGTCGGCGACGCCGCTCCTCGCTGTGCGGGTTGCCGATCTCCCGCACGCCGGCCAGCCGCGGGTCGAAGCGCACCACCGGCGCCGTTCCGCCCCGGACCTCCTCGAGCAGCCGGGTGACCGCGTCCATGATCCGCGTCGTCGCCTCCCGCAGCACGTCGGGTGTCAGCTCCTTCTCGCGCAGGTCGTCGAGGTCGACCGGTTCGCCGGCCACCATCTCGATGGTCTTGCGCGGGAACAGCCGTGGCTTCTTGCTGTAGGGCCACACGATGTCCTGCGCACCCCACTGCGCGACCGGGATCACCGGCACCCCGGACGCGAGCGCGATACGCGCCGCACCGGTCTTCCCGGTCATCGGCCACAGGTCCGGGTCCCGGGTGATCGTGCCCTCGGGGTAGACCACGACGACCTCCCCCTTCTCCACGGCCGCCACGGCCGCGCGGAACGCCACCGACGCGTCCGAGGTCAACCGGTAGACGGGGATCTGGCCGGCGTTGCGCACGATCGCGCCCACCACGGGCACCTCGAACACGCTCGCCTTGGCCAGGAAGCGAACCAGGCGTCCGTACCCGTAGACGAAGTGCGCGAAGGTGAGCGGGTCCAGGTGCGAGATGTGGTTGGCCGCCAGGACCGCACCGCCCGAGGCGGGGATGTGCTCACCGCCGACCCACCGGCGCTTGGTGAGGATCCGCAGCAGTGGCTCGAGAATGGCGATGCACAGCCCGAACGCCCAGCCGGGTCGCTGCTGCAGCTTGCGCGGGTACCTCACCGAGCCACTCCTCGTCGTCTCCGGGTCCTCGCCGGTCCCGCCGGTCGTCTGGGGCCGTACCGGCCGAGGCTACCCGTCCCGGACCGGCAGACCCCACACCTGGCAGTATTCGGAGTGATGTCGAGCCTCCCCACCGCAGCCCGGTACGGCGTCCTGGTGCCGGTCAAACCGCCCTCCGTGGCCAAGTCCCGTCTGGCGTCGCTCGGCGACGAGGTCCGCACCGAGCTCGCCGCGGCCTTCGCCCTCGACACGGTCGACGCCGCCCTTGCCTGCCGGGAGGTGGCCCGGGTGCTGGTGGTCACCGACGACTTCCGGCTGGCCGCTGCGGTGCGGCCGAGAGGCGCCGACGTGGTGCCCGACGGGGTTGCCGACGACCTGAACGCGACGTTGGTCCAGGCGGCCGCCGAGCTCGCCCGGCGCGACCCGCAGCTGCACCTGGCCGCGTTGTGCGCGGACCTGCCCGCGCTCCGGCCGGAGGAGCTCGGCCGTGCCCTGTCGGCGGCCCCCGGCGGGCGCACCGCCTTCGTCGCGGACGCCTCGGGCACCGGCACCACGCTGCTGCTCGCGCCCGACCTCTCCGCGTTCGACCCGCGGTTCGGCGCAGGGTCCGCGGACGCGCATCGCGCCGCCGGCGCCCACGAGGTCACGCTGTCCGACGTACCGACGCTGCGGCGCGACGTGGACACCCCCGACGACCTCGCGGAGGCCCTCGACCTGGGCGCCGGCCCCCGCACGTCCTGGGTGAGCACCACCCGGCTGCCCGCATCTCGGCACTAGGGTGGGCGTAGTGTGGGTTTGTTTCTGTCTTTGCTTTTTTCGCCGAAGCTGATGGCCAGAGCAGCGCCGACTGCCCGGACCCGGGGCAAGTCCGACCCGATCGACGCCTCGCGGTCGCCCGGGCCGCGCTGCGCGAGCCGGACCTGCCGGTCGCTCCCATGACGAGGCCTCACGCGAGCTGAAGCTGCTGGTCGACCACCGCGAGAACCTGGTCGCCAGCGCACCGCGGTCATCAACCGGTTCCGCTGGCACCTGCACCGCTCGACCCACGCTCGACCCCACAGCCAGCGGTCGCTGGACCGGCCAAGACCCGCGCCGGCCTGCGCGAGCTCCTGGCCGGCCGGTCGGCGGTGCGACGCCCGGCTGGCGCGGGAGCGTGCTGAGGACATCGAGCTGACCCGTCGGGCCGACGCCTGATGGAGAAGGAGATCGCCGCCCTGGTCGCGCGACCGGGCTCCTGCGCTGCTGGAGCTGCCCGGCTGCGGGGTGTTGACTGCGGCCAAGATCGTCGGGGAGACCGCCGGCATCAACCGGTTCCCCACCGAGGCCAGAGACGCGACGCACGCCGGAACCGCGCCGATCCCGGTATGGTCGGGCGCACCAGGGGCAGGGTCCGGCAACAAGTCCGGCAACCGCCAGCTCAACGCCGCCCTGCACCGCATCGCCGTGACCCAGATCCGGCTCGGCGGCCTCGGTCGCGCCTACTACGACAAACGCCTCGCCGCCGGCGACTCCAAGACCGAGGCCATCCGCGCCCTCAAACGACGACTCGCCCGCGTCGTCTTCCAGACCCTGAAGAACAACCCTCAACCGCGCGGCGACTGGACTCGCGGCCGGGCTTGACATAGGAGAAACTCATGCAGGCCACCGTGTCCAGCTACGACACCGCGAGCCGCACCGGGCGGGTGCTGCTCGACGACGGCGTCGAGCTGCCCTTCGGCGCCGACGCCCTCGACGGCAGCGGGCTGCGTCTGCTGCGGCCCGGGCAGCGGGTGCGGCTGCTCACCAGCGGCGAGGGCGCCGGCCTGACCGTGCGCTCGCTGCAGATCCTCACCCTCGCCTGAGCGTCGCCGGACATGGCGCGGGGCCGGCTGCGGCCTTGCGGCCGACGCCGACCCCGCGGGTGGTGGTCAGGACTTCTTGGCGGTCTTCTTCGCCGTGGTCTTCTTCGCGCTCGAGGTGGTGCTCGACTTCTTCGCCGGCGCCTTCTTGGCGGCCGTGGACTTGCTCGCCGACTTCTTCGCCGCGGTGGACGCGCTGGTCTTCTTGGCGGTCGACTTCGACGCCGTGCTCTTGGCAGCCGCCGACTTCTTGGCCGTGGTGCTCTTGGTGGCCGTGCTCTTCTTCGCCGGCGCCTTGGTGGCCGGGGACTTGCTCGCAGCCGCCTTGGAGGTCGAGGTCTTGGCTGCCGGCGCCTTGGTGGCGGGCGCCTTGGTGGCGGGGGCCTTCTTCGCCGGCGCCTTCTTCGCCGCCGAACCGGCCGCCTTGGCGCCGCTCGCCGCTGCGGTGAGCGTCAGCTTCGGCAGCTTCTTCGCGCCGGAGACCACGGCCTTCAGGTCGGCGCCCGCGTTGAACTTGGGAACGGCCGTCTTCTTCGCCTTGATCCGCTCGCCGGTGCGGGGGTTGCGGACCCAGCGCGCGTCGCGCACGCGCTTCTCGAAGGAACCGAAGCCGGTGATGGCGACCTTCTCGCCCTTGGCAACTTCCCGGGTGATGGTGTCGAGCACCGACTCGAGTGCGTGAGAGGCCGCCTTGCGGTTGCCGTCGAAGCGGGCTGCGAGGGTGTCGATCAGCTGACTCTTGTTCACTTGGCTTCCCTTTCGTGAACCTCGAGGGTCGAGCCCATGCTCGACTTCTCCTTGAAACGCTAGGGAAAAGTACTCCCCCTCACAACGAATACACGCGGATTTCCCTTGCCTCTTTGGCAAAACCGCAAGTGCTCCGTATTCGGAAATCGACCACGGAATCGCATTCGCGGGGTCGCGCCAGGACCGCTTCGAGGAGGTGCGAAGGCCAGGAATCCCCTTGTTTTGAAGGGGATTCCTGGCCTTCGGGTTAGTCAGAGGGTCGCCGGCTTCCAGGTCGGCCGGGCCGCCTCGAACGCGGCGATCTCGTCCTCGTGGCTGAGCGTGATGCCGATGTCGTCGAGCCCCTCGAGCAGCCGCCAGCGCGTGTAGTCGTCGATCTGGAAGGGCGCGACCACGTCGCCGGCGCGGACCTCGCGGGCCTCGAGGTCGACGGCGATCTCCGCTCGCGGGTCCGCCTCGGTGAGCTGCCACAGCCTCTCGATGACGTCCTGCTCGACCTGGGCCGCCACGAGACCGGCCTTGCCTGCGTTGCCGCGGAAGATGTCGGCGAAGCGGCTGGAGAGCACGACCTTGAAGCCGTAGTCCATCAGCGCCCACACGGCGTGCTCACGGGAGGAACCGGTGCCGAAGTCGGGCCCCGCGACCAGGATCGTGACGCCCTGCCGCTCGGGCTTGTTGAGGATGAAGTCGGGGTCGTTGCGCCAGGCGCCGAAGAGCCCGTCCTCGAACCCGGTGCGGGTGACGCGCTTGAGGTAGACGGCCGGGATGATCTGGTCGGTGTCGACGTTGCTGCGACGCAGCGGCAGCGCGGTGCCGGTGTGGCTGGTGAACTTCTCCATGTCAGTGGGTCCTCAGGTGTCGGGCGGCTCAGGCCAGCGGGGCGAGTTCGGCGGGCGAGGCGAGGTGGCCGGTGACCGCGGTGGCGGCCGCGACCAGCGGCGAGACGAGGTGCGTGCGACCGCCCTTGCCCTGTCTGCCTTCGAAGTTGCGGTTCGACGTGGAGGCGCTGCGTTCCCCCGGCTGCAGCTGGTCGGGGTTCATGCCCAGACACATGGAGCAGCCGGCACCGCGCCACTCGGCGCCCGCCTCCTTGAAGATGACGTCGAGGCCCTCCTGCTCGGCCTGCAGGCGCACCCGCACGGAGCCCGGTACGACGAGCAGACGGGTGTCGTCGGCGACCTTGCGGCCCTTGATCACCTCGGCAGCGGCGCGCAGGTCCTCGATGCGTCCGTTGGTGCAGGAGCCGACGAACACGGTGTCGACCGTGACCTCCCGCATCGGGGTGCCGGCCTGGAGGCCCATGTACTCCAACGCCTTCTCGGCCGCGACCTTGTCGCCCGGGTCCGTGAAGTCCTCCGGTGAGGGCACCACGGCACCGAGCGGGACGCCCTGGCCCGGGTTCGTGCCCCAGGTGACGAACGGCGTCATGTCGCTCGCGTCGAGCACGATCTCCTTGTCGAACGTGGCGTCCGGGTCGGAGACGAGCGTCGTCCAGTGCGCGACCGCGGCGTCCCACTGCTCGCCCTTCGGCGCCTCGGGGCGGCCCTGGATGTAGTCGAAGGTGGTCTGGTCGGGGGCGATCATCCCCGCCTTGGCACCCCACTCGATGGACATGTTGCAGATGGTCATCCGCGCCTCCATCGACAGCTCCTCGATGGCCTGGCCGCGGTACTCCACGATGTAGCCCTGGCCGCCTCCGGTGCCGGTGTGGGCGATGAGCGTGAGGACCAGGTCCTTGGCGGTGACACCGTCGGGCAGCGAGCCGTTGACGGTGACGGCCATGGTCTTCGGCTTGGCCTGCGGCAGGGTCTGGGTGGCGAGCACGTGCTCGACCTCGCTGGTGCCGATGCCGAACGCGAGCGCCCCGAACGCGCCGTGCGTCGAGGTGTGGGAGTCGCCGCACACGATCGTCATGCCCGGCTGCGTCAGGCCCAGCTGCGGGCCGACCACGTGCACGATGCCCTGCTCCACGTCGCCGAGCGGGTGCAGCCGCACGCCGAACTCGGCGGCGTTCTTGCGCAGCGTCTCCACCTGGGTGCGCGAGACCGGGTCGGCGATCGGCTTGTCGAGGTCCAGCGTGGGAACGTTGTGGTCCTCGGTCGCCAGGGTCAGGTCGGGACGCCGGACCGTGCGACCGGCGAGGCGCAGGCCCTCGAACGCCTGCGGGGAGGTGACCTCGTGGATGAGATGGAGGTCGATGAAGAGGAGGTCGGGCTCCCCCGGCGCCGTCCGGACGACGTGCTCGTCCCACACCTTCTCGGCCAGGGTCTTGCCCATAGCGCTTCTCCTTCGTTGTGCTTGTCGTGGTCACCGGCGGGCCGGCGTCCGAGCGCCGCCCTGCTCTCCCTGTCCAGTCTGCGCCGGAGCCCGTCTTGCATACCAGCATTCGAGACGGCATTATCAGAGTATGGACAACTCTAGCGGAGTCGGCGTTCTCGACAAAGCCGCCCTGGTGCTCTCGGCACTCGAGGCCGGGCCCGCCACGCTGGCCGGGTTGGTCGCCGGCACGGGCCTGGCGCGGCCGACCGCGCACCGGCTCGCGGTCGCGCTCGAGCACCACCGCCTCGTCGCGCGGGACATGCAGGGCCGCTTCATGCTCGGCCCCCGCCTCGCCGAGCTCTCGGCGGCCGCCGGCGAGGACCGGCTGCTGGCCGCAGCGGGACCCGTGCTCGCCCGGCTTCGCGACATCACCGGGGAGTCCGCCCAGCTGTGGCGGCGACAGGGCGACTACCGCGTCTGCGTGGCGGCGGCCGAGCGGCCCTCCGGCCTGCGGGACACGATCCCGGTGGGCTCGCAGCTGACCATGCGGGCCGGCTCCGCAGCCCAGGTGCTGCTTGCCTGGGAGGACCCCGAGCGCATGCACCGTGGGCTGCAGAACGCCGCGTTCTCGGCCACCGCGCTGTCCGGAATCCGCCGCCGCGGCTGGGCGCAGTCGGTCGGCGAGCGCGAGCAGGGCGTCGCCTCGGTGTCCGCGCCGGTGCGCTCCCCGTCGAGCAAGATCATCGCCGCCGTGTCGGTCTCCGGCCCGCTGGAGCGACTCTCCCGACAGCCCGGCCGCATGCACGCCCCCGCCGTCCTCGCCGCCGCGGAGCGGCTCTCGGAGTCGCTGCGCCGCGCCGCCGAGTAGCCCGACGGCTCAGAACAGCGCCTCCTGCTCGAGCGCGAGGAGGGTCTGCTTGCGGTCGATGCCACCGGCGTAGCCGGTCAGGGTCCCGTTGGCACCCACCACCCGGTGGCACGGCACCACGATCGGGATCGGGTTGCGCCCGTTCGCCAGGCCCACCGCGCGCGAGGCCGCGGCGGTCATCCGGAGCCGGCGCGCGATCTCGCCGTAGCTGACCGTCTCGCCGTAGCCGATACCACGCAGCTGCTCCCAGACCCGCAGCTGGAAGGGCGTGCCCGCCGGCCGCAACGGCAGGTCGAACTCCTTCAGCTCCCGTGCGAAGTAGGCGCGCAGCTGCCGGGCCACCTCACGCAGCAACGGGTCGTCGTCGCGCCGCTCCCCCGGCGCCCGGTCTCGCGCGCGCGCCGCGGCCACGGAGGCCGACGAGCGCGGGGAGGGGCTAGGCACCTGGTGCCCGCTGTACTCGACGGCGGTCAGCGCGTCGCCGTCCGAGACCAGCAGGAGAGGGCCGAGCGGTGAGTCGATCGAGGTCCACATGGTTCAGCTCGCTTCCGTGAGTGTGGTCCACAGGTGCAGGAGGGCGTAGGAACGCCACGGGCGCCAGGTCTCCTCCGCCGGTTCCAGGCCCAGCCGTGCGACGGCGCGCCGCACCCCCAGGTCCGTCGGCAGGAACACGTCGGGGTGCCCCAGCGCCCGCAGCGCGATGTAGTCGGCCGTCCACGGGCCGATCCCGGGCAGCGTCACCAGCTTGTGGCGTACGGCGTCGCGATCGGCGCTCCGGTCCAGGGCGATCTCCCCGCTCGCCAGCGCGGCGCACAACGCGGTCAGCGCCCGGCCCCGCGCGCGTGGCATCGGCAGGTCGGCGGGATCCACCTCGGCCAGGACCTCCGGTCGCGGGAACAGCCGGTCCAGGCCGTCCTGGGCCGTGGGCCGCACCTCGCCGTACCGCTCCACCAGCCGGCGCAGCAGCGACGTGGCGCCGGCCACCGACACCTGCTGGCCGACGACTGCGCGCACCGCGAGCTCCGCCCCTTCGACGTGGCCCGGCACTCGCAGGCCGGGACGGGCCCGCAGCAGCCGTCGCAGCGACGGGTCCGCCGAGAGCGCGTCCTCGACCGCCAGAGGGTCGCAGTCCGCGTCGACCAGGCGACGACACCGCTCCACGGCCGCACCGACGTCACGCAGGTCGCTCACCTGGAGCCGGCAGCGCACGAACGGCTCCGTGGCCGCACCGAAGGTGAGGTGCACGTGGCCGTGGCCGTGCGGCAGCGTGAGGGTCCGTGCGTACCACCGGTCCCCCGCCGCCTCGACGCCGGGCACCGCACGGGCCGCGAGGAAGTCCAGCAGCGGGCCGGCCGCGAACGGCGTGCGCACGGCCACCCGCAGGTCGAGGGTGCCGCTCGAGCCGTCTCCTCGCCCCCCGCGCAGCTGCGTCGGGGTGGCCGCGTAGACGGCGCGCACCGTGTCGTTGAACTGGCGGACGCTGGCGAATCCCGCCGCGAACGCGATGTCGGCGAACGACAGCGAGGTGCTCTCGATGAGCGTCCGCGCGTTCTGTGCCCGCCGGGCGCGGGCCAGCGCCAGCGGTCCGGCGCCCAGCTGCGTGGTGAGCAGGCGGTGCAGGTGCCGCTCGGTGTAGCCGAGCCGGCGCGCCAGGCCGGGCACGCCCTCCCGATCCACGACCCCGTCCCCGATGAGGCGCATCGCACGGCCCGCTGCATCGGCGGCGGCATCCCAGTCCGGCGACCCCGGCGTCGCGTCGGGCAGGCAGCGCTTGCACGCGCGGAACCCGGCTGCCTGCGCGGCCGCGGCGGTGCGGTGGAACGTGACGTTGCCGCGCCGGGGCGTGAGCGCCGGGCACGAGGGGCGGCAGTAGATGCCGGTCGAGGTGACACCGGTGTAGAACACGCCGTCGAAGCGCCGGTCACGGCTCTTCACCGCCCGGTAGCAGGCCTCGGTGTCCTCGATGTCCATGGCACCCATCCTGCCCGCCCCGACGGACGGTTTCTCGCGGGTTTCGGACATCGCCACGGGCCGTCGTACGTCCGTGGAACGACGAAGACCGGTCGCGTGCGCGGCCGGCCTTCGATCGATCTGCGTGGTACCCCCGACCGGATTCGAACCGGCGCTACCGCCTTGAGAGGGCGGCGTGCTAGGCCACTACACAACGGGGGCGGGAAGCGGACGAAACTCTAGCCGGTGCTAGGGATTCGACCAAATCGCTGGGGTACTAGGACTCGAACCTAGACTAACTGGACCAGAACCAGTCGGGCTGCCAATTACCCCATACCCCATGGGATCGCGACTTCTTGCGAAGCCGGGACGACAATACACGGCCCCTGCGCCGGTCTCCAAAACGCCTCAGCGCTCCGGCGGGCTGGTCCTCGTCTGGAGCCCCATCCGCCGCGCCACCAGCACCACCAGCACGAGGTAGACCCCGGACTGGGTGAGCGTGAGCACCATGTTCCACCAGCTCACCTCCGACACCTTCAGCGTCTGCGTGAGGTCGCCGAACGCGACCGCGAAGCCGAAGGCCAGGAAGTTGTTGAGGATGTGCAGCGCGATCCCCGCCTCGAGGCCGCCGGTCAGTATCACGGCCCAGCCGGCGATCAGGCCGAACATGAACCGGTCGAAGAAGAGCGGGAAGTTCTGCACCCCGTGCATGAGCGCGAAGATCGTCGCGGTGAGCAGGACGGCCACCCACTTGAACCGCAACAGCGCGCCGAAGGCCTGCATGAGGTAGCCGCGGAAGACGTACTCCTCCCCCGCCGCCTGCAACGGTGTGGTGAACAGCACGATGAGCCCGATTGCGACCGACGAGGCGGTGAAGTGGTTGAGCTTCCCGCCCATGTCGGACTGCACGCCGCTGGGCAGGAGCTGTCCGACGAGCACCTGCGCGAGCAGCGCCACGACCGCGATGCCGAGACAGGCGAAGAAGAACTTCCAGCGGATCCCGGGCTTGACCGACATCAGCCATCGCGGCCGCATCCGATGGAACACCCGGATCACGAACCACGTGACGAACACCATCGAGCCGAGCACGAGGTTGAGGTAGAGCAGGGCCGCGGGGTCCACGGTCTGCATCGTTGCGGCGCTCTGGAACTTCTCCCAGAACGGCCCGCCCTCGACCGCCACGCCGATCGCCAGCACCGGCAGCAGCACCAGCGGCGCGACGAGGAAGAGGGTGACGAAGACCACGATGATGCCGACGATCGGCCGCCACGTGGCGTAGTTCCAGGTGCGCAGCATGAGGTGGTACGGCCGCGGCTCCGGGTGCGGGAAGTCCGGCAGCGGCGGAGGTTCCGCGGCTGGGTAGGCCCAGGGCTGCCCTGGCTGGGGTGGCGGAGGCCACTGCTGCGGATACGGCTCGGTCATGCCCCCACCACCTCTTCTCTCCTGCGCCGCGAGTCAGGCCTGCTGCGCGCTCGCCAGCCGGCCGAGGGACCGGTCCCGCCCGAGCAGCTCGAGAGACTCGAACAGCGGTGGCGAGACTCGTCGCCCGGTGACCGCGACCCGCACCGGCCCGAACGCGTTGCGTGGCTTGAGTCCGAGGCCGTCCACGAGCGCGGAGCGCAGGGCGTCCTCGATGGCCGGCGTGGTCCAGTCCGCCAGCGCGGCCAGCGCCTCGTGCGCGGCCTTCACGACCTCGCGGCCGTCGTCGGCAAGGAGCTTGGCCGCGTCCGCAGGGTCGCGTCGGAACCCGTCCTCGTCGACGAACAGGAAGCCGAGCATGTCCACCGACTCGTCGAGGGTCACCATGCGCTCCTGCACCAGCGGGGCCGCCTCGCCCAGCAGCCGCCGGTCGTCCTCGGTCGGCGTCTCCCCGACCAGGCCGACGCCCTGCAGGAACGGCAGCATCCGCTCCGCCAGCTCCTCGGTGCTCAGCTCGCGCAGGTGGGTGGCGTTGATCGCCTCGCACTTCTTGAGGTCGAAGCGGGCGGGGTTCGGGTTCACCCGCTCGATCGTGAACGCCTCGACCATCTCCTGCCTCGAGAAGATGTCGCGGTCCTCGGCGATCGCCCAGCCCAGCAGCGCCAGGTAGTTGAGCAGGCCCTCGGGCAGGAAGCCGCGGTCGCGGTAGGCGAGCAGGTTCGACTCGGGGTCGCGCTTGGACAGCTTCTTGTTGCCCTGTCCCATCACGTAGGGCAGGTGGCCGAACCTCGGCACCGTGCCGTCGCTGACGCCGATCTCCGCGAGCGCGTCGTAGAACGCGATCTGCCGCGGCGTGGAGGACAGCAGGTCCTCACCGCGCAGCACGTGGGTGATCCGCATCAGCGCGTCGTCGACCGGGTTCACCAGCGTGTAGAGCGGGTGCCCGTTGCCGCGGACCAGCACGAAGTCGGGGACGTTCTCGGGCTGGAAGGTGATCTCCCCGCGGACCAGGTCGTCGAAGGTGATCGGGTGGTCGGGCATCCGGAAACGCACGACGGGCTTGCGCCCCTCGGCCTCGTAGGCCGCCACCTGCTCCCCGGTGAGGACCCGGCAGTGCCCGTCGTACCCGGGGGCGCGGCCCTCGGCGCGCGCCTTCTCGTTGCGCTCGTCGAGCTCCTCGGTCGTGCAGTAACAGTGGTAGGCGCGGCCGGCCTCGAGCAGCTTCGCCGTGACGTCGCGGTAGATGTCGTAGCGCTCGGACTGCCGGTAGGGGCCGTAGTCGCCGCCCACTTCGGGACCCTCGTCCCAGTCGAGCCCCAGCCAGCGCATCACTTCCAGCAGGGTCTCGTAGGACTCCTCCGTGTCCCGCGAGGGGTCGGTGTCCTCGATGCGGAACACGAACGTGCCGCCGTGGTGACGCGCGAACGCCCAGTTGAACAGCGCCGTGCGCGCGAGACCGACGTGCGGGCTCCCGGTCGGGGACGGGCAGAAGCGAACACGAAGGTCTGAGGACGCGCCCACGCTGTCCTGGCTAGTCACGAGCAACCACCTTGTTGGTCAGGGATCCGATGCCGGCGACGGTCACCTCGACCTCGTCGCCGACGTTCATGGGTCCGACACCCTCGGGGGTGCCGGTGAGGATGACGTCGCCGGGCAGCAGCGTCATCACCGAGGAGACGTAGGAGACCAGAGCCGGCACGTCGAAGATCATGTCCTTCGTGGTGCCGTCCTGCACGAGGTCTCCGTTGAGGTGCGTGCTCACCCGCAGGTCGCTGGTGTCGAGCTCGGTCTCGATCCACGGGCCGAGGGGGCAGAAGGAGTCGAAGCCCTTCGCCCGGGTGAACTGCACGTCGCTGCGCTGCAGGTCGCGCGCGGTCACGTCGTTGCCGACGGTGTAGCCGTAGATCACGTCGCCGACGCGGTCCGGGGCCACGTCGCGGCAGATGCGGCCGATGACGACGGCCAGCTCACCCTCGTAGTGCACGTTCTGCGACTGCCGGGGGTAGAAGACCGGGTCACCCGGGCCGATGACCGACGTGTTCGGCTTGAGGAACATCAGGGGCTCCGCGGGGACCTCACTGTCCATCTCCGCGGCGTGTGCGGCGTAGTTCTTGCCGATGCCGACGACCTTGCTGCGCGGGATGACAGGCGCGAGGAGGCGCGCGGCAGACAGCGGGATCTCCTTGTCGGTCAGGTTGATCCCGACGTACAGCGGGTCGCCGGCCAACGCCACGATCACCGAGTCGTCGGACGGGATGCCGAGCTCGTCGACGTCCCCCTGCACGACGCCGTACTGGGGGTCCTCACCGGTGGTGAATCTCGCGATACGCACGCGCCGAGCCTACCGGCGGAGCACTCGGACCCCGGGAACTACCCTCGTCGCTGTGGAGAAGGTGTCGGTGGTCCTCGGGGAGGAGCAGTGGCACGAGCGTCGTGCCGCGCACGAGGCTCGCGTCGACCCGTGGGTGCACCCGCACCTGGCGCGTCGGCGCGAGCGCATGGCGCACCCGGTCGAGGACTTCCTGTTCACCTACTACGCCCAGCGGCCGGCGCGGCTTCGGCGCTGGCACCCCGGCTACGGGGTGGGCCTGCGCGCGGCGGAGGAGTACGCCGGCCTCAAGGGGTATGGCGAGGTCGGCGCTGCGTCGTGGCGGTCACCCGAGACCACGTGCTCGCGCAGCGGCAGCTCCTGCGCGGGTCTGCGCGCGCTGCTGACCGCGACGGCTGCGCGACCGGCCCAGCTCGGCTGCTTCGGCATGCACGAGTGGGCGATGGTCTACAGGCTGCGCCAGGACGACGTGCGCCATGCGGCGTGGCCGCTGCGGCTGGGCAGCGACGGCACCGACGAGGTGGTGGAGTCGCACCGGATCGCCTGCTCGCACTTCGACGCGTTCCGCTTCTTCACCGACGAGGCGCGGCCGCTGAACACGCTCCAGCCCGGCCGCGACGACCGGGCGGCGTTCGAGCAGCCCGGCTGCCTGCACGCGGGGATGGACCTCTACAAGCACGCCTTCCGGCTCAGGCCGATGGTGCCCTCGGACCTGGTTGCGGACTGCTTCGAGCTCGCCCGCGACATCCGGGTGCTGGACATGCGCGCCTCGCCGTACGACCTCTCCGACCTCGGCTACTCGCCCGTGCGTGTCGAGACGGCGGCCGGCAAGCAGGAGTACGTCGCGGCGCAGCGCGCCTTCGCCGAGCGCGGCGCGCCGCTGCGCGCGCGGCTGTCGAGGAGTGCGAGCGGCTGCTGGCCGTGTGAGGGCCGGGCCACGATGCCGGCACGTCAGTCCTCCACGTCGAGGTACAGGCAGAACGGGTGACCGGCCGGGTCCAGCAACACCCGGACGTCGTCCTGCGGCTGGTACGACGCGAGCTCGGCTCCGACCTGCGTCGCGTGGGCGACTGCCTCTCCGAGGTCATCGACCGCGATGTCGAGATGCATCGACATCTGTGGCTGGCCCGGCTCGGCCGGCCAGACCGGCCTCACGTAGTGCGGCTCGAGCTGGAAGCCGAGGTAGTAGCCGGTGTTCTTCGACGGCGCGACCGCGACCCAGGACTCGTCCGACTTGAAGACCGGCCAGCCGAGCAGCCGGGAGTAGAACTGGGCCAGCGCCCCCGGGTCCGGTGCGTCCAGCACGGTGCCCCACCACGTCGTCGTGCTTCGCAGAGTCATGCACCGACGATGCCAGGACGGCGCGCTCACGTCGACGGTGGTGCGCGACGCGGTAGCCGCTGATCCCTCGGCTCATCCCCGGTTGAGGCGCGCCTCTTGGCCCGTCGAGGCGCGCGTGTTGCAGCGTCGAGGCGCGGGTGTTGCCGCGGGCGGCCGGGTGAGGAGGCGGGGCCCGGTCCGGGTGTTCCCGCGGCGCGGCTCGATGGGGCTCTTGCCTTTGCCGGCAGGGCAAAGTCGTCGTGGGGGTGTCCCCCCGGTCGTCCCCTGTCGGGTGGTGGCGGGCGGGAACCGCCGGCGCTCGGCTCGAGCCGGGGTCTGACTCCGGCGCGGACGTCGACAGCGCCCTGGAACGTCACTTCACCGCCCTGATGACCGCTCGTGGGTGAGCTCGACCTACACGCGCCACCATGACCGTGCTGGGGGCCACTGCTGGCCGTGCGTGCCGCATCGTCCTGGCCGCGCTGGTACCGGCGCGCCGACACGATCAGGCGCCGGCGGGCTCACCAGCACGGCGGGCGCCGGTCCGCCCAAGGCGCTGCGGCCTCGACCTGCGTCGCGAGGGCCAGCAACCTGTGCTCCTCCCCCGGCCGGCCGGCCAGCATCACGCCCACCGGCAGCCCCTCCGGCGTCTCGTGCAGCGGCAGCGAGACGGCCGGCATGCCGGTGACGTTCCACGCCGAGGTGTAGGGCGTGAAGGCCTTCTGGTTCTCGAAGTCGCGGGCCGGGTCGTCGTCGTCACGGATCTCCCCCACGCGCAGCGGCGGCTGGGCAAGCGTAGGGGTGAGCACCACGTCGTACGGCGCGAGACGCGCGAGCGTCTGCGCGGCGAACCGCCGCAACCGTCCGATCGCCAGGCCGAACTCCGGCCCACTCACCGCGCGGCCGCGCCGTTGGAGCCATCGCGTCAACGGCCGGAGCGCTTCCTCCCGGCCGGGTGGAGCGAGGGACAGCGCGGTCAGCACCGACCAGCAGGTCTCGAACGTGGGGACGGCCTCGGGGGCCAACGGGACCGGGACGTCCTCGACGTCGTGGCCGAGCCGCTCCAGCAGGGCCGAGGCGTGCTCATAGGCGGTCAGGCACTCAGCGTGAACGGGGACATCCATGACCATCGGCGTGCTGAACCGCCCGACCCGCAACCGCCCCGGTTGGTGGTCGCACCACGCGAGGTAGCTCTGCCCGGCGGCCAGCGGGGTGGCCCAGTACGCGTCCCCCACCGCGGGGCCGGCCATCACGTCCAGCAGCGCCGCAGCGTCGCGGACCGTCCGCGCGAGCGTGCCTGCGGTGGACAGGCCGACCGGGTCGCCGTACGTCGGCGCCGGACTGATCCGGCCCCGGCTCGGCTTGATCCCGACCAGCCCGCAGCAGCTGGCCGGGATCCGGATCGAGCCACCGCCGTCCGAACCCTGCGCCACGGGGACCAGCCCCGCGGCCACCGCAGCGCCGGCGCCGCCGCTGGACCCGCCGGCCATCCGCTGCAGGTCGTACGGCGTCCGCGCCGGCGGCGCCACGTCCGGTTCGGTGTAGCACGGAGACCCGAACTCCGGTGTGTTCGTCTTGCCGATGCTGACCATGCCGGCGCCCTCGAGTCGTAGCACCAGCTCGTCGGACACCTCGGGCACGTAGTCGTCGTACGCCGCCGACCCGAAGGTCGTGCGCACACCGGCGGTCAGGTTCAGGTCCTTCACCGCCGTGGGCACGCCGTACAGCGGAGACGTCCCCACCTCGCCGGCACGCGGCTCGAGTGCCCGTGCACGTTCGAGGGCGAGGTCGCCGGTCAGCGTCACGAAGGCGCCCACCCGCTGCGACAGCTGTGAGGCCCGTGCCACGTAGTGCTCGACCAGCTCGACCGGCGACACCTCCCGAGCGCGGACCGCGGCGCCCTGCTCGAGGGCGGTCAGCTCGTGCAGTTCGGCCATGGAGCGACGATATCGCCAGGACGTCATCCGCTCCGGTCGCCCGAGCGGCCGGAGCGCATGACGTCCGCGGAGGTGAGAGCGGCGGGGTCAGTCCTCCTGGTTGGGCACGGCGCCCCACAGCGTGTGCCGCGGGGCGGGCATGCGTGACCCGGCGCCGTGGACGCTCTGCCAGATCGCCTCGTTGAAGGCACGCTCGTTGATGGCGTCCTCCCGGTTGAGCTTCTGCGCCGCGGACACCGACGCCATCGGGGCGTGCACGCCGTTGGCGAGGTCGGTGGCGTCGCGTGGCACCACGGCGTGGTAGCTGTCGAGGTTCGGCTGGTCCCCGAAGGACGCCAGCATCGGGGTTGCGAAGGTGTCGAACTGGGTCAACGGCGCGACCCCCACGAGGTTCTCGATCGTCCGCAGCATCGAGGCCGTGGAGTAGAACGTCGAGTCGACCTTCCCGTGCTGGGTGTACGGGCTGATCACCTGCGAGATGGTCCGGTGCGCGTCGACGTGGTCCGGACCGTTCTGCGCATCGTCCTCGGTCACGAAGATCGCGGTGTCCTTCCAGTACTTCGAGTGCGACACCGCGTCGACCAGCCGTCCCAGCGCGAGGTCGTTGTCGGCGACGTAGGCGCGCGGGGTCGGCATGCCCGGCTTGGTGCCCGCGGTGTGGTCGTTGGGAAGCCGGACGAACTCCACGTCGGGAAGGTCGTCGTGGGCGACGTAGGAGTCGAACTCGCGCTTCCACTCGGTGATCCGCGGGGTCCCGCAGCCCGACGAGCGCGGCGTGAACGTGTCGGGGTTGTCCGGGCAGTTCAGGTCGAAGCCGTGGTAGGCGTGGTCGGTGTGCTGGTCCAGGACCGGGTCGTAGGCGGCGTTGTCGCCGGTGACGTAGAAGCCGTAGTTGCGGTACGAGACTCCCTGCTGCTGCAGGCGCTGCCAGATGTAGGCGGCCTGGCCGTTCCGGTTCGGCACGATGGCGGGGTCACCCGACTCCGACGGGTAGGTGCCGTGCCGACCGGAGTAGTTGGCCGGCCACATCGCCTCGCTGTACGGGTTCGAGTTCGCCGCGACCGTCCAGTTCCACCCCTGTGCGCTGACCTCCGCATCGGCGTAGAAGTTGTCCAGGGTGACGAAGCGCCGCTCCAGCGCGCGCTGGTTGGGCGCCGACTCGTGGCCGAACAGGTTCAGCGAACGGTCGCCGTTGCCCTTGCCGAGCGACCCGAAGACCTGGTCGAACGTCCGGTTCTCCTGCACCACGTAGATCACGTGCTTGATCGCCGGCACGTCGCCACCTCCGGTCCCCGGCCGGTCGAAACCGTCGTTGTTCCGGACCGCGGCGGTGTACGACGCGAGCGCGGTGCCGTCGAGCGGCAGCGGGACCGTGGACAGGGTGCCCTTGATCATGGACCCGGCGTACTCGTCGGCGCTCGTCGAGCCGGTCGACGTCGGGTCCGGGTAACCGGGGCCGTCGTTCTGGCCCGCGCCGAGACCCTTCGCGTTGGCGACGAACAGGGCGTCCTTCGTGGCCACCACGCCGGTCGGGTACCACGCCGTGGGCACCAGGCCCTGGACCTCACCGCTGCCGGCGTCGAGTACCACCACGTCGTTGTTGCCGGCGTTCGCGACGAACAGGCGGGACCCGTCCGGGGACAGCGCGAGGCCGAGCGGGTTGCTGCCCACCTTGGCGTGGTCGTACGGCGCGAGGCTGATGGTCCGCAGCACCGCGTCGGTCGAGGTGTCGATGACGCTCAGGTCGTCGCTGTCGCCGTTCGCGACGAACAGCCGGCTCCCGTCCGCGGACAGCACCGCGGTGTTCGGGTGCGTCCCCACCCGGATCGTCCCGGTCACCGTCGGCGTCGCCGCCGCAAGGTCGAGCACCGAGACCGTGTCCGCGCCCTGGTCGGTGACGTAGGCCTTGGTCCCGTCCTTGCTCACCACGACCGCGTAGGGTGCGTGCCCCACCGCCACGGTGTGCACCGTGCCCCCGGCGGTGTCCACGACGCTGGCCGCGTCGGCGAGGTGGTCGGCCACCACCAGCCGCGAGCCGTCGGGGGTGGTCGACAGCCCCGCGGGGAACATGTTGACCGTCGCACCCTTCGGGTTCGCCGCCGGCAGGCTCAGCGGGGTGGTCTCGCTCAACCGGCCGTCGTGCACGTCGTACACGTGGACGACCTGCTGGCCGCCGCCCGAGGCGTACGCCTTGGTGCCGTCGGGGCTGAACGCGAGGCCGACGAACAGCGACTGCGGCGACCGGTAGTCGAGGCTCTGCACGACCCTGGACGTGGCGGTGTCGACGACCTGGAGCGACTGCATCCCCTGGCCGTCGTTGCTCACCAGCAACGTGCGTCCGTCCGGGGACAGCGCCGTGCTCAGCGGGAGGTCGCCGAGCGGGGTCTGCCGCCCGGCCGGCGTGACCTTGAACCCGACCGGCGTCACCGCGGTGCCGTCACCCGACGGACCGGCCTGCGTGGCCAGGGTCGCAGCCGTCGCGGTGCCGCACGCCGCGGCGAACGCCGCGACTGCGGCGACGAGGGTCACACGTCTTCTCTTGGACAGGTCCACCCGAGTCTCCTTCTGGGAGCGTGCCCGCCGACGATCGGCGGCGTCGAGCACGCTAGGGAGACTCGGTCAACTCGTTGGGTGCCCCGGTCGAACGGGAAGTGAACGTCGTCCGATCTGTCAGGGAACCGCCGGGAGCTTCGCCAGCGCCTCGCTGACCGCCTCCTGGATGTCGGCGTCCTCCCAGGCGTGGTCGGTGATCCGACCGGAGAGGTAGGCGTCGTAGGCCGGCAGGTCGAGGTGACCGTGTCCGCACAGTGCCGTCAGGATGACCTTCTCCTCGCCGGAATCCTTGCACCGCAGGGCCTCCTCGACCGCGGCGGCCAGCGCGTGCGTCGGCTCCGGCGCCGGCACGATGCCCTCGGTGCGCGCGAAGAGCACCCCGGCCGAGAAGCACTCGGTCTGCGGCTTGGCGACCGCCTCGATCTCCCGCTCCTCGTAGAGATGGCTGATCAGCGGGCTCATGCCGTGGTAGCGCAGCCCGCCGGCGTGGATCGGGTCCGGCACGAAGTCGTGGCCGAGCGTGTGCATCTTCATCAGCGGCGTCATGCCCGCCGTGTCGCCGAAGTCGTAGGCGTAGGTGCCCTGCGTCAGCGACGGGCAGGCGGCGGGCTCGACCGCCCGCACCACCGGGTCCATCCGGCCCGCCCACTTCTCCCGCAGGAACGGGAACATCAGTCCCCGAAGTTCGAGCCGCCGCCGGTGCAGCCGACGAGCACGTCGGCGGTCTCCCCGATCTTGGCCAGCTGCAGCAGCGCCTCCTCGCCGATCACCGTCTGGTGCAGCAGCACGTGGTTGAGCACGCTGCCCAGCGCGTAGTTGACCGCGGGATCCTGCGCGGCGACCTCCACCGCCTCGCTGATCGCGATGCCCAGCGACCCCGTCGAGTCCGGGTGCTCGGCGAGGATCGCGCGTCCCGCCTCGGTCAGCTCCGAGGGGCTCGGGTGGACGGTCCCGCCGAAGGTCTCGATCATCATCCGCCGGTACGGCTTCTGGTCGTAGGACGCGCGCACCTGCCACACCTCGCACTCGAGGTCGAACTGCGAGCAGGCGAACGCGAGCGCGGTGCCCCACTGCCCCGCGCCGGTCTCGGTGGTGAGCTTCTTGATCCCGGCCTTCGCGTTGTAGAACGCCTGCGGTACGGCGGTGTTCGGCTTGTGCGAGCCGGCCGGCGAGACGCCTTCGTACTTGTAGTAGATCCGCGCCGGCGTGCCCAGCGCCTTCTCCAGCCGGTGCGCCCGGAACAGCGGGCTGGGCCGCCACAACCGGTAGACGTCGAGCACCTCCGGCGGGATGTCGACGTACTGCTCGGTGGAGACCTCCTGCAGGATCAGGTCCATCGGGAACAGCGGCGCGAGGTCCTCGGGGCCGACCGGCTGCCCCGTGCCCGGGTGCAGCACGGGTGGAGGCGGCGTGGGCAGGTCGTGGAGGACGTTGTACCAGCGGGTGGGCATCTCCTCCTCGTCGAGCAGGACCTTGTGCTGGCTGACCGTTGCCATGACCGACCTCCGGTGTGGTGAGAGCCCCGTGGCGGCAGAGTAGCCGCCGCGCGGCCCGGCGCCCAGTGGCCTGTGCAGACTAGGCTCCTGTCCATGGCTGACGTCGGGGAGAGCGAGCTTCGGCGTGTCCGCCTCGGCGTCACCGTGCTCTTCGTCGTCAACGGCGCCCTGATCTCGAACGTGCTACCGCGGCTGCCGTCGATCAAGGCCGACCTGCAGCTGTCCAACGCACAGCTGGGCGTGGCGGTGGGGGCCGGGGCGCTCGGCGCGCTGCTGGCCGGCCCGCTGGCCTCGGCCGCGAGCGCCCGCCTGGGCAGCGGCCGCGTCGGCGTGGCCACCGGCGTGGTCTCCGCCCTGGCCCTCCCCCTTCTCGGCCTCGCCGGGAGCTGGGCGGCGTTGGCGGGTGCGTTCCTGCTGATGGGGATGCTGGACATCTTCATGGACGTCGCGATGAACGCGCACGGCCTGCACGTGCAGGACCGGTACGGCCGCTCGATCTTCAACGTCTTCCACGCGTGGTGGAGCATCGGCGCCACGGTGGGTGGGGCGCTCGGCGCGTTGGCGGCCGCACTCGCGGTCCCGGTGTCCGTGCACCTGCTCGCGGCCGGCGTGGTGCTGGCGGCGGCCACCCTCCTGGTGGCCCGGTGGCTGCACCTGCCTCCCGGCCGGGAGGAGCCGAACGCGGCGAGGGGCGCGGCCCCGGCGCCGACGCGGGTTCCGACGGTCCTCAAGGTGCTCGCACCGTTCGCCGCGCTGGGGGTCGCGGCCGCGGTGGTGGAGGACGTGCCCGGCTCGTTCGGGGCGGTGTACCTGCGCGACGGCCTCGGCACGACCGCCGGTGTCGCGGGGCTGGCCTACGTCGGGTTCATGGCCGGGCTCACCACGGGCCGGCTGCTGGCCGACCGGGCGGTGGACGGGTACGGTGCGCGCCGGGTGATGCAGGCCGGCAACGCGCTGGCCGCCGTCGCGCTCGGCATCGCGCTCTCCGTGGGCAACCCGGTCATCGCCATCGTGGGCTTCACGCTGGTCGGCCTCGGCGCCTGCTCCACGATCCCGTCGCTGTTCGTGCTCGCCGGTCGCCGGGCCGGGCGCCCCTCCGACGGCATCGCCCTGGTGTCGTGGGCGACCCGCGCCGGCTTCCTCGCCTCCCCCGCGGTGGTCGGCGCGGTCTCCGACGCCGCCGGCCTGCCGGTCGGTGTCTCCCTGTGCGCGCTCGCGGCGGCCGCGATCGCCGTGGCGGTGGCGCTCAGCCCCGCGGCTGCGGGTTCTCGCCGTGTCGCCGCAGGCCGAAGGTGACGCCGTCGAGCAACGCGCCCCAGGAGGCCTCGATGACGTTGGCGCCGACCCCGACCGTGACCCAGGAGCCCGCGCCGTCCGAGGTCTCGATGAGCACCCGCGTGATGGCGTCGGTGCCGTGTCCCTGGTCGAGGATGCGCACCTTGTAGTCGATCAGCTCGAACTTGGCCACCTCCGGGTAGGCCTGACCGATCGCGTCGCGCAGCGCGTGGTCGAGCGCGTTCACCGGTCCGTTGCCCTCACCGACCGTGACGATCCGGGCGCCCCCGGCCCGCAGCTTCACCGTGGCCTCCGAGACCGCCTCGTCGCCGGGCTTGGAGTCGGTGATCACCCGCCACGACTCCACCTCGAAGTACGACGGGCGCACCCCCTCGACCTCCTCGACCAGGAGCAGCTCGAACGACGCGTCGGCAGCCTCGAAGGTGTACCCCCGCGACTCCAGCTCCTTGACCCGCTGCGTGATCCGCGTGACCAGGTCCTTGTCGCCGCTGAGGTCGAAGCCGAGCTCGGCACCCTTGAGCTCGATGCTCGCCCGTCCGGCCATGTCGGAGACCAGCAGGCGCATGTCGTTGCCCACCAGGGCCGGGTCCATGTGCTGGTAGAGGTCGGGGTCCACCTTGATCGCCGAGGCGTGCAGGCCCGCCTTGTGCGCGAACGCCGACACCCCGACGTACGGCTGCCGCGAGGACGGCGGCACGTTGGTGACCTCGGCGACCGCGTGGGCGATCCGGGTGGCCTCCCGCAGCAGCTCCGGAGGGAGGACCTGTCGCTCCAGCTTGAGCTCGAGGTTGGCCACCACCGAAACCAGGTCGGCGTTGCCGGTGCGCTCGCCGTAGCCGTTGAGCGTGCCCTGCACGTGCGTGGCGCCGGCGTCCACCGCCGCCAGGGTGTTCGCGACCGCACAGCCGGTGTCGTTGTGGCAGTGGATGCCGACCCGGGCTCCGGTGCCGGTCACCACGTCGTCGACCACCTCGGCGACCCAGGACGGCAGCATCCCGCCGTTGGTGTCGCACAGCGCGACCACGTCGGCCCCCGCCTCGGCGGCGGTGCGCAGCACCTCCAGGGCGTAGTCGCGGTTGGCGCGGTAACCGTCGAAGAAGTGCTCCGCGTCGAGGAACACCCGCTGCCCTTCGGCGCGCAGGTGGGCCACCGTGTCGCGCACCATCGCGAGGTTCTCCTCCAGCGTGGTGCGCAGCGCCAGCTCGACGTGCCGGTCGTGCGACTTGGCCACCAGCGTGACGACGGAGGCGCCGCTGTCGCGCAGGGCGGCCACCAGCGGGTCGTCGGCCGCCTTCACCCCGGCCCGGCGGGTGGCACCGAACGCGGTGAGCCGGGCGTGGCGCAGGTCGAGCTCGTCACGGGCGCGTCGGAAGAACTCGGTGTCCTTGGGGTTCGCGCCCGGCCAGCCGCCCTCGATGAACCCGACCCCGAGGCCGTCGAGCTGGCGCGCGATCGTCAGCTTGTCGGTCACGGAGAGGTTCAGCCCCTCCTGCTGCGCGCCGTCGCGCAGGGTGGTGTCGTAGACGTGGAAAGCGTCGGTCACTGGTCTACCTCGTGGTCGGGGGTGGGCTGTTCGGCTGGGGCAACAAAAAGACCTCCCGTGGGAACGAGAGGTCAGCGCATCCGGGGTCCGGATGCGCTAGCTGATAATGAGCCGGCTGCGCTGCACACCTCGAGTGTGCCACTCGCGTCCGGGTCGCGGAAACGGATCTCGCATCGCGGTCACAGCCCGTGCACCAGCCCGCCCAGCAGCGTGCCCGCACGCCACGGCGCTCCGGCCATCGGCGACCACGTGACCCCGGCCGTCGACGCCAGGTAGCCGCACACCAGGACACCGGCGGCCAACACCCCGAGCGCCGCCCACCGGGTGCGCGGCCGCAGCGCCAGCGTCCCCGCGAGCCGGCGGACCGGGTGCCGCAGGCGCGTCGACCCCGGCCCCCACCACAGGGACTGGCCCAGGACCGCGCCCATGAGCAGCATCCCCGGTGCGACCGGCGCCGCGAACAGCAGGTAGGCCAGCCCGGTCAGTGCGGTCAGCGCCGCGGCAGTGCCGACGAGCAGCAGGGTGCCCGCCGTCGCGACGAGGAGGTACCACGGGACGCTGAGCACCGTCACCGGTCCGTCGTACCACCGCGGGCCGCGCCAGCGACGGCGGCGCTCCACGGACTCCCCCGTCCACGACGCCGTGCGGGCCAGCAGCGCCAGCAGGCCGGCGAGCACCACGGTGACGTACGGCGCGACGGCGAACCCGCAGGCCACGAGCACGGCCAACGCGCCCGTGAGCACGCCGCGCCGTTGCTGCGCCGGTGGCACCGGCTCGAGCGGGGCCGGCTGCACCGCCGGCCGCGGCCGGACGGTGCGCGGGGGCGGCACCGCCGAGGTCGGCGTCGGGAGAGCCGGCGCGTCCACCACGGCGGTGGGGTCGTCGTCGACCGGTGGCGGCACGGCCAGCGCGAACGGCATGGTCGGCGGCTGCTCCCCATGGCTCGCACGCCCCTGGGGGGCGGCCATCGCCCGTAGCGAGGCGAGCACCGCCGCGGTCTCCGGTCGGGCTGCGGGCTCGGGGGCGAGACACTCCCGCACCAGCGGCAGCAACGGCTGCGGCACCCCGGTGAGGTCGTGCTCCCCGCGCCGGACCCGGTCCATGATCGCCATGGCCGGACCGGTGCCGAACGGCGGGCGCCCGGTGGCCGCGAACACGAGCGTCGCCGCCCAGGCGTGCACGTCGGAGGCGGTGGTGGCGTCCTCGCCGTACAGGATCTCCGGGGCGAGGTAGCCGGGGGTGCCCAGCAGCCACCCGGTGTGCGTCAGCCGCGGGTCGTCGGCGACCCGGGCCAGGCCGAAGTCGATCAGCACCGGGGAGCGCCCTTCGAGCAGGACGTTGGACGGCTTCACGTCGCGGTGCAGCACGCCCACCGCGTGCACGGCGACCACCGCCTCGAGCAGGCAGGTGGCGAAGTGCACCAGGTCCGCCCCGACCAGCGGACCCTCGCGGGCCACGTGCTGGTGCAGCGAGAGGCCCGGGACGTAGCGGGTGGCGACGTAGGGCGTCGGCCCCCACGGGTCGGCGTCCAGGACCTCGGCCACCCGCGGGCTGCGCACCCGTCGCAGCGAGGCGACCTCCCGGGCCAGGCGCTCCCGGCCCTCCTCGTCCCCGACGATGTGCGGCCGCAGCACCTTCAGCGCGACCCGGCTCCCGTCGCGGCGCTGCGCGAGGTGCACCACGCCCATCCCGCCCTCGCCGATCTTGGCGAGAAGACGGTAGTCACCGACGCGCGGCTCGGTGGGTCGGGGCGGGGTGGCGCGCACCCGTCAACGGTAACCGACCGTCACACCACGCGGTGCAGCCAGCCGAAGGAGTCCTCGGCGCGGCCGTACTGGATGTCGACGAGCGCCTGGCGGACCTTCATGGTGAGCGGACCGGTCTCCTCGCCGCTGCCGACCTGGCCGCCGCGCCACTTCAACGTCCCGACCGGGGTCACGACCGCCGCGGTCCCGCAGGCGAACACCTCGGTGATCCGCCCCGAGGCGACGCCGTCGCGCCACTCGTCGATGGAGAACTTCCGCTCCTCGACCGGGTGGCCGAGCTTGCCGCACAGCTCGATGATCGAGGCCCGGGTGATGCCCTCGAGGATGCTGCCCGACAGCGCGGGGGTCACCACGGTGCCGTCGTCGTGGACGAAGTAGAGGTTCATCCCGCCGAGCTCCTCGACCCACTTCCGGTCGACGGTGTCGAGGAAGACGACCTGGTCGCAGCCGTTCTCGATGGCCTCCTGCTGAGCGACCAGCGAGCTGGCGTAGTTGCCGCCGGTCTTGGCCGCGCCGGTGCCGCCGACGCCGGCGCGGGCGTAGTCCTCGCTCAGCCAGATCGTCACCGGGTGCACGCCCTTGGCGAAGTAGGCACCGGCCGGCGAGCAGATCACCATGTAGGTGACGTGCTTGGAGGGCCGCACGCCCAGGAACGTCTCGGAGGCGAACATGAACGGCCGGACGTAGAGGCTCTTCTCCCCCGCGGCGTCCGGGACCCAGCGCTGGTCGGTCTTCACCAGGGCGTCGACGGATGCCACGAAGTCCGGCACCGGGAGCTCGGGCAGCGCCAGCCGACGGGAGGAGCGGACCATCCGCTCGGCGTTGGCCTCCGGCCGGAAGGTCCAGATCGACCCGTCGTGGTGCCGGTAGGCCTTCAGGCCCTCGAAGATCTCCTGCGCGTAGTGCAGCACCGCGGTGGCCGGGTCCACCGAGATCGGGCCGTAGGGCGTGATCCGCGCCTCGTGCCAGCCTCGCTCCGGCGTCCACTCGGCCGTGAACATGTGGTCGGTGAAGTGCTGCCCGAACCCCGGGTCGGCCAGGATCTCCGCCAGCCGGTCGTCGCTGACCGGCTCCGGTGCGGGGGTGACTGAGATCTCCAGCGGGCTGTCCATGGGCGGCAGGTTACCCCGCGACCCGCGCTGCGACGGCGTCGCCCACCTCGGAGGTACGACGGACCGTGCCGGTCCCCCGGGCGGCGAGGTCGGACTCGACCGCGCTCTCCACGCGACGCGCCGCCTCGTCGAGGCCGAGGTGGTCCAGCAGCAGCGCCGCGGAGAGGATCGCCGCGGTCGGGTCGGCCTTCTGCTGGCCGGCGATGTCGGGAGCCGAGCCGTGCACCGGCTCGAACATGGACGGGTACGTCCGGTCGGGGTTGACGTTGCCGCTCGCCGCCAGGCCGATGCCCCCGGTGACCGCCGCCGCGAGGTCGGTGATGATGTCGCCGAACAGGTTGTCGGTGACGATCACGTCGAAGCGTGAGGGGTCGGTGGCCATGAAGATCGTGGCCGCGTCGATGTGCAGGTAGTCCACCGTCACGTCGGGGAACTCCCGCGCCACCTCCGCCACCAGCCGGCTCCACACGGCACCGGCGTGGACCAGCACGTTGGTCTTGTGCACCAGGGTCAGCCTCTTGCGCTCCCGCCTCCGGGCGCGGGCGAACGCATCGCGCACCACCCGCTCCACCCCGAAGGCGGTGTTCACGCTGACCTCGGTCGCGATCTCGGCGGGCGTCCCGACCCGCAGGGCACCGCCGTTGCCGACGTACGGCCCCTCGGTGCCCTCGCGCACGACCACGAAGTCGACGTCGCCGGGGTCCGCCAGCGGGGAGGTCGCGCCCGGGTAGATGCGCGAGGGGCGCAGGTTGACGTAGTGGTCGAGCGCGAAGCGCAGCTTGAGCAGCAGCCCCCGCTCGAGGATCCCCGGCGGGAGGTTCGGGTCGCCCGGCCGGCCGCCGACCGCGCCGAGCAGGATCGCGTCGTGCTCCTTGATCTCGGCGAGCACCGAGTCCGGCAGCACCTCCCCGGTCCGTAGGTAGCGGTCGGCGCCGAGGTCGTAGCGGGTGGCCTCGAACTTCACGTCGGCCGCGTCACCGGCGAGGGCGGCCTCGAGGACCTTGAGCGCCTCGTCGGTGACCTCGGGTCCGATGCCGTCGCCGGGGATCACGGCGAGCTTGAGGGTCTGTGTCGTAGCTGCGTTCACGCTGGGCGACTCTAGTTGTCGTCCGGCCGCTGACCGCCGTTGTCTCGGAGGTCGAGTCCCTGCTGGACCGACGCGAGCGCGTCGCGGTCCTGGTCCTCGCGGTGCCGGGCCGGGCCCCACTCGGGGTACATGTCATACATCGTTGAGCTCCACAAGAGGATCGAGAGATTGGGTCGTGTCCGAAGGCGGCGGGGCAGCTCCTGGTGCGGGCTGCGAGCCGAGCGCCGGCTCCGCTGCAAGGGACGGGACTCGATCCTCGGCCGCGGGTTGCGCGCCACCAGAGGAGAGCTCCAAAGAAACTGCGGTCTGCTTGCTTCAGTCTCGCTGCGGAGGTTCTTCGTAAAGCCGACAACACCCAGCTCCGCGGCGAGGTGGCCTTACTGTGTGGCCTCGCCGCGGCGACTGATGAGTACGAAGAAGCTCCGCATGATGCAACTAGGGTAGCCCGGGGATGCCCGTTGCGTCCGGGGACATGCGCGAGCGTCTCGTCATACGAGACTGCGTCTCGGTGCACGGCTAGCGGGCCGGGTTCTGCCAGACTCGGAGGATGAGCGCACCTCCCGAGCTTCCCGATGTCGTCTCGCGCGCTTTCGCCGTCTCCCGCACGCGTGGCTACGTGTCGTTCTGCCGCACGGAGACCGGCCGGCTGCTGGCGGCGCTCGCAGCGAGCAGGCAGGGCACGCTCGCGGAGTTCGGGACCGGCTGCGGGGTCGGCACGGCGTGGCTGCGCAGCGGCATGCGCGAGAACGCACGCATCGTCACCGCCGAGCTGGACCCGAAGCTGGCCGAGGCGGCCGCCGAGACGTTCCGCGACGACGACCGGGTCGACGTGGTGGCCGCGGACTGGTCGACCCTGCGGGACAAGGGACCCTTCTCGCTGCTGTTCCTCGACGCGCGCGAGCCCAAGGACAGTGGCGCCGGGACCGTGATCGACCTCGTCGAGCCCGGCGGGATCGTCGTGCTCGACGACTTCACGCCGTGCTCGTCGTGGCCGCCGGTCTACGAGGGCAGGGTCGACGTGCTGCGCGAGCAGTGGCTCACCGACGAGCGGTTCACCACCGTGGAGGTCATGGTCGCCCCGGACGCCTCGGTGCTGCTGGCCACCAAGCGCTGAGGTCGGCCGGCGGCCGCCTCCGGCAGCGGGACGACGAAGCGCGGCAGCAGCACGTGCACGAGCGGCCCGATGGCCAGTGCGTACACCACCGTGCCGAGCCCGACTGCGCCGCCGAGCACCCAGCCGACGACCAGGACGGTCACCTCGATCGCGGTGCGCACCCGTCCCACCGAGACCCCCGTGCGCCGCACCAGCCCGGTCATCAACCCGTCGCGCGGCCCGGGACCGAACTGCGAGCCGATGTAGAGCGCGGTCGCGAGGGCGTTGAGCGCCACGCCCCCGACCAGCAGCCCCACCCGGCCGAGGAACGCCTCGGGAACCACGAGCACCGCGAGCGCGGCGTCGGTGACCAGCCCGATCACCACCGCATTGAGCACCGTGCCGAGCCCGGGCAGCTGGCGCAGCGGCACCCACAGCAGCAGCACGGCCGCTCCGGTGGCGATGACCACCTCGCCGAAGCTCAGCGGCAGGTGGCCGGCCACGCCGGCGTGGAAGACGTCCCACGGGTCCAGACCCAGGCCGCTGCGCACCATGAGGGCCATCGAGACGCCGTACGCGGTGAGGCCGAGGAGCAGCTGCGCCAGGCGGCGCGGCCGTCGGCCGGCCCGCAGCTGCTCGAGCGGGGTCAGGGAGGCCAGGGCGTGGTGGGGCACCGTCATGGAGCCATCCTGGTGGCAAGTGGACTGTTGTGAAATAGCCAATTGTGCAACAGTGGCCTGCATGAACCGCTCGGTCTCCGCATCACGGGTGGCCACCCTGCTCGGCTCGGCCCTCGACCGCTCCCCCGCCTACCTCGGCGTCGCCGACGGGATCCGGCTCCTTGTCTCCGACGGGCGCATCCCCGCCGGCACCCGGTTGCCCAGTGAGCGCGACCTGACCCAGGCCCTCGGGGTGTCCCGGACCACCGTGGCCCGGGCCTACGCCGTGCTGCGCGAGCGCGGCTACCTGGAGTCGCGCCGCGGCTCCGGCAGCATCGTCCGGCTGCCGGTGCCCTCCGGCGCCGGGGACGGTGACGCGATCGGCCACCTGCTCTCCCCGGGCCGCCCGGAGGCGCGGCCGACGAGGCCGGCACCGTCGACCTGACCGTCGCGGCACCGCTGGCCCCGGTCGGGATCGCCACCGCCTACGAGGACGCGGTGGCGGAGCTGCCGGCCTACCTCGCCGGCATCGGCTACTTCCCGCACGGCCTGCCCGTGCTCCGCGAGGCGATCGCCGCGCGCTACGCCGAACGCGGCCTGCCCACCTCGCCGGACCAGATCGTGGTCACCTCCGGAGCACTCAGCGCCGTCGCGGTGGCCGGTCGGGCGCTGGCCGGCGTCGGTGACCGGGTGCTGGTGGAGAGCCCGACCTACCCCAACGCCCTGGCCGCGCTGCGGGCGACCGGTGCCCGCCTCGTCGGGGTGGACGTGGACCCCTCCGGCTGGGACGTGGCCGCGGTGGAGGCCTCGCTGCGCCAGGTGGCCGCCCGGGCGGCGTACCTGGTCCCGGACTTCCACAACCCGACGGGCCTGCTCATGGACGCGGACCAGCGGGCGCGAGTGGGGCGCGCCCTGGGCCGCACCCACACCACCGCGATCGTCGACGAGACCATGGCCGACATGGTCCTCGGCGACGTGGTCCCGCCCGCACCCCTGGCGGCCTTCGCCCCCGACACGGTGAGCGTCGGCAGCGCCAGCAAGGCGTTCTGGGGCGGGCTGCGCATCGGCTGGCTGCGAGCCCCGCAGGCGCGGGTCGGTGCGTTCGTCGGAGCGCGGCTGAGCATCGACCTCGGTGCGCCGGTGCTCGAGCAGCTCGTGCTCGTCCGACTGATGCGACAGCGCGCCGAGATCGCCGCCGAGCGCGCGGCCGCGTTGCGCGGTTCGCGCGACGCCCTCGTCGACGCGCTGCGGCAACGGCTGCCCTCGTGGCGTTTCCGAGTGCCCGACGGAGGGCTGGCGCTGTGGTGCCAGCTCCCCGAGGCGCTGTCCTCGGCCCTCGTGGTGGCTGCTGAGCGCCACGGCGTGCGGTTGGCCGCCGGCCCGGCGTTCGCCCCCGAGGGCGGGCTCGACCGGTTCCTGCGGCTGCCCTACACCCGACGCCCCGACGAGCTCGCGCGCGCAGTCGAACGGCTCGCGATCGCGTGGGACGAGGCCCGCCGCCTCCGCCCGGCGGGTGCGGCACGCACGCCCCTGGTCGCGTGAGGGTCCTCAGTCGCCCCGGCGGCCGTGGGCGAGCGTGGCCGCGGCCATCGCGAGCCGCTCGAACTCCCGCACGCTGAGGACCTGGCGGCCGGCGTGCTGCGCCCGCACCCATGACACCTCGAGCCCCGCCGCCTCGGCGACGTCCGAGAGCCGCAGCCCCGCGCCGGCGACGATGTCGTCGACGACCCCGCAGCCGGCGGGCGCGAGGTAGGCCTCGTCGAGCAGGGCCTGCAGTCCGCGCACGAACTCCCCGAGCTCGTGGAGGCCGGCCGCACGCCCGTTCAGCACCACCTGCGGGTCCCCGTCCGGCTCGGCCTGGACCAGGCGCGCGCTCAGGCCGGCCGCGGCGTCGCCCGCGGTCACGTCGTCGCTGACGTGCGTGTGGTCCTCCGGATCGCCGGTGCGGCGGCACCACGGCGGGCAGAGCACGGTCTCCGGCATCAACAGGTCTGTCATGTGGCCCCCCACGGACAGTCGGTTCGGTTGTCGTCCGTGAGGCTTCGTGCAGCCCCCCGGCCTCCCATGACAGACATCCTGGCTCGCCGCCACCCGCCCCGGCGGAGAAACGGACTAATCCGGCCGATCGGCCGAGCGGCCCGCCCGAAGGGGCTAGTCAGGTCCGGAGAGCCTCCGGCTCTGACTATCATCGCCACAGGAGACCGGACACATGCACGACAACACCGCCCTCATCGAGGGACGCCTGCGCCGGAGCCTGGACCGGATCCGGGAGCAGGTCTACTCCGAGCGGGCCGCTCTCGACGTCGCGGCGTGGCAGGCGCCCGGGGAGCCGGTGCCGGTGGCCGACGGGCTGGCGGCGCCGTACGCCCCCGTCCGGGTCGGGGCGCCGTGGGGGCCGGCGTGGTCGACGACCTGGTTCCGGTTCACCGGCCGGGTGCCGAAGCCGTGGGCGGGCCGGACGGTGCAGGCGCTGGTGGACCTCGGTTTCGACCGCAGGCGCACGGGCTTCCACGCCGAGGGTCTCGTCTACACCGCCGCCGGCCGGCCGCTCAAGGGCCTCAACCCACGCAGCCAGTGGGTGCGCGTGGGCAGTCCGGCCGAGGGGGGCGAGCCGGTGCGGTTGTACGTCGAGGGAGCGGCGAACCCGATGATCCTCGGCGACGACGGGATGGACTTCCGCCCCACCGAGCTCGGTGACCTGCGCACGGCCGGACCGGAGCCGCTCTACCGTCTGGTTCGAGCCGAGCTGGCCGTGTTCGAGCAGGAGGTCTGGGAGCTGCAGCAGGACCTGGAGGTGCTGGGCCAGCTCGCCGCGGAGCTTCCGGCCCGGCAGCCGCGGCGCTGGCAGGTGCTGGCGGCGATCGACCGGGCCCTGGACCGCCTCGACGGTCAGGCGGTGGACGCGACGGCGTCGGCGGCGCGTGCGGAGCTCGCCGAGGTCCTGGCCGCGAGCAACTCCGCGAGCGTGCACCGGCTCAGCGCGGTGGGGCACGCGCACATCGACTCCGCGTGGCTGTGGCCCACCCGCGAGACGGTGCGCAAGGTGGCGCGCACCGCGGCCAACGTCACCGACCTGATGGACCACCACCCCGAGCTGGTGTTCGCGATGTCCTCCGCGCAGCAGTTCGCCTGGTTGGCCGAGCACCGGCCGGAGGTGTGGCAACGGGTGAAGGAGAAGGTCGCGGCAGGGCAGTTCGTCCCGGTCGGTGGGATGTGGGTGGAGTCGGACACCAACCTGCCCGGGGGCGAGGCGCTGGCGCGTCAGCTGGCCTACGGCAAGCGGTTCTTCCTCGAGGAGCTGGGCGTGGAGACCCGCGAGGTGTGGCTCCCGGACTCGTTCGGGTACTCGGCGGCGTTGCCGCAGCTCATCGCGCTGTCGGGGTCGCGGTGGTTGCTGAGCCAGAAGATCTCCTGGAACCAGACCAACTCCTTCCCGCACCACTCCTTTCTCTGGGAGGGGCTGGACGGCACCCGGATCTTCACGCACTTCCCGCCGGTGGACACCTACAACGCCGAGCTGACCGGGGCCGAGCTCGCGCACGCCTCGGACAACTTCGCCGACAAGGCCGGCGCCACCACCTCCCTGGTGCCGTTCGGGCACGGGGACGGCGGCGGCGGGCCGACCCGGGAGATGGTGGCCCGGGCCGCCCGGCTGCGCGACCTCGAGGGCTCGCCGCGCCTCGTGGTCGAACCGCCGGCGCGGTTCTTCGCGCGCGCCGAGGCGGAGTACGCCGACGCCCCGGTCTGGTCCGGAGAGCTCTACCTGGAGTACCACCGCGGCACCTACACCTCGCAGGCGCGGACCAAGCGCGGGAACCGTCGCTGCGAGCACCTGCTGCGCGAGGCCGAGCTGTGGTGCGCCACCGCCACGGTGCGGCGCGGGACGCCGTACCCGAGCGCGGCTCTGGACCGGATCTGGAAGCGGGTGCTGCTGCAACAGTTCCACGACATCCTCCCCGGCTCCTCGATCCGCTGGGTGCACCGCGAGGCGGTCGCCCACTACGAGGCCGCCCAGGCAGAGCTGGAGCAGATCATCGCCCAGGCGTTGGCGACCCTGGCCGGCCCCGGCGAGACCCCGCTGGTGGCCAACGCGGCGCCGCACGGGCGCGGCGGGGTGCCGGCCCTCGGTCTTGGCCCACCGGCGGCCGCTGCTGCGGCGCCGGTCCGGGTCCGCGGTGCCGGTGCGGGGTACGTCCTCGACAACGAGCTGGTGCGGGTCACCGTGGACGGCGACGGGCTGCTGTCCTCGGTGCGCGACCTGGTGCACGACCGGGAGGTCCTGGCCCCCGGCACCCGAGGCAACCTGCTCCAGCTCCATCCCGACACTCCCAACGCCTTCGACGCCTGGGACATCGACGCCTTCTACCGCCACACCAGCCACGACCTCACCGACCTCGACGCGATGAGCCCGACCGCCCAGGGCGTGCGCGTGCGTCGCCGGATCGGCACGGCCAGCACGGTCGAGCAGGAGATCGCCCTCAGTCCCGGCACCAGCCGCGTGGAGGTCACCAGCGAGGTGGACTGGCACGAGTCGGAGAAGCTGCTCAAGGTGGGCTTCGACCTCGACGTGGCCGCGGCACGATCCGCTGCCGAGACCCAGTTCGGACACCTTTTCCGGCCCACCCACACCAACACCAGCTGGGACGCAGCCAAGTTCGAGACCTGCGCGCACCGGTGGGTGCACGTCGGCGAACCCGACTACGGCATCGCGCTGGTCACCGACTCGACCTATGGACACGACCTCACCCGCCGGCCGCGCCAGGGCGGCGGAACCAGCACCCAGGTCCGGCTCTCCCTGCTCCGCGCGCCCCGCTCCCCCGACCCGGACGCCGACCAGGGGCTGCACCGGATGGGCTACGCGCTCGTCCCGGGCGCCACCATTCCCACTGCGGTGCGGGAGGGCTACTGGTTCAACCTGCCCGAGCGGCACCTGGCCGGCGCCGGCCCCGTCGAGCCGCTGGTGCGGGTCGCCCCCGAGGGGGTCGTCGTCGAGTCGGTGAAGCTCGCCCACGACGGGACCGGAGACGTGGTGGTCCGCCTCTACGAGGCCCACGGGAACCGCACCCGCGCCCTGGTCGAGCCGGGTTTCCCAGCCACCCGCGTCCAGCTCGTGGACCTGCTCGAGCGCCCCGTGCCCGAGGCGGACGAGCTGTCGCGCCCGGGCCGCGTCGAGCTCGAGCTCGGGCCCTTCCAGATCCGCACCCTCAGGTTCAGCCGCGCGCGCTGAGGAGAGGGCGGGGCCTGGTCAGCCCCGCAGGTCCACGGCACGCACGACGGCCGCGTCCAGCGACCGCTCGAGCGCCTCGAGCACCGCCGCCGGGATGGCGCTGTCCACCGCCAGTGCCACCAGCGCGTGCCCGCCCTTGCTGTCCCGCGCGACCTGCATGCCCCCGATGTTGATCCCGGCGTCGCCCAGGATGCGGCCCACGGTGCCGACCATGCCCGGCCGGTCCTGGTAGCGGAAGAACGCCAGGTGCTCACCCGGCTCGAGGTCGACGCCGTAGCCGTCCACCTCCACCAGGCGCTCGCGGTGCGCGAGTCCGACCAGGGTCCCCGACACCGACACCTGCGAACCGTCGGCCCGCGTCCCGCGCAGGCTGATCAGGTTGCGGTGGTCGGGGCTGTCAGGGTCGGTGAGCAGCCGTACCGCGAGGCCGCGCTCGGCGGCGAGCAGCGGAGCGTTCACGTAGGAGACCGTCTCCTCCGCGACGTCGGTGAAGACGCCCTTGAGCGCGGCGAGCTCGAGCACGCGTACGTCGTACTGGGTGATCTCGCCGCGCACCTCCACGTCGAGCTGCTGGGCGACCTCGCCGGCGAGCGCGCTGAAGATCCGGCCGAGCTTCTCGGTCAGCGGGATCCCCGGCCGCACGTCCTCGGCGATCAGCCCGCCCTGGACGTTCACGGCGTCGGGCACCAGCTCACCGGCGAGCGCCTGGCGCACCGAGCGGGCGACCGCGAGTCCTGCCTTCTCCTGCGCCTCCCGCGTCGAGGCGCCGAGGTGCGGGGTGGCCACCACGTTGTCGAACTCCAGCAGCGGGCTGTCGGTGCACGGCTCGTGGGCGAACACGTCCAGCCCGGCGGCGGCGATGCGCCCCTCCTTGAGCGCGAGGTACAGGGCGTGCTCGTCGACGATGCCGCCGCGGGCCGCGTTGACCAGCACCAGGTCCGCCTTGACCTTGCGCAGCTCCTCCTCGCCGATCAGGCCGAGCGTCTCCGGGGTGCGCGGCAGGTGCACGGTCATGAAGTCCGACTCGGCGAGCAGCTCGTCGAGGCCGACCAGGCGGACCCCGGTCTGGGCGGCGCGGCCGGCCTGGACGTAGGGGTCGTAGGCGATCACGCGCATCCCGAACGCGGCCAGCCGCTGGGCGACCAGGACCCCGACGCGACCGAGGCCGACGATGCCCACCGTCTTGTCGTACAGCTCCAGACCGGTGTAGGGACTGCGCCGCCACTCCCCCCGCTGGAGGGTGGCAACGGCCGGCGCCAGGTGCCGTGCGGCCGCGAGCATCAGCGCGACCGTGAGCTCCGCGGCGGAGACCAGGTTGGAGGTGGGCGCGTTGACCACCATCACCCCGTTCTGGGTCGCCGTCCGGACGTCGACGTTGTCGAGGCCGACCCCGGCGCGGGCGACCACCTTGAGCCGCGGGCCCGCGCCGAGCACGGCGGCGTCGACCTTGGTCTCGCTGCGGACGAGCAGCGCGTCGGCATCCCCGACGGCGGCGCGCAGGGCCGCCGGGTCGGTGCCGTCGCAGTAGCGGACCTCGAAGTCCGGGCCGAGCGCCGCCACCGTCGCCGGGCTGAGCTCTTCGGCGATGAGGACGACGGGCCGGGAGCTGGACATGGTCACCTCGCGTGTGCGGTCGGCTTGCGCCCCGGGATGCCGGAGGCGCTCGTGCACGACGCTGTGCCGTCGATGAACTCTACCCGACCCTGCGTGGCCGCGGTCGTACCCGTCGCCGCGACGCCGTACTCCCCACACGAAACTGCCGCTCCCCACAGTGAGCTCACTGTGGGGAGCGGCAGATCAACACGGTCCCGTGCGAAACCGGCAGCGCGGGCGCTCAGCTGCGCGACGCGGTGCCCTCGACGTAGTCGGCGTCGTGCGACTTCACCCAGCTCATCAGCTTGCGCAGATCACGGCCGGTCTTCTCGATCGGGTGCTGCTCGGCCTTGGCGCGCAGCTCCTTGAACTCCGGTGCGCCGGCGTCCTGGTCGTCGATGAACCGCTTGGCGAACGTGCCGTTCTGGATGTCCTTGAGCACGTCCCTCATGTGGTCCTTGACGGAGGCGTCGATCACCCGCGGGCCGGAGACGTAGTCGCCGTACTCGGCGGTGTCCGAGACCGACCAGCGCTGCTTGGCGATGCCGCCCTCGTACATCAGGTCGACGATGAGCTTCAGCTCGTGCAGGCACTCGAAGTAGGCGACCTCGGGCTGGTAGCCGGCCTCGGTGAGCACCTCGAAGCCCTTCATCACCAGCTCGGACATGCCGCCGCACAGCACCGCCTGCTCGCCGAACAGGTCGGTCTCGGTCTCCTCGGTGAACGTGGTCTTGATGCCGCCGGCGCGCAGGCCACCGATCCCCTTGGCGTAGGACAGCGCGAGGTCCCACGCCTTGCCGGTGGCGTCGTTCTCGACCGCGACCAGCACCGGTACGCCGCGGCCTTCGGCGTACTCCCGGCGGACCAGGTGGCCCGGACCCTTCGGAGCGACCATCGCCACGTCGACGCCCTTCGGCGGGGTGATGTAGCCGAAGCGGATGTTGAACCCGTGGCTGAAGAACAGCGCGTCGCCGTCGACCAGGTTGGGCTCGACCGCCTCGGCGTACAGGGTGCGCTGCACGTGGTCCGGGGCCAGGATCATGATGAGGTCGGCCTCCTCACAGGCCTCCGCGGGCGTCAGCACCCGCAGCCCCTCGGCCTCCGCCTTCGCCCGGCTCTTGGAGCCCTCGGGCAGGCCGACGCGCACGTCGACCCCGGAGTCGCGCAGCGACAGAGCGTGCGCGTGCCCCTGGCTCCCGTACCCCAGCACGGCCACATGGCGGCCCTGGATCACGGACAGGTCGGCGTCGTCGTCGTAGAACATCTCAGCCACGGTGGGCTCTCCTTCTGTGTCGGTTGGTGTTGCGTTCTGGCGGACGTCATACGCACCGGTCGCGCCGGGCGGCGGCTCGTATGACGTCCCGGCGGACGTCATACGAGCCGGTCGCGAGCGCCGCCGGAGCGTATGACGTCAGCTGGCTGCCGGAGGGGCGGGGACGGGAACCGGGCGCAGGGTCCGCTCGGTGATCGACCGGCTGCCCCGGCCGATGGCGACCATCCCGGACTGGACGAGCTCGCGGACGCCGAACGGCTCGACGATCCGCAAGAAGTCCTCGAGCTTGTCCTGGTTGCCGACGACCTGGATCGTGACCGCGTCCGTGGCCACGTCGACGACCTTGGCCTTGAACAGCTGGACCACCTCGAGCACCTGCCCGCGCGTGGCGGCGTCGGCCTTCACCTTCACCATCAGCAGCTCCCGGCTGACCGAGGCGCCCGGCTCGAGCTCGACGATCTTGATCACCTCGACGAGCTTGTTCAGCTGCTTGGTGACCTGCTCCAGCGGCGACTCCTCGACGTTGACCACGATGGTCATCCGTGACACCTCGGGGTGCTCGGTGGGGCCCACCGCGAGGGAGTCGATGTTGAAGCCGCGCCGGCTGAACAGGCCGGCGATGCGGGCGAGCACGCCGGGCTTGTTCTCGACCAGCACCGAGAGGGTGTGCCTACTCATGACCGTTTCCTCCTAGCCGCCGGGGCTCCCGCGACGGTGCGAGCGCGGCGCGCAGCGTCGTGGGGTGGTTTCACAGGTTGTCCTCGTCGAACACGGGTGCCATGTCCCGGGCGAACTTGATGTCGTCGTTGCTGGTGCCGGCCGCGACCATCGGCCACACCATGGCGTCGCGGTGCACGCGGAAGTCCACCACGACTGGGACGTCGTTGATCTCCATGGCCTTCTCGATCGTGGCGTCGACGTCGTCGGGCGAGTCGCAGGAGAGTCCCACGCAGCCGTAGGCGTCGGCGAGCTTGACGAAGTCCGGGATCCGCACGGGGGCCGGGCCGGCGGCCGCGGCGGCCCGCTGCAGGTCGGTGTTGGAGTAGCGCTCGTTGTAGAAGAGCGTCTGCCACTGGCGGACCATGCCGAGCGACTCGTTGTTGATGATCGCGACCTTGATCGGGATCCCCTCGATCGCACAGGTGGCCAGCTCCTGGTTGGTCATCTGGAAGCAGCCGTCCCCGTCGATGGACCAGACGGTGGCGTCGGGGCGACCGACCTTGGCGCCCATGGCCGCCGGGACCGAGAAGCCCATGGTGCCGGCGCCACCGGAGTTGATCCAGGTGTTGGGGTGCTCGTACTGCACGAAGTGCGTGGCCCACATCTGGTGCTGCCCCACGCCGGCGACGTAGATCGCCTCCGGGCCGGCGATCCGGCCCAGCCGCTCGATGACGTACTGCGGGGCCAGCGAGCCGTCGGCCGGCTTGTCGTAGCCGAGCGGGTACTTCTTCTTCACTCCCGCCAGGAACTCCACCCAGGCTTCGTAGTCGCCTTGGTGGCCGGCGTCGGCCTCGGCCTGCAGCGCCACGACGAGGTCGGCGATGACCTCGCGGGCGTCACCGACGATGGGCACGTCGGCGTAGCGGTTCTTGCCGATCTCCGCAGGGTCGATGTCGGCGTGGATCACCTTCGCGTGCGGGGCGAAGGAGTCCAGCTCGCCGGTCACCCGGTCGTCGAAGCGGGCGCCCAGACTGATGATGAGGTCGCTGCGCTGGAGCCCGGCGACCGCCGCCACCGTCCCGTGCATGCCCGGCATGCCGAGGTGCTGCGGGTGGCTGTCCGGGAACGCGCCGCGCGCCATCAGCGTGGTGACCACGGGGATGCCGGTCGCCTCGGCGAGGACGCGCAGCTCCTGGGCGGCGCGGGCGCGGATGACCCCGCCGCCGACGTACAGGACCGGGCGGCGCGACTCCAGGATGAGGCGGGCCGCCTCGCGGACCTGCTTGGCGTGCGGCCGGGTCACGGGCCGGTAGCCCGGGAGGTTCAGCTGGTCGGGCCACACGAAGCGGGTCTGGGCCTGCAGCGCGTCCTTCGACACGTCGACGAGCACGGGGCCGGGACGGCCGGTCGAGGCGATGTGGAAGGCCTCGGCGATGGTCCGCGGGATCTCTGCCGGGTCGGTCACCAGGAAGTTGTGCTTGGTGATCGGCATGGTGATCCCCCGGATGTCGGCCTCCTGGAAGGCGTCCGTGCCGATCGCCGAGCTCGAGACCTGCCCGGTCACCGCGACGATCGGCACCGAGTCCATGTAGGCGTCCGCGATCGGGGTCACCAGGTTCGTCGCGCCCGGACCGCTGGTGGCCATGCAGACGCCGACCCGCCCGGTGGCCGCGGCGTAGCCCTGCGCGGCGTGTCCCGCGCCCTGCTCGTGCCGCACCAGGATGTGCCGGATGCGGGTGGAGTCCAGCAGCGGGTCGTACGCCGGGAGGATGGCGCCGCCGGGAATCCCGAATACGTGCTCGGCTCCCGCGGACTCGAGTGACCGGATGAGGCTCTGGGCTCCGGTGACGGAGGCGCCCTGCTCGCTCATGTTCGCCTTCCTCGTCCTCCTCCCCCGGCGTGCCGCCAGGGGTGTTGTTCCAACAAAAAACCCCTCGGCCCGATGGGCAAGCGAGGGGTGACGCGTGTGCCGGCTCTGCGGCCACCGGGTGGCCGAGTCAGCTGACGCGTCGCATGCGTACGAGAATCTCCAAGCGCATGTCACCACCGTTGTCCGTGCGCGGCGGCGCGTCAAGCCAGTGAGTCACCTGTCCCACTGACTGAGACTCTAGTCCCACATGCTGGCCGGTGCCACGCGGGGGCCGGATCGCGGCCGGGCCGGCTATCGGCGAGCGGCGAAGGCCACCAGGCCGAGGGCCACCGCGTCCTCGAGGAGGGCCGCCTGCCAGTCGGCCAGGCCGGCGGCTGCGACGTCGCGCCAGCCCGCGCCCAGCACCGACCCGAGCGCGGCCGACATCCCGCCCACCAGGCCCGGCACCAGCGGGCGGGCGTGCTCGCGGTGCGCCAGCACGGCGCCGCCGGCGACCCCGGAGGTGACCCGGATCGCCAGGGAGGGCGTCTGCAACCGGCTCGGCGTGAAGGGCAGCTTGTCGGCCACGAGCTCTCCGGTCACCAGCGCCGCTGCCGCGCGGCCCGCCACCAGGCCGGCCGGGGAGGCGTGCAACGCGGTGGCGAGCCCGAGGCTGCTGCGGGAACCGGCGGCAAGTCCGAGCGCCGCCGACCGGAGCGCGAGCCCCGCCGTGGCGGGCCGCAGCGGCGCGGCCTCCTCGGCCGGCTCGAGGGCACGCAGCGCCGCGGCGGTGGTCAGCCCGTAGGCCAGGTGCGGGACGACGTCGGCGGCCCACTCTGCCGGCGACCACGCGGCGGGGTCGGTGACGCCCAGCCGCGTGGGTCCGGCGTTCGCGGCGACCGCCGAGCCGGCGGCGGCACTCACCGCGGCCGGAACGAGGGGAAGCCTCAGCCCGGCGGCGCGCAGCACGCCGGCGACCGCGCCGACCGCGAGACCGACCCCCGCCCCGCCCAGGGCACCGAGTGCCCGGGCGCGGGACTGCTGCTCCGCGCCCCTGCCGGGGATGCGGCGGCCGAGGGTGTGCGCGGCGGCGTGCACGGTGCGCTCGGGCACGTCGCCGGGGGAACGCCCCCGCAGCGCCATGTCGAGATGGCCGGCGGCGTTGAGCGCGGCGGTGCCGGCGGCTCCGGCGAGCAGTCCTCGACCGACGGGTCCGGGCATGGTGACCTCCCAAGGGTGGAGCGGCGAAGGTGGCCGTCGTACCCACTCCGCGCGGGCTCACGCGACGGACCGGGTCCGGATGTGCACGCCGTCCACGAGCGCTCCGCCGGAGGCGGCCACGACCGCGAGGCAGTAGCGCACCCACATGTTGAGCTGCACCTCCTTGGAGAACCGCAGTCCCGAGTAGAGCAGGTGGGTCAGCCGCGTGCTCGCCCGCGCCCACAGCTCCACGTCGAACACCAGGTGCCCGGCGTCCTCGCGGGCGCGAAACCGCACCTGTCCTGCCTCCAGGTGACCGCGGAGGGTGGCCAGCCGCAGCGTGGTGCCGGTGCGCTCGACGACCCGCACGGGGCCGTTCCACGGACCGGGCATCTCCACGACGAGCTCGTCGCCGACCTCGAGCCCGCGCGGACCCATCTCTCCGCAACGTACGTCGACCACCTCGGACGGCACGAACTGCTTGAAGTCCCGGTGTACCCGTGCGATGACCTCCGCAGCACTCAGGGTCGGCCGCGCGACCCGCACCTCGAACGTCCGGTGGTAGAGCGGGCCCCGGCCCTCGTCGGCGCGCAGCACCGCCTCGTCGACCAGGTCCGGTGGCAGCGCCGGAGGAGCATCGGCTTCCTGGTCGCCGGCCTCCTCGGACCGGTGCAGCGGCGTGGTCTCCCACAGGTAGCGCCACGAGACCAGTCCGACGCCGAGGAGCCAGCGCGTCAGCACCGACAGGACGCGGTGCGGCCGGGCTCGCTCCATGGATGGCCTCGCAGGTTCGCGGTGGCAAAAGTGGGTACCCCGCTGGTGTACCCCCCGCGACCCAAGACACGAGTGGAGCTGGCATGTTCGTCGAGGCCCTGCACCGCGTCGGGCTGCGCAGCACCCAGCTGCACCTGGCGTCGATGGGGTCGATCGGCCTCTGCATCACGCTGTGGATCCGCGCGAAGACCGTCGACCAGGCTCAGCGCGGGAACGCCGAGCGCCGGGCGCTGTTCGTGGGGCTGTGGCCGCCGATGTTCTGGCTGATCGGCGACGCCCTGGACGAGCGCCGGTGACCGGCCCCGCCTGGGCGTTCGGGCGGGTGGACGCGGCCCGGACCTGGGCCGACCTCGCCCGGGCGGAGGTGAACTACTCCCCCGCCGAGGTGCGCCCTCCGGGGTGGCACTTCGACACCCACCGCACGCGGCTGCCCGCCGAGCGGCCGGGCGCCCCGGAGCCGGGCGGCCCGTGGGAGCGCGCCTGCGGCCTGGTGCGCGACTACCAGTTCTCGCCGCCGGAGATCGTGCGCGCGATCTACGACGCGACCGCACCTCTCCACGGCCGCGACATGCTGCTCGAGGCCCGCTTCCACGGGCTGCACTTCTACTGCGGCGTGCGGGTCACCGAGGTGGTGGACTCCGACGACGGCGAGCGGCGCGTGTCGGGCTGGGGCTACCAGACGCTGCGCGGCCACCTCGAACGCGGCAAGGTGACCTACCAGGTCGTCAAGCACCGCGCCACCGGAGAGGTGGAGTTCGTCGCCTCCAGCCACTCGCAGGTAGCGCCCACCCTGGGTCCGGTGGTGCACCTCGGCTGGCGGCTGTTCGGCCGGCGCACCCAGCTGCGGTTCTACCGGCGCTGCGGGCAACGGCTGCACGACCTCGTCGCCGAGGGCACGACCGCGCAGGAGCGCCTGGCCGCCGCGCCGCGGGTCGAGCACCTCATGGTCGCGCCCGCCGACGCGCGGCTGCGCAAGACCGACACGTTGGCCTTCCACCGCGTCTCCCCCGGGCTGGCCCGGGACGCTGCCTGAGGCACCCGGTCTGACGCCGCCGGCCGGGCCGACGGATCAGCCGCAGACGGCACCGTGCGCCGCGGACCGCACCACCTTGGCGTACTTGCCCAGCACCCCGCGGGTGTACTTCGCAGCGTGCGGGGTCCACCCCTCCTTGCGCGCCGCGAGCTCGTCGGGCTCGATGACCACGTCGAGAAGCCGGTTCGCGACGTCGAGGCGGATCGGGTCACCGTCACGCACGAACGCGACCGGGCCGCCGTCGACGGCCTCGGGGGCGACGTGCCCGACGCAGAGGCCCGTCGTACCCCCGGAGAAGCGGCCGTCGGTGAGCAGCAGCACGTCCTTGCCGAGACCGGCACCCTTGATCGCGCCGGTGATCGCGAGCATCTCCCGCATGCCGGGGCCGCCCTTGGGACCCTCGTAGCGGATCACCACGACGTCGCCGGCGGAGATTCGACCGTCCTCGAGGGCGTCCATCGCCGCCCGCTCTCCGTCGAAGACCCGGGCGGTGCCCTCGAAGACCGTCTCGTCGAACCCGGCCGTCTTCACGACGGCACCCTCGGGCGCGAGGGAACCTTTGAGGATGGTCAGGCCACCGGTCTTGTGGATCGGCTCGGACAGCTGACGGATGACCTCGCCGTCGAGCGGCCGGGGTGCGAGCGCCTCGAGGTTCTCGGCCATGGTCCGCCCCGTGACGGTGAGGCAGTCACCGTGCATGAGGCCCGCGTCGAGCAGCGCCTTCATGACCACGGGGATGCCGCCGATCTTGTCCACGTCGGTCATCACGAACCGTCCGAACGGCTTGAGGTCGCCGAGGTGCGGCACCCTCTCCCCCACCCGGTTGAAGTCGTCGAGGGTCAGGTCGACCTCGGCCTCGCGGGCGATCGCGAGGAGGTGGAGCACCGCGTTGGTCGAGCCGCCGAGCGCCATCACCACGGCGATGGCGTTCTCGAACGCCTCCTTGGTCATGATCTGCCGGGCGGTGATGCCCTGGCGCAGCATGGCCACCACCGCCTCGCCGGAGCGGTGCGCGAACCCGTCGCGGCGACGGTCCACGGCCGGCGGCGCCGCCGAGCCGGGCAGCGACATACCCAGCGCCTCGGCGACCGACGCCATCGTGTTGGCGGTGTACATGCCGCCGCAGGCGCCCTCGCCGGGACAGATCGCGCGCTCGATGCGGTCGACCTCCTCGCGGCTGATCCGGCCGGCGATGCAGGCCCCGACCGCCTCGAAGGCGTCGATGATCGTCACGTCGTGACCGTCGACCTGGCCAGGCATCGTGGAGCCGGCGTAGAGGAACACCGAGGCGAGGTCGAGGCGCGCCGCGGCCATCAGCATGCCGGGCAGCGACTTGTCGCAGCCGGCGAGCAGCACCGAGCCGTCGAGGCGCTCGGCCATCATCACCGTCTCCACCGAGTCGGCGATCACCTCTCGGGAGACGAGCGAGAAGTGCATGCCCTCGTGGCCCATCGAGATGCCGTCGGACACCGAGATCGTGCCGAACTCCAGCGGGTACCCGCCCGCCGCGTGCACGCCGTTCTTGACCGCCTTCGCGAGGCGGTCGAGCGAGAGGTTGCACGGCGTGATCTCGTTCCACGACGACGCCACGCCGATCTGCGGCTTGGCGAAGTCCTCATCACCCATGCCGACCGCCCGGAGCATGCCGCGCGCCGCGGCACGCTCGAGGCCGTCGGTCACGTCGCGGCTGCGGGGCTTGAGGTCGGGCTGGTCGGAGATCTGGTTCTCGGGCATGCTCGGGATGCTACGCCGCGTGAGGACGCTCGCCGTACGACGGTCGGCCCCTGAGAACCTCGGCAGAACGTCCGCGCGCGAGGGGTCACGACGTGGCCGACACGCCGGCGAAGGAGGGAACTGGTGACCCCTCGGCGGTCAGAGGGTGGCGGCGCGGACGCAGAGGACGTCGGGGAGGTGCTCGGCCACGGTGCGCCAGGTCTGTCCCTCGTCGGCGCTGGCGAACACGGTGCCGTCCCGGCTGCCGACGTACACCCCGGCCGGCTCGGCGTCGTCGACGCACATCGCGTCCCGCAGGACCGCTGCCCAGAAGCCCTGCTCGGGCAGGCCCTTCCCGAGCTCCTCCCAGGTCAGCCCGGCGTCCCGGGAGGACCACACCCGGGCCCGGCCGTCGACGGGGAAGCGGCCCTCCGCCGCGGCCAGGGGGAACAGGTAGATGCGGTCCGGCTCATGCGGGTGGGCGACCACCGGGAAGCCGAACTCGCTCGGGAGACCGTCGGCGATGGAGGTCCAGGAGTCCGCGTAGTCGTCGCTGCGGTAGACGCCGCCGTGGTTCTGCGCGTAGAGCCGCTCGGGGCGACGCGAGTCGCGCGCGACCTTGTGCACGCACTGTCCGAACTCCGGGTACTGCACCTCACCGGGGAAGAACTCCGCCTTGATGCCCTGGTTGGCCGGTGCCCAGGTCTGCCCGCCGTCGAAGGTGCGGTACACGCCGCCGGTGGACATCGCCACGACCAGCCGGTCCGGGTCGGTGGGGTGGGGCAGCAGCGTGTGGATGGCCTGCCCGCCGAAGCCGGCGCCCCACTGCTCGCGGTGCGGGTGGTCCCACAGTGCGCGGACCATGCGGAAGGACTCGCCGCGGTCGGTGGAGCGGAACAACGCCGAGGGCTCGGTGCCTGCCCACACCACGTCGGGGTCGGCGGGCGAGGGGGCCAGCGACCAGACCGCCTCCAGGCTGCGGCCGGTGTCCTCGGGAAACCGGACCGCCCCGTCCGGGCTCCGGTCCCAGGTGCGGCCGCCGTCGTCGGAGCGCAGCACCTGCGGTCCCCAGTGCCAGCTGCGGCTGGCCATCAGCAGCCGCGCCGGCGCGCGGCGCTTGTCCACGGCGACCGCGTGCACCTCACCGCGGATCTCGTCCGGGCCGGTCACCTCCCAGCTGCGCCGGTCGTCCTCGCTGCGTGCCACCCACAAGCCCTTGCGGGTGCCGATCATCAGCACAGTCTCGGTCATCGCGACCCCCTGGACCATTGTTCCTGTTAGGAAGGCAACTTACTCTGGGCGCACCATGAGTCAAGACCTGCCGACCACGTCGTACGCCCTGCTGGGGATGCTGACGTTCGGCGACGACCTCACCGGCTACGAGCTCAAGCAGCGGGCGGACCGCACGCTGCGCTTCTACTGGGTCTCCCCCGCGATGAGCCAGGTGTACACCGAGCTGGCCCGGCTGGCCGACCGAGGCCTGGTCGCCGCGCGGCAGACGGGTCCGAGCAGGCGCACGTCGCGATACACGATCACCGCCCGTGGCCACCACGAGCTGACCTGCTGGCTGGAGACGGCGCCGGCCGAGTTCCCCACGCTGAAGCACCCCGTCGCACTGCGGTTGCTGATCGGCCACCTCGTCGCCCCGGAGCGGACCCGGCGCCTGCTGCGTGACTACCTCGACGCACTCGCCGAGCGGCGCGCCGAGCTGGCCGCGGTGCGCGAGTCCCTGGTGGGCCGCGACGAGGTCGGGGAGCCGTTCCGGTACCCCTCCCTGGTCGCCGACTGGGGCCTGGAGTACTTCGACGGCGAGCGGGCGGTGGTGGAGAAGCTGCTGCGGCGGCTCGAGGAGGGCTGAGACGGCGGGTGGCCGGCGGCGAGACGCCACCGGCCACCCGGGTCGGACGGATGCCTCAGCGGACGAAGCTGTTCCACATGGAGTGGACGCCGTCGAGGGTGTTGCCCGCGTTGCGCAGCTTGGCCATGTGCCAGTTCGCCTCGATGGTGCGCAGCAGCGAGTAGTGGTTGTACTTCCGGTGGTCGACGTAGCCGTGCTTGCCGGCCGGGGACACGACGATCGCGGGAATCAGGCCGCCACCGTAGGTCCCGCCCGGCCAGTCGGCGCTGACGCGGGGGTCGCCGGCCGGGACGTACGGCGAGGCGCAGCAGCCGTCGGCGCTCTCCCAGCCGCCGGTCACCTCGTTGCCCGTGTAGTCGTTCTCGTCGGTGACGATCACGATCGCCGAGTGCCGCGTCCACGCCGCGGAGCTGCGGATCGTGTGCACGGCCTTGCGCACGAACACGTCGGCGTTGTGCTTCAGCGCGGCGTCGTTCGCGTCGTCCTTGGTCTTGCCGTAGGGGCACGGGGTCTCCGGGTGGCCCGCCAGGTGGTCAGCGACGCCGCCGTGCATGTCGTTGCACTGGTTCGGCGAGATCCAGACGAACTGCGGCGGGTGCGTGGAGTTCAGGTCGTGGCCGAGCCGCGTGTAGTTCCTGACGTGGCGCATGCGGGCGGGGTCGTTCTTCACGTCGTCGAAGAGCACGAAGGCGTTGTGCTTCTTGGCGTAGAGCTGGTAGGGCTTCGTCGGGTCGGACGGGTTCGCCGGGCCGAAGCTGGCGAGCTTGTCCTTCGGCAGGTCCTCCATGTAGGCGTCCCAGCGCACACCGTGGTGCTCGAGCTGGTCGACCAGGTTCTTCCGGTCGAGGTTGACGACGTTCTGGTCGTGGTCGTCCTGGATGCCGAAGTTGGACCCGGCGATCGCGGCGATGTAGTTCGGCATCGAGGGGTGGGTCACCCCGTAGTACCGGTCGGCCGTCACGTTGTTGCGGGCCAGCCGGTTCAGGAAGGGCGCGTTCGGGTCGCCGATGACGCTCGACTGCGAGTGGTTCTCGAGCATGATCACGAAGATCCGGTCGAGTCGCGGCGCGCTGCTGGTGGTCGTGCTCTGCGTCGGCGTCGGCGACGCGTCCGCGGTCATGGTCTGGGCCCCCAGGGCCGCGCCGACCAGGGCGGTGGCGCCGACCACCGAGGCCAGCTTGGTGAAGCTGCGCAAGGAAGACTCCCCTCGTTCGCGCCTCCGCACCCGGAGGCATGCGCCGGGTATCGGCGTCTCGAGGATTCAACACGGGATGCTGCCTGCCGCCAAGCGTCTGCGGGTCGCGTCGCGCAGGTTGTTTGCGACGGTGCGCTCAGTAGTCCCCCGACATCACGTTGCGCAGCGGCTCGCCACGCGCGAACCGTTCGAGCTGTGCGCGCACCAGCCGGTGCGCCCGCGGCCACATCGCCGGGGTGGCCCCGCCGACGTGCGGGGTGACCAGCACCCCCGGCGCCGACCACAGCGGGTGCCCCTCCGGGAGCGGCTCCGGGTCGGTGACGTCGAGCGCCGCCCGGACCCGCCCGGCCCGTACGGCGTCGAGCAGGTCCTCGGTGACCACCACGCTGCCGCGAGCCACGTTCACCAGCAGGGCGCCCTCGCGCATCCGGGCCAGGAACTCCGCGTCCACCAGGCCCTTGGTCTGCGAGGTCGCCGGGACGATGAGGATCACCACGTCCGCGCGCGGCAGCAGCTCGGGCAGCTCGTCGATGGCATGCACGCCCTCGCGGGCCGACCGGGCCACCCGCAGCACCTCGACCTCGAACGGCACCAGCCGCTGCTCCACGGCGGCCCCGATGTCGCCGTACCCGACGATAAGCACGGTCTTGTCGGCCAGCGCGTCGGTCCAGCCACGCCGCCACCGGCCCTCGCGCTGCGCGTCCACGAAGGCGGGGATGTCCCGCAGCGAGGCCAGCGTCAGGGCGAGCGCGAGCTCGGCAGTGGAGGCGTTGTGGATGCCGCGGCCGTTGCACAGCGTCACGTCCGCGGGGAGGTGCGGCCTGAGGTGCTCCACCCCGGCGGTGAGCGTCTGGATCACCTCCAGCCGCGGCATCCGCGCCAGCAGGCGTCCGGGGTCTCCGGCGAACGTGTAGGACGGCACGTAGAACCGCACCTCCTCGACCCAGGACGGCACCTCCGGGTCCGTGTCCAGGTCGTGCACGGCGTAGCGCAGGCCGCCGGGCGGGTCGCCGAGGTCGGCGGGGTCGAAGGGCAGCCACACGAGAGGGGAGTCGTCGCTCACCTGTCCGACCCTAGACGCGCCCCCGCACCCACGTTCACCCGGACGTCACACGGCGTTGACCGCCGGGAAGCACGAGCCTCCTAGCGTCGCGGCGACGACCCCGCAACACCCCGGCGGCCCTTGGGAGCAGCATTGAACCCGATCGCACCTGCGGCCCACCTGCTGGCCGGCCTGACCGGCCCGCTCCGCCCCGTGCGCGGGCTGGCGACCTGGCACCTCACGAGCGTGCAGGTGGCGCGCCGCAACGCGCTGGTGGCCGGCATCGAGCTCGCGGCGCGACGCCGGGAGCTCCGCGACGTCGAGGCCTTCCTGGCCCGGCACCAGGAGGCCGGCGGCGACGTGCTCACGACGAGCCGGCGAAGCCGCGCGCCGGCGTGACGTCCGGCACGAACCCGGCAAGCCGGACGTCTGGTCCGGCAGACTCGCGTCATGCCCCCCGCCCCGGACCCGGTCGAGGACCTCGCCCTGCGCTTCTACGACGTCACCAGTGCCGACGGCACCCGCCTGCGCGCCTGGACCAACGACGCCGACGGTCCGACCGTGCTGCTGTGCAACCGGCTCGGCACCAATCCGCACGCCTGGCCGGCGCTGCTGCGTCCGGACTGCGGGGTGCGCATCCTCTCGTGGAACCACCGTGGCGTCGGCGGCTGGAGACCGCCCGGCCGACCCACGTCGGGTCGGGGTGGCTGCGTTCGTCGAGGACGCGCTCGCGGTGATCGACCACGCCGGGCTGGAGTCCGCCGTGGTGGCCGGCTGGTCGATCGGCGTGAACACCGCCTGCGAGCTCGCCGCGCTGCACCCGCACCGGGCGCGGAGTACGTCCAGCTCCCCGGGTCGCACTTTCTCCAGCTCGAGCACCCCGACGCCGTGCACCGGCACCTGCTGACGCTCGTCGACCGCGCGGGACGCGTCGGCTGAGCGGCCCCGCGCCGGCACCCGACCCAGGCTGCCGCACACTGTGGGCATGACGGACACCGCAGCGACCCCGCATCTTCCCGAGCCCGGCAAGGCGCTGGCCGACCTGGCCGCCGGCGCGCGCAACGTCGGCCGCGCCGTGCAGGCGAGGATCTACCGCGACGGCGTGTACGGCCGCCGGCCCGTCGTACCCACGGAGCCGGTGGCGCTCGAGGCCGCGGCCCGCAGACGGATGAGCCCGCAAGCCTGGTCCTACGTCGCCGGGGGCGCCGGCCAGCAGCGGACCGTGCGCGCGAACCTCGAGGCGTTCGACCGGCACCGCATCGTCCCGCGGATGCTCGTCGACGTCGGCGACAGGGACATGAGCGTCGAGCTGTTCGGGCGCCGGGTTCCCGCCCCCTTGCTGTACGCGCCCATCGGCGTGCTCGAGATGGCGCACCGCGACGCCGAGCACGCGGTCGCCCGCGCGGCGCGGGAGCTCGGGCTGCCGATGGTGCTCTCGACGCAGGGCTCGGTGCCGATGGAGGACACCGCCCGCACTCTCGGCGAGAGCCCGCGGTGGTTCCAGCTGTACTGGAGCAACGACGACCGCATCGTCGACTCGTTCGTACGACGGGCCGAGGACATCGGCAGCGACGCAATCGTGGTGACCCTCGACACCCACCTGCTGGGCTGGCGGACCCAGGACCTCGACCTCGGCTACCTGCCGTTCGCGCGCGGTGAGGGGATCGCGCAGTACACCAGCGACCGGGCCTTTCGGCGGCTGGCCGAGGAGCGCGCCGAGCGGCCCGCCACCGAAGGCTCCCCCCGCCCGACCGTCGCCGCGGTGCGGGCGCTGGTGTCGATGGCCCGCCACTACCCGGGCAGCCTCTGGTCGAACCTGGCCTCGCCCGTGCCGCGGGCGGCGGTGGAGACGTTCCTCGACGTGTTCAGCCGCTCGACGCTGACCTGGAAGGACCTGCAGTATCTCCGCGCGCGCACCAGCCTGCCGATCGTGCTCAAGGGCCTGCAGGACCCGCGGGACGCCGAGCTGGCGCTCGAGCACGGTGTCGACGCGATCGTGGTGTCCAACCACGGCGGGCGCCAGGTCGACGGCGCGATCGCCTCCCTGGACGCGCTCCCCGCGGTCGTGGAGCGGGTCGGCGACCGGGTGCCGGTGCTGTTCGACAGCGGCGTGCGCAGCGGCGCGGACGCCTTCAAGGCGTTGGCCCTCGGCGCCCGCGCCGTGATGGTGGGCCGCCCGTGGGTCTACGGACTTGCGCTCGCCGGCGCGGACGGCGCACGGGCGGTGATGGAGCACGTGATGGCCGAGCTCGACCTCACCATGGCGCTGACGGGCGTGACCCGGATCGACCAGATCACGCCCGACCGCCTCGTCTGAAGCCGCTGGTCAGGTCAGCTTCTCGAGGATCAGCTCCCGGACCCGGCCGGCGTCGGCCTGTCCGCGCATCTGCTTCATCACCGCACCGATCAGGGCACCGGCGGCGGCCACCTTGCCGTCGCGGATCTTGGCGGCCACGTCGGGGTTGGCCTCGATCGCCTCGTCGACGGCCGCGGACAGCGCCCCCTCGTCGGAGACCACCTCCAGGCCGCGCTTGTCGACCACCTCGTCCGGGGAGCCTTCGCCGGCCAGCACGCCGTCGAAGACCTGCCGGGCGAGCTTGTCGTTGATCGTGCCGGCCTCGACGAGCGCCTGCACGCGGGCCACGTCGCCGGGGGTGATCGGCAAGGCGGTCAGGTCGACCCCCTGCTCGTTGGCGCGGCGCGCCATCTCCGAGAGCCACCACTTGCGCGCCGCCTGCGGTGCGGCTCCGGCGGCGATGGTGTCCTCCACCAGCTCGAGGGCGCCGGCGCCCACGGTGTCACGCATCTCGAGGTCGGAGAAGCCCCATGCCTGCTGCAGGCGAGCCCGCCGCTCTCGGGGCGGCTCGGGCAGCTCGGCCCGCAGCTGCTCGACCCACGCCCGCGCCGGGGCGACCGGCACGAGGTCCGGCTCCGGGAAGTAGCGGTAGTCCTCGGCGTCGGACTTCTCGCGACCGGACGTGGTGATCCCGGTGTCCTCGTGCCAGTGCCGGGTCTCCTGGGTGACCGCTCCGCCCGCGGTGAGCACCGCGGCCTGGCGGCCGATCTCGTAACGCACCGCGCGCTCCACGGAGCGGAAGGAGTTGACGTTCTTCGTCTCGGTGCGGGTGCCCAGCGGCGCCTGCGGCGACGGACGCAGCGACAGGTTCACGTCGCAGCGCAGGGACCCCTGCTCCATCCGCACGTCGGAGACTCCGAGGCCCAGCAGCAGCTCACGCAGGTGGGCGACGTACGCCCGGGCCACCTCGGGTGCCCTCGCGCCGGTGCCGGTGATCGGTTTGGTGACGATCTCGATGAGCGGGATGCCGGCCCGGTTGTAGTCGACGAGCGAGTGGTCGGCGCCGTGGATGCGGCCGGTGACGCCGCCGACGTGCAGCGACTTGCCGGTGTCCTCCTCCATGTGCGCACGCTCGATCTCCACGCGGAACACTTCGGACCCGTCGGCTGTGTCCACGGTGACCTCGGTCCAGCCGTCGAACGCGATCGGCTCGTCGTACTGCGAGGTCTGGAAGTTCTTCGGCATGTCCGGGTAGAAGTAGTTCTTCCGCGCGAACCGGCACCACTCCGCGATCGAGCAGTTGAGCGCCAGCCCGATGCGGATCGCCGACTCGACCGCCTTGCCGTTGACCACCGGCATCGCGCCCGGCAGGCCCAGGCACACCGGGCACACCTGGGTGTTGGGCTCGGCACCGAACTCCGTGGCGCAGCCGCAGAACATCTTCGAGGCGGTGTTCAGCTCGACGTGCACCTCGAGCCCGAGGACCGGGTCGAAGCGCTCGAGCGCCTCCTCGAAGGACAGCACCTCCGTGGCGGTCGTCGTCATGCCGACACTCCCTTCAGCTCGGGCGCCCGGTCCAGCAGCGGACCGCCCCACCTGTCCTGCAGCAGTGCCTCCAGCGCGGCCCCGACGCGGTAGACGCGGTCGTCGGCCAGCGCGGGCGCCAGCACCTGGAAGCCGGTGGGCAGGCCGTCCTCCTCGGCGAGGCCACTGGGCACCGAGATGCCCGGTACCCCGGCGAGGTTCGCGGGGATGGTGGCCAGGTCGTTGAGGTACATGGCCACGGGGTCGTCGAGCTTCTCCCCGAGGCGGAACGCGGTCGTCGGCGCCGTCGGGGACACCAGCACGTCGGCCCGCTCGAAGGCCGCGGCGAAGTCCCGGCTGATCAACGTGCGGACCTTCTGCGCCTGCCCGTAGTAGGCGTCGTAGTAGCCGCTGGACAGGGCGTAGGTGCCGAGGATGATGCGCCGCTTCACCTCGTCCCCGAAGCCCCGGTCACGGGTCGCCTTCATGACGTCCTCCGCGCTCGGCGCCCGGTCCGACCACTCCGGCCCCTCCGGCCAGACCCGCAGGCCGTAGCGCATGGCGTCGAACTTGGCCAGGTTCGAGGAGGCCTCGGCGGGCAGGATCAGGTAGTACGTCGCGAGGGCGTGCACGAACGTCGGGCAGGACACCTCGACCACCTCGGCGCCGGCGTCGACCAGCAGCCGGACTGCCTCGTCGAAGCGCGCCTGCACGCCGGCCTGGTAGCCCTCGCCGGTCAGTTCCTTCACCACGCCGATCCGCAGACCCTTCAGGTCCCCGGTCGCGCCCCGCCGGGCGGCGCCGACCAGGTCGGGAAGCGGCTGGTCGACCGAGGTGGAGTCCCGGTCGTCGTGGCCGCCGATGACCTCGTGCAGCAGCGCGGCGTCGAGGACCGTGCGGGTCACCGGGCCGGCCTGGTCCAGGGAGTTGGCCAGCGCCACCAGTCCGTAGCGGGACACCCCGCCGTAGGTGGGCTTCACCCCCACGGTGCCGGTCACCGCACCCGGCTGGCGGATGGAGCCACCGGTGTCGGTGCCGATCGCCAGGGGGGCCTCGAACGCCGCGACCGCCGCGGCGGACCCGCCGCCGGAGCCGCCGGGAATCCGCTCCAGGTCCCACGGGTTGCGCGTCGGGCCGTAGGCGGAGTGCTCGGTGGAGGAGCCCATCGCGAACTCGTCCATGTTGGTCTTGCCGAGGATCGGCAGGCCGGCGGCGCGCAGTCGCTCCACCACCGTCGCGTCGTACGGCGGGACCCAGCCCTCGAGGATCCGGGAGCCGCACGTCGTGGGCAGCCCCTTGGTGGTGAGCACGTCCTTGACCGCGACCGGTACTCCGTCGAGCGGGGAGGCCGGCCGGCCGGCGGCACGGCGCTCGTCGGCGGCGTGTGCGGCAGCCAGCGCGCCCTCGGCATCGACGTGGAGGAAGGCGTGCACGGGCCCGTCCACCTCGGCGATGCGGTCGAGGTGGGCCCGGGTGAGCTCCACCGAGGTGGTCTCGCCCGCCGCGAGCGACTCGGCGAGGTCGGCGGCGGTACGACGGGTCAGCTCGCTCATGCTTCCTCCCCGAGGATCCGCGGCACGCTGAAGCGCTGCTCCTCCACCTCGGGGGCGCCCGCGAGGGCCTCCTCGGCGCTCAACCCGGGGCGGACGACGTCCTCCCGCAAGACGTTGGTGAGCGGGATCGCGTGCGAGGTGGGGGGCACGTCCTCCGCGGCGACCTCGTTGATCGACTTCACCGAGTCGAGGATGACGTCGAGCTGGGGCGCGAGGCGGTCCAGCTCCTCGTCGGAGAGGTCGATCCGTGCGAGGTCGGCGAGGTGCGCCACCTCTTCACGGCTGATGTCTGGCATGGGGGCTCGCTCTCCTGGCGACGGCTGCATCGGCGAACCTTCATCCTAGGCAGCGCCGCTGACCAACTCGCGGCGAGGTGTGGTTACAGTGCGGGGACCGGAGGAGGTGAGCGAGCTGGGCAGGTCGACCGGGGAGGACCTCGCATACTCGCCTGCCGCGTTCCTCGCCGAGGCCGACCGTCGGCTCTCCGGCGCGCTGCACACCGACCGCGCCGTCGACCTGGTGCTCGAGCTGCTGGTGGGCGAGCTCGCCGACTGGGCGCAGGTCATCGTCCGGTCGGGACGCGGCTACACCAGTCGCTTCCGGCTCGCGGACGGTCGCCCCCTGGCCGTCGCGCTGCCCGCGCTGGCCGTCCCCACCGACGGGGTCCTGGGGCGGGTTCTCGCCCACGGCTCGGTGGAGCTGGTCCCGGTGCACGAGGACGGCGACGAGCACGACCCGACGCTCGTCTCCGCGGTGCCCTCCGACGAGGCACGCCGGCAGGTCGCGGCGATCCGGCCCGTCGACGTGCTGACCGCGCCGCTGACCGCGCGGGGCAGGACCTACGGCGCCCTGACGCTCGCCCGCCGCGCGGGGGACGGCTTCGACACCGACGCCGTGACGTTCGCCGGCCAGGTCGCCGCTCACGTCTCGGTCGCGTTGGACTCCACGCTCGCGCTGGCGGAGTCGCGCAGGGTGACGGCCGTCCTGTCCCGCGACCTGCACCCGCCGACCCTGCCCACGCTGCGCGGGGTGGCGCTGGGCAGCTACTACCGGGTGGCGATGGAGCAGGACGCCCTCGGGGGCGACTTCTACGACGTGCACGGCGAGGCCGACGACTGGACGGCGGTGATGGGCGACGTGTGCGGCAAGGGGGCCGAGGCCGCCGCCCTGACCGGCCGCGTCCGGCAGGCGGTGCGGACGGCCGCGCTGGTCGACCGCTCCCCCGCCTTCGTCCTCGCCCTGGTCAACCGGGGGCTGCTCGCCGACGGTGAGGAGACCTTCGTGACCGCCCTGTGCGCCCGGGGCCGTCCGCACCACAGCGGGCTACGCCTGGACCTGGCCGCCGCCGGGCACCCGCATCCGTGGCTGGTGCGCCGAGACGGCACCGTGGAGCAGGTGGCCACGTCGGGGGTGGCGCTCGGACTGCTCGACGACCCCGGCTACACCGACCTCCGGCTCGACCTGACCCCCGGCGACACGCTGGTCCTCTACACCGACGGGGTCACGGAGGCGCCGGGACACCGCGCCCGGTTCGGCGACGACCGGCTCCACGAGGTCCTCGCCGGGACCAGGGCCGTGGCCCCGCAGGTCCTCGTCGACGCCGTCGCCGTGGCCCTGTCGCGGCACGTCGGGGAGCGCCCGCACGACGACATCGCCCTCCTCGCGCTGCAGGCGGGGACCCGGCCATGACGCACACACCGACCGAGACGAGGGGGACCGACTGGTGCTGGACCGCTACCTGACCGCGCTGGAGGCGGGTGATCGGGCGGCCGCCCTGGCAGTCGTGCGGGAGCTGCGCACCGACGGGTACGACGCGCTCTCGCTGATGCGCGAGGTGCTGACCCCGGCTCAGCTTCGCGTCGGGGAGCTGTGGGTGCAGGACCGCTGGAGCGTGGCGCAGGAGCACGTCGCCACCGCGATCAGCGAGGCCGCTCTGACGATGCTCGCGCTCGAGCGTGAAGCGGAGGCGTCCGCGCCGCCCGGCGCTCCCCTGGTGCTCGTCGGGTGTGTCGAGCAGGAGTGGCACGCGCTGCCGGCGCTGATGGTCGCCGAGCACCTGCGGGCCGACGGCGTCGCGGTCAGCTACCTGGGCGCCAACTCCTCCGCCCAGCACCTGGTGCGCCACGTCCACGAGACCGGGCCGCGAGCGGTACTGCTCAGCTGCTCGCTGAGCACCTTCCTGCCGCTCGCCCGTCGCCAGATCGAGGCGGTCCGCGAGACCGGGACGCCCGTGGTCGTGGGCGGCGCGGCGTTCGACGCGGCGGGCCGGCGCGCGGCGACCCTGGGCGCCAACGGCTACGCCGCCACCGGGCCGGAGGCGGCGGCTGTCGTGCGCGGGCTGCCGTCGGCGGTCGGCGTCGCCGCGCCGCTCACGCACCCGGGGGCAGAGGAGGCGTTCCTCGTCTTCGGCGACCGGGAGGAGCTCGCCGACGAGGTGGAGCGGGTGCTGTTCCAGGGGCTGGGCGCCACCGCCTCCCCGGCGGGCCCCGGCGGGTGCTGGCTGCCCGTCCTGGACGACCAGATGCCGCACCTGGTCGGCGCGGTCGCCGGCGCCCTGGTCACCGGCGACTCGACGATCGTCACCGACGCGCTCGCCTGGGCGGAGGCCGTGCTGGCCCACCGCGACGCCCCGGCGGCCCTCGGTCCGGCGCTGCGCCGGGCGCTGCGCACCGCCGTGCACGACGTCCCCGTGGCCGCGCGGATGCTGGACTCGCTGCAGACCGCCTGAGACTCAGGCGCCGGCCCGCTCCCTGCGCGGCTTGCTGCGCGGGTGGATGTAGAGCTGGGTGCGGTCGCGCGGCGCGAGGTCCCGATGCTCGGGCACCGGCAGCCGGTAGTGCACCGGCCGGTGGTGGTCGGCCAGCTGGCGCTGCGGGTTGTAGACCCGGTTGAAACGCCAGAGCATCGAGGCGAAGTTCGTCTGCCCGCGCATCAGCTGGCGCGCCACGATCTTGCTGGTCTTGGCCAGCGCCGCGACCCCGAGGTGCTTGCGGTTGATCACCGACTGGGTCTTCACCAGCTCCTCGTAGAACTTCTCCAGCGGCAGCTTCGTGGGCGTCACCGCGTGCTGGATGTCGAAGAGCCGGTAGTCCCGGGTGGTCAGCTCCTGGGACTGCGGTGTGCCAGATCTCGGTGCCCGGGTACGGCGTCATGACCGTGAGGTGGACGATCTCGGGGACGGCGAGCGCGAACTCGCGCATCACCCGGAACTGCTCCTCGTCCCACTGCGGGTCCACGATGAGGTTGATCGCGACGGTCACGCCGAGCCGGCGGGCCACCTCCAGCGCGCGCATGTTGTCGTCCACGCTGACCCGCTTGCGGAACTGCTCGAGGCCCTCGGCGTCGATGGCCTCCATGCCGAGGAACATGTAGTTGAGCCCGAGCCGGCTCCAGCGCTCGAAGACCTCGGTGTTGCGCAGCAGCACGTCCGCCCGCGTCTCGAGGTAGTACTGCTTCTCGATCTTGCGCTTCTCCAGCTCCGCGGCGATGCCGTCGCCGTGCTCGGGGCGGATGAACGCCACGTCGTCGACCACGAAGACGTGGGGCTCGGGGATCGAGGCCATCTCCTCCGCGGCCGCCTCCGGCGAGGCCTTCCGGTAGGAGCGGCCGTAGAACGTCCACGCGCTGCAGAACGAGCAGTCCCACGGGCAGCCGCGGGTGAACTCGATGGAGGCGCACGGGTCGAGCACCCCGATGAAGTACTTGCGCCGCCGGCGCATCAGGTCGCGTGCCGGCGGGATGTCGTCGAGGGAGTCCATCATCAGCGGCGCCGGGCCGCTGCCCTCGGCGGTGACCACGCCGGGCAGGGTGTGCACGTCACCGTCGCGGCAGGCCTCGAGCAGCATCGGCGTGATCACCTCGCCCTCGCCCCGGACCACGGCGTCCACCGCCCCGTCGGCGTCCTCGAGCACGTGCTTGGCGATGAACGACACGCTGTGCCCGCCCACGAACACGAAGCAGCCGGGCATCCGGCGCTTGATCTCCTTGGCGAGGTCGAGGACCTCGGGGATGTTGGCCAGGTAGTTGACGCCGAAGCCGACCGCCTCCGGCCGGAAAGCCTGCAGCTCACGCCACAGGTCGTCGTGCCCGAAGACCTGCAGGTCCATCACCCGCACGTCGTGGCCGGCCTTGCGCGCCGCCTGGGCGACGCGTTCGACTCCCAGCGGCTCGAGGCGGAGGAAGATCTCGGAGTACATCAGGGGGCTGGGGTGGACGAAGAGCGTCCGCACGCTTCCTCCTCGTGTCGACACCAGGGAGTGACCTGCCTTACCCCGATGCCCTGCCTTCATTCGCCCGTGGGCTGGGCCACCTCCCGGGCACGGTCGGGACCCTGCTCGAGGAGCACCTCGAAGCCGGCCTCGTCGAGCACGGGCACGCCGAGCGAGACGGCCTTGTCGTACTTCGAGCCGGGTGCCTCCCCGACGACCACGAAGCCGGTCTTCTTCGACACCGAGGAGGCGGCCTTGCCGCCGCGGGCGAGGATCGCCTCCTTGGCCTGGTCACGGCTGTAACCGGCCAACGACCCGGTCACGACGATGCTCAGCCCCTCCAGCGTCCGCGGCGTGGAGGCGTCCACCTCGTCCTCCATCCGGACCCCGGCCTCGCGCCACTTGCGGACGATGTCGCGGTGCCAGGCCGACTCCGGACCCTCGAACCAGGCCTGCAGGGACTCGGCGATGGTCAGGCCCACCCCTTCCACGGCCGCGAGCTCCTCCAGCGAGGCCTCCGCGATCGCGTCCAGCGACCCGAACTCCGTGGCGAGCGCGCGGGCCGCGGTGGGACCGACGTGCCGGATGGACAGCGCGACCAGCACCCGCCACAGCGGCCGCTGTCTCGCCTCGGCGAGGTTGGCCAGCAGGCGCGCGCCGTTGGCGTTGAGCACCGGATCCTCGCCCTCGCCCTTCTTCGGCGCTCGGGTGAACAGCGGTGCCCGCAGCAGGTCGTCCTCGGTGAGCCGGAAGACGTCGCCCTCGTCCTCGACGACGCCTGCGTCGAGCAGGGCGAACCGCCGCCTCGTAGCCGAGACCCTCGATGTCGAAGGCGCCGCGGCCGGCGACGTGGAAGAGGCGCTCGCGCAGCTGGGCGGGGCAGGACCGATGGTTGGGGCAGCGCAGGTCGGCGTCGCCCTCCTTCTCCGGCCGCAGCTCGGTGCCGCACGCCGGGCAGCGCGTCGGCATCACGAACTCGCGCTCGGACCCGTCGCGCAGGTCGACCACCGGGCCGACGATCTCGGGGATCACGTCGCCGGCCTTGCGCAGCACCACGGTGTCCCCGATCAGCACGCCCTTGCGCCGCACCTCGGAGGCGTTGTGCAGCGTGGCCATCTCGACCGTCGAGCCGGCCACCCGCACCGGCTCCATCACGCCGTACGGCGTCACCCGGCCGGTGCGGCCGACGTTGACGCGGATGTCGAGCAGCTCGGTGTTGACCTCCTCGGGCGGGTACTTGTACGCGATCGCCCAGCGCGGCGCGCGCGAGGTCGAGCCAGCCGGCGCTGCAGGGCGACCTGGTCGACCTTGACCACCACGCCGTCGATCTCGTGCTCGACGTCGTGGCGGTGCTCGCCGTAGTGGACGATGTAGCCCTCGCACGCCCCGCAGGTCGGGCACCACGCGTGACCCGGTCGCTGACCGGGAGTCCCCACGCCGCCAGCACCGCGTAGGACTCCGACTGCCGCGCCGGGTCGAAGCCGTCGCGGCGCCCCGATGCCGTGGCAGACCATCGCCAGCGGACGGGTGGCGGTGACCCGCGGGTCCTTCTGGCGCAGCGAGCCCGCGGCCGCGTTGCGGGGGTTGGCGAACGGCGGCCGGCCCGGCTCGACCATCGACTCGTTGAGCTTCTCGAACGCCTCGACCGGGAGGAACACCTCGCCGCGCACCTCGAGCCGGCCGGGCACCGGGTGCTCCTCGGTGCCGGCCAGCCGGTGCGGGACGTTGGCGATCGTGCGGACGTTGGGAGTCACGTCCTCGCCGGTGCGGCCGTCGCCGCGGGTGGCGGCGCGGACCAGCCGGCCGTCCTCGTAGAGCAGGCTGATCGCCAGGCCGTCGACCTTGAGCTCGCACAGGAACTCCGCGCCCGTCGCCTCCTCGCGCTCGATCCGGGCGGCCCAGGCCTCCAGCTCCTCGGCGAGAACGCGTTGTCGAGGCTCAGCATCTGCTCGAGGTGCTCGACCGGCGGTGAACTCCGTGGACACCGCGCCGCCGACCTTCTGGGTCGGCGAGTCAGGTGTGCGCAGGTCCGGCCACCGCGCCTCCAGCTCCTCGAGCCGGCGCATCAGCGTGTCGAACTCGGCGTCGGAGATCGTCGGCGCGTCCAGCACGTAGTAGCGCCAGCGGGCCTCCTCCACCTGCTCGGACCTCTCGCGGTGCTCCTCGCGGGCCGCCGGCGGTGCGGGCTCGACCTCGGTGCCGTCGGACGCGGGGATCCCGTCGCTGTGGGCGCTCATGGGGCTATCTTGCCGTGCCCCTCCCCCGGTGCGGCTGACCAGCACCCTGGCAGGATCGAGCCATGCCCGCACCCTCGCTCACCCGGCAGGACACCGGCGCCCCGGCCACCGGTGTGGTGCTGATGCTGCACGGGGGCAAGGCGCGCGGGCTCGGCGAGGTCGACGCCCGCAGCGCCTCCTGGCGGCGGGCGCGGTGGATGATGCGTCAGATCCAGGGCGACCTGCACGCCGCCGGCGTCGCGGTGTGGCTGCTGAGGTTCGGCGTGCGCGGCTGGAACGGCCAGCTGCCCTCGCCCTCACCGGTACCGGACGTGCGGTGGGCGCTCGAGCAGGCCCGCCGTGCGCACGGTGACGTGCCCGTCGTACTGCTCGGGCACTCCATGGGCGCCCGGGCCGCGGTGGCTGCCGCGGACCACCCCCGGGTCACCGGCGTGGTCGCCCTCGCGCCGTGGCTGCCCGCCGACGAACCGGTCCGGCCCCTGGCCGGCAAGGGTCTCGCGGCGGCGCACGGCCGCGTGGACCGGATCACCTCGGCGCGCCAGACGCAGGCGTTCGTACGCCGGGCCGAGGAGGTCACGGTGTCGGCGGAGTTCCACGACATGGGCCGGATCGGTCACTACATGCTGCGCCATGTGGGTGCCTGGAACCGCTTCGCCGCCGAGCGAGCGCTCGCCCTGCTCGGCTCGCGGGTCTGACGCCTACAGCGACGCCGCGGTCGCGCGGGCGACCTCCAGTGCCCGGCGTGCCCACGCGGGGTCCGCGCCGGCCAGTCCGCACGCCGGCGTCACGACCAGCGAGCCGCCGACGCCGTCGGGGTCGTAGCCGAGCATGTCCAGGAAGCGCAGGACGCGGTCGGTGACCTCCTGCTCCCCGGTGGTGGTGCGTGCCGTCGGCACCGCGCCGAGGTGGAGCGGGTCGCCGCGCTCGAGGACCTCGGCGACCGGGTCGTAGGCGCCGGCGTCGAGCCGGGCGAGGTCGACCGAGACACCGGCCGCCCCGGCGCCGGTGAGCAGGCGCACGGGGACGTCCGCGGCGCAGCAGTGCGCCACCGGGCTGGCCCCGGCTTCCCTCACCGCGGCGAACACCCACTCCAGGGCCGGCGAGGCCCCCGGCTCGTCGACGGAGCGGTGTCGGTGGAAGCCGGAGGCCGTGGGCACCGCACCGGCCAGCACCGCGGGCAGCGCGGGCTCGTCGACCTGGACCACGAGGTCGGCACCGGGCACCCGGCGCCGGACGTCCGCGACGTGCGCGCGCAGCCCCTCCGCGAGCGCCTGCGCGAGCTCCCGCCTCGCCCCCACGTCGGCCAGCACCCGGTCGCCGCGCGGCTTCTCGACGGTGGCGGCGAGCGTCCACGGGCCGGCGACCTGGATCTTGAAGGTCCCGGTGAAGCCCTGCAGCTCCTCCTCGACGGTGTCGAGGTCCTGGCCGAGCAGCGAGCGGGCCCGCCGGTGGTCGATGCCGGGCGCGTCGGTGAGCCGCCAGCCCGCCGGCTGCAGGTCCGCACCGAGCTCGGCGAGGATCGCCAGGGTGCGCCCGGTCATGTCCGCGGGCGCGCCACGACCGGGCAGCTCGGGCAGGAACGGCAGGTCCGGGCACTCCCCCAGCACGAGCTTCACCGTCTCGCGGTAGTCCTCGCCAGGCATCGAGCCGACCCCGCTGCTGCGGGTCACCGTGCCTCCGCCGTACGACGCGTCGCGGCGATGGTGCACGAGCCGAGGACGCGCGGCCCGTCGTACACGACCGCGGCCTGCCCGGGGGCGATGCCCTCCGCGGGTTGGAGGAGCTCGATCACCACGTCGTCTCCGGTGACGTGCACCACGGCCGCGTGCTCCTCACCGTGCGCGCGCAGCTGCACGGTCCCGCGCATCGGCGCGGCCGGCGCGGTGGCGCACCAGCGCGCCCTGACGCCGTCGACGCGGTCCACGGCCAGCTCCTCACGCGGCCCCACGGTGACGGTGCCCGAGACCGGCTCGATGTCGAGGACGTAGCGGGGTCTGCCGTCCGCGGCCGGGCGACCGAGGCGCAGGCCCTTGCGCTGGCCGATGGTGAACCCGAAGGCGCCCTCGTGGCTGCCGAGCACCTCGCCCGTGGCCGAGTCGACGATCTCGCCCGAGCCGGCGCCGAGCCTCTCACGCAGCCACCCGGAGGTGTCCCCGTCGGCGATGAAGCAGATGTCGTGGCTGTCGGGCTTGTGCGCCACCGCCAGCCCGCGCCGGGCGGCCTCCGCGCGGACCTCCGGCTTGGTGGAGTCGCCCAGCGGGAACAGCGAGTGGGCCAGCTGCTCCTGGGTGAGCACCCCGAGGACGTAGGACTGGTCCTTGCCGCTGTCGACGGCGCGGTGCAGCTCCACCAGGCCGTCGTCACCGGTGACCAGCCGCGCGTAGTGCCCGGTGACGACGGCGTCGAAGCCGAGGGCCAGCGCCCGGTCGAGCACGGCGGCGAACTTGATCTTCTCGTTGCAGCGCAGGCACGGGTTGGGGGTGCGCCCGGAGGCGTACTCGCTGAGGAAGTCCTCGACGACGTCCTCGTGGAACTTCTCGCTCATGTCCCAGACGTAGAAGGGGATCCCGATCACGTCGGCGGCCCGGCGGGCGTCGCCGGCGTCCTCGACCGTGCAGCAGCCCCGGCTGCCGGTGCGGTAGGACGTGGGGTTGCGCGAGAGCGCCAGGTGCACCCCGGTGACGTCGTGGCCGGCATCGACGGCGCGGGCGGCGGCCACAGCGGAGTCGACGCCGCCGGACATGGCGGCAAGCACGCGCACCGTTCAGCCCGCCAGCTTCTTGGAGAACCCGGAGGCCACGCCGGCGGCGCGGGCGCGCTCGACGACCGGGGCGATCGCCTCCGACAGCGCCTCCACGTCGGCGAGGGTGCTGGTGTGGCCCAGCGTGAAGCGCAGCGAGGACCGGGCCTGCTCCTCGTCGCAGCCCATGGCGAGCAGCACGTGCGACGGCTGCGGGACGCCGGCCGAGCAGGCCGAGCCCGTGGAGCAGGCGATGCCGCGCGCGTCGAGCAGCATGAGCAGCGAGTCGCCCTCGCAGCCGGGGAAGGTCAGGTGCGCGTTGCCCGGGAGCGTGCCGGCGGGGTCGCCGTTGACCACGGCGTCGGGCACCTGGGCGGTGACCCGGTGCACGAGTGCGTCCCGCAGGCCGGTCAGGTGCTCGGCGGTCTCCGGCTGGCCCTTGACGGCCAGCTCCACGGCGGTGGCGAAGCCCGCGATGGCGGGCACGTCGATCGTGCCCGAACGCACGTCGCGCTCCTGGCCCCCGCCGTGCAGCAGCGGCGTGACGTCCAGGTCGCGGCGGACGACGAGCGCGCCGACGCCGTACGGGCCACCGACCTTGTGCGCGGTCAGGGTCAGCGCGTCCACGCCGCTGGCGGCGAAGTCGACCGGCACCTGCCCGACCGCCTGCACCGCGTCGGTGTGCACCGGCACGTCGTGGGCGTGCGCGAGCTCGGCGACCTCGCTGACCGGCTGCAGCGTGCCGACCTCGTTGTTGGCCCACATCACCGAGACCAGCGCGACCGAGCCCGGGTCGCGCTCCAGGGACGCGCGGAACGCGTCGAGGTCGAGGCGGCCGTGGCGGTCCACGGGCAGCAGCTCGACCTCGGCGTGCTCGTGCTCGGCGAGCCACTCCAAGGCGTCGAGCACCGCGTGGTGCTCCACCCCGGTCGACAGGATGCGGGTGCGGCGGGGGTCGGCGCCGCGCCGCGCCCAGAACAGGCCCTTGACCGCGAGGTTGTCCGACTCCGTGCCGCCCGAGGTGAAGACCACCTCGCTGGGGCGTGCGTTCAGCGAGCCGGCGATGGTCTCGCGCGACTCCTCGACGACCCGACGGGCGGCCCGGCCGGGAGCGTGCAGGGAGGAGGCGTTGCCCACCTCGCTCAGCCGGGCCGCCATGGCGGCCACGGCCTCCGGGCGCATGGGCGTGGAGGCGGCATGGTCGAGGTAGACGAAGCCGTCCGCGGGGTCGTTCATGGCAGTCCCAGGGTACGGCGTGCCCGCGCGCGCTCCCAATCGCCGTCAGCCCTGCCGGTCGGGACCCGCGCGGCGCGCCTCCAGCCGGATCAGCACCCGCCGGTCCCGCTCCATCGCGGCGCGGTACTCCGCCCAGTCCTCGTGCTCGCCGGCCACCGCACGGTAGTAGTCCACCAGCGGCTCCATCGCCTCCGGCAAGGAGAGCACCTCCGCCTCGCCCTCGACGACCACCCAGTCGCCGAAGAACTCCTCGGGCAGCACGCACAGCTGCATCCACGGGTCACGGCGCACGTTCCTGGTCTTGAAGGCCGTCTCGCGGCTGCTGACGACCAGGCGGCCGGCCTCGTCGACCGCGACGAGCACCGGGCTCTGCTGGACGCCGCCTCCCGGAGCGCGGGTGGCCATCACGGCGCGATGGTTGCTGCGGGCGAAGTCGCGGGCACGCTCGAGGTCCATGCGCCCAGTATGGCGAGCGCTCACAGCCGCAGCAGGGCCAGCAGCGCGCGGTGGTCGCTGCCCGGCACGGTCACGGCGGAGGTGGCCACCGCCGTCACGCGCGGCCCGACGAGCACGTGGTCGAGGGCCAGCAGCGGCGGGACGCGGACGCCCAGCACCGAGGCCCGCGCGGGCCAGGTGGGCTGCCATCCCGACCGGGCCTCGGTGGCCGCGTCCCGGAAGCCGCGCCCGGCCAGGTCACGCAGCGGGAGGTGGTCGCAGGTCGCCTCCAGGTCGCCGGCCACGACCACCGGCCCCGGCCGTGCGGTCGCCGCGGCCGTGCGGACGGTGTTGAGGTCGGCGCTCCACGCCCCGGCGCTGCCTCGGGCGGGGCGTACGTGCGCCGCGACCAGCGTCGCGCGGAACCGTCCGTGCCGGACCTGCACGACGTAGCTGCCCAGGCCGGTCGGGAGTCGCTCGGCCCGCACCACGGCGTCGCGGGCCAGCACCATGACGCCCGCTCTGCCGGGCGCCGCCCGGCCGGCCGCATGGGGCAGCACCCTGCACAGCCCGGCCGCGCGAAGCCGGTGCAGCGATCGCGGTGTCACCTCCTCGAGCACCAGTACGTCGACCCGCTCCCGCACGACCGTCGCCACGAGCGACGCCGCCTCGGCTCGGCCCCGATCCAGGTTCGCGGTCAGCACGCGCAGCGGCGTGCCCCGACCGGCCGAGGTGGCCGCGGGTCCGACGTACGCGGGAGCCGCCCACGACAGGTGTAGCGCCAGCGCGCAGGCGCACAGCACGAGGCCTGTCTTGGCCGCGAGTCGCGCCCTGCCGCCCGCGCGCCACCAGGCCAGCGCGAGCACGAGCATCCCGAGCAGGTACAGCGGGACGGCGTACGGCGCGAAGCCGACGAGACGCACCCACCAGGCGCCGTGCCGTTCCGCGAGACGCGCGTAGGTGAGCACGGCCGCGGGGACGACCAGCAGCGCCAGCAGCGCACCCACCCCACGACGCAGCCTCATGACCGAACCGTAAGCGAGCGACCGCCCGCGTCCGCGCAGGCCGATTCGTGGTGTTGCTCCCCACCCGGTAGACTCGGGATCACCGGTCCGGCCAGTTCTGCCTCGGACCCGGCCTCGCACCCTTTTCACGTGCGCCGCGACCACGCCGTCGCCCAGGGCAGGACGCCCTCCTATCTCTGAGAGTTCTCACATCTTCATGGCTGACAGCCGTTCCACATCCTCTGCTGCCTCCTTCGCCGGCCTGGGCCTGCCCGACGTCCTCGTCGCGGCCCTCGCCGACGCCGGCATCACCACTCCGTTCCCCATCCAGTCCGCCACGCTCCCCGACTCGCTCGCGGGACGCGACGTGCTCGGCCGCGGCCGCACCGGCTCGGGCAAGACCTACGCGTTCGCGCTGCCGCTGGTGGCGCGCCTGGCCTCCCGCCCCGCGCCGGCCCGTCCCCGGTCCCCGCGCGGGCTGGTGCTGGCCCCGACCCGCGAGCTCGCCACGCAGATCGAGTCGGCCCTCGCGCCGCTCGCCAAGGCCTGCGGGTTGAGCACCACCACGATCTTCGGCGGTGTCGGTCCCCAGCCCCAGATCAAGCGGCTGCGGGCCGGCGTCGACATCGTGATCGCCTGCCCGGGCCGTCTCGAGGACCACGTCCGCTCGGGCCACGCCGACCTCGGCGCGGTGGAGGTGACCGTCCTCGACGAGGCCGACCACATGGCCGACCTCGGCTTCCTGCCCGGAGTCCGTCGGCTGCTCGACAAGACCCCGCGGGACGGGCAGCGGCTGCTGTTCTCCGCGACGCTCGACGCCGGCGTCGACGTGCTCGTCAAGCGCTACCTGCACGACCCGGTCACGCACAGCGTCGACTCCGCACAGTCGCCGGTCACCCGGATGACGCACCACGTCCTGCACGTCGCGAAGGAGAACCGCCTTCCCGTGCTCGTCGACCTGGCCGCCGCGCCGGGTCGCACGGTGGTCTTCACGCGCACCAAGCATGGCGCCAAGGCGCTGGCCCGCCAGCTCAACGCCAAGGGCGTGCCCGCGGTCGAGCTGCACGGAAACCTGTCGCAGAACGCGCGCACCCGCAACCTGGACGCGTTCTCCTCGGGTGCGGCTCGCACGCTGGTGGCCACCGACATCGCCGCGCGGGGCATCCACGTCGACGACGTGAGCCTGGTCGTGCACGCGGACCCGCCGGTGGAGCACAAGGCGTACCTCCACCGCTCCGGCCGCACCGCGCGCGCCGGTGCGGAGGGCACGGTCGTCACGCTGATGCTCGACGCGCAGGTCTCCGACGTACGCACGCTCACGCGCAAGGCGGGCATCAAGCCGACGGTCACCAAGATCACCGTCGGCGACCCGCTGCTGGCGCGGATCGCGCCGGGCGAGCGGACCTTCGTGGCCCCGTCGTCCTCGCCGGTCGCCGCGGCCCCGGCCGCTCCCGCCGGTGGCACCCGAAACGGCGGTGGCCGCAGCGGTGGTGGCCGCAACCGCTCGCGTCGCCGGAGCGGTGGCGGTCAGCAGTCAACCGCCCGAACCGGTGCCGGTACGGCGAGCCGGGGCGGCCGCACGGATCGCGCCACCTCGTCGCGGCCGCACAGCGCCGCCTCGTTCTCCTCCGGCGGGCGCCGCAGCCGCTGACCGGTTATTCGGTTGCCGTGTCGGGAGGAGTCCGCGAGACTCCTCCCGACATGAAGAACTGACCTCAGCCTCGCTCGCGTCCGCGGCCCCGCCCGGCGAGCGCCACCCCGCCCGATCGGTGACGCTGTTGTCCGTTCCCGCGCACTCCCCTGCTCCGTTGCTGGCTCGCGACCTGGCCAAGGCGTACGGCGACCACGTGGTCCTCGACGGCGTCGACGTCCTCGCGCAGCCGGGCACTCCTCTCGGTCTCGTCGGCGAGAACGGCTCCGGCAAGTCCACGCTGCTGAGGCTGCTCGCCGGCGTCGAGGAGCCGGACTCGGGCTCGGTCACGCGTCCCGACGACGTGGGCCACCTCGGGCAGGAGCCCGACTTCGGGGCGGCGGTCACCGTGGGCGACGTGCTGTCGGCGGCGTTGGCCCCGCTGCACGACGCGGTGGACGAACTGGAGGAGGTCGCCTCGCGACTGGAGGGTCCCGGCGTCGCCGAGGAGTACGCCGGGCTGCTCGAGTGGGCCGAGCTCCACGACGCGTGGGACGCCGACCGTCGTGCGGAGGAGGCAGCCGCCCGGCTCGGCCTCGGCACCCTCGACCGGTCCCGGCCGGTGGCCGCTCTGTCCGGCGGTCAGCGGAGCCGCCTGGCCCTGGCCGTGCTGGTGACCCGCAGACCGGGCTGCATGCTGCTCGACGAGCCGACCAACCACCTCGATGACGACGCGGTCTCGCTGCTCGAGGAGTTCCTCGCGGGCCTTCCCGGCGTGGTGGTCGTCGCCAGCCACGACCGCACCTTCCTGGACCACGTGTGCGCGTCGGTCCTCGACCTCGACCCCAGCCACTTCGGCACCGACGGCCGCGGGGGCAACCTCTACACCGGCGGCTACTCCGGGTACCTGCATGCCAAGCGGGAGGCGCGCGCACGCTGGCAGCGGGCGTTCGAGGACCAGCAGGAGGAGCTCGACGACCTGCGGGCCAAGGCACGCACCACCAGTCGCGACGTCGCCCACGACCGGGCGCCGCGCGACAACGACAGGTACATCTACTCGTTCAAGGGCGCCCACGTCGCGCGCACGGTCAGCCGCCGCGTGCGGGACGCCGAGCGGCGCATCGCGGTGCTGGAGCGGGAGCGGATCCCGAAGCCGCCGAGGCCACTGTCCTTCCGTGGCGCGCTGACCGGCACGGTCGCCGGGAGGGGCCTCGTGGCCTTCGCGCGCGACGTCGTGGTGGCCGGCCGGCTCGACGTGCCGCGGGTCGACGTACCGGCCGGCGGGCGGCTGCTGGTCACCGGCGCCAACGGCTCCGGCAAGTCCACGCTGCTGAAGGTGCTCGCCGGTGAGCTGGCGCCCACGTCCGGCTCGGTCCAGGTCTCGGCGCGCTCGGTCGGCCACCTGCCGCAGGACGTGTCGTTCCGCCGGCCCGACCTGACGCCGCACCAGGTGTACGCCGGTACGACGGACGGGCGCACATCCCTGCCTGAGCTCGGCCTGCTGCACCCGCGCGACCTCGTCCGACCGGTCGGCGTGCTGAGCATCGGCCAGCAGCGCCGCCTGGCGCTCGCGGTCCTCGTCGCGCGGCAGCCCGACCTGCTGCTGCTCGACGAGCCGACCAACCACATCTCGCTCACGCTGGCCGAGGAGCTCGAGGAGGCCCTGCAGCGCTCGCCCGGCACGGTCGTCCTCGCCAGCCACGACCGCTGGCTGCGACGCCGCTGGGACGGTGACGTCCTCCCGCTCTGACCGCCGAGGGGTCACGGCCTCCGCGACACGCGCGAGGAAGGGCAGCTGGTGACCCCTCGGCGGAAAGGCGGAGGCCCCGGGTCCCTGCGCGGGAGCCGGGGCCTTTCCCCCTGCGACGGCAGGGACCTGCTCGGAGCAGCGCGAGGCTGCTCAGCCCTTGCGCTTGTTGACCTCCTCGGTCGCGGCGGGCAGCACGGTGTGCAGGTCGCCGACGACGCCGAAGTCGACGAGCTCGAAGATCGGCGCCTCCTCGTCCTTGTTGACCGCGACGATGGTCTTCGAGGTCTGCATGCCGGCGCGGTGCTGGATCGCCCCGGAGATGCCGTTGGCGACGTAGAGCTGCGGGGAGACGGTCTTGCCGGTCTGGCCGACCTGGAAGCTGTGCGGCATCCAGCCGGAGTCCACCGCCGCGCGGCTCGCGCCGACCGCGGCGCCGAGCGCGTCGGCGAAGTTCTCGATCGGGTCGAAGTTGCCGCCGGTGCCCCGGCCGCCGGAGACCACGATCGCGGCCTCGGTCAGCTCCGGACGCCCGGTGGACTGCCGGGGCTCGGAGGCGGTGATCCGCGCGGTCTTCGCACCCTCGGAGATCGACGCTGCGAACTCCTCCACGGCGCCGGCGCCGTCGGCCTGCTCGGGGGTCGCCGCGTTCGGCTTCACGGTGATGATCGGGGTGCCCTTGGTGACCTTGCCGGTCACCGTGTAGCTGCCCGCGAACACCGATTGAGTGGCCACCGGAGCTCCGCCGTCCACCTGGACGTCCACGGCGTCGGTGATGACACCGGAGTCGGTCTTGACCGCCAGCCTCGCGGCGATCTCCTTGCCCTCCGCCGAGGAGGTGATCAGCACCGCCGCCGGAGACCTCTGCTCCACCAGCTGGGCCAGCACCTCGGCCTTCGGGGCCACCAGGTAGTCCTTGATGTCGGCGTCGTTGACGGCGTAGACCTTCTCCGCGCCGTACTGCTTCAAGGTGTCGCTCGCCGACGACACGTCGGCACCGATGAACACCGCGCTCGGTTCGCCGAGCCGGCGCGCGATCGTCAGCATCTCCAAGGTGGGCTTGCGCACCGCGCCGTCGACGTGGTCGACGAGTACCAGGACCTCGCTCATGTCAGATTCCTTCTCTCTCGCTGCGTGGGTGGCTCGCCGGTCAGATGAACTTCTTCGAGGCGAGGAACTCCACCAGCGCGTCGGCGCCCGAGCCGTCCTCGTCGGTCACGATCTCGCCCTGGGTGCGCGGCGGCCGCGCCTCGGTGGACTCCACCTGCGTCCAGGAGGCCGACAGGCCCACCTGCGAGGCGTCCACGCCCAGGTCCGACAGCGACCAGGTCTCCACCGGCTTCTTCTTCGCCGCCATGATCCCCTTGAACGAGGGGTAGCGCGCCTCACCGGACTGGTCGGTCACGCTCAGCACCAGCGGCAGCTCGCCCTCGATCGTCTCGGTGGCGGTGTCACCGTCACGGCGGATCTTCACGCTCTTGCCGTCGACCTCGACCTCGGAGGCCATCGTCACCTGCGGCACCCCCAGCCGCTCGGCCAGCATCGCCGGCACCACACTCATCCCCGCATCGGTCGAGGCCATCCCGCACACCACCAGATCGTGTTCGATCTTCTTGATCGCCTCGGCCAGCACCAGCGAGGTGGCCAGCGAGTCCGACCCGGCGATCGCATCGTCCACGACGTGCACGCCCTTGTCGGCCCCCATCTGCAGCGCCTTGCGGATCGCGTCCGCGGCGTCCTCCGGACCGACGCTGAGCACGGTGAGCACGGTGTCGTCAGCGGCGTCGCCGAGCTTCTCCTTCACCTGCAACGCCTGCTCGACGGCGTACTCGTCCAGCTCCGACAGCAGACCGTCGACGCCCACGCGGTCGACGGTGTTGTCGTCCTCGAAGTGCCGGTCCGCCGTTGCGTCCGGCACGTACTTCACACACACGACAATGTTCATGGCGTTCTCGACCCGGTTAGGGCCCCTCCTGTGCAGTCGGTTGGACCTGAGGTTACCCACGCGTAGCAAGCGAGGAAACAGGCCCAGCGGTGGATTCGGTCACACGGGTGCGGCGGCGGTACCGCAGCTCACGGGCGGATGATCCGGTCCAGGACCTTGCCGATCACCAGGTAGATCACCGCCGCGATCCCCCAGTTGGTCAGGGCGGCCTTCACCTCCGCGTTCGCGCCGTGGAACTTCTTGAACTCGCCGAAGTCGAGCCGGTGCGCGACGTCGGTGATGAAGGCGACGATGGCGTTGTCCTGGTTCATCTTCAGCGCCACCATCAGCGCGCCGACGGCCAGGAACAGCGCACAGATCACCGCCACGAGCCAGACGAGCGAGGCAACGTGGGTCCGCACCGCCCGCACGGTGGCCTTCATGCTCGCCTCCGTCGACCGGCGTCGCGCCGGCTCCTGCGTGTCGGTCACCGTGGCCTCCTTACTCGAGGTTCGCAGCACAGTACCGGACGGCTGCCCGGCTCCGGCCGCGTCGTACCCGCCTTCAGCGTCCTTGGAACTCCGCCTTTCCCGGGCCGCTCTCCATGAACGACCGCATGCCGATCGTCCGGTCCTCGGTGGCGAACAGCCCGGCGAACTGCGCCCTCTCGATCTCCAGGCCGGTGGACAGGTCCACCTCGAGCCCGTGGTCGACCGCCTCCTTGGCGGCACGCAGCGCGTACGCGGCCGCTCCGGTGAACTGCCCGGCCCAGGCCAGCGCCTCGTCGTACACGGAGCCGGCGGGGACCACCTTGTCCACCAGACCCATCGCCAGCGCCTCCTCCGCGCCGACGTGGCGGCCGGTGAAGATCAGGTCCTTGGCCTTCGCCGGACCCACCAGCCGGCTCAGCCGCTGGGTGCCGCCGGCCCCGGGGATGATGCCCAGCAGGATCTCCGGCTGGCCGAGCTTCGCGTCCTCGGCGGCGATGCGGATGTCGGCACACAGCGCGAGCTCACAGCCACCGCCGAGGGCGTAGCCGGTGACGGCGGCGACCACCGGCTTGGGGATCTCGGCCACGGTCGTGAACGCGGACTGCAGGCCTCCCGAACGCCGCACCATGTCGGGGTAGGCCATGTCGGCCATCTCCTTGATGTCGGCGCCCGCCGCGAACACCTTCTCGCCGCCGTAGACGACGACGGCCCGCACGTCCTCCCGCTCGGTGGCCTCGAGCGCGGCGGCCCGGATCTCCTCCTGCACCTGGACGTTCAGCGCGTTCATCTTGGGTCGGTCGATGCGGATCGTCCCGACTCCGTCCGCGACCTCGAGCCGCACGAACTCAGCCATGTTGCACTCCCGTCACTAACTGGTGGACGTCGGATCGGTCCGACCCTACCGACCGGGTTTCGGTCACAATGGCCGGGTGGACCACGAGCATGCGAGCCCCGTCTGGCCCGGTCGGCACGATCCCCTGGGGGCGACCTGGGGCGAGGAGGCGACCAACTTCGCGGTCTACGCCCCGGAGGCCACCTCGGTGGAGGTCTGCCTCTTCGACGACGGCCCGGAGGGTGAGGTCGAACGCCGCTACCGCCTCACCGAGCAGACCCTGGGCATCTGGCACGGCGCGATCCCGGGTGTGCCGCGGGGCCAGCTCTACGGCTTCCGCGCCGACGGCCCGTGGGACCCGGAGCGGGGCCGGCGCTTCAACCCCGCCAAGCTGCTGCTCGACCCCTACACGCGTGCGGTCGCGGGGACGGTCCGTCTCGACGACGCGCTGTACGGCTACATCTACCCCGACGAGACCGACGACCAGACCACCGCGCGACGCAAGCAGCTGTCCCGGGACCCTCGCGACTCGGCGCCGTACGTTCCCCGCAGCGTCGTGGTCCATGACGAGTTCGACTGGGGGGAGGACCGCCGGCCGCAGGTGCGCTGGACCGACACGGTCATCTACGAGCTCCACGTGAAGGGGTTCACGCAGGCCCACGACCGCGTCCCCGCCGAGCTGCGCGGCACGTATGCGGGGCTGGCCTGCCCCGCCGTCGTCGACTACCTCAAGGACCTGGGCGTGACGACGGTGGAGCTGTTGCCGGTGCACCAGTTCTTCTCCGAGCCGGCACTCGTGGAGCGAGGCCTGAGGAACTACTGGGGCTACAACTCGCTCGGATTCTTCGCCCCGCACAACGGCTACTCCGCCGCCGGCGACCGCGGCGAGCAGGCCACCGAGTTCAAGAGCATGGTCAAGGCGCTGCACGCCGCCGGCCTGGAGGTCATCCTCGACGTCGTCTACAACCACACCGCCGAGGGGGGCACCACCGGACCGACCCTCGCCTTCCGCGGCCTCGACGACAGCGGGTACTACCTGCACGCCGACGACGAGGGCGCCTACTTCGACGTCACCGGGTGCGGCAACACGATGCAGGCTTCGTACCCGGCAGCGCTCCGCCTGATCCTGGACTCGCTGCGCTACTGGGTCACCGAGATGCACGTCGACGGCTTCCGCTTCGACCTCACCTCCGCGCTGACCCGGACCGGTCTGGACGTCGACATGAGCAGCGCGTTCCTCACCACGATCAGCCAGGACCCGGTGCTGCGCCACGTGAAGCTGATCGCCGAGCCGTGGGACGCCAGCATGGACGGCTACCGGGTCGGGGCCTTCCCGCCGCCGTGGGTGGAGTGGAACGACCGCTACCGCGACACGATCCGCGACTTCTGGCGGGCGCGGTCGGGCGGGATCAGCGACGTGGCCTCGCGGCTCGCCGGCTCCAGCGACCTGTACGCCGACGACGGGCGCTCGCCGTACGCCTCGGTGAACTTCGTCACCGCCCACGACGGCTTCACGCTGCGGGACCTGGTGTCCTACGACCACAAGCACAACGAGGCCAACGGCGAGGACAACCGCGACGGCACGAACCACAACCGGTCCTGGAACTGCGGCGCCGAGGGCCCGACCGACGACCCGGAGGTGCTCGCGCTCCGGCGCAGGCAGGCCGCGAACCTCATGGCGACCCTGTGCCTGTCGACCGGGGTGCCGATGATCACCGCCGGGGACGAGCGCGGCCGCACCCAGCGAGGCAACAACAACGCCTACGCGCAGGACAACGAGATCTCCTGGGTCGACTGGCGACCCGACGACGCCTGGCTGGAGCTCTACGAGCTCACCCAGACGGCGCTACGCCTGCGACGCGAGCACCCGGCACTTCGCCAGCGCCACTACCTGGCGGGCCGGCCGACCGTGCCCGGGGGTCCGAAGGACCTGGTGTGGGTGCACCCCGAGGGCCGGGAGATGGTGGAGTCCGACTGGTTCGACGAGAGCCTGCACACCTTCGGCATGTTCGTCTCCGGCGACCCGCTGCGCGCCCCGGGACCGCGCGGCGAGCGGCTGCGCGACTCGTCCTTCCTCCTGTGGTTCCACGCGCACGCCGACCCGGGCAAGGCGGTGCTGCCGGTCAACGAGTGGGTGACCGCCGGCGAGGTGGTGCTGAGCACCGACGACGGCCACCCGGTCGGGGAACGCGTCGAGGCGGGGGACGCCCTCGACCTGGAGCCGCGCACCCTGGTGGTGATCCGCGCGGTGTGAGTCGCGCCGGCGAGGCCGAGCCCCGCCGGCGCGACGGGTCAGAGCGGCGGCAGTGCGACGCAGCCGAGCTCGGCCGGCGAGGCCAGATGCTCGTTGCGCGGCAGCACCCGAACCGTGTACCCGAACGGCCCCGTGGTGGCCAGCGTCAGCCGGCCGTCGAACCGGTAACGCCCGGCCTCGTAGGTCTCGGCCAGTGACAGCGACTCGGTGCGGGTCTCGACGAGGGTGTCCTCGTGGGCGACCCGGCCGTGCACCACCTGCACGTCGACGTCGTCGGGCGACAGCCCGCCCAGGGACACGAACGCGTGCAGGTCCACCGCGTCACCGAGCTCGGGGGCGTCCCCGACCCCGCTGGACTCGACGTGGTCCACCGAGACCCCCGACCAGCCGGAGCAGACCCGCTGCTTCCACGCCGCGAGCTCGGCGGCGCCCTTGTAGTCGCCGTTCAACGTGCGCGAGCTCTGCGCCGCGGGGGTGTAGAGCAGGGCGACGTAGTCGCGGAGCATCCGGTCGGCGAGGACCTTGGGTCCGAGGGACCTGAGCGTGTGCCGGACCATCTCGATCCACCGCACCGGCACGCCCTCGGCGTCGTTGTCGTAGAAGCGGGGCGCGACCTCGTTCTCGATCAGGTCGTAGAGGGCCGCCGACTCGATGTCATCGCGACGGTCGGGGTCGTCGATGCCGTCCGCGGAGGGGATCGCCCAGCCGTTGTTGCCGTCGTACCACTCGTCCCACCAGCCGTCGAGGATGGACAGGTTCAGGCCGCCGTTGAGTGCCGCCTTCATGCCTGAGGTGCCGCAGGCCTCGTAGGGCCGCAGCGGGTTGTTCAGCCAGACGTCGCAGCCCGGGTAGAGCTCCTGGGCCATGGCGATGTCGTAGTTGGGCAGGAACACGATCCGGTGGCGCACCTCGGGGTCATCGGCGAACCGGACGATCTCCTGGATGAGCTTCTTGCCACCCTCGTCGGCCGGGTGCGCCTTGCCGGCGATCACCAGCTGGACCGGTCGTTCGGGATGCAGCAGGATCCGCTTGAGCCGCTCGGGGTCGCGCAGCATCAGCGTCAGCCGCTTGTACGACGGGACCCGGCGCGCGAAACCGATCGTCAGCACGCCCGGGTCGAGCGCCGAGCCGATCCAGGTCATCTCCGCCGGTGCCGCGCCGCGCTGTGCCCACGACTTGGCCAGCCGCCGCCGCGCGTCGTCGACGAGCCGCTGACGCAGCTGCCGCTTCACGGACCAGATCTCGCCGGGCGGGATGCGGTCGGCGACCTCGAACACCTGGCTCGGGCGATCGGCGTCCGGCGCGGGCCCGGGGCGGGCTCCGTGCCGGCGGGCGAGCTCGAAGACCTCCCGGGCCACCCAGGTCGGCGCGTGCACGCCGTTGGTGATGGAGGCGATCGGCCGCTCGGCGGGGTCGAACTGCGGCCACAGTCCGCCGAACATGCCGCGGCTGACCTTCCCGTGCAGCTGGGAGACACCGTTGGCGCGCTGGGCGAGGCGGAAGCCCATGACCGCCATGTTGAACACGCCGGGGTCCCCGCCGGGGTAGTTCTCCGCGCCGAGCTCGAGGATCCGCTCCACCGGGACGCCGTCGGAGGCGTTCTCGCCGCCGAAGTACTGGGCGATCAGGTCGCGCGGGAACCGGTCGATACCGGCCGGCACCGGCGTGTGCGTGGTGAACACGGTGCCCGCCCGCGACACCTCCAGCGCCGCGTCGAAGTCCAGGCGGCGTTCGCCCTCGGCCGAGGTCAGCTCACGGATCCGCTCCAGGCCGAGGAAGCCGGCGTGGCCCTCGTTGGTGTGGTAGACCTCCGGCGACGGGGCCCCGGTGATCCGCGAGTAGACCCGGAGCGCCCGCACCCCGCCGATGCCGAGCAGCATCTCCTGGCGCAGCCGGTGCTCGGTGTTGCCGCCGTACAGCCGGTCGGTGACGGTTTGCGAGTTCTCCACTGTTCTCTTCTACGTCAGAGTCGAGCAGCAGCAGCGGCACCCGGCCGACCTGCGCGACCCAGATGCGGGCGGTGAGCGTCTCCCCGCCCGGCAGGCCGACCGCGATCTTGGCCACGGTGCCGTCGGCCTCCCGCAGCACCGAGAGCGGCAGGCCGTCGGGGTCGAGCACCGGGTAGCGCTCCTGCTGCCAGCCGTCACGGGACAGCGACTGGCGGAAGTAGCCGTGCCGGTAGAGCAGTCCCACTCCGGTGATCGGCACGCCGAGGTCGCTGGCGGTCTTGAGGTGGTCACCGGCGAGGATGCCCAGACCACCGGAGTACTGCGGCAGCACCGCGGTGATGCCGAACTCCGGGGAGAAGTAGGCGATCGCGCGCGGCGCGTCCGCTCAGCGACTGGTACCACCGGTCCCCGGTGAGGTACTCCTGAAGGTCCGCGTGCAGCTCGCCGAGACGCCGCAGGAACGGGTCGTCGGCGGCGAGCTCCTCGAGCCGGCGGGCGCTGACCGACGCCCAGCAGCCGCACCGGGTCGTGGCCGACGGCGTCCCACGAGTCGGGGTCGATGGAGGCGAAGAGGTCCTGCGTCTCGGGGTGCCACGACCAGCGCAGGTTGCCCGCCAGCTCGCCCAGCGGACGCAGTCGCTCGGGCAGCACAGGACGGACGGTCAGTCGACGGATAGCTCTCACCGGCAAACCGTAACGCAGGAGGACTTGAACGATCCAACGCCTCGCCACCTACTCGGACGTAGCCGCGCGACCGGGGTTTACCGGCCGCTGAACGCGGTAAGTTCACGCACATGGTCGGACGAATCCCCGTCATGGACGTCGCCCCGTGGTCGAGCTGCGGCCGCTACCCCGCCAAGGCGACCGTCGGTGAGCCGTTCGAGGTCAGCGCCGTGGTGTTCCGCGAGGGCCACGACGCTGCTGAACGCCGACGTGGTCGCTCACCGGTCCCGACGGCAAGCGGCGGCCCTCGGTGCGGATGCACAGGGACCCGGACGGCGTCGACCTGTGGCGGGCCGAGGTCACCCCGGACGAGGTGGGCGCCTGGACGTTCGCGATCGAGGGCTGGGGCGACCCGGTCGCCACCTGGCGGCACAACGCCGAGATCAAGATCCCCGCCGGCATCGACGTCGAGCTGATGTTCACCGAGGGTGCGCGCTGCTGCGAGCGTGCCGCGACAAGCTCGCCGCGCCAGCACGAGGGCCGGCCGGTCGCTGCTCGCGACGCCGTCAAGGCCATGCCGTGACCGCGGCACGCCCGGACGCGGTGCGCTCGCCGCGGCGGTGGCTCCGGAGGTGGACGAGGTGCTCGAGGAGCACCCGCTGCGCGACCTGGTGACCACCGAGGGCCGCTACCCGTTCTTCGTCGACCGCGAGCGGGCGCTGTTCGGCTCCTGGTACGAGTTCTTCCCCCGCTCCGAGGGCGCCTACGTCGACCGAGCCACGGCACCAGGTGGTCTCCGGCACCTTCCGCACCGCCGCCGAAGCGGCTCGACGCGGTCGCCGCGATGGGCTTCGACGTGGTCTACCTGCCGCCGGTCCACCCGATCGGCAAGGTCAACCGCAAGGGCCCCAACAACACCCTCGACGCCGGCCCGGACGACGTCGGGTCGCCGTGGGCGATCGGCTCCGACGAGGGCGGCCACGACGCGATCCACCCCGACCTCGGCACCTTCGAGGACTTCGACGCGTTCGTGGCGCGCGCCCGCGAGCTCGGCATGGAGGTCGCCCTCGACCTCGCGCTGCAGGCGGCCCCGGACCACCCGTGGGTCACCAGCGCACCCGGAGTGGTTCACCACCCGCGCCGACGGCACCATCGCCTACGCGGAGAACCCGCCGAAGAAGTACCAGGACATCTACCCGATCAACTTCGACAACGACCCCGAGGGCATCTACGCCGAGGTGCTGCGGATCGTGCGGCACTGGATGTCCCACGGCGTGCGGATCTTCCGCGTCGACAACCCGCACACCAAGCCGGTGCAGTTCTGGGAGTGGCTGCTCGGCCGAGGTCCGCCGGACCGACCCGGACGTGCTCTTCCTCGCCGAGGCGTTCACCCAGCCGCCGATGATGCACGCGCTGGCCGACGGTCGGCTTCCACCAGTCCTACACCTACTTCACCTGGCGCAACGCCAAGTGGGAGCTCGAGCAGTACCTCACCGAGCTGTCGCGCGAGTCCAGCCCGTACATGCGGCCCAACCTCTTCGTGAACACCCCCGACATCCTGCACGCGTACCTCCAGTACGGCGGCCCGGCGGCGTTCAAGATCCGCGCGGCGATCGCCGCGACCGGCGCTCCCCGACCTGGGGCGTCTACGCCGGCTTCGAGCTGTTCGAGCACGTCGCGGTGCGGCCGGGCAGCGAGGAGTACCTCGACTCCGAGAAGTACCAGATCCGGGTCCGTGACTGGGCCGCGGCGCGCGAACGGAGGGCCGCACGCCTGGCGCCGTACCTCACCCGGCTCAACGAGATCCGCCGCGGCACCACGGCCCTGCAGCAGCTGCGCAACCTCACCGTCCACGGCAGCGACGACGACGTCGATCCTGGTCTTCTCCAAGAGCGCGCGCGCACGGCGAGCGCGGCGAGGACCAGGTGATCGTGGTGGTCAACGTCGACCCGCACGCGGTCCGTGAGACCACGGTGCACCTGGACATGCCCGCGCTCGGCATGGACTGGCACGACCAGTTCCTCGTCCACGACGAGCTGACCGGACAGAGCTGGACCTGGGGGGAGCACAACTACGTGCGTCTGGACCCGTTCGTCGAGCCCGCCCACATCCTGACCGTCCGGAGGCCCGCCGTGACGCCATGACCGCGAGCACGCCAGGGTACCGAGACCTCCAGCTCCCCGAGACGCACGCTCGCGCCACCAGCCGGACTGGTTCAAGCGCGCGGTCTTCTACGAGGTGCTGGTGCGCTCCTTCAAGGACAGCAACGGCGACGGGGTCGGCGACTTCAAGGGCCTGACCGAGAAGCTGGACTACCTCGCAGTGGCTCGGCGTGGACTGCCTGTGGGTGCCGCCGTTCTTCACCTCCCCGCTGCGCGACGGCGGCTACGACGTCGCCGACTACACCAACATCCTGCCCGAGTGCGGCACCGTCGAGGACTTCCACGAGCTTCCTCGACGAGGCGCACGCGCGCGGCATCCGGGTGATCATCGACTTCGTCATGAACCACACCTCGGACCAGCACCCGTGGTTCCAGGCCAGCCGCACCGACCCGGACGGGCCGTACGGCGACTTCTACGTCTGGTCCGACACCGACGAGCTCTACGAGGACGCCCGGATCATCTTCGTCGACACCGAGCCGTCGAACTGGACCTGGGACCCGGTGCGCCAGCAGTACTACTGGCACCGGTTCTACAGCCACCAGCCGGACCTCAACTTCGACAACCCCAAGGTCCACGACGCGATGCTTCGAGGCGCTGAGGTTCTGGCTCGACATGGGCATCGACGGCTTCCGCCTCGACGCGGTGCCCTACCTGTACGAGCGGCCGGGCACCAACGGCGAGAACCTCAAGGAGACCCACGAGTTCCTCAAGCGGGTCCGCGTCGTACGTCGACGAGCACTACCCGGACAAGGTGCTGCTCGCGGAGGCGAACCAGTGGCCGGCCGACGTGGTCGACTACTTCGGCGGGAAGCGACGAGGAGACCGGCGCGCTGGTCGGCGACGAGTGCCACATGTGCTTCCACTTCCCGGTGATGCCGCGCATCTTCATGGCGGTGCGCCGCGAGTCCCGCTTCCCGATCTCGGAGATCCTCGAGCAGACGCCGACGATCCCCGAGAACTGCCAGTGGGGCATCTTCCTGCGCAACCACGACGAGCTCACCCTCGAGATGGTCGCCGACGAGGACCGCGACTACATGTGGGGCGAGTACGCCAAGGACCCGCGCATGAAGGCCAACATCGGCATCCGCCGCCGGCTGGCCCCGCTGCTGGACAACGACATCAACCAGATGGAGCTGTTCACCGCGCTGCTGCTGTCGCTGCCCGGGTCGCCGGTGCTCTACTACGGCGACGAGATCGGCATGGGCGACAACATCTGGCTCGGTGACCGCGACGGCGTCCGCACCCCGATGCAGTGGACCCCCGACCGCAACGCCGGGCTTCTCCGTGGCCACCCCGGGCGGCTGCACCTGCCGGTGATCCAGGACCCGGTCTTCGGCTACCAGGCCGTCAACGTCGAGGCGGAGCTGGAGAACGCCTCCTCGCTGCTGCACTGGACCCGGCGGATGATCCACGCCCGCAAGAAGCACCACGGCCTTCGGGCTCGGCGACTTCGCCGACCTCGGCGGCTCCAACCCCAGCGTGCTCAGCTACGTGCGCGAGTACGCGCGCCCGACGGCAGCGCGACGACGTGCTGTGCGTCAACAACCTCTCCCGCTTCCCGCAGCCGGTCGAGCTGGACCTGCGCCGCTGGGAGGGCGTGGAGCCGATCGAGCTGCTCGGCGGCGTGCGGTTCCCCCAGCATCGGCGAGCTGCCCTACCTGCTCACGCTGGGCGGCTACGGCTTCTACTGGTTCCGGCTGCCCGCGCCGCCCACCGACGAGGAGCGCCGCCCAGGATCCCACGTCGGCGCGCAGCACGCTGCCGCCGGCCACCGAGGAGGTCCGCCCAGTGAGCGACGCGCTAGCGCACTACATCGGCGACGCCCGCTGGTTCGGCGGCAAGGGCCGCGACCTTCGCGGTCGCCGACGTGACGCCGGCTCGGCACGCTGCGCGGCGAGGCCGAGGACCCCGTGGTCGCCGTCGAGCTGGTCGCCGCTGCGACTACGACGACGGCGACACGCCGACCGAGGTCTACCAGGTGCCGCTGGCCTACTACCCCGAGCCGCAGGAGCGGCTCGAGCACGCGTACGTCGGCACTGGCATGACGACGAGCTCGGCGACGTGCACGCCTACGACGCCCTGCACGACCGGCAGGCCACCGCGCTGTGGCTGCAGGCGTTCGCCGCCGAGGCGCAGCACGGCGACGAGCTGCACTTCCACCGGCTCCCCGGCCACGAACTGGACTGAGAGCACGTCGGCGCTGTTCTCCGGCGAGCAGAGCAACTCCTCGGTCGCCTTCGGCGAGGACAGCCTGATGAAGGTGTTCCGCAAGATCACCCCGGGCGCAACCCCGACATCGACATCCACGAGGCGCTCACCCTCGCCGAGAGCGATCACGTCGCCGGCCCTCTACGGCTGGCTGGAGGCACCCGCCGACGAGGCCGGCGCCGACGAGCCGCTCCACCTGGCCATGCTCCAGCAGTTCCTGCGCACGGCCAGCGACGGCTGGGGCCTCGCGCTGGCCAGCGTGCGCGACCTCTTCGCCGAGGCGGACCTGCACGCCGACGAGGTCGGCGGGGACTTCGCCGGCGAGTCCCACCGGCTGGGTGCGGCGACCGCCGAGGTGCACGAGGTCCTCGCCTACGGCGTTCCCCACCGAGACCTGGGACGCCGCCGACCTGGCCGACCTCGCCGCGGCGATGCGCCGCCGGCTCGACGACGCGCGGCCGTCGTACCCGGCCTGGAGCCGCACGCCGACGCGCTGCGCGACCTCTTCGACGCGCGTCGCGCGCGATCGGCGGAGCCGGTCGCGTCCAGCGGGTGCACGGCGACTTCCACCTCGGCCAGACCCTGCGCACGGTCCGGGGCTGGAAGATCGTCGACTTCGAGGGCGAGCCGGCCAAGCCGCTGGCCGAGCGGGTCGCGGCCGGACTCCCCGTGGCGCGACGTGGCCGGGATGCTGCGCTCCTTCGACTACGCCGCGCACGCCGTCGAGGCCGACGTCGAGGCCGACCCCGCCGAGCACGGCCAGCTCGCCTACCGGGCCACCGAGTGGGCCGAGCCGCAACCGAGCACGCGTTCCTGGACGGCTACGTCGAGGCGCCAGCGGCGGTCAGCCGCAGGACGACGACGTCGAGCCGACGCTGACCGAGGACCAGTGGGCCCTGCTGCGCGCCTACGAGGCCGACAAGGCGGTCTACGAGACCGTCTACGAGGCCCGCAACCGACCCGACTGGCTGGCCATCCCGCTGGCGCGCGGTCGCCGGCTGGCCACCGCCGCCACCCGACCGCATCCCCGCACCCCACGGACGCGAGCACGGAGGAGACCAGCAACCGATGAGCAAGGTCCTACCGATCGACACCGAGACCCTCGACCTGCTCGACGAACGGCCGGCACGGTGATCCGCACGGCGTCCTCGGCGCCCACCGCCACGACGGCGCCGTGACGATCCGGGTGCTGCGGCCGCTGGCCGAGTCGGTGGTCGTGCTGCGACGGCACCGAGCGGGTTCCCGCTCGAGCACGAGCACGAAGGCGTCTGGGCGGCGTGCTGGACGTCCCCGACGGTCCCCGACTACCGGCTGGAGGTGGCCTATCCGGGCGGCGACCCGCAGGTCAGGTCGACGACCCCTACCGCTTCCTGCCCACGCTCGGCGAGATGGACCTGCACCTGATCAACGAGGGCCGCCACGAGCAGCTGTGGGACGTGCTCGGCGCCCACGTGCGCCGCTACGACGCCTCGACCGGCGAGCCGGTGACCGGCACGTCGTTCGCGGTGTGGGCGCCGCACGCGCGAGGGCGTCCGGGTCAAGGGCGACTTCAACGACTGGGACGGCCGCGAGCACCCGATGCGGCAGCTCGGCTCTCCGGCGTCTGGGAGCTGTTCGTCCCCGACGTCGGCGCCGGCGCCCGCTACAAGTACGTCGTCCTCGGCGCCGACGGCCAGTGGCGCGAGAAGGCCGACCCGATGGCCTTCCACACCGAGGTCCCGCCGCGACATCCTCGCGTGGTCTTCGACTCCGGCTACAAGTGGGGCGACGACGCGTGGATGACCGAGCCGCGCCGAGCGCACCGAGGTCGCACGCGAGGCCGATGTCCGTCTACGAGATGCACCTCGGCTCGTGGACGCAAGCACTCGGCGGCGGCCTGTACTCCTACGCAGCAGCTCGCCGACGAGCTGGTCCCCTACCTCGCGGACCTGGGCTTCACCCACGTCGAGCTGCTGCCGGTGATGGAGCACCCGTTCGGCGGGTCGTGGGGCTACCAGGTCACGTCGTACTTCGCCCCGACTCGCGCTTCGGCGACCCCGACGGGTTGCGGCTGCTCATCGACCGGCTGCACCAGGCCGGCATCGGCGTCATCCTCGACTGGGTGCCGGCGCATTTCCCCAAGGACGAGTGGGCGCTGGCCCGCTTCGACGGGACGCCGCTCTACGAGGACCCGAACCCGCCGCGCGGCTGAGCACCCGGAGTGGGGCACCTACATCTTCAACTTCGGGCGCAAGGAGGTGCGCAACTTCCTGGTCGCCAACGCGCTGTACTGGCTCGAGGAGTTCCACGTCGACGGCCTGCGGGTCGACGCGCGTCGCCTCGATGCTCTACCTCGACTACTCCCGCGAGGAGGGCGAGTGGACGCCGAACATCTACGGCGGCCGGGAGAACCTCGAGGCGGTGGCGTTCCTCCAGGAGATGAACGCCACCGTCTACAGCGGGTGCCCGGGCGCGGTCACGATCGCCGAGGAGTCGACCTCGTGGCCCGGCGTCACCCGGCCGACCCACCTCGGCGGCCTCGGCTTCGGCTTCAAGTGGAACATGGGCTGGATGCACGACACGCTCGAGCTACGTCGCAGCACGAGCCGATCTACCGGCAGTACCACCACCACCAGATGACGTTCGCGATGGTGTACGCCTACTCCGAGAACTACGTGCTGCCGATCAGCCACGACGAGGTCGTGCACGGCAAGGGCTCGCTGCTGCGCAAGATGCCCGGCGACCGGTGGCAGCAGCTGGCCAACCTGCGCGCCTACCTCGCGCTACATGTGGGCGCATCCGGGCAAGCAGCTGCTGTTCATGGGCTCGGAGTTCGCCCAGGAGTCGGAGTGGGCCGAGAGCCGCGAGCTCGACTGGTGGCTGCTCGACACCCCGAGCACCGGGGCGTCGCAGGCCCTGGTGCGCGACCTGAACCGCGTCTACGGCGACGACGCCGGCGCTGTGGTCGCTGGACACCGAGGGCTCGGGCTTCGAGTGGATCGACGCCAACGACGCCGAGCAGCAACGTGCTCAGCTTCCTGCGCAAGGGCGCGACGGCTCGCTGCTGGCCTGCGTCTCGAACTTCGCCGCCGTCCCGCACGAGGACTACCGGCTCGGCCTGCCGCGCGGCCGGCCGCTGGCGCGGAGGTGCTCAACACCGACGCCGAGACCTACGCCGGCTCCGGCGTGGGCAACCTGCGGCGCGGTCAGGCGGTCGAGGAGCCGTGGCACGGCACGCCGGCGTCGGCCACGATCAGCCGTCCCGCCGCTGGGCACCGTCTGGCTCGCGCCTGGAGCGATGAGCGCCCCGTCTAGGCTGGTCGGGTGAGCTCCTCGGCCCCCGTCCCACCGCAGCCGGAGCTGACCGACGGCGTGGTGCTGCTGCGGCCCTGGCGTGAGGAGGACATCGAGCCGGCGCTCGCCGGGCACGACGACGAGATCGCGCACTGGTTCGGCGTCCCGGCCGCCACCGTGTCGTACGCGCAGCACCGCAGCGACGTCGAGAAGTGGCGCCGCGGCTACGAGCACGACCGGTCACTGGTCGGGTTCGTCGTCGAGCACGACGGGCGGGTCGTCGGCAGCGTCGACGTGCGCGACGTGGGCGGGCGCACCGGCGCGCTGACCTGGCGTTTGTACGCCGGGCACCGCGGCCAGGGCTACGCCACCCGGGCCGTGCGGCTGCTCGCGGACTACGCGCTCGGTGAGCTCGGCATGGGGCGGGTGGAGGCGCACGTGGAGCCGGGCAACGAGCGTTCCATCCGGGTGGCCACCCGCGCCGGGCTCCGGCGCGAGGGTGTGAAACGGATCGCGCCCGGCACCGGGGAGCGCGCCGAGGCCACCGAGTACGTCGTCCTGGCGCGGCTGGCCGACGACCCCCCGCTCGGGGACCCCACCGGCTTCCGCGCCCTGCTGAACTCCTTCCTGCCGCGCAAGCGCGCGATCGCCCAGATGCTGGTGTGCGACCGCGACGACCGGGTGCTGCTGTGCCAGCTGACCTACAAGCAGGACTGGGACCTCCCCGGCGGCGTGGTCGAGATGCACGAGTCGCCGCAGGTCGCGGTCAGCCGGGAGCTGGAGGAGGAGCTCGCCCTCGACCTCAAGGCCGGGCGCGCTGGTCCTCACCGACTGGCTGCCGTCCTGGCGCGGCTGGGACGACGCGCTGTGCCTGGTGTTCGACGGCGGTGTGCACGACGCCTCGCTGCTCGACGCGATGGTCACCCAGCCGCGCGAGATCCGCTCGGCTGCCTTCTGCACGCTCGAGGAGGTGCGCGACCGCTGCGCCGACTTCACCGCACGGCGCATCGAGGCGGCCCTGGCCAGCCTCCGCGGCACCGGCCCGTCGTACACCGAGTCCGGCCGCTGAGCCACGCTCGTTTGCGGCTCCCCCGGCCCGGGCACCACCAGGCCCCTGGACGAAGGAGGAACAATGACGGTGACGACCCGGACCTCGACGTACGGCGTGGTGGTGCACGTCGACGAGTCCGACCCCGACAAGCACGAGTCGGTGCTGCGCAACGTGGCGAACCTGCTCGACGCCGAGGACAGCATCTCGGTGGAGCTCGTCGCGCACGGCCCGGGCCTGTCCGCGGTGCTGCGCGACAGCGCCCACGCGGACCGGCTCCGTGAGCTGCTGGACCGCGGCGTCCAGGTGGCGGCTTGCGCCAACACCATGAGGTCCCAGGACATCGCGGAGGACCAGCTGGTCCCCGGCAGCCACGTGGTCCCCGCGGGGATCGCCGAGCTGGTGAACAAGCAGCGGGACGGCTGGGCCTATGTCCGTCCCTGACCACGGCGAGCCGGCCGCCCCCGCGGAGTTCGCCGCCGCGCCGCACGACATGGTGGCCGACCTGGTGGGCGACGTCATGCAGGCCGACCTGCGCGTGCTGCTGGCCGGCAACCAGTACATGGCCGTGCCCGCCCTGGTGGAGCACTTCCGCCGCGGGCAGCAGCCGCCGCCGGAGGTCTTCTACGAGACCTTGCCACCCGGCGTGCTCGTCGCACAGCTGCGGCGGGGCGCGCTGCGCGTGGGCACCCTGGTGCTGCGCTTCGTTCCCGACGTGCTCGCCGCCGGGCCGGAGATCCTGCACCGGCTCCACGAGGAAGGGCTGGTCGGCCGGCCCCGGACCTACGCCGGCAACGTGCTGTCCCTGCTGGTTCGCTCGGGCAACCCGGCAGCGGTGCACGGCTGGGCCGACCTGGCACGCCCCGACGTCCGGGTGGCGCTCCCGAACCCGGAGACCGAAGGCATCGGTCGCAAGGCGCTCGACGCGATGACGGCGGCCGGCGGCGAGGACCTACGCACGCTGGTCCTCGACCGTCAGCGCCACGGCCACCTGGTGCGCATGACCTCCATCCACCACCGGCAGGCCGTGGACTGGTTGCGAGACGGTCAGGTCGACGTGGCGGTCGTGTGGGACACCGAGGCCCGCCACCACCGCGAGACGGGCGCCCCGGTGCAGGAGGTCACGCTCCCGCCGGAGCACAGCCAGGTCGGCACCTACGCCGCCGCACCCGTCGCCGGCGCGCCGCACCCGGACACGGCCGCGGCGTTCGTCGACTTCCTGGCCACCGGGGCCGGGCCGGTGCTCGAGACGTACGGCTTCGCACCGGCCGCCTGAGCGGCGTCAGAACAGGGCGCTGGCCAGACCCTGCCGCGCCTTGAGCACGCGCGGGTCCTCGTTGCCGACCGCGGCGAACAGCCCCAGCAGATGCGTGCGCGCGGCGTCCCGGTCGTCCCCCGAGGCGCGCCGGACCAGCTCGATGAGCCGGCCGAACGCGTCCTGGACGTGGCCGCCGAGCATGTCGAGGTCCGCGGCCAGGGTCTGCGCCGCCACGTCGTCGGGGTTCTCAGCGGCCGCCGTACGAACCTCGTGAGGGTCCACGTCGCGGGTGCGCTGCATGACCTTCGCCATCGCCAGGCCGCCGGCCGCCTCCGCGTCCGCAGGGTTGGCGTCCACCAGCTTCTGGTACTCCCGGACCGCCAGGTCGACGTCACCGGCGGCGAGGGCGTCCTGGGCGGGTCCGTAGCGGGGGTCCACCTGCTCCTCCCCCGCCTCGTCGGTCGGGGCCTGGGTCAGGGGCTGGTGCCGCCCAGTGACGCCCTGGGTGGCCACCTGCTGGAGCACCTGGGTGACCAGCGTCCGCAGCTCGGCCAGCGGTGGCGCGTCCTGCAGCAGCGGCATCATCCGGCCCTGCAGCACCAGGGCCACGAGCGGGACCGAGGGGATCTGCAGCGCCTGCGCGAGCTGCGGCGTCGCGTCGACGTCGACCTTGCCGAGCAGGAACCGGCCCTCGAACTCGTCGGCAAGGGTGTCGAGGTCGGCAGCGAGCTGAGCGCTCTGCGGGGATCGGCTCGGCGAGTAGACCACGAGCACCACCGGCGCGTTCATCGACGCCTCGAGGTGCTGCTGGATGTTCTGCTCGTCCAGCACCACCGAGTAGGCGCCGGTGCCGGCGCCGGCGGCCCCGCTGGCGCCGCTCGGCGGCGGGGGTGCGGCAGCGGCCCGCTTGAGGGCGGACAGGTCGACGGCTCCGGGGCGCGAGAACGGCTGCTGGCTCATGGGCCTATCTTGGCCGATCCGGGCAACCGAGGGCCAAGGTGGGTCCGCCCCTCAGAAGCGGGCCGGCTCGCGGTACTCGCCCCACTCCGCCCGCAGCGCGTTGCAGATCTCCCCCAGCGTCGCCTCGACCCGGCACGCCTCGAGCATCGCGGGGATCATGTTCTCCCCGGTGCGCGACACCTCGACCATCCGCGCCAGCGCCTGCTCCACGGCGTCGGCGTCCCGCTCGCCCTTGCGCCCGCCGAGGGCGCGCACCTGCTCGACCTCGACCTCGTGGGAGATGCGCAGGATCTCCAGGTCGGAGGTGACCGAGTCGGTGTGACAGTTGACGCCGACGATCTTCTTGTCACCCTTCTCCAAGGCCGTCTGGTACTGGAAGGCCGCCTCGGCGATCTCTGACATGAACCAGCCGTCCTCGATGCCGCGCAGGATCCCGCGGGTCATCGGCCACTCGCCGCCCTGGGTGCCGATGTTCTCGCGGACCACCGCGGCCAGGCCGTCGGCGTCGCGCGCGGACAGCATGGAGCCGCCCATCGCGAGGATCGTGTCGAAGATCTCGTAGGCCTGCTTCTCGATCTTGTCGGTGAGCGCCTCGACGTACCAGGACCCGCCGAGCGGGTCGGCGACGTTGGTCACCCCCGTCTCCTCCATGATCACCTGCTGCGTGCGCAGCGCGATCTCGGCGGCCTGCTCGCTGGGCAGGGCGAGGGTCTCGTCGAGGGCGTTGGTGTGCAGGGAGTTCGTGCCGCCGAGCACCGCCGCGAGCGCCTCGATGCCGGTGCGCACCACGTTGTTGTAGGGCTGCTGCGCGGTGAGCGAGACACCGGCGGTCTGGGTGTGGAAGCGCAGCCACTGCGCCTTCTCGGTCCTCGCGCCGTACACGTCGCGCAGCCAGCGTGCCCAGATGCGCCGGGCGGCGCGGAACTTCGCGACCTCCTCGAAGAAGTCGACGTGGCTGTCGAAGAAGAAGCTCAGTCCCGGGGCGAACACGTCCACGTCCAGTCCCCGCGACAGTCCGAGCTCGACGTACCCGAAGCCGTCGGCGAGCGTGAAGGCGAGCTCCTGCGCGGCCGTCGAACCGGCCTCGCGGATGTGGTAGCCCGAGACCGACAGCGGCTTGTAGTCCGGGATCTTCTCGGCGCAGTACTCCATCAGGTCGCCGATCAGCCGCAGGTGCGGCTCGGGCGCGAACAGCCACTCCTTCTGGGCGATGTACTCCTTGAAGATGTCGGTCTGCAGGGTGCCGTTGAGCACACCGGTGTCCACGCCCTGCCGCTCGGCGGCCACCAGCATCATGCAGAAGACCGGGACGGCGGGCCCGCTGATCGTCATCGACGTGGTGACCTCACCAAGCGGGATGCCGCGGAAGAGCACGTCCACGTCCGCCGCGGAGTCGATCGCCACCCCGCAGTGGCCGACCTCGCCCAGGCTGCGGGGGTCGTCGGAGTCGCGGCCCATCAGCGTGGGCATGTCGAAGGCGACCGACAGCCCGCCGCCGCCACGGCCGAGGATCATCTTGTAGCGCTCGTTGGTCTGCTCGGCGTTGCCGAAGCCGGCGAACTGCCGGATGGTCCAGGTGCGGCCGCGGTAGCCGGTCGGGTACAGCCCGCGGGTGAACGGGAACTCGCCGGGCCACTCGCTGTCGTCGGTGCCGTAGGCCGGCTCGACCTGCATCCCGGACACCGTGGTGAAGTCCGCGTCGCGGACCCGCGACTTCGCGTAGCGGCGCTCCCAGCGCGCGCGTGCGCTCTCGGCAGCGGTCTGGTCGGACATCGAGGCCTCCCGGGGTCGGCGGTGTGACGTACCCAACGAGAAAATACTAGGACATCCAACTATCTCCGTCGAGGCGACGGCAGGCGGGGGCCTTCTGACCCTTTCGGGCGGTGCCGCCCCGCGACGTGCACGCCTAGTCTGGGCGGGAGTTCCCATGCTTGAGGTCACGCTGCTCGGTGAGCAGGCCGTCCTGGACGCGACGACCGGCGAGGTTCGCACGCGCGCGTCCCGGACCATCGCGCTCCTGGCCTACCTGGCCGCGCACCGCGGTTCTCCCCAGTCGCGCACCAGGATCGCCGGGACGTTCTGGCCCGACTCCGCCGACGCCCAGGCGCTCACCAACCTGCGGCGGGAGCTGCACCAGCTGCGTCGCGTGCTGGCCGGGACGACGGGTCTGCAGGTCACCTCCACGCACCTGGCGTGGAGCCCAGGCCCGGACTGCGTGGTGGACCTCGCCGAGTTCCTGCGCGAGCGGGCCGCCGCGGCCGACGCCGCAGGGGCCGGCCGCGACGACGACGCGATGGCCCAGGGGCTGCGCGCCCTGCAGCGGTACGGCGGCGAGCTGCTCCCGGGTATGGACGAGGAGTGGCTCCGCCCGCTGCGCGCGGAGCTGTCCCAGGCGTGCTGCGAGACCGCCGACCTGGTGTGCGCGGCCGCCCTGCGGTGCGGTCGCCCCGCCTCGGCGGTCCCCGCCGCCCGCAAGCGCATCGCCCTGGCGCCGCTCGAGGAGCGTGGCTACCGCATGCTGATGGAGCTCCAGGCCCGCGCCGGGGACCGAGCCGGCGCGATCACCACCTACCACCGCTGCGCGTCTGTCCTCGAGCGGGAGCTCGGGGTGGACCCCGACCCGGCCACGGTCCGGCTGCTGGACCGGGTGCTGGGTCGCGTCGAGTGGCGCGGCGACGGCCCCGGGCGCGGACGACGGCGGCCTCACCGGCCCGACTTCGTGGGGAGACGGTCCGAGCTGCACACGCTCGAGCAGGCCTGGCTGCGGGCCGTGCGGGGGCGTGGCCAGGTGGTGCTGCTGCACGGTGCCGCCGGAGTCGGCAAGACCCGGCTCGTCACGGAGCTCGCCGCCCGCGCCTCGGCAGCAGGAGCCGCGGTCGGGATGGCGGAGTGCTTCGAGACCTCCGGGCGGCTGTCGCTGGCCCCGGTGGCGCAGTGGTTGCGCGGCCCCGCGTTCGCCGCCGCACGAGCCGGCCTCGACCCGGTGTGGCGCAGCGAGGTCGAACGGCTCCTGCCCGCGCCCGTCGCCGACGCGCGCACCGGCGAGGCGGACGCGGTCGACGTCTGGCAGCGGCACCGCTTCTTCGAAGGTCTGGCGCGCTGCGTGCTCGCGGCGGACCGGCCGACCCTGCTGGTGCTCGACAACCTCCAGTGGTGCGACGACGACACCCTGACGTTCTGCTCGATGCTGCGCAGCTTCGCCGCCCACGCCCCCCTCCTGCTGGCGATCACGATGCGCACCGAGTCCGGCGAGGACGCCAGCGGCGGGGGTGGCCGCTGGACCGAGCAGCTGGCGGGGACCGGCCGGTGGACCAGCGTCCGCGTGGAACCGCTGGGCGTTGAGGAGACCGCGGCACTGGCCGGTGTGCTCACCGGCGTCTGCCCGGGGCCGGCGACGGCGGCGGTGCTGCACGCGGCCACCGGCGGCTTCCCGTTGTACGTCGTCGAGGCCAGCCGCTCCACCGCCGACCTCACCGCCGCCCTGGAACACCCGGACCCCTCCTTCACCGCGATCCTGCGCAAGCGCCTGGAGCGGCTCTCCCCAGCGGCGCGCGCGGTGGCCGGCCTCGCCGCCTCGGTCGGTCAGGAGTTCGGCATGGCGCTGCTCACCGAGGCCAGCGACCTGTCGCCGGACACCGTCGTGATCGCGGTCGACGAGCTGTGGCGGCAGCGGATCGTCCACGAGCAGAACGGCTCCTACGACTTCACCCACGACCGGCTCCGTGAGGCCGCCTACGCGCTGGTCAGCCCTCCGCGGCGGTGGCTGCTGCACCGCCGGATCGCCCAGGCGCTCGAGCTGCTGTACGCCGGCAGGACCGACGAGGTGGCCGCCCTCGTCGCCGCGCAGTACTCCGCTGCCGGCAACCGCGAGCGCGCCCTCGTCTACTACCGCCAAGCGGCGCATACGGCGGCGGCCGTGTTCGCTCACTCCGAGGCGGTGGGACACCACCGGTCCACGCTGGCGCTGCTGGACCGTGCGCCGGCGACCCGCGACCGCGACGAGCAGGCGCTGGAGTGCCTGCGCGCCATGATCCCGCCGCTGAACGCGCTGCACGGCTACGCCTCTGCCGAGCTCGAGGACGCCTGCGAACGGGCCACCGGACTCGCCACCAGCCTCGGTGACCGGGAGGCACGCCTGACGGTGCTGGTCGGCCTGTGGGCGTGCCGCTTCGTCCGTGGCCAGATGCCGGCGGCCCATGACCTCGCCCGCGAGATCCTCGCGCTGGTCGAACCGGGCGACTCTCGGCTGGGCCAGGCGCACTTCTCCCTGGCCGGTTCCCTGTTGCATCTCGGCGAGCCGGCACGGGCGCGCGACCACTTCCGCCAGGCGCTCGACGCGGTCACCGAGGAGTCGCTGCTGGTGGGTACCCAGGCCTGGGTGCACACCGCCGCGTGGGCGGCGCACGCCGCCTGGACCTGCGGCGACCCCGGTTCGGCACGCCGGCTGATGAGCCAGGCCGTCGACGAGGCCCGCCGCACCGGCCACCAGTACTCCCTCGCGGTGGCGCTCGCCTACGCCACGATCACCTGCCAGCTGCTCGAGGACCGCGACGGCGTGGCCGCGAGGACACGAGAGCTGCGCGAGGTCTGCGACCGGTGCGGGTTCGCCTACTACGGCGAGTGGGGTCGGATCCTGGCCGGGTGGCACGTCGGCGGGGACGCGGGGGCGGCCCTCGCCCGGGAGGGCATCGCCAACCTGCTCCGGCAGCGCGCCCACGCACGGCTCCCCTACTGGCTGTGCCTGCTGTCGGACACCGTGGCGGAGCCCGAGGCGAGGCGGACGGTGCTCGACGAGGCACTGGCGGCCGCGGACAGCCAGCAGGAGCAGTGGTGGGTCCCCGAGCTGCTGAGGCGGCGGGCCCGCTACGACGACGACCCGCGCGCACGCCTGGAGCGCGCCGTCGCACTCGCCGGGCGCCAGGCCAGCACCGCGTTGCGCGACCGCTGCGCGAACGACCTCCGCGCGCTGGCCGGAGCGGTGCACGAACGCTGAGCGAACGCCCCGGCTCCTAGCGTCGTCGGACCACGGTGAGTCAGACCGGACGAGCCGACAGCCTCGAGGAGCGCCTCATGTCCATCACCAGCCCGCCACGCACCGCGCCGTACGACGACCTCGCCGGACAGCTTCGCGGAGCGCTGGTCACCCCCGAGCACCCCGAGTACGACGTGGCGCGACACGTCTACAACGGCATGATCGACCGGCGCCCGGGCGCGGTCGCCCGGGTGCTGGATGCGATCGACGTACGCACCTGCATCCGCTTCGCCCGCGAGCACGACATCGAGCTGGCCCTTCGCGGCGGCGCGCACAACGCCGGGGGCCTGGGCACGTGGAACGACGCGCTGGTCATCGACCTGTCGGCGATGCGCAGCACCACGGTCTCTCCCGAGCGGCGCACCGTCACCGTCGGCCCGGGCTGCACGTGGGGCGACGTGGACCACGCGACCGTGGGCTTCGGCCTGGCCACCCCCTCCGGCTTCATCAGCACCACCGGCGTCGCGGGCCTGACCCTGGGCGGCGGCATCGGCTACCTCAGCCGCCGCTACGGCCTCACCGTCGACAACCTGCTGTCCGCGGACGTCCTCCTCGCCGACGGTTCCTTCGTCACCACGGACGCCGAGAACCACCCGGACCTGTTCTGGGCCTTGCGTGGTGGCGGCGGCAACTTCGGCGTGGTCACCTCGTTCACCTTCCGGTGCCACCCGGTGGGCGAGGAGGGCGTGGTCATCGGCGGGCCGGTGCTCTACGACATCGACGACACCGCGGAGGTCATGCGGTGGTACCGCGAGCTGCTGCCGAGCCTGCCGGAGGAGCTCAGCGGCTGGCTCGGGCTGCTGACGATCCCGCCGGCGCCGCCGTTCCCGGAGGAGCTGTGGGGCCGCAAGGCCTGCGGCATCGTCTGGTGCTACACCGGCCCGCACGACCGGGCCGAGCAGCTGCTGGCCCCGGTCAAGCAGTTCGGTTCGCCGCTGGTCGTCGGCCTGCACGAGATGCCGTTCACGATGCTGCAGAGCGCCTTCGACGCGCTCTACCCCCCCGGTCTCCACTCGTACTGGCGCGCCGACTTCTTCAACGAGATCAGCGACGCGGCCATCGACGTGCACTGCCGGCTGGGCGCGGCGCTGCCCACGGGCCTGTCCACGATGCACCTGTATCCCATCGACGGCGCCGCGGCTCGCGTCGGGGAGTCGGACACCGCCTTCGCCTACCGCGACGGCGGCTGGGCGGGCGTGATCGTGGGGGTCGATCCCGACCCGGTGAACGACGCGACGATCACCGCGTGGACCAAGCAGTACTGGACCGAGCTGCACCCCCACTCCGCGGGTGGCGCCTACGTGAACTTCATGATGAACGAGGGCGCGGACCGGGTGCGCGCCTCCTACCGCGGCAACTACCCGCGGCTCGTGGAGGTGAAGCGTCGCTACGACCCCGACAACGTCTTCCACGTGAACCAGAACATCCGCCCGTGAGGCGGTGGTTCAGAAGTCACCGGCGGCGGCCCGGACCGGCTTGAGCAGGCCCGACAGCGCCCGCAGGTCCTCGGCGGACATCGCCTCGAGCCCGAAGCGGGCCTCGACGAGATCCGCGGTCGCCGCCTCGACCGCGGCCCGGCCCGCGTCGGTGATCTCGGCGAGCACCGCCCGTCCGTCCTCGGGATGCCGGCGACGCACCACGTGCCCGCTGGCCTCGAGCCGGTCCACGATCGAGGTGACCGACGTGGGATGCACCTGCAGCCGCTCCCCCATCTTGCCGAGCGGCAGGGAGCCGTTGCGGGAGAACGTCAGCAGCACCAGGGCTTCGTACCTGGCGAAGGTGAGCCCGTGCGGCCGGAGCAGCTCGTCGAGCTGGCCGAGGACGAGCTGCTGCACGCGCATCAGGGAGGTGACGGCGTGCATCTCCTCCACGCCGGCCCAGCGCAGCCCCCACTGCCGGGCCGCCTCGTCGATGGGGTCGAACGGCAACCGGGTCCGCGCCGCGGACCGTCCGCCCTTGCTCGCCATGGGTCAGACCTTACTGAAGGGGCGATCCACCGACCGGGCCGGCATCGGAGGGGCGCTTCCACGAGTCGGCGGCGCAGGCAGCTGCGGGACCGTCAGTTCAAGATGCCGGGGCCGCGCAGGCCGGCCCGTTGGATGATGCTCTGGATCGTCCGGTCGCGCTGGTAGGGCCGGCCGACGAAGCGGATCTCGCGCAGGCCCTGCTCTTGCGCGGCCGACTCGAACACGAAGTGCCCGTAGTCGAGCACCCTGCCGAGCAGCGGCTTCTCGACGGTGATGTCGAGGACCTTGCGCAGCGGCATGGTGTCCAGCCGCTGGGTGAGCACCCCCCGCACCCGGAACACCCGCATGTTCGTGATGACGAAGCGGTCCATGTGGTGCACCAGGCCCCGCCACATGGCGTGCCCCAGCACACCCAGCCCCAGCACCATCGGCACCCAGGCGATGTCGACCGGCGCGAGGAGGAAGAGGTACAGCAGGCCGAAGCCGAGCGCCGCCTCCAGCGCGGGCCCCACGTAGACGATCCAGTGGTGCTCCACCTCGTCGACGACCACCTCGCCCTCCTCACGCAGGAGGTGCTTGCCGATCCTCGGGTCGAAGGCGCCGCGCCACAGGGAGGCCATGGCGGGCTACCGGTGGAAGAGCGCGGTGAAGAACTCGATGATCGCGTCGAAGGCGACCACCGTGGCGGCAGCCGCACCACGCACCGCGTCCGCCGCGCCCTGCGGCTGCGTGACCAAGTAGAAGAGCGCGAACGCGACCACGAGGCCGACCACAAGCTTGCGCATGCCATCTCCGTCCCGAGTCCCCGTCGCCTGTCCGCAGGCGCGGCCGAGGCCGCACCGTGGCCCTTCCTAGCAGAGTCACCCTCCCAATGGGTGGAGGCACGCGGGGTCAGTCGGTGTAGGCCTCCAGCAACGAGTCGGCGGCGGCGTACGGGTCGGTCTTGCCCGACGCCACCTGCTCGGCGAGGTCGTCGAGCTCGGTGCGCTCGTGGACGTCGCCCCAGCGCTCGCGCAGCGCGGTGACCGCGATCGCCTCGATCTCGTCACGGGCGCGTCGTACCCGCCGGCGGTCGAGCTCGCCGGAGGACTCCGTCCACGCGCGGTGCTGGTCGATCTTCTCGACCACCTCGTCGACACCCTGGCCGGTCTGGGCGACCGTCTGCACGATCGGCGGCTTCCAGGCCCCCTCGGGCCGGTCGGCGAGCGCCAGCATGTTCCGCAGGTCGCGGCGCACCTGGTCGGCGCCCTCGCGGTCGGCCTTGTTCACCACGTAGATGTCGCCCACCTCGAGGATCCCGGCCTTGGCCGCCTGGATCCCGTCGCCCATGCCCGGCGCGAGCAGCACCAGCGTGGTGTCGGCGAGCCCGGCGATCTCCACCTCGCTCTGGCCGACCCCCACGGTCTCCACGAGTACGACGTCGCAGCCGGCCGCGTCGAGCACCCGCAGCGCCTGCGGCGTCGCCCACGAGAGCCCGCCGAGGTGGCCGCGCGAGGCCATCGAGCGGATGTAGACGTCCTGGTCGAGGGCGTGGTCCTGCATCCGGACCCGGTCGCCGAGCAGCGCGCCCCCGGAGAAGGGCGAGGACGGATCCACCGCCAGCACGCCGACCCGCTTGCCGACCGCCCGCAGCGCCTTCACCAGCGCCGAGGTCGAGGTCGACTTCCCGACGCCGGGCGAGCCGGTGATGCCGACGATCTGGGCCCGGCCGGTGTGCGGCGCCAGGCCGGCCATCACCTCGCGCAGCAACGGCGAGGCGTCCTCGACGTACGAGATCAGCCGCGCCACCGCCCGGGCGTCGCCGGAGCGCGCCCGTCGACGAGCTCGGGGACCGACGCCGCAGCACGGCGTCGGCCACCCGGCTTGCTCGCTTCGCTCACGCGCCGGCCGGCACGCGCAGGATGAGGGCGTCGCCCTGCCCGCCGCCGCCGCACAGGCCCGCGGCGCCCACGCCGCCACCGCGGCGCTTGAGCTCCAGGGCCAGGTGCAGCGCGAGGCGCGCACCGGACATGCCGACCGGGTGGCCCACGGCGATGGCGCCGCCGTTGACGTTCACCTTGTCCTCGTCGAGGCCGAGCTCGCGCGCGGACACGATGCCGACCGCGGCGAACGCCTCGTTGATCTCGACCAGGTCGAGCTCGGCGGGCTTGATGCCCTCCTTCTCGCAGGCCTTGGCGATGGCGTGGGCCGGCTGCATCTGCAGCGTCGAGTCGGGGCCGGCGACCTGACCGGAGGCGCCGATCTCGGCCAGCCACTCCAGGCCGAGCTCCTCGGCCTTGGCCTTGCTCATCACCACGACCGCGCAGGCGCCGTCGGAGATCTGCGACGCGGAGCCGGCGGTGATGGTGCCGTCCTTGGAGAACGCCGGGCGCAGCTTGCCCAGCGACTCCACGGTGGTGTCGCCGCGGATGCCCTCGTCCTGGGAGACCACGCACCGGGTCGCCCTTGCGCTGCGGGATCTCGACCGGGACCACCTCGTCGTCGAACACGCCGTTCTTCCAGGCCTCGGCCGCGCGCTGGTGCGAGCGGGCGGAGAACGCGTCCTGCTCCTCACGGCTCAGCTGCGCCGCGGCCGCGTTGCACGACTCGGTCAGGCCGCCCATGGGCTGGTCGGTGAACTGGTCGTACAGCGCGTCGTAGGCCATGGAGTCCACGAGCTTGGTGTCGCCGTACTTGAAGCCCTCGCGCGACTTCGGCAGCAGGTGCGGGGCCTGGGTCATCGACTCCATGCCGCCGGCGACGATGATCTCGTGCTCGCCGGCACGGATCAGCTGGTCGGCCAGCGCGATCGCGTTGAGGCCGGACAGGCACACCTTGTTGATGGTGATCGCCGGGATGCTCATCGGGATGCCGCCCTTGACGGCGGCCTGGCGCGCGGTGATCTGGCCGGCGCCGGCCTGGATGACCTGCCCCATGATGACGTACTCGACCTGCTCGCCGGAGACACCGGCCTTCTCCAGCGCGCCCTTGATCGCCACACCGCCGAGGTCGGCGGCGGACAGGTCCTTCAGGCCTCCCAGAAGGCGGCCGATCGGGGTGCGCGCCCCGGCAACGATGACGGATCCGGACATGACGCCTCCTGTGCGAAAGGAACGCTGACAGCACGGGTGGGACCCCGTGATGGAGCCGACGATACCCACGGGTACCACCCGGAAGGGAGGGGGCCGGTGATGTCGTACCGGTCACAGTCCCTCGCCGCTGCGCCCCCGGATCGACCACCATGTCCGCATGACTGTGGAGATCCCCGAGCACCTGTTCGTCGCCATCGACCACGTCGGCATCGCGGTGCCCGACCTCGACGAGGCGATCCGCTTCTACGCCGAGGCGTTCGGCATGCGGCTGCAGCACGAGGAGGTCAACGAGGAGCAGGGCGTCCGCGAGGCGATGATCGCCGTGGGCGACTCCGGCTCCTGCATCCAGCTGCTCGCTCCGCTGAACGACCGGTCCACGATCGCGAAGTTCCTCGACCGCAACGGCCCCGGCCTGCAGCAGCTCGCCTACCGGGTCACCGACGTCGAGGCGGTCTGCGACCTGCTGCGCCAGCGCGGCCTGCGGCTGCTGTACGACGTCCCGAAGCGCGGCACCGCCGACAGCCGGATCAACTTCATCCACCCCAAGGACGCCGGCGGCGTGCTCGTCGAGCTCGTGGAACCTCGGGGCTGACCCAGCGGAACCGCAGCCGCCGGCCCGGACGCACCTGCGCGGCGCGGTCCACGTCGGCGTCGACGACCACGGCCACGACCGGGTAGCCGCCGGTCACGGGATGGTCGGCGAGGAACAGCACCGGCTCGCCGCCGGGCGGCACCTGGATCCCGCCGCGGTGCACCCCCTCGCTGGGCAGCTGCCGCTCCGGCTCGACGGGCGAGATCCGCGCACCTTCGAGACGCATGCCGACGCGGTTGCTGCGCCCCGAGGCGGTCCACGGTGTCGCGACCAGGGCGTCGACGTCGTGCACCCACGCGTCGCGCGGGCCGCGCACCAGCGACAGCACCGGCTCCTCGTCGTACGCCGGGATCGGCAGGTGGTCCACGCCGGGCAGCCGACCCACCGGGTGCCCGACGGGCAGCACGTCGCCGACGGCCACCGGGGCAGGCCCGAGACCGGCCAGCACGTCGCGGCTGCGCGAGCCGAGCACCCTCGGCGCGTCCACGCCCCCGCGGACGGCGAGATAGGAGCGCAGCCCCGACGACGGCACACCCAGCCGCACCACGGAGCCCGCCGCCGCCGCGAACACGGTGTGGGAGCCGACGTCCCGGCCGTCCACGACCACCGGTCCGGGCGCCCCGGTGACGCACAGCCAGGCGGGGCCGCCGTGCACCTCGACCTCGAGCCCGCCGAAGGTCACCTCGAGTGCCGCGCGGTGCTCGGGGTTCCCCACCGCGCGGTTCGCCAGCCGCAGCGCCGACCGGTCCGCCGCACCGGAGCGGCCGATGCCGATGTCCGCGGCGCCGGTGCGCCCGAGGTCCTCGACCAGGCACAGCGGCCCGGTCGCCCGGACCCGCAGCGTGCGGCTCACCGGTCCTCCGCCACGAAGCGGACGAGCGCACCGGGACGCAGCAGCGCCGGGTCGTCGCGGTCCAGGTCCCACATCGCCAGCCGGGTGCTGCCGATCAGCTGCCAGCCGCCCGGGGACTCGCGCGGGTAGACCCCGCTGTAGCTGCCGGCCAGCCCAACCGCGCCCGCCGGTACGACGGTGCGGGCACTGTCTCGCCGTGGCACGTGCAGCCGCTCGTCGTCGCCGACCAGGTAGCCGAACCCGGGCGCGAACCCGCCGAAGGCCACCCGCCAGGTCGCGCCGGTGTGGGCCGCGACCACCTCGCCGGCGCTGAGCCCGGTCAGCCGGGCCACGTCGTCGAGGTCGGGGCCGTCGTAGCGGACCGGGATCTCCACCACCTCCCCGCCGGCCCCGCCCGGCGCCCACGGCGCCGGCGGCGCCGGCGGGGCCTCCACCGCGCAGAGACGAGCACGCAGCGCGGCGACATCGGCCCGGTCCTCGGCGACCACCAGGACGGTCCGGGCCGCCGGCACCAGGTCGGCCACGCCGGGAAGCTCGCGCCGGCGCAGCTCCTCGACCCAGGACACCACGTGCTCGGTGGAGCCGAGCTCGACGAGCAGCGCGCGGTCGCCGTAGGGCAGCACCGCCGAGGGGCCGCTCACACGAACGCCCCCACCTCGACCCCGGCGGCGCCGAGCGCGGCCCGGACCCGCTCGGCCATCGCGACCGCCCCCGGCGAGTCGCCGTGCACGCAGACCGACTCGGCCTCGATCCGCACCGCTCCCCCGTCGACGGTGGGGACCTTGCCCTCGGTGACCATCTCCACGACGCGCCGAGCCACCTCGGCGGGATCCTCGAGCACGGCCCCCGGCTCGCGCCGCGGCACGAGCGTGGCCTCGGCGGTGTAGGCACGGTCGGCGAACGCCTCGCGCACCGCCCGCATCCCCGCGCGCTCGACGGCGGCGAGCAGCTGCGAGCCGGGCAGTCCGAGCACCGGCAGGTCGCGGTCGTAGGCGCGGACGGCGTCCACCACCGCGCGAGCCTGCCCGGTGTGGTGCACGGCGGCGTTGTACAGCGCGCCGTGCGGCTTGACGTAGCGCACGGTCGTGCCGGCCGCCTTCGCGAGCGCCTCGAGCGCCCCGATCTGGTACAGCACGTCGTCGGCGAGCTCGACCGGCTCCACGTCGATGAAGCGCCGCCCGAACCCGGCGAGGTCGCGGTAGCCCACCTGCGCCCCGACCGCGACACCCTGCCGGACCGCGTGCTCGCAGGTGCGGCGCAGCGTGGTGGCGTCGCCGGCGTGGAAGCCGCAGGCCACGTTGGCGCTGGTCACCACGGCGAGCACGGCCTCGTCGTCGCCGAGCTGCCAGCGCCCGAACGACTCGCCCACGTCGCTGTTCAGGTCGATCCGCACGCGCTCCATTGTCCCTCTTCGGCGCCGGCAGAGCCAGATAGGTCACACGCTGGTGACAGGTTGATTACTCGTCGGTAGATTCGGGGAGTCATCGACCCCCGGGCGGTGCCGCCCGCCAGAGCCGATCCACCCAGGAGCCCGCTGTGAAGCAGATCCTCGACGCCATCAGTGCCAGAGAGGCCGGCGACGCGATGTCCTCCGAGGACTTCGCCGCGCTCGAGCTGCCCGAGTCCTACCGCGCGGTGACCGTGCACAAGGACGAGACCGAGATGTTCGCCGGCCTCGAGTCGCGCGACAAGGACCCCCGCAAGTCGCTGCACGTGGACGACGTACCGCTTCCCGAGCTCGGCCCGGGCGAGGCCTACGTCGCGGTGATGGCCAGCGCCATCAACTACAACACCGTGTGGACCTCGATCTTCGAGCCGGTCTCCACGTTCGGCTTCCTGGAGCGCTACGGGCGCATCTCGCCGCTGGCCAAGCGCCACGACCTGCCGTACCACATCGTGGGCTCCGACCTCGCCGGCGTGGTGCTCAAGACCGGCCCCGGGGTGCACACCTGGAAGCCCGGTGCCGAGGTCGTCGCGCACTGCCTGTCGGTGGAGCTGGAGAGCCCGGACGGCCACAACGACACGATGCTCGACCCCGAGCAGCGGATCTGGGGCTTCGAGACGAACTTCGGCGGGCTCGCCGAGATCGCGCTGGTCAAGTCCAACCAGCTGATGCCCAAGCCGGCCCACCTCACCTGGGAGGAGGCGGCCAGCCCCGGGCTGGTGAACTCCACCGCCTACCGGCAGCTGGTCAGCAAGAACGGCGCCGGGATGAAGCAGGGCGACAACGTGCTGATCTGGGGGGCCAGCGGCGGCCTCGGCGGCTACGCCACCCAGTTCGCGCTCAACGGCGGGGCCACCCCCGTCTGCGTGGTCTCCTCCGAGGACAAGGCCGACGTCTGTCGCAAGATGGGCGCGGAGCTGATCATCAACCGCCGCGAGGAGGGCTTCCAGTTCTGGAAGGACGAGCGGACCCAGGACCCCCAGGAGTGGAAGCGCTTCGGCAAGCGGATCCGCGAGCTCACCGGCGGCGAGGACATCGACATCGTCTTCGAGCACCCGGGCCGGGAGACGTTCGGCGCCTCGGTCTACGTCACCCGCAAGGGCGGCACGATCACGACCTGCGCCTCGACCAGTGGCTACATGCACGAGTACGACAACCGCTACCTGTGGATGAACCTCAAGCGCATCGTCGGCTCCCATTTCGCCAACTACCGTGAAGCCTGGGAGGCCAACCGGCTGATCGCCAAGGGCCAGATCCACCCGACGCTGTCCAACACCTACCCGCTGGACCAGGTCGGCCAGGCGGCCTACGAGGTGCACCGCAACCTGCACCAGGGCAAGGTCGGCGTGCTCTGCCTCTCGCCGGAGGAAGGCCTCGGCGTCCGCAACCAGGAGATGCGGGCCAAGCACCTCGACGAGATCAACCGCTTCCGGGGGATCTAGCCCGGGATCGGAGTCCCACCAGTTGAGGCACCCCGGCTCGGGGTGCCTCAACTGTTCTCCGGACTCTTTGCTTCACACTTAGGCTCGTACCGAGCGAGGAAAACGAGGAGCCTGTCATGAGCGACCGCCCCGGACTGTCCATCTTCGACGACGACTCGAGCGACAAGGATGCCTCGGGCGCCGACGACGCGACGCAGGTCATCCCGGTGGCTCGCCAGGGCGCCGCGCGTCCCACCTCCGCCGCACCCGACCCGGCTGCGGCGACCGCCTCCTCCGGCTCGTCGCGCCCGGCGTTCCCGGTGGTCCGGCGGGGCGGCTACGACACCGCGGCCGTCGACCGGCAGGTGCAGGCCCTCGCCGGCGAGCGCGCCGGGCTGGCGGCCGGCCTGAAGGAGGCCAAGGCGCGGATCGCCGACCTCGAGAAGCAGGTCGGCACGCTGCAGACCGAGCTCGCCGAGCACCAGAACCCCACCTACGCCGGGCTGGGCGGTCGCGCCAGCGAGATGCTCCGGCTGGCCGAGGAGCAGGCCGACGAGGTCCTGGTCCAGGCGCAGGCCCAGGCCGAGGAGGTGCTGCGCCGCGCCCGCAAGGACGCCGACGCACTCAAGGCCGCCGCCGCCCGCGACGCCGAGGACATGCGCATCGTGCAGCTCAAGGAGCTCGACGAGAAGCGCGCCCGGGTGATGAGCGACATCGAGCAGTCCAAGGCCCTCGCCAAGTCCGAGTCCGACGACGTGCTCGCCGCCGCCCGCCGAGAGGCCGAGCAGCTGCGTCTGGCCGCCGAGCAGGAGGCGAACGCGCTGCGCACCTCGGCCAAGCGGGAGGCCGAGCAGGCGCGCGCCGCCGCGGACCGCGAGGTGCAGGAGGCCCGTCGTACGCTCGCGGTGGAGAAGGAGCGGCTGGCCCGCGAGGCTGCCGAGCACCACAGCAGCGCCACCGCCGAGACCGCCAAGCTGGTCAAGGAGGCCGAGGAGCGCGCAGCCGCCGCCGAGCGCCGCGCCCGCGAGGCCACCGGCCAGGCGAACGCCCAGCGGCAGCAGGCCGAGGAGGAGGCCGAGCGGCTGGTCACCCACGCCCGGCGCGAGGCCGAGCAGATCGTCGCCTCCGCGCAGACCCAGGCCCAGAGCTTCAGCGCCGCCGGCCAGGCCGAGGCGGAGCGGGAGCTGGCCACGCTCAAGGCGGAGGTCTCCCGCTACGCCAAGCGCCGCGACGCCATCGTGGCGCAGCTGGCCGCCCTGCGCGACGTGGTGGCCGGCTTCGCCGACGAGCCGGAGACGGCCGCCGCGGCGCCGCAGGCCTCCGGCAAGCAGCAGTCCGGGCCGGGCGCCCAGCCGGGCGCGGGCAGCAAGTCCGACGACACGAGGTGAGCAACCCGACGATGCGCGGTGGCCGCGTCACCCGGCCACCGCGATCGCGCAGCCGCACCCCGCTCCAGCACCGCTCCCCCTTCACCGTCGGGTTCTTCGGCGCCGCGGGCGCGCTGCTCGCGTTCTGGCTGGGCGGGCTGCTGCTGTCGATCGGCTCGATCCTGGTGCTGGTCGTGGTGGCGCTGTTCCTGGCGGTCGGCCTGAACCCGCTGGTGGAGTTCTTCGTACGCCGGGGGCTCGGCCGGAACTGGTCGGTCCTCGCCGTGATCCTCGTCGTGGTGGCGGCGCTGGCGCTGTTCCTCGTCGCGCTGGTGCCGGTGATCGTCGACCAGGTGTCGGCGATCGTCGCCAACGCCCCCGACTGGTTCCACCAGCTCCAGCGCAACCGGACCATCCAGGGCCTGGACCGCCGCTACGGGCTGGTGCAGAAGGTGCAGGACCTGGTCACGGGCGCGAACTTCGGCAAGTCCGTCTTCGGCGGGGTCGTCGGGGTCGGGTTCGCGGTCCTGAGCGCGGTGGCGAACACGTTCATCGTGGTGGTGCTGACGTTGTACTTCCTGGCCTCGCTGCCCCACGTCAAGCGCTCGGTCTACGACCTGGCCCCGGCGAGCAAGCGTCCCCGGGTCGCGGAGCTCAGCGACCGGATCCTGTCCAACGTCGGCTCCTACGTGTCGGGCGCGTTCGTCGTCGCCATGGTCGCCGGGATCTCCTCGCTGGTCTTCCTGCTCATCGTGGGGATGGCGCAGTACGCCGTCGCGCTCGCGGCCGTGGTGACCGTGCTCGACGTGATCCCGATGATCGGCGCCACCCTCGGCGCGGTGATCGTGACCGCGATCGGCTTCGCGACCGACCCGAAGATCGGCGTCGCGTGCCTGATCTTCTACGTGCTGTACCAGCAGTTCGAGAACTACGTCATCTACCCACGGGTGATGGCCCGATCGGTGGACATCCCCGGCGCCGTCATCGTGATCGCCGCGCTCGTGGGAGCCGCGCTGCTCGGGGTGGTGGGCGCGCTGCTGGCGATCCCCGCCGCAGCGGCGATCCTGCTGCTGATCCGCGAGGTGTACCTGCCACGCCAGGAGGCCCTCTGACCCCACGGGATGGTCGAGGCTGTCGGGACCAGGCCTCGCGCGGCGGTCAGGCGTAGGAGCTGGTGTCCGCGGTCTCCATGGGCCCGTCCCACTCCTGGGGCAGGGGTACGGCGATCCCCGGGGCGACCCGCTGCACCAGCAGGTCGAGCACCTTCTCCGCGTCGCCGACCCACAGGTGCTTGGCGCCGTCGACCGCGACCACCTCGGCCTGCGGGACGGCCGCGAACCGCTCCCGCGCCTCGGGCGGCTGCAGGTAGTCGTCGTGCTCGGGGACGATCGCGACCAGCGGGCGCCCGGACTCCGCCCAGGCGGCCAGGTGCGACTCGTCGCTGAAGCGCAGCGGCGGGGAGAGCAGCACCGCCCCCTTCACGGCCGGGTCGTTGCCATGCATGAGCGCGAGGTCGGTGCCGAACGACCAGCCGACCAGCCAGATGCGCGGCAGGTCGTGGAACTCGGCGTACTCGATCGCCGCGGCCACGTCGTACTTCTCCCCCACCGCCCGGTCGAAGCTGCCCTCGCTGCGGCCCTGCATGCTCCGGGTGCCGCGGGTGTTGAAGCGCAGCACCGCGATCCCGGCCAGGGCCGGCAGCCGGAAGGCAGCCTTGCGGAGGACGTGGCTGTCCATCATGCCGCCGTGCGTGGGCAGCGGGTGGAGCATCACGAGCGTCGCGACCGGCGCCCGGTCGGGCGGCAGCGCCAGCTCCCCGACCAGCGACAGCCCGTCGGCGGTCTGCAGGGTGATCGCCTCGCGGCGGGCGGGCAGGACCGAGTTCGCGCGGATGGCAGCCATGGACCCTATTGTCCCGGTCGGCTCAGCGGCCGGGGTCGCGGGCCCCGGACCACCCGGCGCTGCGCCTGACCGCTCAGCGGCGCTCGCGGGCGCGCCAGCAGCCGGTGTGCCAGTGCCGGCGCTCGTCGATGCCCTCGGCGTCTCGCGCGAAGGAGGTGGGCACCACGGGCCAGGCGACCGTGTGCGGGGTCGCGGGGCGGATCGTCTGCTGGCAGCCGGGGCAGCGGTACGGCTTGGTCGCGGCTGACCCCGTGACCGCGCGTACGACGTACTCCTCGCCGCGCCACCGCTCGATCCGCTCGTTCACCGCCCGTCACCCTATCCGCGGGCCTCTCCCCGCCACCGCCGAGGGGTGACCTCTTCCTCTGCTTCGCCGGCGGGTCGCCGGGTTCGTGACTCCGCGCCGCCGAGGGGAGGGAGCTGGTGGCCCCTCGGCGGACCGGCGGGTCAGCGGGTGGTGTAGTCGCGGAAGCCGCGCCGGGTCTTGCGACCCAGGTAGCCGGCCGTGACCAGGTGCTCCAGCAACGGCGCGGGGGCGAAGCCGGGCTCGCGGAACTCGAGGTAGAGCTCGCGCTCGATGGCGAGCGAGACGTCGTTGCCGACCACGTCGAGCAGCTCGAACGGACCCATCGGCAGCGCGCAGCCGTCCTTCATCGCGGTGTCGATGTCGTCGGCGCTGGCGTAGTGCGCCTCCAGCATCTTGACCGCGTCGTTGAGGTAGGGGAACAGCAGCGCGTTGACGATGAACCCGGCCCGGTCGCCGCACGACACCGGGACCTTGCCGACCTTCGCGCACAGTGCCCGGACCGTCTCGGCGACGTCGTCCCCGGTCGACACCGTGCTGACCACCTCGACCAGCTTCATGATCGGCGCCGGGTTGAAGAAGTGCATGCCCACCACGTCCTCCGGCCGCGAGGTGGCCCTGGCCAGCGAGATCACCGGGAGCGAGGAGGTCGTCGTCGCCAGGACCGCCCCGGCCTTGCAGATCTCGTCGAGGTTCTCGAACAGCGCGGTCTTGACGGTGAGGTCCTCGGCGATGGCTTCCACCACGATGTCCACCTCGGCCAGGTCGTCCAGCCTGGTGGTGCCGGTCAGGCGGCCGAGCACCTCGGCGCGGGCGGACTCCTCGAGCTTGCCGCGCTGGATCGCCTTCTCCAGGGACTTCTCGATGGTGGCGCGGACGGCGGCGACCTTGTCCTCGCTGCGGCCCACGTAGGTCACGTCGTACCCGGCCTTGGCGAACACCTCGACGATGCCGGTGGCCATCGTGCCGGTGCCCACCACACCGACCCCCGCGATCTCCCGGCGCAGCTGCGGCTCCTCGTCGGCGGAGGGCGTGAGCGCGTCGGGGACCACCACCGGGCTGTCGGGCGCCTCGTAGGTGTAGAAGCCGCGTCCCGTCTTGCGGCCGAGCATGCCCGCAGTCACCATCTGCTTGAGGATCGGCCGCGGCGCGTGCAGCCGGTCCCGGCCCTGCTTGTACATCGTGTCGAGGATCTCGTACGCCGTGTCCAGGCCGATCAGGTCCAGCAGCGCCAGGGGACCCATCGGGTACCCGCACCCGAACCGCATCGCCGCGTCGATGTCCTCCCGCGAGGCGTAGTGGCCCTCGAACATCGACACCGCGTGGTTCAGGTAGCCGAACAACAGCGTGTTCGCGATGAAGCCGGCCTTGTCCCCGCACTCGACGGGGCTCTTGCCCAGCTCGCGCATCAGCGTGGCCACGTCCTCGAGCACGTCGGGCTCGGTGACCACGGTGCGGACCACCTCCACCAGCTGCTGCACGGGGGCGGGGTTGAAGAAGTGCACGCCGACCACGCGGCCGGGGTGCGAGGTGGCGGTGGAGATCTCGGTGACCGAGAGCGAGGAGGTGTTCGTTGCCAGAATGGTCTCGGGGCGGACGATCCCGTCCAGGGTGCGGAAGAGCTCCTGCTTGAGCGGAAGCTGCTCGACGATCGCCTCGACGACGAGGTCGGCGTCCTTGACCTGCTCGAGGTCGGTGGTGAAGGCGATGCGGCCCATCAGCGCCGCCTGGTCGTCCTCGCTGAGCTTGCCGCGCTTGACCGCGCGGTCGGTGGAGTTCTGGACGTGCGCGCGCCCGCGCTCCAGCGTCTCGTCGTTCAGCTCGACACCGACCACGTCGTACCCGTTGCGCGCGAACACCTCGGCGATGCCGGCGCCCATGGTGCCCAGGCCGACCACGCCGATGCTGCGGAAGTCACGTCCACTCGTCATGGGCGGCATCATGGCACCTTTCCGCACCGGCGCGCCGTGACTTAGTTCACTGGCCGGTAACTTATGTCCGGGAAGGTAGATTGCCTCCCTGTGAGACTTGTCGTTGCGCGCTGCCAGGTCGACTACGCGGGGCGGCTCACCGCCCACCTGCCGATGGCGAACCGGGTGATCATGGTGAAGAACGACGGCTCCGTGCTCGTGCACTCCGACGGTGGCTCCTACAAGCCGCTGAACTGGATGTCGCCGCCCTGCAAGGTGGTCGAGGGCGTCACCGAGGACGGGATGGTCGAGTGGCAGGTCACCGGCCGCGACGGTGCTGCCGGCGACTCCCTGAGGATCCTGCTGGAGGAGATCCACCACGACTCCTACCACGAGCTCGGCGTCGACCCGGGGCTGCAGAAGGACGGCGTCGAGAAGCACCTGCAGCAGCTGCTCGCCGAGCACCCCGAGACGCTGGCCGACGGCCTCACGCTCGTCCGACGCGAGTACCCGACCGCGATCGGTCCGGTCGACCTGATGTGCCGCGACGCCGCCGGGGCATCGGTCGCGGTGGAGATCAAGCGGCGCGGCGAGATCGACGGCGTGGAGCAGCTGACCCGCTACCTCGAGCTGCTCAACCGCGACCCCAAGCTGCGGCCGGTCCGGGGCCTCTTCGCCGCCCAGGAGATCAAGCCGCAGGCGCGCGTGCTGGCCACCGACCGGGGCATCTCCTGCGCGGTGGTCGACTACGACGCGCTGCGCGGGATGGACGACCCCACCGAGCGGCTGTTCTGAGGCGCCCCGCTCAGCACCCCGCCACCAGCGCGGCGACCTCCCGCGCACAGCCCCAGGACAGCGTGACCCCGGCGCCCCCGTGCCCGTAGCAGTGGACGACCGTGGCCCCGTCGCGTCGTTCCGTCTCCAGGCGCACGGTCGGGCGTCCCGGGCGCAGCCCGACCCGGTGCCCGCGGACCCGGGCGCCGGCCAGCTCGGGCACCAGGGCGGTCGCCCGCCCGAGGATCCGGCCGGCCACCTCCGGGTCCGGCGTGCGGCTCCACTCCCCCTCGTCGTCGGTGCCGCCCACCACGACGTCGGCGCTGCGAGGCACGACGTAGACCGGTCCCGAGCCGTCCAGCGTCCACCGGTCCAGGCCGACCTGGTCGACGTACACCACCTGGCCGCGCACCGGCCGGACCCCGGGGTCGTCGGCGAGCAGCCGTGCCCCGAGACCGCAGGCGTTCACCACGACGTCGGCGTGCGTGGGCAGCGCGTGGAGGGCCATCCGGGTCAGGGTGCCGCCGAGGTCGCTCACCCGTCCGGTCAGCCACCGCAGGTAGACCGGCATCTCGATGATCGGCGCGACGAACGACCATCCGTCGGCGTACGGCGCCGGGACGTCGCGCTCGCGCGTCAGCGCCGGCACCGCCGCACGCCACCACGGGTCCGGCGTGGCCGCGCGGTGGTACTCGCTGCCGCACCGCATCCGGACCCCCGTGTCCTCGACCTCGGCGAGCCGGGCGAACTCGTGGTAGCCGGTCTGCGCCCACCCGGTGACCCGCTCGAACGGGTAGGCCCGGTACGGGTACCACAGCGCCGCCGCCACCGCCGACGTGGTCTCGAGGGGCAGGTCCCGCGCGAGTACGTCGACCCGGTGGCCGTCCTCGAGAAGGCGGACCGCGCACGACAGCCCGACCACACCTGCACCCACGACGATGACCCTGGCCATGCCCTGAGTCTGCCCGACCGCCGCGGCCCCCGCACGGGACGGGGTCAGAGGTCGCGGATCGACACACCGCCGGACCGGTCGGTGACCGTCGCCACCACGTAGCGGTGCTGCGCGCCGTCCCTCACCCCGCAGACCACCTTCAGCCCGACCCGCGCCGGGTAGGCCGGGCGGTCCCCGCAGTCGACGTCGTGGTAGCCGTGCGCGCGCAGCTCCGCGACCAGGTTGTGCGTGGCCACCACGCCGTGCCCGATGTGCGCATCGAAGCTCACCGACCCGCCGGGCAGGTCCGTGAGCCGCACCAGCACCGGGGCGCGCACTCCGTCGAAGTAGCCGGTGCAGGTCAGCCGCGCCGGCATGTGGTGGTCCCAGTGCGGACAGGCGAGGTACCCCAGGTGCAGTCCTTCGGCCGCGGCCCGGCGACGCAGCTGCGCCGCGATGGGCCGCTCGAGGGAGTCCATCGGCGTGGTGGGCACGGCCGCGGGCGGCACCTGCGGTCCCCCGACGGCGCGGGTGGGCGACGAGGCGCCGGGGTCCGGCCGCACCGCCGCGCGCTGGGTGCCACCGCCCGTGCAGGCCGAGAGGGGCAGCACCGCGAGGAGAGCGAGTCCGAGGAACGCCGACCGCGCCACCGGGTCCTCCCTCCTGGTGCGGCGCGGGCGCGCCGGAGCACCGCTCCCGACGATATCGAGTGCCCCGCAACGCGCCCGGGAGCGCCGCGGTGTCAGCCGGCCGGTGCCAGGTCGGCGACGAACACCGAGCGGCCCTCCCCGGCCGGCCGGGCGGTGACGGTCAGCCGCACGGTCACCTCCGCGCCGTCACGACGCAGCGCCGGCACCACGACCGGCGTACCGAGCAGCGGCCTGCGGCCGACGAGCAGGAACAGCGTGAAGCCGGCGATGTGGGCCTGCCGGTAGCGGTCGGGGATGATTGAGACGATCCGGCGGCCGACCAGCTCCTGCTCGTCGTCGTACCCGAGCAACCGGAGGGCCGACCGGCTCACGGCCAGGATCCGGCTGCGGTCGTCCGCCGCCACGAGCGCGGCCGCGGCCGTGCGGACCGGCGAGAGGTCCCAGTCGAGCTCCCCACCCTGCGGCGGCGGCTCCGCCTCCATGGACCACGGCACGGGCGTGGCCCCGTCGGCCTGGTCGCGCACCTGGCGGCACAGCCAGTGCCGGAAGGCGCGGATCTCCGGCTGCGTGGGTGGCGTCAGCACCAGCCCCTGGCCCGCCAGCGCGAGCGCGTCCTCGATGGCCCGGTCCAGGGTGTCGAAGTGCGCGACCGACGACACGGGAACCGGCAGGCGGAGCACCTTCGCCGACACGCCGGGCTCGGTGGCGCCCTGCATGAGGTGGTCCGGCTCGACCGTCACCTCGACGTGCGGCACGTGCTCGGCGAGGACGGCGATCGCGTCGGTGGCCTCGGCGTGCACCTGGACCGGGTCCACGCCGCCGGGTTCGTCGAGATGAGCCAGCAGGTACTCACGCAGCAGCGCCTCGGCGTGCTCCTGCCAGGCCGCCTGCAGCAGCAGCGGCATGTTCTCCAGCCGCACGTCGACGCACTGCTCCTCGTGCCGGTCGCCGGTCTCCTGCGGGGACGGCTCCGGTGCCGGCGCCCGGTCCAGGCCGGCCGTGGACAGGCGGAACCACACCGTCTTCCCGTCGTCGTGCCGGGTCACGCCCCAGTCGTCCACGAGCCGCTCGAGGAGCATCACCCCACGGCCGGTGCCCGCAGTGGGCGCGTAGCGCCGGCGCGTCGGCAGGTGCGGGCTGCCGTCCCCGATCTCCACCCGCAGACCGTCCTCCTGCAGAGAGGCGCGCACGTCGATCACGGTGCCGGCGTGGAGCATCGCGTTGGTGACGATCTCGCTCACCAGCAGCTGCGCCGCCTCGAGCAGGTCCTCGCGCCCCGCACCGGCGAGCAGCTCGCGCACCAGGCGTCGGGCCACCGGAACGCTGGAAGGCTGCGGAGGCAGCCGGCGTGCGAGGACGCGGCGTTCCTCGACAGCACCATTCCTGCTCATCCCGCCATTCCCCAATCGCTCACGTCACCGCGTCGTACGGCGCGCCCACAGGTTCCTCTACCCACGAGCGCAGCACCCATCCGTCGGCGTCCACAGCCAGCTCGACCGGGCCGTTCCCCGCCGGGACCGCGGCACCGGCGGCCAGGAACGGCACCACCGCACCCAGCACCTGGCGCGGAAGGACCACGAGCACCGCCTCCCCGCGATGCCCGTCGCCGATCTCCTCCAGCTCCGCCGCGACGTCGGCCGTGGTACCTGCCGACCCGCCCAGCACGGTCCACACCTGGACGTGCAGCCCCAGGGCGGCCGCGACCACCTCAGCCGTCTGGACCGCGGGCACCTCGGGGGCGCTGTGGACCATGGCCAGGCGCCGGTCCCGCAAGGAGTCTGCGAGCTGCGCCACCTGCCTCCGCCCGGCGACGCCCAGCGCGGGCACGTCCCCGGCGTCGGCCACCTCACCGGGGGCAGTGAGCAGGATCGTGGCGGGGCAGTGGACGTCGGACATGGTCCCAGCCTAGGTCGGTCGCGCTCAGTCGAGCCCGTGCGCCTTGCGGATCTCCGCGACGATGCCGCCCATGATCTCGGTGAGCCCGAAGTCCTTGGGCGTGAACACCTCGGCCACGCCCTGCTCCTTCAGCTGCGCCGCGTCGCGAGCGGGGATGATGCCGCCGACCACGACCGGCACGTCGGCAAGGCCGTGCTCGCGCATTCCCGCCAGGACCGCCGGCACCAGCTCCATGTGCGAACCGGAGAGGATGGACAGCCCGACGCAGTGCACGTCCTCGGCGACCGCGGCGGCCACGATCTGCTCCGGCGTCAGCCGGATGCCCTGGTAGATCACCTCGAAGCCGGCGTCGCGGGCCCGGACCGCCACCTGCTCCGCGCCGTTGGAGTGTCCGTCGAGGCCGGGCTTGCCCACCAGCAGCCGGAGCCTGCCTCCCAGCTCCTCGCCGGTCGCCTTCACCTGCTCCCGCACGGCGGTCAGCTCGGCCCCCGCCTCCGCGACCCCGACCGCGCCGGACACCCCGGTGGGCGCCCGGAACTCACCGAAGACCTCACGGAGCGTGCCGGCCCACTCCCCGGTCGTCGCCCCGGCGCGTGCGGCCGCCAGCGTGGCCTCCATGAGGTTCACGCCGGACTTCGCGTCGTCGGTCAGTCGCTTCAGCGCGGCCGCGACCTCCGCCTCGTCCCGCTGCTCCTTCCAGCTGCGCACGCTCTCCACCGCCGCCCGCTCGGCCTCGGGGTCCGCGGTCTGGATCGCAGCGTCGAGGTCGGCGGTCAGCGGCGACGGTTCGGTGGTCTCGAAGCAGTTGACCCCCACGACCTTGTCCTCGCCGGCCTCGATGCGACCCCGGCGGGCGGCGTGCGAGGAGACCAGCGCCTGCTTCATATACCCGGACTCGACGGCGGCGATCGCGCCACCCATGGCCTGCACCCGGTCCATCTCCTCGCGCGCCCCGGCCACGAGCTGGGCGACCTTCGCCTCGATGACCGTGGAGCCCTCGAAGATGTCGTCGTACTCGAGCAGGTCCGACTCGTAGGCGAGCACCTGCTGCAGCCGCAGCGACCACTGCTGGTCCCACGGCCGCGGCAGCCCGAGCGCCTCGTTCCAGGCCGGCAGCTGCACGGCGCGGGCGCGGGCGTTCTTCGACAGCGTGACCCCCAGCATCTCCAGCACGATGCGCTGCACGTTGTTCTCCGGCTGCGCCTCGGTCAGGCCGAGGGAGTTCACCTGGACGCCGTACCGGAACCGGCGCATCTTCGGTTCCTCGACGCCGTACCGCTCCCGGGTGATCTCGTCCCACAGCTGCACGAATGCCCGCATCTTGCAGGTCTCCTCGACGAAGCGCACCCCGGCGTTGACGAAGAAGGAGATCCGCCCGACCACCTTGGCGAAGTCCTCGGGAGCCACCTGCCCGGAGTCGCGCACCGTGTCCAGCACCGCCATCGCCGTGCACAGCGCGTAGGCGAGCTCCTGCGTCGGCGTTGCTCCGGCCTCCTGCAGGTGGTAGCTGCAGATGTTGATCGGGTTCCACTTCGGGATGTGGTTGACCGTGTAGGCGATCAGGTCGCTGGTCAGCCGCAGGGAGTGCTCGGGCGGGAAGACGTAGGTCCCGCGGGAGAGGTACTCCTTGATGATGTCGTTCTGGGTGGTGCCGGCGAGCTTGCCGTGCACCTCCTCGAGCTCCGCCTCGGCGCCGGCGCCGGCCTGCTCCTCGGCGACGACCTGGTAGAGCGCGAGCAGCCACATCGCGGTGGCGTTGATCGTCATCGAGGTGTTCATCTCGGTGAGCGGGATGCCCTCGAACAGCCGCCTCATCTCCCCCAGGTGCGGCACCGGGACGCCGACCTTGCCGACCTCGCCGCGCGCGAGCGGGTGGTCGGGGTCGTAGCCGGTCTGCGTGGGCAGGTCGAAGGCGACCGACAGTCCCGTCTGCCCCTTGGCGAGGTTCCTGCGGTACAGCGCGTTGGACTCCGCCGCGGAGCTGTGACCGGCGTAGGTGCGCATCACCCAGGCGCGGTCCTTGGGGGCCGGAGAGGTCTGCTGCTCGCTCATGGGCTGAGGTTACGGCCACGAGGTACCGATCGGTAACCTCCCTGTGGCCCGTGCCACGTGCGGACTACGTCACAACGCCCGCTCGGCCGACACCGACGGCCCGTCCACGGCGAGCAGCCGCCGCAGCCGGGTGAACAGGATGCTGCGTCGCAGCGCGGGGCTGCAGCCCTGGACGGTGAGCATCCGGCCTTGGCGCTCCATGACGGCGCTCGCCGCGGCCAGCAGGCGCAGCCCGGTGGCGTCGAGCGACTCGACACCGGCCATGTCCACCACGACGTGCTCGTGGTCCTCGATCAACTCGTAGAGGACGCGTCGGACCTCGCCGGTGGAGCGGCCGTCGAAGCGGCCGGCCAGGAACATCGTCCTTCCCTCGGTGCTGATGTCCATCGCACTCCCCGTGGTCTGCACGCGGCGGCCTCCCGAAGACGACGCCTTTACCGAGTATGACGCAGAGCACAGCCGGATGGTTGCCCCGCAACGGCGCGAATTCTCATTGATTCTTCAAGGACGAGCGGGAGCGGCGCGGGCGCTGGCCCGTCCCTCTAAGGTGAGGGCCATGGTCAACCTCACCCGCATCTACACCCGCACCGGCGACGCGGGACAGACACGTCTCGGCGACATGAGCACGACCAGCAAGACGGACCTGCGGCTGCGCGCCTACGCCGACGTCGACGAGGCCAACGCGCAGATCGGGATGGCGATCGCCCTCGGCGGGCTGGAGGAGGACGTGGTCGCGGTGCTGACCACCATCCAGAACGACCTCTTCGACGTGGGAGCGGACTTCTGCACCCCGGTGGTGGAGAACCCGGAGTTCCCCCCGTTGCGCATCGAGCAGGAGTACGTCGACCGCCTCGAGCACTGGTGCGACGAGTACAACGAGCACCTCGAGAAGCTGCGGTCGTTCATCCTCAACGGCGGCACGCCGGGGGCGGCCCTGCTGCACGTGGCCCGCACGGTGACCCGTCGGGCGGAGCGCTCGGCGTGGGCGGCGTACGAGGAGCACGAGGCCACGATGAACGTGCTGGCGATCAAGTACCTCAACCGGCTCTCGGACCTGCTGTTCATCCTGGCCCGGCACGCGAACCGGGAGCACGGCGACGTCCTGTGGAAGCCCGGCGGCGAGCGCTGAGAGCGAGCGCAGCGAGCGGGTCAGCGCGAGCCGCCCTCCAGCACCGCGGCGAGCGCTGAGAGCGAGCGCAGCGAACCCGTTGAGGCGCGCCTGTTGGCGCCATGAAGCGCGCGTGTGGGGGCCTTCAAGGGCACTTGTTGCGCCTGGCGGGCTCAGGCGGTTCCGACAGCCGCACCAGAAGGCGCGTCTCAAGACACCAACACGCGCGCCTCAACAGGTCAGCGGGAGCGGAGGCGCTGGCCGGGCGGCGCGGCCTCGAGCCAGGCGAGGAACCCGGTGAGAGCCTCCGGGCTCATCGCCACCTCGAGCGGGCCGGCCGGGGTCTTGCACGTGACCACGATGTGCCCGGAGTACAGCGAGTAGGCCTCCACTCCTCCGGGGTCGCGGCGACCGACGTACTCGAGCTCGGAGCGGCGGAACACCCGCTTGGGGCGCAGGGCCGGGGAGAACACCCGGAACCACTCCAGCAGGTCCCCGGAGTAGCGTCCCACGCCCAGAATCCAGCCGCGCCCGGCCCGTGCGGACCGGACGCGGACGCTGAACTCGAAGGTGCCACCGTGTCGGGAGATCCATCGCCGGCGCACGACGAGGGCGAACCCGTACAGGAGCACGAGGAGCAGCACGAAACCGGCTGAGTCGGCCAGCCACTCCCAGAAGGGCATCTATCCCCCCATCTCCGTGCTCGTAGTTGGTCGCGCCGGGACAGCAGGCTAGGAGGCCCTCTCCACGGCGCGGATCCGAGCCTCCGCCCAGGCGCGCTCGGCACGCTCCGCGGGCTCGGAGATCAGCTCGCCCGCGGTCTTGGCCCGCTCGAGGTCGGCACGCGCCCTCTCCAGGTCGATGTCGTGCGACATCTCCGCGTGCTCGGACAGCACCGAGATGCGGTTGTTGGCCACGGACAGGAAGCCGGTGTCCACCGCGGCGATCCAGGTCTCCCCCTCCGCCGTGCGGATGTCGACGATGCCGTCGACCATCAGCGACAGCACCGGCGCGTGGTTCGGCAGGATGCCGACGTCGCCCTCGGTCGTGCGGGCGATCACCAGCGTCGCCTCGCCCGACCACACGACGCGGTCGGCCGCGACCAGCTCAACCTGCATGAGGTCGTCGCTCACCGCGTTCTCCTTTCATGAGGCAGCCCGGCTGCCGCGCCCCCGCTGTGCACGGGAGGACGGCAGCCGAGCGCCGGTGTCAGAGGTTCTGCTGGATCTCGTGCCAGTTGCGCTCGACGTCGTCGAGGCCACCGCACATGAAGAACGCCTGCTCGGCGACGTGGTCGTACTCGCCGTCCGCGATCTTCGTGAACGCCTCGATGGTGTCGTGGATCGGGACCGTGGAGCCCTCGATGCCGGTGAACTGCTTGGCCACGTAGGTGTTCTGCGACAGGAACCGCTGGATACGACGGGCCCGGGACACGATGATCTTGTCCTCTTCGGAGAGCTCGTCCACGCCCAGGATCGCGATGATGTCCTGCAGCTCCTTGTTGCGCTGGAGGATCTGCTTGATCCGGACGGCGGTGTTGTAGTGGTCGTCACCGATGTAGCGCGGGTCGAGGATCCGCGACGTCGAGGTCAGCGGGTCCACGGCCGGGTAGATGCCCAGCGAGGCGATCTCACGGGAGAGCTCGGTGGTGGCGTCGAGGTGCGCGAACGTGGTCGCCGGCGCCGGGTCGGTGTAGTCGTCGGCCGGCACGTAGATCGCCTGCATCGAGGTGATCGAGTGACCACGCGTGGAGGTGATGCGCTCCTGCAGCACACCCATCTCGTCGGCGAGGTTGGGCTGGTAGCCCACCGCGGACGGCATCCGGCCCAGCAGGGTCGAGACCTCCGAGCCGGCCTGGGTGAACCGGAAGATGTTGTCGATGAACAGCAGCACGTCCTGGTTCTGGACGTCGCGGAAGTACTCCGCCATCGTCAGTGCGGACAGCGCCACGCGCAGCCGGGTGCCGGGCGGCTCGTCCATCTGGCCGAACACCAGGGCGGTCTGCCCGATGACGCCGGCCTCCTCCATCTCCACGATGAGGTCATTGCCCTCGCGGGTGCGCTCGCCGACACCGGCGAAGACCGACACACCACCGTGGTCCTTCGCGACGCGCGCGATCATCTCCTGGATCAGCACGGTCTTGCCCACGCCCGCGCCACCGAACAGGCCGATCTTGCCGCCCTGGACGTACGGCGTGAGCAGGTCGATGACCTTGATCCCGGTCTCGAACATCTGGGTCCTGGCCTCGAGCTGGTCGAACGCCGGGGCCTTGCGGTGGATACCCCACCGCTCGGTGACCTCGAGGCGCTCCCCGGGCTCGAGGTTGAGGCAGTCGCCGAGGGCGTTGAACACGTGGCCCTTGGTGACGTCGCCGACCGGCACCGTGATCGGGCCGCCGGTGTCGGTCACCCGGGAGCCGCGCACGAGGCCGTCGGTCGGCTGCAGGGAGATCGTGCGGGCCATGCCGTCACCGATGTGCTGGGCGACCTCGAGGGACAGCGTGCGGCTGTCCCCGCCGAGCTCCACCTCGACGGTGAGCAGGTTGTAGATGTCGGGCATCGAGTCCGAGGGGAACTCGACGTCGACCACGGGGCCGATCACTCGCGCGATGCGACCCACGCCGCCCGCGGTGCCGGTCGCGGCGCCTTCATCAATCGTGGCAGTCATCTCTCTCACTCACTCCCGGCGGTTGCATCGGCCAGCGCGTTGACGCCACCGACGATCTCGCTGATTTCCTGGGTAATACCGGCCTGACGGGCCTGGTTGGCGATACGGGTGTACTTCTTGATCAGCTCGTCGGCGTTGTCCGTCGCCGCCTTCATCGCCTTCTGCCGCGCCGCGAGCTCGGAGGCAGCGGCCTGCAGCAGCGCGAAGTAGATACGGCTCTGGACGTAGCGGGGCAGGAGCTCGTCGAGCACCTCCGCCGGCGACGGCTCGAACTCGTACAGCGGAAGCACCTCGTCGGGGGCCGGCCGGGCCTCCCCCTCGACGACCTCCAAAGGCAGCAGCCGGATGGCGGTCGGCTCCTGGACGAGCATCGACCGGAACCTCGTGTACACGACGTGCACCTCGTCGCAGGGCTGGGCGTCGCCGGCCAGCTCGACGCTGTCGTCGCTGGCCGCGAGGAACGCCTCGATCAGAGCGGCGCCGATCTCCGCGGCCACGTCGTACGTCGGCTGGTCGGAGAACCCGCTCCACTCGCGCACGAGCGGACGCTTACGGAAGCGGTAGTAGGCCGAGCCCTTGCGTCCGCTGACGTAGAGGTCGACCTCCTTGCCCTCCTCGCGGAGCTTCTCGGCGAGCCGCTCGGCCTCCTTGATCGCGCTCGAGGAGTACGCGCCGGCCAGGCCACGGTCGCTGGTGACCAGCAGGATCGCGGCCCGCTTCGGCTCGGCGGGCTCGGTGGTCAGCGGGTGGTCGACGTTGGAGTACGTCGCGACCGCGGAGACCGCACGGGTGAGCTCACGGGCGTACGGCGCGGCCGCCTGAGCCCGCTGCTGCGCCTTGATGATGCGAGACGCAGCGATGAGCTCCATGGCCCGGGTGATCTTCTGGGTCGACTTCACCGACCTGATCCGGGCTCGATACTCACGCAGCGAAACAGCCATGCGTCAGCCCCGCTTCTGCTTGACGATCTGCTCCTGCTCGACGTCCTCGTCCGGCAGCGCCTCGTGGGTCTCCTTCCCGGCGCGGATCGAGCCGCCCTCGGAGGTCTCGAACTGGTCGAGGAAGGAGTTGTAGGCGTTCTCCAGGGCCTGCGCGGTGTCGTCGTCGAAGTTGCGGGTCTCCAGGATGGTGTTCATCATCCCCGGAGTGCTCGCGGTGCAGGTAGTCGAGGAACTCACTCTCGAAGCGGGACACGTCCTCGACCGGCACCGGGTCGAGCTTGCCGGTGGTGCCGGCCCACAGCGAGACCGTCATGTCGTCGAGCGGGTACGGGCTGTACTGCCCCTGCTTCAGCAGCGCCATCAGCCGCTGGCCGCGGTCGAGCTGCTGTCGGGAGGCCGCGTCGAGGTCCGAGGCGAACATCGCGAACGCCTCCATCGCGCGGTACTGGGCCAGGTCCACCTTCAGTGAACCGGTGACCTTCTTCAGCGCCTTGGTCATCGCCGCACCACCCACGCGCGAGACCGAGATGCCCACGTCGATGGCGGGGCGCTGGTTGGCCGCGAACAGATCGGACTGGAGGAAGATCTGCCCGTCGGTGATCGAGATGACGTTGGTCGGGATGTAGGCCGACACGTCGTTGGCCTTGGTCTCGATAATCGGCAGGCCGGTCATCGAGCCCGCACCCATGTCGTCGGACAGCTTCGCGCAGCGCTCGAGCAGCCGGCTGTGCAGGTAGAAGACGTCGCCCGGGTAGGCCTCACGGCCCGGCGGCCGGCGCAGCAGCAGCGACACCGCGCGGTAGGCCTCGGCCTGCTTGGTCAGGTCGTCGAAGACGATCAGGACGTGCTTGCCGCCGTACATCCAGTGCTGGCCGATCGCCGAGCCGGTGTAGGGGGCGAGGTACTTGAAGCCCGCGGAGTCCGAGGCCGGGGAGGCCACGATGGTGGTGTACTCCAGCGCGCCGGCCTCCTCCAGCGCCCCGCGCACCGAGGCGATGGTCGAGCCCTTCTGGCCGATCGCCACGTAGATGCAGCGCACCTGCTGGGACGGGTCGCCGGTCTCCCAGTACTGCTTCTGGTTGATGATCGTGTCGATCGCGATCGCCGTCTTACCGGTGGCCCGGTCACCGATGATCAACTGGCGCTGCCCCCGGCCGATCGGGGTCATGGCGTCGATGGCCTTGATGCCGGTCGCCAGCGGCTCGTGCACGGACTTGCGCTGCACCACCGACGGCGCCTGCACCTCGAGGGCACGCCGACCCTCGGTCTCGATGTCGCCGAGGCCGTCGATCGCGTTGCCGAGCGGGTCGACGACGCGGCCGAGGTAGCCGTCGCCGACCGGGACGGAGAGGATCTCGCCGGTACGACGGACCGTCTGGCCTTCCTCGATGCCCTCGAAGTCACCGAGGATGACCACACCGATCTCGCGGGTGTCGAGGTTCAGGGCCAGACCGAGCGTGCCGTCCTCGAACTCGAGGAGCTCGTTGGCCATCGCCGAGGGCAGCCCGCTGACCCGCGCGATGCCGTCGCCGGCCTCGGCCACGGTGCCGACCTCTTCGCGGCTGGCCGTCTCCGGCTTGTAGTCCGACACGAAGCGCTGCAGCGCGTCCCGGATCTCCTCCGGACGGATCGAAAGCTCCGTCATTGTCTTCCCTGCTCTCTTGGGCTCTCGTGAAATTGAGTTCGTTCGTCAGTTGGGGTCAGCCGGCAAGCCGACGCCGGGCTTCGTCGAGGCGGGTCGCCACGGTGCCGTCGATCACGTCATCGCCGATCTCCACTTTGACACCGCCGAGCAACTCCGGGTCCACGACCACGTTCAGCTGCACCGGGCGGCCGTACTGGCGGGCCAGGACGCCCTGGAGACGCTGCACGTCCGCCTCGCCGAGCTCACGGGCGACGCGGACCGTGGCGTTGAGGCGGTGCCGGTGCTCCGCGGCGATCCGCTCGTACTCCTCCACGGCGAGCACGACCGTGCGGTGGGAGCCCGAGAGGGACTGCTCGGCCAGCCGCAGGCTCGACTCGGTGACCTTGCCCTGCAGCAGTCCGTGGAGCAGCGCCCGCTTGTCCTCGCGGGAGCGCGCCGGGTCCGACAGCGCGTCGCGCAGCGCGGCGTTCTGGCTGACCAGCCGGCGGAACGAGAACAGCTCGTCCTCGAGCGCGTCGGCCTGCCCGGCCCGCTCCGCGTTGCGCACCGCGGCCACGACGCCGGTGTGCTCCAACGCGTCGGCCAGGTCGCGGGTGGCCGCCCAGCGCCGCCGGGCCGCCGTGGCCACGATCTGCAGCGACGCGTCGGCGACGCGGCCACCCAAGATCCCGCGCATCAGCTCCGCCTTGGCGTCCGCCGCCAGCGAGGCGTCGGTCGCGGTGCGGCGCAGACTCGGCTCACCGCGCAGGACGTCGGCGACGCCGAACAGGTCGTCGGCGACCCGACCGCGTCGGCTCCGGCCTCGACCGCCTGCCCGAGTGCGTCGGTCAGCGCGGCCAGCGAGTCGGCAGAGGCGCCACGCATCACCGCCCCGCTCGCCGGTGCTCCGCTCGGTGCGCCCCGTTGGTCGTGCCCTGGGTCTCCAGGTCCGCGAGGAACCGTTCGACCACCCGGCTCTGGCGGGCCTCGTCGCCGAGGGCCTCACCGACGATGCGCTCGGCCAACGAGGTGGCCAGTGCCCCCACCTCGGTGCGGAGCGAGGTGACCGCCTGCTGGCGCTCGGCCTCGATCTGGGTGTGCGCGTGCTCGACGATCCGCGCGGCCTCGGTCTGGGCCTGCTCACGCATCTCGGCGATGATCGCCGCGCCCTGCTCGCGCGCGTCCTCACGGATGCGCGCGGCCTCGTGGCGAGCGTCCCCGAGCTGCTTCTCCAGCTCGGCCAGCTTCGCGTCGGCCTCGGCCTGCTTGGTCTCGGCCGCCTTCAGGCCACCCTCGATGGCGCCGTCCATCGGCGAACGTCTTCTCGAAGTTGGGGACGACCCACTTCTTGACGGCGAAGTAGAGCAGACCGAAGACGACCAGCGCGATGATGACCTCGGCCCACTGCGGGAGCCAGGGGGCTGGGTGCTTCCCCTCCCCCGCTGGCGAGGATCCAATTCAGGTGGGTGGTCCTTCGTCAGGGCAGACGAATCAGAGAACGAACGCGAGGGCGATGCCGATGATGGCGAGCGCCTCGGCGAGCGCGAAGCCCAGGATGGCGATCGACTGCAGGCGCGCCTGCGCCTCGGGCTGACGGGCCACACCGTTGATGTAGGCCGCGAAGATCAGGCCGATACCGATACCAGGGCCGACAGCGGCGAGGCCGTAGCCGATCATGTTTGCGGAGCCGGTCATGGCTGTGTTCCTTTCGGTTTGTTTCTACTAAAATAAAGGGTGAATCAGAGAGGGGCTCTCAGTGCTCTTCCGCGAGCGCACCGGAGATGTACATGGCGTTGAGCAGGGTGAACACGTAGGCCTGCAGGAACTGGACCAGCAGCTCCAGGAAGGCCACCGCGATCGCCAGCAGCCAGGCGAAGAAGCCGACCGGCGCCAGCGCGGCGGAGGTGTGCAGCAGGAGGTACTCGCCACCCGACGCGAACAGCAGCGCCAGGATGTGACCGGCGAACATGTTGGCGAACAGACGCAGCGAGAGCGTGATCGGCCGGATCAGCAGGTTCGACATGAACTCCAGCGGCACCAGCAGGGCCAGGATCGGCCCGCGGACCCCGGCCGGGACGGTCTGCAGCTTGAGGTAGCCCACGAACCCGTGCCGGCGGATGCCCACCGCGTTGTAGATGACCCACGACAGCCCGGCCAGCGCGTAGGCGTAGGCTGACCCCGACCGAACGGCGGGAACTGGAAGAACGGGATGGACCCGAACCAGTTGTTGAGCAGGATGAAGAAGAACAGCGTCACGAGGTAGCGGCACGAAGGGCATGAAGTCTTGGAGCCGATCAGGTCGCGACCCAGGCCGTTGCGGACGCCGGCGTACATCGACTCGCCGGCGAACTGCAGCTTGCTGGGCACCATCGCGCGCTGCTTGGAGGCGGCGTAGAAGAACGCGAAGACCACGATCGCCGCGAAGACGTAGATCAGCATCGGCTTGGTGACGCCGAAGCCGGCCACGTGGAAGAGCGGCGGGACGTCCAGGCTCGACGGGCCCGGGGGCTGGTAGCCGCCCTCGTCCCCTGCGAGGCTTACGAAACTTCCTGCGAAGCTCACCTGGACACCCCTACTTCTGTTTCTTCTGCCGGCCTGGCAGAGCGTCGAACCGAGCGATGGTCAAGTAGATGCCGAGACCTGCGCCGAACAGGATCCCTACCGCAACCAGGAACGAGGTCCCCTAGCCACCGGTCCGCCAGCCACCCCAGGGCTCCGTAGAAGAGCACCCCCGGAGACGATGTAGGCAAATGCGTGCCAAGGATCGCCGCCCCGCGGCGGACGAAGGCTGCGGAGGCTGCTGAGTCATCGCGCACCGGACAATAGCAGTGAAGAGCGCTCATCGTGCACCCGCCTGCGGCCGGGTGGGAGCAAGGTCATACAGGGGCTGGCGCGCGCGTGTGTGCGCCCGGATCTGGGGCCACGGTCCACACCAGTGTGCCGCCGATCAGGGTGCCCGCGAGCCAGCGCGGATCGATACTGGTGCCCAGCGCGCCGGAGCGCTCGAGGCCGACCAGGACCAGGCCCATCAGCACCACCTGCAGCAGGTAGGTCAGCAGCGCCACCGGCAGAGAGGCGCCGGGCGAGAGCGAGGCCACCGCGCCCACCGCCAGCGTGCTGAACCCGAACACCAGGCAGACCAGGCCCGTGCCCAGACCAGCGGCGGCAGCCGCCGCGGACCCGCAGGCGACCGCGGCGAGGACCACCGCACCGGCGCCGGCGAGCAGGCTCAGCACGAAGGCGGCGCGCACGGAGGACCCACCCAGGGCAGCCCGGGGACGGGGACCGGGGGGAGGCGGTGCGGTCGTCATGGTCGGCGGCCGATCTGTGCGCGTGTGGGGGTGGTCACCAGGACCGGATGCGGTTTCTGAGGAGTTCCTGAGGGCTTGTGAAAGTTAGCACAAGGACCTTCTGGCGAGGAAATCCGCGTCCGGTCCGGCTCAGCCCGGCGTACCGTGCCGCTGCACCCGCGGCAGCACGAAGGTGAGCAGCACGGTGAGCGCCACCCACGCCAGCAGCGCCACGGTCGTCACCCGGCCCGCGTACAGGCTGGCCAGCACCGCCCCGAAGGCGATCAGTGCCGCCCACATCCAGATGATCAGCACCGCACGGCGGTGGCAGTGGCCGATCTCCAGCAGCCGGTGGTGCAGGTGCTCCTTGTCCGGGGAGAACGGCGAGCGCCCGGACGGGTACGACGGATCACCGCGAGCACCAGGTCGGCGAAGGGCACGATCAGGATCGAGATCGGCAGCAGGATCGGCAGCAGCGTCGGGCAGCAGGCTGGCCTGCGCGCCGCCGGCACCGCTGGTCATCTGCACGCTGGCGAACTGCCCGGTCAGCGTGAGCGCCGACCCGGAGAGCACCAGGCCGAGCAGCATCGAGCCGGAGTCGCCCATGAAGATCCGGGCGGGGAAGAAGTTGTGCGGCAGGAAGCCGACGCAGGCCCCGCCGAGTGCCGCGCACAGCAGCGCCGCCGTGATCGCCAGCGTCTCGTTGTTGACGTCGGCGAGCTTGTAGGAGAAGGCGAAGAACGCGACGGCGCCGATCGCCGACCACCCCGGCGGCCAGGCCGTCGAGCCCGTCGACGAAGTTCACCGCGTTCACCGTGGCGACCACGACCAGCAGGCTCGACGATCGCGGCCTGGGCGGGTCCAGCGCAACTGGCCGCGGCCGGGCAGCTGTAAGCGAGAAGTAGCTGCACCTCGTTGAGCACCAGGAACCCGGCCGCCACCACCTGCCCGCCGAGCTTGGTGAGCGCGTCCAGCTCGATCAGGTCGTCGAGCACGCCGAGCAGCGCAGATGATCGTGCCGGCGATGAGCACCACGCCGGCGTCGTGGACGATCTGGCTGGGCTCAGCACAGGAACGGCAGGTGGTGGGCGACGAGGAAGCCGCGCAGCCAGGCCGCCGAGCATCGCCACGCCCCCGAAGTACGGGATCGGCACCGCGTGCACGTCGCGGTCGCGGACCTGGGCCACCGCACCCGTGCGCAGGGCGAGCTCGCGGGCGACCACGCAGAGCAGGTAGCTGACGACCGCGGCGACCAGGAAGACGGGGAGGTACTCACGCACCGGCGTCGGACCCGTCGTCCACGATCTGCGGCCGACCGAGCGGCGCCACGATCTCGTTCAGCCATCTCGAGCGGACACTCCCCCGCGCGCAGCAGCCGCGCGGTCGTCGCCGGTGCAGTCCACGATCGTCGAGGGCACGTCGCCCGGCGTGGGGCCGCCGTCGAGGATCACCGCGACGTACTCGCCCAGCATCTCGCTCGGCCTGGTCGGCGTCGGTGGCCGCGGGCTCGCCGGTGCGGTTGGCGGAGCTCACCGCCAGCGGGCCCGGTGCGGTCGAGCAGCTCCAGGGCCACCGTCGTGATCGGCATCCGCACGGCCACGGTGCCGCGGGTGTCGCCGAGGTCCCACTGCAGCGAGGGCTGCTGGCGGCACGACCAGGGTCAGCGGGCCGGGCCAGTAGCGCTCGCACCAGCGACGCGCGCCCACGACGGGACGCCGATCGCGAGCGCGTCGAGGGTGGAGGCCGCCGAGACCAGCACCGGCGGCGGCATCTCGCGACCGCGGCCCTTGGCGGCGAGCAGCCGCGCGCACCGCGGCGGGTCGAACGCGTCCGCGCCCACGCCGTAGACCGTGTCGGTGGGCAGCACCACCAGCTCGCCCGCGCGGACCGCGCGCGTCGCCGCGGCGATCCCGGCCTCTCGGTCCGTCTCCGTCGGCGGTGCTGAAGCGCGTGCGTCACGAGACTCATCGTGCCAGCCGCGCCGTGACGTAGCGCGGTCGACCTGCCAGGTCCGGCTGGTCGCGTACGTCGACCCAGCGGCCGGCCGCGGCGAAGACCGCCGGAGCGGCCTCCCCCTGCACGTCGGCGTGCTCGACACCGACCCTGCCGCCGCGCCGCAGCAGCCGGCCGGCCACCCGCTCGACGACCCGCATGGCGTCGAGGCCGTCGTCGCCGGACCACAGCGCGAGCGCCGGGTCGTGGTCGCGGGCCTCCGGCGCCACGGACTCGTAGGCCTCGAGCGGGATGTAGGGCGGGTTGGCCACCACCACGTCGACGGTGCCGTCGAGGTCGCGCGAACGCCTCGGCCATGTCGCCCTCTCGCAGGTCGACGCCGCTGCCGGCGAGGTTGCGGGCCGCCCAGGCGAACGCCTCCTCGGTCAGCTCCACGGCGTGGACCTCGGCAGCGGGCACCTCGGTGGCGACCGAGAGCGCGATGGCGCCCGAGCCGGTGCACAGGTCGACCACCACGGGTTCCCGGCCGGCGCCGAGCACCGCGCGTGCCGCCTCGACGCCCAGCCGGCCAGCAGCTCGGTCTCCGGGCGCGGCACGAAGACGCCGGGGCCGACGGCGAGCTCGACGTGGCGGAAGGCCGCGGTGCCGGTCAGGTGCTGCAGCGGCTCGCGCCGCACCCGCCGGGCGACGAGCTCGTCGAAGCGGCCCAGCTGCTCGGCGTCGGCGCAGCGACGGTCAACAGCCCGGCGGCGGGTGGTGCCCAGCACGTGCGCGAGCAGCTCGGCGGCGTCGTGCTCGGGGCTGGCCACGCCGGCCTCGGCGAGCCGCGCCGCCGCGGCCCGCAGCCGGCCGGGTGCCGGTGCTCACGACCTGTCCGGGGCCTCGAGGGCCTCCAGCCGGGCGGCCATGTCCGCCTCCACGCAGGACCCGACGACCGGGTCGAGCTCGCCGTCGAGCACCTGGTCGAGGTTGTAGGCCTTGTAAGCCGGTGCGGTGGTCGGAGATCCGGTTCTCCGGGAAGTTGTAGGTGCGGATCCGCTCGGAGCGGTCGACGGTGCGGACCTGGGACTTGCGGGCGTCGGTCGCCTCCGCGGCGGCGGCGTCCTGCGCGGCCTGCAGCAGCCGGGCGCGCAGGATCCGCAGCGCCTGCTCCTTGTTCTGCAGCTGGGACTTCTCGTTCTGGCAGCTGACCACGATCCCGGTCGGCAGGTGGGTGATCCGCACCGCGGAGTCGGTGGTGTTGACGCTCTGACCGCCGGGCCCGTGGACGCGGAAGACGTCGACGCGCAGGTCCTTCTCCTCGACGCTGCACCTCGACCTGCTCGGCCTCGGGCATCACCAGCACGCCCGGCGGCGGAGGTGTGCACCCGGCCCTGGCTCTCGGTGACCGGCACCCGCTGCACGCGGTGCACGCCGCCCTCGAACTTCAGCAGGGCGTAAGGAGCCTCGCCCGGCCCGGCGTGCTGTCCTTCGACGTCGCCTTCACCGCGACGGTGACCGACTTGTAGCCGCCCAGGTCGGACTCGGTGGCGTCGAGCACCTCGGTGTTCCAGCCGCGCCGCTCGGCGTAGCGGGTGTACATCCGCAGCAGGTCGCCGGCGAACAGCGCCGACTCCTCGCCGCCCTCGCCGGACTTCACCTCCACGATGGCGTCCTTGGCGTCGGCGGCGTCGCGCGGCACCAGCAGGCGGCGCAGCCGCTCCTCGGCCGCGTCCCGTCGCTGCGCGCAGCGCCTCGGCCTCCGCGGCGAAGGACGGGTCCTCGGCGGCCAGCTCGCGCGCTGCCTCGGCGTCGTCGCCGAGCGGCTGCCACTCCCGGTAGGCGCGCACGATCGCCGAGAGCTCGGCGTAGCGCTGGTTGAGCCGCGGCCAGCGCCTGGTCGGCGTGCACCGCAGGGTCGGCGAGCCGCTGCTCGAGCTCGGCGTGCTCGGCGACCAGCGCCTCGACGGCCTCGAACATCGACTGTTCCCTTCTGCGCCTCCGGTGCGGAGGCGCCTTGTAGCGGCGCAGGACGAGCCCTGCGACAGGCTCAGGACAAGCGAAACGCCGGTCCCCGCACGACTGCGGGAACCGGCGCTGCGGTGAGGCTACTTCTTCTTGTCGGCACCGGCCTTGGCGTAGCGCGCCTCGAACCGGGCCACACGGCCACCGGTGTCCAGGATCTTCTGCTTGCCGGTGTAGAACGGGTGGCACTCCGAGCACACGTCGGCGTGGATCGAGCCGCTGGTCGCGGTGCTGCGCGTGGTGAACGTGTTGCCGCAGGTGCAGGTGACCTGGGTCTCGACGTAGTCGGGGTGGATGTCCTTCTTCATGGTGTCCTCTCGAGGGGTTCAGTCGCCGGGTCGCCGAGCCGAGGCACGGGCGGCGGGACGTGAACCGGAACCAACCAACGAGTGTGCCAGCCGGGCGGACGGGTTCGCCACTCGGCCGCGGTCGGGGCACGGACTGGAACGCCGACGGGGCCGGCGTTCTTCCCCGTACTCACGTCCGGGGTCAGTCGTCGCGGCCCCCGGCGGTGGGCGTGGTCTTCTGCACCTGGGTCAGGAACTCGATGTTGCTCTGGGTCTTCTTCAGCCGCTCCAGCAGCAGCTCGAGCGCCTGCTGGCCGTCGAGGCCGGAGAGCACCCGGCGCAGCTTCCAGACGATCGCCAGCTCCTCCTTGCTCATCAGGAGCTCCTCGCGGCGCGTCCCGGACTGCACGGCGTCGATGGCCGGGAAGATCCGCTTGTCCGCGAAGTCGCGGCGCAGCCGGATCTCCATGTTCCCGGTGCCCTTGAACTCCTCGAAGATCACCTCGTCCATCTTCGAGCCGCTCTCGATCAGCGCCGTGGCGAGGATGGTCAGCGAGCCGCCGTCCTCGATGTTGCGCGCCGCGCCGAAGAACTTCTTCGGCGGGTAGAGCGCCGCGGAGTCCACGCCGCCGGAGAGGATCCGGCCGCTCGCCGGGCGCCGCCAGGTTGTAGGCGCGGCCGAGCCGGGTGATCCCGTCGAGCAGCACGACCACGTCGTGGCCGAGCTCGACGAGCCGCTTGGCCCGCTCGATCGCCAGCTCGGCGACCAGCGGTGTGGTCGCTGGCCGGCCGGTCGAAGGTCGAGGAGATCACCTCACCCTTGACCGAGCGCTCGAAGTCGGTGACCTCCTCGGGCCGCTCGTCGACGAGCACGACCATCAGGTGGCACTCGGGGTTGTTGGTGGTGATCGAGTTCGCGATCGACTGCATGATCATCGTCTTGCCGGCCTTGGCCGGCGAGACGATCAGCCCGCGCTGGCCCTTGCCGATCGGAGCCGCGATGTCGATGACGCGCCCGATCAGGTTGGTCGGCGTCGGTCTCCAGCCGCAGCCGCTCGGAGCGGGTAGAGCGGGGTCAGCTTGCCGAAGTCGACCCGGTTCTTGGCGCGTCTCGGGGTCGGCACCGTTGACGGCGTCGATGCTGGACCAGCGGGTTGAACTTCTCCTTGCGCTCCCCCTCCCGCGGCTGCGCGCACCTGGCCGGTGATCGCGTCGCCTCGGCGCAGGCCGTACTTGCGGACCATCGACAGCGAGACGTAGACGTCGCTCGGGCCCGGGCAGGTAGCCGCTGGTCCGCACGAACGCGTAGTTGTCCAGCACGTCGAGGATGCCGGCGCACGGGACGAGGACGTCGTCCTCGAGGATCTGCGGTGTCCGGCTCGCTGCGCTGCGCGGCGGCGCGCCGCGGTCGCGGTCGCGGTCGCGGCCACGCCGGCGACGGTTGCGTCGGCTGACGGCCGTCGTCGTCGCGGTTGTCCTGGCCGCGGTTGTCGTTGCCCGGTTGTCCTGGCCGCGGTTGTCGCCGCCTCGGTTGTCCTGGCCGCGGTTGTCGCCGCCTCGGCTCTGCTGGTTGCGCCCACCCTGGCGGCCGTCGTTGTCCTGGTTGCCCTCCGCGCGGTCCTCACGGCGGACCTGCTGCTCCTGCGGCCTCTGCGCGCGGTCGCGGCCGCGGTCCTGCCCGCGACCACCGTCGCCATCCTGGCCCGGGTCGCCGCCCTGGCGCTCCTCACGACGGCGTGGGTGGCCCTGGTCCGCGTCCTCGCGGTTCTGTTCCTGGCCCCCGCCCCCACGGCGGGCCTCGCTCTCGCGCTGGCGCCGGTCCTGGCTCTCGTCCTCGCGGCGCCCCTGCTTCTCGTCCGCGCGCTGCTCACGGCTCTCGGCGCGCTCGTGGTCACGGGTCCGCTCCCGCTGCTGGCCACCACGGCCGGCGCCGTTGGCCTCGCCCGCGGACCGCTCCGCCCGGTCGGCTCCTGCCTGCTCGGGCGCAGCCTGCTGGGCGTCACCCTGGCCGCCTCCCTGGCCGTGGGCCCGGCCGTTGGCCTGGGCGGCCTGGATCGCCTCGACGAGCTGGCTCTTGCGCATGCCGCCGACGCCCTTGATCCCCAGACCGCCCGCCAGCTGCTTGAGCTCGGGCAGCAGCATGGCACTCAGCCCGCTGCCGCGGCGCCTCGTCGCCGGAGCCGCCGCTGCGGCCTCGTTGGTCGGGGTGTCGGTTGCTTCGGTCACGGGAGGTCCTTCCCACGTCCAGGCCGGTCCGGCGTCTGCCGGAGGCCTTCAGTCACTGTGGATTCCTGGATCGCGAACTTCCCGGGCGGTCCGGCCCGGAGCACCGAGACGCGACGCGAAAGACTGAGAAGTGCGAAGAGATGCGTGCAGTGGAACGAATCGATCCGTTCGATCGCCAACGCCCTTGCAGAGTAGCACCTTCTCAGCCTCGGGGTGCCACCGGTCACAACACCGGCGCGTCCGGTTTGCTTCCCCCGCCCGGACGTGTCGGACGGGTGCCGGGACGGTGTCAGGACGGCAGGCGCACCTGTGCGCCGGCGCGGTCCACCGGCAGCGCGAGCGCCCGCCAGCCCGCAGGCGCGCGGGCCGCCACCGTGGCGGCCCGCGCGGGAGTCGGTGAGCACCAGCACCGTGGGGGCCCGCACCGGACACCGTGGCGGCCAGGCCGTCGGCGCGCAGGGCGCGGACCAGAGCGAGCGTCACAGGCATCGCCGGCTCCCGGTAGTCCTGGTGCAGGCGGTCCTCCGTCGCCTCCAGGAGCAGCTCCGGCTGCCGGTTCAGCGCGGTCACCAG
>CAVPXH010000008.1:0-95818 GCA_963709685.1 uncultured Actinomycetota bacterium
CATACCAGATTCTTTGTAAAAAAAGATAAGACCTTCAAGTAATTCCTCGCAGAGTTAATCATCCATGAACAGTTAAAAATATCATCGAGATTTGAATTAAATCATACATCTCGATGTACTCTATTTCCTATGATGATTCATCGCATTTATTTTAAAAGCAAACATTTCTGTTGAAGAGCATGGTAAATTGAAGAGCCTTGACTATTTGTTCTCGCGCATTTTCATTTAAGTGCGAATATTTTATTTTTAAATTTTATTTTACAGGCAATAAAATAAAATAAGATAATTATTTTTTCTGAATAAATTAATATTTACATGAATTATATTCTCATTCTTAGAGAATGTTTTATTCTCCTTTGGAAAGGCCCTTGGCGGCGTGGTACGCCGGTGACGTGCCGAAGCCGCCGGTCGCGCCGAAGATCGAGGAGTTGTTGATCACCGAGGCGTGCGCGGAGGCCTTGAGCGCCTCCCGGCCGCCTTCATGCCGAGGTACACGCTGTCCTGGGTGACCGCGTGGTGCGCCGGTAGTCGGCCAGCGTGGTCTCCTCGATCGAGCCGAGGTCCCCGATGCCGGCGTTGTTGAACAGGATGTCCAGGCCGCCGTACGCCTCGAGGGTCTGCTCGACCACCCGCTCCCAGTCCGGCTCGGAGCTGACGTCGTGGTGCAGGTACGTCGCCTCGTGCCCGAGCTCGCGCAGGTGCTTGGCCACCAGCTCGCCGGCCTCGTCCTGGATGTCGGTCAGGACCACCGTCGCGCCCTCCTCGGCCAGCCGGTAGGCGGTCGCCCTCCCGATCCCGCTGGCGCCACCCGTGACCACGGCCACGCGCCCCTCGAGTCGCCTCATCAGTGTCTCCTTCGCCGGTTCGCGAGGGTTGTCCCACCCTCCGTCCCAGCGTGGTCGCCCGCGCCGACCAGCGGCAGGGCCGAGCGTCGCCCGTGACGCGGGCCAAGGTCCCCACCGGCGGCCGTGCACATGCGAGACGGCCCGCGCCCCGGGGTCGGGGCACGGGCCGTCGAAGGCTCGGGTGCGCCTCAGGCGCCCGTGTAGGGCACCGCCCCCACGATCTCGACCTCGAGCTTCTTGCCGTTGGGGGCGTCGAACTCGACGGTCTCGCCGACCTTGCGTCCGTTGATGGCCTGACCCATCGGGGACTGCGGGGAGTACACCGCCAGGTCCTCGGGCGTCTCGATCTCGCGGGCGCCGAGCAGGAAGACCTCCTCCTCGTCGTCACCGACGAAGCGCGTGGTCACCTTCATGCCGGGCTCGACCACGCCGTCGTCGGCCGGCGTCTCGCCCACCTCCGCGCGGCGCAGCATGTCCTCGAGCTGGCGGATGCGGGCCTCGGTCTTGCCCTGCTCCTCGCGGGCGGCGTGGTAGCCGCCGTTCTCCTTGAGGTCGCCCTCCTCGCGGGCGGCGCTGATCCGGTTGATGATCTCGGTGCGCACCGGACCGCGAAGGTGCTCCAGCTCGGCCTGGAGCTTGTCGAAAGCCTCCTGGGTCAGCCAGATCACGTTCTGTTCGCTCGACTGCGTCACTTCGTGGTGCTCCTGTGCTTGTCGGGGATCCGCGGGCGCGCAGGGCGCACCGACGGGTCGGTTCAAGGCAAGTAGAGGATTCTACCAAGACCGCTGCGGCATCCCAACGTCCGCGCGGTCACTGGGGGCGCTTCTGCTCCCGGGTGGTGCAGCCGATGAGCGTCCACGCTCGTGGCTTCGCGCTCGGTGCGCACGCTGCGCGTCAGGGTGGTGCTGGCCGGCACCGCGGGGCCGACGAGGACCTGGCGCTCACCGACGACGGCGTGGTCGACCGCGTAGGCCCGCAGCAGGCAGTTCGCCCGCACCGCACGGTCCTGGCGCACCACCGCGAACCGGGCGACGACGCGGTGCTGGCCGCGGACGTCGAAGGAGATCAGCGACGAGCGGGCCTGCGGCCGACTGGTCGCGGCGATCGCCCAGACGAGCCAGGCGACCGCAGCGCCGACCACCAGGGCGACCACCACGAGCACCACCGTGCGCTCGTCCCCGGCGGGGCCGGCCGTATCGCTGGCCGTCAGGTCGCTCACCGTCGGCATCCTAAGATTTCGCCGCGATGCCTCTGCGCCTGATGCACGTCCACGCCCACCCCGACGACGAGTCGAGCAAGGGTGCGGCCACCACGGCCAAGTACGTCGCCGAGGGGGTCGACGTCCTCGTCGTCACCTGCACCGGCGGGGAGCGCGGCGTCGATCCTCAACCCGAAGATGGACCGGCCCGACGTGCTCGCGAACATCGCCGAGATCCGCCGCCAGGAGATGGACGCGCGCCCGGGAGATCCTGGGCGTCCGGCAGGACTGGCTCGGCTTCGTCGACTCCGGCCTGCCCGAGGGCGACCCGCTGCCGCCGCTGCCCGAGGGCTGCTTCGCGCTGGTGCCCGTCGAGGAGGCCGCCGAGCCGCTGGTCCGCCTGATCCGCGAGTTCCGGCCGCACGTGATGACGACCTACGACGAGAACGGCGGCTACCCGCACCCCGACCACATCATGTGCCACAAGGTGGCCGTCGCGGCGTTCGAGGCGGCCGGCGACCCCGAGCGCTACCCCGACGCCGGGCGAGCCGTGGCAGCCGCTGAAGCTCTACTACCACCACGGCTTCCACCGGGAGCGGACGCAGGCGCTGCACGACGCGATGGTGCGCGCGGGGCCTGGAGTCGCCGTACGCCGAGCGGCTGGAGAAGTGGAAGCCGGACCCCGAGCACGCCGCGCGGATCACCACGCGCGTGCCCTGCGCGGAGTACTTCCCGGTGCGCGACCGGGCGCTGCTCGCCCACGCCACCCAGATCGACCCCGACGGCGCCTGGTTCGCCTGCCCGCTCGAGGTGCAGCAGCAGGCCTGGCCCACCGAGGACTACGAGCTGGCGCGTAGTCTGGTGGACACGGACGAAGCCGGAGGACGACCTGTTCGCCGGTGTCCGCGAGGCTCTTGCGACCCTGGAGAAGCGTGACGCGCTGCTGTCCGGCCTGCTGCCCTTCGCGAAGCAGGCGCCCGACCCTGCCGACGTCCGGCCCGGGCTCATCGGCTTTCTGATGTTCCTGGGGCTGCTCGTCGCCGTGGTCCTGCTGTGGCTGAGCATGCGCAAGCAGCTGAAGAAGGTGGACTTCGAGGAGGACCCGGGCGCCGAGAAGCCTGCTGACCGTCCCGGCCCCGGGCAGAACGGCTCGCCGCAGAACAACGCCTCCCACGCCTGAGCGCGCGGGAGGCCGGGGCCGTCGGACGGCCCGGCTCAGGCCGTCCGGACGACCTTGACCAGGGCGTCGTAGGCGGTCTTGGTGGGCTCACCCGGGTCGCGGTGGCCCGGCTCAGCCGGTGACACCTCGCGGGCCACCCTTTCGGCGCGCGCGACGTCGAAGCGCTCGCCGTCGAGGTCGCCGAGCACCTCCTCGGCGGTGTAGAGCACCGCGGGGTCCTGCGGCCCGCCGGCTCCTTCGCTGAGGTTGGTCGAGTCGTGGGCGACCAGCAGGAACGTGCCGCCGAGCTCGAGCGAGGAGAAGGCTCGTCGTACGGCGGCCCGGCGCTCGTCGGCGGGCAGCTGGAGGTAGGCGAGCAGCGCCAGGTCGAACCGGGACGGCCCCGGGTCGTAGCTCAGCACGTCCGCGCACACCCAGGTGATCTTCAGCTGCGCGCCACGCTCGTGGTGGGCCTGGATCTGCCGGCCCTTGTCGAGGCCGACCTGGGAGAAGTCGACCGCGGTGACCTCCCACCCTCGCTCGGCCAACCAGAGGGCGTTGCGGCCCTCGCCGGCGGCCAGGTCCAGCGCCCGGCCGGGGGAGACGTCGCCCAGCTCCGACTCCACGAACTGGTTCGGCCGCGCCGACCAGACCAGGTCGGTGGCTGCGTAGCGTTCGTCCCAGCCGTGTGCATCCATGGGTAACCCCCTGTCTGTTGCTCGGCTCCTGCGTGCGGCTCCTGCGTGACGACTCGGCGCCGCGTCAGGCGAGGGAGAGGAAGAGCTTCTCCATCTTCTGGGTGTCGAGGGCCGCTGCGTCGCCCTCCTGCACCATGCACTGCCGAAGGCCGGAGGCCACGATCGCGAACCCGGCGCGGTCCAGCGCCCGGCTCACCGCAGCCAGCTGCGTGACGACGTCCTCGCACTCGCGTCCCTCGTCGAGCATGCGGATCACGCCCTCGAGCTGGCCACGGGCTCGCTTGAGGCGGTTGATGACCGACCCCATCTCCTCGCGGGGCAGTTCCATGGTGTCTCTCCTCTGTCAGGACAGCGACTCGAGCGCCGCCGTCAACCGCCGGGCCGCCTCGTCGGCGACCGGCTTCAAGCCCTCATTGTCCGTCATCGTCACCATCGTCTGGGGATCGACCGCCTCGACCAGTGTCGTGGCGTCGTCGACGGCCCGGACCGTGACGTTGCACGGCAGCAGCAGCCCGACCGACGGTTCGGCCTGCAGCGCCTGGTGCGCCAACGGCGGGCGGCAGGCGCCCAGGATGACCTGCGGCGGCACGTCCACGTCGATCTTGGCCTTCAGCGTGGCGGCGAGGTCGATCTCGGTCAGGACGCCGAAGCCCTGCTCGCCGAGGGCGGCGCGCACCGCCTCGACGGTCTCGGCGTACGGGCGCGAGACGGTGCGGCTGATCGCGTAGCTCACTGCTGCTCGCCTCCGTCGCGCTGCGCGGCCACCTGGGCGTGGACCTCTTCCATGTCGAGGTCGCGCACGGCGGTGATGACCTGGTCCAGCGCCTGCGGCGGGAGCGCGCCGGGCTGGGCGAAGACGAGGACGCCCTCGCGGAAGGCCATCAGCGTCGGGATCGAGGTGATGTTGGCCGCGGCGGCCAGGGACTGCTCGGCCTCGGTGTCGACCTTGCCGAAGATGATGTCCGGGTTGTCCTCGGACGCCTTCTCGAACGTGGGGGCGAACTGCCGGCAGGGGCCGCACCAGGAGGCCCACCAGTCCACGAGGACGATGTCGTTGTCCTCGACCGTCTTCTCGAAGTCCTGGGCGCTCAGGGCAGTGGTGGCCATGGAGATACCTCCGCAATGTTGGCGTTCATACCTGGCTGGGTATAACCAGTGCGTCTTGTGTTTCATTCCCCCGAAGGCCGGGGGATGAACCCGGCGCTGGCCGGCGCGGGAAAGACAAGCATACCCGTTGGGGTATGTATCGCGTCAGACTCCGGAACCGAGAGAAGGGAACTGTCTTTCATGCGCGAGGTGAACCTCGACAGCTTTGCCCAGGCCCACGCGGAGGGGGCCGTGGTGGTGGACGTGCGGGAGCCGCGGGAGTACGTCGACGGGCACGTGCCGGGCGCGCGCCTGATCCCGATGGGCCAGCTGCCGGCGCGGATGCACGAGCTCGACAAGGACCGGCCGGTCTACCTCGTGTGCGCCTCGGGCAACCGCAGCGGCGCAATGGCCGACCTCCTGGCGCGCAACGGCTTCGAGGCCATCAACGTGCAGGGCGGCACGAAGGGCTGGATCGGCTCCGGGCGGCCGGTGCGCGAGGGCCGCGAGGCGTGAGTGCCGGCGCGGATCGGGTGGCGGCTGTCGGGGACGGAGGGGCGGTCCCGTGATCGGCGTCGCCGCGGCGGCCGGCCTCTTCATCGGGCTCAGCCTCGGGGCGCTCGGCGGCGGCGGGTCGATCCTGGCCGTGCCCGTGCTGGTGTACCTGCTCGGCCAGAGCCCGGTGGCCGCCACGACCGGCTCGCTGCTGATCGTGGGCATCTCCGCCCTGACCGGCGCCTACGCCGCCTACCGGCGTCGCAACGTGTACGTCGGGCGCGGGCTGGCCTTCGCCGCGGTCGGATCGGCCGGGGCCGTGGTCGGAGCGCGGCTGTCCGTGCGGGTCGGCCAGGACCTGCTGCTCGTGCTCTTCGCGGCCCTGATGCTGGTGGTCGCCGTCGTGATGCTGGTGCGGCAGGTCCGGGGCCGGCGTGGTCCCGAGCGGCCGGCCGAGGTCGATGACCCGATCGTGAGCGTCCGCCCCACCTTCATGTGCGACTGCCCGCGGGCGGTGAAGTTCGTGGTGACCGCCCTGGTGGTGGGCCTGCTCACCGGGTTCCTGGGAGTGGGCGGCGGGTTCCTGGTCGTGCCGGCCCTGGTGCTCGCGCTGGCACTCGAGATGCCGGTCGCCGTGGGCACCTCGCTGCTGGTCATCGCGGTCAACAGCGCCGCGGCGCTCGCCGTGCGGCTGGGGAGCGGGGTGGACCTGGACTGGGTGCCGGTCCTGGTGCTCACCGGGGGCGCCGTGGTGGGCAGCCTGCTCGGCGCGCGGGTGGCGAGCAGGGTGCCCGCGCGGGCCCTCGGCCTGGCCTTCGCGGTGCTGCTGGTGGCCGTCGCGGGCTACACGGCGGCGCGCAGCGTGCCGGCTCTGCTGAGCTAGCTTGAAGATACCCATGGGGGTATCTACACTGGCCGTGCCCCTACCGAGGACGCACAGTCCACCACGAGCACAGGAGAGAGCCCATGTGTTTTCCGGTCGTCTGCAACCGCTGCAAGAAGGTCACCTGGTCCGGGTGCGGCATGCACGTGGACGAGGTCATGAAGAGCGTGCCGAGCGAGCAGCACTGCACCTGCGGCTGAGCCCGCTCACGCCGCGGGTCCCGGCTGCGCCACCGGGTGTGCGATCTGCTCGCCGCGACGCAGGCCCTGGTCGTAGGCGAGCGGGTACACCTCCCGGGCGCGTGCCTCGTCGAAGAGGCCGAGGGGATGCAGTCCGGCCAGCCGGGCCACGGCCCGGTTCGGCCGGATCATCGTGACCGTCGCCGCCGGGTGCCGTGCCTTCCAGTGCCGCAGCTCCCGCTCGAGCAGCACCCCGGCGGTCCGGCCCAGCACGCCCATCACCGCCCCGGCCAGCGGCGCGACCACGATCACGTGGTCGGCCTCGGCCGCGGCGTCCAACGAGGTCGCCGACCACATCCCGCCGTCGACGTACCAGTGGCCGGCCACCCGGTGCGGGGGCAGGAGCCCCGGGACGGCCGAGGAGGCGGCGACCAGGTCGGCGAGCGGGAACTCGCCGCCGTCGAGGATGTGTCGCCGGCCCGTGCGCAGGCACACCGCGGAGACCGCCACCAGTGGGTGCGTCGCCTCCCCGAAGAGCTCGCGCGCCACCTGGGCCAGCACCCCGGGTCGCATGGTGGGCACCGGCGGTGCCTGCACCGACTCGAAGTCGTCGAAGGTCAGCCCCAACGCCATGGCCGAGGCGGTCCAGGAGCCGGCAGACGTGCCCAGGGCCGGTGCCGCGGCGACCGGGACCCCGGCCTCGGCCAGGCCCGCGGCCACGCCGCAGGCGTAGGCGATGCCGAAGACCCCGCCGCCCCCGTAGACCATGGCCAGCCGGTGCTGCTCGGCGACAAGGGCCGGGTGGCCGTCGAACTCCACGTTCCCGGCTGCACTGTGCGCGCGGGCCATGAGCACCTCCCTGATGGCGCTTGCGTCGATTCTGGGCCCTCAGAACGAGCCGACGCAGAGACTTTCGGCCCCCCGGAGTCCGCAGAAGTCCCCCGGTGTCCCCCGGGCGGCGGTTGCGGGGGCCGCCGCCGACGGGTTGTACTGCGGCTGCACCCCTGGTGAGGAGAGGCCGATGACCACAGCCGTGCTGCGTTACGCGGCCTTCACCGACCGGGGCGCGGGCGGCAACCCGGCCGGCGTGGTCCTCGATGCCTCGGACCTGACCGAGACCGACATGCGGGCGATCGCCGCCGAGGTGGGTTACTCCGAGACCGCGTTCCTGCTCCCCGCACAGCCGGACGGGCGCCGCGTGGTGCGCTACTTCAGCCCCGTCGCGGAGGTCGCGTTCTGCGGCCACGCCACGATCGCCACCGCGGTCGCGATCACCGAGCGGGAGGGTCCCGGGCGCCTCGCCCTCTCCACGGCGGCGGGGCCGGTGCTGGTGGAGACCGCCCCCGGGCCCGACGGTCCGCAGGCGACCCTCACCTCGCCGCCGGCGCGCACCGTGCCCGTGGAGCCGTCCGTGGCGGACCGGCTGCTCGCCGCGCTGCGCCTCGAGCGTGGCGATCTCGACCCCACGTATCCGGTGCACGTCGCGTTCGCGGGGAACCACCATCCGGTGGTGGCGCTCGGCAGCCGCGCCCGGCTCGCCGCGCTCGACTACGACTACCCGACGCTGGCGGCGCTGATGGCCGCAGAGGGCTGGACCACCGTGCAGGTCGTGCACGCCGAGACGCCGCTGCGGTTCCACGCGCGCGACCCGTTCCCGCCGGGCGGGGTCGTGGAGGACCCGGCCACCGGCGCCGCGGCCGCCGCGTTCGGGGGCTACCTGCGCGACCTGCGGCTGGTCGACGTACCGGCGCGCGTGACCCTGCTCCAGGGCCACGACATGGGACGGCCCAGCCGGTTGCGGGTGGAGCTGCTGCCGGGCACCGACACGGTGCGCGTCAGCGGGGCAGCCACCCGCCTCGGGTAGGCCCGCCGGCCCCGGTGCGGAATGCTGGCGAACGCGCCGGGCACAGGACCGGAGCACCCGGCGCAGAGCCCGACCGCGACGTGAGGAGACACCGTGCCGAACCGGCTGGCCCAGGCCACCTCCCCCTACCTCCTGCAGCACAAGGACAACCCCGTCGACTGGCGGGAGTGGGGACCCGAGGTCTTCGAGGAGGCGCGCCGGCGGGACGTGCCGGTGCTGCTGAGCGTCGGGTACGCCGCCTGCCACTGGTGCCATGTGATGGCCCACGAGTCCTTCGAGGACCAGGCGACCGCGGACTACATGAACGCGCACTTCGTCAACGTCAAGGTCGACCGCGAGGAGCGGCCGGACGTCGATGCGGTGTACATGCAGGCCACCACCGCGATGACCGGCCAGGGTGGCTGGCCGATGACCGTCGCCCTCAACCACGAGGCCGAGCCGTTCTTCGCCGGCACCTACTTCCCGGACCGGCCCCGCCAGGGGCAGCCCTCCTTCCGGCAGATCCTGGAGGCGCTCGACCAGGCGTGGCACGAGCGGCGCGAGCAGGTCGGCACCGTCGCCGGCGACGTGGCCCGCCATCTGCGCGAGCAGGCGGTACTCGGCGGCGAGGAACCGCTCGACGGTGCGCTGCTGGACCGGGCGGTGGCCACGCTCGCGCGCGACTTCGACCAGCAGCACGGCGGCTTCGGGAGCGCGCCCAAGTTCCCTCCCTCGATGGTCCTGGAGTTCCTGCTGCGCCACGCGGCGCGGGTGCCGGCCGGGGACTCCGGGGCGCAGGCGCGCGCGATGGTCGACGCCACCTGCACGGCCATGGCGCGCGGCGGCCTCTACGACCAGCTCGGCGGTGGATTCGCCCGCTACTCCGTCGACCGGGCGTGGATGGTCCCGCACTTCGAGAAGATGCTCTACGACAACGCCCAGCTCCTCGGGGTCTACACCCGCTGGTGGCGGCAGACCGGGGATCCGTTGGGCGAGCGCGTGGCCCGCGAGACCGCCGAGTTCCTGCTGGCCGAGCTGCGCACGCCGCAGGGTGGTTTCGCCTCCGCGCTCGATGCCGACAGCGAGGGGGAGGAGGGCCGGTTCTACGTGTGGGCACCCGCGCAGCTGACCGAGGTGCTCGGACCGGAGGACGGGACCTGGGCCGCCGAGCTGCTCGGCGTGACGACCGGCGGCACCTTCGAGAAGGGCGCCTCGACCCTCCGGCTGCCGCGCGACCCCGACGACCCCGGCCGGTGGGCGGCGGCCCGTGCGCGGCTCCTGGAGGCCCGCGCGCAGCGGGTCCGTCCGGCCCGCGACGACAAGGTGGTGGCCGCGTGGAACGGGCTGGCGATCGCCGCGCTCGCCGAGGCGGGTCTGCTGCTCGGGGAGCCGCGGTACGTCGACGCGGCACTCGACGCGGCCCGGCTGCTGGTCGACGTACACCTCGACGGGCAGCGGCTGTTGCGGGTGTCCCGCGACGGGGCGGCCGGCCGGCACGCGGGTGTGCTCGAGGACTACGCCCTCGTCGCCCACGGCTTCCTGGCCCTGCTCTCCGCGACCGGCGACCCGGCGTGGCTGCGGCACGCCGGGGCACTGCTGGACCAGGCGCTCACCCGGTTCGGCGCCGACGACGGCGGCTTCTTCGACACCGCCGCCGACGCCGAGGCACTGGTCACCCGCCCGCGCGACCCCAGCGACAACGCCAGCCCGTCGGGACAGTCCGCCCTCGTGCACGCGCTCGTCGGGTACGCGGCGGTGACCGGCTCGGGGCGGCACCGGGAGGCGGCCGAGGCGGCGCTGCGGACGGTGCGGGTGCTGGCCGAGCGGGTGCCACGGTTCGCGGCCTGGTCGCTCGCGGCTGCCGAGGCGGTGCTGGCCGGACCGCTGGAGGTGGCCGTCGTCGGCGCCGGCGAGGCGCGTGCGGAGCTGGAGGGCACCGCGCGGCGGGCCAGCAGCCCGGGCGCGGTGGTGGTGGCGGGCGAGCCCGGGACGGCGGATGCGGAGCGGGTGCCGCTGCTGGTCGGCCGGGGGCTGGTCGAGGGCCGGGCAGCGGCCTACGTCTGCCGCGGGATGGTCTGCGACCGGCCGGTCACCTCTACGGGTGACCTCGAGACGTTGCTGCACTGACTCGACGGGTACGGTCCGGCGCTGATCCGGACCCGGCCGCTGAGGTGCCGGGCCAGTCGACCAAGGAAGAGCCGTGACCAGTCTCGGGATACCGCTCGCGGAGAGCTCACCTCCGCTCAGCGACGCCGGGAGCGGGCAGCTGATCGCCGCCGCGCTCCTCGGCATCGCCACCGTCATCGTCCTCATCGTGTGGGCGAAGTTCCACCCGTTCATCGCCCTCATCCTCGGCACCGCCGTCCTCGGCGCGGTGGCCGTCGTGGCCCCGCTGGACGTCGTCAACAGCTTCACCACCGGCCTCGGCAGCACCTTCGGCAGCGTCGGCCTGCTGATCGCCCTGGGCGCCATGCTCGGCAAGCTGCTCGCCGACTCCGGCGGCGCGAACGAGATCGTCGACCGCATCGTGGAGAAGGTCGGGCCGCGGACCCTGCCCTGGGCGATGGCGCTGATCGCCGCGATCATCGGCCTGCCGATGTTCTTCGAGATCGGCGTGGTCATTCTGGTGCCGATCATCATCCTGGTCGGCCGCCGCACCGGCGTCTCGCTGATGAAGATCGGCATCCCGGCGCTGGCCGGCCTGTCCATCCTCCACGGGCTCGTGCCGCCGCACCCCGGTCCGGTCACCGCGATCGACCTGCTCCACGCGAACCTGAGCCAGACCCTGATCTTCGGCCTCGATCATCGCCGTGCCCACGCTCATCATCGCCGGCCCGGTGCTCGCGGTGCTGCTCGACCGGGTGGTCCGCGTCTACGCCGAGGACACCCGCGGCGGCATCGCGGCGGCCCTGGCCACCGAGCCGGTGGCCGTCGGCGCGACCGCGGGCGGGGGGAGCGCCTCGACCGGACAGGAGGAGGACTTCGGTGGCGGCGAGGAGCCGGCCGGCGAGGCCGCCCGCGACGTGCCGCCGCGGGGCTCGGCACCGAGGGCCTGCGGCGCCCGCCGTTCGCCGCCGCGGTGCTGTGCATGGTGCTGCCCGTGGCGATGATGCTCGCCAAGGCGATCGGTGACCTGGTCACCAACGCAGGACAGCGGCTGGCGCAGCGCCCTGGACTTCATCGGCACCCCGTCGATCGCGCTGCTGGCCGGCGTGCTGGTCGCGATGGTGGCCCTGGGGCGCACCTCGGGAATGCGCCAAGGAGCGCATCCACGAGTCCCTGGGGTCCGGGCTGCCCGGAGTCGCCTCCATCATGCTGATCGTGGCCGCCGGCGGTGGCTTCAAGCAGGTGCTCTCCGACTCCGGTGTCGCCAACGTCATCGGCGACTTCGCCCAGCAGCTCGCACTTCTCGCCGCTGCTGCTCGGCTGGCTGGTGGCCGTCGCCGTGCGTCTTGCCACCGGGTCGGCGACCGTCGCGACCGTGACCACCGCGGGCATCGTGGGCGGCGTGGCGGCCAACCTCGACCAGCCGCACCTGGCGCTGCTGGTGCTGGCCGATCGGCGCCGGTTCGCTGTTCTTCAGCCACGTCAACGACGCGGGGTTCTGGCTGGTCAAGGAGTACTTCGGCCTGACGGTCGGGCAGACGCTCAAGACCTGGTCGGTCATGGAGACCGTGGTCTCCGTGGTGGCGTTCTGCAGCGTGCTGGTGATCGGGGCGTTCGTGTAGCGCTCCGCGGCAGACCGCGCACACGCAACGAAGGGGAAGGCGCGATGCCTTCCCCTTCGTCGTCGTCAGTCATCCTTCACGGGCCGCCCGGCTCGTGGTGTGATCGTGCAGGGGCTAACACGGGTAGCACCTCCGTCCCGATCAGACTGGAACTGTGTTTCGAAGGTAACTCCGCCCCGAGGTCACCGTCCAGCCCCCGCGCCGGCCTTTTTCGGGCGGTTTCCGGCCCTCGTCCGGGTCCTTCGATCCGGGTCCGGGCGGGTCCGCCCGCGCCACTTCGGCCCGCGGGTCAGCGCAGGGAGTACGTCGCGAGCGAGACGCCGACGTAGTGGGTCACGAACGCGGCGATCGTCAGGGTGTGGAAGACCTCGTGGAAGCCGAACCAGCGGGGGAACGGGTCCGGTCGCTTGCAGGCCGTAGACGAGCGCCGCCGAGCGTGTAGAGCCCGCCGCCGACGCACATCAGCGCGAGGACCGCCGTGCTCGGCTGCTGCGACGAAGTCGCCGAAGAAGAAGACCGCCGCCCAGCCCAGCGCGACGTAGATCGGCATGTACAGCCAGCGCGGCGCGTCGTTCCAGAACAGCCGGAACAGCACGCCCAGCGCGGCGCCGGCCCAGACCACGCTCGAGCAGCGCGACCCGGTCGGCGCCGTCGAGCAGCAGCAGCGTGAACGGCGTGTAGCTGCCGGCGATCAGCAGGAAGATGTTGGCGTGGTCGAAGCGGCGCAGGAACCGCCAGGTGCGCGGGCTCCAGCGTGCCGCGGTGGTAGATCGCCGAGACGGTGAACAGCAGCAGCGCCGAGGCCGCGAAGACCGCGGAGCCGAGCCGGGTCGCGGCGGTGGGGGACAGCACCACCAGGACGACGCCGGCGGCCAGGGTCAGCGGTGCGGTGGCCGGTGCAGCCAGCCGCGCAGCTTCGGCTTGACCTCGCTCGAGCCGGTCCAGGTGCTCGCGCAGGTGCTCGCCGCCAGCGGCTCGCCGGCCTGCCTCCACGGCGGTGCGGTGCGCGTGCCGGGAACGGTCGCGCTCGTGACGTCACGGGACCCGACCGTACCGCAGCCCGGACGGACCGCGCAGCGTCGCCGGACCCCGTCGCGGGTAAGGTGCGTGAGCCGTGGCGGACTGGAAGACGTGGACTGCGCCGGGTGCTGTACCCGGCCTACGAGGCGCGGCTGGTGCGCCGGCTCCCGCCGGAGCCGGCTGCCCAAGCACGTCGGGGTGATGCTCGACGGCAACCGGCGCTGGGCACGCGCGGTCGGTGCCGGACGCGGCGCACGGGCACCGGGCCGGTGCGGCCAACATCTCGCCGCTGCTGGAGTGGTGCGAGGAGCTCGGCGTCGAGGTGGTCACGCTGTGGCTGCTCTCGACCGACAACCTCAACCGGCCCGACCGAGGAGCTGCGCGACGCTGCTGGGGATCATCGAGGACGTCGTCGACGACGCTGGCCGCCGCGCGCCGCTGGCGGCTCAACCCGGTGGGTGCCCTGGACCTGCTGCCCGCCGACGACCGCGCACCTGCTCAAGGACGCCGCCGACGCGACCCGCGACGTCGAGGGCATGCTGGTCAACATCGCGGTCGGGTACGGCGGCCGGCGCGAGATCGCCGACGCCGTGCGCTCGCTGCTGCAGCGAGCACGCCGTCCAGGGCACCTCGATCGAGGAGCTGGCCGAGATCCTCGACGTCGACCACATCGCCGAGCACCTCTACACCCAGGGCCAGCCCGACCCGGACCTGGTGATCCGCACGTCCGGCGAGCAGCGGCTCGGCGGGTTCCTGCTGTGGCAGAGCGCGCACAGCGAGTTCTACTTCTGCGAGGCGTACTGGCCCGACTTCCGCCGCGTGGACTTCCTGCGCGCGCTGCGGGCCTACGCCGAGCGTCACCGCCGCTTCGGCGAATGACGCCGGCCCGGTGCTCGTGCGCTACCGGCCGCCACCACGTGATCGCCACGTGTCGGCAGGGCGTGTCGTCGGGCGCGCGTCGGGGTGCCGGTCGTAGCGTCGATGTCAGCGGCGGGTGGGGAAGCCCGCCGTTTCGGGAGGCCCGTTCGTGAGCAGCTCACGACCCAGCACGATCCGGAGGTCCGCACTCGGACTTTCGGGCCCGGTCCCGGTCCGACGAACGAATCTGAAGGCCGGGGCGCCGAGTGCGCGCGCCGGTCCACGAGGGGACGAACAGTGGCTCAGCTCAGCGCACCGACCGCCCAGCAGAGCGCGCACCGCAGCCGGACCGCGCCGGACCTACGTCCTCGACACCAGCGTCCTGCTCGCCGACCCGGGCGCGCTGCGCCGGTTCGACGAGCACGAGGTCGTGCTCCCGGTCGTCGTGATCACCGAGCTGGAGGGCAAGCGCCACCACCCCGAGCTGGGCTACTTCGCCCGCGCGGCGCTGCGGCTGCTCGACGAGCTGCGGGTGCAGGCACGGCCGGCTCGACCAGCCGGTCCCGATCGGGGAGGCCGGCGGCACGCTCCGGGTGGAGCTCAACCACACCGACCCCGCCTCCCTGCCGTCCGGGTTCCGGCTCGGCGACAACGACACCCGGATCCTGGCCGTGGCGCGCAACCTGGCCAACGAGGGCGCGCGGTGACGCTGGTGTCCAAGGACCTGCCGCTGCGGATCAAGGCCTCGGCGGTCGGCCTCGACGCCGAGGAGTACCGCGCCGAGCTGGCGTCGGAGTCCGGGCTGGACCGGCATGGTGGAGCTCGAGGTCGCCGGCGCGCGACGTCGACGAGCTCTACGACGACGGGCGTGCTCGACCTGGAGGAGGCCCGCGACCTGCCCTGTCACACCGGGCTGGTGCTGCTCTCCGAGCGCGGCAGCGCGCTGGGCCGGGTGAAGGCCGACAAGCGGGTGCACCTGGTCCGCGGCGACCGCGAGGCGTTCGGTGTGCACGGCCGGTCGGCGGAGCAGCGCATCGCGCTGGAGCTGCTGCTCGACCCCGACGTGGGGATCGTCTCGCTCGGGCGGCCGAGCTGGCACCGGGAAGTCGGCGATGGCCCTGTGCGCGGGCCTGGAGGCGGTGATGGAGCGCGGACAGCACCAGAAGGTCGTGGTGTTCCGCCCGCTCTTCGCCGTCGGCGGGCAGGAGCTCGGCTACCTGCCGGGCACGGAGAACGAGAAGATGTCGCCGTGGGGGCAGGCGGTCTTCGACACTCTCGGCGCGCTGACCTCCCGCGAGGTGATCGAGGAGGTGCTCGACCGCGGGATGCTCGAGGTGCTGCCGCTGACCCACATCCGCGGGCGGTCCCTGCACGACTGCTTCGTCATCGTCGACGAGGCCCAGTCCCTGGAGCGCAACGTGCTGCTCACCGTGCTCTCCCGCATCGGGGCGAACTCCAAGGTGGTGCTCACCCACGACGTGGCGCAGCGCGACAACCTGCGGGTCGGTCGGCACGACGGTGTGGTGGCCGTGGTGGATCGCTCAAGGGCCACCCGCTGTTCGCGCACGTCACCCTGACCCGGTCGGAGCGGTCGCCGATCGCTGCCCTGGTCACCGAGATGCTGGAGCACGTGACCGTGTGAGGTCCGACGCGTAGCCGGCCGTGCCCCTCGCCCGGTCTGTACCGGGCGAAAGCGGGGTGGAGCGGGCGTTTCCGCAGGTCTCCAGGCCCGGCCGGCTACCCGTTCCGCGCAAAACCATGCACAGCCGCGTGCGCTCGATTTGCGCGGAACGGTTCGATCGGTCAAGGTAGGTGCGGCCTTCCCCCATGTCCGCCTTGCGCCGTTGGTGCAGGTCGCTGTGTGCCGTTGTCCGTGTAGTCGACGTTTGTGAGTGCCCCGTGCCACGACGCGAGCAGTACGTACCGAAGCACCGCGGAGCCGCGCCGCAGCCTGCCCTCGCCGGCAAGGTGAAGAAGTCCATGATGGTCTCGGGCGCCGCAGTCGCGGCCACGGGGATCGCCGTCTCGTCGGGGATCGTGGCCAACGAGGGCGGCCACGACAACACCGCCTCGGCAGCGCTTGCCTCCGCGATGTCCGGCCAGCAGGGCCAGGCCTCGGTGCGCGCGGCGCTCGCCGACCGCACCGCGGCCCTGTCCCGCTCGGAAGAGCGCACCGCGATCGACCAGACGAAGGCCCACCTGCTCAACCAGGACTCCGGCGGCCAGACCACCAAGACCGAGGACCTCGCCAGCCAGGACCCACGCTCGATCGCGAAGGCGCTGCTCCCGGTCTACGGCTTCGACTCCTCGCAGTTCGGCTGCCTGGACCAGCTCTACATGCGCGAGTCGGGGTGGAACGTCCACGCCGACAACCCGACCTCGGACGCCTACGGCATCCCGCAGGCGCTCCCCGGCACGAAGATGGCCTCGGCCGGCGCGGACTGGCAGAACAACGCCGAGACCCAGATCCGGTGGGGCTTGGAGTACATCAAGGCCAGCTACGGCACGCCGTGCGGCGCGCTGATGCACGAGAACTCCTCGGGCTGGTACTGACCCCTCGGGCCCCTACGGGTGCGTCATGCTCGCCACGTCGAGGGCCGCGTCGAGCTCCTCCTCGGTGAGGTCGCCGCTCTCCACGAACCCCATCTCGAGCACCACCTGCTTGATCGTCCTCTCCTCCGCCAGCGCCTTCTTGGCCACCTTGGCGGCGTTCTCGTAGCCGATGTAGCGGTTCAGCGGCGTCACCACCGACGGCGAGGACTCCGCGTAGGTGCGCATCCGCTCCTCGTTGGCGGTGATGCCCGCGATGCAGCGGTCGGCGAGCACGGTGCTGCTCGAGCCGAGCAGCCGGATCGACTCCAGGAGGTTGCGGGCGATCACCGGCATCATCACGTTCAGCTCGAAGTTGCCCGACGCGCCGGCCACGGTGATCGCCGCATCGTTACCGACCACCTGGGCGCAGACCATCAGCGTGGCCTCGGGCAGCACCGGGTTCACCTTGCCCGGCATGATGCTCGAGCCCGGCTGGAGGTCGGGCAGGTTGATCTCGGCGAGCCCCGTGCGTGGTCCCGAGGACATCCAGCGCAGGTCGTTGCAGAGCTTGGTCATGCTGACCGCGACCGTCTTCAGCTGGCCGGAGAGCTCCACGAGGGCGTCCCGCGCGCCCTGCGCCTCGAAGTGGTTCGTCGCCTCGGTGAACGGCAGCCCGGTGGAGCGGGCCAGCTCCTCGATGACCCTCGCCGCGAAGCCGGGCGGTGTGTTGATGCCGGTGCCCACCGCGGTACCACCCAGCGGCAGCTGCGCCACCCGCGGCAGCACCGCCCCGAGGCGCTCGACCCCGAGGCGCATCGCCGCCGCGTAGCCGCCGAACTCCTGGCCGAGCATGACGGGGGTCGCGTCCATGAGGTGCGTGCGCCCGGACTTCACGACGTCCTTGAACTCCTCGGCCTTCGCCTCGAGCGTCTCGGCCAGGTGCGTCAGCGCCGGGATCAGGTGCTGCGTGGTCGCGGCGGTCGCGGCGACGTGGATGGAGGTCGGAAACGTGTCGTTGCTGGACTGGCTGGCGTTGACGTGGTCGTTGGGGTGCACGTCGGCGCCGGCGCCCTTCGCGAGGGTGGCGAGCACCTCGTTCATGTTCATGTTCGAGGAGGTGCCGGAGCCGGTCTGGAACACGTCGACGGGGAAGTGGTCGAGGTGCTCCCCGGCGATGACCTCGCGCGCGGCCTCCTGGATGGCCTCGGACTTCTTCTCGTCCAGGACGCCGAGGTCGGCGTTGACCTTGGCGGCCGCGGCCTTGACCCGGGCCATCGCCTTGAGGTGCTCGGCCTCGAGGGTGGCCCCGCTGATCGGGAAGTTCTCCACCGCTCGCTGTGTCTGGGCTCGCCACAGCGCGTCCGCCGGGACCCGGACCTCGCCCATGCTGTCGTGCTCGATGCGGAAGTCAGCCATGGCTCGAACCTACCCCTCGCCGACACCGCGTTAACGTGTGCAAAGCCTCGCCGGGCCGCGGTCGCGCCCCTGCCGGTCGGTCATGCACGCCGGGAGAGGTAGAGCCAGTACTGCTCGGCGCGGGACTGCAGGCGCACGTCGTACGGCAGCGGCGCCACCGCACCGAAGACCTGCTCCATCGACGCGCGCAGGTCGGGCGCCTCGGCCGCGGACCACACCAGCAGCGCGCCGCCCGGCCGCAGGGTCCGCGCCACCTGACGCAGGAACTCCTGCTCGTAGACGGCGGCGTTCTCGTCGTAGACCAGGAAGCCAGGACCGTTGTCGACGTCGAGCAGGACCAGGTCGTAGGACGCGTCGCCGGCCTCGACCACGGCGAGGCGGATGTCGGCGACGAGCACCTCGAGCCGGGCGTCGGCGAGGTAGGACGGGCCGTGCGGCACCGTGCCGTCCCGCATCCACCGGACCAGGGCGTCCTCGACCTCCGCGACCACGACCCGCTCCACCCGCGGGTCGGCCAGCAGGGCATGGGCGGTGAAGCCGAGACCCAGGCCGCCGACGAGCACCACGGCCGGGTCCTCGACGTGCGCCAGCGCCACCCGCGCGAGCTCCTGCTCGGTGCTGGTCTCGAGGGTGTCCATGACGAAGACGCCGTTCACCCGCAGCTCCAGGGCGGTCGGCGCCTCGTCGCCGTGGTCGGGGTCGTGCCGCTCCCTGAGCACCACCTCACCGCGCTCGGACTCGGCCCGCGCCACCTCGACGTACTCCATCGTTCTCCTTGCGTCATGCGAACCGGCCGCTCCGCCGACCCCCTCGTAGGACGCCCCCGCGGACGTCATACGCACTGGTTCCCGCGGCGAGCCCCCCGTATGACGTCCGCGCGGGCGTCATACGGTCCGGTCGCGGGGACCGCCGCAGCGTATGACGCTCGGACGGTCGTCCACAGGCGGGAAAACACCTCGTGCGTCACAGCCCGCCGCGCTCCACGATGAGCCGATGGACGCACACGCACACCACACTCCCTCCGCGGCGGTGGCCCGACGGCTGCTGACCTGGCGCAAGGTCGAGCACCTTGCCGGGCAGCAATCCGGCCTGGTGTCGAGGCGGCAGCTCAAGGAGCTGGGCGTCACGCGCGCCGAGATCAGGGCGCATCTGCGTGCTCATCGATGGGCCCGCGTAGGCACGCAGAGCATCTGTGTGCATCGCGGTCCGCTCGATCAGGACGCCCAGCACTGGGCGGCCGTGTTCGAGGCCGGTCCCCGTGCCTACCTCGACGGTGCGTCCGCGCTCGTGCAGGCGGGACTCACCGACTTCTCGGTCGATCGGGTGCGGGTGTCGGTGCCACGAGGAGCGCGCGTGCGACGTAGCCGGGGCGTGGACATCCGGCAGACGCGACGGTGGTCCGCGGATGATGTCGACAGCGGCGGTCTTCCCCGTGCTCGCGTCGAGGTCGCGGCCGTGCGCGCGGCCCTGTGGGCGCACTCGGACCGGGAGGCCGCCTACGTGCTCACGCTCGTGGTGCAACGTGGCCTGTCGACCGCGACCGCGCTCGGGCGGGAGATGCTGCGGGTGCGTCGGGACAAGCGCCGGGGCCTCATCCATGGTGTGCTCCTCGACCTGGGAGGAGGAGTCCGCTCCCTCGGTGAGCTCGACGTCGCGCGTGAGTGCCGACGACGTGGACTGCCCGAGCCGTCGCGCCAAGCGTTGCGCCAGGGCCGCAACGGCCGGTACTACCTCGACCTCTTCTGGGACCGGTGGAAGCTGGCGGTCGAGGTGGACGGGATCCACCACGTGCTCGGTCCGCACGTCGTCAGCGACGCGATCCGCCAGAACGACCTGGCGATCCAGGGGCTGACTGTGCTCCGGCTGCCGTTGCTCGGACTGCGCGTGGCTCCCGACGACTTCTTCGCCCAGATCGAGGATGCTCTCGCCGCGGCCGGGTGCGACATCCCTGGCCGTCGTACCGCCTGAGACCCGGCGCGGACAGTCATGCGAGCTGTGGCCCCGCGCGACCGGTTCGTTGACGTCCGTGCGGGCAGCGCGGGGCAGCGTGGGACCGGGGGAGAGCTCAGGCCGTCTCGGTGGAGCGCGCTCGCACCCCGCTCAGCGGGACGGTGGCCCGTCCCGCGGGGTCGGCGAAGAAGTCGTTGCCCTTGTCGTCGACGACGATGAACGCCGGGAAGTCCTCGACCTCGATCTTCCAGATGGCCTCCATGCCGAGCTCGGGGTACTCCAACACCTCGACGTGCTTGATGCAGTCCTGCGCGAGCCGGGCGGCCGGCCCCCCGATCGACCCGAGGTAGAAGCCTCCGTGCGCGGCGCAGGCCCGGGTCACCGCCGCGGAACGGTTGCCCTTGGCCAGCATCACCATCGAGCCGCCCGCGGCCTGGAACCGGTCGACGTAGGAGTCCATCCGTCCGGCGGTGGTCGGCCCGAACGAGCCGGACGCGTAGCCCTCCGGCGTCTTGGCCGGCCCCGCGTAGTACACCGCGTGGTCGCGCAGGTAGGCCGGCATCTCCTCGCCGGCGTCGAGCCGCTCCTTGATCTTGGCGTGGGCGATGTCGCGCGCCACCACCAGCGGGCCGGTCAGGGACAGCCGGGTCCTGACCGGGTACTTCGACAGCTCCGCGCGGATCTCGTCCATCGGCCGGTTCAGGTCCACCCGGACCACGTCGCCCCCGAGGCGCTCGGACGACGTGTCGGGCAGGTACCGCGCCGGGTCGCGCTCCAGCTCCTCGAGGAACACCCCCTCGGCGGTGATCTTGCCCAGCGCCTGCCGGTCCGCGGAGCAGGAGACCGCGATCGCGACCGGGCAGGAGGCGCCGTGCCGGGGCAGCCGCACCACGCGCACGTCGTGGCAGAAGTACTTCCCGCCGAACTGCGCGCCGATCCCGAAGGACTGGGTGAGCTTGAAGACCTCCTCCTCGAGCTCGACGTCACGGAACGCGTGGCCGGTGAGCGAGCCGGCCGTCGGCAGGGTGTCGAGGTAGTGCGCCGAGGCGTACTTCGCGGTCTTGAGCGCGAACTCCGCCGAGGTGCCGCCCACCACGATCGCGAGGTGGTACGGCGGGCACGCGGCCGTCCCGAGGGAGCGGATCTTCTCGTCGAGGAAGGACAGCATCCGCTCGGGGTTCAGGACCGCCTTGGTCTCCTGGTAGAGGAAGGACTTGTTCGCCGACCCGCCGCCCTTGGCCATGAACAGGAACTTGTAGGCCGGCTCGCCGGTGCCGGGGGTGGAGTAGAGCTCGATCTGCGCGGGGAGGTTGGTGCCGGTGTTCCTCTCCTCCCACATGGTCAGCGGCGCCATCTGGGAGTAGCGCAGGTTGAGCCGCGTGTAGGCGTCGTACACGCCCCGGCTGATCCACTCGCCGTCGTCGACACCGGTGAGCACCCGCTCGGACTTCTTCCCCATCACGATCGCCGTGCCGGTGTCCTGGCACATCGGCAGCACGCCACCGGCGGAGATGTTGACGTTCTTGAGCAGGTCGAGCGCCACGAACCGGTCGTTGCCGCTCGCCTCCGGGTCGTCGATGATCCTGCGCAGCTGCGCGAGGTGCGCAGGACGCAGGTAGTGCGCGATGTCGTGCATCGCCTCGGCGGTGAGCCGCTGGAGCGCCGACGGCGCCACCCGCAGGAAGGTCTGCCCGTCCGCCTCGAACGTGCTCACCCCCTCGGTGGTGAGCAGCCGGTACGGCGTCCGGTCCGGGCCGGTCGGCAGCAGGTCGGAGTAGCGGAACTCGGGCTCGGCGCTCACGTGTGGGGTCCTCCCGGAGGCGATTTCGGCGCGATGAGCGTAGTGGACGGTCCTAGGATGCTGCGCATGGAGGGACCCATGGAGCGCTCGACGGCCGGCTCCCCGCCGTACGACGCGAGCCGGATGCGCATCTCCGACGCCGACCGACACCGGGTCACCGAGGTGCTGCGGGAGGCGGCGGGGGAGGGCCGCCTCGACCTCGAGGAGCTGGAGGAGCGGATCGAGGCCGCCTACCGCGCCAAGACCTACGCCGACCTGGTGCCGCTCACCGCCGACCTGCCGGCGCAGACACGACCACCCCAGCCGATGCCCAGCCCGGCCCCTGCGGGTCCGCGCCACGACCGCTCGATCGCGATCATGTCCGAGACCACGCGGGTCGGCCCCTGGCAGCTGTACGACGGGCACACGGCGTTCGCGCTCATGGGCAGCGTGACCCTCGACCTGCGCGAGGCCCGGATGGCCCCCCGCGAGGTCAACGTCACCGCCCTCGCCGTGATGGGCGAGGTGAAGGTGGTGGTGGACGCGCGCACCGTCGTGGTCGTGGACGGCATCGGGGTGATGGGCGAGTTCAGGGAGCAGCGCCCGCGAGCCGAGGCACAGCTGTCGCCGGAGTCTCCGGTGGTGCGGGTGAAGGGCCTCGCGCTGATGGGCTCGGTGCACGTGCAGCGCCGCGGTCCCTCCCGGGCCGCTCGGCGGCGGCTCGACCGGGGCCGCTGAGCGAGGTCACACGCCGAGCGTGAGGTTCTCCTGCGTCTGCGGGTCGAAGAGGTGGATCCGGCGCGGGTCGACGAAGATCTCCGCCTCCTCGCCCTCCTTGACCCGGCTCGCCGCGTCGAGGGCGACGACCAGCTGCGGGCGGATCGCCTCCATCTCGAGGTCCCGCTCGAGCTGGGTCAGCTCCTCCTGCACCTCCGGGGAAGCCTCGAACGGGATGTAGGCGTACGCCTCGTTTCCCAACCACTCGGTGACGTCGATCTGCGCCCGGAACGTCGAGCCGTGCTCGAGCTTGTGGGACTCGACCACGGTGGCGTCGTCGAAGTACTCCGGCCGGATCCCGGCGAGCAGCAACCCCTTGTCCTGCACCTTCTTGGCCTTGTCGGCGGGGATGGTGATCGTCCCGAACGGCAGGCTGACCTGGTCGCCCTCGACGGTCGCGGGCAGGAAGTTCATCGGCGGGGAGCCGATGAAGCCGGCCACGAACAGGTTGGCCGGTTGCTCGTAGAGCTCGCGCGGGGTGGCGAGCTGCTGCAGCACCCCGCGCTTGAGGACCGCGACCCGGTCGCCGAGCGTCATCGCCTCGGTCTGGTCGTGGGTGACGTAGACGGTGGTGATGCCCAGCCGCTTCTGCAGCCGGGAGATCTCGGTGCGCATCTGGCCGCGCAGCTTCGCGTCGAGGTTCGACAACGGCTCGTCGAACAGGAACGCCTGGGCGTCGCGGACGATGGCCCGTCCCATCGCCACCCGCTGCCGCTGACCGCCGGAGAGGTTGCCGGGCTTGCGTTCGAGGTGCTCGTCGAGCTCGAGGGTCCGGCTCGCGTCGCGGACCTTCCGGTCGATCTCCTCCTCGGAGTGCGACTTGGACAGCCGCAGCGGGAACGCGATGTTCTCGTAGACGGTCAGGTGTGGGTAGAGCGCGTAGTTCTGGAACACCATCGCGAGGTTGCGGTCGCGCGGCGCGAGGTCGTTGACCCGCTTGCCGCCGATGACCATGTCCCCCGACGTGATGTCCTCGAGACCGACGATCATCCGCAGCAGCGTCGACTTGCCGCAGCCCGAGGGTCCGACCAGGATCACGAACTCCCCGTCCTCGACGTCGATGCTGACGTCGTTGACCGCGGGGAAGCCGTCGCCGTACTTCTTGACGATGTTCCGCATCTCGATGGCAGCCATGCTGCGATCACCCCTTCACCGCGCCGGACGTCAGGCCGGCGACGATCTTGCGCTGGAACAGCAGGACGAGGATCACGATCGGGATCGTGACGACCACCGAGGCGGTGGCGAGCTGCGAGTACGGCGGGTTGAACGGGTCCGACCCGACGAAGAAGGACAGCTGGGCCGGCACGGTGCGCGCCGCCGTCGTGGAGGTCAGGGAGATGGCCAGGACGAACTCGTTCCAGGCGAAGAAGAACGTCAGGATGGCGGCGGTGAACACGCCCGGCGCGGCCAGCGGCACGATCACCTTCCGGAACGCCTGCCACGACGTCGCGCCGTCGACCTGCGCGGCCTGCTCCATCTCCCAGGGGATCTCCCGGAAGAACGCCGAGAGCGTCCAGATCGCGAGCGGCAGCGTGAAGGACATGTAGGGGATGATCAGCCCCGGCCAGGTGTTGAACAGGTGGAAGGTCCGCCAGAGGTCGAACAGCGGCCCGACCAGCGAGACGACCGGGAACATCGCGATGGCCAGGGCGACGGAGAGCACCAGGCGCTTGCCGGTGAAGTCCAGGCGCGCGATGGCGTAGGCCGCGAGCGTCGCGAAGATGACCGCGAGCGTGGTGGCGATCGCCGAGATGCCGAAGGAGTTGCCCAGCGCCCGCAGGAAGTCGGGGTTGGTGAGCACGTCCTTGTAGTTCTGGAGGGTCGGGTCCTGGGGGAGGAACTGCGGGCTGCCGGTGGTGGTCTCGGCCACCGACTTGAACGACAGCGAGATGATCCACGCCACCGGGAGCAGACACCACACCAGGATCGCCGCGAACCCGATCCAGGTGCTCGGGCCGATCCGCTGCTTCATCTCAGGTCTCCCCTCGGGCGGTGGCCAGGTCCACTCGGAACAGCTTCACGATCAGGAACGCGATCAGCAGCACGGACAGGAACAGCAGCACCGACAACGCCGAGCCGAGGCCGAGCTGGAACTGCTCGATGACCTGCCGGTAGGTGAGGAACGAGACCGACTCGGTGCGCTGTGCGCCCTTGGTCATGATGTAGATGTTGTCGAAGATGCGGAACGCGTCGAGCGCGCGGAACAGCACGGCGACCATGATCGCGGCCCGCATGTTCGGCAGGATCACCTTGACCAGCCGCTGCGTCCAGGTGGCGCCGTCGACCCGCGCTGCCTCGAGCATGTCCTCCGACACCTGGGAGAGCCCGGCCAGCAGCAGCAGCGACATGAACGGCGTGGTCTTCCAGATCTCGGAGACCATGATCGCGAACATCGCCGGCCAGTGCGCGCCGAACCAGTTGGTGTCGGCGCTGATGCCCGGCAGCCAGGAGAACCAGTGGTTCACGAAGCCGTTGTTGAGGCTGAACGCGAACTGCCACGCGAACGCCGAGACCACGGTGATGATGCCGTACGGGATCAGGATCGAGGTCCGGATGATGCCGCGCGCGAACACGATCTTGTGCATCACCATCGCGAACGCGAAGCCGATCACCAGCTCCACGGCCACGGTCGCGACCATGATCAGCACCGTGTTGAACATGTCGTACCAGAACAGCCCGCTGCTGATCACCGTCCAGTAGTTGCCGCCGCCGACGAACTGCCGGTCTCCGGGGGTGGTCAGCCGGTACTGGAACAGCGAGAGGTAGAGCGCCTGGCCCATCGGGTAGGCGGTGACCCCGAGCATCAGCACCACGGCGGGCGCGACGAGCCGCTGGCCAAGGCGGTTCTCGGCACGCGCCCGGTCACTGGCGCGCCCGCGGCGCTGGGCGGCGGCGCCTGCCGTTGCCGGCGCGGTGGTGGTCATGGCGTCCCCTTCACAGCAGCTTGTTCCCCTGAAGTACGCCCCGCAGGAAGTCCGCCGACTGCTGCGGCGTCAGCTCGGTGACGGATCCGGCCGGGTGCCACGAGCTCTGCAGCGCGCTGGAGATGTCGCTCCAGTACGGCGAGATCGGTCGAGGTCCTGCGACGTTGATGCTGTCGCGGAAGGCGGTCAGCAGGTCCTTCGGGTAGGCCTTGGTGAGCGCCGGCTGGTCGTAGGCGCTGGCGCGCGCCGGCATGTTCCCGGTCTCCACCGCGTACTGCACCTGGTTCTGGGTGGAGGTGAGGCACTTCAGCGCCGCCAGGGCGTCGGCCTTGTGCACGGAAGCGGCGTTCACGCCGATGTTGATGCCGCCCAGCGGGGGACGAGACGGGTGGTTCGGCACCGTGCGCGGGTAGCGGGTCCAGCCGAGGTCCGTGCTGACCGTCTTGTCGCTGGCGTAGTTGGCGTAGATGAACGTCCAGTTGAGCATGAACGCGCCCTTGTCGGTCGCGAACGGCCCGAGCACGGTTCCCTCGTTGGACACCGAGAGGTCCGCCTCCGCCGCGGGGGAGTGCGCCAGCTCACGGATCACGTGCGCGGCGGCCTTGCCGGCGGGGGAGTTGATGGTGACCGTGGCGTCGGTGCCCTTGCCGGTGTTCGTGACGATGTGACCGCCCGCGCCCATGATGAGCGCGTTGATCCACACCACGTAGCCCTCGTACTTGTTGGCCTGGACCCCCACCGTCCCGCCGTTGTCGGCGGCGGCCTTGATGATCTGGTCCCAGGTGACCGGCTTGGTCATGTCGAGGCCGGTCTTCTGCGCGAACGACTTGCGGTACCACAGCAGCTGGGTGTTCGCCCACAGCGGCGCGACGGCCAGCTTGCCCTTCCACTTCGCGGCCGTCAGCGCGCCGGCGAGCACGCCCTGGGAGAGCTGCTGGGCCTCTGCGGGCGGGATCGGCGCGAGGAACCCGGCGTCGGTGAACTCGCCGGTGAACACCGGGTCGAGACTCATCAGGTCGATGCCGGTGTCCCCGGCAGCGAGCCGGCGGGCGAGCTGGATGCGCTGCTGGCTGGCGTCGCCTGGCAGCTCCTGGGTGGTGATCGTGTAGCGGTCGGTGCTGCACCGCTGCGCGATGCCCGGCTGCCCGAAGGCGCCCTTGAAGTTCGCCGGCTTGCTCGGGTCGGGGTTGACGTACCACACCAGCTTCGTCACGCCCGACGCGTTCCCGCCGCACGCCGCGAGCAGCGCGGCGAGCATGGCGAGGGCCAGTGCCATCGCCCCTCGACGAAGCGATCTGCTCGCCCGCGTCGGTGCTGGATGCCTCGCCATGTCCGAACCTCCCTGCCGGGCTGTGTCGGGGCTCACATTCCTTTCACCTTTGCGCGTAAATATCAAGGGGTCGGCCGGAGGAGCGCCGGAACCGGGTGGTCAGGTCACGAATCCGTCGCATCTCGGAGGGTCTGGGCCCGCGCGACGACCGCGGGCGCTACTGTCCAGTCACCAGCACGTCACCAGGGGGACGGGCGCCCGTCAACCGGGGCTGCGACGGTTCGCGCTGGCAGGGTGCCGTTCCACCACAGGAGGATGTCGTGCGTCGTTTGCGAGTTGTCAGTTTGTCCGTGGCCGGGGTGCTGGCCGCGACCGCCCTCGCGGCGTGCTCGCCGCCCGCCAAGACCTCGAGCTCGGGTGGCGGCAGCGACGCGGCCAAGGCCACGTCCGCCCAGGCCCTCGGTGGCATGGACGCGCTGGTCAAGGCCGCCAAGGCCGAGGGCCAGCTCAACGTCATCGCGCTGCCCCCGGACTGGGCCAACTACGGCGAGATCATCAAGAAGTTCTCCGACAAGTACGGCATCAAGGTCAACTCCGCCCAGCCGGACGCGGCCAGCCAGGAGGAGATCGACGCCGCCAAGCAGTTGAAGGGCACCTCCCGGGCGCCGGACGTGTTCGACCTCGGCCAGTCGGTGGCGTTGGCGAACACGGACATGTACGCGCCGTACAAGGTCACCACCTGGGGGGACATCCCGAGCCAGTTCAAGGACGCCAACGGGAAGTGGACCAACGACTACGGCGGCTACATGTCGATCGGCTACGACTCCAGCAAGGTCCCGGACGTCAGCACCATGGCCGACCTGATGAAGCCGCAGTTCAAGGGCAAGGTCGCGCTGAACGGCAACCCGACCGAGGCCGGCGCCGCGTTCAGCGGCGTGGTGATGGCCGCGCTCGCCAACGGTGGCGGTGCCGACAACATCGCGCCGGGTGTCGACTACTTCGGCAAGCTGAAGCAGGCCGGCAACTTCCTACCGGTCGACCCCACTCCGGCGACGATCGAGTCCGGCCAGACCCCGGTCGTCATCGACTGGGACTACACCAACGCGGCCGAGACCAAGAAGCTGCCGAGCTGGAAGGTCGTGGTGCCGAGCAACGCGGTGGTTGCCGGCTACTACTACCAGGCGATCAACGCCGACGCCCCGCACCCGGCCGCCGCGCGGCTGTGGGAGGAGTTCCTCTTCTCCGACGAGGGTCAGAACCTCTGGCTCGCCGGCGGCGCCCGGCCGATCCGCGCCGACGCGATGGCCAAGGCCGGCACGATCGACAAGGCGAAGTACGACGCGCTGCCGACGGTCTCGGGCACGCCGGTCGTGCCCACCACCGAGCAGACCGCCAAGGCCGCGGACTACCTGTCCAAGCACTGGTCCAAGGTCGTCGGCTGAGCGATGGCCGGTGAACGGAGCGCCGGCGCGAACCGTCTCGCACGGCTCGCGCCGGCTCTGGGCCTCGGGCCGTTCCTGCTCTACCTCACGATCTTCCTGCTGATCCCGACGATCACCGTCGTCGTCGGGGCGTTCACCGAGAACGGCGCGGTCACGCTCGGGAACATCTCGACGCTGACCCAGCCCGCCGTGCTCAGCGCGCTGTGGAAGAGCATCGTGCTCTCCGCCGCGACCGCGGTGATCGGCGCGGTGCTGGGTGCGCTGCTCGCCTACCTCGTCGTGACCCGTCCGGCGACCAGCCTGCTGCGCCGCACGGTGACCTCGGTCGCCGGGGTGCTCGCCCAGTTCGGCGGCGTGATGCTGGCCTTCGCCTTCATCGCCACGATCGGGTTCACCGGGTCGCTGACGGTCGCCCTGCGCTCCGGGCTGGGCCTCGACATCTACGGCTCGGGGTGGCTGTTCGGCCTTCCCGGGCTGATCGTCGTCTACAGCTACTTCCAGATCCCGCTCATGGTGATCGTCTTCCTGCCCGCGCTGGAGGGCCTGCGCCCGCAGTGGCGCGAGGCGGCGCTGAGCCTCGGCGCGAACACCTGGCACTACTGGACGAAGGTCGCCATCCCCCTGCTGCTCCCGGGCTTCCTCGGCGCCATGCTGCTGTTGTTCGCGAACGGGTTCGCCGCCTACGCCACCGCCGCCGCGCTGGTGAGCCAGGGCAACCCGATCCTGCCGCTGTTGATCCGCTCCGCGCTCACCAGCGAGGTGCTGCTCGGCCGGCACAACCTCGCCTTCGCGCTGGCGTTCGAGATGATCGTGGTGGTCGCGGTCCTGATGAGCCTCTACGCCTGGCTCATCCGTCGTACGTCGAGGTGGCTGAGGTGAGGGAGTCGCGGGCCTGGCGGGTCACCCGGGCAGTGCTCCTGGCGCTGTTCGGGCTGTACTTCGCCGTCCCTCTGCTGTCGATGCTGGACTTCAGCACCCGCAAGGTCGGCCAGGGCGGACGCACCGGCGCGGCGTGGGCGGCCCTCGTCGAGGACCCCCAGATCCGGGCGGCGATCGGCACCTCGCTGCTGCTCGCGCTGTTCACCGTGCTGCTGATGCTGCTCCTGCTCACGCCGACGATGGTGTGGGTGCGGCTGCGGGTGCCCAAGGCGTCGAGGCTGGTGGAGTTCCTCTGCCTGCTGCCGTTGACCATCCCCGCGCTGGTGATCGTCGTGGGCATCACGAACGTGTTCGCGTGGGTGACCTACCTGCTCGGTGACTCGGCGCTGACCCTGACGCTGCCGTACGTCGTCCTCGTGCTGCCCTACGCGTACCGCTCGCTGGACGCCGCGCTGTCCTCGATCAACGTGATCACCCTCTCCGAGGCCGCCCGCTCGCTCGGCGCCGGGTGGCTGACCGTGATCGCGCGGGTGATCGTGCCCAACATCTGGTCGGGGGTGATGTCCGCGGCCTTCATCTCGGTGGCGCTGGTGATGGGGGAGTACGTCTTCGCCTCGCTGCTGCACTTCGACACGCTGCCGGTGGTCATCGCCCTGCTCGGCAAGAGCGAGACGACCGTCTCGGTGGCGCTGTCGCTGGCGTCGATGATCTTCGTCGCGGCGCTGCTGCTGTCCATCTCCGTTCTCGGGAACAGGTCCCGCGGGAAAGGAACCCAGGAGTGAGTGCGACGACGCAGGAGCGGACCGGCACGCCCGTCCGTCTCGACGGCCTGCACCGCCACTACGGACCCGTGCGCGCGCTGGACGGTCTCAGCCTCGAGATCGCGGCCGGCGAGCTGGTGGTGCTGCTCGGGCCCTCCGGGTGCGGCAAGACCACCGCGCTGCGGATCCTGGCCGGGTTGGAGGACGCGGACGGCGGGCGGGTCGTCGTCGGCGGCCGCGACCTGACCGGCGTGCCGGCCAACAAGCGGGACATGGGGATGGTGTTCCAGGCCTACAGCCTGTTCCCGCACATGACGGTCCTGGAGAACGTGGCCTTCGGCCTGAAGCTGCGCAAGCTGCCCGGTGACCGCCGTACCTCCCGCGCCCGCGAGGTGCTGGAGATGGTCGGGCTCTCCCAGCACGAGAAGCGCTACGCCCACCAGCTCTCCGGCGGCCAGCAGCAGCGGGTGGCCCTCGCCCGGGCGCTGGCCATCGAGCCGGCGGTGCTGCTGCTCGACGAGCCGCTGTCCGCGCTCGATGCCAAGGTGCGGGTGCAGCTGCGCGAGGAGATCCGCCGGGTGCAGCTGGAGGTGGGGACCACCACGCTGTTCGTCACCCACGACCAGGAGGAGGCGCTCGCGGTCGCGGACCGGGTCGGGGTGATGAGCGCCGGCCGGCTGGACCAGATCGCCCCGCCCGACGAGCTGTACGCCCGTCCGGCCACCCGGTTCGTCGCCGAGTTCGTGGGCCTGAACAACAAGCTCCGCGGTCACGTCGACGGCGGGGAGGTGACCGTGCTCGGGTGCCGGGTGCCGACCATCGAGGGGTCCCTGGCCTCCGGCGAGGGCGTGGCGATGGTGCGCCCGGAGTCGCTGACGGTCGCGGCGGACGCCCAGGGCGACGGCCGGATCTTCGCCGTGTCGTTCCTCGGTCCCACCTCGCGGGTGACCGTGCGGCTCGACGACGGGCAGGACCTCATCGCGCAGCTGCCGAGCAGCCGGGCGCTGCAGCTGCCGCCCGAGACCCGGGTCGCGGTCGGCGTCGAGCCGACCCCGGTGCTCGTCGTACCCGCCTGACGCGTCGGCGCGTCGCGGCCCGGGGTGCCCCGGGGGTGGCGCCGCGACCCGTCGGCGGTGGGGAGCATCGGGTAGAACTAGGACATGCGCCAGCTGAGTTCGCTCGATGCCCAGTTCCTCAACGTCGAGTCGCCGACCACCGTGGGTCACGTCGGCAGTCTGGTGATCCTCGACCCGACGACGGCGCCCGACGGCGTCTGGAGCCTGGAGACGGTGCGTGCCGTCTTCGAGCCGCGCCTGCATCTCGCGCCGCCGCTGCACCAGCGCCTCGTGGAGGTCCCCCTCGGGCTCGGCCGGCCGTACTGGGTCGACGACCCGCACTTCGACATCGAGTTCCACCTGCGCGAGCTGGCGTTGCCGGTGCCGGGCACCCCTCAGCAGCTCGGGGAGCAGGTCGCGCGCATCCACGCACGCCAGCTCGATCGCACCCGCCCGCTGTGGGAGGCCTACGTCATCACCGGCCTGGAGAACGGCAAGGTCGCGTTCTACTCCAAGATCCACCATGCCGCGATCGACGGCGTCTCGGGTGCGGAGATCCTCGAGACCCTGATGGACCTCGCCGTCGAGCCACGCGACGTGCCGCCGCCCGACGAGCCGTTCGTGCCGCGCCGGATGCCGAGCACGCTGGAGCTGGTGCGCCGCGGGGTGACCGCGATGGCGCTGAACCCGCTCGAGCTGGCCCGTTCGGTGCCCAAGTCCCTGGCGTACGTCGACGAGCTGCCCGGGGCCACGAACTTCCCCGGAGCCCGGCTGCTCAGCGAGACCGCGGGAGCCGTCAACCGCGTGCTCGGTCAGGAGGCGCCACGGCTGCATGCCCGGGACCTGAAGGCCCCGCGCACGCCGCTGAACGGCACGATCACCGCCCACCGCCGGTTCGCCTTCGGCTCCCTGCCGCTCGAGGACGTCAAGCTGGTGAAGAACCACTTCGAGATGACGGTCAACGACGTGGTCATGGCGCTGACCACCGCCGCGCTGCGCCGGTGGCTGCTCGACCACGACGCGCTGCCCAGGACGCCGCTCGTGGCCGCCGTACCCGTGTCCATCCGGACCGAGGACCAGCGCGGGTCGCACGGCAACCAGGTCTCGGTGATGCTGGCCGAGCTCCCCACGCACCTGGCCGACCCCGCGGAGCGGATGCAGTTCATGCGCACCTCCATGCGGGAGGCCAAGCAGCACTTCGAGGCGGTGCCGGCGTCGCTGCTGCAGGACCTCTCCACGCTGATCCCCACCGCGCTGTCCGGGCTGGCGGCGCGCGCGCTGTTCAAGCTGGCCACCGTGCCGGGGCTGCTGTTCAACCTGTTCGTGAGCAACGTGCCCGGGCCGCAGCTGCCGCTGTACATCGCCGGCGCCAGGGTCGAGGGGATCTACCCGGTCTCCGCGGTCACCGACATGACCGGCGGGCTCAACATCACGCTGTTCTCCTACGACGGCGACCTCGACTTCGGGCTGATCGCCTGCCGCGAGATGGTGCCCGACGTCTGGAACCTGATCGGCTACCTGCAGGACGCGATCGCCGAGCTGGTCGCGCTCGTGCCGCCGAGCGCCCGCCCCGGGGCCACCGGAGCCGAGGCCGCGGGGTCGCCCGCGCGCTCGGTGGGGCCGCGCGCTGGTGCCGCGAAGAAGGCGGGCGGCGCGACCCCGGCCGCGAAGGCCGCCGCGAAGAAGGCGGGCGGCGCGGCCCCGGCCGCGAAGGCCACCGCGAAGAAGGCGGGCGGCTCGGCCGCGAAGGCCACCGCGAAGAAGGCGGGCGGCGCGAAGAAGGCCGCCGCGAAGAGGGCCGGCGCGACGAAGGCCGGCGGCACGAAGAGGACCACCGCGAAGAAGGCGGGCGGCTCGGCCGCGAAGGCCACCAGCAGCTCGGCGGCCGCCCGTAAGCTGGCGACCGACTCCCGCAGCGACCGCCGGTCCTGACCGCCGTCCACCGGGGGGCCGGACCCGCTACCGACCACGGGCGGGCTCGCCCGGCCCGGCCACCCACACCGCGCGCTCGCCTGCTCGTGCGGCCACCGGCCACCCGGCCCGGCCGCACCGCCTCGCCGGCGCACTCAGTTCGAGATGCACGTGGCCGCGCCGCTTGGCAGCCAGCTCGAACTGAATGCGCTCCTGGTGGCCGGAACCGGAGCTTCCCCAGCGAAACCGCAGCCGGATTCGGTGCCCAACGCCGGTTCCCGCGCGCGAGGCCCGCCGCCCGCTCCCGCCGCCCGCTCCCGCCGCTCGGTCCCTGCAGCCACCTCGTCGCTCGGACCGCGTGCTCGCCCGGGGAAACGCCCTGCGCCGGACCGCTCGGGCGCGTGGTTCCGGTGGCCCCTCAGGCGCCGGGGCGCGAGCTCGGTCGCGAGCGCCCCTCGGCGCGGTCGGCGTTCCGGCGGATCGCCTCGACGATCGTCTCGTGGAGCTCGACGGGCACGTCGTGGCCCATCCCGGGGATCAGGAGCAGCTCCGAGCCCGGCACCGAGCGGGAGGTCGCGCGGCCTCCCGAGACGTGCACCATCCTGTCGCTCATCCCGTGGATCACCAGGGTGGGCACCCGCAGGCTGTGCAGCCGTCGCGAGCGGTCGGGCTGGGACAGGACCGCCGCCATCTGCCGCATCACGCCGGCCATGCTGACGCCCCGGTCCCACGTCTCGCCGGCGCGTGCGCGCACGGACTCGGTGGTGTCCGGGTACCACGGCGAGCCGATCATCTTCCACAGCCGCGAGGAGTGCTCGATGTAGTGCTCGCGCGAGCGGCCCCGCGGCGTGACCAGCAGCGGCAGCAGGCGGGGGTCCTGCCACCCGACGCTGCGCCGGCCGGTGGTGGACATGATCGAGGTCAGCGACAGCACCCGCGACGGAGCGGTCAGCGCCATGGTCTGGACGATCATGCCGCCCATGGAGATGCCGACCACGTGCGCAGCGGAGATCCCGAGGTGGTCGAGCAGCCCGAAGGCGTCGTCGGCCAGGTCCTGCAGGGTGTACGGCGGTCTGCCGCGGCCGCTGAGAAAGGTCCGCACGATCATCCGCCTGGTCACCCGGGCCCGGACCCGGCTGGACCGGCCGACGTCCCGGTTGTCGTAGCGGATCACGTAGAAACCGCGCTCGGCGAGCATCGTGCAGAACTCGGGGCTCCACCACGTCATCGGGCCGCCGAGCCCCATCACCAGGAGCAGCGGTTCGGCCGACGGGTCGCCGAAGGTCTGGTAGCACACGTCGATCCCGGAGGGCAGGGGAGCGAAGTGCTCCTCGGAAACCTGAATCCGCGGTCCAGCCATGCTCACCCTTCGAAAGTCGGAGGTTACCGGCAAGTTTACCGGCGTTTTCCCCAGGCGGTACCGGCCTAGCCCGCTGCCGGTGTCTGCGCGTGGGAACGCATACAACGCCCGAATTGTGGTTACCGTCACACCATGGTGTCTCCTCTCGGTGCGTTCCTCTGTCCTCCCGGGTACGCCGGGCCCTCCGGGCTCCGGGCGCTGGCCCGGGAGGGCAGCGCCGTGCTGGAGGCCGCGCAGTACCTCCGCCGCAAGCACGGCGACCGACGCGCCCGGCGCACCACGCCGTACGCCTCCCGCGTCCCGCAGCGCGGCCTGGGGCCGGTCGTGCTGGTGCCGGGCTTCATGGCCGGGGACGCGACCCTCTCGCTGATGGCCCGGCACCTGCGCCAGGTCGGCCACCGCACCTACCGCTCCACGATGCATGCCAACGTCGGCTGCACCCAGGCGGCGTCCGAAGCGCTCGAGCGTCGCCTCGAGGCGATCGCCATCAAGCGGGACCAGCGGGTCACCATCGTCGGGCACAGCCTCGGTGGCCTGCTCGCGCGCGGGATCGCGGCCCGGCGCCCCGATCTCGTCGAGGGGATCATCACCCTGGGCAGCCCCATCCTGGCGCCCGGCGCGGCGCACTCGCTGCTCCTGCTCGACCTCGCGCTGATCATCAAGCTCCGCAAGCTCGGCCTCGGCGGGATGATGGGCGAGGACTGCACGTCCGGTGAGTGCGCGGAGCTGAGCTGGGAGCAGGCGCGGATGCCGCTGCCGCAGGACGTCTTCTTCACCTCGGTGTTCTCGCGCCGGGACGGCATCATCGACTGGCGCAGCTGCCTGGACCCGCAGGCCCGTGCCGTCGAGGTGTCCACCAGCCACCTCGGCATGGCCCTCGACCCGGCGGTGCTCGACATCGTCACCGACACGCTCGCCGCCGAGCACGCCCGGCGGGCGGAGCAGGAGGTCAGTCGGCAGGCCAGGTTGGCGGCAGTTCCTGACGCGTCGGCGGGTTAGCCCCGCGGCGCGAGCACGTCACCGACGCGGCGAGGGCCGCTCCGCTGAGCAGCAGGGCGACCGGTCGTCCGCCAGCGCCTCGAGCGAGCCGTCGCCGCGCCGGAGCAGACCCCAGTCGGCGATGATCGCGAGCAGCGCCGCCATGAACGAGTCGCCCGCGCCCACGGTGTCGACCACGGTGATCGCGCGGGGCAAGGACGTCGACGCGGCGGTCGCGCGCGTAGCCGGTGGCGCCGCTGCCGCCCTTGGTCACCACCACCAGCTCGGTCTTGTCGCCCTTCAGCAGCTCCTGGGCGAGCGCGTCCTCGTCCTCACCCGGCCGCAGCGCGGCCAGGTCCTCCTCGGAGCACTTGACCAGCCGCGCCCGCGCCGCGACCTCCGCGAGGTCGTGCCAGGTCGCGGCCGGGTCCTCCACGAAGGCCGGACGCACGTTGGGGTCGTAGGAGACGAACCGCTCCCCGGCCTGCGCCATCACGTCGAGCACCGCGTCGCGTCCCGGACGCAGCAGCGCAGCCCAGCGAGCCGACGTGCAGCCCCGTCGTGTCCTCGGGGAGGCCGGTGCTGCGGGAGGTCCCACGTCAGGTCGAACTCGTAGGACGCCGCGTGGTCGGCGTCGAGCCGGGCGGTCGCCGTGCTGGTCCGCCGGCCCGGCGTCACCGCCGTGGCCGGAGCCGCACCGCGCTGTCCGCCACGTGGCGCGCCAGCAGCCGGCCGTGCTCGTCGTCACCGATCTGGGTGACCAGTAGCGTCGCCACGCCGAGCCGGGCGAGCCCGACCGCGACATTCAGCGGGGAGCCGCCCGGCGTACGGACCTCCTCGCCGCCGAGGGGCAGCGACGATGTCGACGAGCGACTCGCCGACCACGACGAAGGGGCCGTCCATGATCGGCCCAGTGTCGAAGTCGATCGCCGCGTAGGAGCGCAGCTTCTGCAGCTTGTGGTCGGAGCTGATGGAGCGGATCGTGCCGCTGCGCGAGCGCATCACCAGCGAGTGGGTGCTCGCGCCGCCGGCGCGGTAGCGCACGCCCTTCATGAGCTCCCCGTCGGTGATGCCGGTGGCCACGAAGAAGCAGTCGTCACCGGTGACCAGGTCGTCGGTGGTGAGCACGCGCGGTCGAGGTCGTGGCCGGCGTCGACGGCCCGCTGCGCGCTCCTCGTCGTCGGTCGGCCACAGGCGGCCCTGGATCACGCCGTCGAGGCACTTCATCGCGCAGGCGGCGATGATGCCCTCCGGGGTGCCGCCGATGCCGAGCAGCAGGTCGATGCCGGTGTCGGGGCGGGCCGCCATGATCGCGCCGGCCACGTCGCCGTCGGTGATGAACTTGATGCGGGCGCCGGCCGCCCGGATCTCCTCGGCGAGCTGTGCGTGGCGCGGGCGGTCGAGCAGCACCACGGTGACGTCCTCCGGGGCGGCTGCCCTTCGCCTTCGCCACCTGGTGGATGTTCTCCGCGACCGGGTAGCCGGATGTCGACGACGTCGGCGGCCTCGGGACCGGTGACGAGCTTCTCCATGTAGAAGACCGCCGAGGGGTCGTACATCGATCCTCGCGGCGCCACGGCCATCACCGAGATCGCGTTGATCATGCCCTTGGCGGTCAGCGTGGTGCCGTCGATCGGGTCGACCGCCACGTCGCACTCCGGGCCGGTGCCGTCGCCGACCTGCTCGCCGTTGTAGAGCATCGGGGCGTTGTCCTTCTCGCCCTCTCCGATGACCACGGTGCCGCGCATGCCGACGGTCGAGATCAGGGTGCGCATGGCGTTGACGGCCACGCCGTCCGCGCCGTTCTTGTCGCCCCGCCCGACCCAGCGGCCCGCCGCCATCGCGGCCGCCTCGGTGACCCGCACCAGCTCCAGGGCCAGGTTGCGGTCGGGTGCCTCGTGCGCGGCGGACAGGCCGGGCGGCAGCGGGGTCTCAGCCATGGTCGGCGATCCTAACCGAGCACCCGGGGTCGGGGGCGTAGACGGTGACCTCGGTGGCCTTGACGCGCCGCCCACACCCGCCGGCCGGGGGCCAGGCCGAGCTGCGCGGCCGACTCCGGGGTGACGTCGGCGATCAGCCCGGCGACCGCGTCGAGGTGCACCCGAACGGCCGCGCCGTGCGGCGCCACGGAGGCGACGCGTGCCCGGCCAGCGGTTGCGCGCGCTGCCGGTGGGCTCCTCCACGGTGAGGGTGACCGCCGTCGGGCCGAAGCAGGCGTTCACCCGGCCCGTCGCCGGCGGTGGTGGTGACCAGCGTGCTGCCGTCCGGCAGGCGTACGACGGTCCCGGTGCTGGTCCCGCGCAGCACGTTGAGCCCGACCAGCCGGGCGACGTGCGTCGGTCTGCGGGCGTTGCGCGACCTCGTGCGGGGTGCCCTCCTGCGCGACCCGGCCCTCGTCGAGCACCACCACCCGGTTGGCCAGGGTCATGGCGTCCAGGGCGTCGTGGGTGACCAGCAGCGTCACCCCGGCGAACGCGCCGCAGGTGGGGCGCCAGCTCGACGCGCAGCGCCATCGCGACCCCACGTCGAGCGCGGCGAGCGGCTCGTCGAGCAGCAGCAGGCGCGGGTCGGTGGCCAGCGCCCGGGCGATCGCCACCCGCTGCGCCTGGCCGCCGGACAGCTCGCGCGGGCGGCGGCGGCGAGCGCGCCGACGCCCAGCCGGTCGAGCCAGTCCTGCGCGCGGTCCCGCGCCGTCCCGCCGGGGGACGCCGCGGCTGCGCGGGCCGAACGCGACGTTGGCCAGGGCGGTCGAGGTGCGGGAAGAGCAGCTGCTGCTGGAACACGACGCCGACGCCGCGCTCCTGGGCGCGTGACAGGCGGCCGGCCGTCCTCGTCCCACGTCGTCGCCGCCGCAGCGCACCCGGCCCTCGCTCAGCGGCACAGCCCCGCCAGGGCGCGAAGCAGGGTGGACTTGCCCGCGCCGTTGGGGCCGATCACGGCGACCACGTCGCCCGGTGCCGCGGTCAGGCGGACGTCGAGGTGTGCTCCGGCCGGCGGACGACCACGTGGGCGTCGAGCCCCGTTCCACCGCCGTCGTGCCGGCGCTGGTGGGGGTCATCGCGCCGCCTGGTCCAGCCAGCGGTCCCGGAGCAGCGCCAGGACGAGCACCGAGACCAGCAGCAGCACCACGCTGAGCGCCATGGCGCGCCTCGGGGTCGGTCTGCAGTGCGTGTACACCGCCAGCGGCATGGTCTGGCGTGGTGCCGGGGAAGTTGCCGGCGAAGGTGATGGTGGCGCCGAACTCGCCGAGCGAGCGTGCCCAGGCCAGCACCATCCCGGCGACGATGCCGGGCAGCGCGAGGGGCACCGTCACCCGGCGGAAGATCGTCCAGCGGTGGCGCCCAAGGTGGCGGCCACCACGTCGTACTCGCGGCTCGGTGGCGCGCAGCGCGCCCTCCACGCTGATCACGAAGAACGGGAGGGCCACGAAGGTGTGCGCGAGCACCACCGCGCCCGTGGTGTAGGGATGGTGACCCCGAACGCGCGCGCAGCGGCGCGCCGACCAGACCCGTGCGGCCGAACGCGGTCAGCAGCGCGACGCCCGGCGACGACCGGGGGCAGCACCAGCGGGACGCGTCACCAGGGCCGCGCACCGGCCCGCGGCCGGGGAACGGCACCCGGGCCAGCACCCAGGCCAGCGGCAGCCCGAGCACCAGGCACAGCGCCACCGCGAGCGCGGAGGTCGACCAGCGAGAGCCGCAGCGCGTCGAGGACGGCGGGATCGGTCAGCTGGTGGGGGAGGGCCGACCAGGGGGTGCGCTGCAGGAGCGCGACCAGGGGCAGCACGAGCGTCGCGGCGGCGAGCGCGGCGGGCACCAGCAGGCGCAGCGGCGCCCGGCCGAGGGCGCCGCCGCGACCGGGCGCCGAGCCGGTGCTCATGGACTGCCGAATCCGTGCGCCCGCAGGACCCGCTGTCCCTGCGGCGAGGTCGCCAGCCCGACCCAGGCGCGCGCCAGGGACGGGTGCGTCGGAGGCGGCCACAGGCGCGATGTGGTACTTGTTGAGCACCGTGCTCGGCGCTGGGGATGCGGATCGCGCGGACCCGGTCGCCGGCGGCCACGGGCGTCGGTGGCGTACACCATTCCCGCGTCGGCCTCGTCGAGGGTCACCTTGGCCAGCACCGCCTTGACGTCGGGCTCCAGGCTGCTGGCGGGTCGGCCTGGACGTGGTCCAGTCGCAGCACCTTCCGGCCGAGCGCCCCGCAGGGTGCGGTGGGGTCGCACATGACGAAGGTGACGCCCAGGCTTCGCGACGGTCGGCGAGCCGGGTCACGTGCGCGGGGTTCTGGGCGGGGACCACCAGCACCATCCCGTTGGTGGCGAACAGCGCCGGCTTGCCCGCGATGCCCTTGCCGGCGACCGCCTGCTGCATCGTGCGGCCGTCGGCGGTGGCGAGCACGTCGGCCGGGGCGCCGGCGACGACCTGCTGGGCGAGGGTGGCGCTGGAGTCGTAGCTGAGGCGTACGTCGACCCCCGGGTGCTGCTTCTCGAACGCCTTGGCCAGCTGGTCGAAGGACTCGGTGAGCGAGGAGGCGGCGAGCACCGTGAGGGTGCCGCCGCCCGCGCCGGAACTCGTGCGCGCGGACCCGGCAGCACCGCCGGCCCCGCTGGCCGAGCTGCAGCCGGCCACCGCAGCCAGGAGGAGTGCCGTGGCAGCGGCCACGCTGAGGCGGGACGCAGGCTCATGGCAGCTCCACGACGACGTTGGTGGACTTCACCGAGGCGATGGCGACCACGCCGGGCTCGAGCCCGAGCTCCTCGGCGGCCTCGGAGCTCATCAGCGAGACCATGCGGTACGGCCCGCAGACCATCTCGACCTGCGCCATGACGGTGTCCTTCACGACGCGCCGTGACGATGCCGCGCATGCGGTTGCGTGCGCTGACCGACGTGGAGCGGGTGGCGCCGTCCGGCTCGGTGTCGGCGAGGTCCTTGGCGAAGGCGGCGAGGTCCGCGTCCGGCGACCGTCGGTACGCCCGTCGGCGCCCGCGCGTGGCGGCGAGACGCCCGGCGTCGATCCACCGACGCAGGGTGTCGTCGCTGACGCCGAGCAGCGCGGCCGCCTCGGCTATGCGATAGGTGTGCACCCCCACAGTCTGCCGCACCTGCGGGGGAAAAGGCCACCCATCCCCCGCATCTGCGTCACCCCCAGGCGAGCGTGAAGCCGCCGTCGCGCAGCGACCGGCGGAACCACAGCAGCGAGGCGACCAGGCCGAGCGCGAACGCGGGCACCGAGGCGGCGCTCGCCAGCGGCACCGACCAGGTGACCGACATGGTGAGCAGGAACGCCAACGTCACGCTGGCGTTGACGAGGAGTACGGCGGCCCACAGCAGCGAGAGCCGCATGAAGAACCGTCGCACCGGGGCCGAGGCCACCACCTCGTCGGGCAGTGGGCAGAAGTCGTGGGCCAGGCGCGCGATGAGCGGTCGGCCCAGGGGCACGCTGACCGCGAGTGCGGCGGCGAAGGCGTAGGTCGCGACCGTCGGTTGGAGGAAGAACGCCGTCGAGGAGTTCGTCGCGAAGGTGATGCCGGCCTTGAGGGTCGCCAGCGCGGTCGTCACCAGCAGCACCATCGGCGGCGTGCCGCCGCGGACCAGCCGCACGGTTACCGCCAGGTAGGCCCACCCCAGGCTGGCCACCAGGGCGCTGTAGAGTCCGAACGCCGTGACCACTGCGTAGAACAGGGCAAGGGGGATGAGCACCGCCTCGCCCAGGTGCGTCAGCACCGAGAGCGCGAGGCGCACCTTGGCCGGCATGTGGACCGTTTGAAGGGTCGGCTGGTGGGGCACGTGGGGGCCCTTCACGTGAGGCGACGCGGACGAATGGTGCTCTCACGCTAACCCGCGGACATTCAGGATCGGAGCGGAATGGCTGAGCCCACCGAGGAGCAGTACCAGATCATGCTGATCTTCCACTGCGCCCTGCGGAACTTTCAGCGCTGGAGCGCCGAGCAGGCGGCCGCGGAAGGGCTCACCTCCAGCAGCACCAGTTCCTCCTGGCAGTGCGCGCGCACTCGGGGGGTACCCATCCGAGCATCGGTGAAATCTCCCAGTACCTCCTGATCCGGCACCACAGCGCGGTGGAGCTGGCCAACCGGGTGGCCGCGCTGGGACTGGTCGCCCGCTACGCCGACCCTGCCGACCATCGTCGGGTCCGCGTCCGCCTCACCGAGCGGGGGCAGGAGGTGATCGCCCGGCTCTCGGAGGTGCACCTCGAGGAGCTGGAGCGGATCGCCGAGCAGCTGCGGATCTCTCCTGAGTTCCTGGGCAATCTGTCCCAGGAGTTCGGCGACTTTCTCTCCGACGAGGTGAATGACTCCGGCACGCGCGGGTAAGGGCTGCGAGAACTTCTCGTAGGACGATACAAATGTGCCAGGCGGGAAAGTCTCGTTGTAAGATACAACTATTGGCTCTGACCTCGACCGAGATCGGCAGAAAGCGCCCTCATGAACGTGCTGGAAAACATCGGCAGCCCGGCCGACCTGCGGCTGCTGTCTGCCAGTGGCCTGCGGCAGGCGGCGGAAGAGCTGCGCGAGCAGCTGGTCTCGTCGGTGTGCCGCACGGGCGGGCACCTCGGGCCCAACCTCGGTGTCGTCGAGCTGACTCTCGCGCTGCACCGCGCCTTCGAGTCACCGCACGACCCGATCGTCTTCGACACCGGCCACCAGGCCTACGTGCACAAGATGCTGACCGGCCGCCGCGACGGGTTCGCGGCGCTGCGCAAGGCCGACGGCCTCTCCGGCTACCCGAGCCGTGCCGAGTCGGTGCACGACGTGGTCGAGAACTCCCACGCCTCCACCGCGCTGTCCTACGCCGACGGCCTGTCCAAGGCGTTCGCGCTCGCCGGCGAGGACGACCGCCAGGTCGTGGTTGTGGTCGGTGACGGCGCGCTGACCGGCGGACTGTCCTGGGAGGCGCTGAACAACCTCGGCAGCAGCGGCCGGCGCGTGGTCGTGGTGCTCAACGACAACGGGCGTTCCTACTCGCCGACCATCGGAGGACTCGCCCAGCACCTGCTGCGCCTGCGGGACCGCGGCGGGTACGGCGCCGTGCAGGACCTGCTCGGGGGCGCCCCGGTGTCTCGCGACCGGTCGGCCGTCTCCGCGGAGGGGCTCTTCGCCGAGCTCGGCTTCGGCTACCTGGGGCCGGTCGACGGGCACGACCTGGACGCGCTCGACGAGGTGTTCCGGCGCGCCCGCGGCTGGGACGGTCCCGTGGTCGTGCACGCCCTGACCGAGAAGGGCCGCGGCTACCGCCCCGCCGAGCAGGACGAGGCCGACCACTTCCACACCGTCGGCGTGGTCGAGCGCGACACCGGCAAGCCGTCGCGTCGCACCGCGCCCCACCTGGACCCACGCGTTCTCCGACGCCCTGGTCGCGCTGGGAGAGACACGTCCCGAGGTGGTGGCGATCAGCGCCGCCATGCTCGGTCCCACCGGGCTGCAGCAGTTCGCCGACCGCTTCCCCGACCGGTGCTTCGACGTCGGCATCGCCGAGCAGCACGCGCTGACCTCGGCCGCCGCCCTGGCCATGGGCGGTCAGCACCCCGTCGTCGCCGTCTACGCCACGTTCGCCAACCGCGCCTTCGACCAGACCCTGATGGACGTCGGGCTGCACCGCCAGCCGGTCACCCTGGTCCTGGACCGCGCCGGCATCACCGGGCCCGACGGGCCCAGCCACCACGGCATGTGGGACCTGGCCCTGCTCGGCATCGTCCCGGGCATGCGCATCGCCGCACCGCGCGACGCGGTGACCCTGGAGGAGGCGCTCGCCGAGGCCGTCGCCGTCGACGACGGCCCCACCGCCCTGCGCTTCCCGAAGGCCTCGCTCGGCGCCCCGCTCCCCGCGGTGGAGCGGCGCGACGGCGTGGACCTGCTCCGCGTCCACGACAGCGCGGACGTGCTGCTGCTCAGTGTGGGCGCGCTCGCGCCGGCCGCCCTGGAGGCCGCCGGCATCCTCGCCGACCTCGGCGTGGAGTGCACCGTCGCGGACCCGCGGTGGGTGCACCCGCCGACGCAGGGAGTGCTGGACCTGGCGAAGGAGCACCGGCTGGTCGTCACCGTCGAGGACGGGATCCGCGACGGTGGCGTGGGCAGCAGGATCGCGATGGCGCTGGCCGACACCGGCAGCGACGTGCCGGTCCGGGCGCTCGGCCTGCCCCGCGAGTACCTCCCGCACGCCTCGCGCGCGGAGCTGCTGACCCGCTACGGCCTCGACGCGCACGGCATCGCGACGTACACCAAGGAGGTCTGCGGCCAGCTGTCCGGACCCTCCCGGCGGCTGCGGCTCGTGCAGGGTCGCGGTGGTGCCTCGTGAGCCAGGCCGAGCTGCTCGAGCAGAAGGCGCGCCACGAGAACTTCCCGGTCCAGATGCGGGTGCTTCCCGCAGCCGTGCGCCGCGACCTGCTCGCCCTCTACCGCTACGCCCGCTACGTCGACGACCTCGGCGACGAGTGGACCGGCGACCGCGAGCAGGCGCTCAAGGGTGTCGTCGACGACGTGCACCGCCTCTACGAGGGCCGCGGGCCCGAGCTGGAGGTGGTCCGCGACCTCGCGCCCCTGGTGGAGTCCTCCGGGGTGCCCGCCGATCCCTGGCTGCGGCTGGTCGAGGCGAACTTCCAGGACCAGAAGGTCAGTCGCTACCCGACCTTCGAGGACCTGCTCGGCTACTGCGCGCTCTCGGCGAACCCGGTCGGCGAGATCGTCCTCTACCTCTTCGGCGCGGCCGACGCCGACCGCATCGCCCTCTCGGACCGGGTCTGCACCGGTCTGCAGCTCCTCGAGCACTGGCAGGACGTCGCCGAGGACCACCGCGCCGGCCGCGTGTACCTCCCGCAGGAGGACATGCGGGCCTTCGGCGTCACCGAGGACATGCTCGCCGCGACGCGGGCCACGCCCGAGCTGGTCGACCTGGTCGGCTTCGAGACCGACCGGGCACTGGCCTGGATCGACGCCGGCGCCTTCCTGGTGCCGCTGCTGCACGGGTGGGCACGGCTCGCCGTGTCCGGCTACATCGCCGGGGGGCGCGCCGCCGCCGCCGGCCTGAAGAGGCACGGCTACGACACGCTCGGCGGCGTGCCGAAGCCGACCTCCCGCGAGATCCTGCGGTCGCTGCTGGCGGCCTCGGTGAGGAGGCCCGGATGAAGCTCGAGACCGCGTACGCCGTGTGCGAGGCGATCACCCGCAGCGAGGCCCGCAACTTCTCCTACGGCATCCGGCTGCTGCCCGCGCCCAAGCGCAAGGCGCTGTCGGCGATCTACGCCATGGCCCGCCGCATCGACGACATCGGGGACGGCGACCTGCCGGACGCCGACAAGCTCGCCGGACTCGACGAGGTGCAACGTCTGCTGCACCCGCTCGACCCCGCCTCGCAGGACCCGGTCGTGCAGGCGCTGGCCGACGTCCTGGACCGCTTCCCCGTGCCGCTGGAGGGCTTCGACGAGATCGTCTCCGGCTGCCGCGCCGACGTGACCGTGCACCGCTACGGCACCTTCGACGACCTGGTCGGCTACTGCCGTTGGGTCGCGGGGTCGGTCGGCCGGCTGTCGCTGGGGGTGTACTCGCCGCCGCAGCTGGACCGCGCGTGGGGGCTGGCCGACTCCCTGGGCGTGGCGCTGCAGCTGACCAACATCCTGCGCGACGTCCGCGAGGACCGGGTCAACGGCCGCATCTACCTCCCCGAGGAGGACCTCAAGCGCTTCGAGTGCACCCTCGACGTGGACGCTCGGGGCCGGCTCGTGGACCCGCCGGCGAACCTCGCCGCGCTGGTCCGGTTCGAGGCCGAGCGCGCCGCCCGCTGGTACGACGAGGGGCTGCGGCTGCTGCCGCTGCTGGACCGCCGCAGCGCCGCGTGCACCGCCGCGATGGCCGGCATCTACCGCCGGCTGCTCGACGAGATCGCCGCCGACCCGGAGCGGATCCGCGACACCCGCGTGTCGTTGAGTGCCGCGGGCAAGCTGCGCGTGGCCGGCCGCGCGCTGGCCAGGGGCACCGTATGACCGGCCCCATGACGGACCCGAGCACGGGCAGAGGCGGTCGCGCCGTCGTGGTGGGCGCCGGGCTCGCCGGCACCAGCGCGGCGCTGACCCTGGCCGACCAGGGCTGGGACGTGACCCTCCTCGAGGCGCGTCCCCGGCTCGGAGGAGCGGTGTACTCCTTCGCGCGCGACGGCATGCCCGCCGACACCGGCCAGCACGTGCTGCTGCGCTGCTACACCGGCTACCGCGCGCTGGTGCGCCGGCTCGGCATGGAGGACCTCGTGCCGGTCCAGGAGCGCATGGACATCCCGGTGCTGCGGCCGGGCAGGCCGGCGCTGCACCTGCGCCGTACGCCCCACACCCCCGCGCCCCTGCACCTCGGCGTCGCACTGGCCCGCTACTCCGCGCTCACCCCGCTGGAGCGGGCACGGGCCGCGTGGGCGATGACCGCGCTGCGCGGGGTCGACTACACCGACCCGGCCAGCGACGAGGAGACGTTCGGCCACTGGCTGCGCGCCCACGGTCAGAGCGAGCGGGCGCTGGCCAACCTGTGGAGCCTGGTCACCGTCGCCGCGCTCAACATCGGCGTCGACGAGGCCTCGCTGGCGCTCGCGGCGATGGTCTTCCGCGTCGGCCTGCTCGAGGCGGCCGACGCCGGGGACATCGGGGTGGCCGCCGTACCGCTCTCCGAGATCCACCACGGCGCCACCACCGCGCTGCTCGACCGCCTCGGCATCGAGTGGCACGTCGGACGCAAGGTGCAGCAGATCGCCCGGCTGGACCGGCGCTACGTGCTGCGCACCGCCGACGGGGACCTCGAGGCCGACGCCGTGGTGCTCGCCGTCCCGCACCACCAGGCCGCGCAGCTCGCGCCCGAGGCGGCCTGCCCCGACCGCGACCGCTGGGCCGGGCTCGGCGCCTCCGCCATCTACAACGTGCACGTGCGCTACGACCGCACGGTCACCGACCTGCCGTTCGCGGCCGCCGTCGACTCGCCGGTCCCGTGGTTCTTCGACCGTACCGCCGCGGCGGGCGTCGACGGGCAGTACCTCACCGTGTCGGTCTCGGCCGCCAGCCCGCTGCTGGACCAGGTCAACGCCGACCTGCGCGACACCCAGCTGCGGGGGCTCGCCGCGCTGCTGCCCGCGGCCGCGGACGCCACGGTGCTCGACAGCTGGGTGACCCGCGAACCGCGTGCCACGTTCGCCCAGCGCGCCGGCAGCCGGGCGCTCCGGCCGGGGCCGGCCACGCGGTGGCCGGGGTTCGTCCTTGCCGGTGCGTGGACCGACACCGGGTGGCCGGACACGATGGAGGGCGCCGTGCGCAGCGGGCTGACCGCCGGCGGGATGCTCGGCGGCCCCGGCCACACCTCCGACCAGCACCAGATCGTGAGGACGGTATGACCGAGACAGTCAGCCAGGACATCTGGCACAGCACCCGCGAGCTCGTGGAGCCGGCCATCCGAGCCGCCCTCGACCGCCTCGACGAGCGCACCGCGTTCGTCAGCGGCTACCACCTCGGCTACTGGGACGCCGACGGCCAGCCCGCGACCGGCGGCGGCAAGGGCGTGCGCTCGGTGCTCGCCCTGCTGTCGGCGCGTGCGGCCGGCGCGCCTGCCGAAGCCGGCGTCCCCGCGGCCGTGGCCGTGGAGCTGGTGCACAACTTCTCGCTGCTGCACGACGACGTGATGGACGGCGACGAGGAGCGCCGGCACCGGCCCACCGCGTGGACCGCGTTCGGCACGTCGGCGGCGATCCTCGCCGGCGACGCGCTGCTCGCGCTGGCCAACGAGATGCTGGCCGAGACCGGCAGCCCCACCACCGCGTGGGCGATCCGCTGCCTCAACGCCTGCACCCGCCGGCTGATCGCCGGCCAGACCGAGGACCTGGCCTTCGAGTCCCGCCACGAGGTGTCGCTCGAGGAGTGCATCAGCATGGCCGAGGGCAAGACCGGGGCGCTGCTGGCCTGCGCGGCCTCGCTGGGCGCCGTGCTCGTCGACGCCCCGGCGAGCCTGGCCCTCGGGCTGGCCGACTACGGCATGCGGCTGGGGCTGGCCTTCCAGGTCGTCGACGACCTGCTCGGCATCTGGGGGAGCACCGAGAAGACCGGCAAGCCGGTGTGGTCGGACCTGCGGGCCCGCAAGAAGTCGCTCCCGGTGGTCGCGGCGCTGACCTCGGGCACCCCCGAGGCGGCCCGGCTGGCCGCGCGTTACGACGAGACCGAGCCGTGGTCGGAGGCGGACCTGGAGGAGGTCGCCGGCCTCATCGAGGCGGCCGGTGGAAAGACCTGGGCGGAGGACGCCGTACGGCGGGAGTCCGAGGCGGCGCTGCACATCCTCGACGAGCTCGGCCTTCCCGCCGACGTCCACGAGCAACTGACCATGCTGACGCACAAGCTGAGCGGAAGGGACAACTAACGATGGCGCTTGCCGAGCGCGAAGGCGTACTCGTCGACGTGCCCGAGGCGGACGCAGCCCTGAGCAGGGCCGTGGAGCACCTGCTCGGCCGACAGGACGCCGAAGGCTTCTGGCGCGGCGTTCTCGAGACGAACGTGACGATGGACGCCGAGGACCTGATGATGCGTCAGTTCCTGGGCGTGCGCACCGAGGAGCAGACCCAGGCCACCGCCCGATGGATCCGGCGTCACCAGCGCGAGGACGGCTCCTGGGCCATCTACGCCGGTGGCCCGGCCGACCCGTCGACGACCACCGAGGCCTACATCGCCTTGAGGCTGGCCGGTGATGCACCCGAGGCGCCCCACATGCGCAAGGCGCGCGAGGTGGTGCTCGCCCACGGCGGCCTGGAAGGCACCCGGGTGTTCACGAAGATGTGGCTGGCCCTGTTCGGCCTCTGGTCGTGGGACGACGTGCCCGCGCTGCCGCCGGAGCTGGTCTTCGTGCCGTCGTGGTTCCCGCTCAACCTCTACGACTTCGCCTGCTGGGCGCGGCAGACGATCGGGCCGCTCACCATGCTCTCCGCGCTGCGCCCGCAGCGGGACCTCGGCGTCGGCCTCGACGAGCTGCGCACCGGCCGGCGGGCAGCGGCGGGCAGGCCCGACCTCGCGGCCCGCGCCTTCGGCGTCCTCGACAAGGGGCTGCATGCCTACGGGCGCCGACCGGTCAAGCCGCTGCGCACCAAGGCACTGCGGGCGATGGCCGACTGGGTCGTCGAGCGGCAGGAAGCCGACGGCTGCTGGGGCGGCATCCAGCCGCCGTGGGTCTACTCGCTGATGGCCCTGCACGCGTACGGCTACCCGTTGGACCACCCGGTGCTGGCTCGCGGCCTCGAGGGCTGGGAGCGCTTCACCGTCCTGGAGGACTCCGAGGACGGCCCGGTGCGCTGGATCGAGGCCTGCCAGTCCCCGGTGTGGGACACCGCGCTGGCCGCGGTGGCGCTCGGCGACGCCGGCCTGGACCCGGACCATCCGGCGATGGCGCGGGCCCGCGACTACCTCCTCCGGGAGGAGATCCGGGTCAAGGGCGACTGGGCGGTCAAGCGGCCCGACACCCCGCCGTCGGGGTGGGCGTTCGAGTTCGACAACGACCTCTACCCCGACACCGACGACACCGCCGAGGTGCTCATGGCGCTGCGGCGGTGCGCACCCGGCTCGGACGTCGACGCGGCCGTGCAGCGCGGCGTCCGCTGGCTGCTGGACATGCAGTCGAGCAACGACGGCTGGGCCGCCTTCGACGTCGACAACACCCGCGAGATCGTCTACAAGCTGCCGTTCTGCGACTTCGGGGCGGTCATCGACCCGCCGAGCGCGGACGTCACCGCCCACATCGTCGAGGCGCTGGCCCGCGAGGGCATGGCCGACCACGACGCCGTACGCCGCGGGGTCGCCTACCTGCTCGACGAGCAGGAGGACGATGGGTCCTGGTTCGGACGCTGGGGCGTGAACTACGTCTACGGCACCGGCGCCGCGGTGCCGGCGCTGGTGGAGGCCGGCGTCCCGGTCGAGCCACCCGGCGGTCGCCCGCGCCGTGGACTGGCTGCGCCGGCACCAGAACGAGGACGGCGGCTGGGGCGAGGACCTGCGCTCCTACGAGGACGACGCCTGGGCGGCCGCGGCGCGTGCACCCCCTCGCAGACCGCGTGGGCGCTGCTGGCGCTGCACGCTGCCGGCCACGCCGACGGCGTCGAGGTCGCCCGAGGCGTCCAGTGGCTGGTCGGAGCACCAGCGTGACGACGGGGGATGGGACGAGCCGCAGTTCACGGGCACGGGGTTCCCGGGCGACTTCTACATCGCCTACCACCTGTACCGAGTCGTGTTCCCCATCAGCGCCCTCGGGCGCGTCCTGGGAAGGAGCCGCACATGAGACCGAACGTGGTTTTCTGCACCCCGATGCGCATGGAGGAACGCGCGCTGCGGAGGGGAGCCCCCGGGCTGCCAGACGCGGCGGTCGTGCGCACGGGCATGGGGCAGAAGCGCTCCGTGCGCGCCGCGCAGACCCTGCCGCTGCAGGACGCCGACGCCGTGGCGGTGGTGGGCGTCGCCGGCGCCCTCGACCCGCGGTTGCAGCCGGGGGACGTGGTGGTGGCCGACGAGGTGCGCGCCCCCGACGGGACCCGCGTCCCGGTGCCGGGTGCGCCGTTCGTCGCCGCGCACCTGCGCGGGGCCGGGCACCGGGTGTGGACCGGACCGGTGACCAGCGCCGCACGCGTGGTCAGCGGCGCCTCCCGCGACGCACTGGCCGCCACCGGCGCGCTCGCGGTGGACATGGAGTCCGCGTGGCTGGTCGACGACAAGCGGCCGAGCCTGGTGGTCCGCGTGGTCGCCGACACCGCGTCGGAGCCGCTGTTCACCCCGGCCACCGTGGGGCGCATGCGCACCGCGCTGCGGGTGCTCAGCGAGATCGCCCCGGCGCTGGTCGCCTGGGGTGACGCGCTGGAGCCGCGCGACGTGCTGCTGGCCGGTCCACGCTCGTTCTGCGCGGGCGTGGAGCGGGCCATCCAGGTCGTCGAACGAGCCCTGGAGCAGCGAGGCGCGCCCGTCTACGTGCGCAAGCAGATCGTGCACAACCAGCACGTCGTGCGCGACCTGCAGCAGCGTGGCGCGGTGTTCGTCGAGGAGCTCGACGAGGTGCCGGAAGGCGCGACCGTGGTGTTCTCCGCGCACGGGGTGGCCCCGATGGTGTGGGAGAACGGCCGCACCCGCGGCCTGGACATCATCGACGCCACCTGCCCGCTGGTCAGCAAGGTGCACACCGAGGTGCGCCGGTTCGGGGACCGCGGGGACACGATCGTCTTCATCGGCCACGCCGGGCACGAGGAGACCGAGGGCACGATGGGGGAGCGGCCCGACCGCACCGTGCTCGTGGAGACCGCCGACGACGTGGCGAGCCTCGAGGTGGAGGACCCCGAGCGGGTCTCCTACCTGGTGCAGACCACGCTGTCCGCCCATGAGGTGGAGGGCGTCGTCGAGGCGCTGCGGGCGCGGTTCCCGAAGCTGCAGGCACCACCGACCGACGACATCTGCTACGCCACGACCAACCGTCAGGACGCGCTCAGCGCGGTGGCGGTCGACTCCGACGTGGTGCTGGTCATCGGGTCGCAGAACTCCTCCAACAGCCAGCGGCTGGTCGAGACGTCCACGCGTCTCGGCACGCCGGCCTACCTCGTGGACGACGTCCACGAGGTAGACCTCGCCTGGCTGGTGGGGGCCAAGACGGTAGGTATCACCGCGGGGGCATCCGCTCCGCAGGCGCTCGTCGACCAGGTGGTCGACGCGCTGGCGGGGCTGGGCCGGGTCCACAGCCGCAACCGCGAGGTGGTCACCGAGAACGTGAAATTCACGCTACCCAAGGAGGTACGCACCGCATGAGCATGCCCGTACGTCAGTCCCTCGCCATGGGGGCCTACCTGATGAAGCAGAAGCTGAAGAGGCGGGATAAGTTCCCGCTGATCGTCGAGCTCGAGCCGCTGTTCGCCTGCAACCTGCAGTGCGCGGGTTGCGGGAAGATCCAGCATCCGGCCGACGAGCTGCGCCGCCGGATGCCGGTGCAGCAGGCGCTCGACGCCATGGAGGAGTGCGGTGCGCCGATGGTCTCCATCGCCGGCGGTGAGCCGCTGATGCACCCGGAGATCGACAAGCTCGTCAACGAGCTGGTCAAGCGCAAGAAGTTCGTCTACCTCTGCTCCAACGCGATGCTGATCCGCAAGTGGTGGGACAAGTTCGACTTCAAGCCCTCGCCGTACTTCTCCTTCGTCATCCACCTGGACGGCCTGAAGGAGCGCCACGACGAGTCGGTCTGCCAGGAGGGCGTCTTCGACGAGGCGGTCGAGGCGATCAAGTTCCTGAAGGAGAAGGGGTTCCGGGTCAACACCAACTCCACGTTCTTCAGCAACGACACGCCGCAGAACCTCATCGACGTGCTGAACTTCTGCAACGACGAGCTCGAGGTCGACGGCATGCAGATCTCGCCGGCCTACGCCTATGAGAAGGCTCCGGACCAGGACCACTTCCCCGGCGTCACCGAGACCCGCGAGCTGTTCAGCAAGGCGTTCGCCGGTGGCAACCGCAAGAAGTGGCGCCTGGACCACTCCCCGCTGTTCCTCGACTTCCTCGAGGGCAAGGTGGACTTCGGCTGCACGGCGTGGGGCATCCCGAGCTACTCGCTGTTCGGGTGGCAGAAGCCGTGCTACCTGATGTCGGACGGCTACGTGTCGACCTACCAGGAGCTGGTGGAGACCACCGACTGGGACGCCTACGGCCGCGGCAAGGACCCGCGTTGCGGCAACTGCATGGCGCACTGCGGCTACGAGCCGACCGCGGTGCTGGCCACGACGAAGTCCCTGAAGGAGTCGCTCCGGGCGGCAGTCGGCAGCTGAGCGACCGGTGCAGGAGGGGCTGGCCCCACCGGGTCAGCCCCAGCGGCTCTCCATCCGCGCGTAGAGGTTCGGCGCCACGGACCGCAGCGCGATGGGGAGCCGCAGCCATGTCGGGACGACGACCTCGGCGCGGTCGTGCTCCACGCACGCGACGAGCCGCTCGGCGACCCGGGCGGCGGGCAGCGGGCGCGGGAACCGGCGCTGGTACGGCGTGCCGCGGCGGGCGAAGAACTGCGTGTCCACGATCCCCGGTGCGAGCGTGGAGACGGTGATGCCCGCGGGTGCCAGCTCGCTGCGCAGGCTGGCGGCGTAGGCGGACTGGGCCGCCTTGGTGGCCGCGTAAGCCGACTCCTCGGGCACGCCGAGGTGTGCGGCGATCGAGGTGACGAACACCAGGTGTCCGCGGCCCCGCGCGCGCATGCCCGGCAGCACGGCCTGGGTGAGCTGTACCGCCGAGGACACGTTCACCCGCACGAGCCGGTCGAAGGTCTCGTCGTCGGTGGCCTGCGCCGCGGCCACGTGTCCGATGCCGGCGTTGTGCACGACGACGTCCGGGACGCCGTGGTCGAGCACCTGCTCGGCCAGCCGTGCCGTGGCGGCGGGGTCGGCCAGGTCCGCGGGCAGCGCCCGGCCGCCGACCTCGGTGGCGAGCCGGGCCAGCCGCTCCTGGTCCCGCCCGGTCACGGTCAGCCGCGCCCCGCGTGCCGCGAGGGCCAGCGCGGCGGCGTACCCGATGCCGGAGGAGGCGCCGGTCAGCAGCACCGAGGCGCCGCGGAGCGCGGTCATGGAGCGACCCTGCGAGGGTGCAGCGCCGCAAGGCGCTCCGCCTCCAGGCGCTCGGTCAGCCGCTGGGCGCGGAAGGCCAGCAGGAAGACACCGCCGACCATGACCGCCAGACCCAGGAACTCCCCGAACAGGTGCCAGGGTTCGGTCGAGATGGACTCGCCGAACCAGGCCACGCCGATGCCGATGGCCACCAGCGGGTCACCGACCGTGATCGTCCCCAGGGCCACCGAACCGACCGTGCCCTGCTGGAAGGCGTTCTGGTTCAGAAGGAACCCGACCGGGCCGACCACCACCAACGCGTAGAGCTCCCAGTGGTGCAGCATCTGCCAGCCGTAGCCGCCCTCGGCGAGGCTGCGCACCAGCCCGGCGGTCACCCCGTAGAACACCGCGGTGGCCACCGCCAGCGGCAGCGAACGCACCTCCTGCGGAACGCGGGTGGCGACCAGCAGGCACGCCACCACCACGCCGATCAGCCCCAGGCCCAGCGGGAGCGCGGCGGCGGAGCCGAACTCGCCGTGGCCGGGAACCGGACGGCTGACCACGAGGAAGGCGGTGAGCCCGGCGATCGCCATCAGCGTGCCCGCGACCAGGCCGCGGTCGACGTGGCGGTGGGCGAACGCCGCGCCGAAGGCCAGGTAGAACAGCACCCCGGTGACCAGCAGTGGCTGGACCAGCCCCAGCGGGCCGAACCGCAGGGCGATCACCTGAAGGCAGAAGCCGAGGGCACCGAGCACGACGCCGGTGCGGAACGAGTTGAGCTTGACCAGGTCCAGCAGCAGCAGCGGGCTCAGCGCAGGTCGTTCCGGCGCTTGATGCGTCGCCCGGTGCTGCAGCACCCCGGCACCGCCGAACGCCGCCGCGGCGAGCAGGGCCGCGGGAACGGCGACCAGGAAACCAGGGATCACTGCACCCCGCCCACCACCCGGGGCTCCTCGGCCGCCTCCTCCGGCAGCCGCCCGCCCGCCTCGGTGAAGGCCGTGCGGAGCGCCTCCTCCACCGCCTCGCGCGACAGCCCGAGCGTCCGGTCGAGCAGGATGCCGGTGCCGACCACGCCGCCGGAGACCACCACGCCGATGGTGAGCGGCACCCGCGGCGCCAGCGGCAGCACGGGGTAGACCGCCTCGACCGGCACGCCGCCCAGGCTGCGCGTCCCGCGTGCGGCCGGCATGTAGCTGACCACGGTGTTGAAGAACCGGCTGGTGTAGACGCTGCGCGCCACCCGCCGGTGGACGGCCGCGGGCAGCCGCCCGGCAAGCGCCATCACGGTCGACGCGGCCGGCGCCTCCCCCCGGGCCGCGCGGCGGCGCAGCTCCTCGCGGACCACGCGGGCACGCTCGGCGAAGGGCATCGGGCCGGTGGGCAGGTCGACGGCCAGCGACCCGGTCCAGTTGAAGGCGACGCGGTCCAACCGCGGCGGGCGCATCGCCACCGGCACCATCGCGCGCAGCGGGCGGGTGCCCGACCGTCCCGCGGAGAGCAGCCCGGCCGGGCGCAGCAGCCGGTCGAGCGCGTCGGCGACGAGGCCGATCACGAGCTCGTGCGGGCGGACGTCGTGCTCGCCGGCGAGACGGCGCACCTCGGTCCAGGGCAGCGGGACCCCGACGAAGTCACGGTCGTGGTGCCCGGCGGAGCCGTTGAGCCGGTGCGCCGGCGCAAGGCCCCGGCCGGCCAGCGCGAGCAGGCCGCGGGCCACCAGGAGCGGGTACCGGGCCCGCATCCGCGTGGTGACCCCGGAGCGGACCGAGCGTCGCTCCACGAGGCGGTCCCCGGGCTCGGGGTCGAGCAGCCGGTCCAGCAGCCCGAGCGCGGAGATGCCGTCGGCCTGGCAGTGGTGCATCTTCACCGCGAACAGGTCGGGACCGTGTGCGCGCCCGCGCACGAGCAGGATCTCCCAGGAGGGCCGGCCTTCGACCAGCCGGCGCGACCAGAAGTCGCCGACGGCGTCCCAGACGGCGTCCTCGGCGGCGCCCGGCTCGACGGTGTGCTCCCGGACGTGCAGGTCGACGTCGGCACCACCGTGCAGCCGCCAGCCGAGCCGCCGGCCGCGCACCAGCTCGCGCCGGGCCGGTGGCAGGCCCGGGATCCGGGGGGCCAAGGCCCGACGCAGCTCCTCGACGGTGAGCGACGCCCCGGCCCGACGGCCGAGCGCCAGCACGGCGCCGAGCTCCTGGGGGACCTCGTCGGTCTCGATCTGACCGAAGAAGGCGTCCGCGGAGCGCACCCGCCAGGGCCGGTGCGGCCCGGGCCGGTCGTCGGTCCCGACGGACGCCAGGCGGCGCAGGCCGCCCTCGAGGTCGTGGCTCTCGTTGTGCTGCCGGATGCGGCGGCGCAGCGGGTCCAGCACGGTGCGGTCCCGCACCGCCGCCCGGACGAACGCGGTCAACCGCTCGTGGTCCGCGCACAGCTCGGTGAGACCCGCCGCCGTCATCAGGTCGGCGTTCGCCTGGCCGTGGGCCGCGATCGGGCAGGCCGTGACCACGGGGACCCCGCACGCCAGTGCCTCCAGTGCGGTGGCCCCGCCGGCGTTGGTGAGCACCACGTCGGAGGCCTGCACGAGGCTGGGCATGTCGTCGGTCCAGCCGAAGGCGACCAGGCTGCTCTGTGGCAGGCCCATCTGGTCCAGCGCGCGCTTGACGGCGGCGTTCTTCCCGCAGGCTGCTACCACCTGCACCTCGGGACCGGCGGCCACCAGCGCCCGGACGGTGCTGGCGACGTCCCCGAACGCGTAGGACCCCGAGGACAGCAGCACCACGAGCGCGTCCGGGCGCAGGCCCAGGCGCGCACGGGCCTCCGGCGCGCTCCCGGGACGGAACCGGGAGACGACCGGGGGAGCGCAGACCTCCACGGCCGCGGTCGGCTCCGCGGCCCGCGCCACCGGCACGGCCACGTCGTGCATGACGAAGTTCGCGTCGATGTCGGCGTAGACCCAGAACGGGTGCGGGGCGAAGTCCGAGACCCACGCGCCCACCGGCACGCTGAGGCCGCGGTGGCGGCGCAGCCACTCCAGGCCGGAGGTGCCGAGCGGGTACGTCGAGACGATGATCGTCGGGTCGAAGGCGTCCACGTGCCGCATCAGCATCCGGCCGCACCAGCTGCCCGTGAAGCGCTTCGAGGCCCGGGCGAACCAGCGCCGGCGCCAGAGGCTGGAGTAGAAGAACTCGTAGAGCCACGGGGTGCTCTCCACGTTGCCGACGTAGATGCTGCGGAACAGCGGCCCGATGCCCGGCCCCATGACGTCGAGGGAGTCGAGCCGGCGCACCTCGGCCTTCGGCCACAGCCGCGCCACTGCCTCCTCCAGCGCGCCGGCGGTCGCGTTGTGGCCGCCGCCCATGTCGGCGGAGAGGACCAGCACGCGGTGCGGGGCCTGCGAGTCGTCGACGCGCCAGGATGCGCGGTCGACGTACTCGGTCTCGCTTGCCACCATGCTGCCCCTCTACCCCTCGTCGTGCCTGTCATACGGTCCGCCGCCGGAGACGTACCGGACCACCGCCGAAGTTACTCGTCGGCAGCATCGATCGCCCACTCGGGCTCGCGGGCGGTACCCCTGTTTAGGACCCGTGATCCCGGGCACGGGAGCACTCCGTGAGGGTGGGAAGGCCACCCCAGGAGATCCTCGAGGAGGAGCACCATGGGAAGAAAGCCCAGGGCCGCACTGCTGAGCCTGTCCGCAGCGTCGCTCGTCGCGCTGATGATCGACTACATCATGTCGGACCTGTCCCGGCCTCGCGTTCGAGGCTGACCGCGCTGCGGCTCAGCTGACTGCGCGTTCGCGGGCGCGTCCGGCGGGATACCGCACGGGCGTGCCCGCGACCTGTTCCGGCCGCCCGTCGCCCGGCATCGTCGCGGCGCGCACGGGTACCAGACGTCCTCACGACCGGGAGGAGCGTCCATGCCGAGGTACGGCTACACATTGATGACCGAGCAGTCCGGCCCCCGCGAGCTGGTGCGCTACGCCGTCGCCGCGGAGGAGGCCGGATTCGACTTCGAGGTGTCCAGCGACCACTTCTTTCCCTGGCTGGAGGAGCAGGGCCACGCACCGTACGCCTGGAGCGTCCTCGGCGCGGTCGCGCAGGTCACGGAGCGCGTCGAGCTGATGACCTACGTGACCTGCCCGCTGCTGCGCTACCACCCCGCGGTGGTGGCGCAGAAGGCGGCGACGGTGGGCCTGCTCAGCGACAACCGCTTCACCCTCGGCCTCGGCGCCGGGGAGAACCTCAACGAGCACGTGGTCGGCCGCGGCTGGCCGCCGGCGAACGTGCGGCACGAGATGCTCGATGAGGCGCTGACCGTCATCCGCGGCCTCCTCGACGGGGGCTACGTCAACTTCGCCGGCGAGCACTATCGGGTCGACTCCGCCAAACTGTGGGACCTGCCCGAGGAGCCGGTGCGCCTCGGCGTCGCGGTGTCCGGAGAGCAGTCCATCCAGCGGTTCGCGCCCCGCGCCGACCACATGATCGCGGTGCAACCCGAGGCCTCGCTCGTGGAGAACTGGGACCGCGCTGCCGGGGGCGGTGGGTCCCGCAAGATCGGCCAGCTGCCGATCAGCTGGGATCCCGACCGGGACCGCGCGGTCGAGCGGGCGCACGCGCAGTTCCGCTGGTTCGGTGGTGGCTGGAAGGTGAACTCCGAGCTGCCCGGTCCGACCGCGTTCGCCGGTGCGACCCAGTTCGTGCGCGCCGAGGACGTGGCCGGCTCCATCCCGTGCGGCCCGGACGTCGAGGCGATCGTGGACGCCGTACGCACGTACGAGCAGGCCGGCTTCACCGACGTCGCCGTGGTGCAGATCGGCGACGAGCGGCAGGAGGATTTCCTCTCCTTCGCCGAGAAGGAGCTGCTGCCCGCCCTGCGCAGCTGACGTGGAAGCGCGCTTCTCGCCCCGTTGTGGCGCGTCTCCTGCAGTGTTGAGGCGCGTCTCCTGGAGTGTTGAGCCGCGCTTCCTGGCGGGCCGAGCGCTCACCATGCGCGCCTGGAGGGGCACCATGCGCGCTTCCACGGGTCACCCGAGGCCCGCCGGGTTGGGGCCGCCTTGCGATCATGGGGACGTGAGCGAGCAGGCAGGCAGGTACCAGCGGTCGGTGGCGGGCATGATCGGAGCCCTGATCGTGCTGGTGGCGGTGATCGCCGGGGTGGCGGGGCTGCAGGCGCTGAACCGGCCCGGCCACCCGGACCCGGTGCAGCCGGTGGACTACGTGACCCCCGCCAAGTACGCCGCGAAGCAGGCACGCTTCGACCTGCTGGCACCTGCTTCGCTCCCCAAGGGCTGGGAGGCGACCACCGTGCGGTTCACCGACGGCCGGCCGCGAGCACTGGCACCTCGGCTGCCTGACCGCGGACGGCCACTACGTCGGCCTCGAGCAGGGGCAGCGGCCGGTCGGGCAGCATGGTGGCCGAGTACGTCGACAAGGCGCGCCCGACGCGGCGCCTCGGTGAGCGTCGACGGCGACCGCTGGCAGAGCTACACCGACAGCGGAGGAGACCTCGCCCTGGTGCGGCGTACGGGCGGGGCCACCACGCTGGTCGTCGGCCACGAGGTGCCCCGCGCGACGTTGGCGCGCTACGTGCGGTCGCTGCGCTGACCCGGCGCCGGTGCGCTCAGTCCAGCTGCCCGTCCTCCTCGGCGACCACGGCGTCCAGGCGCTTGCGGGCGCCCTCGAGCCAGTCCTGGCACACGCGAGCCAGGTGCTCGCCGCGCTCCCAGAGGGCCAGGGACTCCTCGAGGTCGTGCCGCCCGACTCCAGGGCGCGGACCACCTCGATCAGCTCCTCGCGGGCCTCCTCGTAGCTCGGTCGCTCCTGCTCGCTCACGCGTTCTCCTTCTCTTCTGCCGCCGAGGCGTCGGCGTGCTGTGCGGCTCCGCCGTCGCGGGGCGCTGCCGGCTCGGTGCCGTGAACCTCGACGTCGAACCGCCCGTCGTACACCCGGACCGCGAGGTGGTCGCCGGTCGCGACCTGCTCGACCCCGGTGACCACGTGCCCGTCGGCGTCCTGCACGACCGCATAGCCGCGTTTGAGGGTGGCCAGCGGCGACATCCCGCGCACCCGGGCGAGCTGGTGGGTGAGGTCCGTGCCCGCGCGGTCGAGCTGGTGGCCGAGGCATCGGCGGGCCCGGTCGCGCAGCTCGTCGACCTCGCGGCTGCGGGCGTCGAGACCGCCTCGCGGATCGGCCAGGGAGGGCCGCGCGCGCAGCGCCTGGAGCTGGTGCAGCTCGCGAGCCAGCCAGGCGTCGAGCACCCGCCGGCCGCGGTCGCGCAGGTGGGCGATCCGGTCTGCCTCCTCGGCCACGTCGGGCACCACCAGCTTGGCGGCGTCGGTCGGGGTGGAGGCGCGTACGTCGGCCACCAGGTCCAGCAACGGGGTGTCCGGCTCGTGCCCGATTGCCGACACGACGGGGGTGCGGGCGGCGAACACCGTCCGGATCAGGCCCTCGTCGGAGAACGGGAGCAGGTCCTCCACCGAGCCCCCGCCACGGGCGATCACGACCACCTCCACGGCGGGGTCGCGGTCGAGCGTCTGCAGCGCGTCGATCACCTCACCGGCGGCGGAGGGTCCCTGCACCGCGGTGTTGAGCACTCGGAAGCGGACGGCTGGCCACCGCCGGCGCGCGTTCTCCAGCACGTCGCGTTCCGCGGCGGAGTCGCGGCCGGTGATCAGGCCGACGAGCCCGGGCAGGAACGGCAGCGGCCGCTTGCGCTCGCGGGCGAAGAGGCCCTCGGCGGCCAGGAGCTGACGCCGTCGTTCCAGGCGGGCGAGCAGCTCGCCGAGGCCGATCATGCGGATGTCGTCCGCGCGCAGGGAGAGTGTGCCGCGGTTGGGGTAGTACGACGGTCTGGCGTGCACCACCACGCTGGCTCCCTCGACCAGCGGCGGGTTGAGGGAGTCGAAGAGCTGGCGGCTGCAGGTGACGGACACGGACACGTCCGCGACCGGGTCGCGGAGGGTGAGGAAGACGGTGTTCATCCCCTGACGGCGGCTGAGCTGAGCGACCTGGCCCTCGACCCAGACGACGCCGAGCCGGTCGATCCACCCGGAGATCAGGTTGGCGATCTGCCGGACGGGGGCCGGGTGCTCGGGGGAGGTGTCGAGTGCCACGGGACGCACCCTAGGTCACTGCACCTACCATGGGGGTCATGAGCACCTCGGACCTGGGGATGCCTCCCGTCCTGTCCGCCGGCGAGGCGGAGAGCCGCCGCGTGCTGCTCGCAGCACCGCGCGGCTACTGCGCGGGGGTGGACCGGGCCGTGATCACGGTCGAGAAGGCGCTGGACCTGTACGGCGCCCCCGTGTACGTGCGCAAGCAGATCGTGCACAACAAGCACGTGGTGTCGGACCTGGAGAAGCGCGGCGCGATCTTCGTCGAGGAGATCGACGAGGTGCCCGAGGGGTCGACCGTCGTCTTCTCCGCGCACGGGGTGTCCCCGACGGTGCACACCCAGGCCGAGGAGCGGCGCCTGAAGACGATCGACGCCACCTGCCCGCTGGTCACCAAGGTGCACCACGAGGCGCGGCGCTTCGCCCACGAGGACTACGACATCCTGCTCATCGGCCACGCCGGCCACGAGGAGGTCGAGGGCACCTCCGGGGAGGCCCCCGGCCGCATCCACCTCGTCCAGACGCCCGAGGACGTCGCGCGGGTCGAGGTGCGCGACCCGGCGAAGGTGTCCTGGCTGTCGCAGACCACGCTGTCCGTCGACGAGACCCTCACCATCGTCGATGCCATCCGCGACCGGTTCCCGCAGCTGCTGGACCCGCCGTCGGACGACATCTGCTACGCCACCCAGAACCGCCAGACGGCGATCAAGGAGATCTCCCGTGACGCGGACCTGGTGATCGTGGTCGGGTCGGGGAACTCCTCGAACTCCGTCCGGCTCGTCGAGGTGGCCCTCGAGGCCGGCGCCAAGGCCGCGCACCGCGTCGACGACGCCGGCGAGATCGACGACTCCTGGCTCGACGGGGTGCGCAACGTCAGCGTGACCTCCGGAGCCTCGGTGCCCGACGACCTGGTGGACGGCGTGCTGACCTACCTCGCCGAGCGGGGGTTCCCCGGTGCGAGGTCGGTGCACACCGCCGAGGAGTCGCTGATCTTCGCGCTCCCGCCGGAGCTGCGGCGCGACCTGCGCGCCGCCGAACGCGCCGGCGCCTGACCGCCTCCGGCTTCGCGTGCCGGTCTTGACCGGGGATGCCGCGGAGCTGTCGCCTCCCGGAGCGGAGCCGCCCGGACGGAAGCGCCGGTTCCGCGGCACCCTCACGCCTCAGCGAAGCTCCTGCTCCGGGTCGGCGTCGATCGCCTCGCCGCGGCCCAGCCGGCTGTTGCGGTAGCCGTAGAAGGCGTAGACCACCATCCCGATCACGAACCAGGCGGCGAAGCGCACCCAGGTCTCCCATTGCAGCTTGCTGACCAGCCACAGCGAGAACGCGATGCCCAGCAGCGGTGTCACCGGCATGAACGGTGCCTTGAACGTGCGTGGCAGGTGCGGGGAGCGGTAGCGCAGCACGATCACGGCCGCCGACACAACCACAAAGGCCAGCAGGATGCCGATGTTGGTCAGCTCCGCGGCCGTGGTGATCGACACGAAGCCCGCGATGCCCGCGGAGATGATCCCCACGAGCCACACCGGACGGTACGGAGAGTGGTTCTTGTTGGTCTTGGCGAACCAGGCGGGCAGCAGACCGTCGCGGCTGATCGCGTACCACACCCGGGAGGCGCCGAGGGTGAAGGAGAACAGCACGGTGATGATGCCGACGATGGCGCCGAAGGCGACCACCTTCGCGAACTGCGGCATCCCGACGACGGAGAATGCCTCGCTGAACGCCGCGGTCTTCGACAGGGCGCTGTACTTCACCATGCCGGTGAGCACCGTGGCCGCGAGCAGGTAGAGCACCATCGCGATCGCCAGGGACAGCACGATCGCCTTGGGCAGGTTTCGTTCGGCCTCCTTGGACTCCTCCGCGGCGGTGCTCATCGCGTCGTACCCGAACACGGCGAAGAACACGGTCGCCGCGCCGGTCGCCGCACCGCCGAGCCCGAACGGGAAGTACGGCGTGAGGTTGTCCGAGGTCACGTAGAACGCGCCGACCACGATCACCGCGAGCACGATGGCGATCTTCACGAACACCAACCAGGTCTCGACGCGGGCACTGCTCTTGATGCCCCGGTTCAGCAGCCAGGCGACACCGAGACAGAGCACGATCGCGAACAGGTCGACCCGGTGGCCGTCGCCGGTGCCGGGCGCGCCGAGCATCCACGCGCGGCAGGGTGACACCGAAGGCCTGCACCAGGAAGGTGATGTACTGCGAGACGCCGATCGCGACCACCGCCACGATCGCGGTGTACTCCAGCAGCAGGTCCCAGCCGATGAACCAGCCGACGACCTCCCCGAGCACCGCGTATCCGTAGGTGTAGGCCGAGCCGGCCTGGGGGATGAGGCCGCCGAACTCCGCGTACGACAGCGCCGCACAGGCGCTCGCGACCCCGGCGATGATGAAGGACACCGACACCCCGGGACCGGCGTAGTCCCGCGCCACCGGGCCGGCCAGCGCGAAGATGCCGGCGCCGATGATCGCGCCGAGACCGATCGCGGTGAGCTGCCACAGGCCGATGCTCCGCTCGAGACCGGCGTCCTGGCTGCCGTCCCCGATCGGTTTGCGGCGGAAGATCCCGCTCGTGCGGGCGGACGTGGTCTCGGCCATGTGAGCCTCCCTCGACGCTTGCGGTGTGCAACCCCGCATGGTCAACGTGCCACGAATCGTCGCGCTTGGCGAGCCTCGAACCGGGCCGACCGAGGGACCGGGGAGCGGGCTCAGCGGCCGGGTGCCGGGGGCAGGCCGGGGGAGCGGCGTGCCGGCGGCGAACCGCGCAGCACGCCGTGGTGACGCAGGGCGACCTGGCGGAGGGCGAGCACGGCGAGCGTCAACAGGTAGCCGGCGACCAGAGAGCCCGCCCGATGAGCCAGCCCGGAGACGACTGCCTGCACCAGCCCGTCCCCTGGGTCGGCCACCAGGCGACGGTCGGCGACTGCGAGCGACGAGCACGGTGGCGAGCATGAGCAGCGGCGGCTGCACCCCGGTGACGAAGAAGTCGCGCGGGCGCACGGCGAGGGCGGCGGTCACGCAGGCCAGCACGAACGCCGCGTCGAACACCGCGGACAGGTGCTGGTGCCAGGCCAGGTCGCCGGCCGCCGCAACGGCGAGGAACACCACGGCGAGCACCACCACGAGGCGGCCGCGATGCCGCCCCTGCGTCCACAGCGTGCGCCGGCTGCTCACCGCCTCACCGTGGCACGACAGAAGCCGCCGGCGCGGTACGACGCGCCGACGGCTTCTTCACATGTTCACGCAGCTCAGCTGGTGCGGCGACGCCCCCGCATGAGCAGGGAACCGGCGGCGACCAGGAGCAGCCCGCCGGCGGCGAGGACGCCCGACTGGGTGTCGGCGCCGGTGTTCGGCAGCGTGGTCGACGTGGTCGTGGTGGTCGTCGGTGACCCGGTCGTCGGGGTGGCGACCACCGCGGTGCCGAGGACGTTGGGGCCGACCTCCGCCTTGCCGACGTCCACGGTAGCCAGTCCGGTGCCGCCCGCCGCAGTGCCGAGCGCGACGCGCAGGGCGACCTCACGGTAGGAACCCGACGTGCTGCCCGCCTCCTGCACGTTCGCCTTCAGCGAGGCGAGGCCGTGGAGTGCCGTGAAGACCTGGCTGAGCTGGTCGACCAGGGTGGCCACGGCGCCGGTGACGGCGGTGGTGGCCGTGCCCAGGGCGCCGGTGCCCGTCGGGCTGAGGACCGGTGCGAGAGCGCGGACAGCGGGGTCAGCAGCGGGCTCGCGTCGACGTCCTGGCTGCCGGTGACCGACTTGAACGTCACCTTGGCCGTGGCCTGGTTGTTCAGCAACGAGGCGAGCGTGCCGCTGACGTTGACGATGAGGCCGGTGCCCGCGACGGCGTTGGAGCAGTCAGGGCCCGTGCCGATGGCGCACAGCGATCCCCCGATGCTCACCTGGACCGCGCCGAGGGCGGAGGTCAGCTCGGTGTTGACCGAGTCCGCCAGCGAGCCGAGGAGCACGCCGACGCGCTTCGAGACGTCGGAGAGCACCTTGCTGGACAGGATCTCGGTGTTCGGGGCCAGGTCGCCGAGGCCCGTGCCCGTGCTGGCGCGCATCAGCTTGTCGAGGTCGACGGTGATCGTGCCGGCCTTGAGGTCGATGGTCACCACGCCGTCGCTCAGCTTGCTGGCGAGGATGCCGTCGAGCGCGCCGGTCAGATCGCTGTTGACCGACACCGTGAGCCCGGTCCCACCGGTGAAGTCGCTTGCCTGGAGGTGGAGCGGCGCAAGCAGCGTGGACAGGGCACTCGAGCTCAGGAGCGCGTCCTGGCCGTCGCCGAGCGCGGTGGTGAGCGCCCCGTTGCTGCCGGTGAGCCCGTTGACGGCGGTGTCGAGCTGGGTGGTCGCGCCGTTGAGCGCGGTCACCAGGGTGCCGAGCGCGGGAGCCGAGAGGTTCAGTCGGCCACCGGCGATCTGGTAGTCGCGGCAGTTCTTCGGGTCCGTGATGTCCGCGCAGCGCTTCGCCGGCGCGGACTTGGCGGAGGCGTCCGCCGCGGCCACCCCGGTGATGGCCTGCAACTGCACGGTCACGTCGTCGACGACCGAGGTCAGTGGCGCCTGGAGCAGTGGGGTCAGGGAGAGGGTGGCGTCCGCAGGGAACGCGCTGCCTCCCGTGGTGTCGATGATGCCCGCGTCGCTGACGGCGCCGGCCGCGGCGCGGGAGACGCCCTTGTCGGCGGCCTGCGCGTACTGGTTGACCGCGCCGAGCTTCACCACGTCGCCCAGCGGGACGGTGAGGCCACCGGGGACCTTGAGGGGGATCGCGCTCAGGGCGGTGATGTCGAGGTCGTTCGTGGCGGTGACCGGGTCCTTGGAGCCCTTGTTGTCCGCCCTGACACCCTTGACGGCCACCACGGTGTCGAGGTCGGTGCCGCCGATGGTGCCGGAGAGGAAGCGGGCCGCGGCGTGCGACTCGTTCTCGGTGCTGTTCGTGGTGGTTGCGTTGGCTGCCGGAGCGGTCGCGAGCCCGAGTCCGACGGCGAGCATGGCCGCGGTCGAGCCGGCGGCGACCCGGCGCGCGCGGTGCCGGCGCGGGGAGTCGTCGGTGTTCGGCGCACAGCTGCGTGCGTGCACGTGCATGCGGTGAGGTCCCTTCCCGATTTGTGCGGTCCGCCCTCCACGGACCGCCGGCCGCAGTCTAGGGAGGACCTCGCAAATCGGACAGGAAACGCGTGACCGGGCTCACGCGGTGTGCCGGTCGGGGGCTGCCTGCGGCCCGCGGGCAGGGGCTGCCGGCGCGGGCTCGTCACGCTCAGGGGTCACGGCCTCCAGCAGTTCGGCCGCGCTGAGCTGTCGAGGGACGTCGGTCACCACCTCGGGGGACACGAGGGCGGCGTCGACCTCCGCCAGGTCGCCGAACCGGCGTGCCGAGACCAGTACCCGGGTCTCCAAGGAGCCGACCGCCTTGTTGTAGGCGGCGACCGCCGTCGTGAGTGACCGGCCGAGCTTGTCGAGGTGGCCGCCCATCGTGGCCAGCCGCTCGTGCAGCTCCCGGCCGAGCTCGTGGATGTCGCGGGCCTTGTCCTGCGAGCGTCTCCTGGGTCCACGCGTAGGCGACCGTGCGCAGCAGGGCGATCAGCGTCGTGGGCGTCGCGAGCACGACCTTGCGCCCGGCGGCGTACTCCAGCAGGCCGGGCTCCGCCTCCAGCGCCGCGGACAGGAAGGACTCGCCGGGCACGAACAGCACCACGAACTCCGGCGTCGCAGGGCAGCGCGCGCCAGTAGGACTTGCCGGCCAGGACGTCGACGTGCTGACGCAGCTGGCGGGCGTGCCGCGCCAGGTGGGCGTCACGTTCCTCGTCGTCGCCGGCCGCCGTCGCGTCGAGGAACGCGTCCAGCGGCACCTTGGCGTCCACGACCACGTGCTTGCCGCCGGCCAGGTTGACCACCAGGTCGGGGCGAAGCGGTGCCGTCGTCCGTGCGCGCGGAGACCTGCTCGGCGAAGTCGCAGCGGGAGACCAGCCCGGCCAGCTCGACGGCGCGGCGCAGGTGCAGCTCGCCCCAGCGGCCGCGCACCTGCGGCTTGCGCAGGGCGGTCGACGAGCGCGAGGGTCTCCCGGCGCAGGGACTCGGTGGAGTGCCGGACGTCCTCCACCTGCTGGCGCAGCTGGCTCTGCCAGGAGATGCGGTGCTGCTCGAGGTCGCGCATCTGGTCGTGCAGCCGGTCGAGACTCTCCTTCACCACCGCATGCTCCCCGGCGCGTGCCTCCAGCTCCAGCCGCTGTGCCCGGGCGTCCTGGGTCTGCGTCCGAGCGCGCGTCCACAGTACGGTCACGAGGCTGCCGAGCGCAGCGCCGACCGCGAGCATCAGGAGCAGGGAGACCGTCGTACCAAGATCCATGGCCGCACATGCCGCGAGCCGCCGACAGAACCGGTCAGGCACGGCGGTGGTCAGTCGGCCAGGTCGACGATCACCGGGGCGTGGTCGCTCGCGCTCTTGCCGGCACGCTCCTCGCGGTCGATGCACGCGCCGCTCACCCGGGCGGCCAGCAGCGGGGAACCGAGGACGAAGTCGATGCGCATGCCGCGGTTGCGCTCGAAACGCTGCCGGTAGTAGTCCCAGTAGGTGTAGACGTCCGGGCCCGGGGCGTGCGGGCGGACCAGGTCGGCGAACCCCGCCTCGACCACCGCCTGGAACGCGGCGCGCTCCGGCGCAGACACGTGCGTGCTGCTGCGCGAACCGGGCGATGTCGAAGACGTCCTCGTCGCGCGGTGCGATGTTCCAGTCGCCGGTGAGCGCGATCTGGGCCTGCGGGTCGGTGGCAAGCCAGCCGGCGGCGGCGGTGCGCAGCGCGGCCAGCCAGTCGAGCTTGTAGGCCAGGTGCGGGTCGCCGAGCGCTCGGCCGTTGGGGACGTAGAGCGACCACACCTGCACCCCCGCGCAGGTGGCGCCGATGGCGCGTGCCTCGGCCTCCCGCGGGTCGCCGTACTCCGGCATCCCCTCGAAGCCGAGCCGTACGTCGGACAGGCCGACCCGGGACACGATCGCCACGCCGTTCCACTGGCTGTGGCCGAACGTGGCCACTTCGTAACCGAGGGCCTCCAGGCCCATCACCGGCCACTGGTCGTCGCGAGCACTTGGTCTCCTGCAGCGCGAGCACGTCGACGTCATGGCGTTGGACGAAGCGCCTCGACGCGGTCGATGCGGGAGCGGATGGAGTTGACGTTCCACGTCGCGAGGCGCATGACCTCACTCTAGGGAGCGCTGCGGATTCGGCTCGCGCCCACCGTCGCACGTACCATTGCCGCCCGTGGCACTCACCATCGGAATCGTCGGTCTCCCCAACGCAGGAAAGTCGACCCTCTTCAACGCGCTGACGAAGAACGACGTGCTCGCGGCGAACTACCCGTTCGCGACCATCGAGCCCAACGTCGGCGTCGTCGGGGTGCCCGACCCGCGGCTGGAGGTGCTGGCGGAGATCTTCGACTCCGCGCGCGTGGTGCCGGCCACGGTGGAGTTCGTCGACATCGCCGGCATCGTCCGCGGCGCCTCCGAGGGCGAGGGGCTGGGCAACAAGTTCCTCTCCCACATCCGCGAGTCCTCGGCGATCTGCCAGGTGACCCGGGTGTTCCGCGACGAGGACGTCACCCACGTCGAGGGGGAGGTCAACCCGGCCAACGACATCTCCACCATCCAGACGGAGATGATCCTCGCGGACCTCCAGACGGTGGAGAAGGCGATCCCACGGCTGGAGAAGGAGGCCAAGGGCAAGAAGGAGCTCGCCCCCGTGGTCGCCGCCGCGAAGGAGGCCAAGGAGGCGCTCGAGGCGGGCACGCCGATCATCGCCACCGATATCGACCGCGCGCTGGTCCGCGAGCTGACGCTGCTGACCGCCAAGCCCTACATCTACGTCTTCAACTGCGACTGCGACGAGCTGGCCGACGAGGTGCTCAAGCAGCGGATGCGTGACCTCGTGGCGCCCAGCGAGGCGATCTTCCTCGACGCGAAGTTCGAGGCGGAGCTCGTCGAGCTCGACGACGAGGAGGAGGCCCGCGAGATGCTCGCCGAGATGGGCATCGACGAGCCGGGGCTCGACGTGCTCGCGCGCGTCGGATTCGACACCCTCGGCCTGCAGACCTACCTCACCGCCGGCCCCAAGGAGACGCGTGCCTGGACATCGCCAAGGGCGCCACCGCCCCGGAGGCGGCCGGGGTGATCCACACCGACTTCCAGCGCGGCTTCATCAAGGCCGAGATCGTCTCGTACGACGACCTCGTGGACGCGGGCTCGATGGACACCGCCAAGGCCGCCGGCAAGGTGCGCATGGAGGGCAAGGACTACGTCATGCAGGACGGCGACGTCGTGGAGTTCCGCTTCAACGTGTGAACCGGACCTGTCTCCACAGGTCAAGGCGCTGGCGCCTCCTGCTGGCGCACGGGTGGGGCACACGCCGACCAAGCACAGTCGATGGCTCGGCGCGTCAGGTCCGCCGAGTCCGGCATGAGATGGAGGCTGACGTAGTCGCCGGTGAGGGTCTCCCCGCCAGTGCAGGTGTCCGCCATCGGTGCGCCCGGGCCGGCAGCCATAGCCGGTGCACCCGAGAGGGCGAGTGCTGCCGCGATGGCAAGGAACCCGAGGCTCCCACGTCGCATTGCTCTTCGCATGGCGACCCACCCTTCTGCGGCGGTCCTCCCGGAAGGGCCGAACGCACTGAGCACGAAACTCGACTGACCCTGATGAAGGCCAGCGAGCGCGGGAATCCTTACGACGAGTCATCGGCGGGGCACATCCGGAAAGGCAGCAGGTGACGGCGTGCTGCCCCGCGACAGGCTTCGGCGTGTGCTCGTCTCGTGACTTCGAGGGACAAGGCGGCGGCGTGAGGACTTCCCGTGCCCGAGAAGGGGCGTTCGTCCAGCGCGCCGTTTCGGCCGTCCAGCCCCATTGCAGGCCCGCCGCTCTGGCCCTTGGCGGACTACGCCGGCCCGACCGGCGTAGGCAACACGGTGACGAGTCTCCTTACTGGCTCGGTGCGGCTTCGGCGCGACCGGGGCAGCGCCCCGCGCTGCGGGCGTCTCACTGTCGGAAGCGCCGACCGGATCGGCCTGACCGCCGGTGCGTGCGTGCCGCGACTGTGCCAGAATCGCGTGGTTCGTTCCTGTCCACGGCGACCGTCCCGCCGTCGTCTCGGAGATCATGGCTGCAACCGCATTCCTGTCCACGAAGCACGACCTGCGCTCGTCGGGCCAGGCCTGGACGTTCCGACCGGACGTAGAGGGGCTGCGCGCGCTCGCCGTCGTATCGGTGCTGCTCTACCACGCCGGGGTGCGCGTCTTCTCCGGCGGCTACGTCGGCGTCGACGTCTTCTTCGTGATCTCGGGGTACCTCATCACCGGGTTGCTGCTGCGAGAGATGGAGCAGCGCGGCCGTGTCTCGCTGCTGCGCTTCTACGCCCGGCGCGCCAAGCGGCTGCTGCCGACGCTGGCCGTCGTCCTGGTGACCGTCTCGGTGCTCGCCTGGCTGTGGTTGCCCCCGGTCCGCCGCGCTTCGACGTATCTCGACGTGGTCGCCTCGGGCCTGTACGTGGTGAACTGGTGGCTGGCCTCCCGCGCGGTCGACTACGCAGCGGTCAGCGCCTCCGTCAGCCCGGTGCAGCACCTCTGGTCCCTGGCCGTCGAGGAGCAGTTCTACCTCGTCTGGCCGCCGCTGATGCTGGCAACGACGTTCTGGTGGCGCCGCCGGGGCCGTCTCTCCCGGCCGGCGCTGGTGGCCGCGCTGCTGGTCGTCAGCGCGGTGTCCTTCCGGTACTGCGTCGAGGTGACCGACGCTCAGGCCGGCCTCGCCTACTTCTCCACGCTGGCGCGGGCCTGGGAGCTGGGAGTTGGCGGAGTCCTGGCGGTCGCGACCGCCCGCTGGACACCGGCCCGGCGGACGAGCGCGGGGCTGTGGCTGCTCGGCGTGGCAGCGGTGCTCTACGCGATCGTCGACTTCGACGACACCACCCTCTTCCCCGGCGCGCGAGCCGCCGTTCCGGTGCTGGGGACGGCGGCGATGATCGCCGCGGGAAGCGGCGCGGCGGCGTCACGGCGGGGGCCGCAGCGACTGTTGACGCTCCGCCCGGTTCGTCACGTCGGGCGGGTCTCCTACACGTGGTACCTCTGGCACTGGCCGCTGCTGGTCTTCGCCGAGGCCCGCTGGGGTGATCTCTCGGTCCCGGTGGCGGTGGCGGTCGTCGCTGCCGCGTACCTGCCCACGATCCTCACCCACCGGCTGGTCGAGGAGCCGTTCCGCCGTTCGGTCGCGCTCTCGCGCGTTCCCGCCCGAGCGGTGCGGCTGGGACTCCTCTGCACTGCCCTGATCGTCGCTCCCGCGCTGGTCCTGCGCTGGGCCACGCCCGTGCTGCCCACCGCCGGGGCCAGTGCGATCGCCGGCGCGAAATCCCTGCGCGGGTCCGCCTCCACCCAGAAGTCGGTGTCGGCGGTGCGGCCCGCCCCCGAAACGGCCGGGGAGGACCGCGGGAAGATGTACTTCGACTGCCTGCGCACCCATCCGCAGACGTTCGTGGGTTCCTGTGCGTACGGCGACACCCGCGCGCCGACCACCGTGGTCCTGTTCGGGGACTCGCACGCGATGCAGTGGGCACCCGCGCTGACCAGGGTTGCCGAGCGTCGGCACTGGAGGCTCGTCGGGCTCGGGAAGGCCGGATGTCCACCGGCCGACGTACGCATCTTCAACGACGGCCTGCGTCGCGAGTACACCGAGTGCGCCACCTGGCGCAGCCGCGCCCTGGACCGCATCCGCCGAATCCGTCCGGACATGGTGGTGGTCAGCAGCCTGACCGACTACACGGTGATCGCCGGCGGCGAGAAGCAGGAGCCCGCCGCCAGCCGGGAGCGCCTCCGCGCCGGCTACCGGTCGGTGCTCGAGCAGCTGCAGCGGGTGAGCCGGCGCGTCGTCGTGGTCGGTGACGTCCCGCACCACATGGAGCACGCCGACGACTGCGTGGCTGCCCATGCCGGGGACCTCGAGGCGTGCGCCGTCGCCCGGGCCGACGCCCGAGCACCGCAACCCCTGCTGGACGCCACCCGCGGGATGCGCCACGTCCGGCGGATCGACCCCACGCCCCAGTTCTGCCCCGGTGCGGAGTGTCCGGCCGTGATCGGCAACGTCCTGGTATACCGCAACAGCAACCACATCACCGCCACGTACGCAGCCACGCTCGACGACTGGTTCGACCGGCGGCTACCGCAGCTGCGCTGAGGCCCCAACCTCACCCCCCGCCCGGCGTCGGCACGGCTGGACGCGCTCGCCGAGCGTGTTCTCCGCACAGGCAAGGACGAACGGCCCAGTGAGCGCGCCGCTGAGACGGCGTACCGTGACAAACGTCGGTTCGGGGGCAGGAGAGCGTCACATGACCGGTTTCGGCATCGATCTCGGCACCGCCAACACGGTCGTGTGCCATCAGCGGCGCGGCGTGGTGCTGGACGAACCCTCGGTGATGGTGGTGCGCACCTCCGAGGCACGTTCGCGCCGTGTCCGCCCAGTGCTGGTCGGCCGCGAGGCACGCGAGCTGATGGGGCGCTGTCCGGTCGGGCTCACCACCGTCCGGCCACTGCACGACGGGGTCATCGTCGACCTCGAGGCCGCCCGTGCGTTCGTGGTCGGGGTGCTGGCGAAGATGGTCACGCCCGGGTGGCAGCGGGTCGCACCCGCGGGCGGTGATCGGCGTGCCCGCCGGGGCCACCGCCCTGGAGCGGCGCGCCGCTGCTGGAGGTGGTCGACGAGGCCGGGATCCACAGCGCGAAGCTGGTGCCGGAGCCGATCGCCGGGGCAGTGGGGTGCGGGCTGGACCCGCTGGAGGCACGCGCGCACATGGTCCTGGACATCGGTGGTGGTACGTCGGAGATCACCGCGTTCTGCTACGGCGGGGTGCTCATCGCACCGGTCGTCACGCATCGCGGGCGACGAGATGACCCTGGCGCTCTACCGTTACCTGCGCGCCGAGCACCAGCTGCTCGTCGGCGAGCTGACCGCGGAGGCGCTCAAGTGCAGGGTGGACGCCGAGGAGGGACTCTCCTCCGTGGTGCAGGGCATCGACCTGGCCAGCGGCCGGCCGCGTCTGATGACGCTGGAGTCCGGGGAGATCCTGGACGCGCTGCGGCCGACCGCCGAGGCGATCATCGCGCCCTCGCCGGAGCGCTGGACGACCTGCCGCCGCAGGCGGCCGACGACATCCTCACCGAAGGGGTCACGGTCTTCGGTGGCTCCAGCATGCTGCGCGGTTTCGACAAGCTGGTCGAGTCAGCCTTCGCCTTCCCGGTGCGGATGGCCGAGCGGCCCTGACGTGCGTGGCGCGAGGGCGCGGCGCGCTGCCTGGCCGACAGCGGCGTGGTGCGGGCCTACGAGGACGCCTTCATCGACGCCGGCCTGACCACCGTCCTCGGCGGGCGGAACAGTCGGCGGCCAGCGGGTCGGCTGGTGCTCTGACCCGGTGCTGCAGGATCTGCCGCTCGTGCGCGAAGAAGTACTGCATCACGGGCAGCACCACGGCTCCGGACGTGCTCACCCCGTGGCCGCCGCCGCGGACGAACGAGGTCGCGACCATCCGGGGGTGCTTGAGCGGTGCCGCGGCGGTGAACCACGAGTCCGGCGCTCCGTTGGGGGCCGAGGGGTCTTCCGCCGAGCCGGTCTTGGCGCCCGATGTCACCGGCAGCGCGGTCAGGATGCTCGCGGTGCCCGTCGTGGCGGCCAGCGCCATCCCCTCGCGCACCGGCCCGAGCTTGCGGGCGTATGCCAGCCGATGCGGCCGGGGCCAGGGCAGCCGCGTGTAGCGCCCGCGGGCGTCGCCGTAGGCGAGCGCGAGGTGGGGGCTGACCATGGCGCCGGTGGCCACGCCGGCAGTCCACAGGGCGTCCTGCAGCGGGGTCACGGTCAGGTAGCCCTGGCCGATGCCGAGGATCACGGTGGAGCCGGGGTACCACGTGCCACCGGCACGGGCGACCGACTGCCGGGGTGCCGAGGTAACCGCCGGTCTCCCCGGGCAGGTCGATCCCGGTCGGTCGACCGACGCCCAGGGTGCGCGCCGTGCGGATGATCGGTCGGGGCCCAGTGCCCAGGCGAGCTGGTAGAAGTAGACGTCGTTGGACCAGGAGATCGCCTGCGGCAGGTTCTGCGCAGGAAGGGTCATCCAGTTGCCGAAGGTGTGGTCGCCCGAGCGTCCAGGCGCCGCCCGCCGGGGAGCAGCCGGTACGGCGGCACCAGTCCCGCGCCGCATGCTCGCGGCGGCGACTACGAGCTTGAACGTGGAGCCTGGAGGCGCGGCCACCTGCGTCGACGTGCTCGAGCATGGGGCTCCCGGGCGCGCTGCGCCAGCCGGCGCGAGCGCACTCATCGCGCACCGGCGGCCCGAAGACCCGGTTGTCGTAGGTCGGGCAGGCTCGCCATGGCCAGCACCTGGCCGTTCGGTCGGATCGAGGACCACGGCCCGCCGAGGTCGCCGCGGGGCTGGCCGGGCACGCCGCGCAGCACGGCGGCCAGCTCCTGCGTGAGCTTGCGCTGCAGGCCGAGGTCGAGGGTGAGCCGCACGGTGCTCCCGGTGCGGGGCGCCGTGTAGGGGCCGAGCGCCACCGGCGTCCCCGCGGGCGTGACGTACACGCACTGCCGCCCGTCGGTGCCGCGCAGGACCGGGTCGTAGGCCTGCTCGAGCCCGGCGCGTCCGACGGTGGCCCCCAGGGGCAGGCCGGGCCAGCGTGCCATCTCGACGGGGGTGGCGACTCCGGTCCACCCGAGGATGGGGCCGAGCGAGCCGCCGTGGGGGTATCGCCGCCGGGTGTCCGGGACGACGAAGACCCCGGGCATCCGCGCCTGGCGGACCCGTCGCCCGGCACCCGGCGGGAGGGACGCGACGGTGAGGTCGAGGGCCGACCGGTGGGCGGCGAGCAGCCGACGCAGCTCTGCCGCGCGGCCGGGCGGTCAGGGCCGCAAGGGTGGGCACGTCGCTCGGGTGGCAGCAACGCCGGCACGGTCCCGACCCGGTCGCGCGGTACGTCGACCGCGAGCGGCTTCCCGTGCCGGTCGGTGATCGGCCCGCGGGCGGCGGGCACGCGGGTGCACCGCATCATCTGGTTCAGCGCGGCCGCGCGCAGCTCGGGCCCTGAGTGCTCTGCAGTCGCCAGGCGAAGCCGACCATGCCGAGGAGGGCAACGGTCACACCGAAAGCGGTGGTGCGCACCAGCCGTGGTCGCACGGTGTCCATCCCGTGCCGGTTCCAGAGGCGGTGGGTGTCGCCGTCGGCGCGCAGGCCGAGCACCAGGCCGAGCGCGGCGATGTGCACGGCGGCCGCCGTACCTCCGTAGCTGAGCAATGGGAACGGCACGCCGGCGGTCGGGATCAGGCCGAGGTTGCCGGCCACCGAGACCGTGACCTCGATGCTGACCAGTGCGGCGAAGCCGGCCGCGGCGAGCCCGGCGTTGCGGGTCAGCGCGTGGCGGCTCGCGGCGACCATCCGCCACACGAGCACGGCCACCGCGAGGACGGCGAGCGAGCCGGCGATGATGCCTCGTTGCTCCACGAGGCTGGCGAAGGCCAGGTCGGTCTCGCGTTCGGGCAGGTACAGCGAGACCAGCCGGTGCAACGGATGCGTCGCACCGCCGGTCATCCCGCCCCAGGCCAGGGCGATGTGCATCTGCAGGATCGCCCAGCCCGGGCCGCTCGCGTCGGTGGAGCCGCTCAGGAACGCGTTCAGGCGCTCCTGCTGGTAGGGGTGCATCAGGCGCTCGCCGAATGGCAGCACCAGCACCGCGACGCTCGCGAACAGCAGGAGCACCCTGACCGGGATCCGCCCGAGCACCAGCATCGTGGCGGTGACGGCACAGAGCACCGCAGCCGTGGACAAGTCGGGCTGGCTGAGGACCAGCGCGATCGGCACGGCGGCGACCCCGAGTGCGCTCGCCAGCCGTCGCGGCCACGGCCGGTCGCTCCCCAGCACCTGGGCCAGCACCAGCAGCAGTCCGACCTTGGCGAGCTCCGACGGTTGCATGGTGAACGACCCGAAGGTCAGCCACCGGCGCGCGCCGTTGACCGTCAGGCCACCCACGTCGACGGCCATCAGCAGCAGGACGCTCAGCCCGTAGGCACTCCAGCCGAGCCAGCGCAGGCCGTCGGTCCGCCAGCCTCGCAGCACCAGGAAGAGCAGCACGCCGGCAAGGTCGACGAGGAGCTGGTGCTGGATCACCGACGTGTCGCCGAGCGCGGCGAGGTTGGCCAGGCCGAGACCCGCGAGGACGACCACTGCTCCGACGGCGAGGGGATCGAGGAACGCGGCGGTGGACGGCTGCGCCGGGCGGCCCGGCCCCGGGCGGGACCGGCTCGCGCCCAGCAGGCCTCGTTCGATGCTGAGCATGGCCGGGCTAGCAGTGCAGCGAGGAGCCGGTGACGGGCACCGGTCGCGACTGGGCCCGGGCTGGGGAGGTCGTCAGCGCGGTGAGTGCCAGCGAGCGGCCCTTCGGCACCCGCACCGAGGAGTTGGCGTACACGGTGGTCCACCCCGGCTGCGCGGTCACGGTGCTGGTCGGCGACCAGGCGATCCCACGGGTGCACAACCGTGCCGCGCCGACCTTCCAGGCGACGGACTGGGTGGTCGCCGCAGGACGGAGATGCACCGTCACCTTCACCGGGCACCACGCCCCCGGCCTGCAGCTGCCGGTCTTCTGCAGCGTGACGCCGGTGACCGGTCCGGCGTGTGCGCGCGCGAGAGCCGGAACCGCCGACCGTGGAGGCGGAGCTGACGTCCGGTGCCCGGCCGTGGACCTGCCTGGTGCCGCGGGCGTGGTCGTGGCCGGTGCGGCCGGCTGGCTGCCGTGGCCGAGTGCGCCCACGATGTCGGCACCCGAGCCGCGAAGCAGCACGTAGCCCCCGAGGGCCAGCGCAGCCGCGAGTACGAGGAGGACGGACACCATGCGCCGACCCCGGACACGGCGGTGCAGCCTCGAGCGGCTGCGGGGCCCCCGGACAGGTGAGTGCCGAGGCGTGTCGGCGCGGGGCGGCCTCGGTCGGGAGGCGCGCGCGGACGAGCCCGACCGGGCCACCGACGGCGTCGGCGGCCGCACCGCGCCGTCACCGGACGGCGAGGGTCTCGCCTGGGCCGGGACGAACGGGGTCATCGTGGTGAACGCCTCGGCCAGCGCGGCAAGCTGTCCGGCCAGGCGCGTCGGGGCGCCGCTGCCCAGGGCCTCGGACAGCGCGGTCTCGAGGTCGTGGGCGCGTGCACCCGGGTCGAGGGCGGGGACGGCCGCGGCGGTCTCCAGGCTGTGCAGGAGCCGCAGCTGCTCGGGTTTGGGGTGCGCGGGGAGCCGGCGGGCGCTTCGGAGCAGCTGCTCGAGCAGGTCGGGGACAGCCGCGCCCTCCTCGGTCTCGTCCGTGGCGACCTCGACGTCGCCCGACGGCGAGATGGTCACCGCGCCGAGGCGGAGGGCTGGGATGCGCACCTCCCCGTCCACCAGGCCGCGCGCGTCGGCGGCCCGGAGAAGCTCCCCGGCGACGAACACCGCTTGCGCAGGAGTCAGCGCAGCGACGGCCAAAAGCTGCGCCAGGGGCACGGGTCTCGTCGTCCCCGCCGGCCGTCCCGCCGGCGCGGGCTCCGGCACGGAGGCCGGTTCGCCGCGGTCCTGCGAGGACAGCGGGTTCGAGGTCAACGACGCCGAAGCTCGGTCAGCCATACGATCACCAGCTCCTGCAAACCGACGATGTGCCAATCTGCGGTCCCCCCACGCCTGGCTGCTGAACCGCGACAAGGCCAGTGTGGGACCGGGGCTCACCGTCTTCCAAGGGCCGTAGGACCCAGGCGGCGCCTGCGGCGGGTGTTGCCGTCCCGGGTGTCCCCCGGATGCCACCCCCGTCCGGGGCGCGTCAGCCCCTTGGGGAACGGAGGGGCCCGACACGCGCGGGTGGCGGTGCCTGCTCGGCGACGTACCCGGGAGGCGGGTCCCCGACGACCAGCCAGATGGGATTCGTGAACGCCTCCATGTCGAGCTCGCCGGCGCGGGGGTTGGTCGGGTGCGGACGCGTGCTGCCGCGGACCTCGGCCCGGACGTACCCGCCCCGACGCGGGATGCGCACGCTGACCTCGGCGGTCACGTCGTCGCCGTCGAGCTGCTGCGTGTGCACCTTCCTGCCCTGCGCGATCAGGACCAGCCGGGTCCCGGCCCCGCGCCGGACGCGGACGCGAACCGTCACCGGGTCCCCGACGGCGCCGTAGACCTGGCCGCCGACGTAGGTCTCCTGGCCCGGGCGCGCCGCGGTGAGATAGAGCTCGACGCCGTCCGGGGAGCGGGTCACGAAGCAGCGCCCGGACCGGACCGCCTCGATGACGTCTGCCTGCGCGAGGCGGGGAGCATGGACTACCGTGGTCGGCTTGCCGACCGCGAACCCCTGGTCGTTGTCGAGCCCGTGCAGGTCGCTCCCGCCGTTGGCGACGGTGCGCCACCCGTGCCGCAGCATCCGGTCCCAGGCCGCGAGGGACGCCTCGTCGTCACGCTGCCAGGGACCCGTCCACACCTCGAACCCCTCCGTGCGCGCCTGGCGGCGGAGCACCGCCTCGGGCAGGAACTGCCAGCCCAGCGGCCCGGCCATCGGGTGGGCTGCCGCGACGTAGGCGCCCATCTCCTCGGCCAGAGCGAGGGCGTCGGCGATCCGACCGCCGCCGGTGGGCAGCGGCATGCCGGCGGGAGACTGCCGGAAGTCCAGCCACTGGCCGACATCCAGCCCGGAGACGGTGGCGTGGCCGTGGAACCAGTTCGTCATCTCCTCGCCCGCGATGAGCAGCACGTCCGCCCCTGCGTCCCGGGCGAGGAAGTAGTTCTGGCTGATCACGTTGTGGTCGGTCATGGCGACGAAGTCGAGGCCGTGCCTGCGGCAGGCGTGCGCCCACTCCGCCGGCGAGAGCGCCGACCCGGACGCCCACGCGTCGGAGCTGGCGCTGGTGTGGCAGTGCAGATCACCGCGGTACCAGCCGGGGGCGTCCACCACGACGCCAGGCAGCGGTCCCGGTGCGAACGCTGGCCCCTCCGGGTCGAACGACATGCGGACGGTCACGGTCACCCGGGTGGGCACCAGTGCGCGGAAGACCGGGATGAGGACCGTCCACGTCCCCGCGGAGATCGGCCCGGGGACGAACCCCTCGGACGCCGCACTCGTGGAGACGAAGAACGCGGACCGCTCCTCGCCGAAGATGCCCCGGAAGCCTCCGGACTGGTAGCCGGCCCCCGACTCGTCGAACAGGCCGATACCCAGGGCGCTGCGGCTGCTGCTCTTGGTCATCGCGACCTCGATCCGGTGCACGCCCGGTGGGACGGTGAAGGGCAGTCGCTTGTACCACGCGGTGCCGAAGACGGTCGCGGTGAGTGTCGTCGTCAGGGCCGGCCTCAGCCTCACCGCGGTGTCCGACATGTCGATGCTGTGCCCAGGCTGCGCGGGGCCATGCCGGGCGGCCCGACTGGTCCGGACCGCTGCCGGCTTTCAGGCCGTGCCCGCCACGTCGGCCGCCGCCGCGACCGCCAGCCGGTCGGCAAGGTCGTTCATCGGGTGGCCGGAGTGCCCCTTGACCCATCGGAACCCGATGTCGTCGCGGTCGGCGACGAGCCCGACGAGGGGCTCCCACAGGTCCCGGTTGGCCACCGGTTTCTTCGCCGAGGTGACCCACCCGTTGGCGAGCCACCGGCGCCACCAGCCGTCGCGGAAGCAGGTGACGACGTACGTCGAGTCGCTGACCACGAGCAGCGGCCCGGGCAGCGCACGCACCGCCTCGAGCGCGGCGCGGATCTCCATCCGCTGGTTGGTCGAGGGTGCCTCGCCGCCGGCGGCCTGGCGACCGTCCTCCACGCACCAGGCCCAGCCGCCCGGACCGGGGTTGCCGGAGCAGGCGCCGTCGGTGTAGACCTCCACCGCCCCGGCGGGCACGGGCATTCCCGCAGGCGGCTGTCGCTTCGCCGCGCGCGACCCCGAGGGCGAGGTCGAGCCGGCAGCGGCGGCGTCGCGGCAGGTGGCATGCACCCAGCGGCGCTCCTGACCCCCGGACGCCACGATCTGGTCACCGGGCGCGATCGGCTCCGGGCAGGCCGCGCAGCGGGTGGCGTACTTCGCGATCACCGTCGGAGCCTCACAGGCCGGCCGGCATGGCGAGGAAGGGCGAGGAGTACACCGGGTCGCGCACCAGCATTGCTTCGGCCTCCTCCGCCGGCATCCGGTCGCCCTCGGCCGCCACGACGTGCTTCAGGAGGCGTACGTCGCCGGGCGTGGCCAGCCCGGTCAGCTCCGGGTGCGCGAGGACCCACGACACGGCAGCGCGGATCTTCTCGGCCTCCTCGTGCGGCTCGTACCAGGTCGCGTAGGTCTTGTCCGACTGCTCCGGCCAGTTGCGGCGGGCGACCGTCTTGATCGTCATCAGGCCGGCGTCCTGACGCCGTACCTCCTCGACGAGTGCCTGGTAGCCGGCGCGGTACTCGTCCCGCTGCCACAACGCGGCGTTGAGCGGCGTGAGCACGGTCGCGAACGGATGCCGGCGCAGCGCCTCCAGGTGCGTGCGCGGTGCGCTGTGGCTGTGGCCGGTGATGCCCACGTGGGTGGTCAGCCCCTCCTCCTGCGCCCGCAACGCCGCCTCCAGTGCGCCCCCGGGGGCCGTGACCTGGTCCAGAAGGTCGAGATTGCCGACGGCGTGCAGCTGGAGGAGGTCCACCGAGTCGGTCTGCAGCCGTTCCAGGGACCGGTTGATCTGCGCCCACGCGGACTCGCGGTCCCGTTCGTCGGTCTTGGTTGCCAGGAAGACCTGGGCGCGGATCCGCGGCATCCAGGGCCCCAGCCGCAGCTCGGCGTCGCCGTACCCGGCCGCGACGTCGAGGTGGTTGATGCCCGCGTCGAGCGCCTCCTGCAGGGAGGCGTCCGCGGCGTCCTGGTCCACCTCGGCCAGGGCCGCCGCCCCGTAGATCAGCACCGAGCTCTCGTGGCCGGTGCGTCCGAGCCGTCGTCGCTCCACCTGGTCCTCCGTCCCTCGCTGCGGCGCGGCCCAGTCTGGCAGAGCCGGGGCCGAGCACGGTGGCGGCGGGGCCGGGCGAGGTGCAGGCGAGCCCGCCCGGACACGGCGCCCGGGCGGCCTCGCGGTCCGTGCTAGGCCTGCTTCATCTCCTCGCCGTGCACGGTGAGCGCCCAGATCACGAACGCGTTCAGGGCAATGAGGGTGATCCCCCAGACCGGGTAGGCGGCCAGGAACGCGAAGTTCACCAGCATGCTGAGGGCGGCGACGACGACACCGGTCCACCGTGCCCAGGTCTGCCCCGCGAAGAGGCCGAGGCCCGTGGCGAGCAGCACGAGCCCGAAGAGCAGGTGCGTCCAGCCCCACGCCGTCCAGCTCACCTGCACGGCAAGCCCGTTCGTGGTGACCAGGTAGTAGGTGTCCTTGAACAGCGCGACGAAGCCCTCGATGGCTTGGAACACGCCGGTGATGACCATCATGGTCGCGGCGAAGACGATCCATCCGAACCATCCGGTGCGGGTCGGCTCCTGGGGTGTGTACTGCCGCGGCACCGTGGTTTCGGAGGTAGGTGGTGTTCTGACGTGGGACATGGCCACTCTCCTTAGGTCCTTCCGACACCGTGATCGTCCGTCCGCGGCCGGTCGCCGGCCTCATCCTCACCGGGTGATCCGCCGGTGCGCGCGCGTCGAGGGCGGGACCAAGGTCCCGCACGTCGGGTCCGTCGACCCTTCGGCCGTGCCCGCGCCTGCTCTTCACTTGTCGAATCGGTCCAGCGGCGAGGCGCGGGCCGAGAGGGGCACAGGGACCAGCGGAGGCCGCCCATGAACATCGCCATCGACACGCAGCGACGGTTGCTCGACACCGCCCAGCGGCTGGCCGGCGAGTTCGACTCTGTGCCGGCGGGCTCGGTGCTGCGCTGCTACTCGCGTGCGACCCGGCGGGCGATCCGGTCCGGGGCCGGGCTCGATGAGCTGCCGGGCATCGCGGAGCAGCGCGCCCGGCGGATCCTGCAGTCCCGCGTGCGCTGACCTCCCCGCGGACGTCATGCGGTCCGGCGGCAGGAGCGGCCGGGGCGTATGACGTGCCCGCGACGTCATACGGTTCGGCGGTGGGGGCGGCCGGGGCGTATGACGTCCGGGAGCTGCGGGCCGGTGTGAGGCGGCCGTGGAGGGGTAGTCCGCAGGGACAGCAGTTCAGCTCTCGGGCGGAGGTGACCCTCGTGCGGGTCTTCGTGGTCGGTGCCACCGGAAACGTGGGGGGCCGGCTGGTCGCACAGCTGGTCGACGACCCGGCGGTGCAGGAGGTGGTCGGCCTCTCCCGCCGGGAGCCGGAGCAGATGCCCGGCGGCGTCGAGTGGCGCCACCTCGACACCGGGACCGAGGTGCCGCCGGACACCTTCCGCGGCGCCGACGCGGTGGTGCACCTGGCCTGGCTCTTCCAGCCCACGCACCGGCCGACGGTCACCTGGGCCGCGAACGTGGAGGGCACCGCGCGGGTGCTCGAGGCGGTCGCCGCCGCGCAGGTACCGGTGTTCGTGCAGGCGTCCTCCGTCGGCGCGTACTCACCGACGCCGGACCAGCGCGTGAGCGACGAGTCCTGGCCGACGCATGGCGTCGCAACGGCGGCGTACAGCCGCGAGAAGGCGTACGTCGAGCGGCTGCTCGACGCCTTCGAGGCCCGCCACCCCGACGTGCGCGTGGTCCGGATGCGTCCGGCGTTCACCTTCCGGGAGGAGGCGGCCGTGCAGCAGCGTCGCCTCTTCGCAGGGCCGTTCGCGCCGGCCAGGCTCTTCCGCAAGGTGCGCCTTCCGGTGCTGCCCGACCCCGGCCGGCTGACGCTGCAGACCCTGCACACCGACGACGCGGCCCAGGGCTACCGGCTGGCGCTCACCCAGGACGTGCGCGGGGCGTTCAACCTGGCCGCGGACCCGGTCCTCGACATGCCGGCGCTCGGTCGGCTGCTCGGCGTCCCGGTGCTCCCGGTCCCGGTTCCGGCCGCCCGGACGGCGCTGGCCGCCGCGTGGTCGGCGCACCTGGTGCCGGCGTCGCCGGGGTTGTTCGACCTGCTCACCCACGTACCGATGATGGACACCACCCGTGCGCGCACCGAGCTCGGCTGGCGGCCGCGGTACGACGCGATCGAGGCGGTCCAGTCCTTCCTCGCCGGGGTCGAGCGCAACGACGGGGCGCCGCAGCCGCCCCTCGCGCCGGAGACCAGCGGCCGGCTGCGCGGCCACGAGATGGCCACCGGCGTCGCCGAGACGGACTGACCCGGTTGTGGCCTGCGTCACGTGTGCGCGAAAGAGTCCAAGCCACGCGGGCCGGGTGCCACACTTGCTGCTGCCGGTGGGCGCGTAGCCCGAGACTGCGGGCTCACCGTGCCGGGCCGCCGCTTCGTCAATCCCCTGTATGAAGCGGCGGCCCCTCCACGTCCACCGCGGCCGTCACGCCCACCGCCGTACGGCGCGCTGCCCGCGCCTGCTCCACCAGCTCGAGCAGGGAGGCGCCGATGCCCTCGGCCAGGGCGTCGATGTCCGGAGTGGTGCGGTAGTCCGCGGTGATGCCCACGGTGAGCGCGTCGCGGTAGGAGAACATCGCGATGCCCACGCGCACCCGGTCCGCGATCGGGACGTAGGGCAGCATCGCGACCACCTCGCGCCCCAGGCCGTACAGCGTCCGGCGCGGGCCCGGGACGTTCGTGGTCACCGTGGCGATCTGGCGCTGCGGGTAGCGGAACCCCAGTCGCATCCCCCAGGAGACGGGCAGGAACGGGCTCGCCTGCGCCGCGGTGGTGATCTCGCTGCCGGCCTCGGCCTCGTGGCGGTTCCGCAGGCCGTGCACCCGGTCGCGGACCACGGTCAGCCGGGCGACGGGGTCGGCGACGTCCACCGGCAGGAAGGGCAGCAGCAGCGAGACCCGGTTGTCCGGGATCGACTCCTCGCCGGGGGCGCGGGTGGATACCGGGACCAGGGACCGCAGCGCGTGGGAGTCCGGCTGTTCGCCGCGGGAGAGGAGCAGGCGGCGGAAGCCCCCGGTCACGGCTGCGAGCGCCACGTCGTTCACGGTGGCGCCGTACGCGTCCCGGACGGTGCGGATGTCGTCGAACGAGAGGTCCGCCCAGCTGTAGCGGCGGCTGCCGTCCAGCGGCCCGGTCACCGAGGAGGCGTGCACCGGGCGGGCGGCGGTGGCCAGCGTGAGCAGACCTTCGGCGGAGCGCAGCGAGCCGGCGGCGAGCCGTCGGGGTGCGGCGAGCGCGCGCATCCCGGCGCGGGCAGCGAGCACCGGGGACCCGGCCAGATCGCGCACCACGGCGGCGGCGAAGGCCGGCGTCGACGGCGGCGCCGGCGTCCAGGTGTCCGGCACCGCGGAGCCGGGAGTCGGCGTCGGGTCGAGCACCAGCCGGTAGATGTCGGTCCCCGAGACGCCGTCGACCAGGCAGTGGTGCAGCTTGGACAGCAGCGCCCACCGGTCGCCGGACAACCCCTCGACGAACCAGTACTCCCACATCGGGCGCCGACGGTCCATCCGGGTCGCCATCACCCGGCTCAGGAACCGCCCGACCTCGGCGGGACCACCCGGGCGGGGGAGGGCGGTGCCCCGGATGTGCCAGCGCAGGTCGAAGTCCGGGTCGTCCACCCACGCCGGGGGCGCCAGGTCGAACGGGACCCGGCGAAGCCGCTGTCGGTAGCGGGGGAGCAGCGGGAGCCGGCCGCGGATGGCGGCCACGAACTCCTCGAAGTCCGGTGCCGGTCCCTCGAACACGGCGAGCGAGCCGATCGCCAGCGACGCACGGGGGTCCACGTCCTCCGCTTCGAGGAACGCGGTGGCGAGGGGAGTCAGTCGGTCCATGTCAGTCCTCCTCGGACGTCGGGTGCAGGGTGCGGCTGCCCTTCGCGCGGCAGCCCAAAGGTCCAAGGGCCCTGGTCCCGCCTCGTCCGGGTGCCTCACCGTGGCGGTACCGACCGGGGTACGAGACTTCCGATGAGGAGCGAGAGACAGATGGGCGACATGGACAGCGTGGAGCGGGCCAGGACGCAGCAGGAGGCGGTGCAGGAGGCCTCCAAGGCCAGCCGGAGCGCCGACCGGGCGCGGCTGTGGGCGGGGCTGAACCGGTACCTGGCCGCGGAGGCCGAGCACGTGCGCAAGGAGCGCAAGGAGCGCAAGGCGACCGTGCCTCCCCAGGGCGGACCCGCGAACGGCAAGGCGAGCGGCGCCTCCCCGCGCAAGGTCTGAGTGCGGACCGCCGAGCCGGGGAAGCGATGGCCTCCCCGGCCCGTCGGGTGCTCGAGGACCTCACCGCGGCACCTGTCGGGACGCCGCTCAGTCCTTGCGCTGCACCGGGATCGTCAGCGGTGCGCTCTTCTCGCCGTGCGCGGGCACGCGTACCTCGAGCACCCCGTCGGAGTAGCTCGCGGTGATGTTCTCGGGCTTGACGCCGGACGGCAGCGGAACGCTGCGCGCGAACGCGCCGTAGTGGAACTCGTGGTGGTTCTTGTCCTTCTGCTCCTCGCGGCGCTCGCCGCGGATGGTGAGCGTGTCACCCTCGACCTTGAGCTCCACGTCCTTGTCCGGGTCGATGCCCGGGAGCTCGGCTCGTAGCACGTACGTCCCGTCCTCGGTGAAGTCCTCGACACGGACGTACGGCGCGAGCCCGAAACCGCGCATGCCGATGCCGGCGCTCGACTCGAGCCAGTCCAGCATCTCGGCGACCGGGCCGCCACGACGGGCAACAGTGGCCATGTCCCACTCCTTCTCCGCGATCCGCGGGGCAGGATCGCCCCGCTTCCCACCGGCCAGCGTCACCCCGCGACGCGGCCGCTCCAAGGGCCGAAGGTCACCGCGCCCGGTCCGGGACCTCCGACCCTGCCGCCGGCGCGCTCGACATGCGCACGATTCGGTCATGTCGCGTCGCCCCATCGACCCCGTGGACACCATCTGGCTCAACATGGACCGGGCCAACAACCTCATGGTCATCGAGAGCCTCCTCATGCTCGAGTCGCCGCTCGACGAGGAGCGGTTCCTGGAGGTGCTCACGCGCCGCGTCCGCGACCGCTATCCGGTCTTCAGCCAGCGCCCGGTCTGGCCACGGATGCCGATCGGTATGCCGCACTGGGAGGACGACCCGGAGTTCGACCTCTCCCGCCACGTGGTGCGCGCCTCGCTGCCCGCGCCCGGTGACGACCGGGCACTTCAGGACTACGTCAACACGTTCGTGAGCACGCCACTGGACCGGGACCGTCCGCTGTGGCAGATCCACCTCATCGACGGGTACGGCGGCGGGGCCGCCGTCTACTCCCGGCTCCACCACTCGCTGGCGGACGGGATCGCCCTGACCCGTGTGCTGCTATCGATGACCGACGCCTCCCCGGACGCGGACCTGGCCGACGCGGGGCCGGGCGAGGCGCCGCACCGCGGACTGCTGGGCACCACCGCGCACCTGCTCGAGGCCACCGGCGCGACGATGCTCGAGCTGCCGCAGCTGCTCGAGCCGCACCGTGCCGTCGAGGCGCTGAGCACCGTGCGCAAGACCGGCGACGTGGTCGGCAAGCTGCTGTTCACCCACAACCCCGCCTCCCCGGTCGCCGGCACGCCGGGTGAGCAGAAACGGGCGATCTGGGCGCCGCCGATCCCCTTCGACCGCGTCGTGGACGCCGCCCACCACACCGGTACGACGGTCAACGACGTGCTCGTCGCCGCGCTGGCCGGCGCCGTCGCGACGTACGTCGACGAGCACCACGGCGTCGCCGTCGACGTCCCGACGATGGTCCCGGTCAACCTCAGGCCGCTGGACGAGCCGTTGCCGCGCGAGCTGGGGAACCGGTTCGCCCTGGTGCTGTTCACGCTGCCGTCGGGCCTCGGCACGTCGTTCGCCCGGCTGGCCGAGACCAAGCGCCGGATGGACGCGATCAAGCACTCCCCGGAGGCGGTGCTCACCTTCGGGCTGATCCGCGGCATCGGGCGCACCGGCCCCGACATGGAGCGGCTGCTGGTGGACTTCTTCGCCAACAAGGTCAGCGGCGTCACCACCAACGTCCCCGGCCCGCGTGCCCCGCGTTACCTTGCAGGCTCCCGGATCACCGGGATGCTCGGCTGGGTGCCGACCTCCGGCCAGCAGACGCTCGGCACCAGCATCTTCACCTACGCCGGTCACGTGCACGTCGGCTTCAAGGTGGACACGGCCACGATCCCGGACCCTGAGCGGCTGCTCGCCGCCTTCGAGACCGAGGTGGCCGCGCTGCTCGGCCTCGCGGGAGTCGCATGACCCGCACGCGCCGGGCCAAACGGCCCTTACCGGGCGAAGCAGCGCACGCCTAGGTTCCCGGTGAGGGAGGCAGCCCATGTTCGAGATCCGGATCCACGGCCGCGGTGGGCAGGGTGCCGTCACCGCGGCCGAGCTCTTGTCGGTGGCCGCGTTCGCGGAGGGCTGGCACGCCCAGGCGTTCCCGACCTTCGGCTCCGAGCGCACCGGCGCGCCGGTGGTGGCGTTCTGCCGCATCGACGAGAAGCCCATCCGTCTGCGGGAGCCGATCACCGAGCCGGACGCCCTGATCGTCCAGGACCCGACGTTGCTGCACCAGGTGAACCTCTTCGAGGGCCTGCGCGAGGACGGCTACGTGCTGGTGAACACCGCGCGGCCGCTCGAGGAGCTGGGGATCGCCGACGTGGTGAGCCGGCTGCGGCCGGGTCGGGTGCTCAGCGTGCCGGCCACCGACCTGGCGCGCGAGCACCTCGGCCGGCCCCTGCCGAACGCCGCACTGCTGGGCGCGTTCGCCGCGCAGACCGGCCGGGTGGGGCTCGAGGCGGTGCTGGCGGCGATCCGCGACCGGTTCCCCGGGCAGGTCGGGATCGGCAACGCCGCCGCCGCCCAGGCCGCCCACGACCACGTCCGCCAGCAGATCGGGAGGCTCGCCGATGCGCGCACAGATTGAGGGTTCCCAGGCCGTGGCCCGGGTGGTCGCCGGCTGCCGGCCGCAGGTGGTCGCCGCCTACCCGATCTCCCCGCAGACCCACATCGTGGAGGGGCTCTCGGACCTGGTCCGCACCGGCGAGCTCGCACCGTGCGAGTACCTCATGGTGGAGTCCGAGTTCGGCGCGCTCTCGGCGTGCATCGGGGCCTCGGCCGCCGGCGCGCGCACCTACACCGCGACCTCCAGCCAGGGCCTGCTGTTCATGGCCGAGGCGCTGTTCAACGCCTCCGGCCTCGGGCTGCCGATCGTGATGACGGTGGCCAACCGGGCGCTCGGCGCCCCGATCAACATCTGGAACGACCACTCCGACGCGATGGCCATGCGCGACTCCGGCTGGGTGCAGCTCTACGCCGAGTCCAACCAGGAGGCCGTCGACCTGCACCTGCAGGCCTTCCGGCTGGCCGAGCGCCTCTCGGTGCCGGTGATGGTCTGCATGGACGGCTTCGTGCTCACCCACGCCTTCGAGGAGGTCGACCTGCCCGGCCAGGAGCAGACCGACGCGTTCCTGCCCGCCTTCACGCCGCAGCAGGTGCTCGACCCCGAGGATCCGGTGACGATCGGCGCCATGGTCGGGCCGGAGGCGTTCGCCGAGGTGAAGTACCTCATGCACGCCAAGCAGATGGAGGCGCTCGACGAGATCCCGGCGATCGCCGCCGACTTCGAGGCCGTGTTCGGCCGCCGCTCCGGCGGACTGGTCAAGCCCTACCGAACCGAGGACGCCACCACGGTCGTGGTCGCGCTCGGGTCCGTGCTCGGCACCATCGAGGACGTCGTGGACGACCTGCGGGCGCAGGGCGTGCGCATCGGCGCCCTCGGCATCACCTGCTTCCGGCCCTGGCCCGCCGACGAGGTCCGGCAGGCGCTCGCCCACGCCGGCCGCGTCGTCGTGGTGGAGAAGGCGTTCGCGGTCGGGGCCGGCGGGATCGTCGGCCAGAACACCCGCGACGCGACCCGCGGCCTGCCCCTCGACGTGTACGACGTCGTGGCCGGTCTCGGCGGCCGGCCGATCACCCGGGCGTCGTTGCGCCGGCTGCTCGACGACGTACTCGGCGAACGGCTCGACCCCCGGCAGCTGCACTTCCTCGACCTCGACGTCGGGCTGGTGCAGCGCGAGCTCGAGCGCTCGCGCCACGGCACCCGGCCGGGCCCGCACGCCGAGCACATGCTGCGCGACATCGGCACCGTCGCGTCCGGCGCCTACGAGTAGGAGGCAGCGCCGTGCCCTTCCAGGAGATCAAGCTCTACCAGGCCGGCACGTTCGTGGCCGGCAACCGGCTGCTCGACCCCGCGCAGCGCTCCGTGCAGGCCAGGATGGGGCGGTCGAACACGCTCACCTCCGGCCACCGCGCCTGCCAAGGGTGCGGCGAGGCGCTCGGCGCGCGCTACGTCCTCGACGCGGCGATGCGGGCCACGGACGGCAAGCTGGTCGCGGCCAACTCCACCGGCTGCCTGGAGGTGTTCTCCACGCCGTACCCGGAGTCCTCCTGGCAGCTGCCGTGGCTGCACTCGCTGTTCGGCAACGGCCCCGCGGTCGCCGCCGGCATCGCCGCCGCGCTCAAGGCCCGCGGCCGTGAGGACATCCGGGTCGTCGGGCAGGCCGGTGACGGCGGCACCGTCGACATCGGCTTCGGCACGCTGTCGGGGATGTTCGAGCGCAACGACGACGTGCTGTTCGTCTGCTACGACAACCAGGGGTACATGAACACCGGCGTCCAGCGCTCCGGTGCCACCCCGCCGGCCGCCCGCACCGCGAACACCAAGCCGCTCGACGGCCGACCCGGCAACGACTTCGGACAGGGCAAGAACCTGCCGGCGATCGCGATGGCCCACGAGATCCCCTACGTCGCCACCGCGACCGTCGCCGAGCTGCGTGACCTCGAGGCGAAGGTGGAGCGCGCCATGGAGTTCCGCGGCGCCCGCTACCTGCACGTGTTCGTGCCGTGCCCGCTGGGCTGGGGCGCCGCCTCGAGCGACACCATCCGGTTGTCCCGGCTGGCCAAGGAGACCGGGATCTTCCCGGTCTTCGAGGCCGAGCACGGCGAGGTGACGTCGGTGTCGAAGATCCGCCACCAGGTGCCGGTCGTGGAGTACCTCAGGCTCCAGAAGCGCTACGCCCACCTGTTCGGCGACCCGCCCCGGCAGGACCTCATCGACCGCATCCAGGCCGGCGCGGACCGCAACATCGCCCGCTTCGGCCTGCTCGCCGGCCGCGACGAGGGCGCCGAGCTGCCCAGCGCGGCGACCCCGGCCGCCGACCAGCGTTCGTGAGAGAGAAGACCACCATGGACAAGCCCTTCGCGATCACCCTCGACATCGGCTCCAGCCGGGCCAACAAGACCGGCTCCTGGCGCACCGAGCGCGCGGTCTACGTGGACCGGATGCCGCCGTGCAACGACGGCTGCCCCGCGGGCGAGAACTGCCAGGCCTGGCTCTACGAGGCCGAGGAGGGCGGCGCGGGCTACGAGCGCGCCTGGCGCACCATCATGGCGGACAACCCGTTCCCCGCGGTCATGGGGCGGGTCTGCTACCACCCGTGCGAGACCGCCTGCAACCGCGGCCACCTCGACGCGTCGGTCGGCATCAACTCCGTCGAGCGGTTCCTGGGCGACGAGGCGCTCCGCCAGGGCTGGACCGTCACCGTGCAGGCGCCCCCGTCGGGGAAGCGGGTGCTCGTGGTCGGTGCCGGCCCGTCGGGACTCTCGGCGGCCTACCACCTCGCGCTGCGCGGGCACGCGGTGACGATCAAGGAGGCCGGTCCGATGGCCGGCGGCATGATGCGCTTCGGCATCCCGCGCTACCGGCTGGCCCGCGAGGTCCTCGACGCGGAGATCCAGCGGATCCTCGACCTCGGCGTCACCCTCGAGCTCGACAGCAAGGTCAGCGACCTGAACGCCGTCAGGGAGGACTACGACGCGGTGTTCCTCGCCGTCGGCGCCCAGCTGGGCAAGCGGACCTACCTCCCGGCCGGGTCGGCGGCACACATGCTCGACGCGGTCGACATGCTGCGCAGCCTGGAGGAGGGGGAGAAGCCGCTGCTCGGCCGCCGGGTCGCCGTGTACGGCGGAGGCAACACCGCCATGGACGCGGCGCGCACGGCCAAGCGGCTCGGTGCGGACGAGGCCGTGGTGGTCTACCGGCGCAACAAGGAGAAGATGCCCGCCCACGAGTCGGAGTTCCTCGAGGCCGAGGAGGAGGGCGTGCTGTTCAAGTGGCTGACCACGATCAAGCAGGTGGACGCCGGCTCCCTCGTGGTCGAGAAGATGGAGCTCGACGAGACGGGCTTCCCCCAGCCGACCGGCGAGCTGGAGGAGCTGGACGCCGACTCGCTGGTGCTCGCGCTGGGGCAGGACACCGACCTGTCCCTGCTGGAGGGCGTCCCGGGCCTCGACGTGGACCACGGCGTGGTCTCCGTCGGACCGGACATGATGACCGGCTGCCCGGGCATCTTCGCCGGCGGCGACATGGTGCCCTTCGAGCGCTCGGTCACCGTGGCGGTCGGGCACGGCAAGACGGCGGCGCGCCACATCGACGCGTGGCTGGCCGGGGCTGCGCCGGAGCCGAGGCTGCGGCCGGAGCTCGCGACGTACGACACCCTCAACACCTGGTACTACGCCGACGCGCCGCGCAGCCAGCGGCCGCGGCTGGAGAAGGTGCGCCGTGGGTCGACCTTCGACGAGGTGGTGCAGGGCCTCGACGAGGACACTGCGCTCTACGAGGCACGCCGGTGCATGTCCTGCGGGAACTGCTTCAGCTGCGACAACTGCTACGGGGTCTGCCCCGACAACGCGGTGATCAAGCTCGGCAAGCCGGGGGAGAAGTACCTCATCGACCTCGACTACTGCAAGGGCTGCGGGCTGTGCGTGGCCGAGTGCCCGGCCGGTGCCATCCAGATGGTGCCTGAGGAGATCTGAGGCGGCCATGGCGCAGCGGAACCGCAACCAGCAGCGGCACGGCGTGCTGCAGTCGACGGTCGACGTGTTCCTCGACCGCACCCGGGCGGTGGTGGACCTGATGGCGTCGGCGGGCGGCGGCGCGCTGGGGTTGGTGCCCGAGCCGGTGCCGTCCGCGGTGACGCGGATGCTGACCTCGATGCGGGACCTGGCCGAGCAGCTGCCGCCGGTCACCGCGGAGCTCGACGTGCTCGTCGACGAGCTGCACGCCAAGCGCAAGAGCATCCAGGCCCTGCAGGCCGAGCTGGCCGCGCTCGACCGGCAGCTGGAGGTGCTCGAACGCTCGCTGACGCCGGTGGAGGTGTGGAGCCGGCAGTGGAACCGGGTCCGTGCCTCGTTGTTCGAGGCGCTCGACGGCAAGAGCTGAGCTGCCGGCGCCCTGCCCCCGGCGAGCCCGGGCGACGCAGGGCTGTGCCGGCGCGGTGGGGCGATGGGGGACGATGGGTCCCGATGCCTCTCACCGACCGCCTGCCCCCGCGCCCCGCCGAAAGCCCCGCCGGACGTCCGGCCGAGGGCCCCGACGCCGACGCGCTCTTCGACGCCTTCGAGTCCTGGGCCGGTGAGCAGGGCCTGTCGCTCTACCCGGCGCAGGAGGAGGCCCTGATCGAGGTGATGACGGGGTCGAACGTGATCCTGTCCACGCCCACCGGCTCGGGCAAGAGCCTGGTCGCCACCGGGGCGCACTTCGCCGCGGTCGCCGCCGGCCGGCGCACCTTCTACACCGCGCCGATCAAGGCGCTGGTGAGCGAGAAGTTCTTCGCGCTGTGCGACATCTTCGGCCCCGCCAACGTCGGCATGCTGACCGGCGACACGGCGGTCAACCACGACGCACCGATCGTGTGCTGCACCGCCGAGGTGCTGGCCAACATCGCGCTGCGGGAAGGGCCGCAGGCCGAGATCGGCCAGGTGGTGATGGATGAGTTCCACTTCTACGCCGAGCCGGACCGCGGCTGGGCCTGGCAGGTGCCGCTGCTCACCCTCCCGCAGGCCCAGTTCCTGCTGATGTCCGCGACGCTCGGCGACGTGTCCCGCTTCGTCGACGACCTGACCCGTCGTACCGGCCGGGAGACGGCGGTGGTGACCTCCGTGCAGCGGCCGGTCCCGCTGACCTACGAGTGGGCACTGACCCCGCTGCACGAGACGCTCGAGGAGCTGCTCACCACCCACCAGGCGCCGGCGTACGTCGTCCACTTCACCCAGGCCTCGGCGCTGGAGCAGGCCCAGGCGCTGACCAGCATCAACGTGTGCAGCCGCGAGGAGAAGGACGCGATCGCGGAGATGATCGCGGGGTTCCGGTTCAGCGCCGGGTTCGGCAAGACCCTGTCCCGGCTCGTGCGGCACGGCATCGGCGTGCACCACGCGGGGATGCTGCCGAAGTACCGCCGGCTCGTCGAGACGCTCGCGCAGGCCGGGCTGCTCAAGGTCATCTGCGGCACCGACACCCTCGGGGTGGGCATCAACGTGCCGATCCGCACGGTGGTGTTCACCGCGCTGACCAAGTTCGACGGCTCCCGCCAGCGGGTGCTCAAGGCGCGGGAGTTCCACCAGATCGCCGGTCGGGCCGGCCGCGCCGGCTACGACTCGGCCGGCACCGTGGTGGTGCAGGCGCCCGAGCACGTCATCGAGAACCACAAGGCGCTCGCCAAGGCCGGCGACGACCCGAAGAAGCGGCGCAAGGTCCAGCGGAAGAAGCCCCCCGAGGGGCAGGTGACGCTGGAACGAGGACACCTTCGAGCGGCTGGTGGCCGCCGAGCCCGAGCCGTTGAAGTCGCGGATGCGGGTCACCCACGCGATGCTGCTCAACGTGCTCGCCCGGCCGGTCGGCGCCGGGGACCCGTTCGAGGTGATGCGCACGCTGCTGCGCGACAACCACGAGGACGGTCGCAGCCAGGTCCGGCTGGTGCGACGGGCGGTGGCGATCTACCGCAGCCTGCTCACCGCGGGTGTCGTGGAGCGGCTCGAGGAGCCCGACGAGAACGGCCGCCGCTTCCGGATCACCGAGGACCTGCCGCGCGACTTCGCGCTCAACCAGCCGCTGTCGACGTACGCGCTGGCCACCTTCGACACCCTCGACCCCGAGTCGCCGACGTACCCCCTCGACGTGGTCTCCGTCGTGGAGGCGACGCTCGACGACCCGCGGCAGGTGCTGCTCGCCCAGCAGTTCAAGGCCCGCGGCGAGGCCGTCGCGGAGATGAAGGCCGACGGCGTCGAGTACGACGAGCGCATGGAGCTCCTCGACGACGTGACCTGGCCGCAGCCGCTGCTCGAGCTGCTGGAGGCGACCTACGAGCTCTACCGCAAGGGCCACCCGTGGGCCTCCGAGGACGCGCTCTCGCCTAAGTCGGTGGCGCGGGACATGTACGAGCGGGCGATGACCTTCGCGGAGTACGTCTCCTTCTACGGCCTGGCCCGCTCCGAGGGGCTGGTGCTGCGCTACCTCTCCGACGCCTACAAGGCGTTGCGGCAGACCGTGCCCGACCACGTGCGCACCGAGGAGCTCGACGACCTGGTGGAGTGGCTGGGGGAGGTGGTCCGGCAGACCGACTCGAGCCTGCTCGACGAGTGGGAGGCGCTGGTCGACCCGGACCGGCCCGAGACCGTGGAGACCGCGCACGCCGCACGCGACGCCGCCGAGGCACGACCGATCACCGCCAACAGGCGGGCGTTCACGGTGCTGGTGCGCAACGCGATGTTCCGGCGGGTGGAGCTGCTCGCGCGGCGTGCCTACGGGGAGCTCGGCGAGCTCGACGCCGAGGCGGGGCTCGACGCCGCGGCGTGGGAGGAGGCGGGGGAGGCCTACTTCGCCGAGCACGACCACCTCGACACCGGCCCGCACGCGCGCGGTCCGGCGATGTTCCTGGTGGAGGAGGGCACCGACCGGTGGCGGGTGCAGCAGATTCTCGGCGACCCGGCCGGCGACCACGACTGGCGCATCGTCGCGGAGGCGGACCTGCGCGCCTCCGACGAGGCCGGCGACCTGGTGCTGACCGTCGAGGGGCTCAGCCAGCTCTGAGCTGCCCCCCACACCCGTTGAAGCGCGCGTGTTGCAGCCTCGAGACGCGCATGTTGCACCGTGCGCACGCGGGTCTCGGCCCGGGCGGCTCGCACCCTCGGCACACGGTGCAGTCGTGTCCGATTCGCGACCTTTGGCGCGCGCGAGGGGACCTCTTTCCCTGTCCCCCGACGAGTGGATGCGAGACGGTGAGAACCGAGGAGCTGAGCCGGGAGGTAACGCGATGACGCAGACCGCGGGTCGCCCCCGGGTCGCACGACCGGGCACGCCGAGGCGGCTTCTCGAACGGGGGTAGCACAGGACGACACGGCGCCGGTGAGCTGCCTCCCGCCGGCGCCGTGTTCTGTGCCCAGCCTAGCTGCGCAGGTACGAAGCCCCGTTCACGTCGATGATCGTGCCGGTGGAGAACCGGGCCTCGGGCGAGGACAGCCACACCACCGCGGCCGCGACCTCCTCCGGCCGCGCCACCCGGCCGAACGGCGACTGCCCGCGCACCGCGTCTCCGCCCGGACCGTCGAGCACCTCGCGAGCCATCTCGGTCTGCACGAAGCCGGGCGCCACCGTGCCGACGGTGATGTCGTGGGGCGCGAGGACGAGCGCCAACGACTGGCCGAGGGCGTTCATCCCGGCTTTCGACGCGCCGTAGGCGGGGTTGTGCGGCTCGCCGCGGAAGGCACCGCGGCTCGACACGTTGACGATCGCCCCGCCGCCCGCGGCCTGCAGGTGCGGGATCGCGCAGTAGGCCGCGTTGGCCGCGCCGACCAGGTTCGTGGCCAGCGTGCGCGACCACGCTTCCTGCCAACTGTCGTAGGACGTCTCCAGCGGCGGGTGCGCCTCGAAGATGCCCGCGTTGTTGACGAGCACGTCGAGGCGCCCCAGGCGCTCGGCTGCGGAGTCCACAGCTGCACGGACGGCGTCGGCGTCGGTCATGTCGGCCTGGACGGTGAGGTGCTCGCCCCCGGGCAGGGACGCGACCAGCTTCTCGGCCAGCTCCGCGGACGCCCCGTAGTGCACCGCGACCCGGTCGCCCCGCGCGGCGAAAGCCCTGGCGATCGCTGCGCCGATGCCCCGCGAGGCGCCGGTGACGAGGACCCCCCGGTCGGTCTCCCGCCGGCTCATCGGGCCAGCTCCGCCACGCCTGCCACCAGCCGGTCGACGTCCTCCGCGCTGTTGTACGGCGCGATGCCTGCACGCACCGCCCCGGCGTCGCCGAGACCGATCCACCGCGAGGCCTCGAGGGCGTAGAAGCTGCTCGCCGGCGCGTTCACGTCGCGCGCCGCGAGGTGGCGGTAGACGTCGACGCCCGCGTGCCCGGCCACGGAGAAGAACACGGTCGGGGTCCGGTGCTTCGGTGCGCCGTGCAGCGTCACCTCCGGCAGCGCGGAGAGCCCGTCGAGCAGCCGGGTGAACAGACGGTCCTCGTAGGCCTCCACGGCCGCCATCGACTCCAGGACTCGGGTGCGCCGGTCGGCCGCCTCGGAGGCGAGGCCCGCGATGAAGTCCACCGCGGCGGCGGTGCCGGCGAGGAGCTCGTAGGGCAGGGTGCCGAGCTCGAACCGCTCCGGCACCGCGTCGGTGGCGGGTAGCAGCTTGTCGGGGCGCAGGGCCTCGAGCGTCTCGGGACGCGCGACGACGATGCCGTGGTGGGGTCCGAAGAACTTGTAGGGGGAGCAGGCGTAGAAGTCCGCACCGAGGTCGTCGAACGACACGGCGGCGTGTGGGGTGAGGTGCACCCCGTCGACGTACAGCTGCGCGCCGACGCCGTGCACCGCCCCGGCGATCGCCGTGACGTCCGGGCGTGTGCCGAGGATGTTGGAGGCCCCGGTGACCGCCACCAGGCGGGTGCGGTCGCTGAGCTCGGCGACGACGTCCTCGACGGAGAGGTCGGCGGACTCCCGGTCGAACCCGACCCACCGCACCGTCGCCCCGACGGACTCCGCGGCGTGCACCCACGGACGGATGTTCGCGTCGTGGTCGAGCCGGGTCACGACGACCTCGTCACCGGGCGCCCATCCCTTCGCCAGTGCTCGCGCCACGTCGTAGGTCAGCTGCGTCGCGGACCGGCCGAACACGACCCCGAGGGGGGCACAGCCGAGCAGGTCCGCGACCGCGGCACGCGCGGCCAGCACCACCTCGTCGGCGCGCTGCTCCGCCCGCGTCACGCTGCCGCGGTTGGAGATGCCGGAGGTGAGCGTGTCGGCGACCGCCTCGGCCACCTGC
>CAVPXH010000009.1:0-70266 GCA_963709685.1 uncultured Actinomycetota bacterium
TCTGTCGTGTTCCTTGACTCGACTACGTATTGCTCCCCTCCAGGAGTCGATCCCCTTCACAGGCGGCCAACGCTCACTGAGCCAGCTCTCTCCCTGGCCCTGCCCGAACCACAGCATCTCCAACCGCCGGGCCACCCCCGCGCTGGGGGGACACGCTCGCCCGACGAGGAACGCCAGATCCAACTGCCACCCGCGCCAACCACCATGGGATCCGGATTGGCTCCCGCCCACCCAGCAGCCGCACCAGATCGCCGGTGGTCATGCCCTCGCTGGGATGCAGCACGATACGCGGCGGTCTCTCCTCGGTCGTGGCCAGCATCGCCAGGGCATCCCCCACGTTCTCCACCCTTATCTGCGGAGAGGGCAGTTCGCCCGATCCTGCGACCGAGGCCCAGGGAGACTTCAGGAACCGGACGAGAGACCCAGTGACATCCCGACCCACGCCGTGCACGGATGTAGGCCGGTAGCACACAGCATCCGGGCGCAACCCCAGCGTGACCTGCTCTCCCAAGGCTTTCGACAAGGAGTACGGGCTGAACGGCCGCGTCTCCTCGGACTCGTCAAGCACGCTTGTGCGCCCCTGAACGGCCGCGGAGCTGACGTGGATGAGCCTCGATGTGTCCTCGAGTAACCGCCGCCAGCACGCCTGGCAGCAAGGCGTTTGCCCCGAAGAGCGAGTCGCCGTCGCCGGCTGCGGCCGCAACGCCGGCGGCGTTGACCACGACGTCGCAGCCCGACAACGACTCTGCAAGAGCACGCCCCTCAGGAACCGCCACGCGACGCTCGACGTCCGCCATCACCGCCTCCAACCGCCTCGCCGAGGTGCGCAAACGGGGCGCACCCACGCGCCGCACCTCGACCCCGCGTCTCTCCAGCGCGGCCTGACATGTGAACCGACAAATCCACCGGCCCCGACCAACGCCACTGTGGTCATGGCCGCGGGTCTCCATCGCCTCCATCAGCACCTGCTCCAGACGCCTCGCACCCGCATCCGCGGAGAGTTCCCGCTCATAGTAAGTGGCACCCCGGCGACCCATGTCGCGACGTTCATCCGGGCTCATGGCGGCCATCGCACGGAAGGCGGCTGCGAGCGACTGCGCGTTCTCCGGCTCGACCACGAGTCCTGAGCGAGCGTCACGTACAAGCTCTGCAGCGTCCCCCGCGACCGCGCAGATGACTGGGACGGAACACGCCATGGACGCCTGAATCTTGCTCGGGAATCGTCCCCCGGAACACTGGCAGGTCCTTCAGGGACACGAGCTGGGCCGCCGACTCGGCCATGAGGACCGGCATGTCAGCCATGGGGCGGGGGCCCAGGAAGCGGACGCGCTCCTGGAATACCAAGCTCCTTTGTGAGGCGCTCGAGCTTGGGACGCGCGACGCCGTCGCCGACGAAGGCCAGACCGATGTCGGGCCGATCGTCCAGCAGTGACATGGCTCTTACGGCATGTTCCAGCCCCTGCAGCTCCCCGAGACCGCCGGCGTACATGATCCACGTCGGTCATCCCAGTCTTCGCCCGACGATGTGTCCGGCGGTGCAGGGACGAACACCTCATCCACCCAGTTGGGGATCGAGACGGGAGGACCCGCGCGCCGCGAGTCGCAAGCGTGGCAGCCATCGAGGGGCTGATGGCGACGATACCAGCCGCTCGCCGGTAGAGGCGGCGAAGCATCGCGTGCAAGGCCGTCTCAACGCGTGGTTCGACGCGCTCGTGCTTGATGAATCCGCTGGCAGTGACGGTCTCCGGCCAGAGGTCCTGGACATACAGCACGAAGGGCACGCCGGCCAACCGCTCCAGCAGCCACGAAGGGAGGCCCACTGTCGCGGGCGTCAGGTACGTGAGCACGACGTCGCAGTCGCGCGAGCCAGGCCGCCTGGATCGAGGCCGACACCGCGAAGGAGGTGAGGCTGAGCATTCGGCGCATCAGCGTTCTCATCGTGGCTCGGTACGTCGGGCACTCGGCGCACGCGGAGGCCGTCGCGCACCTCGTCGAGCGAGGCCGCATGCGGTAGCCGGAGTGGATCCGGCCGTGCGGGTAGCTGGGAAAACCGGTGAGGACCCGCACTTCGTGACCCCGCGCCTGCAATGCTCTGGCGATGGCGGTTGGATGGGCGGCCGACCCAGGCTCTGGCTCGTACCACTGCGTGACGAAACCGATCTTCATGCCGGATCCGTCGCCATAGTGGCGGAGGCCGGACGGCGTGCTTGGCCACGGCTGTCTTCCTACGTCGAACTCCGTGGCTGTGTATGGCCCCAGTCGCCGTCATGAGTGTCCTGCCATCACCCGTCCCGACGTGGCCCTTCCAGATGCGCAGCACCCTGCTCGTCGTCGACCCGAACAAAGGCGCCCGGGTAAGGGTGGGTAAGAGCCCGTACGTGTCGGTCGACGTCCTCAGCGTCCATCGCCTCAGGATCCAGAAGGCCATCGGCTCGGTTTCCTCCCGGGCCAGACCGTGGCTTGGGACTCGTCCTGTGGCACGGGCTCGATCGTCCCGTCAGCGATACGCGGATAGGTCTGCCTGATGAGCGTGCGATGAGACGCGACGACTTTCTCGTACAGGGTCGTCGAGGTCTCGTCGCCCTCGACGGGAATCACGACCTGCCCGAGGATCGGCCCAGTGTCCATGCCCTCGTCGAGCTGGAACATCGTCACACCCGTTTCTCGAGCCCCTTGATGATGGCCCAGGGGATCGAGGCACGACCTCGACCGACGGGCAGGAGGGTGGGGTGGATGCCCACCACGCCCCGACGCGGGAATTGACAGGACTTCGCGCTTCGCGATCTGGCTCCAGCCAATGACGTATAGCCAGTCGAGGTCCGCCTGCCGAATGCCCTCAACCGCGTCGGCGTCATTCATGTTGCGAAACTTGTGCGAGGGGTGCCTGCGCCTTGACCGCTAAATCATCGATGTACGATGCCGCCCTGCCTTTCCGGGGGCAAGATCGTCATGTAGCGTGCCCAAGGAAACGAGGTCGGCCTCCCAGGCTCGAAAATTTCTTCAATGCACGCTCGCCCAAGCTCAACACAGGTGACAACTCCGAATCTCAAGGCTCACCCCTCAGTAGTTCGGCGGGGGCTTGAGGAGATACGCGACGGTGACGAACGATGATCGTGAGGTCTTGCCGACAAAGACACGCGTTCGCGCGTACTCGACGTCGAACTTTGCTTTCACGTCGTCGCACATGCCGTCGTACGAGCTTCACCTGAGCAAGCCCTGTCAGTCCAGGCCGCAACCGGATAGACACCGCCGTCGTCGCGCAGGCCTATCAACTCGGCCTGCGACGAGAGGCTGGCCGTGGCCCCACGACGGACATGTCACCGCGCGAGAATGTTCAAGAGTTGCGGAAGCTCGTCGATATTTGTTCTCCGCAGCAATCGCCCAGTACGCGTGATGGAAGAGTCGTCGGCCTGGGCCGAAGGAACGTTTGCAGCATCCTTACGCATGCTCCGAAATTTCAACGCCCGAAAGGCCGCGCGGTGGCGCCCGACCCTTCCCTGGACGAAGATCACAGGACGCCCATCCTCCAACAAGATGGCCAACGCAGCAACGCACATAATGGGACATGACAACCATGAGAGTCGCAGCCGAAGAAACGACATCCAAGGCTCGCTTCCAGAAACGCTCGTAACTACTCATAGAAGCGCCGACAGGTCTATATGCAAGGTCTCGAACCCCTCAGCCAAGGGAAGTCCCGCTTGAGCCCCTCGCATCACTGCCCACGCCTCGATGACGGCGTCGTTGCGTGGATGGGGGTAAGGACGAGTCACCTCTCGGTAGCAGGCCAGCGCCTGCTGCTTCCTCGCGAGTCCCGCCGTTCCGATCTCGAAGAAACTGGTGACCGAGAAGTGCTCGCCGCTGCCGCCAAAGGCCCAGTCCGTGGACGACGGCACCTCCATCGCGTGCAAGGAGACCAGACCGGATGTGTTGTTGCGACGCTGACTGAGACGAGCGGCCGCATGGGTGGCCCTCGCCACCTGTCGGTGATCGTCGTTGAGGTCCCCGACGTGATGCGTGACAAGGTGCACCGCACCGGTGGTGTCAATGGCTTCCTCGATGAACTGCACCAGATCCAAGTGCGGCACTGAGTTCATCTTGATGTTCGGGAACGCCCCGAAGATCGGCTTCGACATGCCCAGCACCTCGGCCGCTGCGACCGCATCTTCCTCGAGCGCGTCGTCTCCAGGATGACGACGGCGTGCCTCAGCGGCGCCCGAAAGAATACAGGCGACGACTTCGCGGCCGTGTTTCGCCAATACCGATGCGGTGCCACCAAAACCCAAGACTTCATCGTCCGGATGTGCGACCACCACGAGCACGGTTCCCTTGTCTGTAATCACGTCAGAGCCTCCGCGGTGTTATCAATGGACGCCAGTCTCATGAAGTCCGGGAGATCTCGGAGTACCGCCTTGACTGCATCGACATCCAGGCGCTCGGTGTTGTGCGAGTGGTAGTCGTCAACAATGGCGTTCTCCCGCATATCTCCATCCTCGAAGTACTCTCCGTAGTTGAGGTCGCGCGCATCCACCGGCACCCGGAAGAAGTCGCCCTGATCGTGGGCGCGCGTCAACTCCTCACGGGTGGCGAGCGTCTCGTAGAGCTTCTCGCCATGCCGAGTGCCGATGACCTGGATCTTCGGCTCGACACCCATAAGGTCCCCGATCGCCAGCGCAAGATCTTCGACGGTGCTCGCAGGTGCCTTCCGAATGAAGAGATCACCGGGCTTTGCCGACACAAAAGCGTGCTCGACCAGCTGAACTGCTTCTCCCAGAGACATCAGGAACCGTGTCATCTTCGGGTCGGTGATCGTCAACGGACGACCTGCTCTGATCTGCTCAACGAACAAAGGGATGACCGAGCCGCGGGACGCCATCACGTTGCCGTAACGCACCGTCGACACGACGGTCTTCGACGTAGGGTTGTTGCGCGCAAACGCCTGCGCCACCTTCTCCATCATGGCCTTGGACATGCCCATGGCGTTGATGGGATAGACGGCCTTGTCCGTGCCCAAGCACACGACAGAGTTCACGCCGTTCTTGTTCGAGGCCTCGATGACGTTGGCGCTTCCCTGCACGTTGGTCTTGACGGCCTCCAGAGGGAAGAACTCACACGACGGCACCTGTTTGAGGGCAGCTGCGTGGAAAACGTAGTCGACACCGCGGGTCGCGCGGTCCACGCTGTTGAAGTCGCGCACATCGCCGATGTAGAAGCGCACGCGGGAATCATCCAGGACACCACGCATCTCGTGCTGCTTGAGCTCGTCCCGGCTGAGGATGCGCACCTCGTCCACATCGGTCTGGAGCAACCGCCGAACCATTGTTGAGCCGAACGACCCCGTCCCACCGGTGACGAGAACTGTCCCTGAGCCCACGGGTGATAAGTCCACTTCTGCTCCTTTCTGAAGAGCGCGGTCAGGTGCTTCGCTCACCGGTCGGCCACCACCCGGCTCATGGACAGGTCGTCGCACAACGCCGCGAGCGCCTTGGTGGTGGTCGCATTGTCGGACCACGGGTCGAGCTCGCGGGCGACCAGCGGGTTCAAGGGTGGCACCGGAGTGTGAGAGACCAGCGGGTGCATGGGGCGCTCGTCCCACTCGCCATCTCCGAAGAGCTCCTCGTTGAGCTTCTCGCCCTCCCGAAGGCCGGTGTACACGATCTCGATGTCCTTCCCCGAGAGCTCGATGAGCTGCTGCGCCACGGCGTTGATGCTGACAGGCGCGCCCATGTCGAGGACCAGCACCTCCCCGTCGTGGCCGATGGCGCCGGCCTGGATCACGAGCTGGACGGCCTCCTGCACGGTCATGAAGAACCGCGTGATGTCCGGGTGCGTCACCGTGATCGGGCCGCCGGCGGCGATCTGCGCGGTGAAGGCGGTGAGCACCGACCCGCGGCTGCCGAGCACGTTGCCGAAGCGCACGCTGAGATAGGTGCCGTCAGCCTCCGTGGCCACGGCGGCGGTCAGGCACTCGGCCAGGCGCTTGGAGTAGCCGAGCACGTTCTCCGGGTTCGCCGCCTTGTCGGTGGAGACGTTGACGAACCGCTCGACACCGTTGGCGCGTGCCGCCTCGAGCACCGAGAGGGTGCCCCACACGTTGGTCTTGACCGCCTCGCCCGGGTACTGCTCGAGCATCGGCATGTGCTTGAGCGCGGCGGCGTGGAAGACCACGTGCGGCCTGCGCTGCTCGAACAGCGTGTTGACGTATGCCGTGTCGCGGATGTCGGCGAGCACCACGTCGTCGGAGTCCAGCATCGCCCGCCCGTAGATGGACAGCTGGACGGCGTGCAGCGCGGACTCGTCGCGGTCGAGCATGATCAGCTCGTCGGGGCCGAACTTGGCGATCTGCCGGCACAGCTCAGAGCCGATGGAGCCGCCCGCGCCGGTCACCAGCACGCGCTTGCCGGTGAGGTAGCCGGCGATCGAGCTGACGTCGGTGTCGATCTGGTGGCGGCCGAGCAGGTCGGTGAGCTCGAGGTCGCGGACGTCGGAGATGCTCACGTGCGTGCTGAGCAGATCGTTCGCACTCGGCAGCACCTTGATCTCGAGGCCGGCGTCGGCGGCTCGGGAGCTGAGGTCGCGGATGCAGTCGGCCGACGCGCTCGGGATGGCCACGATCACCATGCTCGCCTCGACGCTGTCGGCCACCTCGCCGAGCTGCTTGGTGCTGCCCAGCACCGGGACGCCGCGGATGCGGCGGTGCCGCTTGAGCGGGTCGTCGTCCAGGAGCGCCACGGGGATCCACTTGCTGTCCTCATGCCGCAGCATCGACATGATCAGCTGGTGGCCGGCCTCGCCTGCACCCGCGACCACGACCCGGGCCTTGCCGGCCGCGAGCTTCTCGTCGACGTTGGGCTCCCCCAGCCGCCGGTAGACGGCCCGGCCCCAGGCGAGGATCACCAGGGTCGTCGCGGTGGTGGTGATCGGCATCGTAGGCGGCAGCCAGCGAGGACCCAGGAGGTTCGCGATCGTCAGGATGATTCCGGTGGAGCCGACCACGAGGCCGAGCAGCACCATCTCCTCGAGGCTGGCCAGCCGTGCCCGTCCGTGCGGTAGGCGGCCCACCAGACCGAGGGCGGTGTGCAGCGAAGCTGCGATGACGGCGAACGAGACGACGGCCGACCACGGGATCGGCTGGTGACGGTCGAAGTGGAACCGCAGTGCCGCGAACAGCACGAAGACGGTGACCCACACCAGGGCGTCGTAGCCCAAGATCACCGAAAACCGGCGCGAACGGAGTCGACCCCCGAGATCGCTTGCTAGCACCGAAAACTCCCCCGCATGGTGCGACACGCCCTTCTCCTCGCAGAAGTGTACCTTCCAACGGTTCGGGGGGCGAAGCGGCCGCACGACGGCTCCCTGTGGCAGAACCCCCCGAACGGTTCTACCTAACGAAGACGGGTTTTCTCGACAGATAACTCGATCGTTGCGGAGAGATCTGAATCATGCAACGGCCAATATTCGGCCCATTCTGGGCATTTTGGTGCGGCTCCAGCCCCTCGTCGTACCGGGACGGTTACCGACCCCGGTCCTGCGCCCAGCTCGCAAGCAGCGCACCCAGGACGCCACCGAGCGTGTTCGAGACGAGATCACGGACCTGCGCGGACCGGCCGGGCAGCAGGAAGAGCTGGAGGTACTCGATGGTGCCGGAACCCAGCAGGGCGGCGCCGGCCCATGCTTCCCACGCCACCCGCGGCCACAGGAAGCCCGCCAGGAACGTCGCAGGCACGAACAGCACGACGTTGAGCAGGAACTCCACAACGGCGGGACCGATCCACCCAGACAGGTGGAGCCACCGGACGACGCGATCGCCGAGGTGCACCGACCCGACGGCCGCGTGTGGCAGCGGCTGGAACACCACGAACAGCAGCGCGACGGCATAGAGCGCCAGAAGCGCGCCGCTGACCCGGGGATCGCTCAGCAGACCGGTCAGCCGCCGGAGCATGCGCCTCCCCTCGTCGCCCTGGCGACGTACCCTAGTCGTCGCATTCGCACGCGCCGGCGGCGTATGCCCACCCTGCACCGGTTTCCCCGAGCGGCGAACCGTGCACCGAGCTCGACACCGAGGGGACGACCATGGCACATCGGCGCCGCCGTCCGCTGCTGGTGACCGCGGCCGTCCTGGTGGCCGCCGTGCTCGGCGCGGTTGCCTGGCTGGCGTGGACGGCGACGCAGGCGCGCAGTGAGCTCGAACGAGCCCGCTCCTCTCTCGGCCCGCTCCGCGCCGCCGTGCTCGATGCCGACGTGGGCCGCGCACGCGCCGCGCTCGTGCCCGCGGCCGGGGCGGCGGCCCGCGCCCACCGGCTGACCTCGGGGCCGGTGTGGGCGACCGCCGCCGCGATCCCCGGGCTGGGCCGGCCGCTGGAAACGGCCCGGGGACTGGCCGCGGACACCGACGCGCTGCTCCAAGGACCGCTCACCTCCCTGCTGGACAGCGCCGGGGCGTTGACGCCCGACAAGCTGCGAGGTCCCGGCGGGCAGGTAGAGGTGAGCCGGCTGGCGCGCGCTGCTCCGAGGCTGACCCAGGCGGCGTACACCCTCGCGCGGCTGAGGCGAGACGTGGCCGGACTCCCGTCCGACACCGGCGTGGGTGCCGTGGACCGCGCCCGCACGACGTTCCTCTCCGCGCTCGACGAGCTCGACGGGACCGTGGCCGGAGCCGCGCGGCTGGCGCGCGTGGCCCCGCCGATGCTCGGTGCGGACGGCCCCCGCCGCTACCTCATCGTGGTGCAGAACCCGACCGAGTCGCGCGGCACCGGCGGGCTGCTCGGCGCCTACGGGGTCCTGCGCGCCGACCACGGCCGGCTCCACATCGAGCACACCGGACCCAACGGCGACCTCCAGCCCTTTGCGTCACCCGTCATCAACCTCGGCAAACACTTCCGCGACCTCTACAACGGGTTCGGCGCCACCCGGCTGTGGCAGCAGGCCAACGTCAGCCCGCACTTCCCCTACGCGGCCCGGATCTGGACCGCGATGTGGCACCAGCAGAGGGGCGGGCGGCTCGACGGGGTGATCGCCACCGACCCGATCGCCATGGGCTACCTGCTGCGCGCCACCGGACCGGTCACCCTGCCCGACGGGGAACGCATCACCGCCGACAACATCGCCCGCATCACCATGCACGACGCCTACGCGCGCTTCGCTGACCCGACTGCCCGCGACGCCTACCTGCAGGTGGTGGCCAAGGCCGTGCTGCACCGGGCGCTGTCGGGCCGGGGCGACGCCGCCGCGCTCCTGCAGCAGCTCCGGCGCGCCGCGACCGAGGGGCGCCTGCAGGTCTACAGCACCCACCACTCGACCGAGAAGGAGCTCGCCGACAGTGCGCTCGGTGGCGTGCTGCCTGCGCGCTCCGGCCCGTTCGCCGCGCTCGTCGTCAACGACATCTCGGCCAGCAAGCTCGACTACTACCTCGATCGCTCCGTGACCTACCGCGCCCGCGGGGCGTGCGCGGGGGGACGGCGACACACCACGGTCCGCGTCCAACTCACCAACACGGCACCGAAGAGCGGTGTGCCGGCGTACATGCTCAACCACCTCGGCAGCGCGGCCGGCCTCGGACCGGCGATGGAGCGGCTCCAGGTCGCCGTCTACCTGGCACGAGGCGCCGACATGAACTCGGTGACCCTCGACGGCACGCGCATCGGCGCCGGATTCGGACTCGAGCGCGGCCATCTGGTGGTCACGTTCCCGGTGGACATCCCGGCGGGCCGGAGCCGCACGGTGCTCATCCACGTCACCGAACCAGCCTCCACGAAGCAGCCGGTGGTGCCGGTGCAGCCGCTGGTGCGGCCTCAGCGGACGCGGGTCGACGTGCCGGCCTGCTGAGGGGGCCGGAGACGGGAAAGGCCCCGCCGTCGTGGCGACGGCGGGGCCTTCCGGCTGAAGCGAGAGCAGCGTCAGGCGCTGCGCTGGGCGCTGCGGCGGCGCCGCGACACCGCGACGAAGCCGGCACCCACGATCACCAGACCGGCGCCAGCGCCGGCAAGCGGGAGCGTCGACGAGGACGAGCCCGTGGACGGCAGGGCCGCCCCGGTGCCGCCGATGCTGGTCGCCGCGCGGGCTGCCCCGGCGTTGCCCGCAGTGCCGGCGATCTTGATGGTGCTGCGCAGCACCCGCGGGCCACCGCTGGCATCCGTGCCGCGGACGATGAGGGTGTGCGTGCCCGCCTTGACGTTGGTCGGGATCCGGATGTCGGTGGAGATGTCTCCACCGCCGGACGCGCGGCCCTTCGCGAGGAGGCGCGGCTGTGAGTGCAGGATCACCACGTAGTGCGACCGGGGCGCGAAGCCGTGCACCGTGATCGACACCGTGGCGCCCGGCGTGTACACGAAAACCTGAAGGTTCAAGGTGCAGGAGTTGCCCGGATAGGTGCCTCCGCCGCTGGGCGGGCAGTCGGTGCCGGGCGCAGCGACAGCGGCGCCTGCGGGAATGGTCAACGCAGCAGCAGCGCCGACCGCGGCGGCCAACTTGCTGATCCGGGTAACGCCCATGGGTTCGCTCTCCTCCGTACCGGGTCTGTGAGCACCCTAGGCGCACTTGCCAGAACCAATCAAGCAGAAAGGGTGGTTCCGTCCTTATTCCTCGCGTTCCTCGCGCGCGTATTGCTTCGCTACGCGGGTTTTTTCGCCTCTTTTTCGCCTCTCGCCCGCCTCGTGAGCCCTCTGTGACGGCTTTGCGCGAGCCGGGCGCCCGGTCCCGTTCTGGTGCGGGCCGGGCGCCCGCTGGTCATGCCTGACGACTCAGCTCTGCGGGGATCCCGTCGTCTCGCCGCACTCGCCGGCGATGCCGTGGCCATTGTCCATGACCGCGCAGCGCCGGCCGCCGCTCGCTGCACCCGACTGCTCGAGCGGGCCGTCGCCCTTGCCGTTGGTGAAGTTGCCCTGCATGCCGGGCAGGCCGGAGACGTCGATCCCGCCCAGGTTCTGCGTGCCCGGCGAGATGAACAGCCAGGTCGCCGGCTGCTCCCCGTCGGCGGGAAGGTAGACCCAGTGGCCCTTCACCACCGTGTCCCCCATCGGCGTGGAGAACGCCGTGCCGCCGTGACGAGACCACGCCTGATCATTGTGTTCATTGCATTTCCCCCCAAGGAATGGACTGAAGTCCCGGCAACGTGGCACCACCGTTTCGCTCCGGTCCATTACCTTCGCGAACGCTGTCCCCGGGCATGGGGAGATTTCCCCGCAGCCTTACAGCGTCTTGAGCGCCATGGCCACCGCTTCGCCGATCACCACATAGCCCTGGTCATTGGGATGGATGTCGCCCTTCGTGCACATCCAGGTCAGCGTGCAGACCGTCGCGACATTCAGCGGCACCGTGGTCCCCGGAGCCGGCGCCGTCTCGTAGGAGTGGAACGCCGACGCCACGTCGGCGACCGCTCCGCCCGAACCGAGCACCGCCTTCTCGGCGTTCAAGATGACCGTGTTGAGGGCGGCCTGGAGGAGGGACGTCAGCGGGACCAGGCCGCTCTGAGCGGTGAAGTAGAGCGCCAGGAAGGGGTTGTAGTAGTTCGTGATCACGACCCGTGCGTCCGGTGCGGCCGCGTGGACTGCTGCGAGGATGGAGGTGAGGTTCTGCCCGTAGACGGCAAGTGCATCGTTGGTGCAGGTCTGGATCGTCGCGGGGTTACCCTCACCGTTCGTCAGGCATCCGGTCACGTCGTTGGCGCCGATGGTGAGGGTGACCAGGGTGGTGGTGCGCGCGTGCGCCCGCAGGAACACCAGCGCCTGGGCGAGCTGGCTGCCTTCCTCGTAGGAGCAGACGCCGCCGCTGATCATCGTCGTGCTGGTCTCGCTGGGGCAGGCGAGGTTGCGCAGGTGCGTCTTGGGCGCGGTCTGCTGCACGTAGTCGAGGCACGTGGCCGGCGTACCCACCCGTCGGGTCCGCGCCCTGGCCGGGCTGGTAGCCGGCGGCCACCGAGTCGCCGAGCGCGAGGTACCACTGGGTCGCCGAGGCACCGCGGTTCCCGTTGCCACCGTGGTCCCCCGCGGCCTGCGCCGGTCCCGCCACCAGCCCCAGGCTTGCCGTGGCCAGGACGGTGGCCGCCGCGAGCAGCCGCCGCAGCCGTCCGGTCTTCGCCCGCAGGTGTGCAATGCCCATGTCGCTCCCCTTGTCGCGGCCGCCCCGATGGCGCGCCTTGACGCATCCTGGCCGAGTGGGACCGGGAGCGACAGGTCCCGACGGGCTAGTCAGCGCGTTGCGCGGGGCCGGGACCGGCGGCGACGATCTCCTCGGCGATCTGGCGCAGCTTGACGTTGCGGCCCTGGGAGAGCCGGACGAGGAAGGCGAAGGCGCGGTCGTCGGGGAGCTGGTAGCGCTCCATGACGATGCCGACCGCCTTGCCGATGGTGGTGCGGGTCTCCATGGCCTGGCGCAGGTCGGCCACCTCCACGGCGTACCGGATGGCCATCGCGGCCTGGCTGGTGAACAGCGCCGCGAGCCGGTCGAAGTCCCCGAAGGCCTCGGGCTCGCGGGAGTACAGGTTGAGCGCGCCCTGCGAGCGCCGGAGGGTGAACAGCCGCAGCCCGGCCTGGGACAGCAGGCCCTCGTCGGCGGCCAGCGGGCCGTAGTTGGGGAACCGCTCGTCGTTGCCGAGGTGCCCCGACACCACCACCGGCTGGCTGGTCGCCGCGTAGTAGCAGGGCCCCTCGCGCAGCGCGTGCTGCTGGGCGTCGAGCCGCACGACGACGTCGTGGGTCGGCGCCTTGGTCTCGATCGGGCCCTCCGAGGGGTTGAGCGTGATGCTGGCATGCTGCACCTGGGGCAGCACCTCGACCGCCGTACGCGTGATCGCCTCGAGGGTGGAGTCGAGGTCCGCAGGCGTCATCGCCTCCGCCAGCTTGGCGGCGGTCTCCAGCAGCACGTCGGGGGAGGTCATGCATCCCCCCGTACCCGGCCGGTCGCCCGCCGTAACCCGTGCGGGCCAGTTCTGCGATTCCGGTTTGAAGAGCGGTGAAGTGGATCACTCTGTGAGTGGGGAGGGAGCTTCCTCGGAAGCAACCCCACGGCGCGTCCTCGCTCCGAGTTGGTCCCCTACCCTCCGAGGGCGGGGACGCGCCACTTCCCGTGCGCAGGGTGCGCTCACGGCCGCCCCGCCTGCAACAGCTCGGTGACCGCCTCGGCGGGGCCGGGCCGGCCGAGCAGGAACCCGGACCCGACGTGGCAGCCCGCCTCGCGGACCAGCTCCAGCTGCCGCGGGGTCTCGATGCCCTCCGCGACGGTGGTCAGCCCCAGCGCCTCGGTCAGCTGTACGACGGCCCGCACCGCCGCCATGCCGCGGCGGGTCTCGATGTCGTGCACGAACGACTGGTCGATCTTGAGCACGTCGATGGGGAAGCGGTACAGCCGGGCCAGCGAGCTGTGCCCGGTGCCGAAGTCGTCGATGGCGATCCGCACCCCGGCCTGGGCCAGCTCGGTCAGCTCGGCGAGCGCGCACCGCTCGTCGGTGAACACCGACTCGGTCACCTCGACGCCGACCCGGTCCGGGGTGATCCCGGCGCCGCGGACCTCCTCGAGCACGAGCCGCGCGAGCCCGTGGGTGTCGAGCTGGCGGGCGGACACGTTGACCCAGACGGTGAACTCCGGCACCGTCCGCCAGCGGGCCGCCTGCCGGCACGCGGTGCCGATCACCGTCGCGCCGAGCGTCCGCATCAGCCCGGTGTCCTCGGCCAGCGGGATGAACACCCCGGGCGGGACCGCGCCCAGCCGCAGGTGCGCCCAGCGGCTCAGCGCCTCGACGCCGACCACCCGGCCGTGGGCGACGTCGAACATCGGCTGGTAGGCCAGCTCCAGCTCGCCGGCCTCGAGGGCCTCGCGCAGGTCCTGCTCGAGGCTGATGCGGTGCACCAGCTCCTCGTGGGCGTCGCGGTCGAACCAGGCGACCTGGTCCCGGCCGCTGTCCTTGGCCCGGTAGAGCGCCACGTCGGCGTCGCGCAGCAGCGTCTCCACCGTCGCGCCCGGGGTCGCCGGCGCCAGGCCGATGCTCGCGGTGGTGGTGAGCGCGCGTCCGTGCGCGTCGTACGGCTCCCGCATCACCGCGCGCACCCGCTCGGCGGTCCGCGCCGCCTCCTCGCGGTCGACCCCGACGAGGAGGATGACGAACTCGTCGCCGCCGAGGCGGGCCAGCACGTCGGTCGGGCGCACCACCTGCCGGAGCCGGGCGGCGACCTCGACGAGCAGCGCGTCGCCGGCCGCGTGCCCGAGCGAGTCGTTGACCAGCTTGAACCGGTCCAGGTCGAGGAAGAGCGCGACGACCGGCTGCCGCTCGTGCTCGCGCAGCGCCTGCTCGGCGATCCGGACCAGCTCGGTGCGGTTGGTCAGCCCGGTCAGCGCGTCGTGGGTGGCCTGGTGGGCGACCAGGCTCAGCGCCCGCTCGGTGTCGGCGCGGGCGCGTTCGGCCTCCTCCCGGGCGCGGCGCTCCCGGGCGAGCAGCCGCTCGCGCTCCAGCCGCTGCGCGCGCGACGGGCCGGCGTCGCGGAAGTACAGGGTGAGCCCGTCGGCCGAGGGCTCGGCGCGCACCTCCACCCAGGTGTTGAGCGGCTCGGGGTAGTAGGCCTCCAGCGTCTCGGGGATGCGGTGGTGCATCACCCGCCGGTACACCTTGTCGAACTCCGAGCCGACACCGTTGGGGAACACCTCCCACATGTGCTTGCCGAGCACGCCGTCGCGGCGCATGCCGAGGATGTCCTCGGCGCGCCGGTTCATGAACGTGCAGCGGAACTGGCTGTCGATGGTGACGAACCCGTCGCTGATCGAGTCGAGCATGGACAGCACGTGCACGGTGTCGTGGTGGGTGCGGCTGACGTCGAGCGCGACCCCGGCGACCTTGTACGGCGTGCCGCGCTCGTCCTCGACGGTGTGCGTCACCCGCGTCACCAGCCGGCGGACCGAGCCGTCGTCCATGACGATGCGGAAGAAGTCCTCGTCGCGGCCCGCGCCGGAGAAGGTCGCGATGATCCGCGCCGCGTCGTCGGGGTGGATGCGCCGCCGCCAGGTGGTGAGCGGGTCCTCCCCGGGGGCCGGCGCGAACAGCCGTTCCGCGGCCTCGTCCCACCACAGCTCGCGGGTGCCGGGGGTCCACTCGAACAGGGCGATCCCGGTCGGCACCCCGACCGGGGTCCGCGACTCGACGGTCTCCCCCGCGCTCACACGGTGCATTCTGACCGTACGGACGACCCGCCCGTCGGCCAATCAGACAAATTGGGCCAACGCCACACGGAGGACGGATCGCCTCCGGCCGTCTCGTCCCCTGCTGGGTCTGCCGTGGTCAGCCCGCGGGGCCGGCGAGCTCCACCTCGCTGACCGCGATGGTGTGCCGCGGCCCCGGCGTGGAGGACAGCACCTCGACGGTCACGCTGCCCGCGGCGGTGACCGGGATCCGCTTGGTCTGCAGGTCGCGGCGCTTCGGGGAGCCGTCGAACGTCTGCGTGACCGTCGTACCGTCGTCGAAGACCCAGCGCACCTTGGTGATCCGGTTGTTCTCGGCGTAGCGGTCGGCGCCGTTGGCGGGGTCGGTCTTGGCGTAGCCGGGGACCAGTCCCACCTGGGCGACCTTGCTCCCGGGGGGCAGCTGGAGGGTGAGCTTCTGCCCGACCCCGTCGCCGTTGCAGCGCCAGGCGGTGGTGAGGTCACCGTCGTAGACGTTCTTCGGCGGGTAGCTGACCTTGTGCCCGGCGGCGTCCACGGCGTCCGCGGACTGGCAGGACGCCGAGGCGCTGCCCACCGCGATCGCCTGGAGCGCCCCGTCGTACGGCGCGCCCTGGGCCTGGTGCCGCGCGAGCGGACCGTTCCCGCCGACGTCGACGGGCTGGGCGCCGTGGTCGGCACCGGCGACCCCACCGGAGACCAGCTTGCCGACCAGGAACGCCGCGGCCAGCAGCACGACGGCGGCCAGGGCCAGCAGCGCCGGCACCAGCCACGCCGGCCGCGCGGGGGCCTCCTCCGGGTCGGCGTCGTCGCGGTCCCGGGCGTGCTCGAGCAGGGCGAGACCGGAGAGCACCTGGGTGGGCTCGGCGGCCGCGGGGGCGGGCGGCTCGTCGGCGAACAGCGGCCCGCTGACGGCGTAGCGCTCGCGCTGCTCGTCGTCGCCGGTCACCGGGACGGTCGGCTCGGTGCCGGCGCGGTCCGGGGCCGGGACCGGCGGCAGGTCGACCTGCGTGGGGGTGTCGGCCTGGAGGTCGCGGTAGGCAGCCTCGTAGGCCCGGCGGTACGTCTCGGCGTACTCCGGTGGCAGGTCGGCCGGCGGCTCCGGCGACCTCGGGACGTGGTACTGGTCCGACACAGCGGCCCAGCCTACGAAGACCGGTGCGAGTCGGGCAAAGTGGTGGTCTATCCCTGGCCCCCGCCGGAGCGGTCCGGAGGCCCGCCGGGGGGCCAGTCGGGGGACCCGCCCGCGAGCGCCCGCAGCCGGAGCAGGACCCACCGGCCGAGCAGCGCCCCGAGCAGGCCGCCGAGGGTGTTGGCCACCAGGTCGGTCACGGTCGCCGACCGGTCCGGCAGCAGGATCAGCTGGGAGTACTCGATCGCGCCGGAGACCAGCAGGGCCAGGCCCACCCAGGCCTCCCACGTCAGTCGCGGGAACAGCAGCGTCCCGAGCAGCGTCAGCGGCGCGAACAGCACGATGTTCAGGCCGAACTCCACGTCCCCGGGCCCCACCCAGTCGGGTGCGCCCAGCGCGTGCACGAGCCGGTAGAGCACGTCCACCGAGCCGTTGGCCGCGGACGGGAACGGCTCGAAGACGACGAGCACCACCGCGACGCCGTACACCGCGAGCAGCACCGCGGACACCCGCCGGCGCAGCAGCAGCCGGGCCACCGCGGCACCGCGCGGATGACGGCCCGGCTCGCCCGGCGACGCGCCTTCGGCGACCACGGCTCCCCCTCACCTCGACAGCGCCGGCCTTCGACGCCTCGGCGTGACCGTGCGCCGAGCCCCACGTCCGCCCAGTATCCCCCGCGGACCTGAGGCGGCGGGCCGTTGCGGCGCACCCGCCCCCGGACGCGCCACCGGGCCCGGATGGACGGCCCGTCGGGCCGGGCACTGCCGAATCCGCGGAGGCTGCCACAGACCGGCTCGAAGGCCCCACAGGGCAGGTGTCGGGACCCTCGCGGACGTGCGTCCGATACCGGGCTGTCGGCATTCAGAGGGACGCGGGGTTTGCGGGAAACGTGGGTCAGAAATGACGGCCGCGAATGGTCCGTGCGGATCATGCTGCGGCACTCAGGGCTTTCTAACGTCGAGGTGTTCCGCAGCCCAGGGGGGAACGGCCAGGCGACCGCGAGGGGTCGGTCGGCGTGCCGGTGCGGACGACGGGGGAGGGCGGACGATGACGCTCGAGGCGTTCACCGAATCCGGGTCGGACAGCAGGCCGCAGGCCACCGGGGGAACCATCACGCTGCCCGGGGTCACCGGACAGCTCCCGACGGCGGCGGTGCGGCCCCGCGGACGCACCAGGCTCGGGCGCCTGCTGTCCCTGCCGGCGGAGGTGCTGGCCGCGTGCCTCGCGGGGGTGGGCACCGTGGCGATGGCCGAGTACGCGCCGGAGGGCTCCGGGGGGCAGTGGGCCGCGCTGCTGGGGCTGGCCGTCTGGGTGATGGTGGTCTACCACCAGGAGCACGGCTGCGCGGTGCCGCTCCAAGCCGGCCTCTGGGCGCCCGTGCGCGGCGTGCTGGCGGTGATGGGGCTCGCGGGGGTGCTGGTGGCCACCGACCGCGAGCCGCCGCGCTCGCTGCCCGTCGTCCTGGCCACCACCCTGGCAGCCGCCGCCACGGCGCTGTGCTGGCGGGTGCTGCGCAGCCGCAGGGCCGTCACCGCGCTGCTGGTCGCCGAGCCGGCGGCGGTCGTGGATCTCACCTCGACCGGACGGCGAGCCCGCCTCGACGTGCGCGCCATCTTCGCGCTGGGGGACAACGGCTCCACGGGCGAGGAGCTGCTGGCCGAGGTGCGCCAGGCGGCCGCCGAGGAGCGCGTCGACGTGGTGGTCGTCGTCCCGGGCGGCCCGCTCGCACCCGAGCTGGCGCGCCAGCTGGGGTGGGCGCTGGAGATCGACGGCGTGCACCTGCTCGTGACGCAGGCGGCCCCCACCGTCGCACCGCACCGGCTGCGCCCGGTCCGGGTCGCCGGGCACACCCTGATCTCGGTGCTGCCGAGCCACCGCCCGCTCTGGGTGCGGGCGGTGAAGTCACTGCTGGACCGGGTGCTGGGCCTGGCCCTGCTCGCGTTCAGCGCCCCCCTGCTGCTGGTGCTGGCCACCCTGGTGCGCCTCGACAGCCCCGGCCCGGCGCTGTTCAAGCAGCAGCGGATCGGCCGCGGCGGCGCGCCGTTCACGATGTACAAGCTGCGCACCATGCGCTGCGACGCCGAGCAGCTGCGCGTGCCGCTGCAGCGCCAGCAGGGCGACCGGATGCTGTTCAAGATGGTCGAGGACCCGCGGGTCACGCGCATCGGCCGGTTCCTGCGGCGCTCCTCCCTCGACGAGCTCCCGCAGCTGCTCAACGTCGTCCGGGGCGACATGTCCCTGGTCGGTCCGCGCCCGGCGCTGCCCGAGGAGGTGGCGAGGTACGACGCCCGGGCGCTGCGGCGGCTCGACTCCAAGCCGGGCGTGTCCGGCCTGTGGCAGGTCAGCGGTCGCTCCGACCTCGACTGGGACGAGTCCCTCGCCCTGGACCTGCACTACGTCGACAACGCCCGCCTCGTCGACGACGTCCTGATTCTCGCGCGCACGCTGCATGCCGTGATGGCCAGCAAGGGAGCCTACTGACAAGCGAAGGGTGCCCTGCCGGCGCCCGAGAGTGCGTGCGGCCGGTGTTCTCACCGGTCCGCCGGCGGTAGCCACGTCGACACATTCCCCCCGGTGCGCGTGGCTGCTGCCGCGCGTCCGGTCCCCCGGCCGGGCCGCCGGGCCGTCCGTCCGGTCGGGCCGTCCGGCCGGTCGGGGTGGGCGTCAGCCGTCGGCCTCGAGGCGGTCGACGAGCTCGCGGGCCAGCGCGAACGCCGACGTGGCCGCCGGCGAGGCCGGCGCGCACCACAGCCCGCGCACCACCGGCGGGTCGGTGTGCCGCGACGTCAGGCACGCCCCGCGGAACGGCACGATCCTCGGGTCCGCGGGCGCGCCGGCGCGCCGGGCGAGGCGGTCGGCCCACCGGCCGGCGCAGACCACCACGCGGACGACGTACACCCGGTCGCCGTCGGCGGTCTCGAGGCGCTGGCGCGCCCCCTCGGCGACGATGTCGACCACCTCTCGGCCGAGCAGCACCCGGCCGCCCGCGGCCTCGACCACGACGCGCAGCGACGCGGCAGGCCTCGCCGAAGTCCACGATCCCGGTGTGAGCCAGGTGCGTGGTGGACGCCGCCGTGCGCGACCGCGAGGCCGACGATGCCCGCGCCGACCACCACGACGTCGTACTGGTCGCTGTGCGCCGGCACGTCCCTCCCGCCCGCGTCACTCGGCACTCGAGCACGGAATAGGTTCCGGAAATAACCCGGCATCAGGGAAATGAATGCATGCAGCATCCAAAAAAGGCGTCACATCACAGGAATAACCGGCGGACTGCGCGGAAATCCGCGCGCCCACCGGCAGGCAGGAACCGGCCGGCGACGGGCCTTCCCCCGCGTTGCCCGTCGCAGGCCGGTGCCGCGGTCAGCCTGCGACCGCCCGAGGGCCTTCCGCGCCGTTCAGCCGGTCGAGCACCGTCTGCACGTCCGCCGCCCTGAACCGGCGGTGTCCCCCGAGCGTGCGCAACGACTGCAGCTTCCCCGACTTGGCCCAGTTGGACACCGTGGTCGGGTCCACCCCGAACAGGGTGGCCACCTCCCCCGGCGTCAGCAGCGCCTCGGCGTCGTACCTCTTGATTCCAGGCTCACTCATGCCTGACCTCCCCCGTTTCTTCCCCCGTGGCCGAATCGAAGATCCGACCTTTCTATGATAGTGAGAGATAGGCGTGATCGGGTCAATGCAAATTCGATCTATTTCGCAGTGGTCGAAATCCGAGGACATGCGCGTCAGGCGCACTACCCGCATCGCTGTGATTCCTAGCCACTTCGCGCTATGGCCACGTCCCCGCCGCTCTGCCGGCCCGCCGCGCCCGCTGTCGCACCGGGCGGGGACTCAGCGCGTGGCGCGCCTGCCGAGCAGGTACAGCTCGCAGCCCAGGCAGAAGTCGAAGGCCGCGTTGAGGAAGGCGGCGGCCAGCGCCAGCCCGGTGGCCACCGAGCCCAGCAGGTCGAGCCCGGTCAGGTAGCCGGCCAGGCCCACCACCGCGAACGCGAGCCCGACGCCCTGGGCGAACCGGGGCGGCCGGGCGTCCTCGAGCTCGGCGGGCGGCGCCAGACGGGGCCGGACCACGGTGCGGAACACCCACGACAGCGGGGTGCGCGCCGCCCCGAGGACGGCACCGAGGGCGAACAGCACCGCCTGTGCGGCCAGCAGGACGACGGTCAGCGTGCCGGGGGCGGCCAGCAGGGCGACGGCGAGCACCACGGTGGTGACCGCGGCGACGAAGCGCGGGCCGCGCGGGTCGAGCCGGCCGGACGGCGGTGCGGACACGGAACGAGTGGCGGTGGTGGACATGGCTCTCCTGGGCGTACGACGGGGGGCGGCGGCTCGGCGCTCGCGGGCGGCGGGAAGGGCTCGGCTCGGGGGCCGGCGGGCCGGCACCGGGAAAACGGGCGGGGTCTCGCCCTCGCCGCGGGGACAGACGTCAGAGGGCGGAGCGACTCACACCGGGCGACACAGCGCCGAGCGCACGCGGCAGTGGTCCACTGCCCGGCGCTTGGTCAGGAAGGTCGCGGCCATGGCGCCACGGTAGCCGCCGCCCGCCACCGACCCGACCTTCCGTCTCGCATCCCGGTCCACGCGCCCGGCAGGCGAGCGGCGCCCTCGTGGCCAGACACACCTCACCCAGCCGGGATCCGTCGCCCGGATCCGAACCCGGGGGTGCGAGGATGGCCCTGGGACCCGGGGGCGTCGGGCGTTACGTGGCGGCTGCTCGGGGACCACCCGCGCACCGGCTCGGTGCGCACCACAGGTTGTCGCCGCTCGGAGGCATGCATTGCGCACGGAACCAGGGACCGACCGGTCCGCTGCCGACGGCGGAACCTCGCCGGCTCTGAGGCGACGCTCAGGGTCGCGCTCCATGCTGAGAAGAGTCAGGGCGAGCACCGGGACGTCACCGGTGGAAGAGGGAGGTCACCGGATGTCCGTGCTGCGCACAGGCCCGCGCTCGGCGACGATCGGTTCGGCACGGCTGCGGCTCGCCGGGCAGGCCGCGAAGGCCGCCGCGGGGCTGTCCCGCGCGACCGGGCGCGGCTCCGGCGCCGTGATCGGCGGCCGGGTGCTCCTCGGCCTCGCGCCGGACGCGGTCCGGACGCTCGCCGCGGGACGAGACCTCACCCTGGTCAGCGGCACGAACGGCAAGACCACCACCTCGGCGCTGCTGCGGGCCGCGTTCGGCGTCCTCGGCCCCGTGGACGGCAACATCGAGGGCGCCAACACGCCCCCCGGCCTGGCGACCACGCTGGCGCGCGGGCACGCCCACCGGGTCGTGCTCGAGACCGACGAGGGCTGGGTGCCCTGGACCGTGGAGCAGGCAGCACCCTCACGCGTCGTACTCCTCAACCTCTCCCGCGACCAGCTCTCCCGCCACCACGAGGTGCACCGGCTGGCCGCCGCCTGGCAGGCCGCCCTGTCCCCGGTCGACGTGGCGATCGCGAACGCCGACGACCCCAGCGTGGTGTGGCCGGCGCTCGCCGCCCGCCGTGCGGTGTGGGTGGCCACCGGCCAGCGCTGGACCGGCGACTCGCTGACCTGCCCGGCCTGCGGCGACCGGGTCCGCCGCCACGACGGCACCTGGAGCTGCGTCTGCGGCCTGCGGCGCCCGGACCCGGACTGGTGGCTGGAGGGCGAGGACCTGGTCTCGGCCTCCGAGCGGATCCGCCTCGACCTCCCCGTCCCCGGCTCCTTCAACCGGGCCAACGCGGCGATGGCCGTCGCCGCGGCAGCGGACGCCGGCGCCTCCCCCGCCGAGGCCGCGGCCGCGCTGAGCCGGGTGCGCGACGTGGCGGGGCGCTACGCCACCACCGAGGTCGACGGCCACCAGGTCCGGCTGCTGCTGGCCAAGAACCCCGCCGGCTGGCTGGAGATGCTCGACGTGGTCCGCGACACGCCCCGGGCGCTGGTGCTGGCGTTCAACTCCGAGGGCGTCGACGGCCGCGACCCCTCATGGCTGTACGACGTCCCGTTCGACGTGCTCGGCGACCAGCACGTGCTGGTGACCGGCCGGCGCGCCACCGACCTGCAGGTGCGCCTGGAGATGGACGACGTGCCGGTCACCGTGGTCGCCGACCTGCGCGACGCCCTGGCGAAGCTGCCACCCGGGCCGGTGGACGTGGTCGCCAACTACACCGCGTTCCAGCACGCCCGCAAGCAGCTGAAGGAGATGACCGATGCCCGGCGACAGTGACCTGCAGGTAGTGCTGGTCTACCCCGACCTGCTCGGCACCTACGGGGACCGCGGCAACGCCCTGGCGCTGGCCCACCGCGCCCGGGCGCGCGGCCTCGGCGTGCGCATCGTCGAGGTGAACGACGGCGACGCGGTGCCCACCGCGGGCGACGTGTACCTCCTCGGCGGAAGCGAGGACGCCACCCAGCTGCAGGCGCTGGCCAACCTGCGCGCGCAGGCCGGCCTGCGCGACCGGCTGCGCCAGGGCCCCACGCTCGCGGTCTGCGCCGGGTTCCAGATCCTCTCCCGCGACTTCCTCGGCTCCGACGGCGGCCGGGTCGAGGGGCTCGGCGTGTTCGACGTCAGCTGCGGGCGCCCGACCGGGCCGCGCGCCGTGGGCGAGGTGCTGGCCGACAGCGTCGCCATCCCGGGCCTGCCGCCGCTGACCGGCTACGAGAACCACCAGGGCGCCGCGACGCTCGACCCGGGCGTGCAGCCCCTGGGCCGGGTGCGCGTGGGCGTCGGCAACGGCGATGACCGGACCGAGGGCGCGGTCCAGGACGGCGCGATCGGCACCTACCTGCACGGCCCGGTGCTGGTCCGCAACCCGGGGCTGGCCGACCACCTGCTCGAGCAGGTGGCCGGGTCACTGCCCCCGCTCGAGGACGAGCCGGTGGCCCGCCTGCGCCGTGAGCGGATGGCTGCGGCGAGCCAGGAGGCCGCGGAGCACACGCGTCCCCGGCGGTCGCGCGCCGCGCTCGAGATGCTGGCCCGGCGTCGCACGCCGCGGCCGGACTCGCGTCGTACCAGCTGAGCCTTCCCGGAGCCGCTGCCGGGCCGGGGGCGAGCCCGGAGCCAGTGCCGGCCGTGGGGTCGGGCCTACGGCGGGACCGGAGCCGCTGCCGGGATGGGACCAAGGGGCTCCTGCCGGACTCAGTTCGAGATGGTCACCACACCGGCCATCAGCCGCCATCTGGAACTGACTCGCGCCGTGCGCCCGGGCAGGCGGCCGGGGTCGCCGGCGGGCGGACCCTGCGCGGGTCGCGGGTCGCGGGTCACGGGCGGGGTCGCGGGCGCGGGCTACCCGCGCAACCGCGGCAGCAGCCGGCCCAGCAGCGCGTCGAGGTGCTCGGCCGCCAGGCGGGCGGCGCGCGGACCGCGGCGGTACGGGTCGTGCACGTCGTCCTGCACGGCCGCAGGGACCGGCGCCCGTCCGGCGGCGGCGAGCAGGTCGCGGCCGTGCAGGCCCGCGGGCACCTCGACGAGGGTGCGGTCGAGCTGCCCCATCGTGAACAGCCGGCGGAACACGGCGGGTCGCTCGTCGAGGATGAAGGAGCGATGGGCCACCTCGGCGGTCAGCACCAGGTCGGCGTCGGCCACCATGCGCATGCTCAACCTGCTGCTGCGATGGCCCGAGCCGTCGATGCCGCGCTCGGCGAGCACGGCGGCCATCTCGGCGTCCATGGGCAGCCCGGCCACCGCGCGGGTGCCGGCGCTGGCCACCTCGACGCCGGAGTGGTCGCCCAGCAGGTGGCGGGCCGCCACCTCGGCGTAGGCGGAGCGGCAGATGTTCGCGGTGCAGACGAACAGCACCCGCAGGGGACGGTGGTCCGTCACGCCGACCCGGCCACGGTGGCCGCCATCCGCCGGACCGCCTCGGTCAGGATCTCCGGCGTGGTGGCCAGGTTCAGGCGGGCGTGCCCGGCGCCGCCGGTGCCGAACTCGGGGCCGGAGTTGAGCGCCACCCGGCCCTTCTCGCGGAACGCCTCGGCCGGGTCGTCCCCGAGGCCGAGCGCCGTGCAGTCCAGCCACGCGAGGTAGGTCCCCTCGGGCATCCGGTAGCCGACCTCGGGCAGGTGCGCGGCCAGCAGGTCGGCGAGCAGCCGGCGGTTCTCGTCGAGGTCGGCGAGCAGCGCGTCGAGCCAGTCCCGGCCGTCGGTCAGCGCGGCCACGTGCGCGAGCTCCCCGACGTGGCTCGCGCCGTGCGTGGCCACCTCCGGCATCCGGTGCAGGTCCTCGACGGCGTCCGGGCCGGCGACCGCGACCGCGGCCTTGAGCCCGGCCAGGTTCCACGCCTTGGAGGCCGACATCAGGCTGAAGCCGGTGCCGGCCCCCGGCACGGTGAGGTACGGCGTGTGCCGGTGCCCGGCGAGCACCAGGGGCGCGTGGATCTCGTCGGCGACCACGCGGACGCCGTACCGGCCGGCGAGCTCGGCGACCGCGGCGAGCTCCTCGGGGGTGTGCACGGTGCCGGTGGGGTTGTGCGGGTTGCACAGCAGGTACGCCGCGTGGGTGCCACTGCGCCGCGCGGTCCCGAAGGCCTCCTCCAGCGCGGTCAGGTCGAGCCGGGCGTCCTCGCCCAGCGGGGCCTCGACGACCCGGCGGTCCGACGTGGCGACGAAGGCGTAGAACGGCGGGTACACCGGAGGGTTCACCACCACCGCGTCACCCGGGTCGGTCACCAGCTTGAGCATCTCCACGACGCCGAGCATCACGTCGGGCACGATCACGGCCTGGTCCGCCTCGAAGGACCAGCCCCAGCGGTCGGCGGCGAAGCCGCGCAGCGCCTGGACGTACGGCGTCCCGGTGGCGTAGCCGGTGTCGCCGCGCGCGACCGCCTCGCGCAGGGCCTCCGCGACCGCCGGCGCGAGGGGGACGTCCATCTCGGCCACCCACAGCGGCAGCACGTCCTCGTCGAAGGCGCGCCACTTGACGCTGGTGCGGGTCCGGAGCTCGTCGAGGGTCAGCGAACGAAGCGGGTGCATGCACCCAGCCTAGAAGCGGGACAGGAACGACCCTTCGGGCGGTCAGGCGTCGACCACGCGCCCCAGGGTGGCGAGCACCATGTCCTTGGTGGGGGCACCCGAGGCCCGGGAGACCTCCCGGCCCTGCGCGTCCAGGACCAGCGTGGTGGGCGTGCGCAGCACGTTGAGCCGACGCACCAGGTCGAGGTGGTGCTCGGCGTCGACCTCGACGTGGGCCACGCCGGGGACGATCTGCGCCACCTCACCGAGGACCCGCCGGGTGGCCCGGCACGGGGCGCAGAACGCCGAGGAGAACTGCAACAGGGTGGCCCGCTCGCCGAGCTCGGCGTCCAGGCCGGCGCCGTCGAGCACGTTCATCGGGGCCTCCCTCGTCGACTCCTCGGTGGCCGCGCGGCCCGGGCTCATCGGGTCGGCGCGCAGCTCGCGGGTGCCACGGAACCGCCCGTCGCGACTCGCGCGGTACAGACCGAACGCGGTCGCCGCCACGAGGGCGACCACCAGGACCCAGGCACCTTGGCTCATGTCCGGGTCCAACGAGCGGGGCGGGTCCGACATTCCCGGCGACACCGGCTGCCGGGGAAAGAACCGCCCCGGGGCGATCCTGTTGGGAGGTCAGGACCGCCGCCGGGGCGGGTCGGGTTTCGTGGAAGTCCTGCGTCCTTCCCCCGATAGCACCAGTGTGCCGCCTCGCGGGCCGGAACAAAAGGCCCCGCGAGTGAAAACCGCCACCGCGTGTCGCGGCGGCGCTCCGTTCACCGGCGAACCGGAGCCCCGCCCGCGAACGGCGGCAGCAGCTCCACCGTGTCGCCCGGCGCGACCGTGACCTCGGCGGGGTCGGCCGCCCCGACCGGCTTCTCGCCGATGAGCACCGAGCACACCGCGACCACGTCGGCCAGCCGCGGGCGGTCCCGGTGCAGGGCGCGGACGGCGTCGAGCACCTCGGCCAGCGTCGCCCCGTCCCCCACCGGCACCGCGTCTGCCTCCACCCCGGCGGCCGCGCGGGCCCCGGCCCAGTAGCGGACCGTGGCCACGGACCCGGTGTCGGGCGCAGAGTCGGACCCCGGGTCGGGTCCCGGGGCGTGCGCAGCGTCGGACCCCGGGTCGGGTCCCGGGGCGTGCGCAGCGGAGGGGCGGGTCATGTTGGGTATCCTGCCTCATCACGCAAGCACCGCTGCGTGACCCGAGAACCGGCTCAACGGCGAGTCGGCCCGACCTCCCGACCCCGGAGGCTCCATGGGCTCCCTGCTGCTGCTGACCAGCACGACCCAACCGTCCGCGGAGGTGCTGCCGGCCCTCGCGCTGCTGCCCCACCAGGTCAAGATCCTGCCGGCCGAGGGCAGCGCCCTGCTCGAGGCCCCCGACGTCGACGTGGTGCTCGTCGACGGTCGCAAGGAGCTCGCCCACGCCCGCGACCTGTGCCGGCTGATCCGCACCACCGGGTCGGACTCCCCGGTCGTGCTCGTGGTCACCGAGGGCGGGCTGCCGGTGGTGGCGGTCGACTGGGGCATCGACGACGTGGTGCTGCACACCGCCGGCCCGGCCGAGCTCGACGCGCGCCTGCGGCTCGCCGTCGGCCGGCTCGCCGCCAGGCAGGAGGACGACGACCCCGACGCGCACATCATCCGCTCCGGCGAGGTCACGGTCGACGACGCGACGTACACCGCCAAGCTCGGCGGCCGCACGCTGGACCTGACGTTCAAGGAGTTCGAGCTGCTGAAGTACCTCGCCCAGCACCCGGGCCGGGTCTTCACCCGCGAGCAGCTGCTGCAGGAGGTCTGGGGCTACGACTACTTCGGCGGCACCCGGACCGTCGACGTGCACGTGCGCCGGCTGCGCGCCAAGCTCGGCCCGGAGAACGAGCACCTGATCGGCACCGTGCGCAACGTGGGCTACCGCTTCGTGCTGCCGCCGAAGGAGACGCCCGAGCGCGAGTCCTCGAGCGTCTGAGTCAGACGACCACGCGCAGCCGCGGCTCGGGGATCGTCGCGCGCACCGTGGCGCAGAACCGGCACAGGACGACCTTGCCGGAGGGGTGGTCGACGACCTGCAGGGCCCAGTTCCGGTGGCAGGCCGGGCACTGGTGGGCGAGCACGTGGGAAGCTGTCACGACCGGAAGTCTTGTCCACGGCGACGATCGGGACGAGGGACGAAGGTGGCCGGGCGGGGGGCCGGACGTCCCGAAACCGTCAACCGGTGGCGGTGATCTGGTCGTCGCGTCGGCGCTGGGTCGGTACGTCGAGCTCGGCCGGCGTGGCGACGGCAGCGGGCTGGGCGGCCGGCTGCGCGTGCAGGGCCGCGACCGGATGTCCCGCCGGGAGGTCGGCCGCGAGCACCGCGTCGACGAGCATCGCGTGGTGCAGCAGCCCGGGCGGCAGCGGCCGGTCGAGCACCGGCGTGCTGCTCACCGGCGCGGGTCCCGGCTCCGGGCGCAGGCGGTGGGCGTTCGAGGGCAGGGTGTCCTCGAGGCGCGAGAGCCACAGCAGCAGCGCGAGCAGCACGAACGGGAAGATCGCGGCTATGCACAGGTACAGCACCGGGCCCATCAGCCACCTCCACGGGTGAATCTAGAGTGAGCCGCATGAGGCAGCCCAGAGCCGTACGGCCCACGTCCCCTGACGAGTTCGAGTGGCAGGCGGACACGGGGACCGCGGCCGACCTGCGCCGGGTGCTCGCCTCGGCCACCGCCGCGGACGGTCGGGCCCCGCTCAACGAGGCCGCGCTGCTGCAGCTGCGCCACCACGGCCTGGCCGGGTCCACGCTGCTGGTCTGCGGTGACCCGATGCTCGGGTTCGCCTGGGTGCACGGCGACGCAGGCAGCGCAGCCTCCCCCGAGATCGAGCTGGTGGTCGCGCCGGAGGACCGCGGCGTCGGAGTCGGTGCGGCGCTCGCCGAGGCCGCGGCCGCCACCGTCCCCGGTCGCGCCACCGCCTGGTCGCACGGCAACCACCCCGCGGCCGCGGCCCTCGCCGCCCGCCACGGCTTCGACCGGGTGCGCGACCTGTGGGTGATGCGCCGGCCGCTCGACGTGGACCTGCCGCCGCTGTGGCACGCCGACGGGATCGACGTACGCCCGTTTCGGCCCGGTCAGGACGAGGAGGCGTTCCTGGCGCTCAACGCCACCGCGTTCGCGGCGCATCCCGAGCAGGGCGACCTGACCCGGGCCGACCTCGAGGAGCGGATGGCCGAGCCGTGGTTCGACCCCGCGGGGTTCTTCCTGGCCGTCACCAGCGACACCGGTGTGACTGGTGAGGCTGGTGAGGTGGTTGGGTTCCACTGGACCAAGGTGCACGACGAGCGGCCGCCGTACGGGGAGGTGTACGTCGTCGGTGTGTCGCCGCGCGCGCAGGGCGCGGGCCTCGGGTCGCTGCTGACCCTGACCGGGCTGCACCACCTGGCCGCGCGCGGCCTGCCCGAGGTGATCCTCTACGTCGAGGCCGAGAACGCCCCCGCGGTCGCGGTCTACACCCGGCTCGGGTTCGCCCACGCCGACGAGGACACCGACGTGATGTACGCCCGCCCCTGATCCCGCCGGGCGGGCCATCTCGCGGGCAAACGGGCACTCAGCGCAGGGCGGCCTTGAGCTTGGCCGCGATCTCCGCCACCGCCGCCGGGTTCGACCGGCCGGCGCCGACCACGTTGAAGAACCCGTGGATGAGGCCCGGGTACCTCTTCAGCTCCACCGCGACGCCGGCGTCGGCCAGCATCCGGGCGTAGGCCTCCCCCTCGTCGCGCAGCGGGTCGAACCCGGCCGTGGCCACGAACGCCGGCGCCAGCCCGTCGGGGAGCTTCTCGGTGAACGCCACGGAGACCAGCGGGTCGCGGCGCTGCTCGGGGCTCTCGAGGTAGCTCTCCGTCGCCAGGTCGATGAACTCGCTGGTGAGGAAGAAGCCCTGGCCGAACATCCGCCGGCTCTCGCTGGGGTCGGCCATGTTCGTGACCGGGTAGACCAGCAGCTGGAAACGCAGCGGCAGCCCCGCCTCGGCCGCCTTCAGCGCCACCACCGCGGCGAGGTAGCCGCCGGCCGAGTCACCCCCGACCGCGAGCCGCTCGGCGCTCGCGCCCAGCTCGCCGGCGTGCTCGGCCACCCACTGGTACGCCGCCCAGCAGTCGTCCACGGCCGCCGGGAACCGGTGCTCGGGCGCCAGCCGGTAGTCCACCGCGAGCACCCGGGTCCGCGCCCGCTCGGCGAGCAGCCGGCACGACGCGTCGTGGCTGTCGAGGTCGCCGAAGACCATCCCGCCCCCGTGGAGGAACACCAGCAGCGGCGTCTCGCGGGCCCCGACCAGGTCCCGCGGGACGTACAGCCGCGCGGGCACCGGCCCCGCACCACCGGGCACCTCGAGGTCGCGCACCTCCCCGATCGGCCGCCGCCCGCCGGCGAGCAGCGACTGGCGCAGGATCGCCTGCCGCCCCTCGGGGATCGGCAGCGTCTCCGCGGCCGGTTCGCGCAGCAGCCGCTGCAGCCGCAGGGTCAGCTGCGTCTCGGCGTCGAGCACCTGCCCGTCCATGATCACGGGGCGGCCGGCGAGCCGCCGTACCACCGGCGCGGGCAGCCCCAGCAGGGCGCGGAAGACGGACATCTCGGCGCGAGAGGGCGGTTTCGGAGCCATGACCGCAACCTATCTTTCGTTACCGGATGTTCAGTGCCCGGTGTCACCATGGGGTCATGACCCTCCCACGACCGCTGCCTGCCTCCACCGGTGGCGCGCCCGACGAGGGCCCGGGCGACCCGGCACTGCGCGGGATCCCGTCGGAGTCCTTCGACGTCGAGCCGCCGTACGACGCGCACGCCGAGGACCTGCCCGACGACCGCTTCCTCGACCGCGAGCTGTCCTGGCTGCACTTCAACACCCGGGTGCTCGAGCTCGCCGAGGACCCGTCGCTGCCGCTGCTGGAGCGGGTGCGCTTCCTGGCCATCTTCGCCTCGAACCTCGACGAGTTCTTCATGGTGCGCGTCGCCGGCCTCAAGCGCCGCATCGCCGCCGGGGTCGCGGTGCGCGCCGCCTCCGGGCTGATGCCGCGCGAGGTGCTCGAGCAGATCTGGGCCACGACCTCGGCGCTCATGCACCGGCACGCCGCGCTGTTCCGCGACGAGATCGTCCCCGCCCTGGCCAAGGAGGGGATCGAGGTGGTCCGCTGGGACGACCTCACCCGCGAGGAGCAGCGCACCAGCAAGAAGCTGTTCCGCGACCGGGTGTTCCCGGTGCTCACCCCGCTGGCGGTCGACCCGGCGCACCCGTTCCCCTACATCTCCGGCCTGTCGCTCAACCTCGCGGTGCTGGTGCGCAACCCGCACCTCGGGCAAGGAGCACTTCGCCCGGGTGAAGGTGCCGCCGATCTTCAGCCGGTTCGTCCGGGTCGGCGAGCAGCGGTTCGTCCCGCTCGAGGACGTCATCGCCGAGCACCTCAAGCGGCTGTTCCCGGGCATGGACATGCTGGCCGTGCACACCTTCCGGGTCACCCGCAACGAGGACCTCGAGGTCGAGGAGGACGACGCCGAGAACCTGCTCGCGGCGCTGGAGAAGGAGCTGCTGCGGCGGCGGTTCGGACCGCCGGTGCGCCTCGAGGTGGAGGAGTCGATGGACGAGCACGTCCTCGAGCTGCTGGTCTCCGAGCTCGGGGTCTACCCCGCCGAGGTGGTGCGCCTGCCCGGCCCGCTCGACCTGCACCGGCCTCAACGACATCGCCGACCTCGACCGGGCCGAGCTGAAGTACCCCGCCTTCGTGCCCTCCACGCACAACCAGCTCGCGCCCGGTCGAGTCGGCCTCGCCGGTGGACGTGTTCGCGGCGCTGCAGCGGTCGCGACGTACTCCTGCACCACCCGTACGACTCGTTCTCCACCTCGGTGCAGCGCTTCCTCGAGCAGGCGGCCGCCGACCCGCACGTGCTGGCGATCAAGCAGACGCTGTACCGCACCTCGGGCGACTCGCCGATCATCGACGCGCTCGTCGACGCCGCCGAGGCGGGCAAGCAGGTGCTCGTGCTCGTCGAGATCAAGGCCCGCTTCGACGAGCAGGCCAACATCCAGTGGGCCCGCAAGCTCGAGCACGCCGGCTGCCACGTCGTCTACGGGCTGGTCGGGCTCAAGACGCACTGCAAGCTCGCGCTGGTGGTGCGCGACGAGCCCGAGGGCATCCGCCGCTACGCCCACATCGGCACCGGCAACTACAACCCCAAGACCGCCCGGCTCTACGAGGACTTCGGGCTGCTCACCGCGAACGTCGCGATCACCGAGGACGTCGCCCACCTGTTCAACAACCTCTCGGGCTTCTCCCGCAACGCCTCCTACCGCGAGCTGCTGGTGGCCCCCGACTCGGTGCGCGCGGGGCTGATCAGCCGGATCCGCGAGGAGGTGGCGCGGCACCAGGACGGCGCGCCGGCGCGGATCCGCTTCAAGGCCAACGCGATCGTGGACGAGGCGGTCATCGACGAGCTGTACCGCGCCTCCCAGGCCGGGGTGCCGGTCGACCTGCTCACCCGCGGCATCTGCGCGGCTGCGTCCCGGTCTGCGCGGGCTGTCCGAGAACATCCGCGTCCGCTCGGTGCTCGGCCGCTTCCTCGAGCACAGCCGGATCTTCTGGTTCGAGAACGGCGGGTCGCCCGAGGCCTGGATCGGGTCGGCGGACCTGATGCACCGCAACCTCGACCGACGCGTGGAGGCGCTGGTGCGGCTGCCGGGCCGGGCGCAGGTCGACGAGGTCGGCCGGTTGCTCGACGTCGCCTTCGACGACGGTACGGCGTCGTGGTGGCTCACGCCCACCGGCGCGTGGGAGCGGCACCACCTCGGCGAGGACGGCGCACCGCTGCGCGACCTGCAGGAGAGCCAGGTGGCCACCAAGCGGCGACGCCGCTCCTCCTGAGCGGGCCCCGCCGCACTCGGTTCCGGATGGTCGGCCCGCGCGCGTCGGGCAGCCCTCTGGAACTGACCGGGGTCAGTAGCCGCGTACGTCGCCGATGTCGGGGTCGCCCTCGCGGAGCCAGCGCTCGTGCTGCTCGCGGACGAGCGCGCGTGCGGCGAGGAGCTCGTCGAGCGTGGGCGGTGTCTCCCGGCCGGGTGGTGGCTGGAGCGTCCAGGTACGTCGCGACCGCGGGATGTCCTGCGCGCGGCGGTACGCGCGCCGCGCCCGGTCGACGAACCGCGCCGGGGTCGCGAGGTCGACCGCGGTGACCCGGAAGACCTCGAGGCCGTGGTCGCGGAACAACCCGTCGCGCTCGGCGTCCCGGCTGCGGCGGCGCGCCCCCGCATGCTCCCCGCCGTCGAACTCCCCCACCACACCCGCGTCCGGGTCGAGCAGGTCCGCCACGCCGAGCAGCGCGCCGGTGCGCCGGTCGAACAGCTCGACGTTGGCGAGCGGAGCTGGCAGCCGCGCGTCGAGCACCCAGACCAGCCGCGCCAGCGTCTCCTGCGGGGAGCGACTGCTCGTCGGCCAGGGGAAGCGCCCTGCGCACCTGCGGCACGCCGTTCCACCGCGGGCGCGCCTCGGCGAAGGACCGGACGCGCGCGGGTGAGGTGAGCTGCGCGGCCGCCGCCATGTCGAGCGCCACCACGGCCCGTCGCAGATCCGGTGCGAGGCGCATCTCGTCGAAACCGCGCGCTCCGGCGCCGTGCACCGGACACCGTGCCGCACCCGGACCTCCTCCGGCTCCAGCCTGTCCTGAAGCCACCGGACGCCCTCACGGGACCGGCGGGACTGTCCCGGCCCGGCGACGAGCAGCACCGGCAGCGGGGTCCGCCCGTCCCGGTCCACCCGTCGAAGAAGGCCGCGCCGTGGCAGCGCAGGGCGGCCCACCCGGTGACCGCCCCACCGGCCGGCAGCAGCACCGACGTCTCGACGATCCGCTGCTCGGGAAGCAGGGCGTCGACGTCGGCCGGGACGAAGAAGCCGGGGCTGCTCGTGCGCCAGCGCCGCCCGCGGGCCTGGGCACGGGTCGGTCCCGTGCCACCGGCGGGGTCCACGCGCACCGGAGGCACCACGCCGGCCGGGAAGCTGCAGGTGGGGTCCCACCGATGCCGTTCGCGCGCCACGAGCCGAGCGTCGCAGAAGGCGGCGACCGGCCGGGGCCGTCGTCCACAGGCGCGGTAGGGCGGGCGGTCCCCGGGCGCTTCCGGGCCGCGCGTTCCGGGCCAGCGCGCGGAGGGCCGGCGTCCCGGGCCACGCGCCGTCGAGCCCACGTGAGTCAGTTCCAGATGGCTGTCTGGCGCGCCCCGGGCGACCATCTCGAACTGAGCGAGCCCACGCACCGCGCCGCCGGGTCAGCAGGTGGCGAACAGCACCGGCCCCTCGGAGATGTCGGACAGCAACCCGGTCTCGCCCCGCCGCGGCACCAGCGTCATCACCACCTCCGAGCCGGCGCGCTGCCCCGACGTGACCCGGAACCGGTCCGCGAACGACCCACCCTGGCCCGGCGCCGGTCCCGCGGCCAGGTCCACCCGCGGCTGCAGGTTGCGCGAGGCCTGCTCGGCGGTCTCGAAGTGCATGCCCACCACGAGCGCGCGCGAGGGCTGCCGGGCCATCACCAGCCCGGACAGCGGGGTCACCCCGCCGGCCCGTCGTACCAGCTGCTCGCCCAGCGTCCGGTCGTCGCCGCCGGCGTTGCCCATGCTCAGGTCCTCGCAGGCGAACGTCGAGGCCCACAGCACGGCGTTCACCGGCTGCTTCGCGAGCGAGGCCAGCGCGGGCACCCCGGCCACCGACAGCACCGAGGGCGCCGAGCCGCGCGCCACGTCGGCGGCCCGGGAGGCGTAGTCGGCGTCGTCGGAGAGCAGCACCAGGCGCAGGTCGGGGAGCACCACGACGTACTGCTCGATCGGGGTCAGGCCCGGGTCGATCCGCGCGAGGAGGTCCGCGCCGCCGACCCACGACCGCCGGTGCCCGAGCCGCCGGGGGGCGGGGTGTACCCGAGGCGTCGCAGCGACCGCTCCACCCCCGCAGGTCGACCGCGTCGGCCATCCGCAGCACGTCGACCTGTCCCTGGCGGGCCTGCCCGAGCACCTCCCACTGCGCGTCGAGCGGGCTGAACCCGAACCGGTGCGCGAGGACGTACGTCGGGTCCGGGACCGCCGAGGTGCCGTGAGGTCGTGGTCGTAGGCGCGGTTGAGGAACGCCTGCACCTGCCCGCGCGAGGACGCCGCGCCCAGCGCCGTACCCCGCGACCTGCGCGCGCACCGCCGCCCAGTCGGTGTACGTCGCCCGCAGCGGTCGGCTCGGGGAGCGTGCCCAGCGCCTCGCGCGTGCGTCGACCCGCCACCGAGCGCGCGCCAGGCGACGAGGCCGCCGGCCACCACGGCCAGCAGCAGCACGCCCACGCGGGCACGGCAGGACCCGTCTGCCCACGCGACTGCACCACTTTCCTTGCTCGGTGATGTGAGACTAACGGCGTGCGCAACGATCGTCGCGGCCGGAGCAGTCGTCTCTCGCAAGGGCCCCGAGGTGCTGCTTGTCCACCGGCCGAAGTACGACGACTGGTCCTTCCCGAAGGGCAAGCTCGACCCCGGGGAGCACGCGACCGTGGCCGCGGTGCGCGAGGTCGCCGAGGAGACCGGCGTGGATATCCGGCTCGGACCGCCCCTGCGCACGCAGGCCTACGCCATGGACAACGGCGCGCAAGCAGCGTGCACTACTGGGCGGGGCGCGTGGTGGGCGACGACGACGTGGCCGGCCTACCGTCCCAACGCCGAGATCGACGAGGTGCGCTGGGTGTCGCCGGACAAGGCCGGGGGCATGCTCAGCTACGACCACGACCGGCGACGCTCGACGAGTGCGAGGGCGTGCGCAAGCGGACGACTCCGCTGGTCGTGCTGCGCCACGCCAAGGCGTGTGCCCGGCGAGATGGCGCGGCGAGGACCGGGAGCGCCCGCTCACCGCGGTCGGCCACGAGCAGGCCGAGGCGGTGGCGCCGGTGCTCGGCGGCGTACGGCATGAGCACGGTGGTCGTCCTCGAGCAGCCGCCGCTGCTGGACCACCGTGACGCCGTACGCCGAGATCCCGACCTCGACGTGGGGGTCACCGACGAGCTGTCCGAGGAGGACGCCACGCCGATGTCGGTGTCCGAGCACGTGCACCGCCTGCTCGGCGCGCGGGAGCCGGCCGTGCTGTGCACCCACCGGCCGGTGCTGCCGTGGGTGTTCGAGGCGCTCGGCCTCGAGGAGCGCCGGCTCGACCTGGCCGGGATGCTGGTGGTGCACCACCGCAAGAACCGGGTCGTCGCCACCGAGCGGCACTGAGCGGCACCGGGCGGCACCGGGCGGCACCGACGCAGGGCCGACCGCAAACGCGCCCAATCTGCCCCCCGCAGGGCGCCGCCGCGCCGTGGCCCTCCGGGTGTGACCGAAGCGGCCATGACCGTTCACCTGCCGTTCACCGAGGACGGCCGATCGCTTCACCTGCGCTGCCTAACTTCGACCGCGTAGTGACCAACGTGTCCTGAACAGAACACAGGAGTTTCGAAGTGAAGCGCACTTCCTTCCGCCGGGTGGCCGCCCCTACCGTCGCGGCTCTCGCCCTCGGGCTTTCGCTGACCGCCTGCGGCGCCGGCGAACGAGCAGGGCTCGGCGTCCGGCTCGGGGTCCGACGCGCCCAGCAACGCCAGCGGCAGCACCCTCAGCGGCACCCTGAACGGGGCCGGGTCGAGCGCGCAGGAGGCCGCCCAGGGCGCCTGGGCCAAGGGCTTCCAGACCGCGCAACCCCGACGTCACCGTGAACTACGACCCGATCGGCTCCGGCGGCGGCGTGGAGCAGTTCCTCGCCGGCGGCGTGCAGTTCGCCGGCTCGGACGCCTACCTGTCCACCGACCAGGTGACCTCCTCGAAGAAGGTCTGCAACGGGCAGACCGCCCTCGAGGTCCCCGACTACATCTCCCCGATCGCGGTCGCCTACAACCTCGCCCGGTGTCGACAAGCTGCAGCTGGCCCCGAAGACGCTGGCCGGGATCATCGAGCGGCAAGATCACCACCTGGAACGACCCGGCGATCAAGGCGGACAACCCGGGCGCCAAGCTGCCGAGCACCCGGATCACCCCGGTGCACCGCTCGGACGAGTCCGGCACCACCAAGAACTTCACCGACTACCTCAACAAGGCCACCAACGGCGCCTGGCCGGCGGCCGCCGAGACCTGGCCGTACAAGTCCGGCGAGGGCGCCCAGGGCACCTCCGGCGTGGTCGCGCGCCGTCAAGCAGGGCCAGGGCACCATCGGCTACGCGGACGCCAGCCAGCTCGGCGACCTGTCCGCCGCCAAGGTGAAGGTCGGCAGCGAGTACGTCGGCCCGGACGCCCAGTCCGCCGCGAAGGTCGTCGACGTCTCCAGCCCGGTCTCGCGGCCGCGCGTCGAACGACCTGGCCGTCGACCTGGCCCGCGACACCACCGAGTCGGGTGCCTACCCGGTCGTGCTGGTGTCGTACCTGATCGGCTGCCCGACGTACAAGGACCAGCAGACCGCCGACCTGGTGAAGGGCTACATGAACTACATCGTCAGCCCCGAAGGCCAGCAGGCCGCGGCGCAGGCTGCCGGTTCGGCCCCGCTGTCCAGCGACCTCAGCAGCAAGGCCAAGAAGATCATCGACAGCATCTCGGCGCAGAGCTGAGCCTGCCAGTCGATCACCGGAGTCCGCGCCGCAGCCTCGCTGCGGGCGCGGACTTTGGTGCGTTTCCCCGCCGATGAACACCGGGAGTGAGAAGTGTCCACATCAGCAAGCGTGACCCGGGCCAGGCGCCGCGTCGGTGACGTGGTGTTCTCCGGCGCCGCACGCTCGGCGGCCCTGCTGATCCTCATCGCCCTGGCCGGCGTGGCGATCTTCCTCGGCGTCGAGGGCGCGCCGGCGCTCAGCGCCGGTTCCGACGCCCTGGGCGGCGCGAGCAACTTCGCCGCCTACGTCGGGCCGCTGCGTCTTCGGCACCGTCGCTGGCGGCCGTGATCGCCCTGGTCATCGCCACGCCGCTGGCCCTCGGCGTCGCGCTGGTGATCTCCCACTACGCCCCGCGCCGGCTCGCCAAGCCGATCGGCTACGTGGTCGACCTGCTCGCCGCCGTACCCAGCGTGGTGTACGGCCTGTGGGGCATCGCTCTTCCTCGGCCCCCGGCTCGTGACGCTCTACCTGTGGCTGGCCGACCACCTGTCCTGGATCCCGTTCTTCGCCGGACCCGCCTCGACGACCGGCCGCACCATCTTCACCGCCGGTGTCGTGCTGGCCATCATGGTGCTGCCGATCATCACCGCGATCACCCGCGAGATCTTCGCTGCAGACGCCGACGCTCCAGCAGGAGGCCGCGCTGGCCCTGGGCGCCACCCGCTGGGAGATGATCCGGCTGGCGGTGCTGCCCTACGGCCGCTCGGGGATCATCTCCGCGGTCATGCTGGGCCTGGGCCGGGCGCTCGGCGAGACGATGGCGGTGGCGATGGTGCTGTCGGCGACCGGCGTGGTCACGTTCAACCTGATCGGCAACGTCAACCCCTCGACGATCGCGGCGAACATCGCGCTGCAGTTCCCCGAGTCCACCGGCCTGGCAGTCAACGCGCTGATCGCCAGCGGTCTGGTGCTGTTCGTGATCACCTTCGCCGTCAACTTCGCCGCGCGCGAGCGATCGTCGCCCGCAGCGAGAAGAGGTTCCAGTGACCAGCGACCTGAACACCTCGACCTCCTCGGACCGAGCGGACGCGGCCGCGATGTCCGCTCCCGACGAGCCCGGGGTCGGCACGTCGCGGACCCGCAGCTACACCCCGATGACCCACGCCCGGCTGCCCCGCTGGGCGCCGTGGCTGGTGGCCGTGCTCGCCGGCTGCCGCGTCCGGCATCGCCGCGCTGACCCTCGGCTGGGGTCCGGTGGCGTGGGCGGTGGTGGCCCTGGCGATCTACGCGGTGGCGCTGCCGGCGTGGTCGCGCGCCGTGGAGAACAACCGGGCCGCGAAGGACCGGCTGGTGACCACGCTGGTGTGGACCGCCTTCGGCCTGGCGCTGGTGCCCGCTGGTGTCGCTGGTGTGGAAGGTGGTCGGCCGCCGGCGCCGGGGCCATCGACGCCGAGTTCCTCACCTACTCGATGCGCAACGTCATCGGCGAGGGCGGCGGCATCTACCACGCCGTCATGGGCACCTGCTGATCACCCTGGCCGCCACCGTGATCTCCGTGCCGGTGGGCCTGCTCACCGCGGTCTACCTGGTGGAGTACGGCGCCGGCAGCAAGGTCGCGCGCAGCATCACCTTCCTGGTCGACGTGATGACCGGCATCCCCTCGATCGTGGCCGGCCTGTTCGCCTACGCCGCTGTTCGTGCTGGTCTTCGGCCCCGGGATCCGGCTCGGCATCGGCGGCGCCGTGGCGCTGTCCCTGCTGATGATCCCGATCGTGGTCCGGTCGGCGGAGGAGATGCTCAAGCTGGTGCCGCACGAGCTGCGGGAGGCGTCGTACGCCCTGGGGGTGCCGCAGTGGCGGACCATCCTCAAGGTGGTGCTGCCCACGGCGATGGCCGGCATCATCACCGGCATCACCCTCGCCGTGGCGCGCGTCATCGGCGAGACCGCCCCGCTGCTGATCATCGCCGGGTCCACCGACTCGGTGAACATGAACCTGTTCGACGGGCGGATGATGACGCTGCCGGTGTTCATCTACTACTCGTTCACGCAGCCCGGCGTGCCCGCCCAGTTCGGCATCGACCGCGCGTGGGGAGCGGCGCTGGTCCTCATCGTCATCGTGATGGTGCTGAACCTGCTGGCGCGCCTGCTCGGCCGCTGCTGTCACCGAAGACCGGCCGCTGACCGGCCACCTGAGAACCGGCGAGAGAAGAGAACGACCATGGCCAAGAGCATCGACGTCTCCGACCTGAACATCTACTACGGCGACTTCCTCGCCGTGGAGGGAGTCTCGATGACCATCCCCGCCCGCTCGGTGACCGCCCTGATCGGGCCGTCCGGCTGCGGCAAGTCGACGTTCCTGCGCTCGCTGAACCGGATGCACGAGGTGATCCCCGGCGCCCGGGTCGAGGGCAAGGTCGTCATCGACGGGCAGTCGCTGTACGGCCCGGACGTGGACCCGGTGGAGGTGCGCCGGCAGATCGGGATGGTCTTCCAGCGGCCGAACCCGTTCCCGACGATGTCGATCTACGAGAACGTGCTCGCCGGGATGCGGCTGAACAACAAGAAGATCAAGAAGGCCGCGGCCGACGACGTGGTGGAGAGGTCGCTGCGCGGCGCGAACCTGTGGGAGGAGGTCAAGGACCGGCTCAACAAGCCCGGCGCCGGCCTCTCCGGCGGCCAGCAGCAGCGGCTGTGCATCGCCCGTGCGATCGCCGTGGAGCCGCAGGTGCTGCTGATGGACGAGCCCTGCTCGGCGCTGGACCCGATCTCCACCTCGGCGATCGAGGACCTGATCCACGACCTCAAGACCGACTACACGATCGTGATCGTCACCCACAACATGCAGCAGGCGGCGCGGGTCTCGGAGGACACCGCGTTCTTCAACCTCGCCGGGGCCGGCAAGCCGGGGCGGCTGGTGGAGATGAACCCGACCGCGAAGATCTTCAGCAACCCCGACGAGCCGTCCACCGAGGCCTACATCTCCGGCCGCTTCGGCTGACCCGCCGCCGCGACGCCGTACCACGATCCCCGGACGTCATCCGGAGCGGCCGCCCGCACCGCCGGAGCGCATGACGTCCACCGGGACGTCATCCGGAGCGGCCGCCCGCACCGCCGGAGCGCATGACGTCCACCGGGACGCCGCGCGGAGGAGGGGGCACCCTCGGCGGGATCAGGGGAGGCGGAAGACGAACTTGAGGACCCAGTAGAAGAAGGCGGCCACCAGGCCGGCCGCCGGGAACGTGAGCACCCAGGCGACGACGATGTTGCGCGCCACGCCCCAGCGCACGGCGGAGAACCGCTTGGTCGCGCCGGCGCCCATCACCGACGAGGTGATGATGTGCGTGGTGGAGATCGGGGCCGAGAACACGAACGCGGTGGTGTAGAGCACGCCCGCGGCCACCGCCTCGGAGGCGAACCCGCGGGCCGGGTCGAGGTGGATGATCCGCCGGCCCAGCGTGCGCATGATCCGCCAGCCGCCCGAGTAGGTGCCCAGCGAGATCGCGCGACGCCGCCAGCGACGATCACCCAGATCGGCAGGCCGGTCGCCGGCGGAGACGTAGCCGCCGGCCAGCAGCGCCAGGAAGATCACGCCCATCGTCTTCTGGGCGTCCTGGAGGCCGTGGCCGAGCGCCATGGCCGCGGCCGAGACCGTCTGGGCGAAGCGGAAGCCGCGGTTGGTCCGGTGCGGGTTGCGCCGCCGCCAGAGCCACATGATCGCCAGCATCACCGCGAAGGCGAGCAGCGAAGCCGAACAGCGGCGAGAGCACCATCGGGATGACGACCTTGTCGCGGATCACCGTCCACTTCACCGGCCCAGCGCACCCGGCAGGCCGAGGCCGCCGACACCCACCAGGCCCGCCGATGAGGGCGTGGGAGGAGGAGGAGGGCAGGCCGAAGTACCAGGTGATGAGGTTCCAGGTGATCGCGCCGACCAGCCCGGCCATCACGACCACGAGCCCGGGCGGTGCCGTTCGGCGGGCGAGATCACCTCGCTGACGGTGTTGGCGACCTTCTGGCCGAGGAACGCACCGACGAAGTTCATACCGCCGCCATCACCAGGGCGATCCGCGGGGTCAGCGCCCGCGTCGAGACCGAGGTGGCGATCGCGTTCGCGGCGTCGTGGAAGCCGTTGGTGTAGTCGAAGACCAGGGCGACGACGACGACCGCGATGATGATCGCGAGCTCCACGCTCAGGACTCCTTGACGGCGATCTGCTCGACGATGTTGGCGACCTTCTCGAAGGCGTCGATGGCCTGCCTCGAGCGAGTCGACGACGTCCTTGAGCTTCAGCACCTCGAGCGCCTCGTACTTGCCGCTGAACAGCTTGGCCAGGATCCGGCGGTAGCTCTTGTCGCCGGCGTTCTCGAGCCGGTTGATCTCGATCCAGTACTCGTCGAGATCCTTCATCGTCTCCAGCCGGGGCATGGACTCGGCGGTCAGCTCGGCGCGCGCTGCAGGACCTCGACCTGGTCGGCGAGCTCGCGCGGGCAGCGACGCGACCTCGTAGAGCACGACGAGGTCGGCGGCCTCCTCCATGTGGTCCATGACGTCGTCGAGGCCGGAGGCGAGCGAGTAGATGTCCTCCCGGTCGAACGGCGTGACGAACGTGGAGTTCACCCGGCGGATGATCTCGTGGGTCGTCTCGTCGGCCTGGTGCTCGGCGTCGCGCATGCGCTGGGCGATCCCTCGCGGTCGTTGTCGCTCGCCGAGCATCTCTGCGAGCAGGGCGGCGCCCGCGACGAGATGCGTCGCCTGCTGCGGCGAAGAGGTCGTAGAAGGTCGTGTCGACAGGGCGGAAGCGCAAACGCCACGGAGAACTCCTGACAAAGGGGAAAGAACCAGTCGGCACATGCTAGGCGTCGGCGCACAGGGAGCCCAACCGGTGCGGCTCGCGCCACTCGGCGAGCCCGGCGTGCTGCGCGGGTCAGTCCGACGGCTGCTGCTGGGCGGGATGCTCGAGGCGCCGGGCGAGGCCGAGGAGCTGGTCGACCTGGTCCTGCGTCAGGCAGGCGTCGGACTCGCTGGCAGCGATGATGAGGTTCGTGGTCAGCTCCACCTCTGCGAGCAGCTCGGCGTCCTCGAGCGGGACGTTCAGCTGGTCGTCCACGACGCCGCCTCCTCGAACGATACATCTGCCACCTCTCGCAGAACGGTGGTTGCGCAGACCACCATTCTCGCCGACGACCCTGGTGTTACCCATAGTCATTCCGGACAAAACGAGAAGGACCCCGACGGGAGTACCGTCGGGGTCCTTCTGTGTGGCTTGCCTGGTGTGACTAGACGTCTCTCTCGCGGATCAGAGAGGGCGAACGTTCTCCGCCTGGGGACCCTTCGGGCCCTGGGTGACGTCGAACTCGACCTTCTGGTTCTCGTCCAGGGACTTGTAGCCCTGGGACTGGATCGCCGAGTAGTGCACGAAGACGTCGTCGCCGCCGTTCTCCTGCGCGATGAAGCCGAAACCCTTCTCGGCGTTGAACCACTTCACGGTGCCCTGAGCCATGCTCATGTTACTCCTACTGACGGGGCGTGGGACCGCCACTTCGGCGGCCCCGCATACAGATGCGGTGAAACGCCGTGCCCCCTCGAAAAAGCTGTGGCTCAACTCAAGAGAAAACGCCGTCGGATCACAAACTCCGCGGGCTTGCTACCTGCTGGAACTTGCATCTGCTGCGGGACCGACAGTACCAACATGCCGGCAAGCCGGATACCCGGCATCGAACCGGGACAGCGAACGGTGCGCCAAACAGCGTGTGAGCGCGGACGGGACCTTGGACCCGATTTGTGCCGCGAGGTCCCTTCGACGCCGTTCCGCCGGGGGACGGCAACTAGCCTGTGCGGCATGGGGAGCAGCGTGTACGTCGCGTCCGTCGAGGGGTTCACCGGGAAGTCCACCGTGGCGCTCGGCGTGCTCGAGCAGCTGTCGCGCCGGGTGGAGCGGGTCGGCGTCTTCCGCCCGATCGTCCGCGCCGACACCTCGGCGACGGACGGCCGGGACTACGTCCTGGACCTGCTCACCGCCCACGACGCCGTCTGACCTGGCGTACGACGAGTGCACCGGCGTGACCTACGACGAGGTGCACGCCGACCCCGCTCGCCGCGCTGGACCGGATCGTCGAGCGCTACCACCAGGTGGCCGAGCGGTGCGACGCGGTCGTGGTGGTGGGCAGCGACTACACCGACGTGGGCACGCCCACCGAGTTCTCCTACAACGCCCGCATCGCGGCCAACCTCGGCGCGCCGGTGCTGCTGGTGCTCAACGGCGCCGACCGTTCCGCCGCCGACCTGCACACGGTCGCGGACATGGCCGCCGCGGAGCTGCGCGCGAACCACGGCACGCTGTTCGCGGTGGTGGCCAACCGGGTCGGACCCCGCGGACGTGCCCTTCCCGGGCAGGTCGAGGACGCCCTGGCCAACCTCGACGTGCCGGTGTACGTCGTACCCGACGAGCCGATGCTCACCGCGCCGTCCGTGGCCGACCTGCTCGCCGCGGTCGGCGGCACGCTGCTCAGCGGCGACCCGGCCCTGCTGGCCCGGGAGGCGACCGGGTTCGTGGTGGCGGCATGACCATGCCCAACGTGCTCGACCGGCTCATCGAGGGCGGGGTGGTGGTGGCCGCCGGCGACCGGCCCGAGGTGGTGCTCGGGGTGCTGATGGCGCACTGCCTCGCCGAACTTCCCGCAGGTCTCGGGCATCGTGCTCAACGGCGGCCTGCAGATGCCCGAGCAGGTCACCCGCCTCATCGAGGGGCTCGGGGCTGACCATGCCGATCATCGCCACCGAGCTCGGCACCTACGCCACCACGACCGCCCTGACCGCCGTACGCGGCCGCCTCACCAAGGACGCGCCCCGCAAGGTGGCGAGCGCGCTCGCGCTGTTCGCCCAGCACGTCGACGGCGACGCGCTGCTCGACCGGCTGGAGGTGGCCCGCACCGAGGTGGTCACCCCCCTGATGTTCGAGCACCAGCTCCTCGACACCGCGGTGGCCGACCGCAGGCACATCGTGCTGCCCGAGGGCGAGGAGGACCGCATCCTGCTTGCCGCCGACATCCTGCTGCGCCGCGGCGTCGCCGACCTGACCCTGCTCGGCGACCCGGTGCGGATCAGCGCCCGGGCCGCCTCGATCGGCGCGGACGTGTCCCGGGCTCGGCTGCTCAGCCCGCACGACGAGGAGCTGCGCGAGCGGTTCGCGAAGGAGTACCACGAGCGGCGCCGGCACCGCGGCGTCGAGCTCGACGAGGCGCGCGACATCGTCACCGACGTCTCCTACTTCGGCACCATGATGGTGCTGCTCGGCCTGGCCGACGGCATGGTCTCCGGTGCCGCGCACACCACCGCGCACACGATCCGCCCGGCGCTCGAGGTGGTGCGCACCCGGCCCGGGGTGTCGATCGTGTCCTCGGTGTTCTTCATGTGCCTGGACAGCCAGGTGCTGGTGTACGGCGACTGCGCGGTCAACCCCGACCCGAGCGCCGAGCAGCTCGCCGACATCGCGATCTCCTCGGCGGCGACCGCGGCGGCGTTCGGTGTCGAGCCGCGGATCGCCATGCTGTCCTACTCCACGGGGACATCGGGCGCCGGCAGCGACGTCGACAAGGTCTCCCGGGCGACCGCGCTGGTGCACGAGCGGGCGCCGGAGCTGCTGGTGGAGGGCCCCATCCAGTACGACGCGGCGATCGACGTCGCGGTGGCCCGCACCAAGCTGCCCGACTCGCTGGTCGCCGGGCGGGCGACGGTCTTCGTCTTCCCCGACCTGAACACCGGCAACAACACCTACAAGGCCGTGCAGCGCTCGGCCGGCGCGGTCGCGGTCGGACCGGTGCTGCAAGGCCTCAACAAGCCGGTCAACGACCTGTCGCGCGGCGCGCTGGTGCGCGACATCGTCAACACGGTCGCGATCACCGCGATCCAGGCGCAGCAGGAGGCGTGATGGGCTTCGTCCTGGTCGTCAACGCGGGGTCGTCCTCGCTGAAGTACAGCCTGGTCGACGGCGACACCGGCGAGGCGGCCGCCGGCGGGCTGGTGGAGCGGATCGGCGAGGCCCAGGGCCGGATCACCCACCACGGCCCGGCCGGCGACACCACCCGCGAGGAGAAGGTCGCCACCCACGAGGACGCGCTGCGGGCGGTGCTGGACCTGTTCGACTCCGCGGGCCCGGCGCTGGCTTCCGTGGAGCTGGACGCCGTGGGACACCGGGTCGTGCACGGCGGCGCCGCCTTCGCCGACCCGGTCCTCGTCGACGACGCGCTGCTGGCCAAGGTCGAGCAGCTGGTCCCGCTGGCGCCGCTGCACAACCCGGCGAACCTCGAGGGCATGCGGGTCGCGCGCCGGCTGTTCCCGGACCTGCCGCAGGTGGCGGTCTTCGACACCGCCTTCCACCAGACGCTGCCCGAGCACGCCTACACCTACGCGGTGCCGCTGTCGTGGCGCGACGAGCACCGGATCCGGCGCTACGGCTTCCACGGCACCTCGCACGCGTTCGTGTCCCGCGCCGCGGCCCGGCTGCTCGGCCGGGAGCCGTCCGAGGTCAACCTGGTGGTGCTGCACCTCGGCAACGGGGCCTCGGCCACCGCCGTGCAGGGCGGTCGCTCCGTGGACACCTCGATGGGGCTGACTCCGCTCGAGGGCCTGGTGATGGGCACCCGCTCGGGGGACGTGGACCCCGCGCTGCACGCGCACCTGCACCGCCAGCTCGGCTGGTCGCTCGAGGACATCGACAAGGCCCTCAACCGCGACTCGGGCCTGCGCGGGCTCGCCGGCGAGAACGACTTCCGCGAGCTCGAGCGGCTCGTCGACGCGGGCGACCCGCGCGCCCGGCTGGCGTTCGACGTGTACTGCTACCGGGTGAGGAAGTACCTCGGCGCCTACTACGCCGCGCTCGGGTCCCTCGACGCGGTGGTGTTCACCGCCGGGGTGGGCGAGCACTCCTCCCGGCTGCGCGCCGGGGTGCTCGCGGGGCTCGAGCGGCTCGGCATCGCGCTCGACGAGGAGGCGAACCGGCGGGTCGGGGACGCGGCGACGGCCACCTCCTCCGGCCGGATCCGGGGCTGGGTCGTCTCGCCGGCCGGCAGCGAGGTGGCGGTGCTCGTCGTACCCACGAACGAGGAGTGGGAGATCGCGCGGCAGTCGCTGGACGTCGTACGCGCGTCGCGCTGAGCCGACGCGGTAGGTTTGTCCCTGCCGGCGCCGGAGGCGGGGGCTGCCCCGGGCCGTCGGCTGAGCCTGAGGGGGCGCCATGAGGACGCGCGGCCGGACGCGGCGGTACGCCGGGGTGCTCGGTGCTGCCCTCGCGGTGGCCGGCCTGGCGCTGGGGATCGGTGCCGTGCAGGTGCTCGCGACCGGCTCCTCGCTGCCGTCGCACGACACCGCCGAGCTCGCCGGCAGCCCCGCGGCCGAGGTGGTCCGGCTGGACGTGGGTCCGGTCGGCACGGCGGCCGTCAAGGCGTGCCTCTCCCCGGACTTCGCCGCCGGCCCCGAGCAGGTCACGGTGGCGTACGGCGTCGAGCAGCGGACCCGGACCGGCAGCGCGCCGGTGCTCGTGCTGCGCAACCGGGCCGGCGAGACCCTGCTGTGCGACCAGTTCGGCCGGGACCGTCCCGCGCGGGCGCCCGCCCCGCACGCCACGCGCCGGCACCCGGTCGCGTTCGCCTCCACCGGCCGGCGGGTGTGGACCTGCGACGGGCACACGATCCGGCGGTTCGTGATGACCGAGTGGCTGTCCACCGCGCCCGCGGTGCGCTCGGTGCGGCTGCGGTTCGTGGTCGACGGTGCTGCGGGGCCATGGTTCGTGACCCGGCCGGCGAACGGCCTCGCGCACCTCGGTGTCTGGCTCGACGGGCCGGTTCCGCGCGGGACGCGGGTCGTGGTGCAGCAGCAGGTGCGCGGCGCACACGGGCGCCTGGTGCGCCAGCACGTGCTGCCCGGGCGAGAGCGGCTGGTCGGCTGCCTCGGCGGGTCGGCGCAGATCGGCTGACGCCCGCGCACCGGCAGCCCGGCGCAGCCACCGCCGCGCACCGGCAGCCCGGGGCGCACCCACCGCCGAAGCCGAGTCAGTTCCAGACGGTCGTTCGTCGCCCCGGAAGCAGCCATCTCGAACTGAATGAGGATGCCGGCCCCGCCTGCGAACGCACCCCCGCACCGGCGTTCCGCACGAGACGCACCTCGGGCGCGGCCTGCGTCCCGCGCCGCATCACCGCGAACGGGACGCCGCCCGCGGTGGGGCCACGACAGAAGGCCCGGACTGACGCGTCCGGGCCTCCCGTGGGGTGGCGTGGGTCAGGGCGTCGGGGTGCCGGTGCTCCCTCCCGTCGGGTCCGGGGTGGTGCCGGCCGTCGGGTCCGGGGTGGTGCTGTCGAGCGTGGCGGCAAACCCGTTGAGCGCCGTGCGGAACCCACGGACCTGCGTCCAGTCGAACGCGGTGAACGTCGGTGCCGCCGCATCCGCCGCGGCCAGCACCTCGCCCCTCGTGGTGCTAGGGGTGGTGGGGCTGGTAGTCGTGGTGGTGGTAGTCGTGGTGGTGGTAGTCGTGGTGGTGGTGCCGCCGGTCCCGCCTGCCGCCTGCGCGTCGATCAGGCCCTGCAGCTGCACGGCACGCCGGAGCTGGTTCTCCGCGACCACGTAGATCGCTGGGCGCGCGGCCCGAATCTGGACCAGGGCGCCGCGCAGGTCGGCCGCCGTACCGGCGCCGGAGGCCTCCGCGGCGTCGACCGCGTCGCTGATCGTGGTCAGGTCGTTCTGCACGTCGGTGGTCAGCGCGTCAACCCAGTCCGGGTCGAGGACGGACATGCGTTGGGCGCGGTCGAGCGCGCGGTTGAGGCGCCGGTCGAGGCGCGCGGCGGTCCGGTCCAGGCGCCGCTGCAGGACGGTGGCCTGGTGACCGGCCTTGTCGTGCGTACCGGCAGTGTGGCTGTGCGCGTGGGCGCCCGGGCCGTGACCACCGTGCGGTTGTGCGAAGGTCGCCGGGGCGCTGACGCCGAAGGCGAGGACGGCGGCAGCGCTCAGCGCGGCCGCGCGGACAGGCATGTGCTTCACAAGAGTCTCCCCAGAGGTACCGCGGGAGGCGCTCCCGCGGCCGGGCTCCCAGGACCCGGCATGAAGGAGATCGGCGTGCCGGACGCCCGACTTGAGACGTCTGGGGGTTTTGGTCTCGGTTGCTGCACGATTTTGCCGAACAACAGCTTGCTGGCCCGAGCGAGCGCGCCTCAACGCGACAACACCCGCGCCTCAACGCGACAACACGCGCGCCTCAACGGGGGAAGGTGGCGCGAAGGGCCTCGAGGCCGGTGTAGCGCGGGACCCAGCCGAGCTGCTCCCTGGCGCGGGCGGTGTCCATGATCGCCGGGTGCGCGGCCGCCTCGACCCACTCCGCCGGCGGCGGCAGGAACGGCAGCCGGGCCACCGCGCGCGCGGCCAGCTGGGACGGCCGGGCGGGCAGCGGAAGCGGCGTGATCCCCGCGGCGCGCGCCACGTCACGCATCGTGAGCACACCGTCGCCGGCGATGTTGTAGGCGCCCGGCGGCCCGTCGGCCAGGACACAGCGCAGCAGCGCCTGCCCCACGTCATCCTCGTGGACGAGTTGCAGCGGCAGGTCCGGCACCGGCGCGGCGAGCGGCACCGGCAGCCGGGTGAGCCCGCCGTACAGCATCCGCCCCAGCGCGGCCACCGGCTGCGGGACGTGCGCCTTGGCCCCGACCACGTGCGGGCCCACCACGATCGAGGGCCGCAGGAGATACAGCGCGGTCCCCGGGTGCCGACGGGCCTCCGCAGCCAGCACGTGCTCGATCTCGGCCTTCTCCTCGGCGTAGAACAGGTGCTGGTCGCGGCGTACCGGCCAGTCCTCGGTGAGCGGGACCGGGTTGTCGGTGTGGAAGCCGTACGCCGCCACCGAGGAGGCGTAGACGAAGCGCCGGGCGCCGACCGCGACCGCGGCCCGGTAGGTGTTGAGCGTGCCCTCGACGTTGACCGCGCGGGTCACGCCGCGCGGTCCGCCCACCACCAGGAACGCCAGGTGCACCACCACGTCGGCGCCCCGCAGCGCCTCCTCCAGCGCCTCGGGGTCGCGGACGTCGCCGCGCCGGTAGTCCATCTTGGTCCAGCCGTGGGCGCGCGGGTCGAAGGGCCGGCGGGCGATCCCGACGACCTGCGCCACCCGATCGTCGCCCTGCAGCAGCGGCACCAGCCCGAACCCGAAGGTGCCGGTCGGCCCGGTGACCGCGACGGTGAGCGTCTCCTCGGTGGCGATCCTCAGACCTCCCGCCAGCTCGGGTCGGCGCTGTCGTGGCCGTGCGCGGCCATCAGTGTCAGCCCGCCGTCGACGGTGAACGAGGCGCCGGTCACGTACGACGAGCGGGGAGAGGCCAGGAACCCGATGACCGAGGCCACCTCGTTCACGTGCCCCAGGCGGCCGACCGGGTTGCCGGGCCGCTCGACGGCGTAGGCCTCGGCCTCGCTCTTGGCGTTCATCGGCGTGGCGATCTCGCCCGGTGCCACCGAGGACACCATGATCCCGTGCTCGGCGAGCTCGAGGGCCATCACCTTGGTGAGCATGCCCAGCCCCGCCTTGGCGCTGGAGTACGCAGCAGAGCCGAGGCGCGGGACGTGCTCGTGCACGCTGGTCACGTTGATGATCCTGCCACCGTCGCCCCCGTCGATCATCGCCCGGGCGGCCCGCTGGGAGCACAGGAACGAGCCGTCGAGGTCGGTGGCGACCACCCGCCGCCACGTCTCGTAGTCCAGGTCGAGGAACTTGGTGAGGTGGCCGGTGCCCCCGTTGTTGACCAGGACACCGAGGCCACCGAGCTTCGCGACCAGCTCGTCGATGGTGTCGCCGGTGTCCGGGCTGGCGAGGTCCTGCTGCGCGACGAAGCACCGTCCGCCACGCTCCTCGATGCCTGCTCGGGTGTTCTCGGCCCCCTCCTGGTCGCTGTGGTAGGTGATCGCGACGTCGTACCCCTCGACGGCGAGCAGCTCGGCGGTCGCCTTGCCGATGCCGGAGTCCGCGCCGGTCACGATGGCCAGTCTCTTGTGTGCGCTCGTCATGGAAGGGACGTACCCGATGCGGCTTGTCCGGAACCGGACGGGTGCCGCCATGGTCGGGTCCATCGCCCCTACTCGCCGGGGGCTCCTCGGCCGGACGCTCGATGTGGGGCCGGAGACCGGCCGGAAGAAAGGGACGGTTCTGCGACGTGACCAGGCGCGCCAGCTCCCGGACGCCTCGGTGGTTCGGGAACCTCACCTTGTGGCTGTTCGTCGCGTTCACCGCGATGGTGGTCGGCGGCATCGCGTGGGCGTCGGTCGACGACGGCTCGGCCTCCGGGAAGGGCGGGCAGGGCAGCGGCCTTCCCGCCGTCCTCATCATGGTGGGGGTGCTCGGCCTCATGGTCACCGCCGGCCGGCTGTTCGGTCGCGGCAGCGAGGCGGCCACCCAGCCCGGCCACCCCGGCCATGCCGGCCGCCCCGAGCCCCGCCGCAGCGGCGCCACGACCAAGGCTGCGGCCACCGACACCGGCACCGACCCGGCCCCACGTCCGCCGACCCGCTTCGGCGACGTCGCCGGGTGCGAGGAGGCGGTCGCGGACATGCGGGAGATGGTGGAGTACCTCCAGTCCCCGTACCGCTTCACCCGGCTCGGCGCCCAGCCCCCACGCGGGGCGCTGCTGACCGGTCCCCCGGGCACCGGCAAGACGCTGCTGGCCCGTGCCGTGGCCGGGGAGGCAGGGGTGGTGTTCCTGAGCGCCGCGGGCTCGGACTTCGTCGAGAAGTTCGTCGGCGTGGGCGCGAAGCGGATCCGCGACCTGTTCGCGCGCGCCCGCAAGGAGCCGGGCGCGATCGTGTTCATCGACGAGGTCGACGCGATCGGTCGGCGGCGGTCGGCCGAGAACATGAACAACACCGAGTCCGAGAACACCCTGATCGCGCTGCTCAACGAGCTCGACGGCTTCCGCGACCGGGGCAACATCATCGTGCTCGCCGCCACGAACCGGCCGGACATCCTCGACCCCGCGATCACCCGCGCCGGCCGGCTCGACCGCCGGGTCGTGGTACCCCTGCCCGACGTGCGCGGCCGCGAGCAGATCCTCGGCGTGCACAGCGCCGGCAAACCGATCGACAGCTCGGTCGGCCTCGGCGCGGTGGCCCGTCGTACCCCCGGCTTCTCGGGCGCCCAGCTGGCCGCGATCGTCAACGAGGCCTGCATGACCGCTGCCCGCCAGGACCTCACGGTCGTCACCCAGGAGTGCTTCGACATCGCCGTGGAGACGGTGGCGATGGGGCGGCCGCGGACCTCGGCGCTGGTCACCGAGCACGATCGGCGGATCACCGCCTGGCACGAGGCCGGTCACACGGTCGCGGCCTTCCTCATCCCCGAGGCCCAGGACCCGATCAGCGTCTCGATCATCCCACGGGGGCCGGCCGGCGGTGTGACCTGGATGAACGGCTCCGACGACGCGTTCCTCTCCCGTCGTACGGCGCACGCCCAGCTCGTCGTGGCGATGGCCGGCCGGGTCGGGGAGGAGCTGCTCATGCACGGGGAGTACACCCAAGGTGCCGCCGACGACCTGATGACGGCCACCCAGACCGCGGTGGCGATGGTCACCCAGTACGGCATGACCCGGGCCGGGTACGTCGTGCACGACCCCCGCCAGGAGCTCACCGGCGACATGGCCGTGGTGCAGGACCTCCTCGAGGACGCCCACTCCCGGGCGCACCGGCTGCTGGCCGGCCATCGCGAGCTGCTGCGCCGGGTGGCCGAAGGGCTCCTCGAGCGCAAGACCCTGTCCCTGGGCGACGTGTCGCGGATCGCCGACGGTCTCGGCATCGACCGTCGGGCGCCGGTCGAGCTGCCGCCGCTGCCGGCGCCGCTGGCCGGCGAGGGCGACTGCGGCCACCCCGCCGTCTGACGCGCTACACGCTCCAGAGCGCGAGCTCGGCGGCAAGGTCGGCACGGTCGTGTACGCCGGCGAGCTGCGGCCGCTCCCAGAACATCCGGGTCAGCGCGCAGCACCGCTCGGCCGCGCGACGCCGTACGGCGTCCGGGGTGAGCCGGTGGCCCGCGCCGGGTGCCTCGACCGGGGTGGGACTGGTCGGTGCCAGGGTCATCGCAGTTCCCCTCTCGTGCGTGGTGCCCCCAGGCTGGCGCGCGGGCGTTTCGCCGGGGTTACCCCGGATGACGTCCGGTTGAACTCTTGCCCCGCTGCCGAGGTGGCGACCCCGCAGCCTTGTATCGCAGGACGATCCATGCTTTGGTGGGCAGAGGTGGTCGAGCCCGTTGCCACGTCGTCGGATCCGACGAAGGGGGCCCACCCATGGCGACCGGTTCGAACGACCTCGGTGCCCGCCCGACGCTCACCCCGGCGGTGCCCGCGCAGCCGCGCCCGGGCGAGAGCGTCGGCGACGCCCAGCGCGGCGAGATGACCGCCCGGCTCTTCGCCCGCATCCACACCACCGACGACGAGCGCGAGCGCGCGCTGCTCCGCGACGAGGTGGTGGTCCTCAACATGGGCGTGGCCCGGGCCATCGCCCACCGCTACCGCCAGCGCGGCCTCAACCTCGACGACCTCATCCAGGTCGCCTACGTCGGCCTGGTCAAGGCCGTCAACGGCTTCGACCCCGACCGCGAGCGGGACTTCCTCAGCTACGCGGTGCCCACGGTGAGCGGGGAGGTCAAGCGCTACTTCCGCGACTTCGGCTGGACCGTGCGACCCCCGCGCCGCATCCAGGAGCTCCAGGCCCAGATCGCGCGCGCCTCGGGCGACCTGGCGCACCGCCTCGGCCGCTCCGCGCGGCCGGCGGAGGTGGCCGAGGAGATCGGCGTCGAGCTCGAGGAGGTCATCGAGGCGCTGGCCGCCGACGGCGCGTTCACGCCGACCTCCCTGGACCTGCCCATCGGGGAGGACGGGTCGGCGACCCTCGGACAGCTCGTGTACGACGACCGCAACGACTTCGGCAGCGCGGAGGCCCGGCTGGTGCTGGGCCCGGCGGTGCGCCGGCTCCCCCGGCGCGACCGCCGCATCCTCGAGCTGCGCTTCTTCGAGGGCTGGACCCAGGAGCGCATCGCCCGGGAGATCGGCGTGACGCAGATGCAGGTCTCCCGGCTGCTGGCCCGCATCCTGCGGGACCTGCGCAACGAGCTGACCTGACAGGCGGCCACGACCTCGGAGCCGGCCACGCCATGGGGGTCCTCCGTCCTGTCGTTTCGGGCGTCGGTGGCCCGGTGCCCCGCCCCGCCGCCCGCACGCGGCCGGGTCAGCGGTCCAGGTCGGCCAGCAGCACCGACGGTGCGAGCACCCGGGCGCCGAGCGAGGTGACACGCGCACCCAGCGCCCGGTCAGCGGTCGCGACGAGCACCTCGCGGCCGGCCTCCCGCTCCGCGGCCGCGGCCTCGACGATCGCGTCGTCGCCGGAGCCCGCGGCGTGCACGGTGCGCACCGGGCCGGCGGTCCCCGTCGGGACTCCGGCTCGCGCCCGGCCCTCCAGGACCAGCAGCACCTCGTCGTACGGCAGCGCGGCGGCCCGCAGTCGGTCGTGGAGCCGCCGGGCGGCGCCGGCCCGGTCCCGCCACCAGCCGTCGGGGCGGCTGCCCACGACGTTCGCGGCGTCGACGACCAGGACCGGCACGTGAGGAGCCTACGAGCCGCCCGGGGTGGCCCCGGACACACCGAGCTCCTCGCGGAGCTCCTGGAGGATCCGCGCCAGCAGCCGCGAGACCTGCATCTGGGTCACGCCGATGTCGGCGGCGATCTGCTCCTGCGTCCAGCCCTCGAAGAACCGGAGCTCCAGGATGCGCTTGTCCCGCTCCGCCAGACGGCGTACGGCGGGTGCGAGCATGACCCGCGCCTCGGCATCGGTGTAGTGCTCGCACTCGTCGGGCATCATCTGCCCCAGCGTGGAGGAGCCGTCCTCGCCGACCGGCACGTCCAGCGACGAGGGGGAGAAGCAGCCGTCGGCGGCCAGCGCCTCGATGACGGCGTCGACGTCCACCTCGAGCTCGTCGGCGACCTCCCCGGGCCGCGGCGAGCGGCCGAGGCGGTGGGAGAGCTCGCTCGAGGCGCGCGCGATCCGGGCCTGCAGTTCCTGGATGCGGCGCGGGGGTCGCACGGTCCAGCCGAAGTCGCGGAAGTAGCGCTTGACCTCCCCGCTCACCGTGGGCACCGCGTAGCTGAGGAAGTCCCGCTCGCGGTCGGGGTCGAAGCCGTTGACGGCCTTGACCAGGCCGACGTAGGCGACCTGGATGAGGTCGTCGAGGTTGAGCCCGCGCTGGCGGTAGCGGTGGGCGATGGCCCGGGCCACGCCCATGTTGAGGACCACCACCTCCTCGCGCAGCAGCGCCTGCTCGCGCTCGTCGTCGGTGTCCTGGATCCGCTCGAACAGCCGTGCGGTGACCGCGCCGCGCTCGGCGTCCTCCGCGCGGGCCGGGTGCTGCCGCGGCACCGGCGTCGGCTGTCGTACTGCTGGATCCGTCTCGTGCTGTCCGAGAGTCATTCGTTCCCCTCGACATGTCCGTTGGGGTCCGGGGGCACGTTTGCTCGACCTCTCCCGCGGCCTGACACTGCCCGCCGTGCCCGAGAACATGCACCGGGCAACGAATTTTCTTTGCCCTCTCGCAACTGTTCGCTCAGCGTCGGCCGCGGCGCTTCCCGTCGTACATGGCGGCGTCGGCCGCGGCGAGGAGCTCCGCGGCCGCCTGCGTCCCGAACGGCGGCCGACCCACCACCGTGCCGATGCTGGCGCGCAGGCGCAGCGTCCGGCCGTCGACCTCGATCGGTGCCGCGACGGCCGCGGCGATCCGCCCGACCAGGTCGTCCCCGGGGTCCTCGGCGCCCTCGCAGAGCACCACGAACTCGTCCCCGCCGAGGCGCGCGACGGTGTCCACCTCGCGCACCGCCGCAATGATCCGCTCGGCGCAGACGACCAGCGCCCGGTCACCCACCGCGTGCCCCCAGGAGTCGTTGACGGACTTGAACCCGTCGAGGTCGAGGTAGAGGACGCGCACCGTGCCCGCGGACCGGCTCGCCCGGGTCAGGGCGCGCTGCAGCCGGTCCTCGAGCAGCGCCCGGTTGGGGAGCCCGGTCAGCGCGTCGTGCAGGGCAAGGTGCACCAGCCGGTCGTGCATCCGGGTCCGCGCCAGCGCCTCACCGAGCATCCGGCCGACCAGGCCCAGCGCGCCGTCCCCGTCGTGTCTGCCGCGCCACCCCTCGGGGAGAGCCACGACCGCCACACCGAGCCGCTCCTCGTCGTAGCTGACGGGGAGCGTGAGCAGGCAGCACGCGCCGGCCCGCCGCGCGGCCGCGGCCAGCGCCGGCCAGACCGCGTCGACCTCCTCGACGTCCCGCAGCAGCCCGCGGTCGGAGCCCAGCTCGTCGGTGTCCGCGCTGCCGAGCGTGCCGGGCAGCTCGATCCCGGCCAGGCCGTGCACCCCGGCGCGCTCGGCGACGCCGTCCTCGCGGACCAGCCACAGCGCCGCGCCGATCGCCTCCAGCCCCTCCGCGAGCGCCGCCGTCGCGTTCGCCACCAGCGTGGCCACGCTGCGGCTCGTGGCGCACGCCTCGGTCACGGTCTGCAGCGCACGCACCCGCCACTCGGCACGCTCGGCCGCTCCCCGCGAGGCGAGGAGCTCCTGCTCCCACGCACGCCGCTCGGCGCCGTCCATGACCGCGAGCCGCACCAGCGGCGGCGCTCCGTCGTCTCGCGGCACGGTGCGGGCGCTGACCAGGGCGGGCAGCAGGGTGCCGTCGTCGCGACGCAGCTCGACGAACACGGCGTCGACCGCGCCGTCCCGGTCCAGGACGGGGACGTGGTGGGTGAGCCACAGCACCCGGGTGCCGACCGAGATCAGGTCGGCGAACCGGCGCCGGCCGACCACGTCCGCGGGGCGGCGGCCGAGCCAGTCCAGGAGCGTGGCGTTGGCCCGTACGACGGTTCCGTCGGCCGCGGTGGTGAGGTACCCGAACGGGGCACGCTCGTAGAGGTCGACCTGGTCGTCGTCGGCCGGCCGGCCGGCCGCGGCGCCGTACGACGGGTCGGCACTCACGTGCCCACCTCGGCGAGGAACGACCGCACCACCCGGGCGGCCTCCTCCGGGTTGCCGAGGTGCGGGAAGTGGCCGGTGCTGCGCAGCCTGACCAGCCGGCTGCCCGGGATCGCGCGGTGCAGGTAGTCGCCGACCGAGACGGGCACCACCGGGTCGTCGTACGTCTGCGCGACCAGCGTCGGGACCCGGGCCTCCGCCAGCCGGTCGCGCACGTCGGAGAGGAAGATCGCCCGGGCGAACTCGACGGCCAGGTGCGCCCGGGTCCGCGCGAAGCTCCCCACCAGCTCGGCGACCAGCTCCGGACGGTCGCGACGACCGATCACCCGCCGCGCTGTCGCCGCCGACCAGCCGAGGTGGTCCCCCTCCATGGTGGTCCGCAGCTCGTCGACCTCGGCGCGCGTGAAGCCGCCGCGGTAGCCCTCGTCGTCGACGTAGCGCGGCGGGCCGTCCGGAGCACCGGACAGCACCACGTTGTTCCGCTCCAGCGGCGCCACCCCTGCCGCGCCAGCGCGCATGACTCCCCTCCCCACCCCCGGGTCAGGACGGAGTCTAGGGCGGTTTCGCGCGAATTGCTCCGGTCCCGGACCGTCCCGGTCCCCGCCTGCGGCGCGCGGTCACCGTTCGTCGCGTGCCCGCAGCGCCTCCGCGCGCCGGCGCTCGTCCTCGGTGAGCGGCCGGGACGAGCCGGTCGCGGCATCTCGGAGCACGGTGACGGCCCGCCCGCGCGAGACCATCCGACCGTCGGGCACGCGCAAGGTCTCGGCCAGGGTCAGGCTGGTGCGTCCGACGCGCTCCACGGCGAAGTCCGCCGCCACCGCGGTGTCGCCGGGGACGATGCTGCTCACGTAGTCGATCTCCACGCGCGCCAGGACGTAGTCCGAAGGCCGGTCCATGCCGAGGGCGTCGCGGAACCAGCGGGTGCGCGCCTCGTCGAGCAGGGTGAGGAACTCCGCGTGGTAGACGTGCCCGAACGCGTCCACGTCCCGGAACCGGAGGGGGATCCACACGGGCTCTCGCTGCGCGTTCATGGACCCATGCTCCCGTAGCGCCGGGACGCGAGGGGTCACGAAGTCCCCGACACGCGGTGAGGCAGGGGAGCTGCTGACCCCTCGGCGGATCGGAGGGCGGCGGGTCAGCCCACGTACGGCGGCGTGCGCTTGAGCTCCTGACGGGCCACGGAGCGCCGGTGCACCGCGTCCGGGCCGTCGACGATCCGCAGCACCCGGGCCCAGGCGTAGAAGTAGGCCAGCGGCGTGTCCTCGGTGACCCCCGCGGCCCCGAACACCTCGATGGCGCGGTCGATGACCTTGGTGGCCATGGCCGGCGCGGCCACCTTGATCGCGGCGATCTCGGTGCGCGCACCCTTCGCGCCGTACTGGTCGATCAGCCAGGCGGTCTTGTAGACGTAGAGCCGGGCCTGGTCGATCTCGATGCGCGACTGGGCGATCAACTCACGGACCACACCCTGGTCGGCCAGGTGCTTGCCGAACGCGACGCGGGACTTCGCGCGGTCCACCATGAGCGCCAGCGCCCGCTCGGCCATCCCGATCGCGCGCATCGCGTGGTGGATCCGGCCCGGCCCCAGGCGGGCCTGGGCGATCATGAACCCGTCACCCTCGCCGGCGATCAGGTTCGAGGCGGGCACGCGCACGTCGCGGAACACGATCTCGGCGTGGCCGTGCTGGTCGTGGTAGCCGAAGATCGGCAGGTCCCGCTCGATCGTGACGCCCGGCGTGTCGCGCGGCACGAGGATCATCGACTGCTGGCGGTAGGTCTCGGCGGACGGGTCGGTCTTGCCCATCACGATGAAGACCCGGCACCGGTCGTCCATCGCGCCGCTGCTCCACCACTTGCGGCCGTTGATGACGTACTCGTCACCCTCGCGGCGCATCACCGTGGTGATGTTGGTGGCGTCGGAGGAAGCCACGTCCGGCTCGGTCATCGAGAACGCGGACCGGATCTCCCCGGCCAGCAGCGGTTCCAGCCACTGCTTCTTCTGCTCCTCGGTGCCGAACATGTGCAGCACCTCCATGTTCCCGGTGTCCGGTGCCTGGCAGTTGAGGGCCTCCGGCGCGATCACCGGGGACCACCCGGAGACCTCGGCCACCGCCGCGTAGTCGACGTTGCTCATCCCGGACTCGGCAGGCAGGAAGAGGTTCCACAGGCCACGGCGACGCGCGGACTCCTTGAGCTTCTCCATCACCGGCGGGTGGGAGTGCCGGCCGTGCTCGGCGAGGTAGCGGTCGTAGACCGGCTCGGCGGGGAACACCTCGTCCCGCATGAAGTCCCACATGCGGGCACACGTCTCCTCCGCCTTCGGCGAGAGCGAGAAATCCATCTGCGTCAGCCTCCTCGTCCGGTGGGTGCCGGCCTCAGTCTGCACCCCGGCGCGGGGAGGGTCGGGTCACACCCCCGCACGCATGTGGCCGCGCATGGCCTCCGCTTCCAGGAAGGCGTCGATCTCGTCGAGCTCGAGACCGCGCGGCCCCTTCCGGCCGGTCTCGCAGTGGGACAACATGTACGGGCCGTACTCCCCGCGTAGCTGCGCGCTGTCGGGCACCTTGTGCACACACCAGCCGTGCCGAGCCGCCTTGCGGCGCAGCCGCCGAAGATAGGCCGCTTCGGTCTTCGTCATCGCCGCTCACTCCTTGTCCTGAGACCATCGTCCCAAGGTGGGGCGACGAACGGGAGTGCCGTTCGGCCCCCGCGGGGCGGGCCGGCGGCGCGGCCGCACTCAGCGGTGGCCGGGACCGTGCTTCCCGGGGCCGTGGTGGCCGGGGCCGCGCTCCTGGGCCCCGTGCCCCGGCTTGCCGGGACCCTCCCGGTGGGCCTTGTCGTGGGGCTTCGGGTGGGGCTTGTGCAGCCCGTGATGACCGTGGTGGCCGTGGTCCTGGTGCCGTCCGTGGTCGCCGCGCGGCGGTGCGGCCGGCGCCTTCCGCGTGGGCCGGCGAGCCGGACGCGAGACCGCCGTGGCCCCGACGGTCACCACCCGCGGCGACGGCGGGCGGGTGCGTCGAGCCGACGGCGACGGCGTGGGTGGGGCGGGTGCGGTCGTCACCGGACGGTGCACCGGCGGGTCGTACGGCCGCGGTCCGACGTACACACCGGCGGCGTACGCGACCCCGGGCAGCACCAGCACCAGGCCGCCCAGCACCTTCCCCGTCGTCCACATGGCCCCCCAGTGCCCAGCCTCGCTGCGGCTGACACGTGCGGCGCGCCGGCGGGACGGGTTCTCGCCGGCGCCGTGGTTACGATCGCGGCATGACGGACAACCCTCTCCGCCTTCCCGACGAGACCGTGCGGCTCCGCGGGGGCGGCCACATGCCGCTCCTGGGCTTCGGCACCTGGCAGATCACCGGCGAGGACGCCGTCCGCGCGACGGCGACCGCGCTGGAGGTCGGCTACCGGCACCTGGACACCGCCACCGTCTACGGCAACCAGGGCGAGGTGGGCCGCGCGCTGGCGGCGCAGCGGGGTGGCCCGCGAGGACGTCTTCGTCACGACCAAGTGCCCGCCGCACCGGGCCGGGCGCGAGCTGGCGACCCTCCGCGAGAGCCTCGACCTACTGCGCACCGACCACGTGGACCTGTGGCTGATCCACTGGCCGGGCGACGGGGCGGTCAACGTGGACATGTGGCGGGCGTTCATCGAGGCGCAGGAGTCGGGGCTGGCCCGGGCGATCGGGGTGAGCAACTTCGAGGAGAAGCTCCTCGACGAGGTCACGGAGGCCACGGGGGTGGCCCCCGCGGTGAACCAGATCGAGTGGAGCCCGCTGCTGTTCCACCCGGGCACGCTCGCCGAGCACCGGCAGCGGGACGTGGTCCTGGAGGGCTACAGCGCGCTGCGCGGCGGCACCCTCACACATCCGACGATCCTCGGCATCGCCGAGCGCACCGGGCGCACCGCCGCGCAGGTGATCATCCGCTGGCACCTGCAGCACGGGATCGTGGTGATCCCCAAGTCGGTGCACGCCGACCGCATCCGGTCCAACGCCGACGTCGCCGACTTCACGCTGAGCGACGACGACATGGCGGCGCTCGACGCACTCGGCGGCCGCTGAGCCTCTACAGGGAGGCTTCCAGGGTCGGCTGCAGGACCGCCTCCACGAGCGCGCCGCTGCGCAGGCCGGTGCCGGTCTGGTAGTCGGGGTCGGCGACCATCTCCGAGAAGCTGCGCCGGGTCGGGTAGCGCACCAGCAGTACGGCGTCCCACGCCTGGCCGTCCTCGGCCACGAGCGCGGTGTCGCCGTGCCCGTAGTAGACGACCGTGGCCCCGCGCGACTCGGCATGCTCGCGGAAGTGCCGCAGGTAGCTCTCGTAGTCCTCCCGGCCGCCCTCGCGGAACCGCAGCAGGTTCAGCATCACCACCGGCGCATCCGGGTCCTTCTCCACGAACGCCTTCAGGTCCCGTCCCCGCGGGTCGATCGCCATCGGTCCTCCTCGCCGTCGCCGTACGCAGATCATCATGCCCGGGCGACCGGCTGCACCCGGCGCGGGGCCGGTCGGACGCGTGCGGAGCCGGCGTGGCGGGTACCCGTCCCCTCATGTGGTTCGACAGCTGGTCCGGCGTGGTGCGCGTGTGGGCCGTCGGGTCCGCCGGCTACGCCAGCCTGGTGCTGATCCTGCGACTGTCGGGGAAGCGCACGCTGGCGAAGCTCAACGCCTTCGACATGGTGGTCACCGTCGCCCTCGGCTCCACCCTGGCCACCATCCTGCTGAGCAGCACCGTGTCCTGGGTGGAGGGCGTGGCCGCGCTCGTGGCGCTGGCGGCGCTGCAGCTCCTGGTCGCGCTGGTCACCGTGCACGTGCCGCGGGCACGCACCGGGTCCCAGCTGGGGAACGCCTCCGCGCTGTCCGACGTACGACGATGAGGAGGCCCGGCGGACGCGAGCGGCGCGGCGTTCATCAACTTCTTGGCAAGAACTTGGCCGCACCTGAGCCACCTCCCGGCGGCGCGGCGTTCAATGGCAGCACGAGCAGCCGGACGAACCGGCGCTTCGAGCCGCAAGGAGTCCGGGCATGCGCCTGCTCAGCACCCAGCTGATCGTCGTGCTGGCCGTGGCGACCGTGGCCCTGCCCGCCCTGACCGTCTGGGTCTGGTCACGCCAAGGTCCGCGCAACCCGGTACGCGCCCTGACCCGCCTGGGACTGGTCGTGGCCAGCCAGCTGGCCGCCGTGCTGCTGGTCGCGGCCCTCGCCAACGACTACGGCTACTTCTACGGCACCTGGACGGGGCTGTGGCGCGGCATCGGGCTGGCCGTGACCGGCGGTTCCGCAGGGCCGGTGGCCGTGCACACGGTCAGCGACGGAACCGCGTCCCGCTCGCTCGCCGGCGGCCTGAAGGTGGGCTACGACCCGCGGTTCTCCACGCCCGCCGAGTGGGCCACCCGGGGCCGGCTGGAGACCGCGGTCATCCACGGCGGCATCACCCAGATCCACACCCCGGCGCACATCTACCTGCCGCCGCAGTACTTCCAGCAGCGCTACGCGCACACCCTCTTCCCCGCCGCGGAGGTGCTCACCGGGTACCCGGGCAGCAACCGGCAGCCGACCGCGAAGCTGAGGTACCAGCACTTCCTCCTGCGGGACCTGCACCACCGCACCGCGCGCCCGATGGTGCTGGTGATGATGCGCTCCAGCCCGGTGATGCCGCGAGACACCGAGTGCACCGACGTACCAGGGGGGCCGCAGGTGCAGACCTTCTTCGCCCAGGACGTCCCGCGCGAGATCACCGCCCACTACCGCGTGCAGCCGAACGGCTGGGGCGCCATCGGCGACTCCACCGGCGGGTACTGCGCCACGAAGCTCGCCATGCTCAACCCGGCGACCTTCCACGCGGCGGTGTCGCTGTCGGGCTACTTCACCACGCTGCACGACAACACCACCGGGAGCCTGTGGGGCGGCTCTTCCGTGGTGCGCCACCTGAACAACCTCGACTGGCGGCTGCGGCACCTGCCGGCCCCGCCGGTCTCGGTGCTGGTCACCACCTCGCGCGACGAGGGCGGCCCGCTGGGCATCACCAACTCGCGACGGTTCTTGGCCCTGGCCCGTCCGCCGATGCAGGTGAGCTCCATCATCGAGCCGCACGGCGGCCACAACTTCACCACCTGGATGCCCGAGATCCCGAAGGCGCTGAGCTGGATGTCCGCGCGGCTACCCGCTCCGCGCCGCGCATGATCCTGCTGGCCTGGACGGCCGCGGTGGCCGCGGCGTTCGGCTACGGCGGCGGGTCGGTGCTCCAGGCGGTGGGCGCCTCGCGGTCCTCGGGACCGGCGACCCTGCGTCACCCGGTCTACCTCAGCGGGCTGCTCTGCGACGGGCTCGCCTGGCTCGCCTCGCTGGTCGCGCTCCGGGCGCTGCCCCTGTTCGTGGTGCAGTCGGTGCTCGCCTCCTCCGTCGCGGTGACCGTGCTGCTCGCCCGCCTGACGCTGGGCAGCCGGCTGCGGCGGCGCGACATCGCCGCGATCCTGGGGCTGGTGGCGGCTCTGGTCGCACTCGCCGCCCTCTTCGTCCCCGGTCGGGCGAGCACCCCCTCCGGCTTCACGGCGTGGGCGCTGGGCGGGCTGGCACTGGTCACGATCGGCCTGGCACTGGGCTACCGCGCCGGCGGCTCGCTGCCCCTGGCCCTGCTCGCCGGAACGGCCTACGCGGGTACGGCGGTCGCCGCCCGTGGGCTCGACCTCTCCGGCGGCCCGGCCGAGACGCTGGCCCAGCCGCTGGCCTGGGCGCTGGTGGGGTACGGGGTGGTGGGCACCCTCGCCTATGCCCGCTCCCTGGAGCGGGGGCCGGTGGGGCCGGCCACGGCCATGCTGTGGGCGGTCGAGGCGGTGGCCGGCGGGGTCGTGGGGGTGGCCGTCCTCGGCGACATGGTGCGCCCGGGCTGGGCGGTCCCCGCGCTGGCCGCGGTCGCGGTGACGCTCGCGTGCTGCCTGCTTCTCGCGACCAGCCCGGCCGAGCGGGTGCTCGAGACGTCCCCGTGAGTGTCAGCCCTGGACCAGGCCGGGCAGCCCCGCGGCGACGAGGCGGCGCGCGATCAGCGCCTGTCCGGCCGCGTTCGGGTGGTCGCCGTCCGGCCCCAGGAGCGGAGTCGGGTCACCGTGCGTCGGCGGACCCTCGAACGGCGCGTAGAGACCGACGTACGTCGCCCCGGTCTGCCGGCTCGCGCGGGCGAGGGCCTGGTTCACCAGCAACGTGAGCCGCTGCGTCGCGCGCCGCCCTGCCGCGGGGAAGCGACGCCGGGCCACGGCGCCGTCCTCGAAGACGTTCCAGTACCCGGTGACCAGCACCGCCGTGGGCCGGCCGGTCCGCATCCGGTGGATGAGGTCGATGGTGGCGGACACGTTGCGCTGCATCGTCGCGAGCAGCGCACCGATGCAGGCGGTCGCGGCCCCGTCCAGGCACCGGCCGCTGGTCACGTCGTCGTGGTGACCGGCGAAGTCGTTGGCGCCGATGGTGACCAGGTCGATGTCGGCGCGGCGCACGGCCTCGGCCTGCGGGGACCGGGGGTCGCGCAGCTCGGCCAGGAGCCCGCCGCTGGTCTGGCCACCCTGACCGAGGTTCGTGGTCGTGGTCCGCACGCCACGGACCTGGGCAAGGTCCCGGCCGTACCGCTCCGGGAAGGGCGTGCACGGGCAGGGGCCGCCGCTGGTGACCGAGTCCCCCAGCGCCACGATCCGCCACGTCGGTACCGGGGACGGGCTCGGCACGGTGGGGCTGAGCACCGAGGGGCTGGGCACGGACGGGCTCGGGGCGGACGGCCTCGGCCCGGTCGGGGCCACCGCGGGCACCCGGGCATGGGCGGCGGGGGGCGCGGCCCCTCCGCGCGGCCGGAGGGTGCAGGAGGTCGAGAGGAGGACCAGCCCGAGGACGACCATGAGCGTCCGCGGCAGGAGGACCGTGGCGCGGCGGGAGGGCACCGTCTCAGTATGACCGGCCGCCTGGCACCGACGGCACCCGTGGTTCCCGTGCGCGGCCCTGAGACGGAGGACCACCGGCGGGTGCATACAGGACTTGTGTCCCTTTGGTCGCGTTCGCGCAGGCCGGATGGTTTAAGCGTCACAAACAGCCGGCCCAACCCGGACCGGCGATCGAGGAGGCAGAAACATCATGCGACGCAGGACTTTCGACGCACTCATGGCTTCGGCGGGGCTGATTCTCGCGGCGGTGCTCGTCGCCGCCGGCGGACTGCTCACCTGGGCGCACAGCTTCGTGTCGGACCAGGTCACCACCCAGCTGGCGGCCCAGCAGATCTACTTCCCGCCCAAGGGCAGCGACGCGCTGGCCGCGAAGGAGATCGGCCCCTACCTCAACCAGTACGCCGGCCAGCAGCTGACCACCGGCACGCAGGCCAAGGCCTACGCCGACCACTTCATCGCGGTGCACATCGAGGAGATGACCGGCGGGCAGACCTACGCCGAGCTGTCCTCCAAGGCGATGGCCAACCCCGACGACGCCAAGCTGCAGGGCCTGGTCGCCACCGTGTTCAAGGGCGAGACGCTGCGCGGGCTGCTGCTCAACGCCTACGCGTTCTCCACCATGGGCACCATCGCCCTCTACGGTGCGATCGCCTCCTTCATCGGAGCCGGCCTGATGCTGGTGCTCAGCCTGCTCGGCTTCGCCCACCTGCGCCGCACCCCCGAGACCGCGGAGGTCCTCGCCGGCCACGCCCACCCGGCGACCGCCTGAACCACCCGCAGCACCCCCGAGCAAGGCCCCGGAGCCACCCGGCCCCGGGGCCTTCGCACGCCCCGGGGCTCCGCCTTGGGCGGTGGTTGTCCTGCGACGTCCCCACGGGCGACGTACCGTGGTGTCTCGTCACCGGGGTGACCGGTGCACGCCGAGGAGGGATCTGCAGGTGGCCACGTTCCGAGGACCGGCCGTGATGCTGAGCACCGTTGCGCTGCTGGCCGCGGGCGCGGCGGCACCGGCGCAGGCGCAGACGGTGCCCAGCAAGAGCCAGTGGCTCGCCGACGTCCGGACAGCGATGCGCGGCTCCGACGCCTACCTCGACCGTCGTCTCGCCCGGGGCGGGAGCCGGCTGGCGATCAACCTCGACATCGACAACACCTCGCTGGCCACCTACTACGACCGCGGCGCGGCCGTGCCGCGCGTCCTGCGGTTCGCCCAGCACGCCGAGGCCGGCGCAGTGAGCCTGCTGTTCAACACCGGCAGGCTCCGCGGCGACGGACGCCTGCGCCGCATCGCGCACCAGCTGAGCAAGGCCGGATACCGGGTGACCGAGGTCTGCGGTCGGCGCCCCGGCGAGCGGCTCGCGCACAGCAAGCAGCGGTGCCGCCGCCACTTCATCCGTGAGGGGTACCGCATCGTCGCCAACGTCGGGAACCGCCGCACGGACTTCGTCGGGACGGGCTACGACCGGGCCTTCCGGCTGCCGAACTACCACAACAAGCTCGGCTGACTCGTCGCCGCAGCCGGCACGCGCCTGCGCGAGCGCCGGCTCGGCCGCCTCAGGCCGTGACGAACAGCAGGCTCACGCTGCCGAGGTAGATCGTGGGTATGGCCAGGCCCTCGAAGCCGATCCCCTTGGTCTCGCGAACCACCAGGCCCCCGGCGAGCACGGCGATCATCAGCGCGGTCCCGCCGAGCAGCACCAGGCTCTGGTCGCCGGCGTCGCGGTACACCGGCCCCTCGAGGTAGAACACGTCGGCCATCGCGATCATCAAGGCGTCGAAGGTGTTGCCGCCGACGATGTTGCCCACGCCGAGGGTCAGCGCCCCCATGCGGACGGCGGTGATGAGCACGACCAGCTCCGGCAGCGACGTGATCGCCGTGGTCAGGGTGAACCCGACCAGCCCGCTGGGCAGTCCCGTGGACGCCACCACCTGCAGGCCGGCCCGGCCGATGGCCCAGCCGGCCGCGCCCACCGTGACGCCGAGTGCTGCGAGGAGAAGCCACAGACGCGCCGACGGCTGGTCGCCGGCGGGGGGCTGCTCTTCAGCCGACTCCGTCTCGGGGGTGCGCACCGCTCGCCACATCGGCCTCTTCCGGAGCCGGCGCAGCAGGTAGAGCCCGTAGCCGTAGGCCACGGGGATGAGCAAGGTCATCGGGTGGATCCAGCCCCACCGAAGTCCGGGAGTGGCGTACGCGACGACCGGCACGGCGAGCAGGGCCATGAGGATGACCGTCTGCAGGACATTCTCCAGCGACGCCGCGGCGTGCTCGAGATTGCTGCGCCGGTACACCAGGTCGGCGATGGCCAACCACACCGTCTGCACCGCCACCCCACCCACGGGGTTGGCCAGCCCGAACCCGGGGTCCCCGCCGAGCGAACCGGTCACGGTGGTGACGATCCCCGGGAGCGAGGTGACCGCACCCAGCAAGAGGGCACCGCCGATGGCGTCACCGAGGCCGGTGCGCTCCGCGAGCGAGTCGGCCACGTGGGTCAGCCGGGTCCCGGCGAGAAGGATGACGACAGCGGTGATCGCGAGAACAGCGAGGCTGAGCCACAGCGGCCACGGTGGACTCATCACGTTGATCCTCCACTCCCCGACCAGGCGCCGATCCGCTGCGCAAGGGGTACCGGCGCCGCCCACCGTACTAGGGCGTGTTGGTAAAGAGATTTCGGGTGGCTCGCCGTCAGGGTTGAGGGATGGCGACTCGACATGAGATCACGGACAAGCAGTGGGCGGTGTTGGCGCCGTTGTTCCCAGCCCCGAAGGGGCGTGGGCGCCCGCCGATGGACATGCGGACGACGGTGGAGGGGATCGCGTGGCGGTTCCGGACCGGTGCGCCGTGGCGCGATGTTCCCGAGCGGTTCGGGAAGTGGAACTCGATCTACCAGCGGTTCGTGGGCTGGTCGAGCGATGGGACCTGGGCGAAGCTGCTGGCCACGGTGCAGCAGCATGCGGCCGCGGTCGGGGAGGTGGAGTGGACGGTGTCGGTGGACTCCACGATCAGCCGGGTGCACCAGCACGGCGCGACCCTGGCTCGGGGCACAGGGGGCTGGATCGAGTTACACGAATCCCTTCGTGCGCAGCGGCGATCCCGAGCCGCCTGACCATGCGATCGGCCGCTCCAGAGGCGGGGTGACCTGCAAGATCCACCTGGCGACCGACGGCAAGGGACGGCCGCTGGGGCTGCTGCTCACCGGCGGCAACGCCGCCGACACGACGTACTTCACCAGCGTGCTGGAGACCATCAGCGTCCGCGGCGGACGCCCCGGCCGCCCCCGTACCCGCCCGGACCGGGTGCTCGCCGACAAGGCCTACACCTCCGCTGCCAACCGCCGGTTCCTCACCGAGCGCGGCATCAAGGTGACCATCCCCGAACGTGAGGACCAGAAGGCCGGCCGAATCCGTCGCGGCTCGGCCGGCGGCCGACCACGCACCTTCGACCCGGTGGCCTACAAGGGCCGCAACGTCGTCGAGCGCTGCTTCAACAAGCTCAAGCAGTGGCGCGGTATCGCCACCCGCTTCGACAAGACCGCCCGCTCCTACCTCGCCGGCCTCACCCTCGCTGCGGCCCTGATCTGGACACGATGACCCGGTTTACCAACACGGCCTAGTACTACAGCCGCACTTATGGTGAGGCGCCTCGGGCGGTGTAGTGGCACCGTCGGGCGCGGGCTTGGTGTCGGCGGCGCCAGTGTGACCAGCCGAGGACGGCTGTGGTGTCGGTGGGCTGGTGCCAGATGAGGTGGGCAAGCAGACGTCGGACCTCAGGCACGGTCAGCGGGATCAGCTCCTCGACGGTGCGGCGAGCCCCCTTTTTGCGCCGGCGTCGGCGGTGGTGATGGTGAGGAAGGCGTGCGCGAGCATCGCCAAGGTGATGTGTCGGTACCAGCTGTCGTAACGACGGACCTGGTACTGGTCCAGGCCGACCTGGCCCTTGGCGGTCTGGAAGGTCTCCTCGATGGCCCAGCGGGCGCCGGCGACTCGGACCAGCTCATGCAGCGGGGTGCGTTCGGGACCGTGGCACAGGTAGTAGGCCAGGTCGTCGGGATCGGTCAGGCTGCGTCGGACCAGCAGCCAGTAGCTGCGGGTGTCCTCCAGTGGACGGATCTCGGCGCGGGCCCAGTGGTACTCGCGCGGGCCCTTGGCGCCGGGACCGGCGGAGATTTTCTTCCAAGCCTGTGCCGGTAGCTGTGCTGCCAGCGCATCCGCACGAAGCTCGCGGACCTTCCCGTTGCGTCGCGCGATCACCCGCTGGTTGACCGGAACCGCCATGACGTAAGGCATCTGGCGTTCTTCGAGCATCCTGCGGAGCCTGGAGTGCTGGCCGTAGACCTCGTCACCGGTGACCCAGCCGGCCGGCACCTGCGCGTCCAGCGCGCGGGCGATCATGGCCATCGCCAGCTCCGGTTTGGTCGCGAACTCCACCTCCTCACCGACCCGCGCCTGCGCGCGACGCTCGTGGTCCTCGGCCCAGGTCTTGGGCAGGTAGAGCTCGCGGTCCAAGAACGTGCGTCCGGCCGGTGTGGCGTAGCCCAGGAACACCCCGATCTGGCAGTTCTCGATCCGACCTGCGGTACCGGAGTACTGACGCGCGACGCCGGCGGACTTGGTGCCCTTCTTGAGGAATCCGGTCTCATCGACCACCAGCACCCCGCCGGGGTCGCCGAGGTGCTCGACCACGTAGTCGCGGACGTCGTCACGGACCGCATCGGCATCCCAGTCCGCGTAGGCCAACAACCGCTGCATCCCGTCCGGGATGCGCTCGCCGGCACGCTCGGCCAACGTCCAGGAGTTCTTCCGCTCCAGCGGCGCCAGCAGTCCCTGCACGTAGGCCAGCACCCGCTCCCGCGGCTCCGAGCGCGCGAACCGCGGCGCGATCCGGGCATGCACCTCCGCCAGCCCGGCCGCCCACGCCTCGACCTCAGCCACATCCACCTCAGCACCCACACAAGCAACATCTCGGTGAATCGCAGTCTCACACAGGCGACACGCGGAGAACGCTCAAACTAAGTGCGGCTGTAGTACTAGTGGGCATCTCCTGAAGTTCGTCGGGGGTCAGGTCCAGGCGGTGGGGTCGTTGAGGTAGAGGCCGCAGGCAGTGTCGAGGGCGTCCTCGGCGGTGCCGCCCATGGAGCCGGTGGGTAGGAACGAGTCCTGGTAGTCGTCGTGGCTTGCTCGGTAGATCGCGAAGCCCCACTGGCTGGCGGAGCCGGCGTAGCGCAGCCGGCACAGTTTGAGTACCTCGCCGTCGGCAAGGGTGCCGTCGACGTAGGCGAAGCCGGCTCGGTAGCGGACCTTGACCCCGACGAGATCGGGCCACCGTTCTCGAGCCCGAGCCGAGAGCCGCTGGCGAAGAGAGGTCTGCGTGGACTCCGGGACCTTGGCCATGGCCCCTATCGTGGCGCAGCGGGTCAGAAACCGGCTCGGGGTGCGGCGTGTCAGCCCAGGTACCGGGGTGGAGGTCGGCGACAACAGAGGCGTGGTGATCTCTTCCCCCTTCGTGATCATCCTGTCCGCCGTCGAGAAAGCCGTCCTGTCTGCTCGAGCCACCTCTGCGCGAGCAGAGCATCGGATGGTGGTCCGCGCCCGGATCGTGTTGGCCGCCGCCGAGGGCCACACGAACGCCGCGATCGCCGCCGACCAGGGGATGCATGTCGACACCGTCCGCAAGTGGCGCAGACGGTTCCACGAGCACCGGATCGAGGGCCTGGCTGATCTTCGGTGGTCTGGCCGTCCGGTCGGTTTCACCGCGACCCAGGTCGCAGAGGTCAAGGCGCTGGCGTGCACTGCACCAACGGAGACCGGTGTGCCGCTGGCCCGCTGGTCGACCGCCGAGCTGGCCACCGAGGCCGTTCGTCAGGGCCTGGTCGAGACGATCAGTGCAAGCACGGTCGGCCGGTGGCTGGCCGCCGATGCGATCAAACCCTGGCAACACCGATCCTGGATCTTCCCCCGAGATCCCGACTTCGCGACCAAGGCCGCCCGCGTGCTCGACCTCTATCAGCGCCGGTGGCAAGGCGTCGAGCTCGGCGAGGATGAGTACGTCATCAGCGCCGACGAGAAGTCACAACTGCAAGCGCTGCGTCGTCGCCACCGCGGGCTATCGGCCGCACGGGGCCGCACCCGACGCGTGGAGTTCGAGTACCGCCGTGGCGGGACGCTTGCCTACTTCGCCGCCTACGACGTCCACCGCGCACACGTGATCGGCACCATCGCACCCAAGACCGGCATCGAACCCTTCGCCGACCTGGTCAAGGCGGTGATGAGCGCCGAGCCCTATGCCTCGGCGAAGCGGGTGTTCTGGGTCGTCGACAACGGCTCCTCCCACAACGGACAGGCCTCCGTCGACCGGATGAACCAAGCCTGGCCGACCTCGAGGACCTCGCCACCCGGATCCTGACCTTCCAGAACCGCTACAACCACGCCGCGACACCATTCGACTGGAAGTACACCCGTCGCGACCTCAACGACTTCCTAACTCGCCTACGACGCCACGACGATGCGACCTCCGCGAGGCACGCAGCATGACCCCCGACGAACTTCAGGAGATGCCCACTAGCACGGTCCA
>CAVPXH010000010.1:0-225491 GCA_963709685.1 uncultured Actinomycetota bacterium
CTCCAGCCAGGCGCCGGCGATGACGGCGTCCTTGGTGAAGAAGCCGACCAGCGGCGCCACCCCGGCCAGGCGCCGCCAGCCCGATCGTCATGGTGAGGAAGGTGTCGGGCAGCCGGGTCCGCAGGCCGCCCATCCGGCGCAGCGAGGTGCTGCCGACCGCGTGGACGACCGCGCCGGCGGCCAGGAACAGCAGCGCCTTGAAGGCGCCGTGGGCCAGCAGGTGCAGCACCGCCGGCGGCCCAGGCGCCCATGGCCAGCGCGCCGAACATGTAGGCCAGCTGGCTGACCGTCGACCAGGCCAGCACCCGCTTGAGGTCGTCGCGCGAAGGTCGCCGCGAGCGCGCCGAGCAGCATCGTCACCGCCGCGAGGCGCGAGCAGCGTGAGCGCGGCGGCGCGGAGACGGAACACCGGGTAGAGCCGGGCGACCAGGAAGACGCCTGCAGCCACCATCGTCGCCGCGTGGATCAGCGCCGAGATCGGCGTCGGGCCGGGCATCGCGTCGGGCAGCCAGGTGTGGAACGGCACCTGCGCGGACTTGCCGAGCACGCGCCACGACGAGCAGCAGCGCGGGCAACCAGAGCGCGTCGCGGGCGGCGGCGCCGGCGGCGAGCGGCACGACCCCGCTGATCCGGTAGTCGTCGACCCGGTCGCCGAGCAGCAGGATCGCGAACAGCAGGCCGAGGTCGCGGTGCGGGTCATCAGGAACGCCTTGACCGCGCCGGCGCCGCGGCCTCGGGCAGCTCCCAGTGGTGGCCGACCAGGAAGTAGGAGCAGGCGCCCATCACCTCCCAGCCGACGAGCAGCACCCACAGGTCGTCGGCGACGACGACGAGCACATCGCGCCGGTGAACAGCGAGACCAGGGCGGCGTAGGAGGGGTAGCGGGGGTCGTCGGCGAGGTAGCCGAGCGAGTACACCTGCACCAGGAAGGCGACCGCGGCGCCAGGAGCAGCGATCACGGCGCGAGCGGGTCGACACGGGCGCGAGCCGATCGACGGGCCGGCGCCGCCGGTGCCGCCGACACGGTCGTCAGCGGCGCGTGGCTCGCCGAGGTGGCCGGCAGGCGACGACCGCGGCGAGCGCCGGTCACCAGCGCCGCGGCGAGCGGCCGAGCCCCCGGCGAGCCGCGCTCGGCACGGACCCGGTGAGCCCCGGCGAGCGCGGCGGAGGCGAACGGCAGCGAGCGGCAGCGCCAGCGGCGACCTCGTCGCGGCACCGGGCCGGCGCCCGCGGCGGTCCGGCGCCCGTCGTCACGCTCGCGCAGCGCGCGCGCCGGTCGACGTCGATGGCGCCCGGGTGCGGAAGACCAGCAGCACGATCGCCAGCCCGAGACCGATCTCGGCGGCGGCGATGACGATGACGAAAGGCGTGAGCGTCTGACCGGCGTGCAGCACGTCGCGCAGGTAGGCGTCGAAGGCGACGAGGTTGAGGTTGACGGCGTTGAGCATCAGCTCGACCGCCATCAGCACGAGCATGGCGTTGCGCCGGGCCAGGACGCCGTAGACGCCGATGGCGAAGAGCAGGCGGCCAGCAGCAGCGGCCAGCACAGCGGCATCAGCCCCCTCCCCGTCCCGGAGCGGGGCCGATGTCGCGCAGCCGGGACAGCGACGATCGCGCCGACGAGCGCCGCCAGCAGCAGCACGCTCAGCACCTCGAACGGCAGCACCCAGGTGCGGAAGAGGGTGGCCCCGGTGACCTGCGGCGGAGCCGAGCGTCGGCCCGGCCGAGGTCGACTGGCGTCGCGGAAGGCGGCGACGACGGTGACCGCGAGCAGCGCCGCGACCAGCGCGGCGACCCCGGCGGCCGGCACCGCGCGGCGCCAGCGTCGAGGTCGGCGCTGCGGGCCGGTCGGCGCCCGGGTCAGCATCAGCGCGAACAGCAGCAGCACGACCACCGCGCCGACGTAGATGAGCACCTGCACCCAGGCGACGAACTCGGCGGCGAGCACCAGGTAGCAGCCGGCGACCGCGCCGAGCGTGACGACCAGCCACAGCGCGGCGTGCACCAGCTGCCGCGTGGTGACCACCAGCAGCGCGGAGCCGAGGGCGAGCAGGCCGAGCAGCGCGAAGACGACCTCGCGCCGGTCAGGCGGCGCCGTCACCGGGGTGGGCGGTGGGTGCGGCGGTGGCGAGCAGGTCAGCCCGCCGGCCTCCCCGGCCCGGTCGGCGGCCTTCGCGGCCGCGTCGACCTCCTTGGCCGGCTCGGCGTCGCGGGTCGAGCGGCGGCGGCGCGGGCACGGTCCACATCCACTCGCGCAGCCGGTCCTTCTCGTGGGTCAGCTCGCGGATGTCGGTCTCGGCGTACTCGAACTCCGGCGACCAGAACAGCGCGTCGAAGGGGCAGACCTCGATGCAGATGCCGCAGTACATGCACAGCGAGAAGTCGATGGCGAAGCGGTCGAGCACGTTGCGCTGGCGGTCGCGGCCGCCCGGGTCGGCGCCGGGACCGTCTCCTTGTGCGAGTCGATGTAGATGCACCAGTCGGGGCACTCGCGGGCGCACAGCATGCAGACCGTGCAGTTCTCCTCGAGCAGCGCGATGACCCCGCGGCTGCGCGGCGGCAGCGCGGGCAGCACGTCGGGGTAGTGCGCGGTCACCGCGCGCCGGGTCATGGTGCGCAGCGTCACGGCGAGGCCCTTGGCCAGGCCGCGCCCCGGGACGGGCTCATGACCAGCGCCACCACCCCACCGCGGTGAGCGCGAGCTGGACCAGCGCCAGCGGCACCAGCACCTGCCAGGCGAGCCGCTGCAGCTGGTCCTCGCGCAGCCGGGGGTAGGCCACCCGCACCCAGATCACGACGAACGCCAGCGCCAGCGTCTTGAGCAGCGTCCAGAGCCAGCCGAGCTGGTCCGGGAACGGGCCCGTGCCAGCCGCCGAGGAACAGCACCGTCGTGAGCGCGCGACAGCACCACGATGCCGGCGTACTCGGCGAGCAGGAACAGCGCGAACCGCAGCCCGGCGTACTCGGTGTAGGCGCCGAAGATGATCTCGGAGTCGGCGACCGGCATGTCGAACGGCGGCCGCTGCAGCTCGGCGAGCCCGGCGACGAAGAAGACCACCGCGCCGAGCCGCCTGCCACAGCAGCCACCACGGCTGCCAGGCCTCGACGATGCCGGTCAGCGACAGGGTGCCGGCGGCCATCGCCACCGAGGCCGCGGCGAGCACGAACGGCAGCTCGTAGGCCATCAGCTGCGCGGCGGTGCGCAGGCCGCCGAGCAGGCTGAACTTGTTCGCGCTGGCCCAGCCGGCCATCAGCGTGCCGAGCACCCCGACGCCCATCACGGCGAGGACGAAGAAGATCCCGACGTCGAGGTCGGCGGCCGACCAGCGCCGGGCCCGAGCGGGATCACCACCAGCGCCACCAGGTAGGGCAGCAGCGCGACCGCCGGGGCGAGCTTGAACACCGTCCGGTCGGCGGCGGCCGGGACGACGTCCTCCTTCTGGACGAACTTCACGCCGTCGGCGACCAGCTGCGCCCAGCCGTGGAAGCCGCCGGCGTACATCGGGCCGACCCGGCTCTGCATGTGCGCCATCGCCTTGTGCTCGAGCTGGCCGACCAGCAGCGGCAGGGCCAGGAAGGCCGCCAGCACCACGAGCACCCGAGCAGCACCAGCACGCCCTCAGGCATCGAGCGTCCGGTCGGACCTCAGGGGCGGGACTGTCCGGTGCCGCGTCCTCGGCTGCCGGGTCGGACGCGGCGGGTGCGACGGGCGTGGCCGCGCTCTGGGCGCGCGGCCGGCCCGGTCTGCGCCACCGCCAGCGGGTCCGGCGCCGCCTGCCGGGCTCGCGCGGCCCCACTGCTCCGGCTCGGGCGCGCCCGGCGGGCGTGCCCGGCGCCGGCCGGTGCGTGGCCCGGCGGTCCCGTCGGACTCGCCCGGCTCCTTCGCGCCGGGCCACGCCTTGGCGACCCGCGCGGCCAGCACGAACTCCTTGCGCAGCGGGTGGCCCTCGAACTCCTCGGGCAGCAGCAGCGGCACGAGGGCGAGTAGGCCGTCCTCGGTGAAGTCGATGCCGAACATCTCGTAGGTCTCCCGCTCGTGCCACGGGCGCCCGGCGAACACCCCGGTCGACCGTGGCGAGCACGCGGCGTCCTCGGCGCGGCACCAGGGTGCGCAGACGCAGGTGCTCGACGCCGTCGCGCCGGTGCGCGGCGAGGTGGCAACCACCCGGAAGCCGTCGGCGAGCTCGTCGACCGCGGTCAGCCAGTCGAAGAAGGTGCAGCCGAGCTCGTCGCGGGCCAGCGCGAGCGCCTCGACCCAGCGGTCGGCCGGCACGTCGACGGTCAGCGGGCCGAAGCCCTCGTCCACGGTCGCGGTCTCGGCGAGGGCGTCCGCGAACGCCGCGCGCACCCGGCCCGGCCACAGCTGCGCCGGACCTGCTCACGGTCGCGCTCCCCGGCGGGGCGACCAGCCCGCGGGTGAGCGAGGCGGCGTCGTCGGCGCGGTAGCGCTCGCCCAGCGACTCGCCGGCGATCTTCTCCTGCAGCTTGAGGATGCCCTGCAGCAGCGCCTCCGGGCGCGGCGGGCAGCCGGGCACGTAGACGTCGACCGGGATGATCTGGTCGACGCCCTTGGTGACGCAGTAGGAGTCCCAGTAGGGGCCGCCGGAGTTCGAGCAGGAGCCGAAGGAGATGACGTACTTCGGCTCGGGCATCTGCTCGTAGAGCCGCTTGATCGCCGGCGCCATCTTGTCGGTGACGGTGCCGGAGACCACCATCAGGTCGGCCTGCCGGGGGCCGGGCGCGAACGGGATCACGCCGAGGCGGATGAAGTCGTGGCGGGCCATCGAGGTGGCGATGAACTCGATCGCGCAGCAGGCGAGGCCGAAGTTGAACACCCACAGGCAGTACGCGCCCCCAGTTGAGCAGGTAGCCGCGCCGGCTTCGGGGCGCAGCCGCTGCAGCGGCCCGACGCTCGGGCATGCCGCCGAGGTGGCCGTCGGTACGGGCTCAGGTCCACGTCAGCACCCCCTTGCGCCAGGCGTAGAGCAGACCGACCCCGAGGAACCCGAGGAAGACGCCCATCTCCCGACGCGTCGCCCAGCCGAGCGCGCCGAACACCGTCGCCCAGGGGAACAGGAAGATCGCGTCGACCGCGAAGATCACGTAGAGGTAGGCGTAGACGTAGTAGCGCACGTGGGTCTGCGCCCAGCCCTCGCCGACCGGGTCGACGCCGCACTCGTAGGTGAGCAGCTTGTCGCGGGTGCGGTGCGTGGGCCGCAGCAGCCGGTTGCCGGCGAACATCGCGACCACCAGCAGCACCCCGAGGACCAGGAGCACGGCAAGCGGCAGGTAGACCCGAGTAGTCGGTGCCGCCGTTGTCCGCCACGAGGCGCCTCTAGGGGCTCGCGCGGTTGCGCCCTGCAGGTCCGGGTACGTGCCACGCGCGGCCAGCGGGTGACCTCGGTCTCAGGAGTACGCACCCGGAGTTCCGGGAAAGGGCGAGGTCACGGGGCAAAAGCCGGGATCCGGACTCGGCAGGGCCGCTCAGCCTCCGGTCGTAAAGTGAGAGTAGCAAGCAACCACCGTGCGAGGGCGCGCACTGAACCGCGCCCACGGGGAAGAAGGCACGTGCCCAAGCAGGTCAAGCAGCTCGACCGGGTGATCATCCGGTTCGCCGGCGACTCCGGTGACGGGATGCAGCTCACGGGTGACCGGTTCACCCAGGAGACCGCGTCGTTCGGCAACGACCTCTCGACGCTGCCCAACTTCCCCGCCGAGATCCGGGCGCCGCAGGGCACGCTGCCGGGCGTCTCGTCGTTCCAGGTGCACTTCGCCGACCACGACATCCTGACCCCCGGCGACGCCCCCGACGTGCTGGTGGCGATGAACCCCGCGGCGTTGAAGGCCAACCTGCGCGACCTGAAGCAAGGGCGCCGACGATCATCGTCGACACCGACGACTTCACCACGCGCAACCTGGCCAAGGTCGGCTACGCCGAGAACCCGCTGGAGGACGACTCGCTGGCCGAGTACGCCGTGCAGGCCTTCGACCTGACCTCGATGACCGTCGAGGCGGTCAAGGAGTTCGGGCTGACCAGGAAGGACGCCGAGCCGGGCGAAGAACATGTTCGCCCTCGGGCTGCTGTCGTGGATGTACGGCCGGCCCACCGACCCGACGATCGCGTTCCTCGAGCGGCGCTTCGCCAAGGCCCCCGACATCCGCGATGCGAACGTGACGGCGTTCAAGGCCGGCTGGAACTTCGGGGAGACCACCGAGACGTTCGCGGTCCAGTACGAGATCAAGCCGGCGCCGATGCCGCGCGGGCACCTACCGCAACATCACCGGCAACCTCGCGCTGGCCTACGGGCTGATCGCCGGCGCCACCCAGTCCGGGCTGCCGCTGTTCCTGGGCTCCTACCCGATCACCCCGGCCTCCGACATCCTGCACGAGCTGTCCAAGCACAAGCGGTTCGGCGTGACCACCTTCCAGGCCGAGGACGAGATCGCCGGCATCGGCGCAGCGCTCGGCGCGTCGCTTCGGCGGGGCGCTGGGGGTGACCACCACCTCCGGCCCCGGCATCGCGCTGAAGTCGGAGACCATCGGCCTGGGCGTGATGCTCGAGCTGCCGCTGGTCGTGGTCGACGTCCAGCGCGGCGGACCCTCGACCGGCCTGCCCACCAAGACCGAGCAGGCCGACCTGCTGCAGGCGATGTTCGGCCGCAACGGCGAGGCACCGGTGCCGATCGTGGCGCCGAGGTCGCCCGCGGACTGCTTCGACGCCGCCGTCGAGGCGGCCCGGATCGCGGTCACCTACCGCACGCCGGTGATGCTGCTCTCCGACGGCTACCTCGCCAACGGCTCCGAGCCCTGGCGGATCCCCGAGGTCGCCGACCTGCCCTCGATCGACCCCGCCTTCGCCACCGGCCCGAACCACGCTCCGACAGGCGAAGGCCGCCCCGGAACGGCGGCGCGAGCGAGCCGGACGAGTTCTGGCCCTACCTGCGCGACGAGCGAGACCCTGGCCCGGCCGTGGGCGGTGCCCGGCACCAAGGGCCTCGAGCACCGCGTCGGCGGCATGGAGAAGGCCGACGGCACCGGCAACATCTCCTACGACCCCGCCAACCACGACTTCATGGTCCGCACCCGCCAGGCCAAGGTCGACCGGATCGCCGAGACATCGGCCGCCGCTCGAGGTCGACGACCCCACCGGCGACGCCGACGTGCTGGTGCTCGGCTGGGGCTCGACCTACGGCCCGATCGGCGCCGCGGTCCGGCAGGTCCGCGCGCGCGGGCCTGCACGTCGCGCAGGCCCACATCCGCCACCTCAACCCGTTCCCCAAGGACCTCGGCGAGGTCCTCGCCCGCTACGACAAGGTCCTGGTCCCCGAGATGAACCTCGGCCAGCTCTCGCTGCTGCTGCGCGCCAAGTACCTCGTCGACGTCGTCGGCTACAACCGCGTGCGCGGCCTGCCGCTGCGTGCCGCCGAGCTCGCCGACGCCATCACCGACCTCATCCACAGCAGCGCCGGCCACAGCCCGGCCGACGCCGTGGAGCCCACCCCGGAGGAGTCCGTCCGATGAGCACCGAGCAGCTGCCGTTCCCCGGCCTGCGTGACGTCCCGACCACCGACGAGCCGCAGAACCGCAAGGACTACGGCTCCGACCAGGAGGTCCGCTGGTGCCCCGGCTGCGGCGACTACGCCGTGCTCGCCGCGGTGCAGGGCTTCCTGCCCGACCTCGGGCTGCAGCGCGAGAACATCGTGTTCATCTCCGGCATCGGCTGCTCCTCACGGTTCCCCTACTACCTCGACACCTTCGGGATGCACTCGATCCACGGCCGCGCCCCGGCGATCGCCACCGGCCTGGCCACCGCGCGGAAGGACCTCTCGGTGTGGGTGGTCACCGGCGACGGCGACGCGCTCTCCATCGGCGGCAACCACCTCATCCACGCGCTGCGCCGCAACGTGAACCTGAAGATCCTGCTGTTCAACAACCGGATCTACGGGCTGACCAAGGGCCAGTACTCCCCCACCTCCGAGCCGGGCAAGATCACCAAGTCCACCCCGATGGGATCGCTGGACAACCCGTTCAACCCGGTCTCGCTCGCGCTCGGCGCCGAAGGCACGTTCGTGGCCCGCACCGTCGACTCCGACCGCAAGCACCTCACCTCGGTGCTGTCGGCGGCCGCGCGGCACCGCGGCACCGCCCTGGTGGAGATCTACCAGAACTGCCCGATCTTCAACGACGGCGCCTTCGACGTCCTCAAGGACCGCGACGCCGCCGCCGACGCGATCATCCCGCTCGACCCACGGCGAGCCGATCCGCTTCGGCGCCCCCGGCCCCGACAGCACCGGCGGCCTCGGCACCAAGGGCGTCGTGCGCGACCCGTCCACCGGCGGGGTCCGCGTCGTCGAGGTGGACGCCGACAACACCGCCGACCTGCTCATCCACGACGCGCACGCCGAGGACCCCACCACCGCGTTCGCGCTCTCCCGGCTCACCGACGCCGGGGTGCTCGCCACCGCGCCGATCGGCATCTTCCGCGACGTCGACCACCCCACCTACGACGACCTCGCCCGCGAGCAGGTCACCACCGCCGCCCAGGGCACCGACGACCGCACCGAAGCCCTCGCCGGCCTGCTCTCCAGCGGCGACACCTGGACCGTCGTCTGAGCCACCCGGCCCGTTGAAGCGCGCGTGTTGCACCGTTGAGACGCGCGTGTTGCACCGGTGAGACGCGGGTGTCGCAGGCCTCGGACGCGCGTTCTGCCGGCCTGCGGCAGGCGAGTCAGCCCTGGTCCGCCGGTGCGACATAGAGCTTGCGCAGCGGCTCGGTGACCGTCCACTCGGTGCGGTCACCGGCGTGCAGGCGGACCACCACGCCGGGCCGCAGTTCGATGCGCTCGCCGTCGTCGAAGGTGACGGCGCCCCGCCCGGCGAGGACCACGAACACCTCGTCGGCCTCCACGTCGCGGGCCGCCCCGCGAGTCATCTCCCACAGACCCACCTCGGCTCCGGCCACCTGGTCGAGGGTGCGGACGGCCGCGGTGGGACTGCCGTCGACGATCTCCGTCCCCGGCTCGATCTGGTCGGGAAGGTCGGCGTCGGTCGCGGAGGGCACCAGCTCACGTCGTACAGAGGTCACGCGGGCACCCTAGCGAGTGGGCGCCGTCTCATCATGAGCAAACGGCTTGGTTGCACCTTACATGTGCCGTACCCTGCCACCATGTCCGAGAACCGGCGCGGCTTCCTCCTGGGCCTGGCGGCCTACGGCATGTGGGGGCTCTTCCCGTTGTACTGGCCGCTGCTCGAGCCGGCCGGCGCGGTGGAGATCCTCGCCCACCGGATCTTCTGGTCGCTGGCGGTCATGCTGGTCCTCGTCCTGCTCGTACGACGGACCAGCCAGCTGCGCGCGGTGCTGCGCAACCGACGCACCCGCGCCATCCTCGCCGGCGCGGCCGTGTTCATCACGATCAACTGGGGCACCTACATCTGGGGCGTGAACAACCACCACGTCGTGGAGACGTCCCTGGGGTACTTCATCAACCCGCTGGTGACGGTGCTGATGGGCGTGGTGTTCATGGGCGAGCGTCTGCGGCGCCTGCAGTGGACCGCCCTGGGCATCGCGCTGGTCGCCGTGACCGCGCTGACGATCGAGTACGGCCACCCACCGTGGATCGCCTTGATGTTGGCGCTGTCCTTCGGCAGCTACGGCCTGTCGAAGAAGAAGGCCAACACCGGAGCGGTGGAGAGCCTGACGGTCGAGACCATGGTCAGCGCTCCGGTGGCGCTCGCCTACATCCTGTGGCTCACCGCGACGGGATCCTCGAACTTCACCGGCCACGGCCCGGGGCACGCCGTGCTGCTGGTCACCACGGGGCTGGTCACCGCCGTCCCGCTGATCTGCTTCGGCGGTGCCGCGACGCGGGTGTCGATGACGACGATCGGACTGCTGCAGTACGTCACGCCGACGATCCAGTTCCTCATCGGCGTGTTCTTCTACGGCGAGCCGATGCCGGCCATGCGGTGGGTCGGGTTCTCCCTGGTCTGGGTGGCTCTGGTGATCTTCACCGCCGAGTCGCTCACCCACCGCCGCCGTCAGCTGCGGCTGGCGGCCGAGGCGATCGCGGTCTGAGGGCGGCAAGACCCGCGCCTGACCGCACCAACACCCGCGCCTGACCGCACCAACACCCGCGCCTCAACGGGTGGGTCAGGCCGTGCGGGTGGCACAGAGCTCGGCGAAGGCGTCGAGCGCGTCGCGAGCCGGGCCGGGAGGCAGTGCCGTCAGCAGCTCCTGCGCCTCGCGCGCCCGGGCCAGCACGTAGGAGCGGGCCTCCTCCATGGCCGGGTGCTTGCGCAGCAACGCCAGCGCCTCGGCGTGCAGCGTGTCGTCGGACAGGTCCGCCTCGAGCAGCTCCCGGAGCCGGGCGTCAGCGGGGTCGGTTGACTGCTTCGCGATCAGCACCGGCAGCGTCGGCACACCCTCGCGCAGGTCGGTGCCGGGCGTCTTGCCGGACTCCCCCGACTCGCTCGCGATGTCGAGGATGTCATCAGAGAGCTGGAAGGCGGCCCCGATCTTCTCGCCGTAGACCCGCAGCGCCTCCTCGACCTCCGCGGAGGCACCGGCGAACCGGGCGCCGTACTGTGCCGACGTGGCGATCAGCGAGCCGGTCTTGCCGGCCACCACGCGCAGGTAGTGCTCGAGCGGGTCCTCGTCGCCCTGGGGCCCGAGCGTCTCGAGGATCTGCCCCTCGACCAGCCGGGCGAACGTCTCGGCCTGGATGCGGACCGCCTCGTCGCCGAGCAGCGAGGTGAGCTCCGAGGACTTCGCGAACAGGAAGTCCCCGGTGAGGATCGCCACCAGGTTGTCCCAGCGGGCGTTCGCCGACTCCGCTCCCCGCCGCAGCGCCGCCTCGTCCATCACGTCGTCGTGGTAGAGCGACCCCAGGTGCGTCAGCTCCACCACGCAGGCCGAGATCACCACCTCCCGCGGGGAGGGGTCGCCGGTCTCGGCGGCGAGCAGCACCAGCAGCGGCCGCAGGCGCTTGCCGCCGGCCTCGAGCAGGTGCCGGGCCGCCTCGGTGACGAACGGGGCCTCGCTCTCGACGGCGGCGGCGAGCTCGGCCTCGACCTCGGCCAGCCGGGTCCGCAGCCGGGCCTCGAGGGACGGGTCGAGCACGGGCAGCGCCAGCGAGGACGCCGGCTCGGTGGCCGCCGAGGGCGCGCCGGTCCCGTGACTGGCCATCAGTGGATCGAGCTCCTCGGTAGTGCCCCGCACCGGGCGGGGATCAGCGGATGAACTGTCCGGCCGCCGCGGCGAGGTCCAGCACCGGCCCGGGCACGATGCCCAGGGCCACCGTCGCGGCGAAGCCCACAGCGATCACGATAGTCGTCAGCACGCTGGGCATCGCCACCGTGGGTCCCTCACCGACCGGCTCGGAGAAGTACATCAGCACGATCACGCGGACGTAGAAGAACGCCGCGACCGCGCTGAGCACCACCGCGACCACCACGAGCGGCCAGGCACCACCGGCCACGGCGGAGGTGAACACCGCCCACTTGCCGGTGAAGCCGCTGGTCAGCGGGATACCGGCCATGCCCAGCAGGAAGAAGGCCATGACGCCGGCGATCACCGGGGACTCCTTGCCCAGGCCGGCCCACCGCGAGAGGTGCGTGGCCTCGCCGCCGGGGTCGCGTACGACGGTCACGACCGCGAACGCACCGACGGTCATGAAGCCGTAGGTCACCAGATAGAACAGCACCGCCTGCAGGGAGGACAGCTGGTTGCCGCTGTTGTCGGCCACCTGGTGCAGCCCCACGAACCCGGTGAGGATGAACCCGGCGTGCGCGATCGAGCTGTAGGCCAGCATGCGCTTGATGTCGGACTGGGTGATCGCGAGCAGCGAGCCGACGACCATCGAGAGGATCGCGATGACCCAGATCATCGGCGTCCAGTCCCAGCGCGCGGCCCCGAACCCGACGTAGAACAGCCGCAGCATCGCGCCGAACGCCGCGATCTTCGTGCAGGCCGCCATGAAGCCGGTGACCGCGGTCGGGGCGCCCTGGTAGACGTCCGGCGACCACGCGTGAAACGGCGCCGCGCTGATCTTGAACAGCATGCCGACGGCCATCATCCCGATGCCGGCGAGCAGCAGCGTCTCGGACCCGATCCGGCCGGTGATCGCCTCGCTGATGTCCGCCAGCCGCATGGAGCCGGCGTACCCGTAGACCAGGGCGATGCCGTAGACGAAGAACCCGGAGCTGAACGCCCCCAGCATGAAGTACTTCAGCGCCGCCTCCTGGCTGAGCAGCCGGCGCCGGCGGGCCAGGCCGGAGAGCAGGTAGAGCGGCAGGGACAGGACCTCGAGCCCGACGAACATGGTGATCAGGCCGTTGGAGGCCGGGAACAGCATCATCCCGGCGACCGCGAACATCATCAGCGGGAAGACCTCGGTCTGCTCCAGCCCCCGCGTCGACGCCTCACGCTCGGCGTCCGTGCCCGGCAGGGCGGCCGCCTGCCCGGCGAACGCCGTCACGCCGCCCTCGAGGTGACGCTCGGCGAACAGCAGCACGCTGATCAGGCTCAGCACGAGCAGCGTGCCCCAGATGAACATCGTCGGCCCGTCGACCGCGATCGCTCCCTCGGCGGCCATCGACCCGAAGGCCGGGCGGTCGCCGTTCTGCACCAGCGTCGTGCTCACCACGATCGTGGCGACCAGGGCGCCGACGACCCCGGCCACGGCCAGCACCGACTGCACCAGGTAGCGCGACCGCCGCGGCACGAACGCCTCGACGAGCACGCCCACGATGGCGACGCCGAACATCACCAGCAACGGCGAGATGAGGCCGTAGTCGATGTGGGGCGCCTGGAACTGCGCTGCGCTTGTCACTGCTGGGTCTCCTCGTGGGCACCGGCCGCGGCGGGCACGGCGGGCTTCGGGTCATGGGCACCGACCTGCGAGAGGGTGTGCCCGACTGCGGGGTTGATGAGGGCGGTCAGCGGCCGCGGGTAGAAGCCGAGCAGCACGATGAGCAGCACCAGCGGCGCCAGCGCGGACACCTCGCGCAGGTTGAGGTCCTTGATCCCGGCCAGCTCCGGGCGCACCGGCCCGGTCATCGTGCGCTGGTACATCAGCAGGATGTAGAGCGCGGCGAGCACGATGCCCAGCACCGCGAACGCGGCGTACCACCAGTTGTGCACGAACGTGCCGACCAGCACCAGGAACTCCGAGACGAACGGCGAGAGCCCGGGCAGCGACAGCGAGGACAGCCCCGCGACCAGGAACAGCCCGGCCAGCACCGGCGCGGTCTTCTGCACCCCGCCGAAGTCGCTGATGTAGCGCGACCCCCGGCGCTTGATCAGGAACCCGGTGACCAGGAACAGCACCCCGGTGGAGAGCCCGTGGTTGAACATGTAGAGCGTCGAGCCGGTCTGGCCCTGGCTGTTGAGCACGAAGATGCCCAGCACGATGAAGCCGAAGTGGGACACCGAGGTGTAGGCGATCAGCCTCGGGATGCTGTTCTGGCCGATCGCCACCAGGGCGCCGTACAGCACGCTGATCACCGCGAGCACCAGCACCAGGGGCGTGGCCCAGCGCGACGCCTCGGGGAACAGCCCCAGACAGAACCGGATCATCCCGAAGGTGCCGATCTTGTCCAGGATGCTGACCAGCAGCACCGACGTGCCGGGGGTGGCCTCGTCGGCGGCGTCCGGCAGCCAGGTGTGCACCGGGAACATCGGCGCCTTGATCGCGAACGCGACGAAGAAGCCGGCGAAAAGCCACCGGGCCGACGATCGGGTCGATGCTGACCTTGCTCAGCTCGGGCAGGAAGTACGTCGGTCCGCCGGGCGCCCCCGCGGAGACGACGTAGAGCCCGACCACCGCGGCCAGCATGAGCAGACCGCCGAGCAGCGAGTAGAGCAGGAACTTCACCGCCGCGTAGGACCGCTTCGCCCCGCCGAAACCACCGATCAGGAAGTAGATGGGCAGCAGGGTGGCCTCGAACAGCACGTAGAAGAGGAACACGTCGAGGGAGGAGAAGACGCCGAGCGCGAGCCCCTCCAGCGCCAGCATCCAGGCGAAGAAGGAGTTGGTGCTCCACCGTCCGGACCCGCCGTCGTGCCACGAGGCCAGGATCACCACCGGCGAGAGCACCGCGGTGAGGATGACCAGCGTCAGCCCGATCCCGTCCACGCCCAGGGCGTAGTGGGCGCCGAACGAGGCGGATCCACATCACGTTCTCGACGAACTGGTAGCGCGCTCCGTGGGTGTTGAAGCCGAAGCCGACGACCGCGACCGGCACCCAGGCCAGCAGCGAGAACGCGAGCGCCACCTTCTTCGGCAGGTCGCCCGCTTCGGCATCAGGGCCACGACGACGGCGCCGAGCACGGGCACCGCCCAGGCCACGGTCAACCAGGGAAAGCTCACAGCGACACCACCATCAGACTCGTCCGTTCACGTCGTTGCAGGGCGTGGCACGTCATGACAGGTTCACCGCCAGCAGCGCGCCGAGGACCAGCGCCGCGCCGAAGAGCAGCGAGAGGGCGTAGGAGCGCACGAAGCCGGTCTGGATCCGCCGGAAGGGAGGCGGACATCCCCCCGAGCGTGGCCGCGGTGCCGTTCACCGCCCCGTCGATGCCGTGGTCGTCGAAGCCGACCAGACCCGTGACGAACTGGTCGCCGGGCCGCATGAACACGCCCTCGTTGATCGCGTCGCCGTAAAGGTCGGCGCGGGCGGCACGGGTGAACACCGAGACCCGGGTCGGCGCCTCGGTCGGCACCGGGTTGCGACCGACGGTCAGCCACGCGATGGCCACGCCGATGAGCACCGTGCCGAGCGCGATGCCCGACATCACGGCGGCCGGGACCGCGAAGGACTCCAGCGGCGGCTCTCCGACGACCGGGCTCAGCCAGTTCACGATCCAGTCACCGAGCAGCAGCAGCCCGCCGAGCAGCGACAGCGCGCCCAGCACGATCAGCGGGAAGGTCATCACCGAGGGCGACTCGTGCGGGTGCACGTCCTTCTCCCAGCGCTTCTCGCCGAGGAAGGTCATCAGCATCAGCCGGGTCATGTAGAACGCGGTGATGCCCGCACCCACCAGCGCGGCGATGCCCACGACCAGGTTGTCGGCGAAGGCGACCTCGATGATCTTGTCCTTGGACCAGAAGCCGGCCCACGGCGGGATGCCGATGATGGCGAGGTAGCCCATCGCGAAGGTCAGGAACGTCACCGGCATCGCCTTGCGCAGGGCGCCGTAGTGGCGCATGTTCACGTCGTCGTTCATGCCGTGCATGACCGAGCCGGCGCCGAGGAACATGTTCGCCTTGAAGAAGCCGTGCGTGAGCAGGTGGAAGATCGCGAAGGCGTAGCCGGCGGGGCCGAGGCCCGCGGCGAGCATCATGTAGCCGATCTGGCTCATCGTGGAGCCGGCGAGCACCTTCTTGATGTCGTCCTTGGCGCACCCGATGATCGCACCGAACAGGATCGTCACCGCGCCGACCACGACGACGGCGGTCCGCGCCACCGAGGTGTAGTCGTAGATGAAGTTCGAGCGGGTCACCAGGTAGACGCCGGCGGTCACCATCGTCGCCGCGTGGATCAGTGCCGACACCGGGGTCGGGCCCTCCATCGCGTCGAGCAGCCAGGACTGCAGGGGCACCTGCGCGGACTTGCCGCACGCGGCGAGCAGGAACAGCAGGCCGAGCGCGGTCATGGTGCCCGACGAGGCCTGGCCGGCCGCCGCGGAGACGCCGGAGAAGGTGATGGTGCCGAACGTCGCGAAGAGCAGCATGATGCCGAGCGCCATGCCGACGTCACCGACGCGGTTGACCACGAAGGCCTTCTTGGCGGCCACGGCCGCTGTGGTCTTGTGCTGCCAGAACCCGATCAGGAGGTACGACGCGAGGCCGACGCCCTCCCAGCCGAGGAAGAGCAGGACGTAGTTCGCGGCCAGCACCAGCGTCAGCATCGAGGCGACGAACAGGTTGAGGTAGGCGAAGAAGCGCGGGCGCCGCTCGTCGTGCTCCATGTAGCCGACGGAGTAGATGTGGATCAGCGAGCCCACGCCGGTGATCAGCAGCGTGAACAGCGCGGCCAGCTGGTCGTAGAGCAGGTCGGCGCCGACGTTGAACCCGCCCGCCTGGAACCACGTCCACAGGTGCTGGCCGACCTGACGGTCGCCGCTGCCACGGCCGAGCAGGCCGACGAAGACCAGCACGCTCAGGGCGAAGGACGCCACCACGGTGAGCACGCCGAGCAGGTGCGCCCACGACTGGGAGCGACGGTTGCCCACGACGAGCAGCACCGCGGCGCCGAACGCCGGCAGCGCGATGATCACCCACAGGAAGTTGAACACCCCCGACGCGGCCGCGGGGTTCACGACCGGCGGCGTGCCCTCGTGCAGGGCGGTCATGACCAGGGAGGTCGTCAAGGCAGGCTCCTCAGTACTTCAGCAGGCTGGCGTCGTCGACCGAGGCGGACCGACGGGTGCGGAAGATCGTCATGATGATCGCGAGACCGACCACCACCTCGGCCGCGGCGACCACCATCACGAAGAAGGCGGCCACCTGCCCGTCGAGGGTCCCGTGCACCCGCGAGAAGGTGATCAGGGCCAGGTTGGCGGCGTTGAGCATCAGCTCCACGTTCATGAACACGACGATGGCGTTGCGCCGGGTGAGCACCCCGACCGAGCCGATCGTGAACAGGATCGCGGACAGCACCAGGAAGGGCGTGGGGCTCATGCCTGCTCCTTCGGGTCGTCGTCGGCGGGGAAGTCGGTGGTGTCGCGGGTCTCGGTGGGGTCGCCTTCGATCGGCCCGCGCGGGCCGCCCGAGGTGCCGTCGCCCATCTGGCCGGTGAGCCGCTCGATCTCGTCGGCCAGGGCCGGTGCGGACCGCACCGTGCCGCGGGCCACGAGCACGTGGGAGACCGAGGACGCCAGCGGGGTGCCGTCGGGCAGCAGGGCCGGGGTGTCGACCGCGTTGTGCCGCGCGAACACGCCGGGCGCCGGCAGCGGGCCGAGGTGCTTGCCGGACTCGGCGTAGTCGCGCATCCGCTGGGTGGCCAGGTCCGCCTGCGTGGGCTTGGGCGTGAGCCGCTCGCGGTGGGCGAGCACCATCGCGCCGATCGCGGCGGTGATCAGCAGGGCGCTGGTGGCCTCGAAGGCGAACACGTAGCGGGAGAACAGCAGCTGGGCCAGACCCTGCACGTTGCCACCGGCGTTCGCCTGCGCGAGGCCGGTGACCGTGCCGGTGACCTGCGCGACGCCCACCACGAGGCAGATGCCGAACAGGGCGCCGACCACGATGGCGAGCATCCGCTGCCCCCGGATCGTCTCGACCACCGAGTCGGAGGCATCGACGCCGACGAGCATCACCACGAACAGGAACAGCATCAAGATCGCACCGGTGTAGACGATGATCTGCACCGTGAACAGGAACGGGGCGTCCTGGGCGGCGTAGAGCACCGCCAGCGAGATCATCACCACCGCGAGCATCAGCGCCGCGTGCACCGCCTTGCGCGAGAAGAGGATGCCCAGGGCTGCGGCCACCATCACCGGGGCCAGGATCCAGAAGGTGATCACCGGTCCGCTCCGTTCTCCGGGCCCTGCTCGGCTCCGCGCGCCGCACCGCCGGTGAACGCGCCGCGGTAGTAGTCGGTCTCGTCGTCGCCGAGGTACATCGCGTGCGGAGGCTGCTCCATGCCCGGCAGCAGCGGCGCGAGCAGGTCCTGCTTCTCGTAGATCAGGTCGGCACGGTTGTTGTCGGCCAGCTCGTACTCGTTGGTCATCGTCAGCGCGCGCGTCGGGCACGCCTCGATGCACAGGCCGCACAGGATGCAGCGCAGGTAGTTGATCTGGTAGACGCGGCCGTAGCGCTCACCGGGCGAGAAGCGTTCGTCGACGGTGTTCGAGGCACCCTCGACGTAGATCGCGTCCGCCGGGCAGGCCCACGCGCACAGTTCGCAGCCGATGCACTTCTCCAGCCCGTCCGGCCAGCGGTTGAGCTGGTGCCGGCCGTGGAAGCGCGGAGCGGTGGGCTTCTTCTCGAAGGGGTACTGCTCGGTGACCACCTTCTTGAACATCGTCCGGAAGGTGACGCCGAACCCCGCGATCGGGATCCCAGAACTGTTCCTTGAGCGTTGCCATTCACTGCTCCCTGGCGGTTGTCGACGAAGCACTCGAGCTGACGGTGGCCGCCGTGCCGACCGACTGGCCCGGCATCGGGGGGACCGGGTAGCCACCGGCGAAGGCGTCGAACGGCTGGTCGGTGGCCGGTTCGCGGCTCTTGTCGACGCCGCTCGCGCCCGCCTCCTCCTGCTCGCCGCCGAGGAAGAACATCCCGACGAGCATGACCACGATCACGCCGGCGGCGACCGCGAGGTAGCGGCGGTCGAACCCGCCGCCCAGGCTGGCGGCACGGATGGCGGCGACCGCCATGATCCACACCAGCGCGATCGGGATCAGCCGCTTCCAGCCGAACGCCATGAACTGGTCGTAGCGCAGCCGCGGCAGCGTCCCGCGCAGCCAGATGAAGACGAACACGAAGATCATCACCTTGGCGATGAACCACAGCACCGGGATCCAGCCCGGAGTTGGCCCCGCCCCACAGCGACAGCGGCCAGGGCGCGCGCCACCCGCCGAGGAACAGCGTGGTCGCCAGCGCGGAGACCGTCACCATGTTGACGTACTCGGCGAGGAAGAACAGCGCGAACTTCAGCGAGGAGTACTCGGTGTGGAAGCCGCCGACCAGCTCGCCCTCGGCCTCGGGGAGGTCGAACGGTGCACGGTTGGTCTCCCCGACCATCGCGATCATGTAGATCACGAACGAGGGGATCAAGATGATGCCGAACCACAGCCGCTGCTGGGCGTCGACGATCTGCGAGGTGGACATCGACCCGGCGTAGAGGAAGACCGCCACCAGGGCCAGACCCATCGCGACCTCGTAGGAGATCATCTGCGCCGAGCTGCGCAGCCCGCCGAGCAGCGAGTACGTCGACCCGCTGGACCAGCCGCCCAGCACGATGCCGTAGATGCCGATGGAGGCGATCGCCAGCACGAACAGCACGGCGACGGGCATGTCGGTCAGCTGCAGCGGCGTCTTGTGGCCGAACATGCTCACCACCGGCCCGAACGGCATCACCGCCCAGGCGATGAACGCCGGCGCCGTGGAGAGCACCGGGGCCAGCAGGTAGACCCACTTGTCGGCGGCCTTGGGGATCAGGTCCTCCTTCAGCGCCAGCTTCACGCCGTCGGCGAGGCTCTGCAGCAGACCGAACGGGCCGTTCACGTTCGGACCGATGCGGTGCTGCATGCGAGCCACGACCCGCCGCTCGAACCAGATGTTGAACAGGGTCAGCAGCACCAGGACGACGAAGATCAGCAGGCCCTTGATGGCGGAGATCCACCAGGGGTCGTGGCCGAACACCGACAGGCTGCCGGCCGTCAGCGGGATCATGCTGCACCTCCGTCGAGTCGGGTCAGCCGCACCTCGGAGCCGGTGGTGCCGCAGCGTGTGGACGCCGGCGCCCACACCACACCATCGGGGAGGTCGGCCACGGCCACGGGCAGCTCCGCGCTGCCCGTCTCACCGGTCAGGGTGACCTGCTCGCCCTCGGTGAGCCCGAGCGCGGTCAGGGTGCCGCCGGAGACCAGGACCACCGGCCGTCGTGCGGTGGCCTTGAGGTACTCGTCGCCGTCGAGCATCCGCCCGTCGTCGATGAGCAGCTTCCAGGTCGCCAGTCGCAGCGTGTCGGCGGCCGTCGTGCGGGCCACCGGTTCGAGGGCGGGGGCCGCGACCCGGTCGCCGTCCCAGGCGCCCAGCTCGGCCAGCTCCGCGCGGGCCTGCTCGACGGTGCGGAAACCGAGACCGTCACCGAGCTCCTCGGCGATGCCGGCAAGGATGCGCAGGTCCGGCAGCGCGTGCGCGTCGCGCAGCACCTTCTCGAAGGGCCGCTCGCGGCCCTCCCAGTCGACGAACGTGCCGGCCTTCTCGGCCACCGGCGCGACGGGGAAGACCACGTCCGCGCGCTCGGTGACCTCGCTGGCGCGGATCTCGAGACTGACCACGAAGTCCGCGGTGTCCAGGGCGGCGAGTGCGGCGGCCCGGTCCGGCAGGTCGGCCGGGTCGACGCCACCGACGACGAGCGCCTCGAGCTCACCGGCGGCAGCCGCGGCCACGATGGCCTCCGCTGACCGGCCGGGCGCGGTGGGAACGGTGGCGCCCCACACGGTGCCGAGGTCGACGCGGGCGGCCGCGTCCTCGAGCGGACGGCCACCGGGCAGCAGGTGCGGAAGGCAGCCGGCCTCCAGCGCGCCGCGCTCCCCGGCCCGCCGCGGCACCCACGCCAGCCGGGCGCCCGTCGTACGCGAGAGCGACAGGGCTGCGGACAGTGCGCCCGGGACGGACGCCAGCCGCTCGCCCACCAGGATCAGGCCACCGGCGTCGAGCGCCAGGTTGCCGTCGTGGGCGGCCTCGGCCAGGGCCTCGGCCTCGTCGCCGGGCGCGGTGCGCAGCAGGCTGCCGTGCATCTTGGCCAGCCCCCGGGAGGTGAACGGTGCGATCGAGAACACCCGCAGGCCGTTCTTGCGGGCCGCCTTGCGCAGCCGCAGGAACACGATCGGCGACTCGTCCTCGGGCTCGAAACCGGCGAGCAGGACGGTCTTGGCCTTCTCGATGTCGGTGTAGGTCACCGACATCGGCGTCCCGGCGACGTGCGCAGCCAGGAAGTCGGCCTCCTCGGCGGAGTGCGCCCGGGCCCGGAAGTCGATGTCGTTGGTGCCCAGCACGGCGCGCGCGAACTTGCTGTAGCCGTAGGCGTCCTCGGTGGTGAGCCGGCCACCGGGCAGCACCCCGACCTTGCCCTCGGCGGCCGCGAGGCCACGGGCCGCGACCACGAAGGCCTCGGGCCACGACGCGGGCCGCAGCTCGCCGGTCTCCTCGTCGCGCACCAGCGGGTGGGTGAGCCGGTCGGCCTGGCGTGCGTACAGGAAGGCGAACCGGCCGCGGTCGCAGTTCCACTCCTCGTTGACCTCGGGGTCGAACGCCGCGAGGCGTCGGGTGACCTTGCCGCGCCGGTGGTCGGTGCGCAGCGCGCAGCCGGACGCGCAGTGCTCGCACACCGTCGGCGTGGAGACCAGGTCGAACGGGCGCGCCCGGAAGCGGTACGACGCCGAGGTCAGCGCCCCCACCGGACAGATCTGGATGGTGTTGCCCGAGAAGTAGGACTCGAACGGCTCGTTCTCGTAGATGCCGACCTGCTGCAGCGCGCCACGCTCGATCAGCGCGATGAACGGGTCACCGGCGATCTGCTCGGAGAAGCGGGTGCAGCGCGCACACAGGATGCAGCGCTCGCGGTCGAGCAGCACCTGCGCGGAGATGTTGATCGGCTTGGGGTAGGTGCGCTTCTGCTCGGTGTAGCGCGACTCGCCGCGGCCGTTGGACATCGCCTGGTTCTGCAGCGGGCACTCGCCGCCCTTGTCGCACATCGGGCAGTCGAGCGGGTGGTTGACCAGCAGGAACTCCATGATCCCCTGCTGCGCCTTGTCCGCGACCTTCGAGCTGGCCTGGGTGCGCACCACCATGCCCTCGGCCACCTGCAGGGTGCACGAGGCCTGCGGCTTCGGGATCGGGCGGCCGTTGCCGGCGTCGGGCACCTCGACCAGGCACTGACGGCAGGCGCCGACCGGGTCGAGCAGCGGGTGATCACAGAAGCGCGGGATCTGCACGCCGATCTGCTCGGCGGCGCGGATCACCAGGCTGCCCTTGGGCACACTGACCTCGACGTCGTCGATGGTCAGCGTGACGAGGTCCTCCTTGGGGGCGACCTCGCCGGGCTTGTTGGCTTGCACGGTCATGTCTCAGGCTCCACCTGTTGCTACGGGTGCGAAGAGGGTGGACTTCGCCGGGTCGAACGGGCAGCCGCCCTCGGTGAAGTGGCGGATGTACTCGTCGCGGAAGTACTGGATCGAGCTCGTGATCGGGCTGGTCGCACCGTCCCCGAGCGCGCAGAAGGCCCGGCCGAGGATGTTGTCGCACTGGTCGAGCAGCAGCTCGAGATCCTCCTCGGTGCCGTGGCCCTGCTCCAGCCGGGCCAGCGTCTGCACCAGCCACCAGGTGCCCTCGCGGCACGGCGTGCACTTGCCGCACGACTCGTGCTTGTAGAACTCGGTCCAGCGCAGCACCGCGCGCACCACGCACGTGGTGTCGTCGAAGACCTGCAGGGCGCGCGTGCCGAGCATGGAGCCCGCCGCGCCGACCCCCTCGAAGTCGAGGGGCACGTCGAGGTGCTCACCGGTCAGGATCGGTGTCGAGGAGCCGCCGGGCGTCCAGAACTTCAGCTCGTGGCCCTCGCGGATCCCGCCGGCGAGGTCGACCAGCTCGCGCATCGTGATGCCCAGGGGGGCTTCGTACTGACCGGGCCGCTGCACGTGCCCGGACAGCGAGTAGATCACGAAGCCCTTGCTCTTCTCGGTGCCCATCGACGCGAACCACTCCGGGCCGTTGCGCACGATGCTCGGCACCGAGGAGATGCTCTCGACGTTGTTGATCACCGTCGGGGCGGCGTACAGCCCGGCCACCGCGGGGAAGGGCGGTCGCAGCCGCGGTTGGCCACGCCGACCCTCGAGCGAGTCGAGCAGCGCGGTCTCCTCGCCGCAGATGTAGGCGCCGGCGCCGGCGTGCACCACGACGTCGAGGTCGTAGCCCGAGCCGTGGATGTTCGTGCCGAGGTGGCCGGCGAGGTAGGCCTCCTGCACCGCGCGCTGCAGGCGACGGATCACGTGCAGCACCTCGCCACGCACGTAGATGAACGCGTGGTTCGCGCGGATGGCGTAAGAGGCGAGGATGACGCCCTCGACCAGCGTGTGCGGGCTGGCCATCATGAGCGGGATGTCCTTGCAGGTGCCCGGCTCGGACTCGTCGGCGTTGACGACGAGGTACTTCGGCTTCGGATTGTCCTGTGGGATGAACCCCCACTTCATGCCGGTCGGGAAGCCGGCGCCGCCGCGGCCGCGCAGGCCGGACTCCTTGACCATCTCCACGACCGCGTCCGGCTCCATGCCGAAGGCGATGTCGAGCGCCTCGTAGCCGCCGCGGGCGGCGTAGGACTCCAGGGTCCAGGACCGGTCGGCGTCCCAGTTCTCGGTGAGCACCGGGGTCAGTGTGTCAGCCACGGAGTGCCCCCGTTCGGTTGTTGAGGTGCGAGCGCAGCGAGCCTCGAAACATCGTCATCAGGCGTCCTTCTCCTTTCCGCCCTCGCGTCCGGCCGGCGACTCCTCGACCGCCTCGGCGGCCTGGCCCGACGGGGCGCTGCTCTGCTGGGCCGCACGGTCACGCGAGTCCCCGAACGGCTCGCCCGCCGAGACGGCCCGGCGGCCGGTCTCCGGGGCCTGCCAGCCGCGCTCCCGCGCCAGCCTCAGTCCGGCCAGCGTGGCGGGGCCGGCGGAGGGTCCCTCGTCGGCCCGGTCGTCGCTGAAGCCGGCGAGCACCCGCTCGGCCTCGCGCCAGGTGCAGATGCGCGGCCCGCGCGTGGAGCGGACCTCCTTGCCCGCCCGGAGGTCGTCGACCAGCTGGGTCGCCGACTCAGGGGTCTGGTTGTCCATGAACTCCCAGTTCACCATCACCACGGGGGCGTAGTCGCAGGCGGCGTTGCACTCGACGTGCTCGAGAGTGATGGACCTCCCGGCTCCGTCATCGGGGGTGGTCTCGTCGTTGCCGACGTCGAGGTGGTCCTTGAGCCGCTCGAAGATCGCGTCGCCGCCCATGATCGCGCAGAGGGTGTTCGTGCAGACGCCGACGTGGTAGTCGCCGACCGGGCGCCGCTTGTACATCGTGTAGAACGTCGCGACCCCGGACACCTCCGCCGCGGAGATCCCGAGGATGTCGGCGCACGCCTCGATGCCGCGGGCGGTGACGCGACCCTCGTGGCTCTGCACCAGGTGCAGCATCGGCAGCAGCGCCGAGCGCGCCTCCGGGTAGCGGGTGGTGATCTCCCGCAGCTCGGCGAGGACGTGCTCGTCGAGCTGGCCCTCCCCATGATCGGAGGTACCGGTCGAAACCATGTTGGTCATCTGTCCACTCCACCCATGACCGGGTCGATCGAGGCGATCGCGACGATGACGTCGGCGACCATGCCGCCCTCGCTCATCACCGAGGTCGCCTGCAGGTTCGTGAAGGACGGGTCCCGGAAGTGCGCCCGGTAGGGGCGGGTGCCGCCGTCGGAGACGACGTGCGCGCCGAGCTCGCCGCGCGGCGACTCGATCGGCACGTAGGCCTGGCCGGCCGGCACCCGGAAGCCCTCGGTCACCAGCTTGAAGTGGTGGATCAGGGCCTCCATGGACTCGCCCATGATGTGCTTGATGTGGTCGAGGCTGTTGCCCATGCCGTCGGTGCCGACCGCGAGCTGGCTGGGCCAGGCGATCTTCTTGTCGCCGATCATCACCGGGCGCGCCCTCGAGGCCCGCGAGCCGGTCGGCGCACTGCTCGACGATCCGCAGCGACTCCCACATCTCCGCGAGCCGGATGCGGAACCGGCCGTAGGAGTCGGAGGTGTCCCAGGTGACGACGTCGAACTCGTAGTCCTCGTAGCCGCTGTAGGGCTGGGTCTTGCGCAGGTCCCACGGGTAGCCGGTCGAGCGCAGCACCGGGCCGGTGATGCCCAGCGCCATGCAGCCGGCGAGGTCGAGGTAGCCGACGTCCTGCAGGCGGCCCTTGAAGATCGGGTTGGCGTTGCAGAGGTCGGCGTACTCCGGCAGCCGCTTCTTCATCAGCTTGATGAAGTCGCGGATCTGGTCCAGCGCCCCGGGGGCATGTCCTGCGCGACGCCGCCGGGACGGATGAACGCGTGGTTCATCCGCAGGCCGGTGATCAGCTCGAACAGGTCGAGGACCAGCTCGCGCTCGCGGAAGCCGATGGTCATCACGGTCAGCGCGCCGATCTCCATGCCGCCGGTGGCGATCGCCACCAGGTGGGAGGAGATCCGGTTGAGCTCCATCAGGAGCACGCGCATGACCTGGGCCTTCTCGGGGATCTCGTCCTCGATGTCGAGCAGCCGCTCGACGCCGAGGCAGTAGGTCGCCTCGTTGTAGAAGGGGGCGAGGTAGTCCATCCGGGTGCAGAACGTCACGCCCTGCGTCCAGGAGCGGAACTCCATGTTCTTCTCGATGCCGGTGTGCAGGTAGCCGACGCCGCAGCGGGCCTCCTTCACCGTCTCGCCCTCGAGCTCGAGGATGAGCCGGAGCACGCCGTGCGTCGACGGGTGCTGCGGGCCCATGTTGACGACGACGCGGTCCTCGCCCTCGTCGGCGACGCCGGCGACGACGGAGTCCCAGTCCTGGCCGGTGACGGTGAAGACCTTGCCGGCCGTGGTCTCCTGCGCGGTCGCGTAGGGGTCGTAGGTCGTGTCGCTCATCAGTTGTAGGTCCTCCGCGTGTCCGGCGGCGGGATGGTGGCGCCCTTGTACTCCACGGGGATGCCGCCGAGCGGGTAGTCCTTGCGCTGCGGGTGGCCCGGCCAGTCGTCGGGCATCTCGATGCGGGCCAGCGCCGGGTGGCCGTCGAAGATGATCCCGAAGAAGTCGTAGGTCTCGCGCTCGTGCCAGTCGTTGGTCGGGTAGACCGCGACCACCGACGGGATGTGCGGGTCCGCGTCGGGGCAGGCGACCTCGAGCCGGATCCGGCGGTTGTGGGTCATCGACAGCAGGTGGTAGACCGCGTGCAGCTCGCGGCCGGTCTCGTGCGGGTAGTGCACGCCGGAGACGCCCGAGCAGAACTCGAAGCGCAGCGTCGGGTCGTCGCGCAGCTGGCGGGCGACCTCGGCCACCGCCTCGCGGCGGACGAAGAAGGTGATCTCGCCGCGGTGCACGACGACCTTCTCGATCGCGTTCTGCACGCCGGCGCGGTCGAGCGCCGCGTCGAGGCCGTCGGCGACCTCGTCGAACCAGCCGCCGAACGGCCGGTCGGTGCCGCCGGGCATCGCGACCGGCCGCACCAGGCCGCCGTAGCCGGAGGTGTCGCCGGAGCCGCGCACGCCGAACATGCCCTTGCGGACGTCGACGACCTCGGGCTGCAGCTGCTCGGCCGAGGCGGGCAGCGTGTTCTCGGGCGCGACGTCGGTGTAGTCCTCGTCGGTGCCCTCGCTGACCTCGCGGAACTCCTGCGGCTCCTTGGGGCTCATCGGAGCAGTCCCTTCATGTCCGAGGTCGGCAGCGCGTTGAGCGCGTCGGTCTCGTTCTCGACGATCTCGTTCTGCCGGTTCACGCCGAGCTTGGCGTGCTGGACCTGGTCGTGCAGCTTGAGGATCGCGTCGATGAGCATCTCCGGCCGCGGCGGGCAGCCGGGGAGGTACATGTCGACGGGGACGACGTGGTCGACGCCCTGCACGATCGCGTAGTTGTTGAACATGCCGCCCGAGCTCGCGCACACGCCCATCGCCAGCACCCACTTGGGGTCGGGCATCTGGTCGTAGATCTGGCGCAGCACCGGCGCCATCTTCTGGCTGACCCGGCCGGCCACGATCATCAGGTCGGCCTGGCGCGGCGAGGCGCGGAAGACCTCCATGCCGAAGCGGGCGAGGTCGTAGCGCGGGCCGCCGGAGGTCATCATCTCGATGGCGCAGCAGGCCAGGCCGAACGTCGCCGGCCAGAACGAGGCCTTGCGCATGTAGCCGGCGACGCCCTCGACGGTGGTGAGCAGGACGCCGCTGGGGAGCTTCTCTTCGATACCCATCTCGATTACCTCAGTCCCTCAGTTGCTCGGCCGCTGTGCCGTGTCCTGGCGGCGCCGTGCTCAGTCCCAGTCGAGCCCGCCACGCCTCCACACGTAGGCGTAGGCGACGAACACGGTCGACGATGAACAGCAGCATCTCGACAGGCCGAAGGCCTTCATCGCGTCGAAGTACACCGCCCACGGGTACAGGAAGACGATCTCGATGTCGAAGACGATGAACAGCATCGCGGTGATGTAGTACTTCACCGGGAAGCGGCCGCCGCCCACGGGCTGCGGGGTCGGCTCGATGCCGCACTCGTAGGAGTCGAGCTTGGCCCGGTTGTAGCGCTTGGGGCCGACCAGCGCGCTCATGATCACCGAGAAGACGGCGAACCCGCCGCCGAGGATGATGAGCGCCAGCACGGGCGCGTACAGGTTCATCGGCCTTGCTCCCTTCTGTCCTGTCCTGGTGCCGGCCCGTCGTACGTGCGGGGGCCACGCCTGGGTTGGTGCCTGTGCATGCCGGCTATGCCGCCGGTGTCACTCGCGTCAGGGCGTTGATCACGCGGTCCGCCACGTCGCCGTCGCGGGGGTCGGTGAGGTTCGCCATCAGCTTGAGCATGAACTTCATCAGCGTGGTGCGCGGCAGGCCGTACTTCGTGGCCTGCTTCATGAAGGTGGGGTTGCCGATCATCTTCGCGAAGACCCGGCCCAGGGTGAAGTAGCCGCCGTAGCTCGCATCCAGCGTTGCGGCGTACCCCTCGAGCACCCGCTCGCGAACCGCGCCCTCGGGGCGGGCCAGCGCCTGCACGATCGTCTCGGCGGCGAGGTGGCCGGACTCGAGGGCGTAGTCGATGCCCTCGCCGTTGAACGGGTTGACCATCCCGCCGGAGTCGCCGACCAGCAGCACGCCGCGGGTGTAGTGCGGCTTGCGGTTGAAGCCCATCGGCAGCGCGGCCGAGCCGATCCGGCCGACCCGGTTCTCCTCGTCGCGGAAGCCCCACTCCTCCGGCGTGTGCGCCAGCCACCGCTGGAGCACGTCCTTGTAGTCGACGTTGCGGAACGCCTTGGAGGTGTTGAGGATGCCCAGGCCGACGTTGGCGGTGCCGTCGCCGACGCCGAAGATCCAGCCGTAGCCGGGCAGCAGGTTCGACTCACCGGGCTTGCCGTCCCACAGCTCGAGCCAGGACTCCATCCAGTCGTCGTCGTGGCGCGGGGTCTCGTAGTAGGCGCGGACGGCGACGCCCATGGGGCGGTTCTCGCGGCGCTCGAGGCCCAGCGCGATCGCGATGCGCGCGGAGACCCCGTCGCACGGCGACGACGAGCGGGGCGCGGTAGGTGACCTCGTCGCCGGTCCGGCGGCCGCTGTCGTCGACGGGCTTGGCCGTGACGCCGACGACGCGCCCGGTGCGCTCGTCGAGGACCGGGCCGGTGACCGCCGTGCGCTCCTGCAGGCGCGCGCCGGCCTTCTCGGCGTGGCGGGCGAGGATCTCGTCGAGGTCCATCCGGGTGCGGACCAGGCCGTACGGCGGGAAGCAGGCGAGCTCGGGCCACGGCAGCTCGAGCCGGTGCCCGGCGCCGACGATGCGCAGGCCCTTGTTGCGCTGCCAGCCGGGGGCGTCGAGGTCGAGGCCCATGGCGACGAGCTGCTTGACCGCGCGCGGGGTGAGGCCGTCGCCGCAGACCTTGTCGCGGGGGAAGGCGGCCTTCTCCAGCAGCAGCACGTCCACCCCGGCCTGGGCCAGGTGGTAGGCGGTCGACGAGCCGGCGGGACCGGCGCCTACGACGATGACGTCGGCCTGCCGCTCGTCCGCGGTGGTCCGGGTCATCGATACCCTCGTCCTGGTCGGGCTCCGGTCGCGCGACTCGTGACCGCGCGGCGGCCTCCGGCGGGGCCGGAGCACGTCGTTCGTGACTTCGTGAAAACCTTCACTGAGCCGCACAACCCGACAGTCTAGAGCGCACCGGGCCCTCGGTGCGCAGCCGGGTCCCGGCGCGCCCGCTCCGGCGGCTCAGGCGCGTGGCGCGGTGCAGCGCCACGATCCCTCCGGAGAGGTTGCGCCACGCAGGTCGCGCCAGCCCGCCGCCGGCGATCCGGGCCGCGAGGCCGGCCTGGTCGGGCCAGGCCCGGATCGACTCCGCGAGGTAGACGTAGGCGTCCGGGCTCGAGGAGACCGCCCGGGCGACTGCCGGGCAGCGCCTTCATGAGGTACTCGAGGTAGACGGTGCGGAACGGCGCCCAGGTCGGGTGGCTGAACTCGCACACCACCAGCCGCCCCCCGGGCCGGGTCACGCGCCGCATCTCGCGCAGGCCGGCGTCGCGGGTCGACGATGTTGCGCAGCCCGAAGGAGATCGTCACCGCGTCGAAGGTGTCGTCGGCGAACGGCAGCCGGGTGCGCGTCGCCGGCCACGAACGGCAGGCTGCGGCTGTGCCCGCCTTGCCCACCCGGAGCATGCCCGGTGGAGAAGTCGCAGGGCACCACGGCGGCGCCCGCGGTCGGCGAACGGCTGGCTCGAGGTGCCGGTGCCGGCGGCCAGGTCGAGGACCCGCTCGCCCGGCCTCGGCGTCGACCGCGTCGCACGCACCGCGCGGCGCCAGCGCCGGTCCTGCCCGAGCGAGAGCACGTCGTTGGTGAGGTCGTAGCGCCGGGCGACGTCGTCGAACATGGCGGCGACGTCGGCGGGCTGCTTGTCCAGGTCGGCTCGGGTCACGGCCCGGCACACCGTAGACCAGCGCCGTCCTCGATGCTGGCGATCCGGCTGCAGCGCGGTCGTAGGCTCGGCCACCGTGACGACCATCACCGAGCCCTCGCGCGACCGCGCGACCTGCTCGACGGACCGCCCCGCTGGTCGTGCGCACCGTCCCGTCGCGGACCCGGGTCCCGCTGCTGGCGCTGCTGCCGGACGGCGACGCCACCGCTGGGTGCGCCGCGGCGACGGCCTCGTCGGCTGGGGCGTCGCCGCGGAGGTCCGCACCTCGGGCGCCGACCGCTTCGCCGACGGCCCGCGACTGGTGGCGCGAGCAGACGCGCGCCGCGCGTGGTCCGCGACGAGGTCGCGCTGCCCGGGCACCGGGCTGGTCGTGCTTCGGCTCCTTCGCCTTCGCCGACGAGCCCGGGGACAGCGTGCTGGTCGTGCCCGAGGTCGTCGTCGGCCGCCGCGGCGACACCACGCTGGGTCACCACGATCGGCCGTCGGCCGGCATCAGCCTCGCCGCCCGAGGTGCGCCGGCCACGGCGACCCGCAGCCGCCGAGTCGGCGTGACCTTCACCGACGGCGCGCTGAGCGGCACCGACGTGGGAGCCCGGGTCGTCGCCGAGGCGGTCCGCCGCATCGGGGCCGGGGACCTGGAGAAGGTCGTGCTGGCCCGCGACCTGGTCGCCACCGCGCCCGCGGACCGATCGACGTCCGCTGGCCGCTGCGCCGGCTCGCCGAGCAGCTACCCGATGTGCTGGACCTTCCACGTCGACGGGCTGTTCGGCGCCACGCCCGAGATGCTGGTCCGCCGTGAGCGCGGCCTGGTCACCTCCCGGGTGCTCGCCGGGCACGATCCGGCGCACCGGCGACGACGCGCGCGACCTGGCGCTGGCCGCGACGCTGGCCCGCTCGTCGAAGGACCTCGAGGAGCACGAGTACGCCGTGCGCTCGGTCGCCGAGGCGCTGGCGCCGCACTGCACCTCGATGAACGTCCCCGAGGCGCCGTTCGTGCTGCACCTGCCCAACGTCATGCACCTGGCCACCGACGTGGCCGGCGTGCACGACGACGACGGCCACCTCGCTCGACCTCGCCGCCGCGCTGCACCCCTCGGCCGCCGTCGGGGGCACCCCGACCGACGGCGGCCAAGGCGCTGATCGCCGAGATCGAGGGCATGGACCGCGGCCGCTACGCCGGACCGGTCGGCTGGATGGACGCCGCCGGCGACGGCGAGTGGGGCATCGCGCTGCGCTCGGCAGAGGTCGACCGGCAACGCGGTGCGGCTCTTCGCCGGCTGCGGCATCGTCGCCGACTCCGACCCGGACGCCGAGCTGGCCGAGGCGCAGGCCAAGTTCGTGCCGGTGCGCGACGCCCTGACCACGAGCTAGGGGACGAACGAGGCACGCACGTCCCCGGGTGGCGGCGGGCGGTGGAGCGGGGGACGCAGCCGCCCTTGCCAAACCCGCGCGGCCCACCTAGGTTCCCGAGATAACGGGGTCCGCGACTCACCGGCTCCTCCACCGGAGGGCAAGCGTGGGTGCGGAGTCGTCCACAACGGGGAGGGACGACATGCACGACCTTCTACGCCGGCTCGCGGCGGAGGCGGTGGGAACCGCTCTGCTCGTCCTCTTCGGAGCCGGGTCCGTGGTGGCCACGCTCCAGGTCGGCAACGGCAGGCTCAGCTACGCCGGGCTCGGCTTCATCGCCCTCGCCTTCGCCATCGTGGTCGCCGTCGTGGTCTACGGCTTCGGGCCGGTGTCCGGGGCGCACATCAACCCCGCGGTGACGGTCGCGCTGGCCACCACCCGCCGCTTCCCGTGGGCGGAGGTGGTCCCCTACGTCCTGGCCCAGCTGGTCGGTGCGTTCGCCGGCGGCCTGCTCGTCGTCGCCGCCTACGGTCACCGTGCCGTCGACCTCGGCATGGGGGCGACCACGCTCGCCGACGGGGTGCCCTACTGGCAGGGGATCGTCGCGGAGGGGCTCGGCACCTTCATCCTGCTGTTCACGGTGATGGCGCTCGCCGTGGACGCGCGTGCCCCCCTCGGATGGGCCGGCTTCATGATCGGGCTCTCGGTGGCCCTGGAGATCCTGCTCATCGGCCCCCAGACGGGTGGCTCGGTGAACCCCGCGCGCACGTTCGGTCCGTACCTCACGCTGACGGTGCTCGGCGGCGACGTGCCCTGGTCGCAGTACGGCGTCTACGTCGCCGGACCCCTCCTGGGCGGGATCGCGGCCGTGCTCCTCTACGACTTCATCGCCCAGAGCCGTCCCGCGGAGCAGGCGGCGGCGGAGGAGTCGTACGCACCGGAGACCCCGCAGCCCCCGGGAGCCGCCGAGCAGCGGCCCCCCGTGCAGCCCGCCCCGAGCGGGAAAGAGACGACCAGCACAGAGAGGAACATCTGATGGCAGGTAACCGTCGTGGTCTACAAGGGCCCTGGCGAGGTCGCGGTGGAGTCCGTCGACTACCCCAAGCTCGAGATCCCCGAGGACGTCGTCAAAGGTCTCGGCCTGAAGCGGCAGGCCCCGCACGCCGCGATCCTCAAGCTGGTCACCACCAACATCTGCGGCAGCGACCAGCACATGGTCCGGGGCCGCACCACCGCGCCGGTCGGGCCAGACCCTCGGCCACGAGATCACCGGAGAGGTGGTCGAGGTCGGCGACGACGTGCTGTTCGTCAAGGAGGGCGACATCTGCTCGGTGCCGTTCAACATCGCCTGCGGCCGCTGCCGGATGTGCAACGAGGGCAAGACCGGTATCTGCCTCAACGTGAACCCGGCCCGCGCCGGAGCGGCCTACGGCTACGTCGACATGGGTGGCTGGCTCGGCGGGCAGGCCGAGTACGTGATGGTGCCGTTCGCCGACTTCAACCTGCTGAAGTTCCCCGACCGGGACCAGGCGCTGGAGAAGATCCTCGACCTGACGATGCTGTCCGACATCTTCCCGACCGGGTACCACGGCGCCTACACCGCCGGGGTGACCACGGGATCGACGGTCTACGTCGCGGGCGCGGGACCGGTCGGCCTCGCCGCGGCGCACTCGGCTCAGCTGCTCGGCGCCTCCGTCGTCATCGTCGGGGACATGAACGCCGACCGGCTGGCGGCAGGCACGGAGCTTCGGCTGCGAGACGGTCGACCTCAGCCGCGGCGACGAGCTGCCCGACATGATCGCCGAGATCGTCGGCGAGCCCGAGGTCGACGCCGCCGTCGACGCCGTCGGGTTCGAGGCGCGCGGCCACGGTCCGGACGCCGGGGAGGCCCCGGCCACGGTGCTGAACGACATCATGACGGTCGCGCGCGGCGGGCGCGGGCCTGGGCATCCCGGGCCTCTACGTCACCGGTGACCCGGGCGGCATCGACGAGAACGCCAAGGTCGGCCAGATCGGCGTGCGCCTGGGACTGGGCTGGGCGAAGTCGCACTCGTTCGCCACCGGGCAGTGCCCGGTGAAGCGCTACAACCGGCAGCTGATGAACCTGATCCTCGCCGACAAGGCGCACATCGCCGAAGGCCGTCAACGCGACCGACGATCAGCCTCGACGAGGCGCCGCGCGGCTACCAGGAGTTCGACAAGGGCGCGGCGAAGAAGTACGTCATCGACCCGCACGGCATGGTCGCCGCGTGAGCGCCGCTGCCGGGCCTATCCCAGGTCCTGTCCCGGTGCCAGGCGGACGTACGCGCGGTCCTCCCCGAGCAGTCCGGCGAGCAGCCGCTCGACGAGCGCCAGGCCGTTCTCGTTGAGCAGCCCGTCGTGCACGCCGACCGACCGGGGCGCGGACACTGCGCGCCCGAAGTCGATCACCTCGCTGATCTTGCTCCACGGCGCGTGCACCGGCAGGAACAGCACGTCCACCGGCTGCTCCGGCGCAGTCAGCGCGTCACCGGGGTGGTAGACGGTCGTGTCCCCGAGCTGGAGCAGGTAGCCGGAGTTGGTGATCCGCGGGACGTCGGGATGGATCACCGCGTGCTTCTCCCCGACCACGGTGGCCGGCACCCCCACGTCCAGCTGTTGGCCGGGCCGGACCACGGTCACGCGCTCGGCGACCCCGGGGTCCTCGGCACGGATCTGCTCGGCGACCGCCTCGATCGTGAACACCGGCGCGTCCGTGCGACGCAGGTGCTCGACTGACAGGTGGTCGGGGTGCTCGTGGGTGACCAGCACGGCGGTGGCGCCGTCGACCGCCTCCGGCTCCGACCAGCCGCCGGGGTCGAGCACCAGCACCGCGCCGTCGTGCTCGAAGACGGACACAGGCATGACCGAGCTTGGTGATCGTCATGGATCTCAACCTAGTCGGCTGTCCACGTAGCACCAACGCCACGTCTCGCGGGGCTCGGCGGAGCGGATCACCGGGTGGCCGGTCTGGTGGAAGTGCGCGGCGGCGTGCCGGCGCGGGGAGGAGTCGCAGCAGCCCACGTGGCCGCAGTGCAGGCACATCCGCAGGTGCACCCAGGCGGTGATGCCTTCGCGGACGCAGTCCTGGCACTGCCCCTCGGCCTGCGGGGGCCTCGCGGCCGGTGCCTGCGCGAGGTGGCCGCACAGGTCGACGATCCCGACGGGCCGGCGACCTTCGAGGGCCGCTTCAACTCGCGGGGGCGCTCACTGCCGAGGTCGAGCATGGACTCCTCGACGTCGAGGGCGTTGAGGACGTCGTCGATGACCTCGTGCGGGAGCCGGCCGGTGCTGCGCATCTCGAGGATCTGTCCGCGCTCGGCCGCGAGCATCTCCCGCCGCAGCCGGGCGTAGGCCTCGCTGGGGGTCTCCTCGTCCGGTGCGGTGCTGCCGAGCCGCTCCCAGGCGGCGGTGTCGCGCTGCCGCGCCCGCAGCCGGATCTGCTCCCGCGTGCCGTACGGGTCCTCGTCCTCGCCGCGCTGGTCCAGCACCGTGAGTCCGGCCGCGGTGGCCTGGTCGAACAGCGCGGCGCGGGCCAGGGCGTCCTCCCGCGCGTCGGGGCCGGGCAGGCGCAGCCGGCGCACCAGCCACGGCAGCGACAGGCCCTGGACGAACAGGGTGCCGCCGGTCACCACGAGCGCGACCAGCACCAGCAGCTCGCGGTGCGGCACCTCCCGCGGGATCGCGAACGCGGCGGCCAGCGTGACCACCCCGCGCATCCCCGCCCAGCCCAGCACGGCGGTGTAGCGCCACGACGGCCGCTCCCCGGTCTGGGCGTCGGGTCCGGGCCGGACCAGCAGGTAGCGTGCCGGGAACACCCACAGCAGCCGCAGCACGATGACCGCTCCGAGGGTCGCGGCGCAGCTGAGGACCACCGCCCGCGCCGAGACCTGCTCCGTGCGACGTCGGCGATGATCCAGCGCACCTGCAGGCCGATGAGCATGAAGACGACGTTCTCGAGCAGGAACGCGATGGTGCGCCAGTTCAGGCGCTCGGAGATGCGGGACCGCGCCGTCTGCAGGACCGGGGAGCGGTGCCCCAGCAGCAGGCCGGCGACGACCACGGCCAGCACCCCGGAGGCGTGGACCTGCTCGGCGACCACGTAGGCCAGGAAGGGCGTGACCAGCGAGACGCTGGTGTCGAGCACCGGGTCGGTCGACGTGCCGCCGCACCCAGCCCACGACGACGTACGCCAGCAGACCGACGGCGACCCCGCCGCCGGCGGCGATCGCGAAGTCCCGTCCGACGGCCAGCACCGACACCCCGCCGCGACCGCGCCGAGCGCCGTCCGCAAGGCGACCAGGGCCGTGGCGTCGTTGAGCAGGGACTCCCCCTCGAGCACGGTGACGATCCGCCGCGGCATCCCGACCCGGCGGGCGATGGCGAGCGCCGCGACCGCGTCGGGCGGCGCGACCACCGCACCGAGCGCGAAGGCCGCGGGCCAGGTGACCCCGGGCAGCACCGTGTGCACCGCCAGGCCGACGCCCACCGCGGTGAAGCCACCAGCCCGACCGACAGCAGCAGGATGGCGCGCCGGTTGGCGTTGAACTCCACCAGCGAGGTCTGCAGGGCGGTGGCGTACAGCAGCGGCGGCAGCAGGCCGACCAGCACCAGCTCGGCGGACAGGTGCACCTGCGGCACGACGGGCAGGAAAGACGCCACCGCACCGGCGGCCACGAGGACCAACGGCGCCGGCAGGTCGAACCGGCGGGAGACCCCGACCAGGGCGATCACGGCAGCCGTGAGCGAGGCCAGGGTGAGGGCGACGTGCACCCGGCCATTGAAGCAACCCGGTCCTCACCGCCGGGCGCGCGCGGTCAGGGCAGCGCGACGAGCGCCCGGATGCGCGGCGTCGAGGTCCCGCCGGTTGTCGCGGCGTACGACGGCCTCGACCACCTCGATGCCGCCGCCGGGCCGGCCCAGCGCGTCCCGGAGCTCCTCGCGGGAGTGCACCCTCCGGTGCGGGGTGCGCGTCGCCGCGCTGAGGGCGGCCAGGTCGACGCCGTGCGGAGTGCCGAAGAGCTCGTCGTAGGAGGCGGCGAAGTCGTCACCGCCCTGCTCCAGGGAGGCGAAGATCGAGCCGCCGTCGTCGTTGACGACCACGAGGGTGAGGTCCGGCCGCCGCTCGTCGGGTCCGAGCAGCAGCCCGTTGGTGTCGTGCAGGAACGTCACGTCGCCGAGCAGCGCGAGCGCCCGGGTCGTCGACGGCCTGCCGAGCGACGCGCCGATCGCGGTCGAGACCGAGCCGTCGATGCCGGCCAGACCTCGGTTGCCGATCACCAGACGGCGGTCGCCGACCCGGTAGCGCGGCACCATCAGGTCCAGGTCGCGCACCGGGTTCGAGGCGCCGACGAACAGCAACCCGCGGGGCGGGAGGGCGGCGGCCACCTCGGCGGCCACGTGGTGCGGGGTCAACCCGGCCTCGGCCGCCAGCAGCGCGTCGAGCGCCGCGCCGACCTCCGCGTCGCGCTCCTTCCACCGCGCGAGCCACCCGGCCTGCTCGGGCGACGGCGGCGCCGGATCCGGTGGTTGCTGCCCCTCACCGGCGAACCGCCCCCCGGCGCCGCCGGCGGGCTGCACGAACCGGGCGAGGACCTCGGCGTGCCGGCCCGGGTCCGACCAGCCGCCCCGTCCGTGCACGGCGACGATCTCCACGTCCTCGCGGGCCAGGAGGCGGCTCACCGGCCGCGACAGGGTGGGGTGCCCGCACACCACGACCCGCTCGATGTCGCCGGCCAGCGAGGGGTCGCCGAGCAGCAGCCGGTAGGTGCGGATCGCGTTCTCGCCGGTGCGCGAGCCACTGGTCGGCTCGGCGAGCAGCGGCCAGTGCCCCTCCTCGGCGAGGATCCGCGCCGGCGGGCCGGCGTCGTCCCCGGCCACCACCACGGTGCGGGGCCCCCGGTCGAGCCGGCGCGGCCGGCCCTGCGGGTGCGGGTGCACCGCCGACCAGGGCCGCCCTCCGTCCCGCCCCCCGGCGCCGGTCGACCAGCCGTCCGCCACACCGGGCACCAGCGGCTCCTCGAGCTGGAGGTTCAGGTGCACCGGGCCGGCGCGCCCGTCCTCCTGGCCGAGTGCGGTGCTGCACGCGCGCGCCGCGGTCGCCCGCCAGGACACCACCTGACGCCGTTCGTCGCCCGGATGCGGCGCCGGCACGTCGACGGCCTGGCGCACCGCGTCGCCGAAGATCTTGACCTGGTCGGTGGTCTGGTTCGCGTTGCTGCCGCGCAGCCGGGCCGGCCGGTCGGCGGTGAGCAGCAGCAGCGGCAGCCCGGCGTGGGAGGCCTCGAGCACGGCCGGGTGCAGGTTAGCCACCGCGGTGCCGGACGTGGTCACCACGGGCACGGGTGTCCGCGACGTGCGAGCCAGGCCGAGGGCCAGGAACGCCGCGGAGCGCTCGTCGATGCGGGTGTGCAGGACCAGCCGGCCGGTGCGCGCCGCCTCATGGAAGGCGAAGGCGAGCGGCGCCGACCGGGAGCCCGGCGCGAGCACCGCGTGCACGACGCCACCACGCACCAGCTCGTCGACGAGGGTCTCGGCCAGGGCGGTCGCGGCGTTGCGCCGGGGTCGCGGAGGAGCTCACGTGTCCCGATCCTGCCGCATCAGCGCCCCCACCGCGGCCACCCGCTGCGCCCAGTGGTCGCGGCGGGCGGGCGGGGCGGCGTACCGCTCCAGCAGGTCGGCCTCCACCTCCGGCCGTACGACGGGCAGCGCACCGTCGCGCGGCAGCAACGGGTCGGCCACCACGTCGCCGGTGAGCAGCTGCACCGTCGCCAGGCCGCAGGCGTGCTCCAGCTCGGGGAGCGCGGCGGCCAGCGCCACCCCGGCTGCGATGCCCACGGACGTCTCCAGGGCGCTGGAGACGACGACGGGCAGCCCGATGTCCTCGGCGATCCGCAGGCAGGCGCGGACCCCGCCGAGCGGCTGCACCTTGAGCACGGCGACGTCGGCCGCCTCGAGGTCCCGGACCCGGTAGGGGTCCTCGGCGCGCCGGATCGACTCGTCCGCGGCGACCGGCACGTCGACCCGGCGGCGCACGGCGGCGAGGTCCTCGACCGCGGCGCACGGCTGCTCGACGTACTCCAGCCCGCCCGCGGCCCGGTCCAGGGCGCGGACGGCGGTGACGGCTTCGTCCGGCGACCACAGCCCGTTGGCGTCGATGCGGATCCGGCCGTCCGCGCCGAGCGCGTCGCGCACCGCCTCCAGGCGGGCCTCGGCCTCGGCGAGCGTCTGCCCCGGCTCGGCGACCTTCACCTTCGCCGTGCGGCAGCCGGCGCTCTCACGCACGATCCGGGCGGCGTGGGCGGGGCCGACCGCAGGTACCGTCACGTTGACCGGGACCGTGTCCCGCACCGGCGCCGGCCAGCCCTCCTCGGCGGCCTCCCGGGCGGCCCGCAGCCACGGGGCGGCCACCGCGGGGCCGTACTCCAGGAACGGGCTGAACTCGCCCCATCCCGCGTCGCCGCGCAGCAGCATGCCTTCCCGGACGGTGATGCCCCGAAAACGCGTCTTCATCGGGATGGCGTACACGTCGAGGCGCGCGTGTTGCCTCATCGAGACGCGCCTCCTGCACCGTCGAGGCGCGCATCCTGCCGCTCGGCGAGCCGCGCCAGCGCCTGCCGGTCCACCTTGCCGTTGGCCAGCAGCGGCAGCGCCTCGACGCTCACCAGGTCACGTGGCGCCCACGCCCGGGGCTGTACGGCGGCCACCCAGTCGCGCGCCGCGTCGAGAGCCACCTCGCCCACCAGCACGGCCACCACCCGCTGGCCCCACTCGTCGTCGGGCACCCCGACGACCTCGACCGCCCGCACCGCCGGGTGCTCGAGCAGCCGGGCCGCGACCGCCGGCGCGGGCACGTTCACGCCGCCGGAGATCACCACGTCGTCCACCCGGCCCAGGACGGTCAGCACCCCGTCGTCGAGGGAGCCGAGGTCCTGGGTGACGAACCAGCCGTCCTGCTTCGCCTCGGCGGTGAGGGCCGGCTGCCCGTCGTACCCCTCGAAGAGGACCGGCCCGCCGATCCGCACCCGGCCGTCGTCGCCGATGCGGACCCGGACCCCGTCGAGCGGGCGGCCGTCGTAGACGCAGCCTCCGCAGGTCTCGCTCATGCCGTACGTCGCGACCACGGTGACGCCGGCGTCCGTGGCGGCGCGCCGCAGCGCGGGATCCAAGCGGGCCCCGCCCACGAGCACGGTGTCGAAGGTCCGCAGCGCCTCGACCTCGGCGGCGGAGCCGAGCATCCGGCCCAGCTGCGTCGGGACGAGGGAGACGTAGCGCCGTCTCCCCGTCATCGTCGCGGCCGCGGACACGAAGTCGGCGTCCTGCACCACCGGGTCCGTGCCGGCCAGCACCGAGCGGAACAGCACCTGCGCCCCGGCGACGTAGGTGGCGGGCAGGTTCAGCAGCCACTGGCCCGGGCCGCCGAGCCGGTCCAGCGTCGCCTGCGCCGATGCCCGCATCGCCGCGCGGGAGAGCACCACGCGCTTGGGCCGGCCGGTGGACCCGGACGTCTCGATCGCGAGCGGACCCGGCTCGGCCGCGGCCTGCCACGCGCGCAGCAGGTCCAGGACCTCGCCGGCGGTGCCGCGGACCGGGTACAACGACGCGGGGCTGCTCACGAGGCCCCACCGTATGCCTGACAGAATCCGCGACCATGGCAACCCCTGCGCAGTGGCTCGAGGGCGCGCGTCCACGGACGCTCCCCGCGGCGGTCTCCCCTGTCCTCGCCGGGACCGGTGTCGCCGCCCACGTGGACGCGGCCGTCTGGTGGAAGGCCGCCCTGGCCCTGGTCGTCGCCCTGGCCCTGCAGGTCGGGGTCAACTACGCCAACGACTACTCCGACGGCATCCGCGGCACCGACGAGAACCGGGTAGGCCCGCTCCGGCTGGTCGGCTCCGGCGCCGCGAGCCCCGGTGCGGTGAAGGCCGCGGCGTTCGCGGCCTTCGGGGTGGCCTGCGCGGCCGGGCTGGTGCTGGCCGCGACCACGACATGGTGGCTGGTCGCCGTGGGCGGGCTCAGCGTGCTGGCCGCCTGGTTCTACACCGGCGGCTCCTCGCCGTACGGCTACCGGGGCCTGGGCGAGGTGATGGTGTTCCTGTTCTTCGGCGTCGTCGCGGTGATGGGCACGACGTACGTCCAGACCGAGTCGCTGGCCGGCTCCTCGCTGCTGCCGTCGGCGTACGCGGCGATCGGCGTCGGCGCGCTGGCGTGCGCGATCCTGGTCGCCAACAACCTGCGCGACGTGCCCACGGACCGGGAGGTCGGCAAGCGCACGCTCGCGGTCGTGCTCGGCGACGAACGCAGCCGCGGCTTCTACGCCTTGCTGGTGGGCGCCGCCCTGGTGTTCCTGCTCGCCGTGGCGGTGTCCACCAGCTGGTGGGCGCTGCTGGGCCTGGTGTTCCTCGCCCCGGCGCTCCCGGCGGTGCGCGCGGTGGTCGCCGGTACGACGGGCAGGGGGCTGATCCCGGTGCTGCAGCGGACCGGTTCGGCGGAGCTGTTCTGGGCGGCCGGCGTGTTCGTGGGGCTGCTGGTGGCCTGACGCCCCCTCGACGGGGCAGGACGCGAGCATCGACGGGGCAACATGCGCCTGACCAGGGTGGGTCAGTCGACGTCTTCCTTGGCGCGCATCTCCTCGAAACGTCGGCTGGCGTTCTCGGCCCGGCGCTGCACCTGGGCGGCGAACCGCTGACGGGGCCGGCGCAGCAGGTACACCGACACGACCGAGGAGGTCACCAGGGCGAGCAGGAGCGGCCAGAAGACGGGCACGTGCTGGGTCCCCGCGACGAGCAGGTAGGTCCCGATCACGACGGCGTACGTCGCGACGAACACGCCGAGCCGGCCGAGGGTGTAGATGACGAACTCCTTCACCCCACCAGCGTAGACGCCCACCCATGGGGGTATTCACCGCCACCGGCCTAGGCTGGAGGCGTGGGCAAGTTCGTACTCGTCGTTCTCCTCTTCGCGCTGGCCGTGTACCTGCTGCTGCGGCTGCTCGAGCGGCGTCGGCACGGCCCGGCTCCGCGCACCGCGGCCGCACCGCCGCGGGCGGTGGCGCCCGACGACGACGAGGACTTCCTGCGCGGTCTCAACCGCCGGCACCGGGGCCCGGAGGACCGCGGTCCAGACCTGCCGACCAACGGCGGCTGACCAGCGGCAGCCGGGGTCACTTGCCGGCGTAGGAGTGCATGCTCCCGTTGCCGAAGAAGAAGTTGATCCCGACGAAGTTCCACAGCAGGCTGGCGAACCCGATGAGCGCGATGGCGGCGGCCAGCTTGCCCTTCCATCCCGCGGTCGCGCGGGCGTGGAGGTAGGCGGCGTAGATCACCCAGGTGATGAACGCCCACACCTCCTTGGGGTCCCAGTTCCAGTAGCTGCCCCAGGCGTACTCGGCCCAGATCGGGCCGGCGACCAGCGCGGCGAAGGTCCAGATCGGGAAGCCGAACGCGTGCACCCGGTAGGAGACCCGGTCCAGCACCGTGAGGGCCGGCAGCCGGTCGAGGTAGCCGCCGGGGCGCAGCCGTCCACGCTCGACCGCCCTGGTCTTGACCAGGTAGAGCAGCGAGGCCAGGGCACCCACCGCGAAGGCACCGGAGGCGGTCACCGCCGCGAAGACGTGGATCACCAGCCAGTAGGAGTGCAGCGCCGGCACGAGCGGGCCGGCCGGCACGTAGAGCAGCAGCACGTCGAGCATCAGCACGACCACCAGGAAGCCGGTGACGATCAGCCCCATCCAGCGCAGCGCGTAGCGGCGCATCAGCAGCAGGTACATCACGCTGACGCCGAAGGTGCCGGCCAGGGTGAACTCGTACATGTTGCCCCAGGGCACCCGAATCGGGTCCGAGCCCAGCCCCCGGGTCACCAGCGCAGCCAGGTGCAGCAGGCAGGCCACCACGGTGAGCGCCACGCCGATCCGGCCGAACTTCTCCACGCGCAGCTCGCGAGCCTCGCGGTCGTCAGCCCCGTTGTCCGCGGCCGACCCGGTGGCGGCGGGCAGCGGGGGGCGCCGGGCGCGCCTACCGAGACCGGCTCGCGCACCGCGCCGGTGGCCGGCACGGCAGTGGAGCGGGGGGCGTTCACGGGCACGGTGCGGGCCAGTGCCCACTCGGTCACGTGCGCGAGGAAGGCCAGCACGTAGACGACCGACGCGAATGCGACGGCGTTGTTGCTGAAAGCGGCGAACTGCGCGGTGGTCACGGCGTCCCTTCGTTGTGTCCGACGAGCCGTTGCAGCTCGTCCAGCTCGTCCCCCAGAGTCCCGCCCGAGCTGCGGTCCAGCCCGGCCAGCTCCACCACGGTACGCCCGTTGCGGCGCCGCACGCGCGCCCAGGCCCGCCGCGGCCGGATGAACAGCGACCCCATCAGGCCCGCGATGCCGATCAGCACGCCGAGGAGCGCGATGCCCTTGCCCGGGTTGTTGCTGACCTGCAACCGCACCCAGCGCCGCACGCCGTCGAAGCGTATCGAGCCGGCGCCGTGCGGCAGCTGCACGGTCTCCCCCGGCCGCAGCTTGATCCGCATCACCGGACCGAGGCGCTTGGGGTCCTTGCTCTTGAACGTCTTCAGGTGCGTCTTGTCCAGCGCGTAGACCGACTGCGGCTTGCCGGTGTCCATGCCGAGGTCGCCGCGGTAGGGCACCAGCGACAGCACCGGGTCGAGTGCGTCGGGGAACTGGGAGTACGGCCCGCGCGCCATCGTGAAGCCGTACGTCGGGAGGAACAGTCCCTCGAACCCGAGCTGCTGCGGGACCGCGTCGGGGACCTTGATCACCCCGAAGGAGGCGTTCGACGGGTCCTGCGGCAGGAAGATCACCGGCCCCCGGTAGGCGACGTTGCCCTTGCCGTCACGCACGGTCACCACGGGGGCGTAGCCGTTGCCGACCAGGAACACGCTGGCGCCGTTGACCTGCAAGGGGTGGTTGACCGCGAGCTTCCAGGCGCGCTTGGGAGCACCGGGAGTGGCCCGGTAGGTGACGTCGGCCGAGAACGACGTCGGCTGCCCCATCTCCGGGCCGCTGGTGAGGTACTTCACGTGGAAGTCGTGCACGGTGAGGCTGAGCGGGCTGAGCTTCTCGGGGTTGAACAGCGAGCCCGGGGAGAAGTCGTCGTACTGGCTCAGCGAGTTGGAGAAGCCCTGGCCCACCACGGTGCTGACCGCGCCCTTGTAGCCGTAGAGCTGGCCGAAGGCGAAGCCGACGAGCACCACCAGGACCGAGAGGTGGAACAGCAGGTTCCCGGCCTCGCGCAGGTACCCGCGCTCGGCTGCCACCTCGCCGACGACGTCGTCCCCGGCCCGTCCGGTGGCCGCGGAGCGAGCCTGCGAGCCCCTCGAGACCACCACCCGGAACCGGCGGCCGCGCAGCACCCGAGCGGCCCGCGCGAGCACCTGCTCGGGGTCCTCGTCGAGCTCGAGGGTGCGCGACTCCGGCAGCCGGCCGAGGTGGCGCGGGGCCGACGGTGGCTGCGCCCGCAGCCCGCGCCAGTAGACCCGCAGCCGCGGCAGGATGCAGCCGACCAGCGAGACCATCAGCAGCAGGTAGATCGCGGAGAACCACGCCGAGTTGTAGACCGAGAAGAGCCCGAGCTTGTCGTAGATCGGCGCCAGGTGCGGGTGCGCGGCCTGCCAGTCGCTGACCTTGACCGAGTCGATGTTCTTCTGCGGGATCACCGACCCGGGGACCGCGCCGAGCGCGAGGAGGAACAGCAGCACGAGCGCGGTGCGCATCGAGGTGAGCTGGCGCCAGCCCCAGCGGGCGAGCGCGACCGGGCCGAGCGCGGGCGGGGACGGCGGCGGCGGGGGCGGGGTGGTGCCCCCGGCCTCGGTGGTGGAGACGGGAAGGGTCACGAGGCGGTCCCGGTGCCCGTCGGGGAGCTGGGGGTCATACGGGTGCCTCCACCGGGCCGATCCAGCCGCGCAGGTCACCGATCAGCGCGTCCCACGCCCCGGTCACCAGCAGCACGCCCACCACGATCAGCATGACGCCGCCGACGCGGGTCACCCACGCCTGGTGGGCGCGGACCCAGCGCACCGCGCCCAGCATCCGCCGGAAGGCCAGGCCGGCGAGGATGAACGGGATGCCCAGCCCGAGGCTGTAGGCGACCGAGAGGATCGCGCCCCGGCCGGCGGTGCCGGACTGGAAGGCGAGCGTCTGCACGGCCGACAGCGTGGGGCCGATGCACGGTGTCCACCCGAGGCCGAACAGCAGGCCGAGCAGCGGGGCGGCGGCCAGGCCGACGGCCGGGACCCGGTGCACGCGCACGTCGCGCTGCAGCCACGGGATCAGCCCGAGGAAGGCGATGCCGACGAGGATCGTCACCGCGCCGAGCACGATGCTGATCTGCCGGCTGTAGTCGAACAACCAGCTGCCCAGGGCACCCGACAGCGTGCCGAAGGCGACGAACACCACCGTGAAGCCGAGCACGAACAGCGAGCTGCCCAGCACCATCCGGCCCCGCTTGGCGTGCTCGAGGTCGGCTCCGGAGAGACCGGTGGCGTAGGACAGGTAGCCCGGCAGCAGCGGGACCACGCAGGGGGAGAAGAACGACACCAGTCCGGCGACCGCAGCCACCGGCAGCGCGAGCAGCAGCGACCCGGACAGCACCGTGCCCTCGAACCAGCTCCCGATGTCCATCAGCGTCACGCGGCCTCCTGCACCAGGTCGTACAGCGTCGTGCGGGTGATCTCCCCGAGGACGCTCGCCGCGACCCGGCCGTGGCGGTCGATGATCACCGTGCTCGGGATCGAGTTCGCCGGCAGCGTGCCCCGGAAGGCGAGCAGGGTGCGGCCGTCGGGGTCGTAGATCGAGGGGTAGGGCACGCCGTACCGGCGCACGAAGGCCTTCGGCGCCGCCCGTTCGGGGTTGCGCGAGTTGATGCCCAGGAACCGCACCCCCTTCGGCGCCAGGTCCCTGGCGGCGGCGGCGAGCATGGGCGCCTCGGCACGGCACGGACCGCACCACGAGCCCCAGACGTTGACCACCACGACGTGACCACGGTAGTCCGACAGGGACAGCGGCTTGCCGTCGAGGGTCTCCCCTGAGACCGATCCGGGCCGCTTGCGCTCCGCGGCGGGCAGAGTCGAGATGACCCCGTTGCCGCTCACGAAACCCTGCCGGCCCGAGGAGACGGGGGCCCCCGAGGAGCAACCGGCCAGCGCCGCGGCCCCCAGGAGGGCAGCGGCGAGCCAGGCGGACACACGGCGCGGCATGGTCAGGCGCTCTCCGCCGGAGGCTTGGCCGACTCGGGTGCGCCGCCGGCGGAGAACGGCGCCTTGCGGTCCTTGTCCGGCAGCAGGTCCGCGGCCGGCTCCGAGTAGCGCAGCGTGGCGAGCTCGCCGTTCTCGAAGGTCAACGACGTGAGGCTGCACAACGAGCACTGGCGCTTTCGCGGGTCGTGCAGGAAGGAGCGGTTCTCGACGTGCAGGCGGGTGACCCAGATCGGCAGCTGGTGGGAGACGATCACCGCCTCGTGGCCGGCGGCCGCCTCGCGGGCGTCGTGCACGGCGGCCATCATGCGGACGACCACCTCCTTGTACGGCTCGCCCCACGACGGCTTGAACGGGTTCCACAGGTGCCGCCACGCGCTCGGCTTGCGCAGCACCCCGTCCCCGACGCCGAACCCCTGGCCCTCGAACACGTTGGTGGACTCGATCACCCGCGGGTCGGTGCGCACCTCGACACCGCGGGCCGCCGCCAGCGGCGCGGCGGTCTCCTGGGCCCGCTCGAGCGGCGAGGCGACCACGTGGGTGATGTCGCGGTCGGCCACGGCGTCGGCGACCCGCTGAGCCATCTCGCGGCCCAGGTCGGAGAGGTGGTAGCCGCTGCGGCGGCCGTAGAGGACCCCGCTGGGGTTGTAGACCTCGCCGTGGCGCAGCAGGTGGACGGTGGTCCTCATCGGGCTCCCTGCCGGTCGAGAGGGGGTACGGCGGCCGCGGCGCGGGCGGCTCCCGGCAGCGCGGAGATGATGCGGTCCAGCGCCCGGGCGTCGTGCGCGGCGGAGAGGAACCAGACCTCGAACGCGCTCGGCGGGAGGTAGACCCCCTGGTCGAGCATCGCGTGGAAGAAGGCCTTGAACCGCTCGAGGTTCTGCCGGGACGCGACCGCGAAGTCGGGGACGGCGTGCACACCCTCCTCGACGAAGAAGACGCTGAACATGTTCCCGTTCGCCTGGATGACGTGCGGCACACCCGCCTCGGACAGCGCGACGCCCACCGCGTCACGCAGCGTCTCGCTGGCGCGGTCGATGCGGGCGTAGACCTCCTCGGTGGCCAGCCGCAGCGTGGTGAGGCCGGCGGTGGTGGCCACCGGGTTCCCCGACAACGTGCCCGCCTGGTAGACCGGCCCCTCGGGCGAGAGCCTGCTCATCAGGTCCGCGCGCCCGCCGAACGCCGCGGCCGGGAACCCACCGCCCATGACCTTGCCGAAGGTGAGCAGGTCGGGCCGCCAGCCCTCGAGCGCACCGTCGAGGCCGAACTGGCCCGCCCGGGTCACCCGGAACCCGGTCATCACCTCGTCGCTGATGAACAGCGCACCGTGGGCCGCGCAGGTCTCGGAGAGGAACTTGTTGAAGCCCGGCTCGGGTGGCACCACGCCCATGTTCCCGGGGGCCGCCTCGGTGATCACGCAGGCGATGTCCTCGCCGTGCTCGGCGAAGGCCTTGGCCACCGCCTCGCGGTCGTTGTAGGGCAGCACCAGGGTCGCCGCCGTGAAGGCAGCCGGCACTCCCGGCGTACCGGGCACCGCGAAGGTGGCGAGCCCGGACCCGGCCGAGGCGAGCAGCGAGTCGACGTGGCCGTGGTAACAGCCGGCGAACTTCACCACGAGGTCGCGGCCGGTGGCACCGCGCGCCAGCCGGATCGCCGACATGGTCGCCTCGGTGCCGGAGGAGACGAAGCGCACCTTCTCCACCGGGGTGCGGGCCACGATCTCCTCGGCGAGCTCGACCTCCGGCCTCGTGGGCGTGCCGTACGACGTGCCGCGGGCTGCCGCCTCGGTGACGGCCGCCAGCACCTCGGGGTGCGCGTGGCCCAGCAGCATCGGGCCCCAGCTGCACACCAGGTCGACGTACTCGTTGCCGTCGACATCGGTGAGGTAGGCACCGCGGGCGGACTCGATGAAACGCGGCGTTCCCCCCACGGCGCTGAACGCGCGGACCGGGGAGTTCACGCCTCCGGGAGTCACCGCGTGGGCGCGGTCGAAGAGGGCGGCGGAGCCGGCCGTGGGTCGGTCGGCGCCGGGCGGCTGAGCGGGGGACGGGCCGGAAGTCACCGGGCCATTGTCCCTCGGACCCGGTCGGGACCACGAACCGAGGGGTCGACCGGCGGCGGCGAGCCCGGTCCCGCGCACCCCGCGGCGACCGAAATGTCCCGAACCGGTCGCCCGGGCGTCATCCTCGGCGCCACCGGTCGGGTCCCGCCCGGCCAGCCCAGATCCGTAACCTAGGGGTCATCTCGTCGTTAGAGGTGTCGAAGAGGGAGTTCTCGGGTAAGCCTCCGGCCGGCGGGGCGGCCCGGGACGAGGGAATGGGGAGAGAGACGAGATGTCTCACAAGCGGTTGACGACGTGGCAGAAGGCGACGGCCCTGGTGCCGCTGGCACTCCTGTCCGGGGCGTGGACCACCAGCCTTGCCACCACCAGCGCGGCCTCGGCGGAGCCCACCCCCGGGCCGAAGCTGCCCGACGGCTCGCACGTGCCCACCCAGGCGATCAAGGCCCCGGCCAGCGTCTCCGTGCCGGGCGAGATCGCCCCCGGCGTGCCGGCCGGTGCCGCGGACCGCGTCCTCGCCGACGCCTCCACCAGCGGCATCCCCGCCGCGGCGCTGACCGCCTACCAGCGCGCAGCGCAGGTCATCGACGCCGCCGACCCCTCCTGCCACCTCGCGTGGCCGCTGATCGCCGCGATCGGCCGGGTGGAGTCCAACCACGGCCGCTACGGCGGCAACACCCTGACCCCGGCCGGCTTCAGCCGCCCGGGCATCTACGGCATCCCGCTCGACGGCAGGAACGGCACGGCGCGGGTCGCCGACACCGACGGCGGGCAGTACGACCACGACCCGGTCTACGACCGGGCGGTCGGCCCGATGCAGTTCATCCCCTCGACGTGGTCCGTGGTGGGCGTGGACGCCGACGGCGACGGCAAGCGGGACCCGCAGGACATCAACGACGCCGCGCTGGCCACGGCGGTCTACCTCTGCTCGGGCAAGGAGGACCTCTCCACGCCCGCCGGCCAGCAGGCCGCGGTCTACCGCTACAACCACAGCCAGAGCTACGTCGACCTGGTGCTGTCGATCATGCGGGCCTACGCCCGGGGCGACTACTCCGCGGTCCCGACCGAGAGCTACGCGCCCACGACGTTCACGCCGTTCACCGGCACGCTGCCCGGCCACCGCCACCACGCCACGAAGCACCACCCGGCCAAGGCCCACCACCACAAGGCCACGGCCGCGTCCGGCTCCTCCTCCGGCAGCGGCTCCGCCGGTGGCTCCTCGAGCGGCGCGACGTCTCCCGGCACCGCGCCGGGGACGCCGACGGCTCCGAGCACCCCCAGCGACCCGGTCACGAAGACCACCGACACGGTCAAGAAGACGGTGGACCAGACCACCAAGGACACCACGGGCACGGTCACCACGACGACGGATCCGCTCAAGGAGGCCACGACCTACTGCCGCACGGCGCTGTCCAACGCGGGGCTGCCGGTGGACACGTACCTCTCCCAGTGCACGAGCGCCTACCAGTCCGGGGGGAAGGCCGCGGTCACCAACCTGATCACCAACCTGCTGAACACGGTCGGCGACACCGTCGGGGGTGTCACCGGCGGCCTGCTCGGCAACTGACCCACCGCCCGCCGAGGCGCGCCTCGGCGGGCTCTCACTCAGTTCCGGATGGCTGTTCTCCCGCGCCGACGCGACCACTCCGCACTGACTCGGGCGTTCCAGACCACGAGGGATCCAGCACCACGCGGCGAAGGATCAGCGCCGGAGCAGTCGGGCGGCCTCGGCGGCCCAGTAGGTGAGGACGACGTCCGCGCCGGCACGCCGAATGGAGGTGAGCGTCTCGAGGATGGCGGCCTCCCGGTCGATCCATCCGTTCGCCGCGGCGGCCTCGACCATGGCGTACTCCCCCGAGATGTTGTACGCCGCGACCGGGACGTCGACCGCCTCCCGGACCGCGCGGATCACGTCGAGGTAGGCCAGCGCCGGCTTCACCATGACCATGTCGGCGCCCTCGTCGAGGTCGAGAAGCGCCTCGCGCACGCCCTCGACGACGTTGCCGCTGTCCTGCTGGTAGGTGCGTCGATCGCCCTGCAGCGAGGAGTCCACCGCCTCGCGGAAGGGGCCGTAGAACGCCGAGGCGTACTTCGCGGAGTAGGCCAGGATCGCGACGTCGGTGAAGCCGTCGCCGTCGAGCGCCGCCCGGACCGCCGCGACCTGGCCGTCCATCATCCCGCTCGGGCCGACGACGTCCACGCCCGCGCGGGCCTGCGCCAGGGCCATGCGGCCGTAGACCTCGAGCGTGGCGTCGTTGTCCACGCGGCCGTGCTCGTCCAGCACGCCACAGTGGCCGTGGTCGGTGAACTCGTCCAGGCACAGGTCGGCCATCACCGGCACCGCGTCACCGACCTCGTGCTTCACGTCGGCGATCGCGACATTCAGGATCCCCTCGACCGCGCAGGCGCCCGATCCGGTCGGGTCCTTGCGCGCGGGTACGCCGAAGAGCATCACCCCGCCCAGGCCGAGCTCGGCGGCCTCCGCGACCGCCTTGCGCAGGGAGTCCCGCGAGTGCTGCACCACGCCGGGCATGCTGCTGATCGGCGTCGGCTCCGAGGCACCTTCGCGGACGAACAGCGGCAGCACCAGCTGGCGCGGCTCCACGCACGTCTCCGCGACGAGGCGACGTAGCGCGGGCGTGCGCCGCAGCCGTCGTGGCCGGTGCTGGGGGAAGGCCACAGTTCCCTCTCCTCCTCTCTTCACTCCCCCCTCAGGTGGCCTTGCGGCGGCCGACGGAGCGGCGCTCGGACGGCTTGGTGACGGGCTGGCCGGACTCGAGGAGGGCCGCACGCCGCGCGGCACCGAAGTCGGCCAGCGCGTCCACGAGGGCCTCCACCGAGGGCTTCGGGGCCATCACGTCGACGCGCAGGCCGTGCTCCTCGGCGGTCTTCGCCGTCGCGGGCCCGATCACCGCGATCACCGTGGAGGCGTGCGGCTTGCCCGCGATCCCGACCAGGTTGCGCACCGTCGAGGAGGAGGTGAACACGACCGCGTCGAACTTGCCGGTCTTGATCGCCTCCCGCGTCGGCGCCGGCGGCGGGGCCGCACGCACGGTCCGGTAGGCCGTGACGTCGTCGGCCTCCCAGCCGAGCTCGACCAGTCCCGCGACCAGGGTCTCGGTGGCGATGTCGGCGCGGGGCAGGAACACCCGGTTGATCGGGTCGAGCACCTCGTCGTACGGCGGCCAGTCCTCGAGCAGACCACGCGCGGACTGCTCACCGGAGGGCACCAGGTCGGCGCGCAGGCCCCACGCGGCGATGGCCGCGGCGGTCTTCTCGCCGACCGCGGCGATCTTGAGCCCGGAGAAGGCCCGGGCGTCGAGACCGTACTCGTCGAACTTCTCGCGCACCGCCCGCACCGCGTTGACCGAGGTGAACGCGATCCACTCGTAGCGCCCCTCGACCAGCCCCCGGACCGCCTTGTCCATCTGCTGGGGGTTGCGCGGCGGCTCCACCGAGATCGTCGGGAACCTCCTCGGGCACCGAGCCGAAGCCGCGCAGCCGTGCCGACAGCGAGCCGGCCTGCTCCTTGGTGCGCGGCACCAGCACCCGCCAGCCGAACAGCGGCTTGGTCTCGAACCACGACAGCGTCGTGCGCAGATCCACCACGTCGCCGACCACGGTCACCGCCGGCGGCGCCATCCGGGCCGCCCGGGCGTCGGCGTCGATCTCCGCCAGCGTCGAGACCACGGTCTCCTGCGCGGTGGTGGTGCCGACCCGGGTCATCGCGACCGGCGTGGTCTCCGGCCGACCGGCCGCGATCAGGGCCTTGGCGATGTCCCCGATGGCGCTCACCGCGGACAGCAGCACCAGGGTCCGGTCGTCGGCATGCGCCGACCAGTCCACCTTGGCGTCCGCGCAGCTGACCACCGCGACCTCGCGGTTCTTCTTGGTGGTCAGCGGGACGCCGGCGTAGGCCGGGCACGGCGGTGACCGCGGAGACGCCCGGGGACGATCTCGAACCCGAGCCCGGCCTTGACGCACGCCTGCGCCTCCTCGGGGCCCGAGGCGTACACGAAGGGGTCGCCGGCCATCAGCCGCACCACCCGGCGCCCGGGCTTGGCCTGCTTCACCACGACCTTCGCCCGACCGGCGTGCGTGAGCGGCTGGCCGTCCTGGCCGAACCCGCCGTCGACGACCTCCGCCTGTGGGGCGAACCGCGCGGCGAGCTCGGCGTGCTCGGGTGACTCGGTGACGACCACCTCCGCGGTCGCCAGCAGCTCGACGGCGCGGACGGTGAGCAGCTCGGGGTCGCCGGGGCCGCTGCCGACGAACGACACGAAACCGACCGGCGGCTTCTCGGGCTGCGACTGGGCTCCTGCTCGGCCGGCTGGTGGCGACCGGCGTCTTGGCGCGCGACGCCTCGGTGCCTCGGCTGGTGGTGGCTCCGGTCTTCACTGGGCTCTTGCTCACAGTCGCCTTCTTGCTCGTTCCGGTGGGCCGTGACCGGCCCGTCTCCTTCTGTGTACGGCCACGGGTCATGACACCCGCTCCTCGATGAGCGAGGCCGCACCCTCGGCCAGCATCTCCTCGGCCAACCGCCGGCCGACCCCCGCGGCGTCGGTCGGCGACCCGTTCGCGGAACGTCGTACCGCGACCGCGCCGTCGTGGGAGAGCGCCACTGCACGCACCCACAGCTCCTCACCGTCGTCACCCTCGGCGACCTCGGCGAGCGTCCCGAGCGGCGCCGCGCAGCCGGCCTCGAGCGTGGCCAGCACGGCTCGCTCGGCCGTGACCGCGGTGCGGGTCCGCGGGTCCTCGAGCGCCTCGCGGAGCTCCTCGACCAGCGCGGTGTCCACGGTGCGGCACTCGACCCCGAGCGCACCCTGGCCCGGAGCGGGAAGCATCTGCAGCGGGTCCAGCACCTCCGTCACCTCGTCGAGCCGGTCCAGTCGCGCGATGCCCGCTCGGGCGAGCACGACGGCGTCGAGCTCGCCCTCGGTCACCTTGCGGATCCTGGTGTCCACGTTGCCACGAATCGGCAGCACCTCGAAACCCAGGCCCAAGGCGTGGATCTGCGCGGCCCGGCGCGGCGAGCCGGTGCCGACGCGGGCGCCCGGCGGCAGCTCCCCGAGCGTCAACCCGTCGCGGACGACGACCGCGTCCCGGGGGTCCTCGCGCAGGGGTACGGCGGCCAGCGTGACGCCGTCCTGCGGATAGGTGGGCAGGTCCTTCAGGGAGTGCACCGCGACGTCGACGTCCCCGCGCAGCAGCGCCTCGCGCAGCGCACTGACGAAGACGCCGGTGCCGCCGAAGGACGTCAGCGGGGCGGAGGACACGTCCCCCTCGGTGGACACCTCGACGAGCACCACCTCGCGGTCGAGGGCGGCGCGCAGCGCGTCGGCGACCTGGCCGGACTGCGTCCGGGCCAGCACGGACGCACGGGTGCCGACGCGCAAGGGTCCGGAGGAGGTGCTCATCGAGGTCCCTCCGCACGGGTCACGGCGTCGACGGCGTCGGGGTGCAGGGCGAACAGCTCGGCGAGCGCGGTGGCGTACGACACCGCGCCGTCGGAGTTGGCCAGCTCCTTGACCCGCACCGTCGGCTGGTGGAGCAGCTTGTCGGCGACCCGGCGCACGGCGTGCTCCACCTCGGCGACCACGGCCTCGTCGAGGTCCGGAAGCCGGCTGAGCAGCCGCTGCATCTCCGCCTCGACCACGCCGGTCGCCATGGTGCGCAGCGCCACCACCGTGGGCGTGACGCTGGCCGCCCGTCGGGCCGCGAGGAACGCGGCGATCTCCTCGGAGACGATCGACCGGACCGCGGCCACGTCCGAGGCGGCCTCGCCCTCGTGCAGCTCCTCGGCCAGCTGGGCCAGCCCCACGAGCCGCACGTCCGGCAGCTCGGCGACCGCGGGGTCGACGTCGTGCGGCAGCGCGAGGTCGATGACCGCCAGCGGGTGCGTGGCCCCGGTGCGCGCGGCGGCGACCATCGCCAGCGGCAGCACCACACCGGTGGCGCCGGTGCAGGAGACCAGCACGTCGGCCTCGCGCAGCTCCACGTCGACGTCGGTGAGCGCGACGGCACGGCCGCCGTACTGCTCGGCGAGACGCTGGGCCCGCGCGTCGGTGCGGCTGGAGACGACGATCTCGGCGGCACCGGCGCGGGAGACGGTGGCGGCGGCCAACCCGGCCATGGAACCGGCCCCGACGACCACCACGCGCTTGCCGTCGAGCGGGCCGACGTGGGCGGCCGCGCGCTCGAGCGACACCGACACCAGCGACGGCGCGGCCCGCTCGATGTCGGTCTCGGCGTGCACCCGCTTGCCGACCCGCAGAGCCTGCTGGAACAGCGCGTTGAGCGCGGGACCGAGGGTGCCCAGCTCCTGGCCGAGGCGCAGCGCGTTGCGGGCCTGCCCGAGGATCTGGCCCTCGCCCACGACCATGGAGTCGAGCCCGGACGCGACGTTGAACAGGTGCGAGACCGCCCCGTCGTCGTAGTGCACGTAGAGGTGCGGCACCACGCCTTCGGGGTCCTCGTCCGCGAGCTCGCACAGCATCCGCGACACGCTCTCCACGCTGCCGTGGAAGCGGTCCACCTCCGCGTAGATCTCGATGCGGTTGCAGGTGGCCAGCGCGGTGGCCTCGAGGACGTGGTCCGAGGCGGCGACCTCGTGCACCAGCTTGTCGACGGTGTCGCGGTCGACCGCGAGCCGTTCGAGCACCGACACCGGAGCGGTCTTGTGGGAGACACCCACCACCAGCACGCTCATGCTCCCACCGCCTTCGGGCGGGCGGGGACGTCCGGGGCCGCCGGGTCCGGGCCGCCGGCCACGGCTGCCTCGACGGTGGGAGGAACCGCCGGCGCCTCGACCCCCGGTCCGGCCGGCGGGACGTCCAGGGCAGCAGCCTCGCCGAGCAGGGACTTGCGCTGCTCGTGGTAGGCGAGGATCTGCAGCTCGATGGAGAGGTCGACCTTGCGTACGTCGACGCCGTCGGGGACGGTCAGCACCGCAGGGGCGAAGTTCAAGATGCTCGTGACACCGACCGCGACCAGCCGGTCGCACACGTCCTGGGCGGCCGAGGCGGGGGTGGCGACCACGCCGATGGCGATCCGCTGCTCGCGCGCGAGCAGCTCGAGCTCGGCCAGGGCGCGGATCCGCAGCTCCCCCACGCGCTCCCCGTGCCGCGCCGGATCGCTGTCGAGCAGGGCCACGATCCGGAAGCCGCGGGAAGAGAACCCGGCGTAGTTCGCCAGGGCGTGCCCAAGGTTTCCGATCCCGATGATCACGACCGGCCAGTCCTGCGTGACGCCGATCTCCCGGGCGATCTGGTAGCGGAGGTACTCCACGTCGTAGCCGACCCCGCGGGTGCCGTAGGAGCCGAGGTAGGACAGGTCCTTGCGGAGCTTGGCGCTGTTGACACCGGCCGCGGTGGCCAGCTCCTCGCTCGAGCACGTCGCGATCCCGCGCTCGGACAGGCTGATCAAAGCCCGCAGGTAGACCGGCAGCCGCGCCACCGTCGCCTCGGGGATGCCGCGCTCGGTCGGCCGGACGGGCACCCGGTCACCGACCTTGGCAGACGTCGTCCCGGCGGCCCCGTTCGCGGGGGCTCCGTTCCGCGCGCTGCGTGCTGGGCTCACGACTCTCCTGAACACCGCCGGGGGCGCAGGGCCCGCGTCTCGGGCCGCTCCCGCACCGGCAGCGACGATCACTGTAGGAGTTTGTGAACGTGAGAACAAACTCGAGCGGCGCGGACGCCTACCACACGTGACCCGGATCACCGACACGGGGCCGGTCCGGCGGCGCTCAGGCGCGCAGCGCGGCCCGCAAGCGAGCGGGGTCGACCCGCCAGAAGTCGTGCTGGCGGCCGTCGACGAAGGTCACCGGGATCTGCTCGCCGTAGTCGGCCGTCAGCGCCTCGGAGGTGTCGATGTCCACCTCGTCGTACCGCTCCCCGAGCTCGGCGCAGACCGCCTCGATCACGGCCCGGGCCTCGTCGCACAGGTGGCAGCCGGGCCGGCTGTAGAGCAGCACGCGCGGCGGGGTCTCGCCGAGCTCGACGGGCCCGGGCTTCCCGTGCGTGGTCACTCGAACAGCCTCAGGTGTCGGCGCCGCGCGCGCAACCTGCCCTTGGCCACCTTGCCGGTGCCGGTGCGCGGCAGCTCGTCGACGACGTGGACCTCGCGGGGCTGCTTGAACCGGGCGAGCCGGACCTCGCAGTGCTCGCGGACGGCCGCGGCGAGCTGCTCGGGCCGGTACGAGGAGCCGGGGCGCTGCGTCACGTAGGCGACCACGGACTCGCCGGTCTCCTCGTTCGGCGCGCCGATGACGGCCACGTCGGCGACGCCGTCGAGCTCGCCGATGACCTCCTCGACCTCGAAGGGGTAGACGTTGAACCCGGAGACGATGACCAGCTCCTTGAGCCGGTCGACGAGGAACAGGTCACCGTCCTCGTCGAGGAAGCCGAGGTCACCGGTGGGGTACCAGCCGTCGGCGTCCGGACCGTCCGCGCCGTCGGGCCAGTAGCCGCTGAACAGGTTGTCCCCGCGGATCACGATCTCGCCGGGGTCGGACCCCTCCGGCGGCTGGGCGAGCTCGTCGACCAGCCGGAGCTCGATGTCCGGCAGCGGGCGCCCGACCGAGCCGGGCTTCACCGTGGCGCTGCAGGTCGTGGAGGTCACGACCGGCGCCGCCTCGGTCAGGCCGTAGCCCTGGTGCACCGGCACGCCGGTCCGCGCGACGAACGCGTCGACGACCTCCTGCGCGATCGGGGCCGACCCGGACAGCACCGTGCGCACGCCCGCGAGCCGGTCCCGCAGATCCTCGACCTCCAGCCAGTGCACGAGCACCGGCGGCGCCGCGGGTACGACGGTCACGCCCTCGTCGTCGACGACGGCCAGGGACTGCTGCACGTCGAAGCCGTCGACGACCACCAGGCGGGCCTGCTGGCGCAGCACCTGGCCGAGCATCGCGTTCAACCCGTAGACGTGGAAGAGCGGAAGCATTCCCAGCACCACGTCGTCGCCGGTGACCATCGGCGGGTCGGTCGCGGCGACCTGCTCGATGTTGGCCAGCAGCGCCCGGTGGCTGAGCATGGCCGCGCGCGGCCGTGCGGACGTGCCGCTCGTGTAGAGCAGCACCGCCAGCGACTCCGGGTCCGCCGGCACGGGCACCTCCTGCCCCGTCGCGGCGGCCAGGAGGTCGTCGTACCGGATCTCGCCTGGCAGCGCCGGCGCCCCGACCACGGCCACCCGGGGCACGACCGCACGCCGACGCAGCTCCTCGTCGGCGCCGACCAGCGCGTCCTCGAGCCCGGCCACGGCCTGCCGCACCGTGGCGACCGTCCCGGGGTCGGCGAGCACCAGCCGGGCTCCGCAGTCGGCGATGATGCGCACCGTCTCCCCGGTCGCCGAACGCGGGTTCACCGGCACCGCGACCAGACCCGCCCGCAGCGCGCCCAGGTAGGCCACCACGAACTCGGCACGGTTGCTCATCGCCAGCACCACCCGGTAGCCGGCCACCATCCCCAGGGCGTCCAGGCCCTGCGCCATCTGCTCGACCTGCGCGTCCAGCTCGGCCCAGCTGAGGCGACGCCCGGACGAGACCTCGCTGAGGGCGACCCGGCCCGGACTCTCCGCGGCGGCCCGGGAGAGCAGCTCGGTGAGGTGCGTGGTCACGGGCGCGAGTCTCGCACATACCGGCGCAACGCACCGGTGCCCACTAGGGTTCGAGTGTGAAGTCCCGCCGCCGAGCCAGCACCCGACGCGTCCCGGAGCTGCGCAGCCGCTCCGTGCTGGCCGGCGAGGCGGCAGCAGCAGCGGCGACGGCGAGCGACCGAGATCGAGCTGGTGCCGGCTCCGCCGGCGGACACCACGGCGGCGGCCTTCTTCGACGTGGACAACACCGTCATGCAGGGCGCCTCGATCTTCCACCTCGCCCGGGGGCTGTACCGGCGCGACTTCTTCACCACCCGCGACATCCTGAGCTTCGCGTGGAAGCAGGCGAAGTTCCGTGCCCTCGGCGTGGAGGACCCCGAGCACATGGCCGAGGCGCGCGCCTCGGCACTGGAGTTCATCAAGGGGCACCGCGTCGACGAGCTCGAGGCCCTGAGCGAGCAGATCTTCGACGAGGCGATGGCGCACCGGATCTGGCCGGGGACCCGGGCGCTGGCCCAGCTGCACCGCGACCAGGGACAACGCGTCTGGCTGGTCACGGCCGCTCCGGTCGAGATCGCCACCATCATCTCGCGGCGGCTGGGTCTCACCGGGGCGCTCGGCACGGTCTCCGAGCACGTGGGCGGCGTCTACACCGGGCGCCTCGTCGGGGAGATGCTCCACGGTCCGGCCAAGGCCGAGGCGGTCAAGGCGCTCGCCGAGCGCGAGGGGCTCGACCTCGCGCGGTGCTCGGCCTACTCCGACTCCTACAACGACCTGCCGATGCTGAGCCTGGTCGGCGACCCGTGCGTGATCAACCCCGACGCCAAGCTGCGCGACCACGCCAAGGCCCACGGCTGGCGGATCCGCGACTACCGCACCGGGCGCAAGGCCGCCCGCGCGGGACTGCTCGCCGCCGCAGTCGGCGGCGCGGCGACCGGCAGCGTCGCGGCGGGGCTGGCGCTCCGCCGCAAGATGACCTGACTGAGAGGTTTGTCCGCTACCGGCTCGGGGCATACCGCGCTGTGACAGGAGACACACCCGGTACCTGCAACTCGCAGTTACAGAACCTGTTCACAAACGGCGCGAACCGACCTACCCTTTCTCGGGTCCGGGGAAGGCCTGGCCTCGAGCCGGGGAGGGAGTTCGATGTTCACGCGCGACGAGGAACTCAGGCGCGGCTTCGCAGCCCTCCGCCGGGCACTCGCCGAGCAGATCGGACTCTCGGTGGCCCTGTCCCCGTCGTACGCCGCCGCGGGCGCGTCCCCCGAGCGGGGGTCATGGCTGCTGTCCGAGGCGGTCCACGTGGACTCCCGGCCGGCCGGCACGCCGCCCCGGGACGACGGCCCCGCGGCGTCCTCGGAGGAGGACGAGGCCGAGGGAAACCGGCTCATCGCCCTCGTCGAGCTGGCCCGCAACGGCGACACGGAGGCGTTCGGGCTGCTCTACGACCACTACCAGACGGCTGTCTACCGGTTCCTCTACTACCGGGTCGGCTCGGTGGCGGTGGCCGAGGACCTGATGTCCGAGACCTTCTTCCGCGCGCTGCGGAGCATGAGCTCCTTCCGCTGGCAGGGCAAGGACTTCGGCGCCTGGCTGATGACCATCGCCCGCAACCTGACCGCGGACCACTACAAGGCCGGCCGGACCCGCCTGGAGTACGCCACCGAGGACATGAGTCCGCACGACTCGCCCACGGACGGACCGGAGACCGAGGTGCTCGCCGCACTGACCAACGACGCGCTGCTCGCCGCCCTCAAGGAGCTGCCCGCCGAGCAGCAGGAGTGCCTGATCATGCGCTTCCTCCAGGGCATGTCGATCGCGGAGACCGCCAAGGCGCTCGGACGCAGCGACGGCGCGGTCAAGCAGCTGCAGCTGCGCGGCGTGCGCAACCTCGCCAAGCTGCTCCCGGAGGGCCTGCGATGACGCCGCGCCCCGTCCCCCTGACCGCGCCCGCGCCCGCGCCCGCCGTAACCTCCCGGACCGGTCCCTCGTTGACGCTGGTGTCAGACCTTCCGCACCAGACAGGACGACTGCGATGACCTCCGTCTTCCGTGCGCGACGGCGCGCCGAGGAATTCGCCACCGTCCTCGACCGCAGGGTCGAGCCGCGCGACGCCGAGCTCAGCGAGCTCGCCGGCGTGGTGACCGCACTGCGCGCGCACGAGGCGCCGACGCCGCGCCCGGAGTTCGCCGCGGACCTGCGGGCCCGGCTGCTCGCGGAGGCCGAGACCGCACTCAGCGCGGACACCGCCTCGCTCGTGCTGCCGACCCGGCCGCAGGGTCGCCGGGAACGGCGGCTGGTGGCCGCGGCCACCGTCGCCGTGCTCGTGGGCGGCAGCGCCGGCATGGCCACCGCAGCCCAGCACGCCTTGCCCGGCGAGGCGCTCTACCCGATCAAGCGCGGCATCGAGCACGCGCAGGCCGGGCTGTCCGCCAGCTCGGAGGGCAAGGGCCGTGACCTGCTCCAGCAGGCCGGCGACCGTCTCACCGAGGCCCGTGGCCTGCTCGCCACCCAGCCCGCGACCGGACTGCCGCAGCTTCCGCAGACCATCGACGACTTCACCACCCAGGCCCAGGAGGGCGCCGCCCTGCTGGTGGCCGCCTTCCAGGAGAACCGCGACCCGGCCACGCTCACCGGCCTGCGACAGTTCGCCGCCCAGTCGCTCGTCACCCTCCAGAACCTCGCCCGCACCGCACCGCCGGACAGCCAGGACGACCTGGCCGCCGCGGCCAGCGCCCTCAGCGCCATCGACGCCCAGGCCCGTGACCTGTGCCCGTCGTGCGCCACGAACCTCCCCGACCTCGACGTGCCGCCGGTGTTCCTGGCCGCGGCCGAGGTGCGCAACGCGCTCCACAACGTCGACCCCTCGACACTCGACAACAGCCACCCGGTGGTGGTGGACAAGCGGGCGGTCACCAAGCCGGCCACCGGCCTCACCGCCGCGCCCTCCGCCGCACCGTCGGGGTCGCGGACGAGCACCTCCCCGGCACCCCAGCCCTCCGCCTCCCCGTCCACGGGCCTCAGCCTGCCGGGGCTACCGGGCACCGACACCCCCACCACGACGTCGCCGGACCTCGGCAACACGCTGAACGGCACGGTCACCCACCTGACCGACGGGCTGGGTGGTGCGGTGGAGACACTGCTGCCGGACCCGACGAGCAACCCGCTGCCCTGACCGCCCGAGGCTGCCCTGGCCGGTGCCAGCCGGTCCCGTCCCCGGGCGCTGTTCGTCGCGCCGGGCCGTGGGGTCAGTAGAAGACCGAGCGGCGCTGCATGAGCAGCGTGTAGAGCGTCTGCTGGATGGTCTCGCGCACCTGGTCGGTGACGTTGAAGACCAGCATCGGGTCGTCGGCGGCGCCCTCGTCGTAGGAGTCGGTGCGGATGGGCTCACCGAACTCGATCACCCACTTCGACGGCAGCGGCACCAGGCCGAGCGGGCCGAGCAGCGGGAAGAACGGGGTGATCGGGATGTAGGGCAGGCCCAGCAACCGGGCCAGCGCCGGGACGTTGCCGACGAGCGGATAGATCTCCTCCGCCCCGACCACCGAGCAGGGGACGATCGGCACCCCGGTGCGCACGGCGGCGGAGACGAACCCGCCCCGTCCGAACCGCTGGAGCTTGTAGCGCTCGGAGTACGGCTTGCCGATACCCTTGAATCCCTCCGGCCAGACACCCACCAGCTCGCCGCGGCTGAGCATCCGGGTGGCGTCCTGGTTGCAGGCCAGCGTGGCCCCGCCCTTGCGCGCCAGCTCGCCCACGAACGGCAGCCGGAACACCAGGTCCGCACCGAGCGGGCGCAGGTGCCGGCCCGTCCGGTCGTGCACGGAGAACATGGTGACGAGCGCGTCGATCGGGATGGTGCCGGAGTGGTTCGAGACGATGAGCGCACCGCCGTCGGCGGGGATGTTCTCCACACCGCGCACCTCGACGCGGAACCACTTCTCGGCGATCGGCCGGACCGCTGAGAGGAAGAACCGCTCGGTGATCTCGGCGTCGAAGCCGTACTCGTCGACGGCGTAGTCGCCGGTCACCCGGCGGCGCAGGAACGAGAGCAGCTCGGCGAGCCGCTGCTCGCCGTCGTCCCCGAACACCTCCACGGCCGCGGCGGAGAGCGCGTGCAGCCAGTCGCTCACCGGGATGCCGTCGGTGGGCCGGTCCGCGCGAGCGCGGGTCCGGTCCCCGCGTGTCCACTCACCGGTCGCCCACTCACCGGTCGCACGGTCGCCGGTCGTGGCGCGCCCCGGCGTCGCCGGAACCTCGGCCGCGGGGGCGCCGGGGGTCGCGGGCACTCCCGGGGTCGCGGAGGCGTCGCCGGCCTCGGAGCCGACGGCGTCCGGACCAGCACCCTGTCCGGGGCGCGCGTCGCGCGCCTCGGTGTCGTCGGTGCCCTCGGGCCGCGGGGCGGGCCGGCGCGCGGTCTTGGCGCGCGCGGACGACGCGCCGGCGAGGTCCCGGGCGGCCGATGACGGCTTCCGGTTGGTCCCGCGACCGGGTTTGCCCCGCGTGCCCAGCGGGATCACCTCGGCGTCAGGCATGGATACCTCCCAGGGCGGCAGCAGCGGCGGAGGCCGGGCTCGGGAGGAGTCCGGGCGCGACGGTGCGGGCGAAGTCGGCGAACGCCTCGGCGGAGGTGCGCTCCGGCACGAAGCCGAGGACCGACCGCATGCGGGTGGTGTCCACCCCGCGTCCGTAGCACAGCAGGCCGACGAGCTCGGGCGTGAGGCCGGGCAGCCCCGCGGGTCGCAGCATCGGACCCAGCGAGCCCAGCGTGAACGACGGCACCGCGACCGTGGGGCGGCCGAGCCGCCGCACCGCCTGGGAGAGCATCAGCACGCCCTCGCCGGCCACGTTGAAGGTGCCGTGCGCACCGTCGAGCGTGGCATGGCGCAGCGCAGCGAGCAGGTCGCTCTCGTGCAGGAACTGCAAACGCGCGTCGTACCCGAGGACGGTCGGGACCACGGGGAGCCGGAAGTACTGGGTCAACGGCGAGTCCACGCGCGGACCGACGGTGTTCGCCGCGCGGAGCATGGTGACCGCCACGTCGGGGCGACGGCGGGCGAAGCCGCGGACGTAGCCCTCGACCTCCAGCATGTCCTTGGCGAAGCCCGACCGGGGCATCCGCTTGGCCGGCATGTCCTCGGGGAACATCGCCGGGTCGCGCGGCGAGGAGCCGTAGACGGCGGTGGAGGACTTCACCACCAGCCGCTCGAGGCCGGGCGCCTTCTGGCACGCGGCGAGCAGCTGCATGGTGCCGATGACGTTGTGCTCCTTCATCGAGGAGCGGCCGGGACCGCCGACGGTCGCGTGCACGCTCATATGCACCACCGTGTCCACCTCGCGTCCGGCGATGACCTTGGCGATCACCGGGTTGCGGATGTCGGCGCGGACGAAGCCGACGTCGCCCATGTCTCCGCGGGGCGGCACCACGTCGACGCCGACCACCCGGTCGATCGAGGGCTCGGCGACAAGGGCGCGCGCGAAACTGGCGCCGAGGTCGTGGGAGACCCCGGTGACGAGAACCACGCGTCCCATGGCGAGCTACCGGCCGGGTGGTCGCGCCGGGTTACTTGCCCTGGCGGCGACGCTGGATGCGCGTCTTCTTGAGCAGCTTGCGGTGCTTCTTCTTCGCCATGCGCTTGCGGCGCTTCTTGATGACAGAACCCACTGCGGACCTTCCCGGGACCTGAGACGTCTGGACGCCGTGCGGCGGGACGCGCGCACAGCATGAGTACCCCAGCGTATAGGGCCGGCCCGCCACGGCGAAACGCGGGGAGCCGTCGCCGCCCGCCGCTGTGAGCGGCGCGACACGGGCGAAACTTCGAGAAATTCCCCCGTGCCCCTCAAGTCGGGGTTTCCGGACGCCGATGCCCCTAGTGCTTGTACGGCTCCTTGGGAGGGGGCCGCCCGACGACAGCAGTCACTGAGGCCTTTGGGAGGGGCCTTGATGATGAGCATTCGGAACGCTTTGCGCCCTGCACGCCACGCCCTCGCCGCGCTCGCGCTGACGGTGGCCACCTTGGGAGGGGTGGCCACCGTCAGCAGCAGTCCTGCCGAGGCGGTGACGGCCAGCTCGACGGCGTTGGCGCCGGCGATGGCCACCAGCACCTACGAGCGCCGGGTGCAGTACTGGGTCAACGTACGGCGCTCCCACCACGGCCTGCCGAAGCTGCGGCTGGCCGCCTGCACCGAGTCGGTGGCCGAGCAGTGGGGCAAGTACCTCGCCAGCACCGACCAGTTCTTCCACCAGTCGATGACCTCGGTCCTGGACCGCTGCAACGCCTACTACGCCGGCGAGACCCTCGGGCGCGGGGCGATCAGCCCCAAGCACCTGGTCTACCTGTGGATGCACTCCCCCGAGCACCGGCACGTGCTGCTGAGCCGCTACCCCCGACGGATCGGGATCGGCGCCTTCCCCGACCGCTACGGCGAGTGGGTGGTCGCCGCGGAGTTCATGAAGTTCTGAGCTCCCCGACGCAGAAGCCCTGGGCAACGCGCCCAGGGCTTCTGCGCGTCCAAGCCTTGCCGAGTCGTGCCGAGCACCGCCCACAGCAAGGCAGCCACCCGCCGGAGCGAGTGGCTGCCTCGTGCAGCTCGGTCCGCGCGCCTCAGCCGGTCTGGAAGTAGCTCTTGCGGAGGTACTCGTTGACCGCGTCCTCGGGGACACGGAACGAGCGACCGACGCGCACCGCCGGGAGCTCGCCGGAGTGGACCAGACGGTAGACCGTCATCTTGGAGACGCGCATGACCGTCGCGACTTCCGCCACGGTCAGGAACTTCACCTCAGAGATGTTGTCTCCGGAGTTGTTCGAGGCCATCATGCACCGCTCTTTCGACGCACATTCGCCCCCCGGCTTCCCCACCGGAGACCCTTCGTATGTGCTTCCGTGAGAATAGAGCCTAGTGTGACCGGTGAGGAAGGGGTTGCGTTTTGTCCTGTTTTTTTACCGACAGGCCGGCGTGGACACTTGACCCTTACCCGGTCCTCCACGCGCGACACAGCCGGTCTGGTCGGGGCCGCGCTCAGGGCAGGTGGTCCAGGCCGTTGAGCGGGAACGCCGCCTCACGGGTGGCGTTGATGGCCCGGTCCAGCCACGTACCGGGGTCGTAGCCCTGGCTCCAGTCGCGGTAGACCGGCGCGCGTCCGTCGGTCATCCGGAACGGCGCCGTACGCCCCAGCGCGATCTGGACGTGCTCTCGCCACCCCTCGGGCGTGGGTGTCATCGGGTCGAGGGGGGTGCCGGACACGACCGCCAGCAGGTGGCTCCAGGCGCGGGGTACGACGTCCACCACGGCGTAGCCGCCGCCACCGGTCGCCACCCACCTGCCGCCGCACACCTCGTGCGCGAGCTCGTGCAGCGCCAGGTAGGACGCGCGCTGCCCGTCGATGGTCAGCATCATGTGCGCGAGCGGGTCCTCGATGTGCGAGTCGCAGCCCTGCTGGGTGACGAGGATGTCGGGGGCGAACTCGCGGACCAGCGGCGGCACAACGGCGTGGAACGCGCGCAGCCAGCCCGCGTCGGACGTGCCCGGCGGCAGCGCCACGTTGACCGCGCTGCCCGGGGCGTTCGGACCCCCGGTGTCGTTGGGGAACCCGGTGCCGGGGAACAGCATCTGCCCGGTCTCGTGCAGGCTGATCGTGAGCACGCGCGGGTCGTCGTAGAAGACCGCCTCCACGCCGTCGCCGTGGTGCACGTCGACGTCGACATACGCCACCCGTTGCGCGCCCTGGTCCAGCAGCCAGCGGATCGCGACCGCGACGTCGTTGTAGACGCAGAACCCGCTCGCCTTGCCCGGCATCGCGTGGTGCAGGCCCCCGGAGATGTTCGCCGCGTGCAGGGTCTCCCCCGACCACACCCGGCGGGCCGCCTCCACGCTGGCCCCCACGATGTGCGCCGACGCGCGGTGCATGCCTTCGAACACCGGGTCGTCGGCCGTGCCGAGACCATGCTCCTCGTCGACGAGGTGCGGGTCCCGGCTGACCTTCTGCACCGCTTCGATGAAGCCGGCCTCGTGCACCGTCGCGACCAGGTCGTCGGACGCCACCGGGGCCGGCACGCGCGGCAGGCCGGCACCGCCCCCGACGGCCAGCACGCCGAGCTCGTCGGCGAGGCGCATCGTGAGGTCGACCCGGATCGGCGCCATCGGGTGCGCGGACCCGAAGTCGTAGTCGGTCAGCGACGAGTCGAACACGACGCAGGCGGCTCCTGACATAACCGCGACACTACCCCTCCGGTCGCGGCGCCGATCAGCGGACGGGCGCATCGCCGGGGCCGACGGTTTGACACGGGACCGTGTTGTTCTGGCGCTTCCCGTCGTGAAATCACTGTGGGGAGTGCCCGTTCACCACGGGACCGTGTTAACCGGCACCCCGGTCAGTCCATGCCCTGGGCGAGCGCGCGGGACCGGTCGCGGGCGGCCTCGAGCGCGGTCAGGAAGGCGGCGCGCACCTTGTGGTCCTCGAGCTCGCGGATCGCCGCGGCGGTCGTGCCCCCGGGCGAGGTCACCCGCTCGCGCAGGACCACGGGGTGCTCGCCGGTCTCGCGCAGCAGCTTGGCCGAGCCGACCACGGTCTGCACCACGAGCTCGGACGCCGTCGAGCGCGGCAACCCCAGGTGCACGCCGGCCTCGATCATCGCCTCCACGACGAAGAAGAGGTAAGCCGGCCCGGAGCCGCTGATCGCGGTCACCGCGTCCTGCTGCTTCTCGGGCACGCGGACCACCCGGCCGACCGACTCCAGCAGCGACTCGGCCTCGAGCAGGTGCGACTCGTCGCAGTGCGAGCCGCGCGAGATCGCCGCCATCCCCTCGTCGACCATCGCCGGCGTGTTGGGCATGACCCGGACGACCGCGACGCCGTCGGGCAGCCGGGCCTCGATGAACCCGGTGGTGATGCCGGCGGCCAGCGACACGACGAGCTGGCCGGGACGGATCACCGGTTCGAGCTCCTCGAGCAGGTCGCCCATGTCCTGCGGCTTGACCACCAGCACCAGGGTGTCGGACTTCTCGGCTGCCTCCCCGTTGGAGACCACGGCGACGCCGTACCGCTCGGTGAGCTCGTGCGCCCGCTCGCGCCGCTTCTCCCCGACGAGCAGGTCCTCCACCCGGCGGCCGGCGCGCACCAGCCCGGACAGCAGCGTCTCGCCCATCACCCCGGCGCCGATGATCGCCACCCGTGCGCCCTGTGCCATGTCGGCCACCTCTACTTCTTCGAGACCAGGGACCGCAGGAAGAATGTCAGGTTGCTCGGCCGCTCCGCGAGGCGGCGCATGAGGTAGCCGTACCACTCCTGGCCGTAGGGCAGGTACACGCGCACCTTCTCCCCCGCCTCGGCCAGCCGGCGCTGCTCGTCGGGGCGGATGCCGAAGAGCATCTGGTACTCGTAGCTGCCCTGTGCCCGTCCGTGACGGGTGGCCAGCGCCCCGGCGATGTCGATCATGCGCGGGTCGTGGGAGGCCACCATCGGGTACCCCTGGCCGGCCATGAGCACCTTCAGGCAGCGCACGTAGGACTTGTCCACCTCGTGGCGGTCCTGGAAGGCCACCGACTCCGGCTCGTTGTAGGCGCCCTTGCACAGCCGCACCCGCGACCCCTCGTAGGCCAGGTCGCGGCAGTCGGCCTCGGTGCGCCGCAGATAGGCCTGCAGCACCGCGCCCGTCTCCGGGAAGTCCTTGCGCAGCTCGCGCAGCACGCCCAGCGTCGAGTCGGTGGTGGTGTGGTCCTCCATGTCCAGCGTCACGGTGGTGCCCGCGTTGCGGGCCGCGCGGCAGACGGTGCGGGCGTTCTCGAGGGCGATCTTCTCGCCGTCGCCGGGCAGCGCCTGCCCGACCGCGGACAGCTTCACCGACACCTCGGCGTTGCGCGCCAGTCCGTGTTCCGCGAGCCCCTCGAGCAGCCCGACGTAGGCGTCCACGGTGGCGTCGGCCTGCGCCCGGTCCAGGGTGTCCTCGCCGAGGAAGTCGAGGGTCACGTGCAGGCCGGAGTCGATGAGCGTCCCGGACGCCGCCACCGCCTCCTCGGTGCTCTCACCGGGCACGTAGCGACTGACGATGCCGCTGGAGACGGGCATCGACGTGACGAGGTTCTTCACCTTGTCGCTGCGCGCGAGCAACAGCAGCGGCTGCCGTAGCACCTGGCTCCTCCACTTCGTCCACGGCTGCCTCATGACAGCACGCAGGGTCAGGCTACGCCGTGCGTCGACGCAGCGTGGCGGCCCCCAACGCCAGTCCGGCGAGGGCGAAGCCGAGCACCACCGCCAGGTCCTGCCACAGCGCTGCCTCGAGCCCGCTCGTGGTCGCCACGCTGGTCATCGCGTCGACCGCGTAGGACAGCGGCAGCACGTCGGAGATCGCCTCGAGCACCGGCGGCAGGGCGTCGCGCGGCAGGAAGAGCCCGCACAGCAGGATCTGCGGGATGACCAGTGCCGGCATGAACTGCACCGCCTGGAACTCCGTGCGCGCGAAGGCCGAGACGAACAGGCCGAGCGCGGTGCCGAGCACGGCGTCGGCCACCGCGACCACGACGAGGAGACCGACCGGGCCGGCGACGGTGAGGCCCAGCGCCCACACGCAGAGCACCACCGCGAGCGTCGACTGCACCGCGGCCGCGAGGCCGAAGGCGACCGCGTAGCCGGCGAGCAGGTCCAGGCGCCCGGTCGGCATGGCCAGCAGCCGCTCCAGCGTGCCGGAGGAGCGTTCGCGCAGCATGGTGACCGACGTGACGAGGAACATCACGATGAACGGGATCAGTGCCAGCAGCGGGGGGCCGAGCCGCTCGAAGCCGGTGCCCGCGCCGGTGCCGTGGAACATCCACCACAGCAGCACGAGCATCAGCGCCGGCACCGCCAGCAGCAACGCCACCGTGCGGTGGTCGCGGCGCAGCTGCGTCAGCACCCGGACGGTCACCGCCGCCGTGATCCGCGGGCTCACGACAGGTCCCGGGGCACCCGGCGGTGGCGGCCGGTGGGGAGGTCCGTCGTACGGTCGGGGGCGCGCTCGACCAGCGCGAGGAACGCCGACTCCACGTCGGGCGTGCCGGTGGTCGCGAGCAGGCCCGCCGGGGTCTCCTCGGCCAGCAGGCGGCCCTCGCGCAGCAGCAGGAGGCGGTCGCACCGCTCCGCCTCGTCCATGACGTGGCTGGAGACCAGAACGGTGGAGCCCGCGTCGGCCAGCCGATGGAACATCTCCCACAGGTCGCGGCGCAGCACCGGATCGAGCCCCACGGTCGGCTCGTCCAGGACCAGCAGGGCGGGTTCGCCGAGCAGCGCCACCGCGAGGGAGGCGCGCGAGCGCTCGCCGCCGGAGAGCCGGGACACCACCTGGTCGCGCCGGCCCTGCAGGTCCACCGCCACGACGCACCGGTCCACCTCGCTGCGCGGCACGCCGAGCACCCGTGCGAAGAAGGTGAGGTTCTCGGCGACGGTCAGGTCGTCGTAGATGCTCGGCGCCTGGGTGACGTAGCCGATCCTGCGCCGCAGCGCCGGGTGTCCCCCCGGCAGGCCGAGCACGGTGACGGTGCCGGAGGTGAGCACCTGGACACCGACGACGGCGCGCATCAGCGTGCTCTTGCCGCCGCCTGAGGGGCCGAGCAGGCCGGTGACCTGGCCGGGTACGACGGAGCAGCTGACGCCGTCCAGGGCCAGCGTGCGACCGCGCCGAACGACGAGGTCCTGCACCGTCACCGCGACCGGGTTGCCCGCCATGTGCCGAATGTGCGCGCCCGAGGACGCCGCGGTCAACCGACGAAAGACCCCTTTGGCCGAGGGGTCACCTGTTGCCTCTCCTCACCGGCGGGTCGGACGCTGGTGACCCCGTGGCGGTGCCGTCAGCGGGGGTCGGGGGCCGAGGAGAAGTGGAGCCGGGTGTAGGCGAGCGCCTCGACGAGGTCGAGCTCGCGCGCCTCACGGCTGCCGGCCTTGCGGGTGTTGATCTCGAGCACGATATGGCCCCCGAAGTCCACCCCCGCGAGGTGCTCGAGCAGCTCGGCCACCGGCTGGGTGCCCCGGCCCGGGACCAGGTGCTCGTCCTTGGCCGAGTCGGTGCCGTCGGTCATGTGGATGTGCCGCAGCCGCTGCCCGAGCCGGTGCGCCATCGCCACCGGGTCGGTGCGCGCCACGGCCGAGTGGGACAGGTCGATCGTCGTGTTGGCGTAGTCGTGCGCGGACGGGTCCCAGCCGGGCGCGTAGGCCTGCATCTCCCGGCGCGAGGCCCGCCAGGGGTACATGTTCTCCACCGCGAACGCGACACCGGTGCGCTCCTCGAGCTCGGCGATGCCCTGCACGAACGTGCGGGCGTACTCCCGCTGCCAGCGGAACGGCGGATGCACGACGACCACGTCGGCGCCCACCGCGCGCGCCATCTCCGCGCTCCTCTCCAGCTTGCCCCACGGCTCGGTGCCCCAGACCCGCTGGGTGATCAGCAGGCACGGCGCGTGCACCGCGCAGATCGGGATCTCGTGGTGGGCCGCCAGGTGCCGGACCGCGTCGACCTCCTGGCTGATCGGGTCGATGCCGACCATCACCTCGACGGCGTCGTAGCCCAGTCGCGACGCCAGCTCGAACCCGTTCGCCGTCGACTCGGGGTAGACCGAGGCGGTGGACAGGGCGATCACCCGGCCAGCCTAGCGAGCGCGGTGGTGCCGGCCGGCCAGGACGCTCATCCGGTCCAGGCGCTCGAGGATGATGCCCTCGCGCAGCGCCCAAGGGCAGATCTCCAGCTCGGACAGCCCGAACACGTCCATGACCGCGTCGGCGACCAGCGCGCCGGCGAGCAGCTGGTGGGACCGGCTCGCGGACACCCCGGGCAGCCCCGCGATCTCCTCGGGGGTCATCGCCTCGAGCTTCGGCAGCGTGGCACGCAGGACGTCGGCCGGCAGCACCCGTCGCACCCGCAGCCCCTCGCCCGAGGGTGCCGCACCGCAGACCCGGGCCAGGGACCGGAACGTCTTGGACGTCGCGACCGCGTGGTCCGGCGTCCCGCCCCGCAGGAGCGCCCCGGCGTCGCGGGCGATCGTGGCGCGCACGTGCTTGCGCAGGGTCCGCACCGCCTCCTCCGTGACACCGCCGGCCAGCCACTCGCGGGTGAGCCGTCCCGCCCCCAGCGGCAGGGACTGCGCCACGTCGGGAGCCTCGTCGGCGCCCACTCCCATCTCCAGCGATCCGCCGCCGATGTCGAAGACGGCCAGGCGCCCGGAGGACCAGCCGAACCAACGGCGTACGGCGAGGAAGGTCAGTCGGGCCTCGTCCTCACCCGGGAGCACCTCGATGTCGACGCCGGTCTCCGCGCGCACGTGGCTGAGGACCTCGTCGCTGTTGGCGGCGTCGCGCACCGCCGAGGTGGCGAACCCGCTCATCTCCTCGCAGCCCTTGTCCTCGGCGACCTGCTGGGCCGAGGCCACGAACCGGGTGAGCGCCTCGACACCCATCGGCCCCACCGCCCCGTGCGCGTCGAGGTGCTCGGCGAGCCGCAGCGGCTCCTTGTGGGAGTACGCCGGCATCGGCGCCGCACCACCGTGGGCGTCGACCACCAGCAGGTGCCCGGTGTTCGACCCGATGTCCAGAACGCCCAACCGCATAAGGGCAACCTACTCCAGCGACGTAGGCTGACCGCCGTGCCCGAAGTCGACCTCGTGTTCCCGCGCGCCTGGGTGGAGTTCATCGATCCCGCCGACGAGGCGCAGGTGTACCGCTGCGACCTGACCTGGCTGACGTCCAACTGGATGTGCATCTTCGGGCAGGGCTGCCAGGGCATCTACGCCGACCGCCCGCACGACGGCTGCTGCACGCTGGGCGCGCACTTCTCCGACAAGGCCGACGAGAAGCGGGTCAAGAAGTACGTCGAGCAGCTCGACCCCGAGCACTGGCAGCTCCACGACGCCGGGCAGGGCGGCGGCTGGGTGGAGACCGACGAGGACGGCGAGCGCAAGACCGCCGTGCACGACGGGGCCTGCATCTTCCTCAACCGTCCGGGCTTCGCCGGCGGCGAGGGCTGCGCGCTGCACGCGCTGGCGCTGCGCCTCGACAAGCACCCGCTGCGTACGAAGCCCGACGTGTGCTGGCAGCTGCCGATCCGGCGCACGTTCCGCGACGTGGAGCGGCCCGACGGCACGTCGTACACCGAGGTCTCGATCGGCGAGTACGACCGGCGCGGCTGGGGGCCGGGCGGGCACGACCTGGACTGGTACTGCTCGGGCAACACCGAGGCGCACGTGGGGCAGGAGCCGGTCTACGTCTCCAACGCCGCCGAGCTCGTGGAGCTGATGGGCAGGCCGGCGTACGACGAGCTCGTGCGCCACTGCGAGGCGCACCTGCGGTCCCGCTCGGCGCTCGCGCTGCACCCGGCCGACCCGCGCTGAGTCCGCAACGAGACGCCGGCGGACCGATAACCTGAGGTCCATGCCCGCCGACCGGCTCGAGCTCGACGGCCTCTGCAAGAGGTACGGCGAGGTGCTCGCACTCGACGACCTGACCTTCGACATCCGCGCCGGGGAGATCTTCGGCTTCGTGGGCAGCAACGGTGCCGGCAAGACCACCGCCATGCGCATCGCGCTCGGGGTGCTGCTCGCCGACCGCGGACAGGTCCGCTGGCAGGGCCGGCCGGTGACGTTCGAGACCCGCAGGCAGTTCGGCTACATGCCCGAGGAGCGCGGCCTCTACCCGAAGATGAAGGTCGGCGAGCAGCTGACCTACCTGGCCCGGCTGCACGGGCTGGCGGCCGGACAGGCGCGCGAGCGCACCCGAAGCTGGACCGAACGGCTCGGGGTCGTGGACCGGCTCGACGACGAGGTGGAGAAGCTCAGCCTCGGCAACCAGCAGCGTGTCCAGCTCGCCGCCGCGCTGGTGCACGACCCGGCGGTGCTGGTCCTCGACGAGCCGTTCTCCGGGCTCGACCCGGTCGCCGTGGAGGTGATGAGCCAGGTGCTGCGCGAGCGGGCCGCCGCGGGCGTGCCGGTGCTGTTCTCCAGCCACCAGCTCGACCTCGTGGAGCGCATCTGCGACCGGGTCGGCATCGTCCGGGCGGGCCGCCTGGTGGCCTGCGGGACGGTCGGCGAGCTCCAGGCCGGCGGCGCGCCCGAGGTTGCTCGTCCACGTGCCCGGTGCGGACCCGAGCTGGGTGGGCCAGGTGGCCGGCGCCACCGTGGTGGGCACCGAGGGCGGCCGCCTGGTGGTCCGCCTGGACGCGGACGTCGACGACCAGCTGCTGCTGCACGCGGCGCTCGCGGCCGGGCCGGTGCGCGAGTTCACCCCGCGACGACCGCCCCTGACCGAGCTGTTCCGCCACGTCGTGGGGACCGGCCGATGAGCACCGGCGCGACCGGCCTGGGCAGCAGTCAGGCGGTGCGGCTGGTCGCCGAGCGCGAGGTGCGCACCCGCCTGCGGTCCCGGGCGTACCGGATCACCACCGGCATCATGGTGCTGCTCGTGGTCGGTTTCGCCGTCGGGATGAGGCTGGCCGGCGGCGGCAGCCCCGACCGCGTGGGCTACGTCGGTGCCGCGCTCGCCCCGCAGGTCCGCGCCCTGGGCTCGGGTCCCGGCACCGCGGTCGAGCCGGTCGCGGTGCCCGACGTACCCCGCGGACGCCGGATGGTCGCCGACGGCAGGCTCGACGCCCTGGTCACCCGCGCCGACGCGTCCGGCCTGCACGTGGTGGTGAAGGAGAAGCTCGGCGAGAACCTGCGGGCGCTGCTCACCGCGGCCGCCGGGCGGGCGGTGCTCAACCGGGAGATCGTCAGGCTCGGCGGGGATCCCGCGCGCGTCTCACAAGCGGTCGCGCATGCCTCCGTGCAGGTCACCGCGCTCCAGCCCGCAGCCGCCTTCGACGCGCAACGGCTCGCCGTGGGCAGCGTTGCCGGCATCCTCATCTACCTCGCGCTGCTGGCCACGGGAGCGAGCGTCGCCCAGGGGGTGGTGGAGGAGAAGTCCAGCCGGGTGGTCGAGCTGCTCCTGTCGACCGTCCGGCCCTGGCAGCTCATGGCCGGCAAGGTGCTGGGCATCGGGCTCGTGGGGCTGCTCCAGGTGGCTCTGGTGGCGGTCGCCGGTGTCGTCGCCGGCCAGCTCACCGGATCCCTGGACCTGTCGTTCGGGGCGACCGCCGGTGTCGTGGGCTGGCTGGTGGTCTGGTTCGTGCTCGGCTTCACCCTCTACGCGCTCGTCTTCGCCGGTTTCGGCGCGCTGGTGTCGCGGCAGGAGGACGTCGGCGGCGTCACCGCCCCGGCGACGATGTTCCTCGTGGTGGGCTACGTCGTGGGCATCTCCGTCCTGCCCACGAACCCGACCAACCCGGTGGTGGCCGGGCTCAGCCTGGTCCCGGTGTTCTCCCCGACGCTGATGCCGATGCGGCTGGCCATGGGCTCCGTGCCGTGGTGGCAGGTGGCGGCCGCGCTCGGCCTCGCGGTGGCCGCCGTACCGCTGCTGGTGTGGTTGGCCGGGCGGCTCTACCGCAACGGCGTGGTCCGCACCGGCGCACGCGTGCGGCTGGCCGACGCGCTGCGCGGTTCGTGAGACCGCCGCCCCACAGGTCACAAGAACAACACGGTCCCGCGTTGATCCAGCACTCCCCGCGGTGAATTCACCACGGGAGGTGCCGGGCCTAGTCGGCGGCCTTGATCTTGGCCGCGACGCTGTCCGGCATCGCCTCGTAGCGCGCGAACGTGCGGGTGAACGTCGCGGCGCCGTGGGAGAACGCGCGCAGGTCGATCGCGTAGCGGCGGATCTCGATCTGCGGGACCTCGGCGCGCACCAGTGTGCGGTCGTCGCCGGCCGGCTCGCTGCCCAGCACCCGGCCGCGGCGCCCGGACAGGTCGCTCATCACCGTGCCGACCAGGTCGTCGGGCACGAGTACGTCGATCTGGTCGACCGGCTCGAGCAGGGCGGTGCGGGTCGCCGCGGCGGCCTCCCGGAGCGCGAGCGCGCCGGCGGTCTGGAAGGCCATGTCCGAGGAGTCCACGCTGTGCGCCTTGCCGTCGACCAGCGTCACCTTGAGGTCGACCATGGGGTAGCCGGCGACCACGCCCTTCTCCATCTGGGCACGCACGCCCTTCTCCACGCTCGGGATGAACTGGCGTGGCACGGCCCCGCCCACCACCTTGTCGACGAACTCGAACCCGCCGCCCTCCGGGAGCGGCTCCACCTCGATGTCGCACACGGCGTACTGGCCGTGGCCGCCGGACTGCTTCACGTGGCGCCCGTGTCCGCTCGCCTTGCCGGCGAAGGTCTCGCGCAGCGGCACCCGCAGCTCGACCTGGTCGACCGCGGCACCGTACCGGTTCTCGAGCCGGTCGAGCAGCACGTCGGCGTGCGCCTCGCCCATGCACCACAAGACGATCTGGTGGGTCTCGGCGTTGTGCTCGATGCGCACCGTCGGGTCCTCGGCCGCCAGCCGTTGCAGCCCCACGCCGAGCCGGTCCTCGTCGGCCTTCGCCCGGGCCGAGATCGCGATCGGCAGCAGCGGTTCGGGCATCGACCACGGCTTGAGGACCCGCGGTTCCTCCTTGTCGGACAGCGTGTCGCCGGTCTCCGCGCGCGAGAGCCGGCCGATCGCGCAGATGTCGCCGGCCACCACCTTCTCCACCGGCCGCTGCTCCTTGCCCAGCGGCACCGACAGCGCGCCGATGCGCTCGTCCTCGTCGTGGTCCTCGTGGCCGTGCTCGCCGTAGAACGCGGTGAAGTGGCCCGAGACGTGCACGGTCTGGTCGGGGGTGATCGTGCCGGAGAAGACCCGGACCAGGCTGACGCGTCCGACGTACTGGTCGGAGGTGGTCTTCACGACCTCGGCCACCAGCGGCCCCTCGGCGGCGCAGGAGAGGTCCGGCGCCCGCTTGCCGTCGGGGGTGAACACCTCGGGGCAGACGTGCTCGAGCGGGGAGGGGAACCCGGCGACGACCAGGTCGAGCAACTCCTGGGCGCCGGTGCCGGTGCCGGAGTCGACCGGGATGACCGGGTGGAAGGTGCCGCGCGCGACGGCACGCTCGAGGTCCTTGACGAGCATGTCGCGGTCGATGTCCTCGCCGCCGAGGAACCGGTCCATGAGCGTCTCGTCCTCGGACTCCTCGATGACCGCCTCGATCAGCGCGCCACGCTGCTCGTCGTGGACGTGGTCGCCGGTGAGCAGGCCGACGAGGGTGTCGCCCTCGCGGAGGTACACCGGCACCACCTTGTCGCCGAAGGCGTCCTGCGCCGCGGCCACCACGCCGTCGTAGTCGGCGCGCGCATGGTCGAGCTTGGTGATGACCACCACGCGGGGCATCCCGACCTGGGCGCACTCGCGCCACAGCTCCTTGGTGGGCGCGTCGACGCCCTCGTTGGCCGCGAGGACGAACATCGCGCAGTCAGCGGCCCGCAGCCCGGCGCGCAGCTCTCCCACGAAGTCGGCGTAGCCCGGGGTGTCGAGCAGGTTGATCTTGACCCCGTCGTGCATCAGCGGCGCGAGCGAGAGACCGACCGAGCGCTGCTGACGCTGCTCGGCGTCGTCGAAGTCGCTGACCGTCGTGCCCTCGGCCACCGTTCCTGGCCTGTTCAGCACACCGGCCGAGACCAACAGGGTCTCGACCAGTGTCGTCTTTCCCGAACCCGCCGGGCCCACCAGGGCCACGTTGCGGATCGCATCAGCCCGGTCCGCGACCGGGACACCATCATTGCCGGCAAGGCCTGCTGTCTTGCTCGCCATGGAGCGCCTCCCTGAGCCTGGGTGATTCCCTCACTTTTCACCCGGTGCGCGCGCTTGACAAGGGACCACCGGCCCTAGCCTCCGAGGGTCGCCGCGACCGGGAACGGGACCCCCGCTGTGACCCCGGTCGCAGGGCATGACAGAGAATGACGGGCATGCGCCTGGATCATCTGTCGTACGCCGCGGGGGCGGACGGTCTCGCGAGCACCGCCCGACGCATCGGTGACCTGCTCGGCGAGGAGTTCCGCGACGGGGGCATCCACCCTCGGTTCGGCACCCGCAACATGGTGCTACCGCTGAGCGCCGGCACGTACGTCGAGGTGGTGGAGGTGCTCGACCACCCCGCCTCGGACAAGGCCCCGTTCGGGCAGGCCGTCCGGGCCCGCTCCGAGCTCGGCGGCGGCTGGCTCGGCTGGGTGGTCTCCTGCGACGACATCGCCAAGCTGGAGAGGCGGCTCGGCCGCGAGTCGGTGCAGGGCAACCGGCACCGCCCCGACGGCTACGAGCTGCGCTGGCGCCAGATCGGCGTCAAGGGCCTGCAGTCGGACCCGCAGCTGCCGTTCTTCGTGCACTGGGAGTCCCCCGCCCAGGAGCACCCGAGCGCGGGTGCCTCGGGCGAGCTGCATCTCGACGCGATCGAGATCGCCGGTGACCCGGAGCGGCTCCGCGAGTGGCTCGGGGACCCCGACGTCGACCCGCTCGAGGACGTGAGGGTCGAGTGGGTGGCACCGCACGGCACGCCCGGTGTGGTGGCCGCGGTGTTCCGCACCGCGAGCGGCACCGTCCGCATCTAGCGACCGTGCCCGCGCGGCACCTGCCGGGCGCGGTGTCCAGCCCCAACATCTGGCAGCACCCGCAGGTCTACGAGATCGAGAACCACGCCGCCGACCCCGAGGGTCGGATCGAGGCGGCCATGCGCGAGCTCGGCGACTGGGCCGGACGCGACCTGCTCGACCTCGGCTGCGGCACCGGCTTCCACCTGCCCCGCTGGGCGGCCACCGCCCACCGCGTGTACGGCGTCGAGCCGCACCGGGACCTTGCGGCGATCGCGCGACGCCGTACCCGACGGCTGCCGACCGTGACCGTGCTCGAGGGCACCGCGCAGCAGGTCCCGCTGCCGGACGCGTCGGTGGACGTGGCGCAGGCGCGGTGGGCGTACTTCTTCGGCCCCGGCTGCGAGCCCGGGCTCGCGGAGCTGGACCGGGTGATGCGCCGCGGCGGTACCGCGTTCGTGGTCGACAACGATCCGACGCGCAGCACGTTCGGGTCCTGGTTCCGGCGCAGCTACCCCGACGTGGACCCGGACGCGGTGGAGCGGTTCTGGTCCACCCACGGGTGGCAGCGCCGGCCCCTGGACATCGGGTGGCGGTTCTCCTCCCGGGCCGACCTCGAGGCCGTCGTCCGCATCGAGCTCCTGCCCGCGGTGGCGGACGCCGTGCTCGGCGAGCACCAGGGGACCGAGGTCGACTACGCCGTCAACCTCTGGTGGCGGCGGTTCTAGCCGGACTCTGCTCCGGCCCGCACGCCGGACGGGCCGCGCCTACGCGCCGGGCTGCATCCGGCGGCCGAGGTAGAGGTACACGAGACGTCGCTGCACGGCACGAAGCGCCGCCATCGCGTTGCCGCGCCGGATGTCGACAGCCGACAGCAGCCCCGGCTGCAGCGCGGCGAGCTGCCGGTGCATCTCCGCGGCCGAGCGCGACTGGTCGCGCGAGAGCTCGACGCTCCACTGCGTCGCGCTGATCCGGAAGGCGGCGAACGGCCCCTCCGTCGCGACGAGGTCACCGCGCAGGAGCACGCGGGCATAGGTCGCCTGGTCGATGAGGTAGCCGGGGTCACCGTGCCAGCCACCGACGGCCTCGAGGTGGGACCGGCGAAACATCACGCAGGCCGGCTCGCCGAAGATGTTCGTGCCGGCCAGCACGGAGCGGCGCACCGCCACCGGCCCGGGGACCCGACCCCGCAGGCCCGCGAGACCGTGGTTGCGCACGACCACGCGACCCGACGCGTCGACGATGTCCCGCGGCGAGGCCACCATGGCCACGCCGTCACCGCCCTCGTCGAAGGCGCGCACCTGCCGTGCGAGCATCTCGGGGTAGACCAGGTCGTCCCCGCAGACCAGCTTGAGCAGCTCCCCGCTGGCTACCTCGGTCACCCGGTTCCAGTTGCGCTCGGCGCCCCCTCCGGCGGGCGTGGAGAGCAGCCGCACCCTCGGGTCGTCGGCGTACCGCTGGAGCAGCGTCCAGGTGCTGTCCGTCGAGGAGTGGTCGGCGACCACGAGCTCGAAGTCGGTGAAGGTCTGCCCCAGCACCGACTCCACCGTCTGACGGATGTAGTCGGCGTTGTTGTACGCCGGCACGACGACGGAGACCCGCGGCGCGGTCATCGGCTCTCCCTCTCCGCGGTCGGTGCGGTCGCGGTCGCGGTGGCGGCAGCTCCCCGCGGGCGCCGGAACGAGAAGAAGCGGTGGCCGACGAAGGACAGCACCACCGTCATCGCGGTGGCGGCGGCCTGCGCCGGCACGACCGGGAGGTGACCGAGCTCGACGAACAACGGGAGCAGGGCCGCGTTGACCCCGAGCGTGCCGAGGTTCACGACCTCGAAGCGCGCCAGGTCCAGCCAGAGGTGGCCGTGCACCCGGAACACGAAGCGCCGGTGCAGGACGAAGGCGCACAGCACGGCGGCCACATGGGCGCAGACGAGAGTGCCCATGTAGCCGACGGCCCCGCCGACCAGCCGGTGGAACAGCACGAACCACGCGAAGCCGACGACCGTGTTGACGCCGCCGACGATGAGGAACGCCACCCGCTGGTCGCGCACCACCCGGACCAGGAAGCCGGGCGGGGCGGTCCGGTCGCCCGCGGGCACAGGTTCCAGTATCGACACGACACGCCCTTCTGCATGAGCCGGCCGGGAGTGTCCGGGCCCCGTCGACCGCGATTCCGCCAAGTCTCCCATCTATAGTTGCCTGTCGTGACAACTGCGGCCGGAGCAGGGGACGCGGGCACGTCCTACGGGGAGCACCAGATCTCGGTGGTGGTGCCGGTCTACCGCGGCGAGCAGCATCTTCCCGGGCTGCTCGCCGAGATCGCGGCACTCACGGAGGGACGGCTCTCCGGAGACCGCAACCGGTACCGCGTCGTGGAGGCCGTGCTCGTCCACGACTGCGGACCCGACGACTCCGCCGCGGTGATCCGCGGGCTCGCCGACCGCTACGACTGGGTGCGGCCGGTCTGGCTCAGCCGGAACTTCGGTCAGCACGCCGCCACGCTCGCCGGGATGGCATCCACGGCCGGCGAGTGGATCGTCACCCTGGACGAGGACGGGCAGCACGACCCGGCCGACATCGCACACCTGCTCGACGCCGCGGTGCGCAACCGCGCCACGCTGGTGTACGCCCGGCCGACCAACCCGGCGCCGCACAGCGCCTTCCGCAACGTCACGTCCGCGGTGTCCAAGCGCGTGGTCAACCTGCTCAGCGACGGTGTCGACGCCTCCCTGTTCCACAGCTACCGGCTGATACTGGGCGAGGTCGGGCGCAGCGTCGCCGCCTACGCCGGCGCCGGCGTCTACCTCGACGTGGCGCTCGCCTGGGTCGCCGGCCGGCCCTCGACCGCGCCGGTGCGGCTGCGTTCGGAGGGCCGGCGGACCTCCGGCTACACCACGCGCGCCCTGGTCTCCCACTTCTGGCGGATGGTGCTCACCAGCGGCACCAAGGCGCTGCGCCTGGTCAGCGCCCTCGGGATCGGCTTCGCCGTGCTCGGGTTCCTGCTGGCGGCCTGGATCGTGGTCGGGAAGCTGGTCGGGCACGAGGTCGTCCAGGGCTGGAGCTCTCTCATGGTCGTCACCCTGGTGAGCACCGGGATCGTGCTGCTGGGCGTGGGGATCGTCGCGGAGTACGTCGGCGTGGCGGTCAACATGGCCATGGGCAAGCCGCTGTACCTCATCACCTCGGACCCGGCGCGCGGACCGCTGCACCGGCGGGCACCGGATGCCCCCTGAACAGCCGCTCACCTGGGTGGTGGGAGCAGGCGGGCTCCTCGGCAGCGCGGTGGTGCGCGAGCTGGTCCGCGAGGGGCCGCCTCCGCTGGTGGCACGGGTCCCGTGGCACGACCGCGCCGCCGCGGTCACGACCTTGGCGGCGACCGGGCGGGCGCTGCTCGAGTCCGACCGGCCCTGGCGGATCGTCTGGTGCGCGGGCGCCGGCGTGGTGGGGACCGGACGCGAGGAGCTCGAGGCCGAGCTCGACGTCATCTCCGGCTTCCTCGAGGAGCTCGCCCCCGTGGCGCGGGCGTGCCCGGCCCCCGGGGCCGTCTTCTTCGCCTCCTCGGCCGGCGGCGTCTACGCCGGCTCGGCGCGGCCGCCCTTCACCGAGGCGTCGACCCCGCGTCCCATCTCTCCGTACGGCGAGGCGAAGCTGGCCGCGGAGCTCGCCTTCCGCCGGTTCGCCGAGCGGGCCGGCGTGCCGGTGCTGCTCGGCCGGATCGCGAACCTCTACGGACCCGGCCAGAACATCGACAAGGCCCAGGGGCTGATCTCGCAGCTGTGCCGGGCCCAGCTGCTGCGGCGACCGCTGTCCATCTACGTCTCGCTCGACACCGCTCGCGACTACGTCTACGTCGACGACGCGGCGCGGGTGGTGGTCCGCGGGGTCGAGCGCGCCGCGGCGGGGCCCGCCGGGTCGGTCGTGGTCAAGCTGGTGGCCTCGCAGCGGAGCACCACGGTCGCCGCCATCCTCGGGGAGCTGCGCCGCATCATGCGCCGCCGCCCGCTGGTCGTCCTCGGCCTCTCGCCGCTGGCCAGGTTCCAGGTGCGCGACCTGAGCTTCCGCTCGGTCGTCTGGCCCGAGCTGGACGACTCGGTGACCACCGCGCTCCCGGCGGGGGTGGCGGCCACGTGGGAGAGCCTGGGCGCCGCGCTGCGCGCCGAGGGGGCGCACTGACCCCGGGGCCCGGTCGGCGGGCCGCCCTCCGCTTCGCCGCGGCCATCAGGATCGCCTCAGGAAAGCCACGTAGAGTCCGAAAGCGACGAACCGTGCAGCACCACCGTCGGGGGAAAGGGAGGCCAGGTGGCGGTGTCGAGTGACGCCTCTCCCGCGGCGGTGAGACCCACCCCAGGGCCACCGGACACGCGCCGGCTGGGCACCGCCGGCTGGCTGGCGGCGACGCTCGCGGCCACCCTGGTCGGGGCCCTCGTGCCGCTGGCGTTCCGACCGAGGTTCTACTTCGCCGGGGACACCCAGACCGGGGCGTTCGGGCAGTGGTTCCACCTCGGCACCGAGCTCCTGCACGGCACCTGGCCGCTGATGAACCCCGACCACTGGCACGCGGGCAACTACGTCGTCGAGGGGCAGTGGGGCCTGTGGAACCCGCTCGTGCTGCTCATCGGTGTCCTCGCGGCCAAGGCGACCAACGCCGTGGTGTTCTGCACCGTGGTGAAGGTGGCCTTCCTCGTGCTGGGAGCCGGAGGCGGGTTCCTGCTCCTGCGGTCCTACGGGACCCGCGCCTCCTCGGCCGCGCTGGGCGGCCTGGCCCTCACGCTGACCGGCTTCACCGTCTACATGGACGCCGCCTCGTGGGTCACGGGCCTGATGACCTGGGCGCTGTGGCTCTACGCCTGGTGGGGCATCCGGCGGACGGCGTACGAGGGCCGCAACCCCTGGCCGTTGCTGGTCGCCGGCTACCTGCTGGTGACCGTCGGGTACGTCGATGCGACGATCCTGCTGGCGTGCACGTTCGCGGCCTTCCTCGGCGAGGCCCTGGTCCTGCGCCGCTGGCGCGCGGCGGCAGCGATCGGCGTCGCCGGCCTCCTGGTCGGCCTCGTCGTGTTCACCGTCTTCCTCCCGCCGCTGCTGTCCGCGGGCGTCACGAACCGGAAGTCCGACATCGCGGCGGGGCTGCACTACACCACCAACGGCGGCGACTTCCTCACCGCCGCGCTGCCGATCGGCGTACGCAGCATGCGCCTGGCCAGCGGACGCGTGGGCGCCCCGCTGCCCTACATCGCCTGGTTCCTGCCCCTGCTGTTCCTCGTCGACTTCCGGCGGGTCAGGCGCCACTCGGGCGAGCTGCTGGGCGTGGCGCTGGTGCTCGCCGCCGGGCTGGCGGTGACCCTGATGCCCCAGACGGTCGGCCCGCTGCGCTTCCCGGTGCGGGCGCTGCCGTACGTCGCCACGCCCGTCATCGTCCTCACCGTGATCGCGCTGGACCGGGCACTGATGCGGCGCCCGGGTCTCCGACGGGGCGTGTACGCCGTGCTGGCGGCCGCCGCTCCCGCCTACCTGTCGCTGGCCCAGGCGCCGAGCCGGTGGCGGCTGCCGCTGTTCGGCGGCTTCGTCGTGGCGGCGCTCGTGGCCGCGGTCTGGTGGTGGCTGCAGCACGGTCCGGAGAAGGGGCCGCTGCGCCTGCGGCACGGGGCGCTGATGGCCGCCATGATGGTGGCGACCCTCGCGGTCACCGTGGTGCAGCACCGGTGGGAACCGCACAGCCCGCTGGCCGAGTGGCACCTGCCGGCGCGGGTGTCGGCGTACGAGAAGATCCTGCAGCACGCGCCGGGGAACGCCATGCTCGTGGGCGACCCCCGGCCGTCCAAGGCCGAGCGCAAGGCGCATCGCGGCAGCCTGTGGCAGGACCTGGCCATCGCGAACACCTGGTACATCGGCTCCGAGGACGTCCTCAACACCTACACCCCGGTCGGCTTCAAGGCGTTCAAGGACCGCTTCTGCGTCAACACGTGGGGAGCCACCTGCCCGCACGCGTTGCGCGCCCTCTTCCGGCGCCCGCCCGGTGTCCCCGAGGCGCGGGTCGACCTGATGTCGCTGAGCACGGTCGTGATCTCGAAGCGGCGGGGAGGCGTCCAGCCGCTCCGCGCGCTGCCGGCCGGGTGGGAGGTCATCAAGAACACCCGGACGGCCTCGGTGTGGCGCCGCGCCCGCCCGCTGCCCGGGGCGGGCGGCGTGACCTACACCTCGCCGGGCGTGCGGGTATCGGCGGTGCACTGGAGCGACCTCACCGCGACCTTCCACGTCGCCAGCACGCCGGCTGCCGGCGGGACGGTGACGCTCAGCCGCCTGCCCTGGCCGGGCTACCAGGTCACCAACGCGCGCCTTGCGCCGCCTCTGGACGACTACCTGCTGACCGTCGCGGTGCCCCCGTCGAGCGTGGGCAAGACGGTCACGGTGCACTACGTGCCGCCCGGCTGGCGGACGGGTGTGCTGCTGTGGGCGCTGGCGGTGGCCGCCGGGGCGGCTTGGAGCCTGGCGCACGCGACGAGGGGCCTCGTGCGGCGACGCCGGGGCGCGCGGGTCAGCTCGAGTCGCGCACGCTGAGCGTCGGGCTCAGGATGCGCCCCTGCTCGGTGATCCGCCGGTGACCGAGCAGGTCACCGAGGTAGCGCACGACCTCCACCGCGACCTGCTCGAGGGGCTGGCGCACCGAGGTCAATGCGGGGGTGCACACCTGCGCGGCGATCGAGTCGTCGAAGCCCACCACCGCGACGTCACGACCGGCGCGCATCCCTCGCTCGGCGAGGGCCCGCATCACGCCCATGGCCACCGTGTCGCTCACGCACACGAACGCGGACGGCTGCTCCTGGTCGAGCAGCGCGTGGGCGGCTCGACAGCCGAAGTCGAGGTGGTCCTCGCCGCGCGCGCTGAGCCGGCTGGTGGACAGCCCGTGCTCGTGCATGCGGTCGGTCCAGCCGCTGCGCCGGTCCTCACCGATGAAGGAGTCCTTCTTCCAGCCCACCCACGCGATCCGGCTGTGGCCGCGTTCGACGAGGTGGTCCACCGCGAGCATCACCCCGGCGCGCCCGTCGACGTCGACCCACGGGTGGGTGGCCGCCGGCTCGGCCCAGGGCCGTCCGAACGCCACGAACGGCACGCCGCGCGCGCCCAGCCAGGCGGCGGCCGGGTTGCCGCGGTAGGTGTCGGTGACCACGAAGGCGTCGACCGCGGCCGAGCGCAACAGCTCCTCGTAGCCGCTGACCGCCTCGAGCCCGGCCTGCCCCGACATCTCGGCGCCGCCCTCCGGTCCGGGACCCGGCCCGTCCGCGGAGAACAGCAGCACGTGGTAGCCGGCGTCGCGGGTGCTCTCCACCAACGAGTGCACGAACCGGTCCATCAGGGCGTTCGCGGAGTCCTCGACGGCCGGTTCGACCCGCAGGCCGACCAGGTGGGAGCTGCGCGTGCGCAGGCTGCGGGCCGCGCGGTTCGGCGAATAGCCGAGCTCGGTGATGGCCTCGCGCACCCGTTCCAGGGTGTCCGGGCGCAGCAGCTCGGGACTGTTCAGTGCGTTCGACACCGTCTGTCGCGACACGCCGGCCACCGCAGCGACCGTCGCGAGCGTCGGCGTCGTGGCGATGCGACGTGACACCTGTGGACCCCCGTACGGCGAGATGGATCGTTCCAATGATGGCACGGTGACCGGTTTTCCCGGGAAAGCGGTCCGGAGCCCGACTCGGCCGCGCGCCTCGGGGTCCGTCGCTGGCGCCGGTTGCGGTCCCGCCTGCCGGGGAATGTCGGTGCGGTGGCCTAGCGTCACCGCCATGAGCAGAGCCAAGGCATCACCCCGTCCGTCGTACCGCTGCAGCGAGTGCGGCTGGGAGACCGTCAAGTGGGTGGGCCGCTGCGGCGAGTGCCAGGCCTGGGGCAGCGTCGCGGAGGCGGCGGCAGTCCGGCAGCCGCGCGCGCAGGCCTCGCCGGTGACCACGCCGGCGGTGCCGATCGGGCAGGTGCCGATCGTGGACTCCGGCTTCCGCACCAGCGGGATCGCCGAGCTCGACCGGGTGCTCGGCGGCGGGCTGGTGCCCGGGGCCGCGCTGCTGCTGGCCGGCGAACCGGGCGTGGGGAAGTCGACGCTGCTGCTGGAGGTCGCCGCGCAGACGGCGCGGTCCGGCCTGCGCACGCTGTACGTCACCGGCGAGGAGTCGGCCGCCCAGGTACGGCTGCGCGCCGACCGCACCCGGGGCGTGCACCACCAGCTCTACCTCGCCGCCGAGACCGACCTCGGCGCCGTGCTCGGCCACATCGACGAGGTGCGGCCGCGAGCTGCTCGTGGTGGACTCGGTGCAGACCATCAGCGCCGCCGACGTCGACGGGGTGCCGGGCGGGGTCACCCAGGTCAAGGAGGTGGCCGCCGCGCTGGTGCGGGTGGCCAAGACGCAGAACATCGCCACGGTGATGGTCGGCCACGTCACCAAGGACGGCACGATCGCCGGCCCGCGGGTGCTCGAGCACCTCGTCGACGTGGTGCTGCAGTTCGAGGGTGAGCGCAGCTCGCGGCTGCGGATGGTGCGCGCGGCGAAGAACCGGTTCGGGCCGGTCGACGAGGTGGGCTGCTTCGAGCTGACCAGCGACGGGATCAGCGCGGTCACCGATCCGACCGGGCTGTTCGTGGCCCGGCACCACCAGCCGGTGCCCGGCACCTGCGTCTCCGTCGTGCTCGAGGGCCGGCGGCCGATCCTCGCCGAGGTCCAGGCCCTGGTGACCCCCTCCGCGGCCGAGCGCCCCCGGCGCACCACCTCGGGGGTCGACGGGTCGCGCATCGCGATGCTCGTCGCGGTGCTGCAGCAACGCTGCCAGATCCGGCTGCACCAGCACGACGTGTTCGCCTCGACGGTGGGCGGGGTCCGCATCAGCGAGACCGCCGCCGACCTGGCCGGCGCGATCGCGATCGCGTCGGCCTGGAAGCAGTGCGAGGTGCCCACCGACCTGGTGGCGATCGGCGAGATCGGGCTGGCCGGCGAGCTGCGACGGGTGCGCGACCTGCCGCAGCGGCTGGCCGAGGCGGCACGGCTCGGGTTCCGCTACGCGATCGTGCCCCTGGAGCCCGGAGAGGGTGCCGGAGGGTCCATCCGGCAGGTCGCCGGGCTGGAGGTCGTCGGGGTCCCCGACATCGACGCGGCGCTGCACGTGCTCGGGCTCGGCCGGGTCGAGTCCACCCCGCTGTTCAAGGTCAGCGGCAGCCGCGGACGACCGCTTCCGCCGGGACGCTGAGCCCACCGCGGACCACGGCAGGGAACGGCTCCCCGCCCGCTCCTGCTTCCGCCTACACTTGCCGCGGCAACTACGCATTCACCCAGGGAGCAACGTGGCGGCGACGGACCGGTCGGACGACACCCTGCGCCTGCGCGCGACCCTGGCGAACATCGCGCCCGGCACCAGTCTGCGCGACGGCCTCGAGCGGGTCCTGCGCGGGCGCACCGGCGCGCTGATCGTCCTCGGCAGCGACAAGGTCGTGGACTCGATCTCCACCGGCGGGTTCACCCTCGACATCCCGTTCACCTCCACCGGGCTGCGCGAGCTGGCCAAGATGGACGGGGCGATCATCCTCGACAAGGACGCGTCCCGGATCCTGCACGCCGCGGTGCACCTGATGCCCGACCCGTCGATCCACTCGGTGGAGACCGGCACCCGGCACCGCACCGCCGACCGGGTCGCCCGGCAGACCGGCTACCCGGTCATCTCGGTGTCCCAGTCGATGCAGATCATCGCCGTCTACGTCGGCGAGACCCGCTACGTGCTCGAGGACTCCGGCCAGATCCTGTCCCGGGCCAACCAGGCGCTGGCCACGCTCGAGCGCTACAAGCTGCGCCTGGACGAGGTCTCCTGCACCCTGTCCGCGCTGGAGATCGAGGACCTGGTCACCGTCCGCGACGTCGCCGTGGTGGCCCAGCGGCTGGAGATGGTCACCCGCATCGCCCGCGAGATCGAGGACTACGTGCTCGAGCTCGGCACCGACGGCCGGCTGCTCTCCCTGCAGCTCGACGAGCTGGTCACCGGCGTGGACATCGAGCGCGAGCTGGTGATCCGCGACTACCTGCCGCACAGCCGCAAGCGGCGCAGTGCCGAGGCGGTGCTCGCCGGCCTCGAGGCGCTCACGCCGACCGACCTGGTCGACGTGGCCGCCGTGGCCCGCGCCCTCGGCCTCGGCGCCAGCGAGCACCTCGACGGCGCGGTCACCCCGCGCGGCTACCGGCTGCTGGCCAAGGTGCCGCGGCTGCCCGGCGCGGTGGTGGACCGGCTCGTGGACCACTTCGGCAGCCTGCAGAAGCTGCTGTCGGCGAGCATCGAGGACCTGCAGACCGTCGACGGCGTCGGCGAGCTGCGCGCCCGCAGCGTGCGGGAGGGGCTGTCCCGGCTGGCCGAGTCCAGCATCCTCGAGCGCTACGTCTGACCGCTGCCCGGCGCGAGTCGGTCACGACCTCGCCTCCGCGCCGCCGCGCGGCCGATTCTGCGACCACCCGTCGCGACCGGGGTCAGTGCTTCTGCTTCGGCTCCGAGGTCGGGCCGGGCGTGGCGCGCCGGTGGGCGTGGGGCCCGGCGTGGGGCCCGGCGTGGCGGTCGGCGTGGGGCTGGGGGTGATCGTGACCGGCTGGGGCTTCTCGAGCGCGAACTGCACGTCGGCCGGCTCGGCGCCGAGGGCCGCGGCCTCCACGTGGTAGTAGCCGGGCTCGGCCCAGGCGGTGGTGCGCGAGCAGGTGCCGTCGGAGCGCTGGCCACGCCAGCTGACGTCCACGGGCGTGTAGTGGTTGTTGCGCACCACCACCCGCTGGGTCGGCACAGCCTTCTTGCAGTCCTGGGTGGACCAGATCCGGTCCGGGCCGGAGGTCAGCTTCACCACCAGCGTCTGCGGGGAGACCTTCCAGTAGCAGGCGGGCGACGTCGTGGTGTGCAGCCGGATCCGGAACGTCACCCGGCTGCCGGCGTAGGCCGGACCGAGCACCTTCGGCGAGGCCTGTACGTCGTGGGCGGCGCACGGGCCGGTCGGCATGGCCAGCGGTTCGGGCTGTCGGGTGCGCGCGACGGCGCCCGCCTTCCCGCCCTTGGCCGCCTTGCCCTGCTTCCCCTTCGTGCCGCTCGGGGCCGCGGCGGAGCCACCGGCGACCGCGGCGCGCGAGGAGGTGGCAGAAGCGGCGGGGGCGCCGCCCTGGCGGGGCGGAACTCGTGGTGGATCCGACCGCGGCCTCGACCGGCTGCGCCCCGGGGGTCTGGCTTCGCCCACCGAGCAGGTGCGCCAGGCCGTACACCAGGCCGAGAGCGACGACCAGCACCAGGCCGCGGCGGAACCAGTAGACGCGGGCCGGCAGCGGGCCGCGCGGACGGGTCACGGTGCTCATAGCCGCCACCTTAACTTCGGCCGCGGGCGGCTCGCAGTTGCCACTCCGACGGAGGCGGGGATCACGGCCCCGGCTAGCCTGTCGGCACCATGCACGACCTCCACGCCCCGATCCTCCGCTGGTACGACGACCACGCGCGGGCTCTGCCGTGGCGGGAGCCGTCGGCGTCCCCGTGGGCGGTCATGGTGAGCGAGTTCATGCTGCAGCAGACCCCGGTGGCGCGGGTCCTGCCTGTCTGGACCCAGTGGCTGCGAGCGTGGCCCACACCCGCGACGCTGGCCGCCGAGCCGACCGGGGAGGCGGTGCGCGCCTGGGGCCGGCTGGGGTACCCGAGGCGCGCCCTGCGCCTGCATGCGGCGGCCACCGCGATCGTCGCCCGACCACGGCGGCGCGGTGCCCTCCGCCTACGACGCGCTTCGGGCGCTGCCGGGCGTGGGCGACTACACGGCGGCCGCCATCGCGACCTTCGCTTTCGGCCGCCGGCACGTCGTGCTCGACACCAACGTGCGCCGCGTGCTGGCGCGCCCCGTGTGCGGCGGTCGAGCTTGCCGCCCCGTCGGTGACAAGGCCGAGCGGGACGTGGCCGAGGGGCTGCTGCCCGAGGACGACGGCGACGGCGGCCACGTGGGCGGTGGCGGTGATGGAGCTCGGCGCGCTGGTGTGCACGGCCGCGGTGCCGCGCTGCGCGGCGCTGCCCGGTCGCGGACCTGTGTGCATGGCGGGCGGCCGGGTGCCCGTCGTACGACGGGCCGCCGCGGCGGGTGCAGACCTACGCCGGGACGGACCGCCAGTGCCGTGGCCGGCTGCTGGCCGTGCTGCGCGAGGCCCGTGGCCGTGCACGGCCTCCCGGCTCGAGGCGGCCTGGCACCTCCCGGAGCAGCGGGCCCGCTGCCTCGACAGGCTGGTGCGACGGACGGCCTGGTGGCGCGTCTCCGCGGGCGCTACGCGCTGCCCTGAGCGATCGCCGCGACCGCGTCGGCGAGGTCCTGCACGGTCTGCTCGACCGCCGACGCGTCGGTGTCCAGCGGCAGGTCGAGCTGGAAGCCCATGAACGCCGGCGTCGATCAGCGTGGCGGCACGCAGGGCGCTGCGCTCCTCCGGCAGCCCGCGGCCACGGTAGCCGGCCGCAGCGCGGCCCCACGCAGCGTTCGCCTCGCGCACGACCGAGGCGTAGGGCTCGGTGCCGAACAGGCCCAGGGCCGCCGCCTCGACGTACATGCGCTGGTAGCGCTCCTGCTCGGGGGAGGTCACCGCCTGCCACAGCCGGCGCACGGCGCCGTCGACGCCGGCCGTCGGCGGGAGTGCCCGCACCAGCGCGACCGACCGGTCGTTGGAGATGCGCAGCAGCGTGGAGACCAGGTCGTCCTTGTCGCGGAAGTGGTAGAGCAGCATCCGGTCGCTGGTGCCCACGCCGCCGCGAGCGGGCGCAGGCGACAGCCCGATGAGTCCGTGGGCCAGGGCGTAGTCGGTGGCCGCCTCCGCCAGGTCCTCCCGGCGTGCGCTCCTGCGCGGCATCGCCGCCTCCCTCCTCCGACCGGGAACGTAGCGAATGCTACAGTCGCGTCTGTAGCAGATGCTACAGAAAGGATCCGGTCCCCATGCTCGGCGCCCTCGCCCTCCTCCTCGTGGCCATCTTCACCGAGGTGTTGGCCACCGCCTCGCTGCCGCGCACGCAGGGCTTCCGCGACCCGCTGTGGAGCCTCATCGTGGTGGCCGGGTACACCCTCTCGATCTACCTGCTCTCGGTGGTGGTCCGCCAGATCCCCGTGTCGGTGGCCTACGCCGTGTGGTCGGGAATCGGCACGGCCGCGATCGCGGTGATCGGGTTCACCTTCCTCGGCGAGGAGCTGGACGCGGTGAAGGTGATCTCGCTGGCCATGATCGTGGCCGGCGTGGTGGTGCTGAACCTGCACTCGGCCCACTGACCCCGCCTGCGCGGGCCTCGGGACGACGCACATGCGCCGCGGCGCCGGACCTCTCGGTCCGGCGCCGCGGCGCGTGGTGATGCGGGGGCAGCCCCGGGCGAGTGTCAGTCGCCGTCGGCCGTCCCGGCCGTCTCGACCGGCGGCATGTCGGGCAGCTCGCTCTTGCGCTCGCCCTTGAAGGTGAACGTGGCGTCGGTACCCTCGCCCTCGACGTCCACGAGCACGATCTGGCCCGGCCCCACCTCGCCGTAGAGCATCTTCTCGGCGAGCGTGTCCTCGATCTCGCGCTGGACCGTGCGGCGCAGCGGACGGGCACCGAGCACCGGGTCGAACCCGCGCTGGGCGAGCAGGTTCTTGGCCGCCTGGGTCAGCTCGAGGGACATGTCGCGGTCGCGCAGCCGCGTCTCCACGCCGGCCACCATGTTGTCGACCATCGCGATGATCTGCTCCTGGGTCAGCGGCGGGAAGACCACGATCTCGTCGACGCGGTTGAGGAACTCCGGACGGAAGTGCTGCTTGAGCTCCTCGGAGACCTTCGCCTTCATCCGGTCGTAGGACCCCTGGGTGTCGCCCTGCTTCTGGAACCCGAGGTTGACGCCCTTGGAGATGTCGCGGGTGCCGAGGTTCGTGGTCATGATGATCACGGTGTTCTTGAAGTCGACCACCCGACCCTGGGAGTCCGTCAGCCGGCCTTCCTCGAGAATCTGCAACAGCGAGTTGAAGATGTCCGGGTGCGCCTTTTCGACCTCGTCGAAGAGCACCACCGAGAACGGCTTGCGCCGCACCTTCTCGGTCAGCTGGCCACCCTCTTCGTAGCCGACGTAGCCGGGGGGCGAGCCGAACAGCCGCGACACCGTGTGCTTCTCGCTGAACTCGCTCATGTCGAGCTGGATCAGCGCGTCCTCGTCGCCGAAGAGGAACTCCGCGAGCGTCTTGGACAGCCAGGTCTTACCGACGCCGGAGGGTCCGGCGAAGATGAACGACCCGCCGGGACGCTTCGGGTCCTTCAGGCCCGCACGCGTGCGCCGGATCGCCCGGGAGAGCGCCTTGACGGCCTCCTCCTGGCCGATGACGCGCTTGTGCAGCTCGTCCTCCATCTTGAGCAGCCGGCTGGACTCCTCCTCGGAGAGCTTCACGATCGGGATGCCGGTGGCGACCGCGAGGACCTCGGCGATGAGCTCCTCGTCGACCTCCGCGACGACGTCCATGTCGCCGGCCTTCCACTGCTTCTCACGCTCGCTCTTGGCGAGGATCAGCTTCTTCTCCTCGTCGCGCAGCGACGCGGCCAGCTCGAAGTCCTGGCTGTCGATCGCGCCCTCCTTGCGGCGGCGCACGTCGGCGATCTTGTCGTCGAACTCGCGCAGGTCCGGCGGTGCGGTCATCCGGCGGATCCGCAGCCGGGAGCCGGCCTCGTCGATGAGGTCGATCGCCTTGTCCGGCAGGAACCGGTCGGAGACGTAACGGTCGGCGAGCGTCGCCGAGGCGACCAGGGCCTCGTCGGTGATCGTCACCCGGTGGTGCGCCTCGTAGCGGTCGCGCAGGCCCTTGAGGATCTCGATGGTGTGCGCGATCGACGGCTCCTGGACCTGGATCGGCTGGAACCGGCGCTCGAGCGCGGCGTCCTTCTCCAGGTGCTTGCGGTACTCGTCGAGCGTGGTCGCGCCGATGGTCTGCAGCTCACCGCGGGCCAGCATCGGCTTGAGGATCGAGGCCGCGTCGATGGCACCCTCGGCCGCGCCGGCGCCCACCAGGGTGTGCAGCTCGTCGATGAACAAGATGATGTCGCCGCGGGTCTTGATCTCCTTGAGCACCTTCTTCAGGCGCTCCTCGAAGTCACCGCGGTAGCGCGAGCCGGCGACCAGGGAACCGAGGTCGAGGCTGTAGATCTGCTTGTCCTTCAGCGTCTCGGGCACGTCGCCGCGCACGATCGCCTGGGCCAGGCCCTCCACGCACGCGGTCTTGCCGACGCCGGGCTCACCGATGAGCACCGGGTTGTTCTTGGTGCGTCGCGAGAGCACCTGCATGACGCGCTCGATCTCCTTCTCGCGCCCGATGACCGGGTCGAGCTTGCCCTCGCGCGCCGCCTGCGTGTAGTTGCGGCCGAACTGGTCGAGCACCAGCGACGACGACGGTGTCCCCTCCTGCGGGGCGCCGGACGTCGCGGTCTCCTTGCCCTGGAAGCCGGAGAGCAGCTGGATCACCTGCTGGCGCACCCGGTTCAGGTCCGCGCCGAGCTTGACCAGCACCTGGGCGGCCACGCCCTCGCCCTCACGGATCAGGCCGAGCAGGATGTGCTCGGTGCCGATGTAGTTGTGACCGAGCTGCAGCGCCTCGCGCAGCGACAGCTCGAGCACCTTCTTGGCGCGCGGGGTGAACGGGATGTGCCCGCTCGGTGCCTGCTGCCCCTGGCCGATGATCTCCTCGACCTGGGCGCGGACGGCCTCCAGCGAGATGCCGAGGCTCTCCAGAGCCTTCGCCGCGACGCCCTCACCCTCGTGGATCAGTCCGAGGAGGATGTGCTCGGTGCCGATGTAGTTGTGGGACAGCATCCTGGCTTCTTCCTGCGCCAGGACGACCACCCGTCGGGCCCGGTCGGTGAACCGTTCGAACATGTCCTCATTGCTCCTTGCCGTGCCTCGCCGCCGTACGGAGAAGCCGTCTTACGTGCACTGTAGTCCCGCACGTTCGGGGTGTCTGTGCCCCGGATCGGTCTGACCAACCCGGTACGTGTGTGTCAACCCTGCGGCCACCCTACGTGTTCCACCCGACGGCCCCCAGAGCGATCGCCCTCAGCGAACACGACGGCACCGACACCCGGCCGAAGCCGGTGCGCCGGTGCCGTGATGCGGGGTACGACGGGTCGCCGCGGCCCTCAGTGCGCCGCGGCGTACGCCTCGCGGACCTCCGCCGAGACCCGGCCGCGGGCGGGCACGTCCCAGCCGTTCTCGCGGGCCCAGTCCCGGATCTCCGCCGCGCTGGGCCCCTTGCCGGCCGAGGCGCCGCGCTGACCGCCACGCTTGCGACCACCCACCCGACGGCCGTGCCCGATGTAGACCGCCAGAGCATCGCGAAGCTCGGCGGCGTGCGCCTCGGACAGGTCGACCTCGTAGTCGACCCCGTCCAGGGCGAAGGACACGGTCTCGGCGGCGTCGCCGCCGTCGATGTCGTCGACGAGGACGACATGCACACGCTGAGCCATGAGGTGCACCTTTCCAGTGCGCCGGTGGTTTTCTTCTCACCGGCGGTTGCAGGGGGATTCTGCGAATCACGATAACGCACCTGCGTAATTGTTTTCGCACGGAACGCGAGAGGTTTTTCCGTCGACGTCGTACGGCCTCCGTATTGACTTCGGGAGAACGCGTGGCAAATCCATCGAGCCCGCGATCCGCACAAAGCCGAAAACAATAACGGCGCCCCCGCGAAATGTTTCGCGAAGGCGCCGTCACGAGCCGCCGGGCGCTACTCGGGACGCAGCAGCGGGAACAGGATCGTCTCCCGGATCCCCGCTCCGGTGAGCAGCATGACCAGCCGGTCCACGCCCATGCCCATCCCGCCGGCCGGGGGCATGCCGTACTCCATCGCCCGCAGGAACACCTCGTCGAGCTCCATCGCCTCGGGGTCGCCCTGCGCGGCGAGCAGGGACTGCTCGGTCAGCCGGCGGCGCTGGATCACCGGGTCGTTGAGCTCGGAGTAGGCCGGCGACAGCTCGACCCCGTTGATGATGAGGTCGAACGCCTCGACGTGCCCGGGCTTGCTCCGGTGCGGCTTGGCCAGCGGGCGGACCGACTCGGGGTAGTCCTCCACGAACGTGGGGGTGAGCAAGGTGTGCTCCACGAGCTTCTCGAACAGCTCGAGGATGATCTCCCCGGCGTTCCAGTGCGGCTGCAGCTCGATGTCGTGGCGCTCGGCGTACTTCTTCAGCGTCTCCATCGGCGTCTCGAGGGAGACCTCCTCGCCGAGCCGGGCGGAGATCAGGTCCGCCACCGCGGCCGAGGTCCACTCACCCTCCAGGTCGATCTCGGAGCCGTCGCGGGCCGGGACCACGGTGCGGCCGACCGCCCGCGCGGCGTCCACGACGAGCGAGCGGACCAGCTCCTTCATGGTGCCGATGTCGCCGTAGGCCTCGTAGGCCTCGAGCATCGAGAACTCGGCCGCGTGGGTGGAGTCCAGCCCCTCGTTGCGGAAGGTGCGACCGATCTCGTAGACACGGTCGACACCGCCGATCATCGCCTTCTTCAGGTCCAGCTCGAGCGCGATGCGCAGCAGCATGTCCTGGTCGAAGGCATTCAGATGGGTGCGGAACGGGCGGGCCGCGGCGCCGCCGTTGGTCAGCTGCAGGATCGGCGTCTCGACCTCGACGTAGCCCCGGTTGTCCAGCGTGCTGCGCAGCGACTTGAGCACCGCCGCCTTGGTGCGCACCATCTGCCTCGGCTCGGGACGCACGATCATGTCGACGTAGCGCAGCCGGACCCGGGCCTCCTCCGAGAGCGGCCGGTGCTCGTTGGGCAGCGGGCGCAGGGTCTTCGCGGCCATCGCCCAGGACGTGGCCTGCACCGACAGCTCCCCGCGGCGGCTGGTGACCACCTCGCCGCGCACCGAGATCAGGTCGCCGAGGTCGACCATCGCCTTGAACTCGGCGAGCGCCTCCTCCCCGACGTCGGCCAGGGAGAGCATCGCCTGCAGCTCGGTGCCGTCGCCCTCGCGGAGCCGCACGAAGCACAGCCTGCCGGTGTTGCGCAGGAAGATCACCCGGCCGGCGACCGCGACCTGCTCGCCGGTGCGGGTGTCCGGCGCCAGCCCGGCCTCGTCGTACTTCTGCCGGATCTCGGCCAGGGTGTGGGTCCGCTCGACGCGCACCGGGTACGGCTGGTGGCCGGTCTCGACGAGCCGCTCGCGCTTCTCCCGGCGTACCCGCATCTGCTCGGGGAGGTCGTCCTCCACGGCGTCGGGCGCGGTGTCGTGCGACTGGTCGGTCATGAGCCAAAGCCTAGGCGGTGGGCGGACACCCCCTCACCCCGGTCCGCGCAGGGACGTGCCTCACGCGTTGCGGGCGTAGACCAGCTCCAGCCCGAGCAGCGTCAGCCACGGTTGGTGAGCGGTCACCGCCCGGCACTCGTCCACGACGAGGGGCGCCAGGCCGCCGGTAGCGATGACGTTGACCTCGCCGTGGTGCAGGCCCAGCTCGGCGACCATCCGGCCGACCAGACCGTCGACCTGGCTGGCGAACCCGAACACCATCCCCGACTGCAGGGCCTCCACGGTGTTCTTGGCGATCACCGAGCGCGGCCGCAGCAGCTCCACCTTGCGCAGCTGGGCACCGCGCCGGCCGAGTGCCTCCAGCGAGATGTCGATCCCGGGCGAGATCGCACCGCCGACGTACTCCCCGCGGGCGCTGACCACGTCGAACGTCGTCGCGGTGCCGAAGTCCACCACGATCGACGGTCCGGGGAAGTAGTGCGCGGCCGCGAGCGCGTTCACGATGCGGTCGGCGCCGACCTCGCGGGGGTTGTCCATCAGCACCGGCACGCCGGTGCGCACCCCGGGCTCGACCACCACGCGGGGCACCGAGCCGTGGTACTGCCGCAGCATCTCGCGCCACTCGTGCAGCACCGCCGGGACGGTCGCGCAGATCGCGACGCCGCCGACCGGCTCCGAGACCGGGGAGTCGTGCAGCAGGCCGCGCAGCAGCACCCCCCACTCGTCGGCGGTGCGACGCTCCTCGGTGGCCACCCGCCAGTGGTCGACGACCTCGCCGTCGTCGAGCAGCCCGAGGACGGTGTGGCTGTTGCCGATGTCCGCGCAGAGCAGCATCAGCCGCCCCCTTCCGCGGCCGGCCCGGGCTGCGACTCCCGGGAGTCGCCCGCCGCCCCGTGGGGCCTGAGGTCCATGCCGATGTCGAGGATCGGGGCGGAGTGGGTCAGCGCGCCGACGGCGAGGAAGTCCACCCCGGTCTCGGCCACCTCGCGAGCGTGCTCGAGCGACAGCCCGCCGGAGGCCTCGAGGCGGGCGCGGCCGGCGGCGAGCCGCACCGCCTGCGCCATCTGCGCCGGCGTCATGTTGTCGAGCAGCACGTCCTCGGCGCCCGCGTCGAGGAGCGCCCGCAGCTGGTCGAGGGTGTCCACCTCCACCTGCACCGGCAGCGACGGGTAGCGCGCCCGCACCGCCCGATAGGCCGCCACCACCCCGCCGGCCGCAAGCACGTGGTTGTCCTTGACCAGCGCCTGGTCGGAGAGGGACGCACGGTGGTTCACCCCGCCGCCGCACCGCACGGCGTACTTCTCCAGCGCCCGGAACCCCGGCGTGGTCTTGCGGGTGTCGCGGACCCGGGCCCGCGTGCCCGCGAGGGCGTGCGCCCAGGCGTGCGTCGTGGTGGCCACCCCCGACAGGTGGCACAGGAAGTTCAGTGCGGTCCGCTCGGCGGTGAGCAGCAGCGGCACCGTGCCCGTGCACGCTGAGCAGTACGTCGCCGGGGCGGACGTCCTGGCCGTCGGCGGCCACCCGGCGCACCTCGACGGCCTCGCCGACCACGTAGCGGAACACCAGCTCGGCCACCGGCAGCCCCGCGACCACGCCGGCGCGCCGCGCGACCAGATCGGCCCAGGCGCGCTCCGCCGGGTCGAGGGTGGCGGCGCTGGTGACGTCCTCGCCGGGGAGGTCCTCGTCGAGGGCGGCGGCCACCGCGGCGTGCACGCGGCGGGGGTCGAGGCCGCACCGGCCGAGCTCCTCGACGAGGGCCGGCGGCAGCGAGTCGTACGGCGTCCGCGCGATGGTCATGGCGCTGATCCTCGCACCGCGGAGGGGTGGTAGGTGCAGGACAGGTGGCCACCGGACAGCGACAGGTCGAGGTGACCGGCCCAGTGCAGGTCGTCGGGCTCGGGGAAGTCCTCGCGCCAGTGCGAGCCCCGGGTCTCCTCGCGCCGCAGGGCCGCAAGGAGAAGGGCGGTCGAGACCGTGACGAGGTTGGTGGTCTCCCAGCCGGGCACCCCGGGGCGCTCGCCGCCGTGCACGGCGAGTCCGGCCAGCGCCTGGGCACCCTCCTGCAGGCCCTCGCGCGAGCGCAGCACGCCGGCGCGCTCGGTCATCACCCGCTGGACCTCCGGGCGGAGCGCGCCGGGGACCAGTCCCTCGACGCGCGGGTCGGGCGCCGGTTCCCGCAGGGCCGGCAGGTCGCGGGCGAGCGCCGCGGCGATCCGGCGGGCGAACACCACGCCCTCGAGCAGCGAGTTGGACGCGAGGCGGTTGGCGCCGTGCACGCCGGAGCAGGCCACCTCGCCGCACGCGAACAGCCCCGGGACCGTCGTACGGCCCTCGAGGTCGGTGGCCACGCCGCCCGACGCGTAGTGGCACGCCGGCGCGACCGGGATCGGCTCGGTGACCGGGTCGATGCCGTGGGCGCGGCAGCTGGCGAGGATCGTGGGGAACCGGTGCTCCCACTTCGCGGCGCCGAAGTGCCGGGCGTCGAGCCACACGTGCTCGGCGCCGGTCTCGCGCATCCGGCGCATGATCGCCTTGGCGACCACGTCGCGCGGGGCGAGGTCGGCGAGCTCGTGCTGCGCCCTGCATGAAGCGCACCCCGGCGTCGTCGACGAGGAAGGCGCCCTCCCCGCGTACCGCCTCGGAGATCAGCGGCTGCTGGCCGGTGCGACGCCCGGACCCGAGCCACATCACGGTGGGGTGGAACTGCACGAACTCGAGGTCGCGCAGCACCGCGCCGGCGCGCAGCGCCAGCGCCATCCCGTCGCCGGTGGCGACCGCCGGGTTGGTGGTCGCGGAGAACACCTGGCCCATCCCGCCGCTGGCCAGCACCACCGCGCGGCACCGCACCGCACCGACGCCGTCCCGCTGGCCCTCCCCCATCACGTGCAGGGTCACCCCGGCCAGCGCCGCCGCCCTCACCGGGGACCAGGTCGAGGACCAGCGCGTGCTCGATGACCTCGATCTCGGGCGCGGCGGCGACGGCGGCCACCAGCGCCCGCTGGATCTCGGCGCCGGTCGCGTCGCCGCCGGCGTGGGCGATCCGGTTGCGGAGGTGCCCGCCCTCGCGGGTCAGCGACAGCTCCCCGGTCGGCGGTGTGGTCGAACACCGTGCCGAGGCGATGAGCTCGCGTACCGCGGCCGGCCCCTCGGTCACCAGCGCCCGCACCGCGTCCTCGTCGCACACCCCGGCGCCGGCGACCAGGGTGTCGTGCAGGTGCTCCTCGGGGGTGTCCGCCGGGTCCCAGGGCGGCGGCGATGCCGCCCTGCGCCCACCGGGTGGAGCCGGCCGAGAGCAGGTCCTTGGTGACCACCAGCACCGAGCCGGCGGCCCGCGGACCCGCAGCGCGCGGTGAGCCCGGCGATGCCGGAGCCGACCACGACGACGTCGGCGTACGTCGTCCAGCCGGGCGCGCGGCGCCGCCAGGCGGGCGGGGACCGGGACCGTCGTCGGGGCACGCGGTCACGGTGCGGACGCTACCGAGCGCCGCGAGGTGCGTCCCGCGCGAGCCAGGACCCGCGTCCTCGAGCGGTCGCTGGGCGCCTCAGGCGGGGTCGTCGCCCCGGTGCCGACCATGCGGTTGTCGGCGTCGACGAAGACCACGCTGGGCCGCAGCTCGCGCGCCTCCGCGGTGTCCATCTGGCCGTAGGCGATGAGGATCACCAGGTCGCCGGGCTGCACGAGCCGGGCCGCGGCGCCGTTGATGCCGATCACGCCCGAGCCGCGCTCGCCGGCGATCGTGTAGGTCTCCAGCCGGGCGCCGTTGGTGATGTCGACGATGTGCACCAGCTCGCCGGGCGAGCAGGTCGGCGGCGTCGAGCAGGTCCGCGTCGACGGTCACCGAGCCGACGTAGTGCAGGTCGGCCTGGGTGACGGTGGCCCGGTGGATCTTGCTCTTCATCATCGTGCGCAGCATCAGCAGGCTCCCGTTGCGTGCGCGCCGGGGCCGCCGAGGGTGACGGCGATGTTGTCGATCAGCCGGGTGGTGCCGACCCGGGCGGCGACGAGCAGCCGGGCCTCCCCTGCTCCGGCGCCGGCCCCAGGTCGGGCGACGGTGAGCTCCAGGTAGTCGACCGTCGACACCGTGGCGCACCGCGCAGGACGGCCGGGCCGCCGTCGAGACGCCGCTCGGCGCCGGTGTCGGGCCGCCGCCTCCGCACCGGCGCGCAGCGCCGCGACAGGGCGAGCGGCGGCCCGCCGCTGGTCGGCGTCGAGGTACGGTTGCGCGAGGAGCAGCGCGAGGCCGTCGTCCTCGCGGACCGTCGGGACGCCGACGACCTCGAGCCGCATGCACAGGTCGGCCACCATCCGGCGCACCAGCGCGAGCTGCTGGTAGTCCTTCTGCGCCGAAGAACGCGAGGTCCGGGGCGGACCAGGCCGAAGAGCTTGGCGACCACGGTCAGCACGCCGCGGAAGTGGCCGGGCGCGGCTGGCGCCCTCCAGCACGCTGCCGAGCGGCCCCGGCTCGACGGTCACCTGCGGCTCGCCGCCGGGGTAGACCTCCTCGACGCCGACGGCGCGAACACGACGTCGACGCCCTGGGCCGCGCAGACCTCGAGGTCGGCGTCGAAGGTGCGCGGGTAGCGGTCCAGGTCCTCGCCGGGGGCGAACTGCAGCGGGTTGACGAAGATCGAGACCACCACGGCGTCGGCGTCCGCGCCCGCCTCGCGCGCCGCCGCCATCAGCGCGGCGTGGCCCGTCGTGCAGGGCGCCCATGGTCGGCACCAGGGCGTCCGACCCGGCGCGGAGGGCGTCTCGCGCGGTGGTCATCAGGGCGGCGTGGCCCTCGTGCAGGGCGCCCAGCGCGGGACGCCGACCCGTCCCCGCGACGACGGGCCGCGGGCAGCCTCGAGCTCCGCGCGCGTGCGCGACCGCGAGCGGCTGCTCACGCGCGAGACCTTCTCCAGGGCGTCGTTGAGGATGCCGACCATCTTGGCCGCGCGGATCGGCAGCAGCCGGCCGTCGAGCACGGCGCGGTCGGCGGTCGCGCGGGCCATCGCGACGTAGGACGCCAGCGTCGACGGGCGGTCGCAGCGGCGATCTCGGCAGGTGCGCGCGGACGGTCTCGACATCGCCGCGGACGATCGGCCCGGTCAGCGCGGCGTCGCCGTAGCGACAGCGCGTTGTCGAGGGCGGCGGTGAGCAGCGGGCGCAGCGTCGCGGCCGGGTCGGTCGGCGCCGGACTGGCGCGCAGCAGCTCCATCGCCTGGGTCACCAGCGTGACCAGGTGGTTGGCGCCGTGCGCGAGGCCGGCGTGGTAGAGCGTGCGGTGCTCCTCCGGCGACCCACACGGGCGTGCCGCCGCAGGTCGGCGACCAGGGTCTCGGCCAGGGCGCCGCGGTGTCCTCGTCGGCGGTGACGCCGAAGGCGCAGCCGGGAGCGCGGCCAGGTCGACGTCGGTGCCGGTGAACGTCATCGCCGGGTGCATGCGCCAGCACGTGCGCGCCGGCCTCGCGCGGCCGGCTCCGAGCACGGCGAGGCCGTGCTGGCCGGAGGTGTGCACGACGTACTGGCCCTCGCGGAGCGCACCGCTGGCGGCGAGCATGGTGACGACGTTGCCGAGCATGTCGTCGGGCACGGTCAGCAGCAGCAGGTCGCAGGAGCGGGCGCACCGCGGTCGGCTTGTCGCACCGGACGCCGGGCAGCAGCGTCTCGATGCGGGTGCGGCGACGCCGCGGACTCGCCGGCCACCGCGGAGATCTCGTGGCCCGGCTGCGCGCAGCGCGGCGGCGAGGACGGCGCCGACACGGCCGGCACCCACAACCCCGATCCGGGTCATCGAACTCATCGCCTTTCGTTCCAGTCCCGCGAGCGGGTACCGGACGGTTTGCTGATCGTGCGTGTCGAGGGTACGGCCCGCCCGAGCCGGCGCGAAACCGTCGGTGCCGTGGCCTGCGCTCACAGCGGGGACGCCGGCGGGGCGCCCCGTAACCTGGCGCCATGACCAGCCTACGCCACTCGGGATGCCGGCCGTGCCGCCGCCGCACCGACGGACCCGCCCTGGAAGAAGGCGTGGGACGCGGCGCTCTACGGGCCCGGCGGGCTTCTTCCGGCGGCGAGTCGCCGGCCGACGCACTTCCGTACCTCCGTGCACGCCTCGCCGCTGTTCGCCCGAGGCGCTGCTGGGGCTGCTCCGCGCCGCGCGGCCTGGACACGGTCGTCGACATCGGCGCCGGGCGCGGCGAGCTGCTCGCGGCGGCTGCACGCGCTCGACCCGTCGCTGGACCTGCTGGGCGTGGAGGTCGCGCCGCGGCCGCGTCGACCTGCCCGCCGCAGTCGCCTGGACCGCGGCGCTGCCCGAGTGCGGTCGACGGGCTGGTGATCGCCAACGAGTGGCTCGACAACATTCCCTGCCACGTGGTGCGAGGTCGATCCGGACGGCCGGTCGCGGGTCGTGCACGTCGACCCGGCGACCGGCGCGGAGTCGCTCGGGCAGCCGCTCGACGCACGACCGGCGTGCCGCCGTCGCTGCGAGCGCTGGCTGCTCGACGTGGTGGCCGCTGGCCGCGCCGGGTGAGCGGGCCGAGGTCGGCAGCACCCGGGACGCGGCCTGGGCGGACGTCGTACGACGGGTGACCCGCGGTCTGGCGATCGCGGTCGACTACGGCCACGTGCGCGCCGACCGGCCGCCGTCCGGGTCGCTGCGGTCCTACCTGGGCGGCCGCGAGGTGGACGTGCTGCCCGACGGCTCGCGCGACGTGACCGCGCACGTGGCGGTGGACGCGGTCGCCGCCCGGGTCTGCCGGCGCGGTGCTGCGTCAGCGCGAGGCGCTGCGCGCACTGGGCGTCGACGGCTGGCCGCCCGCCGCTGGCCCTGGCGACCTCCGACCCGACGCGGCTACGTGCGCGCGCTCGCGTCGGCAGGGGAGGCCGCCGAGCTCACCGCGGCCGGCGGGCTCGGGCGACTTCTACTGGGTCGTGACCGCGGTCGGGGACGCGCGGCACCCGTTCGCCGCGCGTTGACCCCGCCCTGCCCTCGCCAGCACGAGGCGCGGCTCAACACACCAACACGCGCGGCTCAACGGGGGAGGGCGCGGGCCGCTCGCGACCGGGCGTTGGCCTCGAGCAGGAACCGCCGGGCCTGGACCGCGTCCCGGTGGCGGGCTCGCAGCCGCACCGGGCCGGGCGGGCTGTCGACCAGCACGTCGGCGAGCCCCCACACGCGCTGCCACGGTCCCTGGTGCAGCCGCAGTGACTGCACCCGGGCGTGCGGCACCACGTGGGTACGACGTCCCAGCACCCCCTCGCGGCCGACGACGAGGTGCTGGTCGAGCCCGGCGAGCAGATACCGCGCCCGCACCGGCGCGACCCAGCGTGCACGCGCCGGCGGCCCCACGACCGGGACCTGGTCCGCCCGGACGCCGTCCTGCCCGGACGCGGCCTGGAGGAGGTATCCGGCCAGCCACATCACCACCGGACGGGGGGCCACCGGCATCACCGTGGACGGTGCCGGCCCGCCGTTCTCGCCGCGCTCCTGACCGGCCACGGACACGTCGAGCCGCGCCCAGCCCAGCGGGCGCCACAGGAGCGGCTCGCTCACGACCAGCCCCTGGACCCGCGGCAGGGCGATGGTCTGGGTGCTCAGCTCGAACAGTCCGCGCCGCACCTGCAGCCCCCCCGCGGTGCGGACCACCGTGAACCCGTAGAACGCCGAGAGCTTGCGGAACTGCGCGAGCCCGAAGCCGAGCAGCACCGGCGCGGCGCCGGCCGCGCCGCCGAGCGAGCCCATCACCCCGAACACCACCGCGAAGGCCACCGCCCCGAGGACGAAGGCGACGGTCTCCGGCGCCAGCAGCAGGCTGACCACCAGCATGCCGAGGTCGAGGCGGGCCACCACGGCTGGCTCCGGCGCGGGGCGCGGCGGCCTGACTCCGCACTGCTCGTCGTACGGCGTCGCGGCGGGCCAGCAGCTGCTCGCGCAGGGCGCGCGCCTCGACGCAGCGGGAGGTAGGCCAGGGACCCCTCGCGCGCGCCTCCGGCGACGTCCATCCTCAGCTCGGCCAGGTTGAACAGCCGAGCCACGAAGGGCTGCACGATGTCGATGCCCTGCAGGCGGTCGACCCTGATCCGGCGCGACTGCCGGCTGACCAGGCCGGTGTCGACCCGCAGCTCGTCGCCCTCGATCCAGTACTTCGTCCGCAGCCAGGACGCCGCCCCGAAGACCGCGCCGCCGACCAGCGCGGCGAGCAGCACCCACCCGAGCGGTCCGACGTCGCCACGCAGGACGTCGTCCCACGACGTGGCGGCGAAGGCGACCACCAGGTAGAAGCTGCGCACCAGGGGCGTCAGCGGCGAGAGCCGGCGGAACGGGCGGTCGGGCGGGGCGGTCACAGGCCGGCCGCCTGCGCCTCGCCGAGGGACGTCAGCCGGTCCCGCAGCCGCGAGGCCTCGGCCGCCGGCAGCCCGGGGATCCGCGCGCTCGTGCCCGGGCTGGCGGTGTGCAGGTGCACGCTGGCGATCCCGAACGCCTGCTCCAGCGGCCCGGCGTGCACGTCGACGTACTGCATCCGCCCGTAGGGCACCACCACGAGCTTGCGGAACAGCGCCCCATGCTTGATGTAGAGGTCCTCGTCGCGCTCGGCGTACCCCCACCAGCGGGCGTTGCGGCCCACGAGCCACCAGCCGAGCGCCCAGGCGAGCACCACCGTCACTGCCGCCAGCACGGCCACCCAGGCAGGCACCCCCAGCACCGCGACCACGGCCAGGTCCGCGGCCACGAGCAGCAGCGCCAGCGCGCTCACCCACACCCGGCGCAGCCGCGCCAGCGCGGGTGAGACGCCGCGCCAGGGCGCACCCGGCGGTGCGAACAGCTCGTCCATCAGCGCCAGGCTACGTCGCCGCGAGGCGGGACGGTCAGCGGCGCGTGAGCCGCCCGGCCGCGCGGCGCAGCCCGGAGGCGAGCAGCTCGCGCCCCGACGCGTCCTGGAGCAGCGGCCCGCGCGACTGGCGGCGGCGCACCCGGCGCAGCTGGCGCCGGTGCCGGTCCTCCTCCCGATCGTGCAGCCGCACGGCCTTGTCGAGCACCCCCAGCAGCGCCTCCGCAGCGGTGTCGACGTCGACCTGCGGGGCAGCACCGGGCTCCTCGACCCGCAGCGTGTCGGCCGGCGTGACCAGCTGGTCGGGGTCGCCGACCACCCGGACACCGCAGGACCGGACCGCCTCGGCCTGCGTACGGCTGAGCTCCTCGACCCGGTCGACCGCCCACGGCGGCAGCCCGGGCAGGGCCTGGTGACCCTCGGGCCGTGGCCGACCCTTGAGGCCCTTGATCACACCGCCCTGGACGTACTGCGCGTAGGACCAGTCGGGCATCTGGTTCCTGCGGAAGAGGATGTTCAGCGCCCGCAGCACCTCGGCCTCGTTGAAGCTCAGCGAGCGGTTGGACCGCCGCTCCTCCATCTGGAGCATCCCGAGCGGCAGCCCGAGCATCTCCTCGAAGGTGTTCGGCAGCAGCGACCGGTTCTGGTCGTCGGCCACGATCAGCGTCATCCGGTCCTTGCCCACCACGTCGGTCCACCGCGAGACCAGGCCCGCCACACCGTGTGGGTACCAGATGTGGTTCCACTGCCAGTCGGACTCGTCGTCGCCGAGGATGACCCGCAGCCAGTCCTCGTAGGAGCGGACCTCGCGCGCCTTCACCCGCTCTTGCCACTGGGAGGGGAAGTAGCGGTCCAGCCGTCGCACCACCGCCACCACGTGCGCCCGCTCGCCGCCCAGGCCGTCGACGATCGCCTCGATCTGCTCCGGGGTGGCGCGCCCGAAGTCCTCGTTGCTCACGCACACGCGCACGTCACCGACGTTGCGGACCTCCTCGACCAGCTCCCACCAGCGCTCCATCCGGGGCTGGGGCCGGCCCACCGGCGCCTTGCCGCCGAGGATGGCCCACCCCGCCTCGCGGGGGCGAGAGCCGGCGCCCGCGTAGTAGGCGCCGTGCTCGGGGAGCTGCTCGCGGGCCGCGTGCAGGGAGTTCTGGATGGCCGTGGACCCGGTCTTCTGCGGCCCGATGTGGACCAGGCGCGCTCCCTCGGGCAGCAGCAAGTCGGACACCTGACGGCCTTTCATGACACGGGGTACAGACACAGGGTCCCGCTACTGTAACCGGGCCTCTCCCGGCCGCGGACGACGCGACCGGCGCGCCCCTCCGTATAGTCGTGAGGTCCGCCCCCGCCGACGACAGCGACGACAGAGAGGCGCAGCGTGACGACCGGCACGACGAGCACGGCCGCCTCCGCCGGTCCCTCGGAGGCCCCCCGCAGGTCGGCCCGCGGCATGCCCGGACGCGGGTCCCAGGCCGGTGTCCGCACCGACATCCAGGGGCTGCGGGCGATCGCGGTCAGCCTCGTGGTCGTCTACCACCTCTTCCCGCACCGGCTCACCGGCGGCTTCACCGGCGTCGACGTCTTCTTCGTCATCTCCGGGTTCCTGATCACCACGCACCTGGTGTCGCACCCGCCCCGCTCCGGCCGGGACGTGGCCGCGTTCTGGTCCCGGCGCCTGCGGCGACTGCTGCCCGCGGCCCTGCTCGTGCTCACCACCACGTTGGCCGCCGCCCGCGCGTTCGCCCCCGAGACCCAGTGGGCCAACACGGCCCGCCAGGTGGCCGCCGCCGCGCTCTACGTCGTGAACTGGACGCTGGCCGCCGACTCGGTCGACTACCTCGCCGCCGAGAACGCGCCCTCACCGGTGCAGCACTTCTGGTCGCTGTCGGTGGAGGAGCAGTTCTACTTCCTGTGGCCGCTGCTGATCCTCGCGCTGGTCGCGGTGGCCACGGCGCGGGCGTGGTCGGCGCGCCGGACCACCGCGCTCCTGCTCACCGGTCTGGCCGCGCTCACCGGGGCCTCGCTGGCCTGGTCGGTGCACGCGACCGCGACCAACCCCGCGGGCGCCTACTTCGTCACCCCCGCCCGGGTGTGGGAGCTCGGCGTCGGCGGCGTGCTCGCCGTGTGGGTCTCCCGCCGCGCAGCGGGCGGGGACCGTACGACGGCCAGGGTGGGCCTGCCCGCACCACTGCGCGCGCTGCTCGCCTGGGCCGGCCTGGGCGCCATCGGCTGGACCGCGTGGACCTACACGGCGGGCACGCCGTTCCCGGGCTGGCAGGCCGCGGTCCCCGTCGCGGGAGCGGCCGCGGTGGTCGCCGCCAACCCGACCGCCCGCGAACGCCTCTCGCCCGGACCCCTGCTCGCCCTGCGCCCCGCGCAGTGGCTCGGCGACGTCTCCTACTCGGTCTACCTCTGGCACTGGCCGCTCCTCGTGCTGCTGCCCGACGCCACCGGCCGGAACGGGTGGCTGGACAAGACCGACGTGCTGGTGGCCACGCTGCTGTTCGCGGCGTTGACCAAGCGGCATGTGGAGGACCGGTTCCGCACCGCCCGGTGGGGACGCCCGCTGGCGAAGCCGTTCGTGCTCGCCGCCGCCGGCATGGTGGTGGTCCTGGCGCTCAGCGGCGGCCTGGCCCAGCAGGTGCACCAGCGCCAGAGCCAGGCGCGGGTGCAGCTGGCCAAGGCGCTGTCCGAGCACCACTCGTGCTTCGGCGCGGCGGCGCTCGACCCGGGCAGTGGCTGCCGCGCGCAGACCGCGCGCGGCCCGGTGCTGCCGGCTCCCGCCGAGGCGGCGCTGGACAAGTCCGCGGCCTACCCCGACGTGTCGGGCGGCAAGGACTGCTGGTCCTCGTTGCCGGACTACCCCACGACCCGGTGCACGTTCGGCGACCCGCACGGCACCGTCTCGGTGGCCCTGGTGGGCAACTCGCATGCCGGGGAGTGGCTGCCCGCGCTGCAGGAGATCGCCGACCGGCGCGGGTGGCGGGTCACCACCTACCTCGCCTCCCGATGCGCGATGGCGACCACCCGGCAGGCCTACCCGACGCCGGCCCAGTCCCGGGCCTGCCACGACTGGGGGGCGCGCACCGCGGACCGCGTGATCGCCGACCACCCGGACCTGGTCATCATGTCGAACCGCATCTCCTACCCAGCCCTGGGCAGCAACGGACTCGACAGCAGCCGCGCGGCCTACCTGCGCGGCTACCGGAACGTCCTGCGGAAGTGGACCGACGCCGGCCTGCCGGTGGTCGGCATCCACGACACCCCCTACCCGGGGCGGCAGATCCCCGACTGCGTCGCCGCCCACCTCGACGCGCTGGCCGCCTGCGCCGGACCGCGCGCGGAGATGGTCCCCGACGATCCGCTGGCCCAGGCCGCGGACCGGGTCGGCAGCGACCGGGTGTCCGTGGTGGACCTCACCGACCACATCTGCACCGCGTCGGTGTGCCCCGCGGTGGTCGGCGACGTGGTCGTCTACTTCGACGGGTCACACCTGACCGCGACGTACGACCGCACGCTCGCGCCGTACCTCGCCCGGCCGCTGGTGCGCGCCCTGCGCCGCGGCTGAGCGGGCACCGGGGGTGCGGTTATGATCCCCAGGGCCGTCACCCCGGCACCGGAAGGGAACGAGGATCGTGGACGGGCTCCCCATCGAGGTCGCGGTGCTCGGCAGCTGCATCACCCGCGACAACTTCAACTCCCGGTTCAACCCCGGCTACAAGCGCTTCTACACCTGCCCGCTGGTGCAGAACCAGTCGTCGGTGATCGCGCTCATGTCCGAGCCGTTCCCGCTTGACGGCGACCCGGCCACCGAGCCGGCCGGAGAGCTGTCGGACTACGACCGGTGGAACGTGCGCACCGACCTGACCAAGGAGTTCCTCGACCAGGTCGTCGACCTGCAGCCGGAGTACCTCATCCTCGACTTCTTCGGCGACATCCACTTCGGGTGCCTCCGGCTCGCCGACGGCCGCTACCTGACCAACAACCGGTGGAAGCTGTGGAAGACCGACCTCTACCGGGAGATGAAGGAGAGCGACGGCTTCACCCGGCTCCGCATCCAGGACGACACCGAGGAGTACCTCGCGCTCTGGAAGGACGCCTTCGACAGGTTCGCGCAGTTCGCCGAGGCCCGGCTTCCGAGCACGACCCTCGTGCTGCACCGCGGGTTCAACACCAACCGGGCCGTCGTAGCGGACCGGCCGGAGCCGATGCGGCTGACGAAGCTCAAGAAGCTCAGCAAGCTCGACGTCCCGCGGGCCAACGAGCTGTGGTCGATGCTCGACGACTACGCCGCCGAGCGCACCGGCTGCGCCGTCATCGACCTGACCGACCGCGGCTTCACCTCGTTCGCCGACCACCCGTGGGGACCGTTCTACGTCCACTACACCATGGACTACTACCACCAGTTCCTCGCCGAGCTGCACAAGATCCACCTGCGTCGGACCGCCGACCCGGACGTGTGGGCGATGGTCGAGGACATCGACCGCGCCGGGGCCGAGCGCCACGACGTGGCGACGCAGGCCGCGGGCGCGAAGATCCGCGCGCAGCGCGCCCGCCTCGAGGCACAGGCCGCCGAGGTCGAGCGGCTGCGCGGCAGCGGCGCGGCCGCGACCGCCCGCCGTGCGGCCGGCCGGCTGCTGCGCGCGGCCCGCCGCACGCCCCGGTCGCGGCCAGGCAGCACGGCACCCCAGACCCCCGAACGCACGGAGGACACCACGTCATGAGCCGCAACGTCGCCGTCATCCTGGCCGGCGGGGTGGGCACCCGGGTGGGGCTCGACATCCCCAAGCAGCTGATCAAGATCGCCGGGCGCACGATCCTCGAGCACACGCTCGCCGCGTTCGACGCCCACCCGGCCGTGGACGAGATCCTCGTGATGATGGCCCCCGGCCACCTCGACGCCGTCCACGCGATCGTCCGCTCCGGCGGCTATGCCAAGGTGCGCCAGGTCCTCGAGGGTGCCGACACCCGCAACGGGACCACGCAGCGCGCCCTGGACGCCCTCGGCGACGGAGAGTGCAAGGTGCTGTTCCACGACGCCGTGCGCCCGCTGGTGAGCGACCGCATCATCAGCGAGTGCTTCGCCGCTCTGGACCGGTACGACGCGGTCGACGTCGCCATCCCCTCCGCGGACACGATCATCGAGGTCACCGAGGACAACACCATCCGCAACATCCCGCCGCGCGGCGGGCTGCGCCGCGGCCAGACCCCGCAGGCCTTCCGCGCCTCGGTGATCCGGCGCGCCTACGAGGTCGCGGCGACCGACGAGAACTTCGTGGCCACCGACGACTGCACGGTCGTGCTGCGCTACCTGCCCGACGTCCCGATCTGGGTGGTCACCGGCGAGGAGCGCAACATGAAGGTGACCGAGCCCATCGACGTCTACATCGCCGACAAGCTGTTCCAGCTCACCACGCAGAACGCGCCCGAGCCGCGGACGCCGGAGGAGTACACCGCCGCCCTGGAGGGCAAGACCATGGTGGTCTTCGGCGGCAGCTACGGCATCGGCGCCGACATCGCCGCCCTCGCCCGCGAGCACGGAGCGCAGGTGCACTCGTTCAGCCGCTCCTCCACCGGAACCCACGTCGAGCGCCGGGAGGACATCACCGCGGCCATCGCCACCGTGCTCGAGCGCAGCGACCGCATCGACATGGTGGTCAACACCGCCGGCGTGCTCCCGCGCGGGCTGCTGCGCGAGACCTCCGAGGAGACCGTCTACGCCGCCACCGAGGTCAACTACCTCGCGCCGATCTTCATCGCCCAGGAGTTCTTCCCGCACCTCGCACAGAGCAAGGGCAGCCTGCTGCTGTTCACCTCCAGCTCCTACACCCGCGGCCGCAGCGGGTACAGCCTCTACTCCTCGGCGAAGGCGGCCGTGGTCAACCTCACCCAGGCGCTCGCCGACGAGTGGTCACCGTGGGGCGTGCGGGTCAACTGCGTCAACCCCGAGCGGACCGGCACCCCGATGCGCACCAAGGCGTTCGGCGACGAGCCCGCCGACACGCTGCTGACCTCCGAGGAGGTGGCCCGGCAGTCCCTCAACGCCCTCATCTCCGGGGAGACCGGCCACATCATCGACATCCGGCGTGACGACCCGCTGACCAGCCACCTCGCCGCCGCCGACGCCGCCACGGAGCTCGACGCACGGCGGTGAGGACCGCCGGCTGCGGTCAACTATCATGACCGGGCCCGGGTCGGGGCCGTCGCCCCCGGCTCCCTCCCCGAGACATCGCAGCAGAGGACGGTTCACAGGCATGACACGGCAGGAGCCGGCGGGCGTACGTGCGTTGCAGCTGGCCCGCAGGGTCACGCCGCAGTCGGTACGACGGGCAGCGCGCTCGCTCGGCGGCCGGTACTACCTCCAGGCCCAGCGCGCGGCCGCGCAGCCGGTGCTCAGCGTGGTGATCCCGGTCTACAACGTCGCCGACTACCTCCCGGAGTGCCTCGACAGCGCGCTCGGACAGACCATGGCCGAGCTCGAGGTGATCGCCGTCGACGACGGTTCCACCGACGCCTGCCCGGAGATCCTCGCCGAGTACGCCCGCAAGGACCCGCGGGTGCGGGTGTTCCACCAGACGAACTCCGGACAGGGCGTGGCGCGCAACCTCGGGGTCAGCCACGCGCGCGGAGAGTTCCTGACCTTCCTGGACTCCGACGACACCGTGCCGCCCGGCGCCTACGAGCACATGGTCGCCACCCTGCGGCGGACCGGCTCCGACCTCGCGGTCGGCAGCGTCCGCCGGTTCCGGCACCACCAGCAGATCAAGACCGTGTGGGCGCGCACCGTGCACCAGGCCGACCGGCTCGGGACCACGCTGGAGGAGTTCCCGAACGCCATGCAGGACATCATCGCCTGCAACCGCATGTTCCGGACCCGGTTCTGGGTCGAGCAGGTCGGCGGGTTCCGCGGCCACATCGCCTACGAGGACCACGTGCCGATGCTCACCGCCTACGTGCGGGCCCGGAAGTTCGACATCCTCTCGAGGGTCACCTACAACTGGCGGCTGCGCGAGAACCTGACCTCCACCGGGCAGCAGAAGGCGAGCCTGCCCAACCTGCTCGACCGGATCGAGGTGAAGGAGGAGGCCCACGCGATGCTGCGCGCCGAGGCCTCCGACTTCGTCTACGACCTGTGGGTGGCCCGGACCCTCGAGGTCGACTTCCCGGCGTTCATCTCGCACGCGATCACCGGCGACGCGATGTACCGGCGCATCCTCTCCGCCGTCTACGCCACCTTCTTCGACCGGGCCACGCCGCGTGCGCTGGCCGAGGTCCGCGCCTACCAGAAGATGCGCGGCTGGCTCATCGCGCAGGGACGCTGGGACGACCTGGTCGAGGCCGAGAACTACTTCCGCAGGGTCAGCAGGCTGCCACCGAGCCGGGTCGAGGACGGCACGGTGGTCGCCTCGATCACCGAGGAGAGCTCGTTCCTGGCCGGGATGCCCGCGAAGGTCCGGGAGCTCAGCCCCCTGGAGACCCACTTCGAGGGGGTGGTCGACCACGTCCGGTGGCTCGACGCCGCGCGCGTGGAGGTCACCGGCTGGGCGCTGGTCCGCGGCGTGGCGGTCCCCGACCGGCACCCCGACACCCGGGCCTGGCTGGTCGACACCGCCACCGGCGCACGCATCGACGTCGAGGTCCGGCCCTGCTTCGCACCGGAGGCGTCGGTGTGGGCGGCCCACAACAACGCCGACGTCGACGGCGCCGGGTTCACCCTCGAGGTGGACGTCGCCGCGATGGCCGCGAGGAGCGGCGGGGGCGCCACCTGGCGCCTGGACTTCGAAGCCTCCGTCGACGGGGTTCTGCGGACCGGCTCGGCGCACAACAAGACGAAGGGCTCGTCGGCCACCCGGCCCCGGTCCGCGCCGGTCGTGCTCGACGGCGAGCCCGGCACGGCCACCCCGACCGTGGACCCCGAACACGGCTTCGTCCTGCAGCTGGCCCGGTTCCGGGTGATCGCCGAGCACCTCGCGGCCCCGTCGGGTGGCACCGCGACCGGCGTGGTGCGGGTGGTGGACCCCGCCGCCGGCCGTCCCCGACTCGTCCGCGCCGTCGGCCGCCGGACCCAGCGGGCGGTGACCGCACGACCGCGGCCCCAGGCCGGGGACCGCTACCGCTTCGACCTGGACCTGGAGCGGGTGGGCAACGACCACGAGCCGGAGACGTGGGACGTCGAGGTGGTCCTCGCGGACGGGACCACCGTGCCGCTGGGCTGGCCGCCGCAGGCGCCCGAGGCCCTGGGGACCCACGGCCCCGGCGCGACGCTCTGGCGGCGCGACGCCCGGGGCACGGCGCGGCTGCTCACCGACTCGCCGATGGTCTCGGTCACCGAGGTCGCAGTGACCGAGGACGCGGTGGAGCTCACCGTGCGCCACGAGGGACTGTCCACCACACAGCTGCACGCCGCGGAGATCGGGAACCCCCGCACCCGGCTCGCGCTGCTCACCGTGGAGGAGACGGAGCCGGGCGCCGCCCTGCTGCGCTTCGACCGGAGAGCGCCCGACTCCCACGGTCGGCTGCGCCCGGCCCCGTCGGGCAACTACACCGTGACCTGTCCGGGACCTGCCGGGTCGACGGTGCCGGCGCACTGCGCACCCGCGCTGCGCGACACCCTGCCGCGCCGCATCCTCGACCCCCGGGGCAACGTGCGGGTCTGGATGGCCGCGAGCGCGGAGCTGCGGATCGAGCTGATGCCGCCGCTGCGCGTCGACGAGCGCGGGCTCACCAAGCAGGCGGCCCTGCGCCGCGCCTACCGGGCCGCCGACCCGACGCCGCAGGACAGCGTGCTGTTCCAGTGCTACCTCGGCGAGTTCGCCACCGACAGCCAGCGCGCCCTCGACGAGGGGCTGCGGGCCGCACGCCCGGACCTGACGCGCTACTGGGGCGTGCTCGACCACTCCGTCGAGGTCCCCGAGGGCTCCGTCCCGGTGATCATCGGCAGCCGCGAGTGGTTCGACGTGCTGGCCTCCTCGCGGTACCTGTGCAACAACATCGACTTCGACGGGTTCTTCCTCAAGCGTCCCTTCCAGCGCTACCTGCAGACCTTCCACGGCTACCCGTTCAAGTCCATGGGCACCACGTTCTGGCTCGGCAAGGGGCTGCGCCAGGACCAGGTCGACTACGAGAACGCCCGGCGCAACCGCGAATGGGACGCCATCGTGGTCCCCAGCGAGATGTGCGCGGAGTTCTACCGTCGCGAGTACGACTACCAGGGCGAGATCCTCGTCACCGGCTACCCCCGCGACGACTTCCTGGTCAACGCCGACCGGGACGCCGTACGCACCGACGTGCTGACCCGCCTGGGGGTGCCCGCCGACAAGACCGTGGTGCTCTACGCACCCACCTACCGCGACAAGCTCACCACCAAGAGCTACACCGCGACGCTCTTCGACGAGCTCGACCTCGAGGAGCTGATGGCCAAGCTCGGACCCGACTACGTCGTGCTGCTGCGCGGGCACAACAACAACCAGCGGGCGGCGGCACGGGTCAACGACCTCCCGCAGGTCGTCGACGTCACCGACTACCCCGAGATCAACGAGCTGACCGTCGCCGCCGACGCGGCGATCCTGGACTACTCCTCGCTGCGCTTCGACTGGGCGCTGACCGGCCGGCCGGCGGTGTTCTTCGTGCCGGACGTCGACGAGTACTTCGCCACGCGTCCGCCGCTGTTCGACTACGCCGGCACCGCTCCCGGGCCGTGGCTGTCGACCACCCAGGAGGTCGCCGAGGCGCTGCTCGACCTGCCGGCCGTGCACCGTGCGTACGCCGGGCGGATCGAGGAGTTCAACAAGCGGTTCAACCAGCTGCACGACGGGCACGCGACCGAGCGCGTCATCGAGGCGTTCTTCGCCTGAGCGGGCTCGGCGCAGCTCCGGCGGCCGGCGTGCCGCACGTGCCAGGATGACCGGGTGACGGACAGACGCACGGTCGGCATCGGCGCCGGCGCGGCCGGCTTCGGCGGGCACGAGCGAGGCGGTGGCCCGGCGCTGGCCACCCAGGACATGGTGCTCAACATCGGGCCCCAGCACCCGGCCACCCACGGGGTCCTCCGGCTCTCGCTCACCCTCGACGGGGAGCGCATCGTCGCCTGCGAGCCGGTCATCGGCTACATGCACCGGGGCGCGGAGAAGCTCTTCGAGGTGCGCGACTACCGGCAGATCATCGTGCTGTCCAACCGCCACGACTGGCTCTCGGCCTTCTCCAACGAGCTCGGCGTCGTGCTCGCCGTCGAGCGGATGCTGGGCATGGAGGTGCCGGTGCGGGCGGTCTGGACGCGCACGCTGCTGGCCGAGCTCAACCGGGTGCTCAACCACCTCATGTTCCTCGGTTCCTACCCCATCGAGCTCGGCGCCATCACCCCGATGTTCTACGCCTTCCGCGAGCGGGAGACCCTGCAGCAGGTGATGGAGGAGCTCTCGGGCGGGCGCATGCACTACATGTTCAACCGGGTCGGCGGGCTCAAGGAGGACCTGCCGGCCGGCTGGCTGGACCGGTGCGCCGCCGCCGTCGCGGCGGTGCGGCGCCGGCTGCCTCAGATCGAGGACCTGCTGCTCGGCAACGAGATCTTCGCCGCTCGCACCCGCGGTGTCGGCGCGCTCGCGCCCGAGCTGGTCGAGGCGTACGGCGTCTCGGGGCCGATCGCCCGCGCCAGCGGCGTGGACTTCGACCTGCGCCGCGACGACCCCTATCTGGCCTACGCCGACCTGGCCGCGGACGGTCTGCTGCCGGTGGTGACCCGCGCGGAGGGGGACTGCTACGCGCGCTTCGCGGTGCTCGTCGACCAGGTCAGGGTCTCCCTCGACCTCGCCGACGCCTGCCTGGACCGGCTGCGGTCGCTGGCGCCCGGCCCGATCAACCTGCGGCTGCCCAAGATCCTCAAGGCGCCGGAGGGGTCGACGTACGCCTGGACGGAGAACCCGCTCGGCATCAACGGCTACTACCTGGTCTCGCGGGGGGAGAAGACGCCCTGGCGGCTGAAGCTGCGCACCGCGTCGTTCAACAACATCGCGGTGCTGCCCGAGCTGCTGCCGGGCTGCGTGGTCGCCGACCTGGTGTCGATCCTGGGCTCGATGTTCTTCGTCGTGGGCGACATCGACAAGTAGCCGGCCTCGACCCGTGGCTCAGCGCGGGAGGCGGGCGGCGATCGCCTCGGCGACCCGGTCCGCGGCGTGCCCGTCCTGGAGCCGGTTGTAGGTGGCGTTGAACGCCGCCACCGCGTCCCGGTGGGCCGCCTCGACGGCGGACAGGTCGCGCAGCGCGGCGACCACCTCCTGCGTGCTGCGCAGGTGCGGACCGGGGGCGGTGCTGCGGAAGTCGAAGAGGAAGCCGCGCAGGCCCTCGGCGTAGGTGTCGAGGTCCGGCACCAGGAACAGCATCGGCTTGCCGGTCTGCGCGTAGTCGAAGCGCAGCGAGGAGTAGTCGAGCACCGCGGCGTCGGAGGCCAGCACCAGGTCGTTGATCTCGGGGTGGTCGGTCACGTCGACGACGCGTGCGGTGCGGCCGTGCCGGGCCGGGTGGCGCGCGTGGAAGCGGTGTCCGCGCAGCAGCAGCACGTAGTCCTCGCCGAGCGCCTCGGCCGCCGCCGGTACGTCGAGGTGGTCGGCCATCGCGGCGGCGCGCGGAGCGGTCGCCAGGTCCTCGCGCCAGGTGGGCGCGTAGAGCACCGCGACCTGCCCGGCGGCGATGCCGAGCCGGCGCCGGGTCAGCTCCCGTCGCGGAGCCGCGTCGGGGGAGGTGAGCACGTCATCGCGCGGGAAGCCCTCGTTGAGCACCTCGCCGTGGAAGTCGAACTGCTCGCGGAAGTGGTGCTCCATCTCCGGCGACGGGGAGAGCACGACGTCCCACACCCGTCCGGTGCGCTCCAGCTCCCGCGCGATGCGGCGGGGGGTGAACCCCTTGGCGCGCCACAGGCCGATGCCCATCGTCTTGGCGGGGTGGCCGTGGTAGGTCTGCACGACCAGCTGGCCCTCGCGCTTGCGGAACCAGCGCTCGAGGTCGATGTTGACCAGGACGCAGCCGGCGGTGGCCAGCGTGGCGTACCAGGCGCGGCTGCGGATCTGCACCGGTCGCGCGCCCTCGGGCAGCCGGCAGGACGCGTCCGCGACACCCCAGGCGAAGGTGAGGTCGGGGCGGATCCGGCGCAGCGCGTGGAACAGGTCCAGCTGGCTGTCGGTGGCCGACTCACCGGTGTAGGACTGCAGGTAGACCAGGCGGGGGTCGACCGGCGCCCGGACCGCCTCCTCGGCGTACCACTCGCGCAGGCGCTGCTGGGCGTAGGGACCGAGCTCGTCGTCGGCCAGCGGCGGGCCGAGCTGGAGGACCGGGGCGCCGCCGTGCAGCCGCAGCCGGAGCCGGTGGCTGCTGCCGAGCTGCTCCTCGGGCAGCCGGGCGCGCAGCTCCTCGGCGACCACCACGGGAACACCCGCAGCCGCCCGCAGCCGGTAGCCGCCCGGGGGCAGCGGGCTCGGGGGCAGGCCGAGCTCGGACCAGGCCAGCGGGACCGTCGCGACGGTCCCGGTGGCTCCCTCGGTGGCTCCCTCGTGGGCCGGCACGGGGACCTCGCCACGCGGGCCGGCCAGCACCAGTGCCCGCGGCACGGTGGCACGCCAGCGCCCGGTGAGCACCACCGCGTCGTCGCGCAGCGCCACGTCGCGGAGCACGAAGGCGGCCGCCTCCGGCTCCGACGACGGCGCGGGGTCGGTCACCGGCCTGGTCCGGACGGCGAACCCGTCGGTGAGGTCGACGCTGACCTCGTGGCCGGCCACGAGGCGCGCCGGCACCAGCTCCGGCCCGCCCTGGCGGTCCACCGTGCTCACCCGGCCGCGGCGCACGAGCTCCCGAGCCCGGAACCCCACCTCCAGCGCCCAGCATCCGCTCGCGCGGTCGCGCAGGTCGGCGGGGTCGAGTCGAACCCGGAACGCCGCGGAGCCGTAGTCCTGGTAGCGGTCGCCCGCGGACCGGGTCACCGCCGGGTCGAGGAGCTGCTCGAGGGGCAGCGCGACCTCGCCCGCGCGGTCGTGGACCAGCGTGCCGGTGAGCTCGGGGCGGGTGCCGTGCAGGTCGAGGTGGCGGACGTAGGCGGCGCCCTCCACCTCCAGGACGTCGCCGCGCCAGCGCAGCCGGCGCACCGCCACGACGAGCGGTGTCTCCTCACCGCTCAGCGCGCGCACGTCCTCGGGCAGCTGCGCCGCGGCACCCGGCCACTGCGCGAGGACCCGGCCGTCGGCGACCGTGGTGCGCAGGTCACGCTCCTCGAACCATCGCGACTCGACGAGCTCCGCGAGCCCGGCCCGGTCGCCGTGCGCGGCCAGCCACACCTTCGCCCGCGGCTCGGCCGCCACGGCCGACCACACCCGCTCCTCAGCACGTGCCCGCCAGGTGGCTGCCAGGCTCTGCACCAGCCGCCACTGCTCCTCGCTCGCCCGCTCCACGTCGTCGAGGAACGCCGGGAGCTGCCCCTCGAGCACGTCGCGGGTCCAGGCTGCCCGTGCCCCGGCGTGCTGCTCCGCCACCTCGCGGACCGCCTCCGCGCGGGCGGACCAGGCGGCCAGCCCGGGCAGCGCGGGCGGCGTCGCGCCGAACACCCCTGCGGTGCCACGCCGGACCAGCTCGTAGGTCACCTCGGCCAGCACCTCGACCGCGGGCGCGGCGAGCACCGCCGCGGCGACGGCCGGGGAGCGCAGCCAGTCTCCGCCGCCGAGCGGGCCGGGGGCCTCCGCGCGCCAGAAGTCCGTGCGCACCAGCCGGTTGCCGGGGCACAGGTCGGTGACCAGGTCCGGCAGCGTGGTCGCCGTCGCCCCGGAGGCCGCCCGCCCGTGGACCCGGCACTGGACGGTCTCGGCGTCGGGGGTCCGGCCGCCCGGACTGGCGCAGCCGGCCGACCGCCATCACCGCCGGGGTCCCGGCCAGCGCGGTGGACATGGTCTCGAGTGCCCGCGGCGGAAGCCGGTCGCCGGCGCGCACGAAGGCGAGCAGAGGTCCCCGCGCGGCCGCGACCCCGGCCTGCCAGCCGTCTGCGGCGACGGGGAGCATCCGGACCCGGCTGTCGACCGCGGCGTGCGCCGCGACCGTGTCCCGCAGCTCCCGCGCGGCGTCCGCGGGCAGGAGCACGACCACCTCCAGGAAGACGTGGGTCTGCTCCCGGACACTGTGCAGGGAGTCCTCGACCGCCGGGACCGGAGCGGCCCCGGCGTCGACGAGCACGGTCACCAGTCCGCGCCGCGCCCCGGGGACGTCGAGCAGTCCCCGGGCGGCGAGCGCGCGCTTGCCGCGGTCCCGCAGGTCGCGCGGCACGGCGCGCCGCAGCCCGGCCTTGAGGGCGTCCTTCACCGTCGTGTCCGCGCTACCGCCGTCGTCGCGCCGTGGCTCAGAGCAGGCCCTTGTCCTGGAGGTACTGCCTCGCGACGTCCTCCGGCTGCTGCCGCTCGTTGCCGATCTTGGCGTTCAGCTGCACCAGGTCGTCGGTGGTGAGCGTGCTCATCAGCGGGTTCAGCACGTTCTTGAGGTCGGGGTGCTGCTTGAGGTAGTCCGAGCTGACCGCCGGGATCAGGTTCTGCGCCGGCTGGATGTGCTGGTCGTCGGTCAGCAGCACGAAGCCCTGCGCCTTCAGCGACCCGTCGGTCGTGCTGGTCTCGCCGAGCTGGGCCTCACCCTTCTTCACCGCGTCGTAGGTCTGCGGGGACGCGTAGCCGAGCGGCAGCACCTTGGAGATGTTGATGCCGTAGGTCTTCTTCAGCCCACCCGCGCAGTCGGTGCGACCCTCGCAGTCCGGCGCCGCCGCGAGCACGATCTTCTGGTTCAGCTTGCCGAGGTCCGACAGCGTCTGCAGGTGGTGCTGCTGGGCGAACTGCTTGGTGACGAAGAAGGCGTTCTGGTCGGTGGCCCGGGCCGGCTGCAGCAGGGTGATCCCGGCCTTCTTCGCCAGCGGCTGGACGTTCTGCAGCGTCTGCTGGGTGTCCGGGGTGGTGATCGACTTCGCCGAGGGGCCGTTCTGCATGTTGTTCAGCTTGTCGGCGATCCCGCCGAGGTACTCCGGCACCACCTGGATCGCGCCGGGGAACTGCCCGTTGGCCATGTAGACGTCGCGGGAGCCGACCAGCTTCATCGTCACCGAGTAGCCCGCGTTCTCCAGCAGGAGCTTGTCCATGTTGGCCACCAGGGTGGCCTCGCCGAAGTTCTGTCCCGACAGGGTCAGCGAGCCCTTGGCGCTGGCGCCGGCACTCGGCGAGGAGCCGGAGCCGGAGCCGGCCACGTCGTTGCCGGCACAACCGGCGAGGAGCAGGGTGCTCGTGGCCAGGGCCGCGGCGAGGAGTCGTCGAGCGTGCATGGGTTCCACCTTCTGTGTCCCGTGGCCGGCGGCCACGCGTGTCCGGTCGTGCTCAGGTCAGTCGGGGTGCTGCTCGCCCCCGACCAAGGAAGGTACCTCCCCCGGGGTGTTCACCGTCTTCCGGCGTCGGGCGGGGTCGACGGCGCGCTGGGCCGAGGCCGCCGCCACCTCGAGGACGAGGGCGACGAGGGCGACGACGATCGCGCCGGCAAAACCCTTCCCGTAGTCGGAGTGGTAGAAACCGTCGGTGATGACCCGGCCCAGCCCGGGGCCGGCGACCAGGGCGGCGATGGTCGCGGTCGCCCAGACCTGCACCAGGGCGAGCCGGACACCGGAGGCCACCAGGGGCAGGGCGAGCGGCAGCTCCACGCGCGCGAAGAGCTGCCGGCCGCGCATGCCCATGCCGACCGCCGCCTCCCGCACGTCGTCGGGCACCTCGCGCACCGCCACGTAGGCGTTGGTGATGATCGGTGGCAGCGCGAAGAGCAGGAGCGCGAGGAGCGTGGCGAGGCCGGCGCGCCCGTAGGGACCGAGCACGGCGGTGCCCGCAGGACCGACGCTGAGCAGCGCCAGGACCGCGAAGGTGGGCACCGCCCGGCCGACGTTCGAGACGTTGATGGCCAGGAAGCCGCCCTTGCCGAGGTGCCCCAGCCACAGCGCGACGGGCAGCCCGACCGCCATGGCCAACGCCAGGGCGGTCAGCGTGAGCAGCAGCTGCTGCACCAGCAGGGTGCCCAGCCCGCCCGGACCGACCCAGTGGGCACCGTCGCTGAGGTAGGCCCACGCCTCGTCGAGCAGCCGCATGTCAGGCCCCCGCCCGGGTCCAGGGGGTCAGCAGCCGCTGGGCGAGCAGCAGGAGCGCGTCCAGCACCACCGCGAGCAGCACCACCAGGACGCTCGCGGCGAGGATCTGCGCCTTGAAGTCCTCCTCCACGCCGCTGGCGAGCAGGTTGCCGAGTCCGCCGTACACGACGATCGCACCGACCGTGGTCAGCGCCACCGTGGACACCGTGGCGATGCGCAGCCCGGCCATCACGATCGGGAGCGCCAGCGGCAGCTCCACGTGCAGCAGCAGCCTGGCCGGCGAGTAGCCGAGCCCGATCGCGGACTCCCGGACGTCCTCGGGCACCGCCCGCAGGCCCTCGAGGGTGTTGCGGACCAGGATCGTGAGCGAGTACAGGGCCAGGCCCACGATCACCGTCCACGGGGTGAGCCCGGTGAACGGCACGATGAGCGGGAACAGCGCCAGCGACGGGATCGTGTACAGCGCCGTGGAGACCCCCAGGATGCTGCTCTCCAGGCGCGCGAACCGGCGGGCCACCAGCGCCAGCGGGAGCGCCACCGCCAGCCCGAGCAGCACCGAGGCGGCCGTGATCGCCAGGTGCTGCAGGGTGGCCGAGACCAGGTCGGCACGGCGGTCGACGAGGTACGACGTGCAGAACCAGTGGTTCACCTCGCGGCTGTAGCAGGAGGCTCCCGTCACGGCTGCGGGCGGCAGGGGCAGCGCGGCCACAGGCAGTAGGGTCACGGCATGGACGCTACCGGGGAACCCATGATCCGTCTGTCGGGCGTGGGCAAGACCTACCCCGACGGCACGGTCGCGGTCCGCGAGCTCGACCTGGACGTGCCCCGTGGGGCCATGGTGGTGCTGGTCGGTCCCTCGGGGTGCGGCAAGTCCACGACCCTGAAGATGGTCAACCGGCTCATCGAGCCCACCAGCGGGGCGATCTTCCTCGACGGCGAGGACATCACCCACGCGGACCCGGTCGCGCTGCGCCGCCGGATGGGCTACGTGATCCAGCAGATCGGGCTGTTCCCGCACCAGAGCATCCGCACCAACGTCGCGACGGTCCCCTCGCTGCTCGGCTGGGACCGCAAGAAGGCGGCCGCGCGCGCCGAGGAGCTGCTCGACCTCGTCGGCCTGGACCCGGCCCGCTACGCCGACCGCTACCCGCACCAGCTCTCCGGCGGCCAGCGGCAACGGGTCGGTGTCGCGCGGGCGCTGGCCGCCGACCCGCCGGTGCTGCTCATGGACGAGCCGTTCGGAGCGGTGGACCCGATCGTCCGCGGCCGCCTGCAGGAGGAGTTCCTCCGGCTGCAGCAGGAGCTCGGCAAGACCGTGCTGATGGTCACCCACGACATCGACGAGGCGGTCCGGCTCGGCGACCGGGTCGCGGTCTTCGCCGTCGGCGGGCGGCTGGCCCAGTACGACGTACCGGCGCGGATCCTGGGCCGGCCCGCCGACGACTTCGTCGCGGAGTTCGTGGGCGCCTCGCGCGGGCTGCGCCGGCTCTCGGTGACCCCGATCGCCGAGTCCGACCTCGAGCCGCTCGACGGCCAGCCGGCCGTCACCAGCGTCGAGCTCTCGGCCTCGCTGGAGGACGCGCTGGCCACGATGATGCGCCAGGACGAGCCGACGGTCGTGGTCACCCGCGACGGTGAGCCGCTGGGCTCCCTCACCCCGACCGCGGTGCACCGCGCGCTGCGCCGCTCGGTCGAGGAGAGCTGAGCCGCTCAGGCGTCGACCGGCACGTCCTTGTGCCAGGACTCGGTGACGTACTTGGTCCGCCAGCCCATCGAGGTGTAGAGCGCGTCGGCGCCGGTCGGGGAGTCCGCGTCGACCTCGAGGCCGACGTGGTCGCGGCCACGCGAGGCGGCGTCGGCGATCACCGTGGACAGCAGCGACTTCGCCACCCCGCGGCCGCGGGCGTTGGCCAGCACGCCGATGTACTCCACGTAGCTGCCGACGGCGCGGCCCTGCTCGTCCTCCACGACCGCGCCGACGAGAGCGCCGGCCGGCTCCGGCTCGTCGCCGTCGACCAGCTCGGCGATCCACCAGTGGTCCCAGCGGTGCCCGGGATCCTCGCGGAGCCGGAACACGAACTCGTCGAACGTCTCCTCGTGGGAGTTGAAGTGGTCGGCGAAGGCGCTCTCCAGGATGTCGTGCACCGTGCGCAGGTCCTCCTCCGACGGCATCCCGGTGCCCTGCCGCTCCACCAGCCGGATCCGCACCCCCTCGCGCACGTCGGCGTCGAGGTCGGCCTCCTCCGGGGTCACCGAGCGGGTCATCTGCCACCACGTGCGCACCCGCGCGAAGCCGGCGCCCTCCAGCCAGCGGTGCTGCCGTTCGTCGTCGGCGAACGCGCCGCTGTCGATCTGCTGGACGTCGAGGCCGCGCTCGCCGCCGACCTGCTTGGCGGCCTCGTCGGCCCAGGCGAGCAGGGCGGTCGCGACGCGGTCGGCCGCGGCCGGCTCGAGCCGGGGGTCCACGATGACCACCAGCAGCATGCGGCCGGCGGCGCGGTCGTGGGCGGACGCCCAGCCGCGGATCGCCCCGTCGGGGTCGCGCAGCACGAGGTTGTCGCGGGTGAGGTAGCCGCGGGCGGAGACCTCGACGAGGACGTCGTCCTCGGAGGACCCGGGCCAGCCGCGGCCGTGCTCCTCGTGGCGCCGGAGCAGCGCGGTCAGCTCGGCGGCGTCGGACTCGTCGGGGGCCTCAGCGGTCCAGCCGTCGGGCAGCTCCGGGGTGTAGATGGGGTCGCGAGGCTCGTCTTTTCCGGTCGGCTCTGTCGACATCACCCGGGTCAGTCTTCCGTACTTCGTCCGCCCGTGCACCCGCCGGTCCGCAGGAGCGTGACCCGTGTCACAGCCCGGGCGACGGGTTCAGGCGTGCTTCTTGTCCGCGTGCTCCGGGGAGGCAGCGCCGGCGGACACCTTCTCCTCCCACGCCATCAGCTCGGCCACGTCGCCCTCTCCGGGCGCCTGCCCGAGCAGCGCGGCGGCGTCCCAGCTGGCGAGCTCGTCGGCCTCCTCGGCCTTGCGGATGCGCAGCTGCTCGACCTGCTCCTGCAGCACGGCAACCTGCTCCTGCGCCTCGTTGGCCCGCCGGGCCTCCCGCTGGACCCGGGTCTCGGCCTCCATCGCGCGCTTCTGCGCCGCGACCACGGCCGTCTCCAGCTCGGCGACCTCCTTGTCGCGCCGCACCAGCCGGTCGGTCATCGCCGAGGTGAACTCGGCGTGCTCGCTGGCCCGCTCGGAGAACATGGTCCGATACGCCTGCGCCTGCGCGGCGCGGTCGGCGGCCGCCTCCCGGCGACTCTGGGCCAGCTCGGTGTAGACGATCCGCGCGGCGGCCCAGCCGCACAGCAGCGCGAGCACCGCAGCCAGGCTCAGCCACAGCGGCGACTGGGCCGGCAGGGCAGCCACCACCGCCAGGGTGGCGACGCTCAGCAGCAGGACGGCGACGGTGACGCGGACGCTGCGCTGCCGCCGACGGCCGGGGCGGGCCTGGCTGCGCGGGGCCGAGGAGGACGAGGAGGCCGGACGGGAGGGGGAAGAGCTGGCCATGGTGCCCAGCGTAGGGCTCAGGAGTCCTTGTCACTGACCCGACACGCGCGCTCCAGGAGCAGCGACCCTGCGACGATGAGCACACCGGCCAGGCCGGCGACGACCGCCTGTGTCACGCGCGTGCGCGCCAGCTCGGCGTCGGTGTGACCGAGCCAGCTGAACGCGTAGCCGAAGTAGCCGCCGGCCACCATCGCGCCGGCGAGGGCGCAGGACTTCGCCAGCACCAGGCGGTTCACCGCGTGCTGCGGCTGCAACCGCTCGTGCCGCACGTGCAGCGCGCGGTACGTCGACCACGCCACCGCGCCGATGATCAGCGCCACGAGCCCGAGCGCGAGCACGGGGACCCAGCCGACCGTGGGGGCGGTGCCGTGCCAGGCGATGCTGGCCGGGCGCAGCGCCCACCCCAGCACCAGCCCCGCCAGGGCGAAGCCGGCCAGCGGCCCGGGTCCGGTGGGGTGGACGTGACCCTCGGGCTCGGGCGGCTCCTCCTCCTCGGGCAGGTCGGGGTCTCGGCTCACCGGCCAGTCACCGGATCACTGGAGGCTGAGCTCGAGGTCGTCGCAGCGGGTCACCCCGTCGCGGCCCACCTTCTCGAGGAGCACCGCGACCGGCCCCGCGTCGACGAGCTCGGCGTCCGGCTCGACGTCGTACCAGGGCGCGAGCACGAAGGCGCGCTCGTGCGCGCGGGGGTGCGGCAGGCGCAGGTCCTCTGCGTCGCTGCGCCGGTCGCCCACGGCGATGAGGTCCACGTCGAGGGTCCGGGGGGCGCCCCGCTCGGCGGGACGCTCGCGACCGTAGGCGTCCTCGATGGCCAGCGCCCGCTCGAGGAGGGTGCGCGCGGTCAGCGTGGTGTCGAGGAGCACCACCGCGTTGAGGAACTTCTGGGAGTCGTCGACGGCCTCCACCGGGTCGGTCTCGTAGACCGGCGACACGGAGGTGACCCACACCTCCGGCGTGTCCGCCAGGGAGCTCACCGCGCCCTGGAGGTTCGCGAGGCGGTCCCCGAGGTTGGACCCGATGGCCAGCACGCAACGGCGGATCGGGTGCATCTCCCCGGTCAGCGTGTCGGCGTCCACGATGTTCGGGTTCGGGGTCTCAGTCACATCGGCTCCGCAGGATAGTCAGGGCGACGTCGGAGAACGTCGCGTCGATGGGTGCGTCCGGCTTGTGCACGGTCACCTCGGACCACTGCACACGCGCGTCGGCGAGACAGACGCCCGAGATCCGCTCGGCCAGGGTCTCGATGAGATCGACCGGGTCGGTCTCGATCGCCTGCTTTACCTCCGCGACGAGGGTTCCGTAGTCCACGGTGTCACGCAAGTCGTCGGTGCGGGCGGCCGGCCGACTGTCCAGTCCCAGCACCAGGTCCACCACGAACACCTGGCCCTCGCGCCGCTCGGCCTCGAAGACCCCGTGGTGGCCGAGAGCCTCGATGCCGCGCACGACAAGCCGGTCGCTGGGTCCGGGGTCGGTGGCGCCGCGCTCATTCGTCGTCATGGTGCTCCCCCGAGAGTACCGGGGAGGAGTGATGGATCCACAACCGCCAGCCCGACGGGGTGCGCGTGAAGACGTTCGTCGCCACCGCCTTCGCGCCGCCGAACGTCTCCCGCTCCATGGTCTCGTCGGCGGTCAGCACGTTCTCGGTGCAGGTCACCGACGCGACGCCGTCGAGGATGGCGACCTCCACGTCGGTGAGGAAGAACTGGATGTAGGGCGTGTTGGCCATCACCAGTGCCCACGACCGGGAGATGGCGGAGGCACCGCGCACCGGGGGCGCTCCGGGATGCACGCACACCGTCTCGGGGTCGTCGAGCCACAGGCGGCGCATCGCGTCGAGGTCGGCCTGCTCGAAGGCCGCGTAGAACGCGGCGTTCGCCTCCTCGACGGCGCGGCGCTCCGGGCTCTCAGCCATCGCCCACCCCCCGTGCCCAGCGGTGCGCCACCTGCACCGCGTCCACGTTGGGGCGGACGGCGTGCGTGCGCACGCACCAGGCCCCCGCGGCGGCCGCGAGCGTCGTGGTCGCCACCGTCGCGTCCTCGCGTCCGAGCGGCGGCCGCAGGGTGCCGTCGGGGTCGGCGAGGAGCGCGCCGAGGAACCGCTTGCGGCTGGTGGCCACCAGCACCGGGTGGCCGAGCTCGTGGAAGCGCACGGTGGCGGCGAGCACGTCCCAGTTCTGCTCGGCGGTCTTGGAGAACCCGATGCCGGGGTCCACGGCGATCCGGCCCGCGGGGATGCCGGCGGCCAGCGCGGCGGCGAGCTGCTCGCCGAGCTCGGCCAGCACGTCGGCCACCACGTCGTCGTACGACGTGTAGCGCTGCATTCCCGCCGAGTGGGCCCGCCAGTGCATGAGCACGTAGCCCACCCCGAGCTCGCCGACCGCGGGGAACATCTCCGCGTCCGCCCGGCCGCCGGAGACGTCGTTGACGAGCACCGCGCCGGCCCGCACCGCCGCGTGCGCCACCTCGGCGCGCATCGTGTCGACGGAGACGGCCACGCCCTCCGCGGCCAGCGCCTCCACCACGGGCACCACCCGGTCGAGCTCCTCCGCCACGGTGGGGCGCACCGCCCCGGGACGGGTGGACTCCCCGCCCACGTCGACCAGGTCGGCGCCCTCGGCCACCAGGTGGCGGCCGTGCGCCACCGCCTTGTCGGTGTCGAACCACCGGCCGCCGTCGGAGAAGGAGTCCGGCGTCACGTTGAGCACGCCCATGACGAGGCAGCGGTCCGGGCGGGGCAGCCCGTCGACGTACCTCAGCGGTCGCGCGTGCACACCCACGACCCTACCGGCGCCCGGGCGGCGCGAGCACGCCGTGGCCCCGGCGGCATGCCAGTCGCAGCGGCGGGTACCGACCCCTCCCCGGGACCCGGGAGCCCAGCGAAGCCCCACAGCCGCCGGCAGCCCCGGCACGTGAGGAGGAAGGACCACCATGTTCGACGGGCACGACGCGCGCGACCTCATCGAGCAGAGCGCCTACAGCCGCGACGGCGAGCGGATCGGCACGATCCAGCAGGTGTTCTTCGACGACGACTCCGGCGCCCCGGAGTTCCTCGCGGTCAAGACCGGTCTGGTGGGCAACGACCGGCTGGTCCCGCTGGCCGAGAGCAGCCCCCGCGAGGGCGGGGTGACTCTGCCGTACTCCACCCAGGAGGTCAAGGACGGCCCCAAGGTCCAGGTCGTGGACGGGCACCGGATCACCGACGAGGCCAAGGAGCGCCTGCACGTCCACTACGGCCGCTGAGCGGGCGGCTCGGCGGGTCAGCGGTTGCCGTGCATGATGAGGCTCATCGCCTCCTGGCGGGTGGCGGGGTTGTGCATCACCCCGCGCACCGCGGAGGTCACCGTCTTCGACCCGCGCTTGTGCACCCCGCGCATGGTCATGCACAGGTGCTCGGCCTCGATCACCACGATCGCGCCCTGGCACTCGAGGATGTCCATCAGCGAGTCGGCGACCTGGGTGGTCAGCCGCTCCTGCACCTGCGGGCGACGGGCGTAGACGTCCACCAGCCGGGCGAGCTTGGACAGCCCGGTGATCCGGCCGTTCTCCGCGGGGATGTAGCCGACGTGGGCCACGCCGGTGAACGGGACCAGGTGGTGCTCGCACAGCGACCACAGCTCGAGGTCGCGGACCAGGATCATCTCGTCGTGGCCGATGTCGAAGGTGGTGGTGAGCACCTCCTCCGCGCTCATCCGCATGCCGGCGAGCAACTCGGCGTAGGCGCGGGCGACCCGGGCCGGGGTGTCGCGCAGGCCCTCCCGGTCCGGGTCCTCGCCGACGGCGATCAGGAGCTCGCGAACCGCCGCCTCCGCGCGGGGCTGGTCGAAGGGCGGGATGCTCGCCCGCGGCTCCTGCGAGATCCTACTGAGGGTCATCGGAGCGGACGTTCGGGTCCCCGTGCACGTCGCCGCCACCGCCCGGCGGGGTGAGGATCACGCCGCCCTCGTCGGGGCTGGTGCCGTTGGCGGCCGCCTTGGGCACGTGCACCGGCGGGATCTTCGACGGCACGCGCTCCGGGGAGCCGGTCCAGGCCGGCCGCACCGGACGGCGACGCAGCGGCGCGAAGACCGCCGCGACCTCCGCCTTGTCGAGCGTCTCGTGCTCGAGCAGCTCGGTGACGAGGTGGTCGAGCACGTCCCGGTTCTCCTCGAGGATGTCGAAGGCCTCCTGGTGCGCAGTGGTGAGGAGCTTCTTGGTCTCCTCGTCGACCACCGCCGCCACGTCCTCGGAGTAGTTGCGGGTGTGCCCGAAGTCGCGGCCCAGGAACGGCTCGGAGTTGTTCTCGCCGAGTTTGATCGCACCGAGCCGCTCGGTCATGCCGAACTGGGTGACCATCGCCCGGGCCAGCGAGGTGGCCTTGTCGATGTCGTTGCCCGCGCCCGTGGTCGGGTCGTGGAAGACCATCTCCTCGGCCGCCCGGCCACCGAGCATGTAGGCGAGCTTGTCCAGCATCTCCGAGCGGGTCTGGGAGTACTTGTCCTCGTCGGGGAGCACCATCGTGTAGCCGAGCGCCCGGCCGCGCGGCAGGATCGTCACCTTGTGCACCGGGTCGGTGCCCGGCAGCGCCGCGGCCACCAGGGCGTGCCCGCCCTCGTGGTAGGCGGTGATGAGCTTCTCCTTCTCACTCATCAGCCGCGTGCGCTTCTGCGGGCCGGCGATGACCCGGTCGATCGCCTCGTCGAGGGCGGCGTCGTCGATGAGCTTCTGGTTCTGCCGCGCGGTGAGCAGCGCCGCCTCGTTGAGCACGTTGGCCAGGTCGGCGCCGGTGAAGCCAGGGGTACGACGGGCCACGGACATCAGGTCCACGCCGGGCGCCATCGGCTTCCCACGCGCGTGCACCTGCAGGATCATGTGCCGCCCGGCGAGGTCCGGGGCCTCGACGCCGATCTGGCGGTCGAACCGACCGGGACGCAGCAGCGCCGGGTCCAGGATGTCGGGCCGGTTGGTGGCCGCGATCAGGATCACGCCGCCGCGGACGTCGAAGCCGTCCATCTCCACGAGCAGCTGGTTCAGGGTCTGCTCGCGCTCGTCGTGGCCGCCGCCCATGCCGGCGCCGCGGTGCCGGCCCACGGCGTCGATCTCGTCGATGAACACGATCGCCGGGGCGTTCTCCTTGGCCTGCTCGAACAGGTCGCGGACCCGGGAGGCGCCGACGCCGACGAACATCTCGACGAAGTCGGAGCCGGAGATGGAGTAGAAGGGCACGCCGGCCTCGCCGGCGACCGCACGCGCGAGCAGCGTCTTGCCGGTGCCGGGCGGGCCGTAGAGCAGCACGCCCTTGGGGATCTTCGCGCCCACGGCCTGGAACTTGGCCGGCTCCTGCAGGAACTCCTTGATCTCGCCGAGCTCCTCGATCGCCTCCTCGCAGCCGGCGACGTCGGAGAACGTGGTCTTCGGCATGTCCTTGCTGATCAGCTTCGCCTTGGACTTGGCGAACTGCATCACGCGTCCGCCGCCGCCCTGCACCTGGTTCATCAAGAAGAGGAACAGCAAGATGATGAGCACGAACGGCAGGAACGTCGCGAGGATCGAGCCGAGCAGGCTGGGCTGCGGGTTCTTGGAGTCCGAGGACACGATCTTGCCCGCCTCGACCTGCTTCTCGGCCAGGGCGGTCAGCCGCTGCTGCTGCCCGGAGACCCAGTTCGCCGAGACCTTCTGGCCGTTGTCGAGAGTGGCGCGGATCTCTTGGTCGCCGTCGACGAAGGTGATGGTCTTGACCGACCCGTCCTTGATGTCGCTGATCATCTTGGAGGTGTCGATCTGGTTGTAGCCGCCGTTGGGCGCGAGGTACTGCAGCGCGACCAGCACGCCGACCACGGCCACGATGATCCACAACCAGGGACCACGGAAAATGCGTTTCACGTCCATGTGCGGGGGATTGCTCCCCGACCTCCTACCAACTCAACCGCGTCAGGCGTACGACGGTACACGCGCCCGCCCAACGGCGGGCACGCGTGTGTACACCTCCATTGTCGCGCGTCCTGCAAGTGCGGACCAACCGGCCGGCCGCACCGGTCTCCGGACACGCTGTCCACACCCGCGGCGCACCGGGTGCCGCACACGGGGAGAGCTCACCTCGCCGGGCCGAAGAACTCGTCGGCGACCACCTGCGCGGACCGGCCGTCCTGCAGGTAGTTGAACCGGGCGTTGAACGCCTCGTAGGCCGCACGGTGCTCCCGTCGTACGGCGTCGAGGTCACGCAGCTTGGCCACCACCTCGTCGGTCGTGGCGACCCAGGGACCCGGCGCGGTCTCCTCGAAGGGGTAGAGGAAGCCCCGGGCACCCCGGGCGTAGGTGTCGAGATCGGGCACCAGGAAGACCATGGGCCGGCCGGTGAGCGCGAAGTCGAACCGGAGCGAGGAGTAGTCGAGCACGGCCGCGTCGGCGGCCAGGATGAGGTCGTTGACCTCCGGGTAGTCGCTGACGTCGAGCACCCGGGCGGCGTCCTCCCCGCTGATGCGGTGGAAGCGGTGCCCACGCATGAGCAGCACGTAGTCCTCGCCGAGCGCCGTGGCGGCCGCCTGCACGTCGAGGTGGGGCACGAGATGCGCCGAGCGGTGGCTGGTGGCGACGTCGTCGCGCCACGTGGGCGCGTAGAGCACCGCGGTCCGCCCTTCGTCGATCCCGAGCAGCCGGCGCGCCCGGCGCCGGACCTCTTCGCGCTCCGGTGAGACCAGCACGTCGTCACGGGGGTAGCCGTGGCTGATGATCGGCCCGTCGAAGGCGTACTCGTCGCGGTAGTAGCGGTCCATCTCGGGCGCCGGGGTCAAGATCGTGTCCCAGGTGCCGGAGGTCCGGGCCAGCTCGGCCTCGAGGACCGAGGGCGGAAGCTCCTTGGCGCGCCACAGCTGCAGGCCCATGGCCTTCGAGGGGTAGCCGTGGAAGGTCTGCAGGATCCGCTGGCCGGGCTTGGGCCGGATCCAGCGCTCGAGGTCCATGTTGGTGAGCAGGTACCTCGCCCGGGCCAGCACCTCGTAGTAGGCCCGGCTGTAGATCAGCGTGCGGACGCCACCCTCGGGCACCCGCGTCGTGGCGCTGGTGACGCCCCAGTGCAGCACCAGGTCCGGGCGGGTACGGCGCAACTCGTGGTGCAGCGCGAGCTGGCTGTCGGTGGCCCAGCGGCCGTCGTAGGACTGCAGGTAGACGGCGTGCTCGTCGAGGCGGGGCCGGGCCTCGGCGTAGGCGGTCTTGAGCTGGTGCTGCGCGTGCGCGCCGATCTCGTCGTCCCGGAACGGCGGGCGTAGCACGAGCACCGGGTCTCCACCCGCGTGCACCACCCGCACGCGGAGCTCGTCGGTGCGCACGGTCACCGGCAGCCGGTTGCCGAGGGCGGTCCCCAGGCGCAGCCGCGCCGGGGCGTCCGCGGCTGTCCGCAGCTGCACCGGGTAGCGGCCCGGCGGCAACGGGGTGGCCCCGAGACCCCACGGGTCGGTGCGCAGCGGCACCGCCACGGTGGCCTCGGCGGTGCCCGGCACCGGCTCCGCCGACGCGGTCCGGTCGCGGCGCCCGCCCAGGACGAGCGTGGCGTCCGGCTCCGGGGTGCCCAGCCACCGGACCGTGAGCAGGGCCTCGCCGGCCACCGCCTCGACGGCGAGCAGCTCCGCGGTGCCGGCGACCTCCGCGAGCTCCGCGTGCCCACGGGGAGTGCGGCGCAGCGCGTGCACGGCGCGGGGCCCGGCTCCCAGGTGGTCCTCGCCGTTGCCTTCCGGCCAGGCGAGCGGCACCCGCCCGTCCTCGGTGACCACCCGCAGCCGCCAGCTGCCGGCCCCGTCGGCCCGGTCACCGGGATCGCGCCGGCCACCCGGGGCACCGGGCGCGGCCGTGTCCTCGGAGACGTCGAGGTCGAAGGCGAGAAGGCCGTCGGCCAGCGGCCGCAGCGGGGTACGACGGCGCTCGTCCCCCCGCACCGCGACCACGCTGTCGGCGGCCACGCCGGGCGCCAGGCGCACCGTCGCCGACAGCCGGCCGGGCTCCGGCGCACCCTCGACCAGCTGCGCCGACCACGCCGTCGCACGGACCGCGACCGTGCCGTCCGGCCCCGGCCGGACGTCCACGATCGCGGGACCGACGGTCCGAGGCGCCGGCAGTCCCGCCGACCCGGCGACGTCTCGGTCGTCGACCATGCCGACCCGGGTGATCCCGGCCACGGACATCCGCAGCTCGACCTGCCACTCCGACGCGTGACCGGGCTCCTGGCCGGCGACCAGGGCGGGCACGGGCACCCCGACCTCGAGCCCGCCGGTGTCGTAGCGCTGGTGGCGGTGCCCGGCGAAGACGGTCACCTCGGGAGAGGTGAACTGCCGCACGGCCGTCGCGTCGACGCGGCGGCCCGTGCGCGCGTCCACGAGGGCCACCTGGACCGACGGGGTGACGCCGGACATGTCGACACGCGCGAGGAGAGCGAAGACCTCCAGCAGCAGCTCGCCGTCCGCGCCCCAGCGCAGGCCGCGCAGGGAGGCGGTCAGCCGTGTCTCCTCGGCTCCCGCGACGTACACCGAGTCCGGCACCGGGTGGGCGGGGTCGCGCAGGAACGGCAGCTCGGCGAGCACCGTGCCGTCCTCGATGCGGGTGGCGTAGTGCCCCCCGGAGTACCGCCGGGCGTCGAGCAGCTCCAGCAGCTCCTGCCGTCTGCCCTCGCGCAGCAGCCAGACCCGCAGCCGCGGCTCGACGGGGAGCGCCGCGAGCAGGTCGGTGTCGCCGGCGGACACCAGCTCGTCGACCGCGGCCACGAGCAGCCGCCACTGCGCGTCGTCGGCACGCTCGACGTCGGCCACGAGAGGCAGGACGCCCTGGTCGAGCACCCCGGCCAGCCAGGTGTCACGGGCGCGTCGGTCGGCGTCCTCGAGCAGGGCGAGGATGCGCCGTTGCGCCGCCACCCACTGCACCAGTCCGGCGAGGCTGCGGCCCGCGAAGCCGACGGCGAGGCCGGTGCCGCGTCGCATCAGCCGGTAGGTCGGCGCGGCCAGCAGGTCGAACCCGTCGGCCTCCAGGTAGGCGCGCACCACGTCCACGTCCGCGCCGGCGTCCTCACCGCGGAACGCCAACTCCCGCCCGGTCCAGAACGTCCGGCGGAACAGGGTGCTCTCCACGAACAGGTCGCTGAGCACGCCCGGCACCGCGCCCACGTGCAGCCGGCGGCCACCCGCGCCCAGTCCGCGCCCCGGGACCGGGTCCTGACCCGGCACCGCGGCGACCCCCCCACGGGCGAACGACGAGCCGCTGGCCTCCAGCGACCCGACCAGCGCGCGCAACGCCCCCGGGGGCAGCACGTCCGCGGCGCCCACGAACGTGAGGTACTCCCCCGTCGCCGCAGCCGCGCCGGCGTCGCGGGCCACGCCTCGGTCCGCCTCGGGCAGCGGCGCGAGCACGCGTACCCGCGGATCGGCCTCCGCCTGCCGGCCGGCGCCGGCGGCGATCGCGCCGACGCCGGTGCCGTAGGGCACCACCAGCACCTCGACCGCGTCGTGGTCCTGGTGCAGCAGGCTCGCGACGCACTCCCCGAGGAACGGCTCCTGGGGTGCGGTGGCCGCCACCACGACGGAGACCACGCCAGCCTCGCGTTCCCCGGGCGGGGCGCCCCCGGCTCCCGCCGGTGCGCGGCCGCCGGCGAGCCGGTGCCGCAGCCGGTGGGCGGGCTCGCGCACCAGGGCGGTCAGGATGCCGCGACGCGCCATCGTCGTCCCCCGGCTCTCAGGTCAGGAGTAGACGTGCGGCGCCAGCGTGCCGATCGACCGGAGATTGCGGTAGCGCTCGGCGTAGTCGAGGCCGTAGCCGACCACGAACTTGTTGGGGATGTCGTAGCCGACGTAGCGGACGTCGACCGACATCTGCTGCGCCTCCGGCTTGCGCAGCAGCGTGCAGATCTCCACCGAGGCCGGTCCGCGCGAGGACAGGTTGGACACCAGCCACGAGAGCGTGAGCCCGGTGTCGATGATGTCCTCGACGACCAGCACGTGGCGGCCCGAGATGTCGGTGTCGAGGTCCTTGAGGATGCGCACCACGCCGGAGGACTTGGTGCCCGAGCCGTAGGACGAGATCGCCATCCAGTCCATCTCGACGTGCCGGCTGAAGTGCCGGGCGAGGTCGGCCATCACCATCACCGCGCCCCTGAGCACCCCGACGAGGAGGATGTCCGTGCCCTCGTAGTCCTTCTCGATCTGCGCCGCCAGCTCCGCGAGTCGCTCCTGGATCTGGGCCTCGGAGAAGAGCACGTCGACCAGGTCGCCCTCGATGTGGGACTCGTCCATGGCGTCAGCCTGCCACAGGGGCGGACGGACCGCCGTCGGCCCCCCGGCCGAACCGCAGCTCCCCCTCGGCGCGGTAGCCGTGCACGTGTCCGGGCAGGTCGACGCGCCGCTGTCCGCGGTAGTGGCGCACCAGCTCGTCGAGCGCGAGCACGTGCACCCGGAACAGCTCCCCGGCCGGGCAGCCGGCCGCCACCGCGGCCCGGCGCAGCACCCTGCGTCGTACGGCGTCCGGCAGCGGGTCCAGGCCCCCCAGGGACAGACCGGTCGCCGTGCGCGCCTCCGCGTGGGCGGTGTCGGCCCACGCGTCGAGCGCGGCGAGGTCCTCCTGCAGCTGCGCGGCGGTGCGGGCCAAGGTGGCGGCCACACCCGGTCCGAGCTCCTTCTCCAGGACCGGCATCACCCGGTGCCGCAGCCGCGCCCGGGTGAACCGCGGGTCGCGGTTGTGCGGGTCGTCCCAGAAGTCGATCCCCTCGGCCCGGCAGGCGGCCTCGGTCTGCTCGCGGGTCAGCGCCAGGAGCGGGCGCACGAACGGCCCGAAGCCGCTGCGCATGCCGGCGATCGACCGGCCGCCCGAGCCGCGCGTGAGTCCGAGGAGCACGGTCTCGGCCTGGTCGTCGAGCGTGTGCCCGAGCAGCACCGCGACGGCGCCGAACCGGCCGGCGAGCTCCTCGAGCGCCGCGTAGCGGGCCTCCCGGGCGGCAGCCTCCACCCCGAGGCCCGCGGCGTGCACCTCGACCCGCACCGACCCGGTCTCGTCGACGCCGAGGCGGGCCATCTGCGCGACGACCGCGGCGGTGTGCGCGGCCGACCCCTCCTGCAGGCCGTGGTCGACGACCACGCCGACCACCCGGTGCCCGGTGCGCCGGGCCTCGAAGACGGTGGCCGCCAGCAGGGCGAGCGAGTCGGCGCCCCCGGAGCAGGCGACCAGCACCGGGCCGTCGCGCAGGGCGGCCAGGGTCCGTCGTACGGCCAGCCGGACCGCGGCGACCGCTGGGTCGGGGCCCATCCCTCAGGCGTGCACGCGGCGCACCCAGGCTGCGGGGTCGCCGATCTCGGCCTTCGAGGGCAGGTGGTCGGGTGCGGCCCAGACCTGGTTGAAGCCGTCCATGCCGACCCGGTCGACGACCGCGCGGACGAAGGCGGCGCCGTCGCGGTACTGCGCCATCTTCGCGTCCAGGCCCAGCAGCCGGCGGAGCACCCGGTCGAGGTAGCCGGTGCCCTTGCGGCGGCGGTCGAACTTGGCGCGGATCCGCTCGACCGAGGGGATCACCTGCGGGCCGACGCCGTCCATGACCACGTCGGCGTGCCCCTCGAGCAGCGACATCACCCCGGTGACGCGGTCGAGGACGACCTGCTGCTCGGGGGTGGAGAACAGGTCGATGAGCGAGACGTCCTCGCCGCGGATCACGTCGCCGAACCGGCGGACCGCCTCCCCGACCACCGCGGCGACACGGCCGGGATCGAGGTCGACGCCGGCCACGAGCTCCTCGATCTGCGCGTGGATGTGGTCGCGCAGCCACGGCACGGCGGTGAACTGCACCCGGTGGGTCTCCTCGTGCAGGCACACCCACAGCCGGAAGTCGGCCGGGTCCACGCCCAGCTCGTTCTCGGCGTGCACGATGTTGGGCGCGACCAGCAGCAGCCGGCCGGCCGCCCCGGCGGAGCCCCCGCCGAGGTCGTAGAACGGGTCGAACTGGCCGAGCACCTTCGAGGACATGAAGCCGAGCAGGCCGCCGACCTCGAGCCCGGTCACCTTCGAACCGACCGCCTCGGTGAGCGGGGACGGGCCCCCGCGACGCGCCTGCACCTTCGCCACGAGCGGGTTCATGATCTCGGCGAAGCCGTCGGCGTTGGCCTGGATCCACCCGGTGCGGTCCACGACCAGCACCGGGGCGGTGCGCGCCTCGGCGACCAGCCCGGTGTAGTCACGCACCAGCCCGGTGGAGCGCTCGGCGTCGGCACGCAGCTCGGAGACGACCGCGTCCGCACGGTCACGGCTCAGCAACGGACCCGGACCCGCCATCCGCGAGGCGGCGGTCACCGCCAGGTCCCAGTCGATCATCGTCGAACGCGCCATGACCCGACCTTACGGGGTGGACCCGCAGGTGCAGGCCGCCAGCGCGGCCGCGATCCGGTCCAGCGCGGCCCGCGCGTCGAGCGTCCGCCCCACGGGGGTGCGGTCGGTGATCGCGGTGAAGGCCAGCACCACCCCATCCCTCGTCGTGACCGTGCCGGCGTAGGCGTTCACGCCGGTCAACGTGCCCGTCTTGGCGTGCACCCGGCCCAGGGCGATCGGACGGCTCCGGCTGAAGCGGTAGGCCAGGGAACCGGTGAAGCCGGCCACCGGCAGCCCGGCCACCACCGCGCGCAGGCGCGGGTGCTGCGGGGAGGCGGCCGTCTCCAGCACCTGCAGCAGCGTCTCGGGCGCAAGGCGGTCCTGGCGCGACAGGCCGCTGCCGTCGTAGGTGCGGGCTCCGGCGAGGTCGATCCCGAGGGTCCGCAGGGTGCTGCGCACCGCAGCGGCTCCGCCGGCGAACGAGGCCGGCCGGCCGGTGGCCAGGGCGACCTGCCTGGCCAGCACCTCCGCTCCCTCGTTGTCACTGAGCTCGAGGATGTGCTGCACGATCTCCGCCAGCGGTGCGCTCTTCACCTCCGCGAGCGTCTCGGCCGCGGCCGGCGCGACGGCCGGTCGGGGCGCCCCGACCACGTGGATGTTCTGCGCAGCCAGCGCGCGGGCGAACGCGGTCGCCGCGGTCCGGGCCGGGTCCTTCACCCGCCGCACTGTCGTGGGACGCACCCGGCCCTCGTCGACCCACAGCGGTGAGATCGGGCTGACCACGTTCTCGGGGACGTAGCCCTTCGGCCAGTGCGGGTTCACGCTGGGCCCCGAGAACAGGCTGGTGTCGTAGCGCAACCGCACCCGGGTGCGACCGAGGTCCTTCAGCGCCCGCGCGGTGGCCCCCGCCAGGGTCTGCAGGTCGGCCCGCGCGGGGTAGGTGAAGCCGTTCATGTCCTGGCCGTGCGAGCCCGCGGAGTCCAGCGGTGCGCGCTCCAGCAGCGGGTCCCCGCCACCGACCAGGGTCACCACCCGGCCGTGCCGGCCGGCCACCGCCTTGGTGGTGAACCGGTGCGCCGGCCCCAGGACCTGCAGGGCGGCCGTGGTGGTGAGCAGCTTCATCGTCGATGCGGGGGTCACCCGGTCCGCGCCGTAGCGGTAGCGCACCTTGCCGTCGCTGAGCTCGGACACCGCCACGGCCACGTGCGGGCCGAGGGAGCGGTCACGCACCGGCCGGGCCAGCGCCCGTCGTACGGCGGACCGGGCGGCGTCGCGGCGCGGAAGCTCCGGGGCCACCGCAGCCGGGGTCCGCGCGGAGGGCAGCTTCAGTCCCGGCGGCGGGGGCACCTTCGCCGGCTCGGCCGCCGGGGAGGGTGCCCCGAGACCGAACCAGCGTGCACCCAGGTCGAACTGGTATGCCAGCATGGCGGCGACGAGGATGAGCACGACCAGGCCCGCCGACCACCGGCGCAACCGTCGCCCGGAGTGGCGTGCGTCACCTTCCGGCACGTGCGCCCCCTCTCGAGTCGGTGTACTTCGCGCTCGTGCGGGACACTAACCCAGCGAAGGAGCCGGACCTGAGCCCAGGCCCCGGCAGGAGCCAGCAGAGGAGAGCGACGTGGAGTTCGACGTACTGGTAGAGATCCCCAAGGGAGAGCGCAACAAGTACGAGGTCGACCACGAGACGGGACGCATTCGACTCGACCGCACCCTGTTCACCTCCACGCAGTACCCCGCTGACTACGGCTACATCGAGGACACCTTGGGCCTGGACGGGGACCCGCTCGACGCCCTCGTGATCCTGCAGGAGCCGACCTTCCCCGGGTGCCTGATCCGCTGCCGCGCGATCGGGATGTTCCGGATGACCGACGAGGCCGGCGGCGACGACAAGGTGCTGTGCGTGCCGAGCCACGACCCGCGGCTGGAGCACTTGCGCGACATCAACCACGTGTCCAAGTTCGACCGCCTCGAGATCCAGCACTTCTTCGAGGTCTACAAGGACCTCGAGCCCGGCAAGTCGGTCGAGGGCGCGGAGTGGGTCGGCCGCAGGGAGGCCGAGGCGGAGGTCACCGCGTCGTTCGAGCGCTACAAGGCCTCCGGCGCCACGCACTGAGCCCCCATGCTGCCGGCCCGGTCCCGCACGGGGCCGGGCCGTCGTGCGCTCAGGAACCGGAGAGGTCCAGCATCGGTGCGCCCAGCATGGCCGGTGGCACCGCGAACCCGTCGACCAGCGCGTCGGCGAGCGGCCGCAGCTGCCGGCACAGCTCGTTGACCATCCGCGTGACCGCCTTCGACCGGGCCGTCGACAGCCGGCCGTGCTCGAGGAACCAGCCGCGGTCGGCCTCGATGCACGACAGCGCGAAGAGGTCGCACAGCAGTGTCAGCGCCTCCTTGTTCGGTCCCGCGTCCAGGGTCTCCAGCTTGTCGAGGAAGGCCTCGAGCACGATCCGCTCCGCGTTCGCCCAGGCGGCCTTGATGACGTGGTCCTGGCAGAGGCTGAACACCTCGGCGGGGTCCTGGTCGGAGTGCATGCCGCGCCGGAGCCGGCGCGCCACCGAGGCGAGCACGTGCTCCTCGCGGAAGGCGAGCATCTCGAGGTGGTAGCCGCCGTCGAGCAGCCCGGCGTCGGGGTCCTTCTCCGGGTCGCCGACGTTGCGACCGACGTCGCGCAGCCGCTGCATGAGCAGTCGGACGTTGCTCCGCTCGAGCGCGGTCTCCCACGCCGCGGAGGCCACGAACCGCACCATGCCGATCTGGTCCAGGTCGCCGAACTCGGACGCGTAGTCGGTGAGCAGGCCCTTGGCCACCAGCTGCAGCAGGATCGTGTTGTCGCCCTCGAACGTGGTGAACACGTCGGTGTCGGCACGCAGCGCGTCGAAGCGGTTGGCCGACAGATAGCCGGCGCCCCCGCAGGCCTCGCGGCATTCCTGGATCGCGCGGGTGGCGTGCCAGGTGCCCAGCGCCTTCGTGGCTGCGGCGCGCGACTCGAGCGCCCGGCGGTCCCGCTCGTCACCCTGCTCGCCGGTGAACACCTCGTGCAGGTCGGCGGCCACCCGTTCCTGGGCGAAGTGCAGCGCGTAGGTGCGCGCGAGCAGCGGCAGCAGCCGGCGCTGGTGCTGGCCGTAGTCGAGCAACAGGTCCTCCCGCGCGGACCCCGGTGACCCGAACTGACGTCGGGTCAGGGCGTACTTGACGGCGAGCGTCAGCGCGACCTTCGAGGCGTTGATCCCGGCCCCGCCGACACACACCCGGCCCTGCACGAGGGTGCCGAGCATGGTGAAGAACCGGCGGTCGGGGTTGTCGATGTCCGAGAAGTAGCGACCGTCCCCGGTGACCACGGCGTAGCGGTCGAGCAGGTTGCGCCTGGGCACCCGGACGTGGTCGAACCAGATGCGCCCGTTGTCCACGCCGTTGAGCCCGATCTTGCGCCCGCAGTCCTCGATCCGGACTCCCGGCGCCGGGTTGCCGTCCGGGTCACGGAGGGGTACGACGAGCGCGTGCACGCCGTGCGACTCGCCGGCGACCACGAGCTGGGCGAAGACCACCGCGAGCCGCGCGTGCTCGGCGGCGTTGCCGATGTAGTCCTTGCGCGCCCGGTCGTCCGGGGTGTGCACCACGAACTCCCCCGTGTCCGGGTCGTAGGTCGCCGTGGTCCCGAGCTCCTGGACGTTCGAGCCGTGCCCGGTCTCGGTCATCGCGAAGCAGCCCAGCACCCGCCCGGAGATGAGGTCCTCGAGGTAGGCGTCGTGGTGCGGCTTGGTCCCGAGCTGGAGGATCGCGCCGCCGAAGAGGCCGAACTGCACCCCGACCTTCGTCACGACGGACAGGTCCCCGAGCGCGAGGGTCTCGAAGGCCGCGACGGAGGCGCCGACGTCTGCTCCCCCGCCGTACTCGCGGGGGAAGCCGAACCCGGTCTGCCCGGTCGCGGCCATGGTCAGCACCACGTCGAGCACCCGCCGCCGGAACTCGGGCAGCGACATCCGCTGTGCGTCCTCGAGGATCGAGGCGTGGTTGACCAGGTTGTCGCGCACCAGCCGGCGCACCTCGGCGTACCGGCCGTCGAGGAGCTCGGTGAGCGCAGGGAGGTCCACGGCGGCCATGGGTCCACTCTGCCACGGTTTGCCCCGGCCGGCCGAGCGCCTCAGAGACGGACCGCGAAGTCCGGGTACCACCAGGAGACGGAGTTGTAGCGGACCACGGCACCGGTGTGCGGCGCCTCGATGAACCGACCGTCGCCGACGTAGAGCGCGACATGGTGGATGCCGGCGGGCGTGCCGTCGGAGCTCCAGAACAGCAGGTCGCCGGGCCGCGCCTCGCTGACCGGGATCGGGGTGCCGGCGTCGTACTGCGCGGCCGCGTAGTGCGGCAGCGAGACCCCTGCGGCAGCCCAGGCGGCCTGGGTGAGCCCCGAGCAGTCCCAGCGGTCCGGGCCGGTGGCCGCCCACTGGTAAGGGTCGCCGAGCTGCGCCCGGGCGAAGGCGAGCACGGCAGCGGTGCCGCCACTCGGAGCCGGAGCCGGGTCGGGCGCCGGGGGATTGGGAGCGGACGCCTGGCCCGGCTCCGGCTCGGAGTGAGTCTGCGGGGTGGCGGGCTGCGGGGCGGCGGGGTCCTGCCCGCGCGGCGCGCTCTCCTGGCCTTGCGGGTCCGCCGAGGGGGCACTCGGCCCGGCGTCGGCCGCCGCCTTCGCCGCGGCCGCTGCGTCTGCCGCGGCCTTGGCCGCTGCCGCCGCTTCGGCCTTCGCCTCGGCCTGGGCGCGGGCCTCCGCCTCGGCGCGAGCCTTCGCTTCCGCGCGGGCCTTCGCGCGGGCAGCGGCGAGCGCCTGCCTGCGCGCCCGCTCCTCCGCTCGGCGGCGGGCGAGCTCGGCCAGCGCCTGCTGACGCTGCGCGGCCAGCCGCACCGAGACCCCTTCCGCGGCAGCAAGCTGACGCACCAGTCGGTGCTTCTCGGCGGCCACCGTCCGCATCGAGGCCTCGGCCCCGTCGGCGGCAGCAGCAGCCCGGTCACGGGCGGAGCGGGCCGCGGCCGCGAGGCGGGCCTGCCGCGCACGCGCTCGGGCCGCCTTGCGGGCGAACACCGTGGCCAGGTCCTCGCTCGCGGCGTAACGCTGGTAGTCCGACTGCAGCGCCGAGGACGCGCCCTGCATCCCGGCGTACTGGTCCAGGACCCCCTCCGGGCCGCCGGAGCCCATGAGGACGCTGAGGGCGGTCAGCTGGTCCCCGTGCTGGTAGGACGTGGCAACGAGGGCGGCGAGACGGTCGCGCCGGGCGGCGACGGAGCGGCGCGCGCGGGCCGCATCAGCCCTGGCCTGCGCCAGGCGCCGGGTCGCCTCCTCGAGGTGCCACCTCGCGCCGTTGTACGCCTCCGCCGACTGCTCGGCCCGGACCTGGGTGTCGCGCAGTCGCTGGTCGGCGAGCAGGAGGCGGGCCCGGATGTCGGCCACCTCCCGGCGCTTGTGGACGGCGCGGGCGCGTGCCGCGTCGACCTGCGCCTGGGTCGGGTAGGTGCCCCCACCGCTGCCGTTGCCCTGGTCGGCACTCGCGACCGGGACGCCCGCCCCGGACAACGCGAGCGCGAGCACCAGGGCCGGACCGGCCACCGCGCGGAGGAGTCGCACCGGGTTCCTTTCCGTGGGGCCGGTCGAGCCGCTTCCCCGGCGGCTCGACCGACATTGCTCCTTCTTCGTCGCGCTGCGGTCGTTGGTCCTCCCATGGCCCAGCACACCGCGTCCGCGACCGGTCCACCCCCGAGGGAGGACGCGGAAACAACGTAGTGCTCATCTGTCACACAGGGAACACCTTTCACAGTAAAAACTCCGACACCACGGCGCGTCCTCTTGACAAACTACATCCTTGTAATTCTCACGCGAGCGGGCACCGAGGCGCCCGCGACCTGCGCCACCGCGGCCCCACCGCCCGCCCCGTTGAGGCGCGGGTCTTGGTCCGTCGAGGCGCGGGTCTTGGTCCGTTACCCAGCTCGCCCGCGTGCGGGCACGCGCACCGGCGCAGCGCGCACCACACCGCGCGCCGGCACCGCCACATGCAGCGCACATGCAGGAGGCGCCGCTCGACGGGGCAGGAGGCGCGCCTGGACCATGCTGGAGGCGCCGCTCAACGGGGTGAGCTGGGCGGACACACAAAGGTCCCGCCCCATTGGGAGGATGGGGCGGGACCTTCTGTTGTGTTGCTCGGGTCTGTTCCATTGGGAGGTTGCAACAGGCCCTGTCGAGGGCTGCGGCCTGGCCGGCTCGGGTAGCGCACGTGCTGTGCGGTGTCACCCCCCACCCTGTCGACCGACTGCGGTTCGGAGTCCCCCCGGATCTCTCGGTCCCTCACCTGAAGGATAAGGGACGACCGCGGGTCGAAACCAGATAAACCGGACACACGTTGGGGGGATGTTTGTACTCGAAGTGACCATTCAGGCCCCACCCGTCCGGGCTAGGACCCGGTCAGCTCCTCCACCGGCATGCGGGCGGTGGACGTGGTCGGGCGCGTGGCCCGGTCGCGGCGCTGGAACCGCTGCCCGGTCGCCAGTCCCCCGAGCCACACCGACGCCCCGGCGATCACGGCACCGGCGAGATCGTCGGCGATGTAGTGCCACCCGAAGTACAGCGTGGACACCACGGTCAGCGCGAAGTACACCCACATCACCCGCCGCACCGGGCGGTGGCGCACGGTGTACTGGGTGATCAGCGCGAGCGTCAGGATGATGCCCACGTGCAGGGACGCGAACCCCGCCACGCTCTGGATGGAGTCCCCGAGAGGGTCGTAGAGCACGTCGATGCGGGAGTTGTACAGCGCGTCCTGCAGCGCCGACACCCCGGTGGGACCGAGGTCGACGTAAAGCCAGGGGTAGGAGAACACCGGGCCCAGCGTGGGCACCGCGTAGTAGCTCGCCGTCCCCAGCGCCCAGGCCAGGCACTGGGCGGTGGTGAACCAGTAGCCGTAGCCGATGTTGCGCGACCACACCACGAACACGATGATCGAGGCCGGAGAGACGGGCAGGAACGCCAGGTAGACGATGCCGAGGACGTGGGCGGCGAGGTCGTCGCCGAGCAGCTGGTGCAGGAGCACCGCCGGCTCGTGGCCGAACATCAGCAGCGTGTCGAGATGGTGCAGCACCGGGTCCCGGACGCCGTGGACGACGCGCGGCAGGTAGTTCTTCAGGTTCCGGTAGCTGACATAGGTGACGTAGAAGGACACCAGGCTGACCACGACCAGCTGCACCCGGTCGCGGGTCCAGTGCTCGCCCACCAGGAGACGGGCCTCCTCGAGCACCGCGCGCGGCCGGCGCCGGGCCCGCCACAGCGAACGCGGTACGACGTCGACCAGGAACGCGCCGAGCAGCATCATCGGCATCCGGAACCACGAGGGTCCCATGGAGCCGTCGGGATCCTTCAGCGGCTCGTGCAGCGCCAGGCTCGCGACGACCGCGAGCACGCCCATGACCAGGGCGACCCCGACCAGGAGTCCGTAGGCGCGACGACTCACAAGCGAGCAGTGTAGGAGACCGTCACGCTCCCGGCAGGACGGCCGTCCGGTCGAGGTCGACCCGCAGCCGCACCTCGTGACCCACGCTGACCTGGGCGTTCTGCCCGGCGACGGCGTGCACCTCCCCCACCCCGGGCACGTCCACGGTGAGCCGCAGCACCTCCGGCGTCGCCCGCGCCGACCGCACCGTCCCGCACAGGGGTCCGGCCGGGTCCTGGCGCAGCGCGGAGCGGCGCACGGCCACCGCGTCGGCCGGTGCCGCGCCACCGGCCTCGAGGACCCGCCGCGCCGCCGCACCGGTGAGCACGGTGGCGTAGCCGAGGAAGCGCGCCGCCTCCGTGTCGACGGGGGCGCGCCAGACGTCGTCCACGGCACCGTCCTGGACCACGCGGCCGCCGCGCATGAGCGCCATCCGGTCCGCCACCGCGAACGCCTCCTCCTGGTCGTGGGTGACCATGAGGGCCGTCGTACCGGCGGCGACCAGGATCCGGCGCAGGTCCGTCGCGAGCCGTTCGCGCAGGCCGGTGTCGAGGGCCGAGAGCGGCTCGTCGAGCAGCAGCAGCCGCGGTTCGACGGCCAGCGCCCGCGCCAGCGCCACCCGCTGCCGCTCCCCGCCTGACAGTGTGGTGGTGCTGCGGGGCCCGAAGCCGGGCAGGCCCACCAGCTCGAGCAGCTCCTCGACCCGCCGCCGGACCTCGCGGCGCGGGCGCCGGCGCAGCCGCATCGGGTAGCCCACGTTGCCGGCCACGCTCTGGTGGGCGAACAGCTGGCCGTCTTGGAACATCAGCGCGAAGCCACGGCGGTACGTCGGGACGCCGGCCAGGTCCTGCCCGTCGTACGCCACCGAGCCCGCGTCGAGCACCTCCAGCCCCGCGACCGCACGCAGCAGCGTGGACTTGCCCGACCCGGAGGGGCCGAGCACGGCGAGGACCTCGCCTCGGGGCAGGTCGAGACTGACGTCGTCGACGGCCACCGTCTGGGCGAAGCGCACCGTGACGTTGCGGACGGAGAGCACCTCAGAATGTTCCCATCGAGCCGATCCGCAGCCGTTCCACGAGTCCCATCACGGTGACCGTGACCAAGGCCAGCACCATCGAGGCGGCCAGCGCCATCCCGAAGTTGTCGGCACCGGGGCGGGACAGGAGCTGGTAGATCACCACCGGAAGCGTGGGCGTGTCCGGTCGGGCGAGGAAGCTCGTGGCGCCGAACTCCCCGAGCGAGACCGCGAACGCGAACCCGGTCGCGGCCAGCAACGGCCGCCACACGACCGGCAGGTCCACGGTCAGCAGCACCCGCCACGGGGAGGCGCCCAGCGTCATCGCCGCCTGCCGCTGCCGCGGGTCCACGCCGCGAAGCACCGGCGCGAGGGTGCGTACGACGAGCGGCAGCGCGACCAGCGCCTGGGCGATGGGCACCAGCCACGGCCAGCCGCGCAGGTCCAGGGGCGGGCGGTCGAGCGTGATGAGGAACCCGAAGCCGAGCGTCACCGCCGAGACGCCCAGCGGCAGCATGAACACCGCGTCCAGCGCACCGAGCGCGCGCCGTTCGGCCCGGCCCCGCGGGGTGCGCGAGACCACCACGGCGACCAGCACGCCGAGCAGCATCGCCATCAACGTCGCGTCCACCGCGATCGACCACGAGTTGGACAGGGCGGTCCACACCGGCACGAGCAACGCGTTGCCCGCTCCGGTGCCGCCGAGGAGGCGGTAGTTGCGCAGGCTCCACGCACCGTCCGACCGCAGCGACCCGGCCAGCAGGGCCAGGATCGGTGCGGCCACGAGGACGAGCGCGAGCGCCGTGGCCGCGAGCACCGGGAGGTCGCCGGGCCGGACCGGCCGTGCGACGCTGCGGGCCGGCACCCGGTCCAGAGCCTGCTCGCGGCGGCGGCGGGTGCGCTGGGCCAGCGCCAGCAGGACCGTGATCACCAGGAGCTGCAGCACCGACAACGCCGCGGCGGAGCGCAGGTCCAGGAACTGCGTGGTGAGCAGGTAGATCTCGCTCTCCACGGTCGCGTAGCGCAGGCCGCCGAGCGTCAGGACCACGCCGAACGCGGTGGCGCAGAACAGGAACACCACGCTGGCCGCGGAGACGATGCCCGGCGCGAGCGCCGGCAGGGTGACGGTGCGCAGCACCTGCCACGGGGTGGCTCCCAACGCCGCGGCTGCGTCCTCGCGGCGCCGGTCGAGGTTCTCCCACAGGGACCCGACCGTGCGGACCACCACCGCGAGGTTGAAGAAGACCATCGCGGCGACGATCGCCGCGGGAGTGCCGTCCAGGCCGAGGCACCCCAGCGGGCCGGAGGACATCAGGAGCGTGCGGAACGCGACCCCGACCACCACGGTGGGCATCACGAACGGCATCACCACGAAGGCGCGCAGCACCTGGCGTCCCGGGAAGCGCAGTCGGTGCAGCACGAACGTGACCGGCAGCCCGAGGGCCACCGTCACCACGGTGGCCGCCGAGGCCGACCACAGGGTGAACCACAGGACCCGGCGCACCCGGCCTCCGCCGAGCACGGCGAGCACGCTGCCGGCGTCGAAGCTGCCCCCGGCCCAGAAGCCCCGGGCGAGCATGCCGGCCACCGGCAGCACGAAGAAGACGGCCAGCGCCGCGAGCGGGACGGCCGCAAGGGCGACCACCCCGACGCGGGCGCCGAGCCGGGACCTCACTGGGTCGCGATGTCACCCCACGTCCGCAGCCAGGTGTCGCGCTTGGCGGCGATCTCCTGCGGCGGCAGGGTGAGCGGGTGAGCGGGGGTCTTCGCGAACTTCGCCCAGTCCGGCGGCAGCGGCACCGCGGAGTCGACCGGGAAGACGTACATGTTCTCCGGCAGCGCGGCCTGGAAAGCCCGCTGCTGCATGAAGTCGAGGAACGCCTTGGCGCCGGCCGGGTTGCTCCCGCCCTTCAACAGCCCGGCGTACTCCACCTGCCGGAAGCAGGTGTCGAGCAGCGCGCTGGTCGTCGGCTTGGAGCCGCCCTTCGGCACCGTGTACGGCGGCGAGGAGTCGTAGGAGACCACGATCGGCCGGTCGCCGTGGCCGCCGCCGGCGGTGAAGTCGACCTCGTAAGCCTGGTCCCAGCCGGACTCCACCAAGGTGTCATTGGCCATCAGCTTCTTCCAGTAGCCCTGCCAGCCGTTCTCGCCGTACTTCGCGATCGTGGCGAGCAGGAAGGCCAGGCCCGTGGAGGAGGTCGAGGCGCCCTCGGTGACCGTCAGCCCCTTGTACGCCGGCTTGGTGAGGTCGCCGAACGTCGTCGGCTCGGCCAGGTGGTGCTTGGCGAACCAGGTGTCGTCGACGTTGACACACACGTCGCTGTAGTCGACCGGCGTCAGCTGCGCGGCCGCGGTCGGGTCCTGCGGCTCGAACCTGCGGGCGGAGGCACTCTCCGACGTCGGGGTGTACGGCGCCGCGATGCCCTGGTTCACGGCCCGGGAGGCGAAGGTGTTGTCGATGCCGTAGAACATGTCGGCGATCGGGGATCCCTTGGTGAGCACGAGCTTGTTCGTGAGCTGACCGGCGTCGCCGTTGGACTCGATCTTCACCCGGTAGCCGGTCTGCTTCGTGAACTGCTTCATCACCGGCTTCGACATCGCCCAGGCGTCGTGGGTGGCGACGACCACCTGCCTGTTCGTCGTCCCGCTGCCGGTGGCGCCCCCCTGGTCCGAGGCGCTGCCCGGGGAACAGGCGGCCAGCAGCAGGGTCGCGGTGGTCAGTGCCGCGGCGGCGGCCACGGCACGGGGTCTCGGCGTGCTCATCCGTGCTCTCCCAAGAGTGATCCGGGGAGGGTCCCGCGTCTGCGAGAAGAGACTCGACTTCCTTCGCCGGTGCTAACCGGATCAGGTTCGAGGGTCTGCGGCCGTTTCCGCACTCTCAGCGCCCGGTGGCGCTCCCCTGTCGTTCTTGGCGTCGAGCCTACACCTCCGGGCATCGGGCCCGTCGAGATGCCTGCACCTCGACAGGCCCGATCTCCGGGTGTCAGCCGAGGTGGCCGCGGATCGAGACGTGTCCCTTGAGCAGGTTGCGGGCCAGGGTGCGGCGCTGGATCTCGTCGGTGCCCTCGTAGATGCGCAGCAGCCGCAGCTCGCGGTACCACCGCTCGACGGGCAGCTCGCGCGTGTAGCCCATGCCGCCGTGCATCTGCAGCACCCGGTCCACGATCTCGTTGGCCTTCTGGCCGCCGTACAGCTTCGCCATCGACTGCGCCTGGCGGGAGTCGAGGCCGGCGTCCACCTGCCAGGCCGCGGCGAGCACCAGCCACCGCAGCGCCTCGATCTCGACGGCCGAGTCGGCCACCATCCACTGGATCGCCTGGCGCTCGGCGATCGGCTGCCCGAACGTGACCCGGTTGCGGGCATGCTCCATGCCCATCTCCACCAGCCGCTCGCAGGCGCCGAGTGCCCGGGCGGGAAGCATGTAGCGCCCCTTGCCGATCCAGCGCATCGCCAGCTCGAAGCCCTTGCCCTCCTCTCCGAGGATCGCCGAGTGCGGGACGCGGACGCCGTCGAAGACCAGGGCGGCCGGGCCCCACTCGCCCATGGTGTCGATGTACTCCGACTTCCACCCCATGTCGCGGTCGACGAGGAAGCAGGTCACCGATTCCGAGGTGCGCCCTTCGCTGTGCTTGGCCGGGTCCGTGACCGCGAACACCATGCAGAAGTCGGCCTCGTTGCCGCCGGTGATGAACGTCTTCTCGCCGTTGATCACCCACTCGTCGCCCTCGCGTACGGCGCGGGTACGGATGGCCCGGGCGTCGGAGCCGGCGCCCGGCTCGGTGATCGCGAAGCAGCTGCGCCGGTCACCGTTGATGGTGGGCACCAGGTAGCGCTGCTTCTGCTCCTCGTTGGCGACGTAGAGGATGTTGTCGGCCTCGCCGCCGAAGCGGAACTGCACGAACGAGCGGCCCAGCTCGATCTCGATCAGCGCGCTCATCACCGCGCCGAGTCCCATCCCGCCGTACTCCTGCGGGGTCTGTACCCCGAAGAACCCGGAGTGCTTGGCCTTGTCCTGCAGCGCCGCGAGCTCCTCGCGGGTCAGACCCGGCTCGTGGCGTCGCTCGCGGGCGAGGACCTGCGGCTCCAGCGGCATGATCTCCTTGCGCACGAAGGTGCGCACCCAGTCGCGGATCTCCCGCTCCTCCTCGGACAGCGTCAGGTCCATCTCTCATCCCTCCATCTCGTTGCCGGGCTTGCTGCGCTCGCGCAGCTGCGCCCGCAGCTCGCGCTTGAGCACCTTGTGGCTGGGGCCCATCGGCAGCGAGGGGACCACCTCCACCAGGCGCGGGTACTTGTGCCGGCCGAGCTGTTCCCGAGCCCAGGGGACCAGGGTCTCGGCGTCGACGTGGCGTCCTTCGGTGGGGACGACCACGGCACACACCTCCTCGCCCCTCTCCGCGTCGGGGACGCCGACGACCGCCACCTGCGCGACGTCGGGGTGGCGCATGAGCACCTCCTCGACCTCCCGCGGGTAGACGTTGAAGCCACCGCGGATGATCAGGTCCTTCTTCCGGTCCACGATGGTGACGAAGCCGTCGTCGTCCTTGCTCCCGATGTCCCCGGTGCGGAACCAGCCGTCCACCACCGCCTGCGCCGTCGCCTCGGGGTCGTCGAGGTAGCCGGCGAACACGTTGTGGCCGCGGATGACGATCTCCCCGAGCTGACCGGGGGGCAGCAGCACGACGCGGTCCTCGACCGTCTCGTCGGCGACCTCGACCTCGACGCCCCAGATCGGGTGACCCACCGTGCCGGCGCGAGTGCCGTACCACGGCTGGTTCACCGAGGCGGTCGGGGAGGTCTCGGAGAGCCCGTAGCCCTCGTACACGGTCGCCTCGAAGGTGGACTCGAACCGCTCGAGCACGGCCACCGGCAGCGACGCGCCGCCCGAGATGCACTCGCGCAGCTTGGGCATCGCGGCCGCGCGGGGGGCGACCTCGAGCAGTTGCACGAACATCGTGGGCACGCCGAAGAACAGCGTCGCCGCCTCGGTGTGCATGATCTCCAGCGCCCGTGCGGCGTCGAAGCGCGGCTGCAGGATCAGCGTGGCGCCGACCCGGAACGAGGAGTTCATGGAGACCGTCTGGCCGAAGGTGTGGAACAGCGGCAGGCAGCCCATCACCACGTCGTCGCGACGGATCGGGTTGGCGTCGAAGGCGTTGACGGTCGCGTTCATCACCAGGTTCAGGTGCGTCAGCACCGCGCCCTTGGGGCGCCCGGTGGTGCCGCTGGTGTAGAAGATCACGGCCGGGTCCTCGGCCTGGCGGGCCACCAGGGTCGGCCGCGGCTGCGCGCCCTGCCCGAAACCCTCGACGGGCCAGGCGGGCACGCCGGCGCGTGCGGCGGCCGCGGCGGCCACCTCGGCGTAGTCGGCGTGGTGGAGCACCGCCCGTGCGCCGGAGTGCCCGATCAGGTAGCCGGCCTCGTCGGCGTTGAGCAGCGTCGGGATGGGCACGACGACGCCGCCGGCGGCGAGGATGCCGTAGTAGGCGCGTACGAAGTCGGCGACGTTGGGCGCCACGAGGGCGACCCGGTCGCCGGGGGCGATCCCCGTGTCGGCCAGCGCCGCGGCACTGGCGCGGGCGTCCCGCCACAGCTCGGCGTAGCTGATCCGGAGGTCGCCCTCCACGAGCGCGGTCTTGTCCGGCGTACGGCGCGCCGACTCCGCGAGGACGGTCGCGAGGGAAAGCGTGGTCATGTTCTCCACCATGCATCGAGGGTGTGCACCGACCTGTGAGGGCCTGGGGACGGCAGGTCCTCGCCAGGCCCTGACAGGTGGCTTCAGAGGGTCACTGGGGGATCCCGTCGGCCGGCGGCGCGTCACCCGCCTGCGACTGGTCCTTCTTGATCGGCGCGTTGCCGAGGTCGGTGACCTCCACGGGAGTGAGCTGCTTGCTGCTGGTGATGCCTTGGATCTCGACGACCTTCATCCCGGAGATGCCCATGTGGCTGTGGGCGGAGTAGCGGTACGGCGCGAGGTTCGGGCCCGTGGCGTTCCCCATGTTCTCCACCGCCTTCACCAGGTCGGCGCGGCTGGGGTTCGCACCGGCGGCCTGCAGTGCCTGCACGAAGGTGTAGGCCTCGGCCATGCCGTAGATGCGGTAGTTGGTCAGCTTGCCGCCCTTGCCGTACTTGTCCCAGACCTTCTGCCACAGCTTCACCCAGGGACTGTCGGGGGCGTCGAGCCCGGAGATGTACTCGGTGGTGAGCACCCCGGCGAGCGGCTTGTCCTGCTTCACCGCGCCCTTGGAGAACGAGGCGAGGAGCGAGCCGACGAGCTGCGGGTCGGCGCCGACGTTGGAGTAGAACCACCGGGGCTGGTAGTTGAGCTTCATGGCCACCAGCTGGCTGAGGGCGCTGTAGGCGGGCACGTTGAACCCGAGCACGAGGTCGGCCTTCGCGGACTGGAGCGCGGCGATCTGCGGCGCGACGTCGGTGTTGCCGGGGGTGTAGCGCTGCACGGCGACGATCTGCTTGTCCAGGTACTGCCGGACGCCCTTCTCCCCGTCGCGGCCGAAGTCGTCGTCCTGGAGGAAGAGGCCCACCTTCGCGTGCGGCATGTTCTCGGCGACCCACTTGCCGATGATCTTGCCCTCGATCTCGTAGTCAGGCTGCCAACCGAAGGTCTCCGGCCGCTTGGCCGGGTCGTTGCCCCACATCACGGAGCCGGAGGAGACGAACAGGTCCGGGACCTTCTCGCTGTTGAGGTAGTCCACCACCGCGCTGTGGGTGGGCGTCCCGAGGGCGCTGAGCATCGCGAAGACCTTGTCCTGGAGGACGAGCTCCTTGGTCACCGAGGTGGTGGTCGTCGGGTTGTAGCCGTCGTCACGGACGAGGTACTTGATCGTGCGCCCGTGGACGCCGCCGTGGGCGTTGACGTAGTCGAAGTACGCCTGGGTGCCCGAGGGGATCTCGCTGTAGCCGGGAGCCGCGACACCGGTCAACGGGAAGGTGGCTCCCACGGTGACGCTGTTGTCGGTGATGCCGGGGTCGGACGGGGTGTCGGCGTTCGACTGGCCGGCGGGTCGACCGCCTGCGCCACAGGCGGCCAGCACGGCGCCGGCCGCGACGACCCCGGTCGCCCGGGTCAGCTGCTTGGTCCATCTCTTCACGGGTGGTGCCTCCTGTTGGTGTGCAGATGCGGTGCGGGGGAAGTCGTGGGCGTCAGCCGGCCGAGGCCGCGCGGACCTGCGCGCGGCCGGTGCTGCGACGTCGCGAGAGCACGCGGAGCTGGCCGACGAGGCCGGCCGGCGCGAGCAGCACGACCAGGACGAGGACGATCCCGTAGACGAAGGGCGCCAGCTGCGCGGACTGCAGGTCGCTGAGGCCGAGACCCTGTCCGGCGCTCGAGAGCACCTGGGGCAGGAAGGTCAGCAGGGCGGCTCCCACGAGCGCCCCGAGCAGGCTGCCGAGGCCGCCGAGCACGATGGCGATGAGCAGGGCCAGCGACAGCGTGAGCGTGAACCCGCTCGGAGCGGCCAGCCGCACGGCCAGTGCCAGGACGCCGCCGGCCAGGCCCGCGCACGCGGCGCTGACCACGAAGGCGGGGACCTGGGTGCGGCCGATGTGCATGCCGGCGATCTGCGCGGCCACCTCGTCGTCGCGGACCGCCCGCCACAGCCGGCCGACCCGGCTGCCGACAGGTTGGCCAGCAGGAGGCAGGTGACCAGCAGCGCGATCCAGCCGACGTAGGCGATGTAGCCGTCGCCGGCGAGGTCCGGGCGGTGAGGAAGTAGATCGCGTTGTCGACCACGCCGGCGGCTCAGGCGTCGCGACCACCAGGCCCTGCTCCCCGCCCAGAGCGCCGCTGAAGTACGTCGCGATGCCGGGGACCGCGACCGCCAGGGCCAGCGTGGCGCCGGCGAGGTAGGGACCGTGCAGCCGAGCGGCGGCGACCCCGACGAGCACGCCCACGCCCAGCGGTCACCACCACCGCGGCAAGCAGCACCGCCACGAGCGGGAGCCCCGGACCGCCGGCAGGCAGCAGCAGGGCGGTGGTGTAGGCGCCGATCGCCATGAGCGCACCGTGGCCGAGCGACAGCTGTCCGTTGAGCCCGGTCAGCATGGTCAGGCCGCCGACGGCGATGCCGTAGTAGGCCATCGTCGTCAGCTGGCCCTGTCGGAACGGGTCGACCGAGGCCAGCACGACCACGACGACGACCAGCGACACGACGGCGAGCACGAGGTTGCGCAGGGGTGAGGGCGCGAGGACTCTGCGCAGGACATCGGGGCGTGCCATGTCAGACCCTCCGGGCGGTGGCGTGGGAGAACAGGCCGTGGGGCCGGACCAGCAGCACGGCGATGAGGATCGCCAGCGCGGCGAGCGAGACGAGCCCGGATCCGACGTACCCGCTGACGAAGCTCAGGGCCACGCCCAGCACCACGCCGCCGACGACCGCGCCGGCCGGGCTGTCCAGGCCGCCCAGGACCGCGGCGACGAACCCGTTGACGACCACGGAGTCCATGTAGGCCGGCGAGACCAGGTTGCCGCCGGCGATGAGCAGGCCGGACAGCGACCCGACCGCGGCGGCCAGCGCCCATCCCAGCGTGAGCATCCGCCCGACCTTGATGCCCAGCAGCCGGGAGACCTCCTGGTTGAACGCCGCCGCCCGCATCTTCAGGCCGACGTCGGTGTAGCGGAACAACGCCACCAGCAGGAGCATCACGACCACCACGGCGGCGATGGTGAAGACCCCGAAGCCGGTGAGGGCGACGGAGAAGCCGCCCAGGTGGAAGCCGTGCAGGCCGAACGGCGCCGGGAAGGAGCGGTAGCCGGACCCGAAGACGATCGCCGCGACCGCCTGCGATGACGATGAACAGCCCCAGCGTGAGGATGACCGCGTTGATCTCGGGCTTGCCCTCGACGGGGCGGATCACCACCCGCTCGACCACCGCGCCGAGGACCAGACCGGAGAGCAGGGCGGCGACGAAGCCGACCCAGTACGACGCGCCGGCCTCGACCACGACGAGCGCGACGTAGGTGGTGATCATCGCCATCGCGGGCCTGGGCGAAGTTCACGATGCGGGTGGAGCGCCAGATGAGCACCAGGGCCAGTGCGAACGCGGCGTAGACCGCGCCGAGGGTGAGCCCGGTCAGGGCCGTGGTCACGAGCTGTTGCACGTGTCCTCCCGTGGGGTCGAGGGCGGGTGGGGGTCGAAGGAAGGTGCTGCAGGACGCGGGGGTCAGAACCCGAGGTAGGCGTGGCGGAGCTTCTCGTCCGCGGCCAGCGCGGCCGCGTCGTCCTGGGCGACGAGGCGCCCGAGGTTGAGCACCACCCCGACGTCGGCGATGGACAGGGCGCTGCGCGCGTTCTGCTCGACGAGGACCACGGTGAGCCCCTCGCTCTCCACCAGCCCGCGGAGCAGCGAGAAGATCTGCGCCACGATCCGTGGCGCCAGCCCGAGCGACGGTTCATCGAGGAGCAGGACCTTGGGGGTGGCCATGAGGGCGCGCCCGATGACCAGCATCTGCCGCTCGCCGCCGGAGAGCACGTGCGCGATCGCGTTGCGCCGGTCGCCGAGCACCGGGAAGAGCCCGTAGACCCGGTCGAGGTCCGCCGGTCGCGGACCGGTCCGCGCGCCCCATGCCGCCGAGGCGGAGGTTCTCCTCGACGGTGAGCTCGGTGATCACCCCGCGCCCCTCGGGCACGTGGGTCAGCCCGCGCGACGACATCGCCTCCGCCGGGACCCGGGACAGGTCGGTGCCCTCCAGCCGCACGGTCCCGCGCTCGGCCCGGACCAGCCCGGAGACCGTCCGCAGCAGCGTGGTCTTCCCGGCGCCGTTGGCGCCGAGCACGGCGGTGACCTTCCCTCGGGGCGCGGTGAAGGACACCCCGTCGAGCGCCCGCACCGGCCCGTAGCTGGTGGTCAGCTCCTGCACCTCGAGCATCGCGGTCAGCCTCCGATCCGGGGCTCGGGGGCGGGGGCCGCGCCGCTGCCGACCTCGTCACCGAGGTAGGCCGCCAGCACCGCGGGGTCGCTCGCGGACCTCGGCCGGCCCGCCGCGCGCGATGACCTTGCCGAAGTCGAGCACCGTGAGGTGGTCGCAGACGCTCATCACCAGGTCCATGTGGTGCTCCACGAGCATCACCGCCATCCGCTCGGTGAGGCCGCGGATGAGTGCGCCCAACTCGCCCATCTCCTCGGTGGACAGGCCGCTCGCCGGTTCGTCGAGCAGCAGCAGCCGCGGCTCGGACACCAGTGCCCGGGCCAGGGCCACGCGCTTGCGCAGGGCGTAGGGCAGGCTGCCGGGTGCCCGCCCGGCGTAGGCGGCGACGCCGAGCTCCTCGAGCACCGCCATCGCCCTCTCGCGCAGCGCGCGCTCGGCGCGGCCGCTGGCGGGCAGGCCGAGCAGCCCGGAGAGGAAGCCGGCGCGGGCGTGCCGGTCGGCCCCGACCATCACGTTCTCGAGCACCGTCATCCGGTCGAAGAGCCCCAGGCCCTGCAACGTGCGCGCGATGCCCAGGTCGGCGAGGCGATGCGGACGCAGCCCGACGAGCCCCCTGCCCTCCCAGTGCAGGGAGCCGCGGTCGGGGCGCACGAACCCGCACGCCACGTTGAACAGCGTGGTCTTGCCGGCACCGTTGGGGCCGATCACGCCGAGGACCTGGTGGGGAGCGACGTCGAGCGAGACCCCGTCGAGCGCCTGGATGCCTCCGAAGCTCACCGCCACGTCGGCCATGGCGAACCCGCCGGTACCCCGGTGGGCGGTTGCGGTGCTCACTGCTGCTCTCCCCGTCGGCCGCCGATGTGACGGGGATTACCTTGGTCGCTGCGCACAGCGAGCGATATGGGCACGGCGCCCAAAAAGTGTCGTACTGGCGTCCCAAATGGGCGCTGAAGGCTGGCCGAACTGTGCGCAGCGTGGAACGCTGCCGCCATGAACGGGACCCGTGAACGGCTCGCCGGGGAGCCGCTCAAGCGCGAGATCGCCCGCGCCTGGGCGTCGTTGCTCGACCGTGCCGACGCCATCGCCGACGACATCGCGCTCACCCTCCTGGCCAAGGAGGAGGAGTGGTACGACGCTGCCGGACCCGAGCTGCGCGCCGACATCCGCACCAGCACGCGCGAGCACGTGCGCCGGGGCATCCGCACGATGGCCGGCCTCGCCGACGACGCCGAGAAGGCGATCCACATCTGGCGGGAGACCGGGCGCCGGCGCGCGAGGCAGGGCGTCCCCATGGAGCACGTGCTCAACGCCTACAGCCTCGGCACCCGGGTGCTGTGGGAGGCGCTGCTCGAGCAGCGCGGCAACCCCGACCTCGGCATCGACGACCACGTGCTGCTGACGGCCGGACAGCGCATCTGGTCGGCCCTGGACGTGCAGAACGCCACCCTCGTGGACTCCTACCGCCGGGAGGCCGCCCGCCTCCAGCGGCGTGACCTGCACCGGCAGCAGGGCCTGCTGGACGGGCTCGTCGAGGGCCGCGGGGCCGACCCGGTCTACGCCGCCGAGGCCCGCGAGGTCCTCGGGATCGGCGCCGAGGAGCCAGTGGTGTGCGTCGTCGGTCACTTCGACGGCTCGCTGGAAGGGCCGCTGCGGGCGCCGGAGGACCGGCTCGAGCGTGCCGGGCTGGTGTCCTACTGGCACGTGCGGGCCGGTGCCACCTTCGGGCTCGTGCCGACCGGGGCGCTGGACGTGCCCGGACTCGTCGGCGTCCTCGAGCCGGCGGTCGCCGGGCGCGTCGGCGTCGCCGCCTCACCCGAGGGGGTGGCCGGGTTCGCCACCGCCTACCAGCTGGCCGCACGCGCCGCCGACACCCTGCCCCGAGGCGCCCAGGAGATCGTGTCGGTCACCGACCGGCTTCCCGAGGTCCTGCTCGGCGACAGCCCGGCGGTGACCGCGCTGCTGGTCACCGAGACCCTGGCCCCGGTGCTCGCCCAGCCACCCGCCCAGACGGCGCTGCTCCTCGAGACCCTGCAGGCGCTGCTCGACCACGACGGCTCTCCCACCCACGCCGCCGCACAGCTGTTCTGCCACCGGAACACGGTGATCTACCGGCTCAAGCAGATCGAGGCGCTGACCGGTCGCAGCCTCCAGGCCCCGCGCGACAAGCTGCTGCTCCAGCTGGCCCTGATGGCGCACGCCCGCGGCGCCCGCCCCACCCACTGACCCTCACTCGAAGTAGCGGCGGGGTACGTCGACGAGCATGGTCTCGATCTGCTCCTCGGTGACCCCGCGCTCCCGGACGTAGGGCAGCACCTCCTCGGCGATGTGCAGGTAGTGCCACTGCGTGAGCATCGCCTTCACCTCGGGGTCGATCCAGTCGATGTAGCACGACGCGTCCTGGGAGAGCACCATTCGGCCGGCGAAACCGCGCCGGCACATCTCCATCAGCGTGTCCGCGCGCGCCTCGAAGGTGGTGTCGAGGTTGATGCCGAAGCGGTCCATGCCGAGGACGAACCCCGCCTCCGCCAGCTCGGTGAGGTGCTCGACGTCGGTGGTGTCGCCGCTGTGGCCGAGCACGATCCGGCCCGGGTCCACGCCCTCCTCCTCGCACATCACCCGCTTGACCTCCAGGCCGGTGCGGCTGTCGGGGTGCGTGTGCACGGTGATCGGGGTGCCGGTGCGGTGGTGCGCCTTGGCGACCGCGCGCATGACCCGCTCCACGCCCGGCGTCAGCCCGGGAGCGTCGATGGCGCACTTGAGCAGGCCGGCCCGCACCCCCGTGCCGGCGACGCCCTCCTCGATGTCGCCGACGAACAGGTCGACCATCGGGTCGGGCACCTCGGTGCCCATGACGTCGTTGAGCGCCGGGCCGCGGTAGTGGAAGAAGAACGGCACGTCGTCGTAGGTGTAGCAGCCGGTGGCCACCACGATGTTGAGCTGGGGCAGCCGCTCGGCGACCCGCTGGATGCGCGGGATGTAGCGGCCCAGGCCCACCACGGTCGGGTCGACGATCGTGCGCACCCCCTGGTCGGCGAGGGCGGTGAGCTTCTTCACCGCGTCGGTGACCCGGTCCTCCTCGTTCCCCCACTCCCCGGGGTAGTTCTGCTGGACGTCGGCGCTGAGCACGAAGACGTGCTCGTGCATGTAGGTGCGGCCCAGGTCGCCGGTGTCGACCGGCCCGGTGACGGTGTGGACGGTGCTCATCAGCGCAGCTCCTTCTTGAGGATCTTCCCGGTCGGTCCCTTGGGCAGCTCCTCGAGGATGCGGATCTCCCGGGGGTACTTGTAGGCGGCCAGCCGGTCCTTGCAGAAGCCGATGAGCTCCTCGGCGCTCGCCTGCTGCCCGGCCTTGAGGCTCACGACGGCGACCACCTCCTCGCCGAGGGTGGCGTCGGGCTTGCCGACCACCGCGACCTCCGCGACGGCGGGGTGCTCGTAGAGCACCTCCTCCACCTCGCGCGGGTAGACGTTGTAGCCGCCGCGGATCACCAGGTCCTTGAGCCGGTCGACGACGAACAGGTAGCCGTCCTCGTCGGCGTAGGCCAGGTCGCCGGTGTGGAACCAGCCGCCGCGCATGGCCTCCGCGGTGGCCTCCGGGTTCTTGTAGTAGCCCTTCATCACGTTGTGGCCGCGCACCACGATCTCCCCGACGTGCTCGGGGCCGGGCGGCAGCCGCCGGCCCTCGGGGTCGACGACCCGGGCCTGCACGCCCCAGACCGGCTTGCCGATCGAGAGCACCTTGCGCTGCTCGGCGCTGATGTTGAACGTGGTGGTGCTCGCCGTCTCCGAGAGGCCGTAGCCCTCGAGGATCACCACGCCGGAGAAGCGCTCCTCGAACGCGCGGATCACCTCGCCGGGGATCGCGGCGCCCCCCGAGATCGCCACCCGCAACGACGACAGCTCCCGCTCGCCCGCGGCAGCGAGCAGCGCGACGTACATCGTCGGCACGCCGGAGAAGATGGTCGCCCGGTGCGTCTCGATCGCGTCGAGCACGGTCTCGGCGTCGAACCGCGGCACCAGCACCACGGTCGTGCCCCAGCGGATGGTCGGGTTGAGCACGCTGGAGAGGCCGAAGACGTGGAACATCGGCAGCACCCCGACCTGGATGTCGTCGTCCTCCACCCCGAGCAGCTGGCCCCCGACGGTGCAGTTCATCAGCAGCTGGAAGTGGGTCAGCTCCGCGCCCTTGGGCCGCCCGGTCGTGCCGCTGGTGTAGAGCAGCACCGCGGTGTCGTCGGCCCGGGTGGGCTCGATGTCGGGCGCCTCCACCGGGGCCAGGAGCTCGTCGAAGCCGCGGGTGCCCTCCGGCCGCGTGCCGGTGCCGGAGTCGACGACGTACGTCCTCACGCCACCCGCCTCACGTGCGCCCCGGTCGGCCTCCTCGGCGAGCAGGTCGAAGGTGACCAGCACCTCGGCGTCGGAGTTCTCGAGGTGGTAGGCCACCTCGGGCGCGCGCAGCAGCGGGTTCAGCGGGACCATCACCAAGCCGGCGCGCAGGATGCCGAAGTAGGAGAAGACGAACTGCGGGACGTTGGGCAGCTGGACGGCGACCTTGGCGCCGGGCTCGAGGCCGAGCGCCCGGAGGTTGCCGGCCACCTGCCCGGAGAGGTGCTCGACCTGGGCGTAGCTGAACGTGGTGTCCCCGATGATCAGGCAGGCCTTGTCCGGGTGCGCCCGCGTGGACTCGTCGAGCATGGTCGCGAGGTTGAAGCTCACGTGCACCTCCTGGGTGCGACGAGACGGCAGATCGGCCATGCATACCGGCCGGTCGGTTTGCCGGTCAAGGACCGTGCCGCGTGTCGGGCGGTCAGGGCCGCAGGCTGCGCAGCAGCAGGTCGGCGAAGTGGCCGCCCACCTGCTCGGGGCTCAGCTCGCCGTCCTTGCGGTACCACGACCACAGGTGGTGCACGGCACCGAAGAAGTAGTCCACGACCAGGTCCGGGGGCACGTCACGGCGGAACACGGCGGCGTCCTGCCCCTCGCGCACCAGGGCCAGGAACCGCTCGTGGTAGCGCCGCCGCTCGGCGCGGACCTCGGCCTGCTTGGCCGGGCTGAGCTGGTGCAGCGACCGGAAGAAGATCACGGTGTCGTCGAAGTTCTCGATGCTGGTCTCGACCACGTCGGCCGCGGCCGCACGGACCCGCTCGGCCACCGGGAGGTCGGTGTCGGCGATCATCTCGAGTCGGGCCATCTGCAGCCGCAGCACGCGGGCGTAGACCTCGTGGAGCAGGTCGTCCTTGGAGGCGAAGTAGTGGTACATCGCGCCCTTGGTGACCCCGGCGGCCTCGACGACCGCCTGCACCGAGGTGCCCTCGAAGCCGCGCTCGGCGAACAGCCGCGTGGCCACCGCCAGCAGGTGGCGGGGCAGGTCCGGGCCGCGGGGCGCGGTCGCCCGGGCGGGTGCGGAGGGCTGCGTCATGCGCGGCAGCATAGTGTCAGCGGAAGGCGCCGCTGCCCGTCAACGCCTGGCCGATCACGAGCTGGTGCACCTCGGAGGTGCCCTCGTAGGTGAGCACCGACTCCAGGTTGTTGGCGTGCCGCATGAGCGGGTACTCCAGGGTGATCCCGGCCGCGCCGAGCACCGTGCGGCACTCGCGGGCGATCTCGAGGGCCGCGCGGACGTTGTGGAGCTTGCCGAGGCTGACCTGCTCCGGGCGCAGCCGACCGTCGTCCTTGAGCCGGCCGAGGTGCAGCGCGAGCAGCATGCCGTTGCCGAGCCCGACGGCCATGTCGGCCAGCTTGGCCTGGGTGAGCTGGAAGGCCGCGAGCGGGCGGTCGAAGATCTCGCGTTCCCGGGCGTAGTCGATGGTGGTCTCCAGGCAGTCGCGTGCGGCGCCGAGCGCGCCGAACACGATGCCGTAGCGGGCCTCGTTCAGGCACGACAGCGGTCCGGAGAGCCCCTGCGCTCCGGGCAGCATCGCCGAGGCCGGCAGCCGCACCCCGTCGAGCACCAGCTCGCTGGTGACCGAGGCGCGCAGCGACATCTTGCGGGTGATCTCCGGGGCGGAGAACCCGGGCGTGTCGGTGGGTACGACGAACCCGCGCACGGCCTTGCCGCCCTCGCCGCCGCCCTCGCCGCCGGACTCGTCCACGCGCGCCCACACCACGGCGACGTCGGCGATCGACCCGTTGGTGATCCACATCTTGCTGCCGTCCAGCACCCAGTCGTCCCCGTCGCGGCGGGCGCGGGTGCGCATGCCGGCCGGGTTCGACCCGAAGTCCGGCTCGGTCAGGCCGAAGCAGCCGATCGCCTCTCCGGCGGCCATCCGCGGCAGCCACTCGGCCTTCTGCTCCTCGCTGCCGTGCTTCCAGATCGCGAACATGGCCAGCGACCCCTGCACCGAGACCAGCGAGCGCAGGCCGGAGTCGCCGGCCTCGAGCTCCATGCAGGCCAGCCCGTAGGCGGTGGCACTGGTGCCGGCGCACCCGTAGCCCTCCAGGTGCATGCCCAGCAGGCCCAGGGCACCGAGCTCTCGGGCCAGCTCGCGGGCGGGCAGGCTGGCCGACTCGTACCAGCCGGCCACCTCCGGCTTGATCTTGTCCTCGACGAACCGGCGCACGGTGTCGCGGATGGCGCGGTCCTCCTCGCCGACCAGCAGGTCGGTCTCGAACAGCGCGAGGGGCTTCTGGGGGGTGGTGGGCATCGCGGGCTCCTGGCAGGGTTGAGGGGTCAGACGAAGGCGTTGACGCCCGTCTCGGCGCGGCCGATGAGTAGCTTCTGGATCTGGCTGGTGCCCTCGTACAGCGTCATCACGCGGGCGTCGCGCAGGTACTTCTGGACCGGGTACTCGTCGACGTACCCGTAGCCGCCGTAGACCTGCACGGCGAGGTTGGCGGCCCGGACCGCCGCCTCGCTGGCGAAGTACTTCGCCTTGGAGGCCTGCACGCCGAAGGGCTCGCCACGGTCGATGAGGTCGGCGGCCCGCCACACCAGCAGCCGGGCGGCGTCGGCGTCCACGGAGATGTCGGCGATCATGTCCTGCACCATCTGGAAGGCGGCGAGCGGCTTGCCGAACTGCTGCCGCTGCGTGGCGTACTCCACGGCCGCCTCCAGGCAGCCGCGGACGATCCCGACGCACCCGGCAGCGACCGACACGCGGCCCTTGTCCAGGGAGTACATCGCGACCGCGAAGCCCTGCCCCTCCGCACCGACGAGCGCGGAGGCCGGCACCCGCACGCCGTCGAGGGACAGCTCCGCGGTCGCCTGGCCGCGCAGGCCGAGCTTGCCGGTGATCTCGGTGCGGGAGAAGCCGGGGGCGTCGGTGGGCACCAGGAAGGCGGACACGCCCTTGGGGCCGGGGCCGCCGGTGCGCGCGAAGAGCAGGCAGACGTCGGCCCAGGTGCCGTTGGTGATGAAGATCTTCGAGCCGTGGATCACGTAGTCGTCACCGTCGCGGACCGCGCGGGTCTTGAGGTTGCCGGCGTCGGAGCCGGTGTCGGGCTCGGTGAGGCCGAAGCAGCCGAGCTGCCGGCCGGTGGCGATCCCGGGCAGCCACTGCTGCTTCTGCTCCTCGGTGCCGAAGGCGACCAGCACCTTGCCGACCAGGCCGTTGGACACCGAGACGATGCCCCGGACCGCGGAGTCGGCACGTCCGAGCTCCTCCATCGCCAGGCAGTAGGTCAGGTTGTCCCCGCCGACGCCGCCGTACTCCTCGGGGATGGTGAGGCCGAAGAACCCCAGGTCGCCCATCTTCGCGATGACCGCGGTGTCCACTGACTCCGCCCGGTCCCACGCCGCACGGTACGGGACCACCTCCTTGTCGAGGAAGTCACGCGCCGCCGCCGCGAAGCTGCGCTGCTCCTCGCTCAGGGTCAGGTCCACCGGTCTCTCCTCGCGGTTACCGAACGACGTCAGGTTTCCGGCACGCTAACCTGACACCGTTAGGTTCCGCAAGGAGGTACGACGGATGGCGCGACCGCGCACCCCGCTGCTGAGCCGGACGCTGATCCGCGACGCCGCGCTGGAGATCATCGACGCTGACGGCCTGGGTGCGCTGTCGATGCGGCGCCTGGCCGACCGGCTCGGCGTCCAGGCGGCCTCGCTGTACACCCACTACGCCACCAAGGACGACGTGCTGGACGCGGTGGCGGACCTGCTCACCGAGCAGGTGGACACCTCCGGGTTCGCCGGCGGGGACTGGAAGCACGGGGTGCTGACCTGGGCGCGCTCCTACCGGGCGGCGCTGGCCGCCCACCCGCACGCGGTCCCGGTGGTGGCCTCGGGCACCGGCCGGCGCGCGCAGTTCCTCGCCATGGCCGACGCCGTGCACGGCGGCCTGGTGGGCGCCGGTTGGCCCCCGCGCCAGGCCACGCTGGTGGCCGGGTCGGTGAAGTACCTCGTGATCGGGGCGGCCTCCACGCCGTTCGGCAGCGGGTTCGCCGACGACGTGCAGGTCTACCTCGACCGCTACCCGAACCTCACCCAGGCGCACCGGCTGCGGGAGCAGGCCGCGCGTATCGACGCCGACAGCTTCGAGCTCGGCCTCACGTCCTTGGTGCGGGGCCTCGAGGAGCTCTTCGCCACGGTGGCCGCGCAGCAGCCCGACCGCCCCGACCGTCAGCCCGGGGGCAGGTCGACGAGCGCGGCGAGCTGACGTCGGTGGGCGCCCGGTGCGCCGAGGGCGATCTGGTCGGCCTTGGCGCGCTTGAGGTAGAGGTGCGCCGGGTGCTCCCAGGTCATCCCCAGGCCCCCGTGGAGCTGCACCGCCTCCTCGGCCGCGTGCACGGCGACGTCGGCGCAGTAGGCCTGGGCAAGAGCCGCGGCCACCGCCCGGTCGGCGTCGCCCTCGGCAGCGGTCGCGGCGGCGTAGCGGGCCGCCGCCCGCGCCGACTCGACCTGCACGTACAGGTCGGCCAGCCGGTGCTTGAGCGCCTGGAAGCCGCCGACCACCCGGCCGAACTGGCGACGCTGCTTGAGGTAGGCGAGCGTGGTCTCCAGGCACCACTGCGCGACCCCGACCTGCTCGGAGGCGAGCAGCGCCGCGCCCAGCTGAAGCGCCTCGCGCACCTGGCGGCCGGCGTCGGCGACCACCAGGGTCGCGGCAGCACCGTCGAGCTCCACGTCGGCGACCTGGCGGGTCATGTCGAGCGAGACCACCGGCGTGAGCCGCGCGGCCGCGGCCTCGACCGCGTGCAGGGCGAGGCCGGCGTCCGTCGCCACCGGCACCAGCAGCAGGTCCGCCTCCCGCGCGCCGGCGACCGAGGTCACCCGGCCGGAAAGCCCCTGCGCGTCGGCGCAAACGACCGGGGCGAGCGACGCGGCGCTCGCCGACAGTGGCACGACCAGGGCTGCGGTGCGCTCCCCGGTGGCCATCGCCGCCAGCAGCGTGCCGGCCGGGTCGTCGGTCCGGGTCCCGGGCCCGAGCAGCGCGGCGGTGGCCACCACGGCGCTGGTGAGGTAGGGGACCGGCGCGACGGACCGGCCCAGCTCTTCGAGCACGACGCCGACCTCGCGTGCGCCCGCCCCGGCACCACCGAGCTCCTCGGGCACCAGCAGGCCGGCCAGGCCGAGGTCCACGGCCAGTGCCCGCCACACCGGGGCCACGACCGCGCGGTCACCGTCGTAGACCTTGACCGCCTCCGCGGGGCCGCAGCGGGCGGCGAGCAGGTCCCGGACGCTGGCGCGCAGGGACTCCTCGACGTCGGAGTAGAGCAGGTCGAGGTCGGCCGTCGTGGGGTGATTCATCGGGGCAGGTCCTTCCACGGGACGTCCTTGTCGACACGGGGCTCGGCGGGCAGGCCGAGCACCCGCTCGGCGACGATGTTGCGCAGGATCTCCGACGTGCCGCCCTCGATCGAGTTGCCCTTGGCGCGCAGGTAGCGGTAGCCCGCGTCGCGGCCGGTGAACTCCACCGTCTCGGGCCTTGTCATCGTCCACTCGTCGTGGCGCAGCCCGTCCTCGCCGAGGAGCTCGAGCTCGAGCCCGGAGAGCTGCTGGGCCAGCCGGGCGAACGTCAGCTTCATCGCCGACCCCTCGGGCCCCGGGGCGCCGACGGCCAGCTTCTGGCGCAGTCGCTGGCCGGTGAGTCGGGCGACCTCCGCCTCGACCCACAGGGACAGCAGCCGGTCGTGCAGGTCGGGGGTGCGCAGCTCCGGTCGCTCCCTCCAGGTGCGCGCCACGACGCCGACCATCCCGCTCTCGCGGGGGGCCGCGTGGCCGCCGATCGCCACCCGCTCGCTCATCAGCGTGGTGTTGGCGACCTTCCAGCCCTCGCCCTCGGCGCCGAGCCGGTGCGCGTCGGGGATGCGCACGTCGGTGAGGAAGACCTCGTTGAACTCCGCCTCGCCGGTGATCTGCCGCAGCGGGCGCACGTCGATCCCGGGGTCGGTCATGTCGCAGACGAAGTAGGTGAGCCCGGCGTGCTTGGGGACCTCGGGGTTCGTGCGCGCGACCAGGATCGCCCACCGCGCCTTGTGCGCCCCGGAGGTCCACACCTTCTGGCCGTTGACCACCCAGGTGTCGCCGTCGCGGACGGCGCGCGTTGCCAGCGCAGCCAGGTCGGAGCCGGCGCCGGGTTCGCTGAACAGCTGGCACCAGACCTCCTCCCCGGTCCACAGCGGCCGCAGGAAGCGCTGCTGCTGCTCGTCGGTGCCGAAGGCGAGGATGGTCGGCGCGGCCATGCCCAGCCCGATGCCGTTGCGGCGCGGGTCGTTGTCCGGCGCCCCCGCCTCGGCGAGCAGCGCGTCGACGTACTCCTGGAAGGAGCGGGGCAGGCCGAGCCCGCCCAGTCCCTGCGGGAAGTGCACCCACGCCAGGCCGGCGTCGAAGCGGGCGCGCAGGAAGGCCAGGCGCTCGGTGCTGGCGGGGTGGTGGACCGCGAGCAGCGCCCCCACCCGGGAGCGCAGGTCGGCCCGGAGGTCGTCGGTGCCGGTCATGCTCCCGCCTCCCGCCGGGCGGCACGGCGCTTGAGCTCGGAGCGGGCCAGAGCGTTCTTGTGCACCTCGTCGGGGCCGTCGGCGAACCGCAGCGTGCGGATGCCGGCGAACGACGAGGCCAGCGGGAAGTCCTGCGACAGGCCGCCGGCACCGTGCACCTGGATCGCCTTGTCGAGGATCCACTCGACCGTCGCGGGGGTGGCGATCTTGATCGCCTGGATCTCGGTGTGCGCGCCCCTGTTGCCGACGGTGTCCATCAGCCACGCGGTCTTGAGCACCAGCAGCCGCAGCTGCTCCACGCGCACCCGGGCCTCGGCGATCCAGTCGCGCACCACGCCCTGGTCGGCGATCGGCTTGCCGAAGGCGACCCGGTCTGCCGCGCGGTCGCACATGAGCTCGATGGCCCGCTCGGCGACGCCGATCGAGCGCATGCAGTGGTGGATGCGGCCGGGGCCCAGCCGGGCCTGCGCGATCGCGAAACCGTCGCCCTCGGAGCCGATCAGGTTGTCGGCCGGCACCCGGACGTCGTGGAGCTCCAGCTCGGCGTGGCCGCCGTGGTCGTGGTCGTCGTACCCGAACACCTCCATGCCGCGCTTGACCTCGACCCCGGGGGTGTCCCGCGGGACCAGGATCATGCTCTGCTGCCGGTGCCGCTCGGCGGACGGGTCGGTCTTGCCCATCACGATGAAGATCGTCGCAGTGCGGGTTCATCGCGCCGGTGATCCACCACTTGCGGCCGTTGATCACGTAGTCGTCGCCGTCGCGCTCGATGCGGGTGGCGATGTTGGTGGCGTCGGAGGACGCGACGTCCGGCTCGGTCATCGCGAACGCGGAACGGATCTCGCCGGCCAGCAGCGGCTCGAGCCACCGCCTCTTCTGCTCCTCGGTGCCGAACATCGCCAGCACCTCCATGTTGCCGGTGTCGGGCGCGGAGCAGTTCAGCGCCGCGGGGGCGAGGTGGCCGCTGCGCCCGGTGAGCTCGGCGAGCGGGGCGTACTGCAGGTTGGTCAGGCCGGCACCGTGCTTCCCGGGCAGGAAGAGGTTCCACAGGCCGCGGGCGCGCGCCTCGGCCCGCAGCTCGTCGAGGACCGGGACCTCGCTCCACGCCCACCGGTTCTCCAGCCCCGCGAGCTGCTCGGCGAAGACCGGCTCGGCGGGGTAGACGTGGCGGTCCATGAAGTCCTGCAGCGACGCGAGCAGCTCCTCGGTCCGCGCGTCGTAGGTGAAGTCCATCAGCGGTGCTCCTTCAGCGAGTCGATTCCGGATGCGATCAGGGGCTCGACGGCGTCCCCGACGGTGTCGAAGTCGGCGCCGACGGTCTGCCCGTGCAGGTAGCGGTAGTGGATCCCCTCGAGGATCACCGCGATCTTGAAGTAGGCAAGTCCCAGGTAGAAGCCGAGGCCGGCGAGGTCCCGGTCGCTGCCGGCGGCGTACCGGTCGAGCACCTCCTCGGCCGAGAAGAAGCCCGGGGCGGTGGAGGCGTCGGCCACCGCGTAGCCGCCCTCCAGCGTGGCCATCCGCTGGTAGACCGCGAGCAGCGCCACGTCGGTCAGCGGGTCGCCGAGCGTGGCCATCTCCCAGTCGAGGACCGCGGTCACCCGGTCCGCCGCGTCGACGAGCAGGTTGTCGAGGCGGAAGTCGCCGTGCACCACGCCGGGGCGCGACTGCGACGGCAGCCGGCGCTCGAGGGCGGCATGCAGCTCCTCGGCGCCGGGGAGCTCGCGGCTGCGGGAGGCGTCGAGCTGCTGCTTCCAGCGCCGCACCTGCCGCGCCAGGAAGCCCTCGGGTCGGCCGAAGCCCTCCAGCCCGACGCGAGGCGGGTCGACGCGGTGCAGGGCGAGGAGCGTGTCGGTCATCCGCTCCGCGATCGCCCGCGTGCGCACCGGTCCCAGCGGTTCGAGCTCGGCCCGCCGGCGGTACGGCGTCCCGGGGACCTTCTCCATGACGTAGAACGGCGCGCCCACCACGTCGGCGTCCTCGCACAGCGCGTACGTGCGGGGCACCGGGACGTCGGTGTCGCGCAGCGCGGTGATCACCCGGTGCTCGCGGCCCATGTCGTGCGCGGTCGCCAGCACGTGGCCGAGCGGTGGCCGGCGCACCACCCAGGTGTGGCGCCCGTCGCCCACCTCGTAGGTGAGGTTCGACTTGCCGCCGGCGATCAGCCGGGCGGTGAGCGGCCCCTCGACCTGCCCCGGCAGGGCGTCGGCCAGGAAGGCGTGCAGCCGGGGCAGGTCGAGGCCGGGAACCTCCGTCACCGGACGATCCGAGGACGAGCGGACGTCATGCCCTCGGGCCACCTGCGACGTAGATGACCTGGCCGGAGACGAACCCGGCCTCCTCGCGGGCGAAGAACGACACGGTGGCCGCGATGTCCTCCGGCTTGCCGACGCGGGCGACCGGGATCTCCTTGGCCGCGGCGGCCTTGAAGTCCTCGAAGGGCACGCCGATGCGCTCCGCGGTCGCGGCGGTCATCTCGGTCTCGATGAAGCCCGGGGCGATCGCGTTGACGGTGACCCCGAACTTCCCGAGCTCGATCGCGAGCGTCTTGGTGAACCCCTGGAGGCCGGCCTTGGCGGCGGAGTAGTTGGCCTGGCCGCGGTTGCCCAGTGCGGAGGTGCTGGACAGGTTCACGATCCGGCCCCACTTGGCCTCGGTCATGTACTTCTGGGCGGCCCGGCTCATCAGGAACGAGCCGCGCAGGTGCACGTTCATGACCGCGTCCCAGTCGGCCGTGGTCATCTTGAACAGCAGGTTGTCGCGGGTGATGCCGGCGTTGTTGACCAGCACCGTGGGAGCGCCGAGCTCGTCGGCAACCCGGGTCACCGCCCGCTCGACGCCCTCCTCGTCGGCGACGTCGACGCCGACCGCGAGCGCCTTGGCCGCCGGCGGCCTCGATCTCCTCCACGACGGGCCGGCAGGCGGACTCGTCCAGGTCGAGGACGGCCACCGCGAACCCGTCCGCGGCCAGCCGCTTGGCGACCCCGGCGCCGATGCCGCGGGCGGCTCCGGTGACGATGGCGGTGCGTGGGTCGGTCATGTGTGTCTCCTTCGCTGAGAGGTTCGGTGAGGGGTTTCGACAGGGTGCACGGTACGCAGCCTCAGGAGGCGTCTCCCGCCGCGTCCAGGCGTCGCTGCAGCTTGCGCATCCCGGCCAGCCAGCGGTCGGTGTCGGCGGCGCGCAGCTGGTAGTACCCCTGCACCTCGGGGTGGGGAAGGATCAGGAAGCGGTCGTCCTGGAGGGCCTCCCAGACGGTGTCGGCCACGTCCTCCGGCTCCAGCGCCGTGTCGTGCGAGAGCAGCTCCTCGAGCGGCCCGGAACCGGCCAGCATCCGGGTGCGCACGCCTTGCGGGCAGATCGCCTGCACGGTGATGCCGCGGTGCCCGTAGGTCGCCGACAGCCACTCAGCGAAGGCCACGGCCCCGTGCTTGGTGACCGAGTACGGCGCGCCGCCGAGCATGGTGAGCAGTCCGGCCGCCGACGCGGTGACCACGAACCGGCCGCCGCCGGCCTCCAGCCACGCGGGCACGAGCCGCCGAGCGGCCCGGACGTGGGCCATCACGTTGACCTCGAGCGCCTGCGCCCACACCTCGTCCGGGGTGTCGAGGCCGCGACCGACGTCGATGCCGGCGTTGGCGAAGTAGACGTCGATGGCGCCGAGGTGCGCACGGGCGGCCTCCACGAGCGCGTGCACGCCGGCGTCGGAGGCGCAGTCACCGGGGACCGCCGTACCTCCGATCTCGTCGGCGACCGCGCGGACCGCCTCGGCGTCGAGGTCGTTGACCACCACGCGGGCGCCTTCGGCAGCCATCCGGCGGGCGAGGGCGCGGCCGATCCCGTGCCCGGCGCCGGTCACCACGACGCCGCGGTCCCGGATCTCCATCTCACACACCCCCGGTGAGCGTGACGCCACCGTCGACGACGAGCACCTGCCCGGTCATCCAGGCGGCGTCCCGCGACAGCAGGAACGCCACCACGCTGGCGACGTCCCCGGGCACGCCGAGCCGCTTGAGCGGGTAGGCCGCCGCGACCTCGTCCTCGCGCCCCTCGTAGAGCGCGGTGGCGAACCGGGTCTTGACCACGGCCGGGGCGACCGCGTTGACGCGGATGTCCGGCCCCAGCTCCACGGCGAGCTCCTCGGTGATGTGGGAGAGCATCGCCTTGGTGGCTCCGTAGAACCCGATGCCGGGTGCGGGCTTGAGGCCGGCCACCGAGGAGACGTTGACGACCGCGCCGCCGTGCCCGCCCATCCAGGCGCGGTGCACCTGCTGGGTCCAGGACAGCGCCGCGAGGCAGTTGACCTCGAAGATCTTGCGGGCCGCGTCCAGGTCGAGCTCGATCATCGGGCCGTAGACGGGGTTGATGCCGGCGTTGTTCACCAGCAGGTCCACGCTGCCGAACGCCTCCAGCGTCCGCTTCACGGCGTCGGCCTGGTGGTCGGCGTCGTCGCCCTTGCCGGCGACCGCGATCGCGTGGTCGGGGCCGCCGAGTGCGGCAACCGCCTCGTCCAGCGCCTCCTGCTTGCGGGCGGTCACCGCCACCTTGGCGCCCTCCGCGACGAGCCGCTCGGCGATGCCGAGGCCGATGCCCCGGCTGGCTCCGGTGACGATCGCGACCTTGCCCTCGAACCTGTTCATCTCGTCCTCACTGGTCAGGCTTCCCGGTCCTCGCTGACTAAGCGCTTGCTTACCTCACGGCGCGTGGCCTAGCGTTCCGGACGAAAGGCGCCGGCGTCAATCCCCGTCGATCCCGCGGGGGGCTCGTCGGCCGGAGCGGCAGGTGAGGTATGAGCCAGATCACACCGCCGGTCCCGGGCGGCGGTCCAGCCGAGGACCGGCCCGGCAGCCGGGACCGGCTGCAGGCGGCGGCGGTGGCCGCGTTCGCGAGCAAGGGCTTCCACGGCACCACGACACGGGACATCGCCGCCGCGGCCGGGATGAGCCCCGCGGCTCTCTACGTGCACCACCGGTCCAAGGAGGAGCTGCTCTACCTGATCTCGCGCGAGGGCCACGAGCGCACGCTCGCGCTGGTCCGCGAGGCCGCGCGCGGCACCGGCGACCCGCGGCGACGGCTGCGCGCCGTGGTGCACGCCTTCACCGCGCACCACGCCCGCGGCCACACCAGCGCGCGCATCGTGAACTACGAGCTCGCCGCACTCAGCGCCGAGCACCTGCGCGAGATCGCGGCCCTGCGTCGCGCGATCGAGCAGGAGATGCGGGACCTCGTGGACGCCGGGGTGGCTGCCGGCGCCTTCACCACGCCGAATCCGCGGATGGCCGCGCTCGCGCTGCTCTCGCTGGGCATCGACGTGGCGCGGTGGTACCGCGATGAGGGCGAGTGGAGCCCCGAGGACGTCGCCGACTACTACAGCGAGCTGGCGCTGCGGATCGTCGGCGCCTGACCGGCGCCGACCCGGGGCGCCGCCGACCCGGTGTGCCCCGGCCGCGCGGGTGGTCCCCGGCCGCGCGGGTGGTCCCCGGCTGCGCGGGCCGCGCGCCGGGTAGGCACACTAGGCGGGTGCCGAGCCTCCAGCATCAGCTGCTCGCGCGCGCGATCCCGGTGATACGGCGCAGCAGCGAGGTCACCGACCCCGACGCCGAGCGACGCGCCGTCCTCGCGGGACGTCGCCGCACCCGCCCCGACCCGCCACCCCGCACCGTGCGCGGCCTCGCGCTGACCCGCGACGACCGCCCCGGCTTCCCGGTCTTCTCGCTGCAGCCGCCCGGCCCCCCGCCGGCGCGGACCGTGCTCTACCTCCACGGCGGCGGCTACGTCGGCGAGGTCGACCGCTTCCACTGGCGCTACGTCGCGGGGCTGGTCCGCCGTCTCGGCGTCCGCGTGGCGCTGCCGGCCTACCCGCTGGCTCCCGAGCACACCTGGCGCGACGCCCACCCTCCGCTGGTCGAGCTCGCCGAGCAGCTGGCGATCGAGTCACCGCAGGGCCTGGTGCTCATGGGGGACTCCGCCGGTGGCGGCCTCGCCCTGGCCCTCACCCAGCAGCTGGCCGCGCGCCCCGGGCCGCAGCCGACCGGCCTGGTGCTGGTCTCGCCGTGGGTCGATCTGACCCACCACACGCCGGGGACCCGTGAGGCCTCCGCCCGCGACCCGTGGCTCGCCTGGTCGAAGCTCGAGCTCTATGCCTCGTGGTGGGCCGGCGGGGACGACCCCGCCCGCCCCGAGCTGAGCCCGCTCTTCGGCGACCTGGACCGGCTGCCCCGCACCCTGGTCCTCTGCGGCACCCGCGACACGCTGTGGCCGCAGGGGGCCGCGCTGGTCCGCCGCGCGTGCGAGGCGGGGGCGGCCCTCACCTACGTCGAGGAGCCGGGCTTGATCCACGTCTACCCGATCCTGCCCGTGCCGGAGGCGGGGCGCGCCCGGGAGCAGGTGGTGTCGTGGCTGCGCTGAGCACCTTCTGGGACCGGCTGCGCTCGCCCTTCTGGCTGGGCCGCCTGGTGGGCTTCGTCGGCCTGGTGACGCTCGTCAGTGCCGTGCTGCCTGCGCTGCGCAACCGCACGCACCTGGTCACCGAGGTCCTGCCCGCCGTCTTCCCGGCGGCCGCCACCACAGGCGCGGCCGCGCTGGGGCTGATCCTGATCACGCTGTCCCGGGCGCTGCGGCGGGGCAAGTACCGCGCCTGGCTGGTGGCGACGGTGCTGGCGGCGATCACCGTGGTGCTCCACCTCGTCAAGGGCCTCGACGTGGAGGAGGCCGCCCTGAGCCTGGCGGTGTTCGTGCTCCTGGTCAGCGCGCGCTCCCGGTTCACCGCCAAACCGGACCCCAGGTCCGTCCGGCGGCTGGCGCAGGTGCTGGTGCTCGGCACGGCGGTGGCCACGGTGCTGGGTTGGCTGTGGCTGTCCCTGGACGCCGACGGGGAGGCGCCGGGCACCACGTGGACCGCACGGCTCACCCAGTCCTTCCTCGGCCTGGTGGGGATCAGCGGCCCGGTCCGGTTCGTGGACCCGCGGGCGGAGACTCGCGCCGCGGTGGCGCTGGCGGTCCTCGGCGCGTCGGTGCTCTTCGTCGCCGCACTGGTCGCCCTGCAGCCGGCCGGCGGTCCGCACGCGCTGACCGAGGAGGAGCAGCAGCGGCTGCGCGACCTGCTGGCCCGCTGGGGCGGCATCGACTCGCTGTCCTACTTCGCGCTGCGCGACGACCGGTCGGTGCTCTTCTCCCCCAGCGGGAAGGCGGCGATCACCTACCGGGTCATCGGCACCGTCTCGCTCGCCGCCGGTGACCCGATCGGGGACCCGGAGGCCTGGCCCGGCGCCATCACCGCCTGGCTCGCCGAGGCCCGCTCGTTCGGCTGGGTGCCCGCGGTGCTCGCGGCCAGCGAGCGCGGGGCCGAGGCCTTCCACCGCGCCGGGCTCGACGCCCTCGAGCTCGGCGACGAGGCGATCCTGCACACCGCCGACTTCTCCCTCGAAGGCCGCAGCATGCGGGTCGTGCGCCAAGCGGTCTCCCGGTGCAACCGCGCGGGACTCACCGTCTGCTGCAGCCGCGTGGGCGACCTCGACGAGGCCACGGTGGAGGAGGTGCGGACCAAGGCCGAGCAGTGGCGCGACGGCGAGGTCGAGCGCGGCTTCTCGATGGCACTGGGCCGGCTCGGCGCGCCCGCCGACGCCGACGCGGTCCTGGTGACCTCCCGCGACACCGAGGGCAACCTCCGCGGACTGCTGCACTTCGTGCCCTGGGGGACCGACGGCCTCTCTCTGGAGCTGATGCGCCGCGACCGCGACGCCGAGAACGGCATCGTCGAGCAGATGGTGGCGGGCCTGATGACCCAGGCGCCGGGCCTCGGGGTGCAGCACGTGTCCCTGAACTTCGCGGTGTTCCGCTCGGTGTTCGCCCGGGGTGAGCGGCTGGGGGCCGGCCCGGTGCTGCGCGTCTGGCGGTCGGTGCTGCTCGGGCTGTCCCGGTTCTGGCAGATCGAGTCGCTCTACCGGGCCAACGCGAAGTACCAGCCCGAGTGGGTGCCGCGGTTCGTGTGCTTCCGGTCCTCCGCCGACCTGCCGCGGGTCGGGATCGCGGGACTGCGGGCCGAGGCGTTCCTCGTGGCGCCGGCCTGGGCCCAGCGGCTCATCCCCCACGGCGCCTGAGCCGGTCCGGCCGGGCCGTTCGTCACTACACCCGCCCTCCTCGGCCGAGCACGATGGACGAGGAGGGGTAGGACGAAGGGGGACGGCATGGGACCGTTGCCGGCAACCGTCGCCTGGCCTGCGGTGGCGCGGTGCCTCGGCATCAGCCTGGTGATGCTGGCGCGGGGGCACGTCCGGCTGCCCCGCGAGCACGTCGGACGCCAGATCCGCTTCGCCGACGGCACGGCCGCCCGGGTCTACCGGGACACCGCCGTGGCGCGTACCGCGGCCGATCCGTGCGTGCTCGTGGTCGCCTTCCGGCTGCGCGGTGTGCGCGGCCGTGGCCACGCGCTGTTCCGCGCCGAGAGCCTGCTCAACACGCCGCTGTTCGTCGGCTTCCCGGGGTTCGTCTCGAAGCTGTGGCTCGCCGCCGACGAACGCGGCGTGTATCGCGGCCTGTACGAGTGGGACGGCCCTGCGGCCGCGGAGCACTACGCGCGGTCCCTGTGGCGGGTGCTGCGGCTGGTCTGCGAGGAGCAGTCGATCGACTTCCGGGTGCTGCCGCACCTGCACCGCGACGACTTCGTCAGCGGCGCCGCCCGGCCCGGCGGCGACGGCCAGGCCGACGACCGCGCCTGGTGGCGGGTGCGGACCCCGTGAACGCCGCGACGCCCCCGGTCGACGTGCTGGTCGTCGGAGCCGGACCGACCGGGCTGACCACGGCGCTCCAGGCGCACCTGCACGGGGCCACCGTGCGCGTCGTGGACCGCCGCCCCGAGCCGCGCCGGCCGTCGCGCGCGATGATCGTGCACCCGCCGACGCTGGAGGCGCTGCTGCGCCTGGGCGTGAGCGAGGAGCTCCTCGCGCGTGGCGACCGGGCGCCGCGTGCCGAGCTGCACCTGGGCGGACGGCCGGTGGGTGTCCGGCTCGCCGAGGTGCCCCTGGACGACACGCCGTTCCCCCACCTGACCATGGTTCGCCAGCAGGACGTCGAGGACGTCCTCACCGCCGCGCTGCGCGACCGCGGTGTCGAGGTGGAGCGCGGCGTGGAGCTCCGGCACGCCTGGGCAGCCGAGACCGGGGCCCGCGCCGCGCTGCGGCACCCGGGAGGTGAGGAGGAGACCCGGAGCCGCTTCCTCGTGGGCTGCGACGGGCCGGACAGCGCCGTACGACGCGCCGCCGGCATCGGCTGGCACGGCGGGACCTACCGGGAAGAGGTGGTCCTCGCGGACGCCGAGCTCGACGGGGACCTCGCGCCCGGCGCGCTCCACGTGTTCGCCGGCCGTCCCGGGCTGGTGTTCGTCTTCGCGCTCGGCGAGGGCGCCACGTGGCGGGTGCTGGCCACCCGGCCCGCCGGCACGGACAACGCCGGAGCACCCTTCGGCCAGCCGGGCCGCGAGGTGCCCCGGCACGAGCTCGACGCCCTCCTCGACGGGGCCGGCCTGGACGTGCGGGTCACCGACCTGCGCTGGTCGGCCCGGGTCCGGCTCCAGCACCGGGTGGCCGAGCGGTTCCGCCGCGGTCGGTTGTTCCTCGCCGGCGACGCCGCCCACGCCCACTCCCCCGCCGCGGCGCAGGGCATGAACACGGGGATCGCGGACGCCGCGAACCTCGGCTGGAAGCTCGCCCTCGCCGCGGGCGTGGCCGGCGACGTCGAGCCGCTGCTGGACAGCTACGAGCTCGAACGGCGGCCGGTCGCCCGCCAGGTGCTCGCGCTGACCCACGCGGTGTTCTTCGCCGAGGCCTCGACGCATCCGTTGCCGGCCCTCCTGCGCGGCCGGCTGGTCCCGCTCGCCGCGCCGGCGGCCCCATGGGTGACCGCACAGCCGGTGCTCATGGCGCAGGTCGTGCGACTGCTGTCGCAGCGGTGGGTGCGCTACCGCCGCAGCCCGCTGTCGGTGGACCAGGCGCGGTGCCGGCGTGGCCCGCGCCCCGGCGACCGGCTCCCGGACGGGGACGTCCTCGTCGACGGAGCGCGACGCCGGCTGCACGACGTGACCGCCGGCCCGGGCGTGCACCTGCTTCTCGACCGCGACGCCCCGGACGTGACCACGTGGGCGCTGGGGCCCTGGGTCACCGTCCACCGCCTCGACAGCCGGCGCGGGACCGGCCTGGTCGCGGTCCGCCCCGACGGCCGGATCGGCTTCCGCGCCGCCCTCCCGACCCCGGCCGGCCTCGGCGGCTGGCTGGAGCTGCTCGCAGCCCGGTAGTCCGGTGGCCGCCGGCCTCGGCGTAGGGTCGCGGCGTGAGCCAGTACGACGTACGCACGGCCGTGTTCGAGGAGCTCGACGCCCGCACCGGCTACCTGCTCTGGCAGCTGCGCGAGACCGTGTTCGTCGTGGAGCAGACCTGCCCCTACCCCGAGCTGGACGGTCGCGACCTCGAGCCGGGTACCCGCCACGTCTGGGTGGAGCTCGAGGGCCGTCCGGTGGCCTACCTGCGCGTCCTCGACGACGGCGAGCAGGCCCGCATCGGGCGGGTGCTCGTCGCGGCCGAGCACCGCGGTCGCGGGCTCGCCGGCCGGCTGATGGACACCGCTCTCGACCTCATCGGGGACCGGGTCTCCGTGCTCGACGCGCAGTCCTACCTGGCTCGGTGGTACACCCGGTTCGGCTTCGCGCAGACCGGCGAGGAGTTCGTCGAGGACGGCATCCCGCACGTGCCCATGCGGCGTCAGGCGCCGGCCGGCTCCACCCGCCGGTAGACCCGCACCCCGTCGTCCTCGGCGCGCGTCAGCCGCCCCTGCGCGACGAGCAGCTCGAGATGAGCCATCGTCTCCATGGCCGCCAGCGCGGAGTTGAACACGTCGAGCTCGGCCAGCTGCCTCGCGTGTCGCGTCCAGGGCAGGGCACCCGCGACGTCGTACGCCGTGCTGCCGGCGCCGGCGGGTCCGGCCACGGCGGCCAGGCAGAGCGCGAGCCGGTGGTCGTGGTGGGCGACCAGCTCGTCGACACGCGCGTGGGTGGAGCCCGTGACCGGCCCGTGCGCGGGTAGCAGCCGCAGGTCCGGCATGGCCCGCACCTTCGCCAGCGAGGACAGGAAGTCGCCGAGGGGTTGGGCGGCGTAGGCCGGCTCGAAACCGATGGACGGCGTGATCGTGGGCAGCACGTGGTCGCCGGCGAACAGCAGGCCCGCGGCCCGGTCGGCGAAGACGAAGTGGCCCTGGGTGTGTCCCGGGGTGGCGACCGCGTCGATGCTGCGGCTGCCCACCGCCAGCACCTGGTCCCGGTCGAGCCAGACATCGGGGTACTCGTAGTCGCCCGTCTGCGGCGTGGTGCCGGCGAACATCTGCTCCCACTCCCGGGCCACCGCCTCCGCGCCGGCCCTCCGCAGCTGCGGCAGGGTCGGGTCGTGGGCGAGGTCCGGATCCCCGACCAGGTCGAGAGTGCCCCGGTCGCCGAGGCCGAGGCTCACGTGCGCACCGAACTCGCGGCGTACGGCGACCGCCTGCGTGTAGTGGTCGCGGTGCACATGCGTGACCAGGAACCGGGTGATGTCGCTGACCTTGCGGTCCAGCGCGGCGAGGGACTCCTCCAGCCGGCGCCGGGACGCCTCGATCGCCCAGCCACCGTCGACGAGGGTCAGCCCTTCCTCGGTCTCGATCGTGTAGACGTTCACCGCGCGCAGGCCGTCCATCGGCAACGGCAGCGGGATGCGGTGGATGCCCTCGCTGACCGGGTAGGCGCCCGGATCGGTCCAGTGCGGGTGGTCGTCGCTCACCACGACAGTGTCTCAGCGCACGTCCGGGACCAGACCGCGCCCCGTCACCAGCGGCAGGTCCAGGGCGGTCACCAGCCCGGGGGCGGCGGCCACCACGGCGGGAACGCTGTTCACCAGGCGCATCGCGGTGGCGATCATGCCGGACACGTTGTGGTCAGCGTGCTCGCCGCGGTGCAGCAGCTCCAGCGTCATGGTGGGCTCTCCGGTGATCTCCACGCGGTAGCAGCCGTCGCCGCGCAGCGGCCGCGGCCACTGCGGCATCTGGTCGGGGTGGGTGCGCGTGACGTGCTCGAGGACCACCCGCGGCACCCCCCGCACCCTGCCCACGACCTCGAAGCGCACCGCGGCGGCGGTGCCGGCGGCGATCCGGCACGACGCGGTCTCAAGGTCCCGGGCGGCGGGGGCACGCTCCACGGTCTCGCCGAGGGGCTCGTCGAGGGTCAGCCCGAGGCCGGCGGCGATCTGGCGCACCACGCTTCCCCACGCCATGGCGAGCACGCCCGGCTGGAACAGGAACGGCGTCTCCTCCAGCGGACGGCCGAACCCGAACAGGTCCCGCATGACCACGGGCTGGTAGTAGGTGGCGTAGTCGGCGATCTCGAAGCAGCGCACCTCCTCGATCCGCTGCGACAGCGAGGACAGCGTCAGCGGCAGCACGTCGTTGGCGAAGCCGGGGTCGATGCCGTTCACGTGCAGGGACGCCCGTCCGCGCACGCCCGCGTCGTGGATACGAGCGACCAGGTCCTCGGGGAGGATGCCGTGCGGGAACTGCAGCACCACCGGACCGGACGACACCACGTCGACGCCCGCCTCGAGGAAGGACACCAGGTCGTCGATCGCCTCGAAGACCCGGTCGTCGGTCATCGCGGTGTGCACGATGCAGTCCGGCCGCAGCGCCAGCAGGGCCTCCTTGTCCCTGGTGGCGCGGACCCCGAGGGGGCGCCCGAGGCCGGCCAGGTCCCCGGCGTCGCGACCCCCCTTCTCCGCCGTCGAGACCCAGACGCCCACCAGCTCGAGGTCCGGGTGGGCGTCGATACCGGCGATCGCGTGGCGCCCCACGGTGCCGGTCGACCAGGCGACCACGCGCAGGCTCACGGCGTCGGCTCGAGGTCGGGCAGGTGCAGGTCGAGGTTGGGCTGCTCCAGTCCGCCGTCGACCTCGAGGACCTTGCCGGTGACGTAGCCGCCCGCGCGGGAGCAGAGGTAGACCACCGCGGCGGCGACGTCGTCGGGCTCGCCGATCCGCCCCAGGGGCGTGACCGCCTCCATCGCCCGGCGGGTGGGTGGGTCGCCGGCCACGACCTCCAGGGCCGAGGTCAGCACCGACCCGACCGCGATGCCGTTGACCCGCACGTGTGGCGCGAGGTCCCGCGCCGCGAGCCGGGTCCAGTGCGCGAGCGCCGCCTTGGCGGTGCCGTAGGCGAGGTAGCCGCGTCCGGACACCCGCCCCATCACCGAGGAGATCGTGACCACCGCACCATGACCGGCCGCCGAGTCCGGCAGCGGCCCGGCGAGCAGGTGCGGCACGGCCGCGCGGGTGAGCGCGTGGGCGGTGCTGACGTTGAAGTGGAAGGCCTCCTCGAGGTAGTCCGGGGACGTGTCGAGCAGGGCGTTGGGGATGGTGCCACCGACGTTGTTCACCACCAGGTCGAGCCGGCCGAGCTCGCCGGCCGCGGCGTCGACCAGTCCGGCGACCGCGTCGAGGTCACGCAGGTCGGCGGCCACGGGAACCGCGCGCCGACCCAGCGCGGCGACCCGGTCCGCCACGGTCTCGAGCTGGTCTCGGTGCCGCGCGGAGATGACCACGTCGGCGCCGGCCTCGGCGAGGGCGAGCGCGGTCGCGGCGCCGATGCCGCGCCCGGCGCCGGTCACCACCGCGACCTGACCGTCGAGCCGGAACCGGTCCAGGATCATGAGGCCCCCTCGAGGACGACGCAGTGGGTGCGTCGGTAGATGGTCGGCATGCACCGGTTGCAGTGGATGCACAGGCCGTGGTCGCTGCGCCCGTCCTGCATGCGGCGGACGAGGTCGGGCTCGCGTAGCAACGCGCGGGCCATCGCGACGTACTGGAAGCCTTCGCGCATGGCGAGGTCGAGCGTCTCCCGCCGGGTGATCCCGCCGAGCAGGGTCAGCGGCATCGCGAGGGCCTCCCGGAACAGACGCGCCTGGGGCAGCAGGAACGCCTCCTCGAACGGGTAGGCGCGCAGGAACCCGCGGCCCACGGTGCGCATCCCGACGTTGACCGGGAACGGCATGGCCGCGGCGAACTCCCTCAGCGGGACGTCGCCGCGGAAGAGGTACATGGGGTTGGTCAGTGAGCTGCCCGCGGTCAGCTGCAGCGCGTCCAGCGCCCCGTCGGCCTCGAGCATCCGGGCCACCTCGAGGGACTCCTCGACGCGCAGGCCCGAGCGGATGCCGTCGGTCATGTTGAGCTTGGCGGTCACCGCGGCCCGGTCCCCGACCGCGTCGCGCACGGCGCGCACCACCTCGCGCGGGAAGCGAGCCCGGCGCTGCAGGCTCCCGCCGTAGGCGTCGTTGCGCCGGTTGAGGTTCGGCGACAGGAAGGAGCTGAGCAGGTAGTTGTGGCCCAGGTGGACCTCGAGCGCGTCGAAGCCGGCGCGGACCGCGAGCTCGGCTCCCTCGACGTACCGCCGGCGGACGGTGCGCAGGTCCTCGGCGGTCGCGGTGCGGACCATCTGCATGCTCAGCGGGCTCGGCATCCGCGAGGCGGCCAGTGCCCGGACGCCGTTGGACCGGCCGTTGGCCACCGGCCCGGCGTGGCCGATCTGGGCCGCGACGGCGGCACCCTCGGCGTGCACCGCGTCCGTGAGGCGGGCCAGTCCGGGCAGTGCCTCCTCGCGCAGGTGGATCTGGCGCCGGTCGGTGCGCCCCTCGGGCGACACCGCGAGGTAGGCGACGGTGGTCATCCCCACCCCGCCCCGGGCCACGGCGAGGTGGTAGTCCACCAGGTCGTCGGTGACCAGGGCGTCCGGGGTCATCGCCTCGAACGTGGCCGCCTTGACGATCCGGTTGCGCAGCCGCACGGGACCGAGGCGAGCGGGCGCGAACACGTCCGGAGCCGGCGCGGGAGGATCAGCAGTCACGGCCGGAATGTAACACGTTCTAGTTTCGGCCGGAACCGCCCGCCACCGCGCGGGTGCCTTGACCACCGCCGGGGTGCAGCGTGAGTCGCGCCTGGCGCGCCAGGGTGCCGAGCCGGTCGCCCCAGGCCACCGCCCGGGCGTGCTCGCCGGGCAGCAGGCGACCTTCTGGTTCGCGGATGTGGAAGGTGGCGGGCTCGTCGACGACCAGGTAGCCCCGACGGCGCAGCAGGTGGGCGGCACGGCCGGCGCCCGAGCCGGACACGTGGTGACCCACGACCCGGGTGTCGAACACGGCGACCGGCTCAGCGTGGCTGCCCTCGGGCAGCAACCGCAGCCATTCCCGCACGCCGATCTCCGCCCCGGCCGAGCGGTGGTGGAGGTGCCGGAGGTGCGCGGCCGGGACCGCCCGCGGGGGAACCCAGGTGCCGCCCGGTACGGCCACCACCAGGACGTCGAAGCGCTCGACGTACTGCGGCCGGGCGCCACGGACGTCGGCGACCGTCACCTCGCCGTGACCGAGCAGCCCCTCGCCGACGGCGCGCGCCACCTCAGCGGTGCCGCCGCGCACCGACTCGTAGACCACCAAGGACCTCATTCGCGACCCCTCGCAGGATTCCGGGCGTGTTCCTTCCACGTTCCCGTTCGGGGGCCGGTGACGTCAGGACCCATGGTCCTCCAGGAACCGGGACTTTCGCCACCCCCCGGCAACGACCGGTGCCGGAAAGCGCCCGGCCGGCGAGCAAGATGGAGACGTGCTGAACGACGAGCAGATCGCGGCGATGAGCGCCGCGGACCGACGTGACCTGATCAGGCGGCTGTCCCGGCCGGTGGAAGAGATCGTGCCGTCCCGACGCTGGCTGCACCGGACCCGGGAGCTGTGGGTCACGGTTCTGGTGGTGAGCGCCGCGGTGCTGGTGCCCTGGATCGTCTACCTCGCGCTCTCGCTTCCCCGCGCGTACGTCGCGCACAACTGGGACCGCACCTGGACCGGCTTCGACGTGCTGCTGCTCGTGCTGATGGTGTCCACCGCCGCGCTGGGCTGGCTGCGTCGCCAGGTCATGGTGCTCACCGCCTTCGCCACCGGCGTGCTGCTCGTCGCCGATGCGTGGTTCGACGTCATGACCGCAGGTCCGCACGACGAGCCGGTGTCGCTGCTCTCGGCGCTGCTCGTCGAGCTGCCGCTCGCGGTGGTGCTGATGGGCGGCTCGTTGCGCGTGGTGCGGCTCACCGCCGAGCGACTCTGGGCGCTCGACCCGGGCAGGCCGGTGTGGCAGGCACGCATCCCGCTGCCGACACGCAAGGACGCCGCTGTGCGGCCGGGCCGGCCACCGGTCCGAGGCTGAGCCGCGGACCGTCGTACGCCGCCTCAGGTGCGGCGCACCACGGCGACCGTGCCCCGGGCGTGCTCGACCACCGCGCGGCTCACCGAGCCCAGCAGCACCGACGCAGCGTCTCCGTGCCCGCGCGAGCCGACGACCACGAGGGCGGCCCGCTCGGAGGCGAGCACGAGCGCCTTGGCAGGGTCGTTCTCGACGATGAACTGGGCGACCCGGACGTCGGGGTACTTCTCGGCGAAGCCCGCCAGGCTCTCCGCGACCTGGAGCTCACGCTCGTCCATGAGGTCGCGGCGCTGCTCGTAGCTGAGCAACGCCGGGTAGGGACCCTCACCGCCCCAGGTGTGCACCACGTCGAGCGTCCGGCGCATCCACGAGGCCGTGTCGAAGGCGAAGGCGAGCGCCGGCTCCGACGCGTCGGTGCCGTCCACTCCCACGACCACGTTGCCGGTGCCCGCCGCCTCGGTCGGGCGGACCACGACCGTGGGGCAGGTCGCGTGCGAGGCGACACCGACGCTCACCGACCCGAGGAGGAAGGCCGCCAGCGTGCCGCGGCCGCGGGTGCCGAGGACGAGGAGCGAGGCCTGCGCGGAGACCTCGACCAGCATCTGCCGCGGCTCCGAGAGGGGCATGTGCTCGTGCACCTCGAGCCGGGGCGCGAGCTCACGGACCAGGCCGAGCGCGCGGTCCACGACCCGTCGGCCTTCCAGCCGCAGGGTCTGCCGGGTCACGGCCGGGTCCACCAGCGTGCTCGCCCGGGCGATGCTGCCGGCCGCGTGCGCGACGGCGAGCGGCCTCCGGTGCTCTTGCGCGTAACGCACGGCCCACTCGAGGGCGGCGTCGCTCTGTGGCGAACCGTCGACGCCGACCACGACCGAGCCCTGGGGCACGGACGTTGTCATGGCCCCATGGTCGGTCCGAACGCACAGGCGGCGAATGAGTCGCACGACTTCACCGTTCGGGACTTTCTGCCCCTGCGCCGCACCGGGGCCCGCCCTAGCGTCGACGTGAGGAGCGACCCGGTTCGCGCGCAGGGAGATCGACCATGAAGAAGCTGCTCGTCCTCGGGGCCGGCACCGCCGGCACCATGATCGTCAACAAGCTGCGCAGGAAGCTGCCGCACGAGGAGTGGAGCATCACGGTGGTCGACACCGACGACCGGCACCACTACCAGCCCGGCTACCTGTTCCTGCCGTTCGGCACCTACACCCCGGACCAGGTGGTCCGCTCCCGTCACGCCTTCCTTCCCGACGGGGTCGACTTCGTCGTCGGCGAGATCGACAAGGTGGTCGCCGAGGCGGACCAGGTGACGCTGAGCGACGGCCGGGAGCTGGCCTACGACTACCTGGTGATCGCCACGGGCGTCCAGCCGCGACCGGACCAGACCGAGGGGATGCTCGGGTCGGAGTGGCGTACCAGCGTGTTCGACTTCTACACCCTCGAAGGCGCCGAGGCGCTGGCCGAGGCGCTCCGCAGGTTCGACCACGGGCGGCTGGTCGTGCACATCACCGACATGCCGATCAAGTGCCCGGTCGCTCCGCTGGAGTTCACGTTCCTGTCCGAGGCGTGGTTCCGTCGCCGGGGTATCCGCGACCGCATCGAGATCGTCTACGTGACCCCCCTGGACGGCGCCTTCACGAAACCGGTGGCCTCCGCCCACCTCGGGACCATGTTCGACGAGCGCAAGATCAAGCTCGAGACCGACTTCATGGTCGAGCGGATCGACAACGAGAAGAAGTCGCTCGTGTCGTACGACGAGCGTGAGGTCCCGTTCGATCTGCTGGTGACGGTGCCGCTCAACATGGGCGCGGACTTCGTCGGCCGCTCGGGCCTCGGCAACGAGCTCAACTACGTCCCTGTGGACAAGCACACCCTGCAGTCGACGACGTACGACAACGTCTTCGCGGTCGGTGACGCCGCTGACCTCCCGACGTCCAAGGCCGGCTCGGTCGCGCACTTCGCGGTCGAGGTGTTCGTGGAGAACTTCCTCGAGCACATCCAGGGCCTGCCGATGTCCGGCTCGTTCGACGGGCACGCCAACTGCTTCATCGAGAGCGGTGACGGCAAGGGGCTGCTGATCGACTTCAACTACGACACCGAACCGCTGCCGGGCAAGTTCCCGATCCCCTTCGTCGGCCCGCTCGACCTGCTCAAGGAGAGCCGCGCCAACCACGTCGGGAAGCTGGCGTTCCGCCACGTGTACTGGAACGTCCTGCTGCCGGGGCGCCCGGTTCCGCTTCCCAACCACATGTCGATGACCGGCAAGATCACGCAGAAGCAGGAGTGACGACGATGCCCACCACCACCATCGACGGCCACGAGATCCACGTCGACGACGAGGGCTTCCTCACCGAGTCCTCGGAGTGGAACGAGGACCTGGCCAAGTCCCTGGCCGCCCAGATCGGGATCGACCTGACGGACCAGCACTGGAAGGCGATCCGCTTCGTCCGCGACGACTACGCCGCCCAGGGCGAGACCCCGACGATCCGCCGGGTGAGCACGGTCGGCGGGATCCCGACCAAGGACCTGTTCAAGCTGTTCCCCCAGAAGCCGGCCAAGAAGATGGCCTACATCGCCGGCGTCCCGAAGCCGCACGGCTGCGTGTGAGAGAGGTGAGATCACGGTGAGCACTGACACCGCCCCGATCGTCCCGTCGTTCGACAACACGCAGACGGACCGCAAGCTGGCGATCATCTGCTCGAAGGGCACGCTGGACATGGCCTACCCCGGCCTGATCCTGGCGAACGCCGCGCTCGGCGAGGGCGTGGAGACGCACCTGTTCTTCACGTTCTGGGGCTTCGACATGATCAACAAGAAGACGATGGCCGAGCTGAAGTTCACCCCGCTGGGCAACACCGCGACGCACATGCCGCAGGGCCTCGGCGGACTCCCCGGCATCACGCACATGGCCACCGCCAGGCTGCGCAAGTCGATCGCCGACCTCGACGTACCCCCGGTCCCCGAGTTCCTCGAGCAGATCGTGGACTCCGGCGGTCACCTCTGGGCGTGCCGGATGTCGGCCGACATGCAGCACCTCACCGAGGAGGACCTGTACGACGCGGTCGAGGGCATCATCAGCGCCGCGGACTTCATCGAGCTGACCCACGGGGCGCAGCTGCTCTTCATCTGACCCGTCTCCGACCCGCGCCGGGCCTCCGCTTCGTGGAGGCCCGGCGTAACCTTGGCGGCATGGATCTCGGTCCCACAGAGCTGCTCATCGTCCTGCTCGTCGTCCTGCTGCTGTTCGGCGCCAAGCGCCTCCCGGAGATCGCCCGCGGCAGCGGCAGGGCGCTGCGCATCTTCAAGGAGGAGATCCGCGCCTCCGAGGACCCGTCGCCGGAGTCGTCCCCGGAGGGCCGCTCCACCCCGCCCGCCTGAGCCACGGCGCGTGACTGGCCACCCCGGCCGTGTGCCGCGACGCCGTGCGCTCGCGCAGGTCTGAGCGGCGCCAGCCCGACGACCCAGAGACCCCGACGACCCAGACCCCGACGACCCAGACCCCGACGACCCAGACCCCGACGACCCAGACCCCGACGACCCAGACCCCGACGACCCAGACCCCGACGACCCAGACCCCGACGACCCAGACCCCGACGACCCAGACCCCGACGACCCAGACCCCGACGACCTAGACCGGGACGACCTCGACCGGGCACACCTCGGAGCGGATGACCGCGCGCACGGTGGAGCCCAGCAGCAGCCCCAGTGGTGCGCTGTGGCCGCGACGACCGAGCACCAGCAGGTCCGCGCGGAAGGCCAGGTCGGACAGGGCCGCGGAGGGCTTCTGGTAGCGCATCTCTGTGCGGACCCGCACGTCGGGGTACTTCCCCCGGTTTCCGGCGGCCAGCTCCGCGAGCTGACGTTCGACCGCCGCCACCCACTCCCGGACGAAGGCGCGCCCCCCGATCACCGTGTCGTACGTGCCCGAGGGTCGCCAGGCGTGGGCGATCACGAGCTCTGCACGCCGCAGGTCCGCGGACGCGAACGCCGCGTCGAGGACCGCCGACGACACCGGCGAGCCGTCCACGCCCACCACCACGCGCTTGCGGAGCGGGAGCGGTCCCCCGTCCGGAGGGGGCACGCAGAACACCGGGCAGCTCGCCCGCGCCGCCAGGCCGGTCGTGGTGGAGCCCAGCACGAGCTTGGCCATCCCGGGCGACCGCGGGGCCACCACGATCGCGCACGCGTCGGCGGCGGCCTCGAGCAGGGCCGGCACCCGCGACCCGGGGGCGAGCACCACCTCCACGGACCGCTCGTCGCCGACAAGCTCGTGCGCCTGGGCCTCGGCGTCGGCGAGAATACGGGTCCCCATGTCGTGCAGCACCTGACCGGAGAACAGCGGCAGCATCGGCGCCATTGGGATGGTCTCGTGCGGCACGTGCACCAGGCGCAGCCCGCGGCCGCGCCGACGGGCCTCCTCCGCTCCGAAGCGGAGGGCACGCTCGCCGTCCTCGGTGCCGTCGACCGCGACGACGACCGGGCCGGCTCGGAAGACGCCCGAGGTCTCGTTCATACCTCGATCCTCGATCGTGCCGCACAATTGGGGCAGGGCCGGACAGCACCGGGAGCCGAGGACCAATGTCCCCCGAACCCGGTGCCGTCGGCAGGTCCGGCAGGCACTGACCCGCGCCAGGCTGGGGGTCAGCAGTCCACCCGAGGAGACCTGCCACGATGATGTGGGACGACTACGCGCACCCGATGCAAGAGGGAATGACGTGGGCGACCGGGCTCGTCCTGGCCCTGCTCATGGTGCTGTTCCTGGCAGCGCTGGCCGTCCTCGCGTTCGCCCTCTACCGCGGTACGGCGAACACCGCGCAGCAGCAGACCCGCGACCGGAGACCGGGGGACCTCAGCACCGCGGAACGGGTGCTCGCCGAGCGCTACGCCCGCGGTGAGCTCGACGACGACGAGTACCGCCGCCGCCGTGACGTGCTGCGCGGGCCGTGAGCCGTCGCGCCGCCGGCGCACGATGAGGCATTGACTTCCTGTGGGCGCCGTCACAAGATGGGTCCGCATCCTGTGCGCGGGCTTCGGCCCTGGTCGGGGTTCGCGCCCACAGGATGTCCAAGTCTGGCAGTGCAGCGACTTACGCAGCTCGCTGCCGCCGCACCGGTGCCCGGTCGACCAACGCCGGGCACCGCGCATGTCAGCCCCGCGCTTCCGCGGGCGGACTAGGGTCGAGTCATGGTTGCCGATGCGCGGGGTCTCGTGGTGGTGTCCAACCGCCTCCCCGTCCAGCGGACGGGAACCCGCTGGACGCTGTCGGCCGGCGGACTCGTCACCGCGCTGCGCCCGGTCGTGGGACGCCGTCCCACCCGCTGGGTCGGCTGGGACGGCGGAGCCCAGAAGATCCCGGCCACGCTGCCGGACACGGAGGTCGAGCTGTCCCCGGTGAGCCTGACCCGCTCGGACGTCCGCGACTACTACGACGGCTTCGCCAACGCCACGCTGTGGCCGCTGTTCCACGACCTGGTCGGGACCCCGGTGTTCGACCGCGGCTGGTGGGCGGCCTACGAACGGGCCAACGGCGCCTTCGCCGAGGCGGCGCTGCGGGCGCTCGACGGGCTCGAGCGGCCCTTGGTATGGGTGCACGACTACCACCTGATGCTGGTGCCCGGGCTGCTGCGGGAGGCGGGCGTCTCGGACGTGCGCTTCTTCCTGCACATCCCGTGGCCGGCACCCGAGCTGTTCGCCCGGCTCCCGTGGCGTGCGGACATCCTGCGGGGCCTGCTCGGTGCCGACGCGCTGTCGTTCCACACCGACCGCTACCGCAAGAACTTCGTGCGTTCGTGCGGCCGCATCCTGCCCGACGAGGTGACCTTGCGCGGCAAGGACATCGAGTACGACGGACGCGTGGTCCACACGTTGGCGAACCCGATCTCGATCGACAGCGACGAGTTCGCCGCGACGGCGCGCTCGGAGGCCGTGGACACCCGGCTGGCGACACTGCGCGAGCAGTTCGCCGGTCGCACCGTGCTGCTCGGCGTGGACCGGCTCGACTACACCAAGGGAATCCCCGAGCGTCTCGAGGCCTTCGAGCGGCTGCTCGAGCGCCGCGAGGACCTCCAGGGGAGGCTGGCGTTGGTGCAGATCGCCGTCCCGAGCCGGGGCAACGTCGAGGAGTACCGAGCCCTGCGGGAGCAGGTCGAGCAGATCACCGGCCGGATCAACGGCCGGTTCACCCGGCCGGGCCACGACGTTCCGGTGCACTACCTGCATCGAGGGGTGCCACGCGAGGACCTGCTCGCCTACTACCGACTGGCCGACCTGATGCTGGTGACGCCGCTCAAGGACGGCATGAACCTCGTGGCCAAGGAGTTCGCCGTGGTGCAGCAGGCCACGCAGGGCTCGGGCGCCCTGGTGCTCAGCGAGTTCACCGGAGCGGCCACGGAGCTGAAGGCGGCCTGCCTGTGCAACCCCTTCGACGGCGAGGGCGTCAGCCGGGTGCTGGAGCGGACCCTCGACACGGACCCGCAGGAGCTCCGAGGCCGGCTGCGCCAGCTGGCGCGGCGGGTGCACCGCCACGACATCCATCGCTGGGCCGACCTGGAGCTCAACAGCTGACCCGCCCTCGGCGGGCGTCACCGGCACGGAACCCACGGCGGGCGCTCGGGACCTTTGCCCCTGGAACCGTTCCAGTTCGCTCCGGCACCCTGTTCTGGTGACTGCACTTGCCGAACTGTCCCACGACGCGTGCCTGGCCCGCATCGCCGCCGCCGAGGTGGCTCGGGTCGCCGTGAGCACGCCGATGGGGCCCCGCATCCTGCCGGTGAACTACGTGTTCGACGGGCAGCACATCGTCTTCCGTACCACGCCCTACAGCGTGCTGGGCACCTACGCCCACAATGCCGAGGTGGCGGTGGAGATGGGCCACCTCACCGAGGACTTCACCGACGGGTGGAGCGTGCTGGTCGTCGGCCGGGCCGAGATGGTCCATGACGCCGCGGAGCTGACGCGCATCCGCGAGGAGCACGACCCCACCCCCTGGGCGGCGGGTCCGCGGCGCATGCTCTACGTCCGCGTGCCCCTACGGGAAGTGACCGGCCAGCAGCTGGTCGAGCTCGGCGCGCCGGCGACCGAGCAGCTCATCGGCTGACGGGCCGCGCCACCGGGTGCGCCGCGCTACCTCGCCGAGGGCGAGAAGCACGACCAGGGGCAGCGCCCCGCTGACGCCGCCGCGGGCAGCGACCCGGTGCGCGCCGGTGTCGGCTCGAGCTGGAGGACGTCTCTGGCCGTGTTCACCACATCGGGCGGCGGTCCGCCCCCTCGGCCCGGCGGTCAGCCCGCGGTCCGGCCCGGCGTTCGGCAGGGGCAGGCATACCGGGCGTGCGGGCGGGTATCTAGATTGGTATCGTTCCAGAAAACGACCGCACCCGAGCACGGAGGATCGAGACTTCATGGCCCTGATCAACACCGAAATCAAGCCGTTCCAGGCGACCGCGTACCACAACGGTTCCTTCGTGGACGTGAGCGACGGCGACCTGCGCGGCACCTGGTCCGTGGTCTTCTTCTACCCCGCCGACTTCACCTTCGTCTGCCCCACCGAGCTCGGCGACCTCGCCGACCTCTACGAGGACTTCAAGCGCCTCGACGTCGAGATCTACTCGGTCTCGACCGACACCCACTTCACCCACAAGGCGTGGCACGAGACCTCCGACACCATCGCGAAGGTCCAGTACCCGATGCTGGGCGACCCGACCGGCGAGCTGACCCGCAGCTTCGACGCGATGCGTGAGGGCCAGGGCCTCGCCGATCGCGCCACCTTCCTCATCGACCCCGACGGGGTCATCCAGTTCATGGAGATCACCGCGGAGGGCATCGGCCGCAACGCCGCCGAGCTGCTGCGCAAGGTCAAGGCCGCGCAGTACGTCCGCGAGCACCCCAACGAGGTCTGCCCGGCCAAGTGGGAGGAGGGTGACGACACCCTCGCCCCGTCGCTGGACCTCGTCGGCAAGATCTGAGCCGGCTGCTCCCCTCGGCGGCGCGGGCGGTCCGACCGGCCCGCGCCGCCGTGGAGCTCCACCCCTGTCCGCCTTCGCGTCCGCACCCCGGGAGTGACCCGTGCTCGACCCCGCCCTGTCCCAGCAGCTCGCCAGCCACCTCCAGCTCGTGCAGCGGCCGGTGGAGCTCGTCGCCTCGCTCGACGACAGCCCGAAGTCCGATGAGCTGCTCGAGCTCCTCGAGGAGGTGGCCGGTCTCTCCGAGCACCTGAGCGTGGTGCGGCGCGACGACGACGCCCGCCGGCCCTCGTTCGCGATCACGCGCGCCGGCACCGACGTCTCGGTGCGCTTCGCCGGCCTCCCGCTGGGGCACGAGCTGACCTCCTTCGTGCTGGCGCTGCTCCAGGTCGGTGGCCACCCGCCGAACGTCCCCGAGGAGGTCGCCGAGCGGGTGCAGGCGCTCGAGGGCGAGTTCCACTTCGAGACGTTCCTTTCCCTGTCCTGCCAGAACTGCCCCGACGTCGTGCAGGCCCTCAACGCGATGAGCGTGCTGAACCCGCGCCTCACCCACGTCGCGATCGACGGGGCGCTGTTCCAGGACGAGGTCGAGGAGCGCGGCGTGATGGCCGTGCCGACGGTCTTCCTCGACGGCGAGCCGTTCGACCAGGGCCGGATGACGCTGGAGCAGATCCTCGCCCGGCTCGACACCAGCAGCGTCGAGAAGGCCGCCGAGGCGATCGAGGGCAAGGAGGCCTTCGACGTCCTGGTCGTCGGCGCCGGACCGGGCGGCACCTCCGCCGCGGTCTACGCGGCCCGCAAGGGCATCCGGACCGGTGTCGTCGCCGAGCGCATCGGCGGGCAGGTCCTCGACACCATGGGCATCGAGAACTTCATCTCCGTCCCGTACACCGAGGGCCCCAAGTTCGCCGCGCAGCTCGAGCAGCATCTGAGCGAGTACGACGTCGACGTGATGGACCTGCAGCGTGCGACCCGGCTTCTGCCGGCGACCGAGCCGGGAGGCCTGCACACCGTCGAGCTCGAGAGCGGCGCGCTCGTACGCGGCCGCACCGTCGTGCTCGCCAGTGGGGCACGCTGGCGCCACCTCGGGGTACCCGGGGAGCAGGAGTACCGCAACAAGGGCGTGACCTACTGCCCCCACTGTGACGGGCCGCTGTTTCGCGGCAAGCGGGTCGCGGTCGTCGGCGGCGGGAACTCCGGCGTCGAGGCGGCCATCGACCTCGCCGGCGTGGTCGCGCACGTGACCCTGCTCGAGTTCGAGGGAGCACTGCGCGCCGACGACGTGCTCCAACGCAAACTGCGCAGCCTGCCGAACGTCGACGTGGTCCTCAACGCGGCGACCACCGAGGTGCTCGGGGACGGCAGCAAGGTGACCGGCCTCCGGTACGACGACCGCGAGTCCGGCCAGAGCCGGGACCTGGACCTGGAGGGCGTGTTCGTGCAGATCGGGCTGCTGCCGAACACCGAGTGGCTCGAGGGTGCCGTGGAGCTCACCGACCGCAAGGAGGTCGTCGTCGACGAGCGCGGCGCCACCTCGGTGCCGGGCGTCTACGCCGCCGGCGACTGCACGACGGTGCCCTACAAGCAGATCGTCACCGCGATGGGCACCGGTTCCGTGTCGGCGCTGAGCGCCTTCGACCACCTGATCCGCACCTCGGCGCCGGCCAGCTGATCCGCCGGCGGGCGGTGGCGTTCAGCGCGCCGAGGCACGCAGCAGCTGGCGCACGCGGGCCTGGTACGTCGACCACCCGTTGAGCCCGCCGTTGACACCGACCCGCACGCCGCGCCAGTCGCCCTCGCGGGCCGCGGCGGCCAGCCCCCGGTCCCGGAAGTACTCCACGAGCACCTCGGCCCCCACCCCGGGGCGCAGGGCCAGTCCCGGCTTCTGCTCCAGCGGCTCGCCGATCTCGTCGCCGTACTTGCGGTAGTTGGCGCGTCCGGTGAGCTGGATGTAGCCGCGGCCGTGGTAGCGGGCACCGTCGCCGCGCCGTACGTTCCCCAGGTCACTGCGGCCTTCGTACATCCGGGAGAAGTAGTGCCGACCGCCGTACTCGTTGACGGGACGCAGCCGCGGGCCCACCTCGGTCAGCACGGTGGCCAGCACGGCGATCCGATCCCCCACGTCCGCCATCCCCTGCCGCCGCAGGGCGCCGTCCAGGTCCGGCCAGGTGGAGGCCACTGCGCTCTCGGGCGCGCCGACCGCGCGCGCGATCTGCTTCGTGGACAGCCAGGGGCCGCCCTGGCGCAGGCTGTCGCCCAATGCGGACCAGGTCCCGGCGTCCACCACGCCGGTCTCGGGCAGGCCGTCCCCCGCCGCCGTGCGCCGCCCGGTCAGGTCGTGCACCGCCTGGAACCGGCGCACCGCGCTCGCGGTCCTCGCGTCGTACCGGCCGGTGGGCGCCAGGCCGAGCCGGTTCTGCACCTGGGCCACGGCCGCGCCCTGCTGCCCGGAGCCAAGGGGGAGGGACGCCGCCGCGGAGCGGTCCTCGCCCCTGCTGAGGCGTCCTGCGTCGCGGGGCGCGGTGAGCCACTGCAGCACCGAGTCGTGCTGCCTCCCGCCCTCGGCGCGCGGGACCAGAGGCGCCTCGACCCCGCCGGCCAGGCCGCCGTGCACCTCGGCGAGTGCCTCGGCGGGAAGGGCCGCGACCGCACCGGCAGCGGTCAGCGCAACCAGGGCAAGGCCGCGGCGGGCCGTCGCGGCGAGGCGACGGGCAGGACGGAACACGCTCAACGCAGGACTCCCTCGAGAGCCGGCGCAGGGGCCGAGGCTCCAGAACCGCGCTGTGGAGTCAGTGGGCGCGGTCGTCACCGGCGGTCGTGGTGGACAGGACTCACGGCGAGCGACGCAGACCTTCGCTGCGGACCCCCCGGGATCGCCCGCCGTCTCAGTACTCAAGGCGCGCAACCCGAGCGCCATTCCCGTTCAAACCATGACCCGGGTCACAGACACGGGAATTCCGACATCCCGCTCCCGGCCGCCCAGAGCACTCGCACCGGTCCGGGGGTGTGTCGACCGCTCCTCGAGGCCCTTCACGAGGCCGACCCGCACCTCCCAACCTTCGATCGGCTCAGTACCGTGGGGGCGGGAGAGTTCCGAGGAACCGGAAAGAGGGAGCGGATGCAGCGCATCGGTGTCGTGGGATGCGGCCTCATGGGCGCGGGGATCGCCGAGGTCAGTGCACGCGCAGGGCTGGACGTAGTGGTGGTGGAGTCGTCGTCGGAGGCGGCCGCGGCGGGTCGCCAGCGGCTGGAGAAGTCACTGCAGCGTGCCCAGCAGCGCGGGAAGCTCGACGACGCCGCGGCGGTGCTGGACCGCATCGACGTGGGCACCGACCTCGAGCGGCTCGCCGACCGGGACATGGTCGTCGAGGCGATCGTCGAGGACGAGCAGGCCAAGATCGCGCTCTTCGAGCAGCTGGACAAGATCGTCGAGTCCTCCGACGCGATCCTGGCGTCCAACACCTCCTCGATCCCGATCATGAAGTTGGCGGTCGCCACCTCCCGGCCGTCGCACGTGCTTGGCGTGCACTTCTTCAACCCGGTGCCGGTGCTGAAGCTGGTCGAGCTGGTGCCCAGCCTGCTGACCGCAGAGGGGACCACAGAGCGAGCGCGCGCGTTCGTGCAGGACGCTCTCGGCAAGCACGCCATCGACTGCCAGGACCGGGCCGGCTTCGTGGTCAACGCCCTGCTGATCCCTTTCGTGCTCTCGGCGATCAGGATGCTGGAGTCCGGCTTCGCCACCGCGGCCGACATCGACCAGGGGCTGGTGCTCGGCGCCGCCCATCCGCAGGGCCCGCTGGCGCTGGCCGACCTGATCGGCCTGGACACCACCAAGGCGGTCGCGGAGTCGCTGTACGAGGAGTTCAAGGAGCCGCTGTACGCCGCCCCGCCGCTGCTGAACCGGATGGTCGACGCGGGCCTCCTCGGCCGGAAGACCGGGCGGGGCTTCTACACCTACGACTGACCCGCCTGCCCTGCCGGGCTGCCCTGTCCGGGGCTGCGGCGACGTGGCAGCTGGGACCTCGTCCACAGATTCGCACGTTGTTCGATTCGGGGCTGGATTGTGTCGGTGGGGGCTGGTTGAGTGTGCTCATGACCAGCACACCCCCTCCGCGCTCCCCGGGCGGCCCCGGCGGGTGGGACGCGCCGGGCGGCGCGGGTGGGTCGGGCGCGCCGGGCGGGTCGGCGGGGTGGTGGCCGCGGCCCGGGACGCGGTCGCGGAGCTGAGCGAGGTCGTGTGGGCGGCCAAGACGCCGGGCGAGCTGCTGGAGGTCAACCTGCAGATCGAGAGGCTGCGCTCCACCCTGGCCGCGGTGCAGGCCGGCGTCGCGGTGGAGGTCGAGGCCCGCGAGGTGCACAAGAGCGCGGGCTGGGCCTCCGCGGCCGACTACCTGACCGCGACCGCCGGCGGGCGGGCCGCGACGGGGCGGCGGATCCTGCGCACCGCCGCCGCGCTCACCGGCGCCCGGGAGGCGACCAGGACGGCGCTGACGGCCGGGGAGATCTCCCCCGAGCACGCCGAGGTGATCGTGGCCTGCCTGGACCTGCTGCCCCTCGACACCGCGCTGCGGGCGGCCGGGGAGGCGTTCCTCCTCGAGCACGCGACCGGGTTGAACGCCACCGAGCTGGACAAGCTCGGCCAGCGGCTGCTGGAGGTCCTCGACCCCGACGGGGTCGCGGCCCGGGAGGAGAAGAAGCTCGACAAGCTCGAACGCTCCGCCCACCTCAACCGGTTCCTCGCCCTGGTCGAGGACGGCCTGGGCGGAGTCCGGCTCAAGGGCCGCGGCACCCTCGAGGACGCCGCGGTCATCAAGACCGCGCTGGCCTCGTTGGCCGCACCCCAACCCTCGACCGACCCCGACACCGGCCTGGACGGGGTCGATCCCCGCGACCACGGCGCCCGGACCTGGGACGCGCTGGTCGAGGCATGCCAACGCCTGGCCGACGCGCAGGTGCTGCCGACCGACCACGGCATGAAACCCCGCCTGCTGATCCACACCAGCCTGCAGACCCTGCAGACCGGCACCGGCACCGCGACCCTGACCACCGGCGAACGCCTCTCCGCCCAGGCGCTACGCCGCCTGGCCTGCGACGCCGACGTCCTCCCCCTCATCCTCGGCGGACCCTCCGGCGTCCTCGACGCCGGCCGCAGCCAACGCCTGGTCGCCACGACCCTGTGGCTGGCGCTACTCGCCCGCGACCGGCACTGCGCCTTCCCCGGCTGCCGGCGACCCCCATCGCCTGCGACGCCCACCACATCACCCACTGGGCCGACGGCGGCCCCACCAACCTCGCCAACACCGTGCTGCTCTGCCGCGCCCACCACACCCTCCTCCACGCCACCGCCTGGGCCGTCCGCCTCAACCCCGCCGACGGCCTGCCGGAGTTCCGACCCCCACCCGGACGCCACCGCCTCGCCCCCGCCATGCAAAACCAAGTCGAACCCAGCCCCAGCGCCCGGCCCGGCGCAGCCCGCGCCCGCGGACCAGGCGGCAACCGACCAGACGGCGGACCAGACGACGACACCCGCGGCTGGATCCGCGAACGACAACCCCGCCACGAACCACCACACCACGGCCCACCACCCGACCAAGCCCCACCATCCGACGGCCCACCGCTCGACCAAGCCGGCTGACCGACCGGGGTTCGAGCCGCCGGCCCTGCGTTCCCTCAGCGCATCGCCGTCCTGGACGACTTGGCTGCGTAGAGGAGAGTGTCGGCCTCCCGGTACAGCGCGTCGGCCCGCTGCCCGTCCGTGCCCAGCGTCGCGGCCGCGAACCCGATGCTGGCCCCGATCTCCAGTCCTGGGGCCAGCAGGCCCCAGTCGGTGTCCCTCACCCCCGCCTGCAGCGTGCGCGACAGCCGCCGCGCGGCGCCGTCCAGCGACTCCAAGGCCGCCCCGGGCACGCTGGACTCCCGCGCCTCCAGGATCACCGCGAACTCGTCCCCGCCCAGCCGCAGCGCCAGGTCGTCGACCCGGACGTGTCTCGACAACAGGCGGCCGAGCTGCCGGAGGACCTCGTCACCGACCGCGTGACCGTGGGCGTCATTCACCGCCTTGAACCGGTCGAGGTCAAGCAGGAGGAGCGCGGTCGGGAGGGGCTCGGCGGGCTGGTGCGTGCGCCAGAGCTCGAAGGCACGTCGGTTGGCCAGGCCGGTCAGCGGGTCCAGCATGACATCGCGCGAGAGTCGCGCGTGCTCCGCCCGGATCCGCTCCCCGGCGATCCGCGACCGCGCGGCCGCCAGCACCCCCTGCCGTGCTCGCCAGCGGGCCCGCGCCACCATCCGTGCGTAGGCGGCCATCGCGGCCGCGCCCTCGTGGTCCTGCCCGGCCGTCAGCACCTCGGCTCGCACCCAGAGCGGGAAGGAACGCGCGCCCGAGGAGGTCGAGGCGACGTCGGTCAGGTCCTGGACCAGGCGACCGGCCTCGCGCTCGTAGCCGAGCCGCAGCAGCGACAGCGCCGTCAGCGCGTCGAGCAGGGGCAGCACCTCCACGTCACCCGCCGCGCGCAGCTGCCCGCGGCGGCGGTCGAGCAGCCTCAGCTGCTGGCCGACTGAGAGGCCGGCCGGCCCGTCCTCGGTGAGGTCGCGGAAGGCGTGGCGCACCAGCGGGAGGAGATCGCCGCACGCCTCGACGTCCAGACGCCACAGCGCCGGGAGTGCGGGGGCTCGCAACGCCAGCCGCACCGCACCGGCCGCGCGCAACAGTTGGTGCACGGCGTCGGCATCCTCCCCGATCTCGAGCAGGGCGGTCGCCCACTCCAGGCGGACCAGCACCCGGTTGACGGCGATCGCGTTGTCCTGGAGCCTCTCCTCGCAGAGGGGCGCGAGGGCGGCGGCACGGTCGTAGAGCTCGTCGGCGAGCTCCCAGAGACTCGCCGAGTTGTAGGCGGCCCCGCAGATGACCAGTGCGGTGCACCGGTCGAGTGCGGGCAGCGTCTCGTCGTCGACGACCGCGACCGCTCGACCTGCGTCGGCGAACATGGCGTCCAGGTCACCGCGTCGGGACGCAGCGACGGCGCGCAGCGCGAGTGCCAGCGCCGAGAGCGCAGGGGCCTCCAGGTCCTCGGCCTCGGCGACCAGCGCGTCCAGGCCTGCCCACAGGCCGGCGTCGTCGGGGCCGTGGACGAAGGCGTGCACCACCTGCCCCATGGACGCCAGGAAGCGCACCTCGGTCCAGTCGTGCTCGACTGCCTCCGCGCGGAGCGCGACCAGCTCGGCCAGCGCCTTCTCGTGCTGCTCCTCCTGGACCGCCTCGATCAGCCGGTGAGCGCGAAGACGGGCCGCGAGGGCGCGGAAGGGCATGCGGCGATTATCGACACCCGCTGCCGCCGGCTCAGCGAAACGCCACGTTTGTCCCCGGGAATCGGCTCACGTACGGCCGGTGCGCACCTGGAGCGCCACCCAGCAGTCGACCCGGGTCTGCGGGTCGTCGAGCGACCGGCCGAGGGCGCGCTGCACCGCGTCCAGACGGTGGCGGACGGTGTTGCGGTGCACGCCGAGCTCCGCAGCGACCCGGACGTGCGACCCGTGGTGGCGCAGGAACGTGGCGAGCGTCGTGAGCAGGTCGTCCCCGGCCGGGCCGGCCAGGGCGCCCAGCAGCGACTCGGCGAAGGCCTCGGCACGCTCGTCGTCGACGAGGGAGAGAACCCCCCGGTCGACCGCGGCCTCCCAGGAGGCGACCGGGTTGCCGGCGCCCGTGGAGCCGAGCGCGAAGCCAGCCGTGACGTGGCTGCGGTGCAGCTCGGCCAGTGGCACCTGCTCGCCCACTCCGACCCGGACGTCCTCGCCCACGAGCACCGCCACGACCTGGGGTACCTCGGACGGGGACGCCACGCACACCAGCTCCTCGTCGAGGACGGCGCCGAGCACGGCCGTCTCCTCCAGCTCGGTGAGCGCGTCGTGCAACGCATCGACGGGACCGGTCACTCGGACCAGCACCGCCCGGTCGGGAAGGCGGGCCGGTGCCGCGCCGGGTCGGGCACCGAGCAGCAGCCCGGCGCCGCGCCCCTCTCCCTGCAGCAGCAGCTCGACCGCGCGGGCGCGCAGGGCGCGATCGGTGTCGCGGCCGGCGCGCCGGCGCTCGTCGGCCAGGCTGAGCAGCGCCACCGCGGTGGTCATGGCCAGCCGCTGCGGGTCCGCGAGTCGGCCCGGGAACCCCGCCACCACGTAGCGCGTGGGCCGCGGCGCCAGGCCCACCGGCTGCACCACCATGGTGCCGCCGGCGACCCCGGTGCTGGACGCGGCCCGCAGTCCCGAGGGCCGCAGCCGCACGACCTCGTCGCGCGCACGGTCGAGGTCGAGGAGACCGCGAGCCGGGCCGACCGGCCCCTCGTCGATGCGGCCGTCGGCAGTCACCGTGCATGCCGCGCCCTCACCCGCCTCCGCCAGCCGGCCGAGGATCGCACGGGTGTCCTCCGCCTGGAGGGCGGCCTGGATCAGTCGGCGCTGACTGTCCAGGGCCGCGCGCGTGGCCGCCTGCTCGGCCGCCTCGAGCAGACGCACGACCGCCCGGCTCACAGCCACGAACGTGGTGGCCCGCGGCACCTCGAACAGGTTCAGCGCCCGGGCGCGGCAGGCAGCGGTGAGCGCTGCAGGCGCCCGGTCGTGGGTCAGCCCGACGGCGAGACCGAGCGCGGAGACGCCGGCCGCGGCCAGGCGGTCGACGTACGGCTGCCACTCTGCCGCCCAGCGGGCGGTCTCCAAACCGGTGGTGAGCAGCACCTCGCCGCCTTCGAGGAACGGCGCGGGATCCGGGAGCTCGCTCACCGCGACCCACCGCACCTCCGCCTCGGGCCGCGGCAGGTCGACGGCGCGCAGCCCGAGCGGGGGATCGGCGAGGACGTCGGCCACGGTGACCACGGCGCCAGTTTTGCACAACCAGTGCCGGAACGGTTGTGCACTCCGCCACTGTCGATCCGGTGGACCGGCGGCCTAACCTCCGGGGAAGACCGGACGTCGTCGAGGGAGCCCGCCATGACCACCAGCGCCGAGCGCATGCCCAGCACCCGCCCCGCGGAGAGCACCGCGAAGGGCGGCCCGTCGTTGCCGCAGGAGCGCCGCCTCGTCACCGAGGTCCCCGGCCCTCGCTCGCGGGAGCTGCAGGCGCGCAAGGAGGGCGCCGTGGCGCGCGGCGTGGGCGCCACGCTCCCGGTCTACGTCACCGCGGCCGGCGGCGGCGTGCTCGTCGACGTGGACGGCAACTCCTTGATCGACCTCGGGTCCGGCATCGCCGTGACCACCGTCGGCAACAGCGCGCCACGGGTGTCCGCAGCGGTGACCGCCCAGGTCGAGTCCTTCACCCACACCTGCTTCATGGTCACCCCGTACGACGGGTACGTCGCCGTCGCGGAGGCACTGAACCGGATCACCCCCGGCGACCACGCCAAGCGCAGCGTGCTGTTCAACTCCGGCGCGGAAGCGGTGGAGAACGCGGTGAAGATCGCCCGGGCCTACACCCGCAAGCAGGCCGTCGTCGCGTTCGACCACGCGTACCACGGGCGCACGAACCTCACCATGGGCCTCACCGCGAAGAACATGCCCTACAAGAGCACGTTCGGCCCCTTCGCCTCCGAGATCTACCGGGCGCCGCTGTCCTACCCGTTCCGGGACGGCGGCCTCGACGGCGAGGAGGCCGCCCGCCGGGCCATCGACGTGATCGAGAAGCAGGTCGGCGCGGAGAACCTCGCGGCGGTGCTCATCGAGCCGATCCAGGGAGAGGGCGGCTTCATCGTGCCCGCGCCCGGCTTCCTGCCGACGCTGCTCGAGTGGTGCAAGCGCAACGACGTGGTCTTCGTGGCCGACGAGGTGCAGACCGGTTTCGCCCGCACCGGAGCACTCTTCGCCGTCGAGCACGAGGACGTCGTACCGGACCTGATCGTCACCGCCAAGGGCATCGCCGGCGGCCTGCCGCTCAGCGCGGTGACCGGCCGCGCGGAGATCATGGACGCCCCGCACGTCGGCGGCCTCGGCGGCACCTACGGCGGCAACCCGCTGGCATGCGCCGCCGCGCTGGCGGTCGTCGAGACCATCGAGCAGGACGGCCTCGTCGAGCGCGCGCGGCGGATCGGCGAGGTGATGACCGCGCGGCTCACCGCCCTCCGGCAGCGGGACCCGCGCATCGGCGACGTACGCGGCCGGGGCGCGATGCTGGCCGTCGAGCTCGTGAAGCCGGGGACGACGGAGCCGGACGCCGACCTGACCAAGCGCGTGGCCGCGGCCGCCCACGCCGCCGGGGTGGTGGTGCTGACCTGCGGCACCTACGGCAACGTCCTGCGGTTCCTGCCGCCCCTGTCGATCCCCGACCACCTGCTGGAGGAGGCCTGCGACGTGCTCGACGAGGCCTTCGCCGCCACGGCCTGATCTCCCGACCCACCTCTCCGCACGACCGCTGACCCCGAGCGCGCACCGCCCGGGGCCTCGACCGACCCCGAAGGACTCCTCGTGACCCTCACCGCCGGCTCACTGACCCAGCCGACCGACCTGCTCACCTTCGTCGACGACCTCCAGCCGCGCCGGGGGGTGTACGTCGACGGCGCCGGCCACCCCGCGGACCGCGGGGGCGACTTCCCGGTCCACGACCCGGCCACCGGGGACCTCGTCGCGGTCGTCGCCGACGGGACCGCCGCGGACGCGACCGCTGCCGTGGACGCGGCGGCCGCCGCGTTCCCCGGCTGGGCGGCGACCGCCCCGCGGCAGCGGTCGGAGGTGCTGCGTCGCGCCTTCGAGCTGATGGTGGCCGAGATCGACGGCCTCGCCGCGCTGATCTCCTGGGAGAACGGCAAGTCACTGGCCGACGCGCGCGCCGAGGTGAGCTACGCGGCGGAGTTCTTCCGCTGGTTCGCCGAGGAGGCGGTGCGCACCGACGGCGACTTCGGCCCGTCGCCGGCCGGTGGCACCCGCACGATCGTGACCACGCGCCCGGTGGGCGTCGCCGCGCTCGTCACACCGTGGAACTTCCCCGCCGCGATGGCCACCCGCAAGATCGGTCCCGCGCTGGCCGCCGGCTGCAGCGTCGTGCTGAAGCCGGCCGCGGAGACCCCGCTGACCGCCCTCGCCGTGGCCCGCATCCTCACCCGCGCCGGCGCACCAGCGGGCGTGGTCAACGTGGTGCCGACCACCGACCCCGGCGCCGTGGTACGCACCTGGCTGCGCGACAGCCGGGTCCGCGCGATCTCCTTCACCGGGTCGACGGGGGTGGGCCGGCTGCTGCTGGCGCAGGCCGCCGAGCGAGTGGTCAACGTCTCGATGGAGCTCGGTGGCAACGCGCCGTTCGTGGTCGCGGCGGATGCCGACGTCGAGGCAGCGGTGGCCGGCGCGATGGTCGCGAAGTTCCGCAACGGCGGCCAGGCCTGCACCGCGGCCAACCGGTTCTACGTGCACGCCGACGTGGCGGAGGAGTTCACCACCCGGTTCGGGGCCGCGATCGAGTCGCTGTCGGTGGGCAGCGGCGTTCCGCGAAGGTACGTCGATCGGGCCGATGATCAGCGCCACGGCGGCCGCCACGCTCTCCCGGCTGGTCGACGAGGCCGTGGCAGGCGGCGCCCGGATCTCGCACCGCGCCATGGCACCGGTCACCGAGGGCCACTTCTACCCGCCGACGCTGCTGGTCGACGTCCCCGCCGACGCGGCGATCCTGCGGGAGGAGATCTTCGGCCCGGTCGCCCCGGTCGTCACCTGGCACGACGAGGACGACCTGCTGCACCAGATGAACGACACCGAGTTCGGGCTCACCGCCTACGTGTTCTCCCGGGACCTGAAGTGGGCGCTGCAGCTCGCCGAGCGGACCGAGGCCGGCATGGTCGGCGTCAACCGCGGTGTCGTCTCGGATCCCGCGGCACCCTTCGGCGGGGTGAAGCAGAGCGGCATGGGACGCGAGGGTGCGCGGGAGGGCATCCGGGAGTTCTGCGAGACGCAGTACTTCTCGGTGGACTGGTCCCGCGGCTGACGCGCGCGCCACGCTGCTGCCCCGGAACAGGCAGCGGCCCACCGGTGCCGCGCCGTCGCGCGTCGCCGGTGGGCCCACAGCCTCCTCGTGACGGCCTGCGGACCGCCACCGAGTGCACCTGGTCTCACCGATCCCACGCTGCTGGAGAGCGGCAGCCGACCTACGACCTGTCGCGCCGAGTTGTCAGGGGGAGCACCGGCGTCGACGGACCTGCGACTTCCAGGCCGGGGCCGGCTGCTCAACCTCGGGTCCCGACGCTAACGTCCGCCGCGGGACATGGCAACAACCGCCGGCCATCGGGTGTGCCCGGACTAGAGGGTCGTGCCGGCGCGGGCACCGAGCCGCTCTTGTGCCCAGGCTGAACGTTCGTTTAGCCTGCTGAACGTGCGTTCAGACTTCTCGGCCCGGGCCGAGATCCGACAGCGGGCACTCGAGCTGTTCGCCGCACGGGGACCCGAGGCCGTGTCCGTGCGTGACATCGCGGCCGCCGCCGGTGTCTCGCCGGCGCTGGTCCTGCACCACTACGGCACGAAGGCCGGACTGGTCGACGCGGTCAACGACGCGGTCGCGGGCGTCTTCGACGAGGCGATGGCCGCGGTGACCGAGCGGCCCCAGGAGCTGACCCACGGTTCCGCCGCCGCCGGAGGGGTCGCCGAGCTCCTGCTGGCCGTGCTCCCGCCGGGGTCGCCCGTCCCGGCGTACCTCACCCGACTGCTGCTCACCGGTGACCCGGTGGGGCACCGGCTGTTCGAGCGTTGGTACGCCGGCGCCCTGGCGATGACCGCCGAGCTGACGCACGCGGGCGTGATGCGGCCCACCGACGACCCGGAGGCCCGGGCGGCGTTCCTGCTCGCCAACGACCTCGCCGTCGTGCTGCTGCGGACCCACGTGGCCGGAGTGCTGGGCGTGGACCCGCTCACGCCGGACGGGATGCGTCGATGGGCCGGCGAGGTGCTGCCCGCCTACACGCACGGGGTGTTCACCGAGCACGAGGTTTTCACCGAGAAGCACGGGGTGTTCACCGAGACGCACGGGGTGTTCACCGGGGAGCACGGGGGCGGCACCGACGAGGAGCGCGACCGATGAGACTGCACCACCAGCAGCGCCAGGCCCCCACGACCACCGCCGAGCCGGGGCTGAGCCTGCGCGGCGTGACGAAGACCTACGGCACGGGCGAGGGTGCGGTGAGCGCGCTGCGTGGGGTGGACCTCGACGTCCCACCCGGCGAGCTCGTCGTGGTCCTCGGTCCGAGCGGGTCCGGGAAGACCACCTTGGTCAACATCATCGGCGGCATCGAAGCCGCCACCAGCGGCTCGGTGACGGTGGCCGGCGAGGAGATCAGCCGACGGCCACCCAGCGAGCTCGCGGACTTCCGTCGGCGCCACGTCGGGTTCGTCTTCCAGTTCTTCAACCTGATCCCGACCCTCACTGCCCGGGAGAACGTCGAGGTCATCGTCGAGCTGACCGACCGGGGCAGCAAGGACCGCGTGCCGGCGCTGCTCGACTCGCTCGGGCTGGCCGACCGGGCGGACCACTTCCCGTCGCAGCTCTCCGGGGGCCAGCAGCAGCGGGTCGCCCTCGCCCGCGCCCTCGCGACCGAGCCGGACATCCTGCTCGCCGACGAGCCCACCGGCGCGCTGGACACGGCCACCGGCCGACAGATCCTCCAGCTGCTGCAGCGCACGAACGCCGAAGGCCGCACGGTCGTGATCGTCACCCACAACGCCTCGGTCGCGACGATCGCCGACCGCGTGGTGACCGTCGTCGATGGACGGGTGGCCTCGGTCGAGCAGAACCCGGCACCGGCCGACGCGGCCGACGTCGTGTGGTGAGGAGGAGCCGTGCGCGTCTCCACCCGCAAGGTCGTCCGGGACCTGGGCCGGGCCCGCGCCCAGGTCGCCGCCGTGGCCGTGACCGTCGCGCTCGGGGTCGGGCTGTTCATCGCCAGCGCCGGCGCGTTCGAGAACCTCCACAGCTCCTACCAGCACGTCTACGAACGGCTGAGGTTCGCCGACCTGGTCGCCGCGGGCGGCCCGGCCGACCGAGTGTCGAATGCGGCCACGGCCGCGGGGGCCACGGCCGTGACCACCCGTACCCAGGTCGACGCGCCGCTGCTCGTCCGCGGCACCAAGCTGCTGGGCCGGGTCTCCGGCCTGCCCGCCGCCCACCGTCCGGCCGTCGACGACATCGAGGTCACGCGCGGCCGCTACCTCGGCCCGGGTGACCGCACCGGCGTCCTCGTCGAGACCCACACCGCCACCACGTTCCACCTCACGCCCGGGGACACGCTGCGGATCTCCACCCCGACGGGGTGGCAGCAGGTGACCGTCCGCGGGGTGGCGGTGTCGGCGGAGTACCTGTGGCCGGCGCGCAACCGCCAGTCCGTGCTCGAGGACCCGCACGCGTTCGCGGTCGTGTTCGTGCCCGAGCCCACGCTCCGCCGGTGGTACGGCGACGCGCACACCCAGGTGCTCGTCGGCCTGTCCGGCCCGTCGCACGGTGACGCCGTGGCGGCGGCGATGCGGGCAGCGGGCGCGCGGGACCTGACCACGCAGGCCGAGCAGCCGTCACCGGCGACCCTGCAGCTCGACCTCGACGGCTTCGACCAGATGTCGAAGGCGTTCCCGCTGCTGTTCCTCACCGCGGCGGCCGTCGCCGCCTACGTGCTGCTCACCCGGCGGGTGCGCGGTGAGCGGGCGCTCATCGGCACGCTGCTGGCCGCCGGCGCCCACCGCGGCAGGGTGGTCCGCCACTACCTGCTCCAGGGCGTGGCGATCACGCTGCTCGGCAGCGTGGTCGGCGTCCCCCTCGGGCTGCTCGGCACGAGCGCGATCACCCGTGCCTACACCGGGGAGCTCGGCATCCCCGACACCGTCGTACGCCAGCACCCGTTCCTGGCCGTGGCCGGCCTCGCGCTCGGGCTGCTGGTGGGGGTGGCCGGTGCCGCGGCACCCGCGCTCGCCGCGGCCCGCACGGCTCCCGCGGAGGCCATGCGCCACGAGGTGGCGGGCCGGCCGCCGACCTCCTGGAGCCGGGCGGTCTCCCGGCTGCGCGGCGCCCCGGTGGCCGTGCGCATGGCGCTGCGGGACGTGGCGCGCAACCGTCGGCGGACGGCCGCCACGGGACTCGGTGCCGTGCTCGCGCTGGTGCTGGTGCTGGCCTCGCTGGGGATGCTGACCACGATGGTTGACGCCCTGCACGTGCAGTACGACCAGGTCGAGCGGCAGGACGCCACCGTGACCGTCCGTCCCGGCGCCGCAGGCTCCGTGCGCGCGGCCCTCGACCGGATGCCCCGGGTCGACGCCGCGGAGGCCTCCGTCGTGGGGCCCGTGGTCGCGACCTACCGAGGGGCGTCGTACTCCACGAGCCTGCAGGGGTTCCGGCCGGGCACCACCATGCACGGCTTCCGGGAGGTGGACGCCACCGGCGCGGCGCTGCCGGCCGGGGGCGTCCTCGCCGGGGCGGCGCTGGCGGAGCGGCTGCACGTGCGGGTCGGCGACACGCTCACCCTCACCGCGCCGGGCGGTGCGCCCCGCCGCGTGCGCCTCGCCGGCTTCGTCCGGGAACCACTCGGCACGAACCTCTACGCGCACACCGGGACCGCAGCCCGCGTGCTGGGCGGCTCCGGGGCGCAGACGCTGCTGGTGCGCTTCGTCCCGGGCGCCGACCGGTCCGCGGCCCGCCGCGCGATCACCCGGCTGGACGGCGTGGTGGCCTACGCCGACGCCCAGGCGCTGACCCGCTCCCTGGACCGCTACCTCGGCCTCTTCTGGGCGTTCATCGGCGTCATGGTGGGGCTCGGCGCCGTCCTGGCGCTGACGATCATCTACGTCTCCATGGCCGTCACCGTCGTGGAGCGGACCAACGAGCTCGCGACGCTGCGCGCGGCCGGGGTGCCGCTGCGCCGGGTGGCGGGGACGCTCGCGACGGAGAACCTCGTGGCCACCATGCTGGGGATCCCCGTCGGGCTGCTGCTCGGGCGGCTCGCGGCGGCCTGGTTCATGGGGCTCTACTCCAGCGACCTGTTCACGCTGCCGCTGTCCCTGCCGTGGTGGGCGATGGTGCTCGCCGCGGGCGGGGTGCTGCTCGCCGCGGCGCTGTCGCAGCTGCCGGCCGTGCGGGCGGTGCGTCGGCTCGACGTGGCGCGTGTGGTGCGTGAGCGGGCGACCTGACCGGGGCCGCCGCTACCACCGCTGCCCGGACGACGTAGCCGACGGGCTGGCCGTCCCGCGCTGGTCGGGGGACGGGCTCAGCGTGACCGGCAGCCGCTCGTAGCCGCGCAGGATGCGGGTGCTGCGGCGGACCGCTCCGGGCTCGAGGCGGAGATCGGGGTAGCGGTCGAAGAGCGTGCGCAGCCCCACCTCTCCCTCCATCCGCGCGAGCGCCGCGCCGAGGCAGTGGTGCCGCCCCACGGAGAAGGAGACGTGCTCGCGGGCGTTCTGGCGGGTGACGTCGAACCGGTCCGGGGAGGCGAACACCTCAGGGTCACGGTTGGCGCCGGCCAACAGGCCGACGAGGACCGCGCCGCGCCGCACCGGCACGCCCGCCACCTCGGTGTCGGCGGCGGCGGTCCGCCCGGTGAGCAGCACCGGCGGGTCCAGGCGCAGCACCTCGTCGACGGCATTGGCCCACAGGTCGCGGCGCTGCGCCAGCGCGCGGCGCTGTTCCGGGTGGGCGGCGAGCAGCGCGACGCCGTTACCGAGGAGGTTGACGGTGGTCTCGAAGCCGGCCGCGAGCACCAGGCCCGCGGTGGACTTCAGCTCCACGTCGGTCAGGCCGCGCCCGTCCTCCTGGGCGACCACCAGCTGGCTGAGCAGGTCGTCGCCGGGGCGTCGCCGCAGCGCAGCGAGGTGCTCCTCGAGCCACCGGTCGAACTCCCGCAGCGCCGACTCGACCCGGCGGAACTCCGCCCACGACAGCCCGAGGTCGAGGCTGGGTGCGGCCGCGGCACCGAAGCCCAGCACCCGGTCCCGCTCCTGGGCCGGGACACCGAGGATCTCTGCGATCACCGTCACCGGCAGCAAGCTGCAGTAGTCGGCCACCAGGTCCACCGGCCGGCCGGGGTCGACCGCGTCCAGCAGCCCGGTGGCGATCTCCTGCGTGCGACCGCGCAGCTGCTCGACCGCCCTGGCGCTGAAGACCCGCGCGACCAGCTTGCGGTAGCGGGTGTGGTCCGGCGGCTCGGTGACCAGCAGCGAAGGAGGTGTCAGCGGACCCAACGGCGCGTCCTCCAGCGCCCACGCGTGCATCCGGGCGAGGAGGCCGGCGCCGTCGGCGGGTCCGACGCCGGAGACCACGTGCGGGCTGGACAGGAGTGCGCGGACGGCGGCGTTGTCCGCGCTCACCGAGGCGTAGCGACCCCGGTAGAGCGGACGGTGCTCGCGCAGCTCGGCCAGCACCGGCTCGAGCGCCGCGGGCTCGGAGGACTGGGTCGCGACGAACATCCGGCCGTGCAGGTCTCCGCGCCTCGCCGCCCGTCGCAGGACCGCCCGCGGCACCGCGTGTCCGAGTGCCCACCGCACGGCCGCGCGCATCGTCGGCACGGGGCTGAAGCTTCTCACGCTGCACCTCCGGAGGGCACGGATACGTCCTCTCCCATCTTGCCCGGTCCCACCACCGGCGGCGGACCTCGCCGGCACCGTGAGAGCGGGACGGCCCTGGGTACCGAGCGGCATGGCCGCCTTGACTCGCGAAGACGCACCGCCCGCCGCGCCCACCCAGCCCGCTGCCGCACGGCCCGCGCCCGCGTGGCAGCGGTGGCGCGACAGCACCCTGACCTTCCTCGCCGCGGGGTACGACGCCGGGGCGCGGCTCACCCGGGGACGCGGGACCGACGCCTACCCCACCAGGCTGGGCCTGGTCCCCACGATCCTCACCTCGGGTAGCGAGGCGGCGCGGGTGGTCTACGACAACACGCGGTTCATCCGGCACCGGGCCATGCCCGCTGTCGTGCAACGGACGCTGCTCGGCGTCGGCGGGGTCCAGGGCCTCGACGGTGAACGCCACCGCGCACGCAAGCAGGCGTTCGTCGACCTTCTCGGCCCCGAGCGCGCCCCGGAGGTGGCCGCGCACTTCGAGACGCAGCTGCGCGCCGCGCTCGCCGACTGGGAGCAGCGCGACCGTGTCGTCCTCCGCGACGCGATCGCCGAGGTCCTCTGCCGCGCGGTCTGCGCGTGGGCCGACGTCCCCCTCCCCGAGAACGAGGTGGCGGCCCGGACGCGCGACCTGCGGCGGCTGTTCGAGCTCGCCGACCTCCCGGTGGTCCACTACGCACGGGCCCGGCGTGCTCGCCGCCGCCTGGAGTCCTGGCTCGCCGGACTCGTCGGCGACCTCCGCGCCGGCACGCACACGGCGGAGGAAGGCACGGCCCTGCACACCTGGGCGTGGTTCCGCGAGCCGGACGGCAGCCTGCTCGCGCCCCGGGTGGCGGCCGTGGAGCTGCTCAACGTGCTTCGCCCGACGGTCGCGATCACCCGTTTCGTCACGCTGGCCGCGCTCTCCGTGCACCTGCACCCGTCCTGGCGGGAGCGGCTGCGCGCCGCCGACGCCGACGTGGAGCCGTTCGTGCAGGAGGTGCGCCGCTACTACCCGTTCTTCCCCGCGGTGGCCGGCCGGGTCCGGGAACCGTTCGAGTGGCGCGGGGTGCAGTTCCCCCGCGGACGCCGGGTCCTGCTCGACCTGTACGCCACCGACCAGGACCCCCGCTCCTGGGAGGCGCCGGGGGAGTTCCGCCCCGACCGGTTCCGGGACTGGGACGAGAGCGCCTTCGACTTCGTGCCGCAGGGCGGGGGCGACCACCTCACCGGGCACCGCTGCCCCGGCGAGTGGATCACGATCGCGGTGATGTCCCGCGCCGTACGGCTCCTGGTCAGGGACGTCGACTACGACCTCGTCGCGCAGGACCTCACCGTCAGCCACACGCGCATGCCGACCGGACCGGCCAGCGGATTCGTGATCCGAGACGTGCGCCCGCGCTGACCGCCCACCGGCCGAGGGGCTCCCTGCGTGTGTGGAGCAGGGCGACCCGGTGACCGGAGGGGGCAGCCGGTCCTACGGTGGCCCCATGACCATCGACTCACCTCCCTGGGAACCGCCGCTCGCCGGTTCCGAGACCGAGCACCTCGTCGCCGCGCTGGAGCGGCAGCGCGCCACGTTCCGCTGGAAGACCGACGGCCTGGGCTCCCGCGACCTGCAGGCCCGGATCCCCTCCTCCGCGATGACGCTGGGCGGCCTGCTCAAGCACCTGGCGCTGGTCGAGGACTACTACTTCACCGCAAGGCTCGCCGGCGAACCGCTCGGGCCGCCCTGGGACGGCGGGGACCTGGAGGCCGACCCGGACTGGGAATGGCACTCGGCGGCGGACGACGCCCCCGTGGAGCTCTACGCGCTCTACGACACCGCGGTGCAACGTTCGCGCAGCCGGCTGTCCGAGGCACTCGCGCACGGCGGGCTCGAGCAGCCCCTCGCTACCGGCTCGTCCGACCAGCCGCGACCCAGTCTGCGCCGGATGCTGTGCGACCTGGTCGAGGAGTACGCCCGGCACACCGGCCACGCCGACCTGATCCGCGAGTCCGTCGACAGCCGGGTCGGCGAGGACCCGCCTCCGGACTGGCGACCCGGGAGCCACGACGCCGACCGGTGACGGCGAGGACCGCGGGCGGCTAGTCTCCGGCCATGGTCGGGTCCATCCTTGGCAACCACGTCCGCCGGGTCGAAGATCCTGACCTGGTCACCGGGCGCAGCAGGTACGTCGACGACCTGCGCCTCGACGACTGCACGCACGCGGTGTTCATGCGCAGCCCGATGGCGCACGCCCGGATCGTGGCCGTCGACACCGCCGAGGCCGAGTCCGCGCCCGGCGTACTGGCGGTGCACACGGCGACGACCCTGCCCGGACGCCCCGGTCCCGCCCTTTGCGCAGATCAACGACCAGGTCACCCAGGGACCGTTGGCCACCGGCACCGTGCGCTACGTCGGCGACCCGGTGGCGCTGGTCGTCGCCGAGACCCGGGCGCAGGCCGTCGACGCCGCCGAGCTGGTCGACGTGGACTACGACGAGCTGCCGGCGGTCGTGGACATGGAGGCCGCCTTGGCGCCCGGACGCGCCGCTGCAGTTCCCGGGGCTGGGTCGAACATCGCCCAGTCCGTCCGCGCCCTGCACCCGGAGGATGCGGGGGACGTGCTCGCCGGGGCCGAGGTCGTCGTCCGGGCGCGCATCGAGAACCAGCGCATCGCCACCGCCCCCCTCGAGGGCAACGCGATCCTGGTCGATCCCGCGACCGGACGCCGGGAACGCCGACATCCTGCTCACCGTCTACCTCGCCACCCAGCACCCGCACCTGGCGCGCGACCTGCTGGCCCGGTACACCGGGCTGGACAAGCACCGGCTCCGCGTGGTCGCCCCGCACGTCGGCGGCGCGTTCGGCGGCAAGGCCGGGATGAGCGCGCCGCACGGCGCGGTCGTCGCGGCGGCCCGCCTCCTCGGCCGGCCGGTGGCCTGGACCGAGACCCGCAGCGAGGCGATGCTGTCGATGCACGGCCGAGGGCAGGTGCAGTACGCCGAGATGGGGTTCACCCGCGACGGCCGGATCACCGGGCTGCGGGCGCGCAACATCGGCGACTGCGGCGCCTACGCCGGTTTCGGCGGCTCCCTGGCGGTGGGCCCGACCCACATCATGGCCCAGGGACCGTACGAGATCCCCACGATCGACTACAGCGCGATCGCGGTGATGACCAACACCACCCCGAACGGCGCCTTCCGGGGTGCCGGGCGGCCCGAGGCGAGCGCGATGCTGGAGCGGCTGCTCGACCTGGGCGCCGCCGAGCTCGGTCTGGCCCCGGAGGAGATCCGGCGGCGCAACCTGATCCCCAAGGACGCCTTCCCGTACACCACCCGCACCGGGATGCGGTACGACGTCGGCGACTACGAGGCCGCGCTCGCCGAGGCGCTGCGGCTGGCCGGCGTCGACGCGCTCCGCGCCGAGCAGCAGCGGCGACGCGAGGCCGGCGACCCGCGGCAGCTCGGGCGTCGGGGTCTCGACGTACGTCGAGATCACCGGGTTCGGCGGCACCGAGCTGGGCTCGGTGGCCCTCGACCCGGACGGCGGGGCCACCGTCATGTCGGGCACGTCGGCGCACGGCCAGGGCCACGCCACGTCGTTCGCGATGATCGTCGCCGACCGGCTCGGCATCCCCCTCGAGCGGATCCGCTACGTGCAGTCCGACACCGCGAGGGTCCGCTCGGGCGGCGGCACCGGCGGTTCACGCTCGCTGCAGCTCGGCGGCAGCGCGGTCGCCGCGGCCGCCACCGCCGTCCGCGCACAGGCGATCGAGCTCGCGGCGTCGATGCTCGAGGCCGCGCCCGAGGACATCGAGGTGACCGACGATGGGCTGCGCGTGGCGGGCATCGCCGACCCCGGTGCTCGGCTGGGCCGAGCTCGCCGCCGAGGCCGCCGCACGGCGGCAGCCGCTGCGGGCCGACCTCGACGTCCCCCAGCACGGCGCCACCTTCCCCTTCGGTGCGCACGTGGCGGTGGTCGAGGTCGACACCGAGACCGGGCTGGTCCGCCCGCTTCGGCACGTGGCGGTCGACGACTGCGGGCGGATCGTCAACCCGACGATCGTCGCCGGCCAGCAGCACGGCGGCATCGCCCAGGGCATCGCGCAGGCACTGTGGGAGCAGTTCGTCTACGACGCGGCGGGCCAGCCGCTGACCTCGACGTTCGCCGACTACACGATGCCCACGCCGGCCGACACGATCAGCTTCGAGGTGACCAACACCGAGACCCCGACACCGCTGAACGAGCTCGGCGCCAAGGGCATCGGCGAGTCGGGGACGCTGGGCTCCACACCGGCCGTGCAGAGCGCCGTGGTCGACGCCCTCGCACACCTCGGCGTGCGGCACGTCGACATCCCCTGCACCCCCGAACGCGTGTGGCGGGCGGTGCAGGACGCGCACGCCGGGACGGTCGCGGACCCGTGGCGTGAGCCGCCCGCGGCGTTCGACTCGCTCCTGGTGCGGCGCGGCCCGGCGGACGGCGGCGTCGAGGTGTGAGGCCGTGCCGCTTCCGCGAGGCGGCTCGGCACGGTCACCGCGGCCGCGCGCGCTCTCAGCCGGCGAGCCGCTGCAGGCGTGGAGCGGTCCGGGTCCGCCACCGTCGCCGGAACTGCTCCTCCAGCTCGGTGGCGCGCTGCTGCTCGACGCCGTACAGCAGGCCGAAGGTGAACGCGCTGTCGCCCTCGAGCTGCGCCTGGACGCCCAGCTCGCGCAGCACCGCCCGGGTCACCACGCTGTCCTGGTGGTCGCCGAGCATCGTCTGGGCCTTCTTCATGGCGCGCACGACCTGCTTGGCGTCCTTGCCGAGCACGGGGCGCGCCGCCTCGGCGGCGTACCGCAGCCGCTTGGCGGCCTTCCTCGACTCATGCAGCGCCAGGTCCCGCTCGTGCCGGTCCTCGGCGGCCAGCGCGGCCTCCACGCGCCGCCGTATCCGTCGCCAGTCGCGGCGGAGCAAGCGGGGCACCACGTCCTTCGCGCGCCGGTCGGCCACCGGCGTCCACGGCGGGTCGTCGACCAGCCGGTCCAGAGCCGTGAGCAGCTCCAGGTAGCGCGGGGAGGCCATCGCCTCCAGGGCGGCGGCACGTGCCTCGCGGTAGCGGGTGCCGAGCGTGTGGTCGATACGAGCCCGCACCTCGCCGAGGACCAGCTCGACCGGCTGGGCGGCGACGGCCCGGTCCAGCCGCCGGCACATCACCTCGGCGTCGCGCGCCTCCCCGAGGAGGCCGGCGATCCACTTCAGCTCCTCGCGCAGCGGGTCGGTCGCCTCGCGGCGCACGAGGGGACGGAACGTCGCGAGCGCTCCGCGCAGGCGCCGCATGGCCACCCGGAGCTGGTGCACGCTGTCGGCGGCGTCGCGGCGCACGTCGACGTCGCGCAGCTTCAGCACCTCCACCTGCTCGGCGAGCCGCGCGTGGAGCACGTCCCGGGCGGGTCCCTTGCGGCGCGGCCGAGCCGACCGCGGCCCCCGGGCGAGCCGGTCGGCGAGGACCCGGGCCAGCTTGGAGGGCATCCGCCCCCGCGTGATCCCCTCCGCCGCCAGCAAGGCCTCCACGCCGTCGAGCAGCGGGGACTCCCCCTCGACGAGCTCGACCTCCCACTCCCGCCATGCCAGCAGCACCTCGGGGGCGGAGCCGTCGAAGGCGCGCACCTCGTCCTCCGACACCTCGGCCAGGCACGCGTCGTCGCCGGCGAGCAGCGGCCGCACCGTCCGGACGGTGCGCAGGGTCACGACCGGGCCGAGCGGAGCCCCACCGGTGAGGGCGAGGATCAGCTCGCGCAGCTGCTTCGGCGGGCTGACCTTGGCGCGGGCCAGCGGCACCCGGACCTCCGTGCGCCCGTCGGACCCGGCCGGGAGCTTCAGGTGCCAGCCCGCGTCGTGTCCCCCGGTCCGCCGTCGCAGGGTCACGCCGCGGTGGGCCAGGTGCAGGTCGGCGGTGTCGAAGTAGACAGCCTCGAGCTCCTCGCGCTGGGGATCCCCGACCGCGGCGACGCCGGACAGGCTGCTCAGGTCCGGAAGGTCGACATCCGCCGGCGCGTCGTACTTCCGCTCCACCTCCAGATGCGTGTCGGCCATGCTCCCTTCCTAACCCACGACCGCAGCCCGCGCACCTCCCCTCCCTGCCGAGGGGTCACCAACCACCCCATTTCCCCGCGTGTCCGTGCGGCCGTGACCCCTCGGCGGCCCACGAGTGGCCACCGAGGCGGATCCGGCGCGCCAGGCAGCCGTCTCGCGCTGGCCGGCGTCGTGGTGCCCCGTCGTGGTGCCCCGTCGTGGTGCCCCGTCGTGGTGCTCCGTCGTGGTCGGCGCTGGCCGATACCGCCGGCGCCCGTCGACTCATGAGCCGACGGGGAGTGGGCATTGCCCTGCCATGGCCAAGCGGGTGCTTGTCACCGGCGGTGGTCGCGGGCTGGGCCGCGTGACTGCCGAGAAGCTGGCTGCCCGGGGAGACCACGTGCTGCTCGTGGCCCGGACACCGATGGCTGCCCGGTCCAGCGTGGAGGAGATCCGTCTCCGTGCGCCGGAGGCCGTCGTCGAGCCGCGCGCGGTGGACCTGTCCTCGCTCGGCGAGGTGCGCACCTTCGCGACCCGCGAGGCCGACCGGGGCGAGCCGCTCGACGTGCTCTTCCACATCGCCGGAGTGATGCCGACGAGCCCGGACAGGCGCGTCACGGTCGACGGCTACGAGCAGACCCTGGCCGTCAACGTGCTCGCGCCGTTCCTGCTCACCTCGCTGCTGCTGCCGGCACTGGCACAGGCACCCGCCGCCCGGGTCGTGACCGTCGGCTCCCGGCTCCACATGCCCGGATCCCGGGGCGCGCCGGTCGACTTCGACTTCGACGACCCCCAGCTCGCGCACGGGTACCACCCCGACCGCGCCTACAAGAACTCCAAGCTGGCCGTCCTGTGGTTCACCTACGAGCTGCAGCGGCGACTCCAGGGCTCCCCGGTCACCGCCAACTCGGTGTGCCCGGGTTTCGTTCCGGCCACGGCGGCGGCGAGCACCACCGGGCTCATGCACACGGTGATGGCGCACCTGATGCCGCACATGCCGTTCGCCACCTCGGTGGACGCGGCCACCGACTCGCTGGTCTTCATGGCGGTGGATCCCTCCCTCGACGGTGTCGGCGGGAGGTTCTTCGAGGAGCGCCACCCCGTCGAGTCGAGCCGGCAGTCGCGGGACGTGGCACAGGCGCGGCGGTTCTGGGACCTCGCCGAACGCCTCACGGCTGCCGAGTAGCCGCGGGTCGTCCTCCGCCCCGGCGACGGGGCGCTGGCAGGTCTGGACAGCCGCTCCTTCCGGGCGCCATTTCCGGCGGCCTCTGCAACAATCCGCGGGTGCCTCAGGAGGTTCGCGACGCTCTTCGCGAGTCCGACGACGCGAGCGAGAGCGTCGCCGGCCTGCTCGCCCGCGCGCAGCAGGTCGCCGAGGAGCTGCGCGCGCAGGGTGAACGCGAGCTCGCGGAGGCGGAGGCCACCGCCACGCAGCTGGCGGAGGAGGCGCGCCGGCTCCACGCCGCCGCCGCCGCTGACCGCCAGCTGGCGGCCGACGAGCTGAGCCGGGCCGAGCGCGTGGTGGCCGAGGCGTCCAGCGAGGCCCAGGAGCTGGTCGCGGACGCCGCGGACCAGGCCGCCCTCGTCGTCAGGTCCGCGGAACGGTCCCGCGACGAGATGCTCACCGCCGGCCAAGCGGTGGTCGCCGAACGGATCGAGTGGGCCGAACGCGCGGTGGCGGACGCCCGCACCGAGAGCGAGAGACGCCTCGAGGAGGCCCGGTTCGAGGCCGGCAGGATGCTGTCGGTGACGCGCGCGAACGCCGAGCGTCTGGACCGCGAGAGCCGGGGCCTGGTGCAGGACCGGACCCGGGCGGCCGAGAGCGCCGCGGAGTGGGTCCTGGCGGACGCCCGTGCGGAGGCCGAGACCGTGCGCGCGGCGGCCGAGGCGGAGACGCGGGACCTCCGCGACACCGCGTCCCGAGATGCGGCTGCCCTGCTCGGGGACGCCGAGGCGCGTCTGCGGCAGGCACGCAGCCAGGCCGAGGACGTCGTGGTGGCCGCGCAAGCGGAGGCGGAGCGTGAGCTCGCCGCCGCCGCGGAGCAGACGGCGTGGACCCGGAAGACCGTGGACAGCCTGCTGGCCGCCGCCGAGCAGGAGGCGCAGCGCATCCGGGCGGCGGGCCACGCGGAGAACGTACGACGGGTGCGGCGCACCCGCCACCGGCTCCAGGCGGTCCTCAGCGCGAGTCGTGCGCGTCTGGAGCGGTCGATCGCGGACGCCGAGCGCGCAGCGAACGAGCTGGCCCAGGCTGCGGACGACGTACGGGCCGCCGCGGACGCCGACGCGGACCGAATCCGGCAGGCAGCCGAGGCGGAAGCACGCCGTACGACGGCCGACGCCGCCGCCGAGGCCGCGCACCGCGAGGAACGCGCGCGCCGACGCCTGGCCGAGGCCGAAGCAGGCGCGCGAATCCTGCGCGAGCGGGTCGCGGAGGAGGTCGTCGCCAGCCAGCGCGCCGCACAGGACGAGCTGCGCCGCGCCCGCGAGGAGGCTGCGGCACAGCTCGCGCAGGCCCGCCAGGAGGCCGACGAGCTCCGCACCCGCGCACGGTCGATCCTCGAAGAGGCACGCGAGGAGGTCGCGTACCTGCGCCGGCGGCGCGACGAGATCGCCGGTGAGCTCGGTCAGCTGTCCGGCGTCATCCAGGCGCTCGCAGTGCCATCGGCCACCATCGCCCCCGCGCCGGTCCCGGCGATGGCAACCCCACCGAGGCCCCCGGTCGACAACCCCACCCCCCTGCACTCCGAGGAAGAGGCAAGACACAGATGAGCGAAGCCAGCAACGAGCAGTTCCGGGTGGTGCTGCGCGGCTACGACCCGGCGCAGGTCGACCGCCGGATCGCCGACCTGGCCCGAGCCGCCGACGACGCGCGGCAGCAGCTCGCGCAGCTGCGCGCGCACGTCCACGAACTGGAGGAGGACCGCGACCGCGCCCTCGAGGAGGCCTCCACTCCTGCCCCACCCGTGGAGCCGGGTCCGGCGACGTTCGCGCATCTCGGCGAGCGGGTCGGCCAGATCCTCCACCTCGCCGAGGAGGAGGCCGAAGATCTGCGCAGCCGTGCCCGCACGGAGCTGGAGGCCGAGCGCGAGTCGGTGACCGCGGAGGTGGCACGGGTGCGCGCCGAGGCCGATCGGTACGCCGGGAACCGGCGGAGCGACGCCGACACCGAGGCCGCGAGGATCCTCGAGGACGCCCGTCGTACCGCCGACGACCGGATCGACGCCGCGGACCGGGACGCGGCGGCACGGCTCCAGGAGGCCGAGGCCGTCTACGAGGACCAGCGCGCGCGGGCAGCGAAGGCGGCCGCCGACTTCGAGACCACGCTGGCCGCCCGCCGCCAGGCGGCCGAGCAGGAGTTCACCCAGCAGATGGCCGAGACCCGGCGCCAACTCGACGAGGCGCAGCAGTTCCTCGAGCAGACGCGCGCCGAGGCGGAGGACGCGTCGAGCGAGGCGGTGCGCGAAGCCCGCCGGATAGTCGAGGAGGCCGAGCAGCACGCGGTGCAGATCGTCTCCGACGCGAAGAACACCGCCGCGCGAGTGCGCGCCGAGTCCGAGCGCGAGCTGGCGGCCGCGACGCAGCGTCGCGACAGCATCAATGCCCAGCTCGCCAACGTGCGCCAGATGCTCGCCACGCTGACGGGCGGATCGGCGGCGAGCATGCTCGCCGACCCGTTCGCGGACGGCCCCGGCCTGCCTGTGCAGCGTCCGACGCCGGCCGACGGGACGACAGAGGACGCCATGGATGCCGAAACCACCGGGCAGGAGCCGGGAGAGGCCGAGGACCGGACGGAGCCGGCCGCGGCGCACTGACCCTGCGCGCACCCGGCTGCCGGGTCGCAGCGGCCGCCGCGCACGGGCCCCGAGGTCGTGGCGGGTGCTGGAATCTGCCCGCGACGACGGGAGGCCCAACGGCGGCTACGGCAACGACCAGTTGAACGGCCACCAGGGTGGGGACGCCCTCGCTGACGACCAGGGCCAGAGCGTGAGGACGACCGGGGGGACCAGGGCGGCATGGCTCGTCGGGCGCCGACACCTGAGATCTGAGGATTCCGTCGGCGTACGGTCCCTACCGCTCGTGCTACCCATCGCGACTGCGCTGCTGGGAGGTTCTGGGTCTTCGCGACGGGATGGGACCGAGGGGCCGTCTTCGCCTCTCGCCGTTCCGATCCGGTGCAATGCTGTTTCTGGCGGCCGGGTGGGCTGTGTACGCCGGATCGCTTGGAGTTGCGCACACGAAAGGAGAAGTGTGGTGCCCGACCCCGACACGATCCTCGACAGCCTGGAGCGGTTCGCCCTTACCCTCACGAGCGGCTATGGCATCGGTGACGTCCTCCATAACCTGACCGAAGAGATGACTCAGGTGTCTCCAGTTGACCGGAGCCGGGGTGACGTTGGTGCACGACGGCCAGCAGCGATTCGTCACCGCCGCCATTGAAGCGATCGCCGATCTCGAACGGGTACAGGAAAACTGGCAAGCTGGCCCCTGCATCGACGCTGTGGCAACGGGAGCCCCGGTGGTGATGCCGGACATCTCCGCAGGAGACGCCCACGAACGCTGGCCGGACTACGCCGTGGCGGCCAAGACGTCGGGAATCCAGGCAGTAGCGGGCATCCCGATGCTGGCCGGAGGGGCAGCGATCGGGGCGGTCAACCTGTATGACAGCCAGCCACGTAGCTGGTCGACCGAGGATCTGCGCGTCGCCACGGTCCTTGCCAGCATCGGAACCGGGTACCTCATCCACGCCTCGACCGCACAGCAGCAACAGCGCACCGCCGAACAACTGCAACAGGCGCTGAACACCCGGCTGATCATCGAGCAGGCCAAAGGCGTGCTCGCTGCCAGGCGAGACACCACCGTCGATGATGCGTTCCAGATACTGCGCGAGTACGCCCGCTCACCCAACGCCCGTATCCACGATGTCTGCCGTGCCGTCGTGAGAGGCGACCTTCTCCCCTGAAGTCTCGGCAAGGTCAGCTGTACCTCTTCGACGACGAGGGCGTGGTCACGGCCGCTGGCCAGGTAGGAGCGAGCCAGGCGACCATCACCGAGTACGCCGGCTCCAGCGGCCCACGATCCCGAGCCCGTGAGCGTCGATTGCGCCCAGGACTTCACCGCGACGACGACTCAGTCACGTCTGGCAGCATTTGGTTCGACCCGGACCAGCTGCGGCAGGCGTGACCTCAGACGCGCTCGGCCCGGAGGGCGTAGGTGGTGCCCAGGAGCACGCCGAGCGCGACCACGCCGACCTGGGACGCCAGGGCGCCGCCGGAAGCGACGAGCAGGCCGATGTACCAGCCGGCGTGGTGGATGGTGTCCCCGCCGTACCCGGCCTGGGTGCCGTTCGCGGCGAGCGCGGCGCCGATGAACGCGACGACCATGCCGCCGGCGATCAGCCAGACGAACCCTCTGATCCGGTCCCGCATGTGGCAGCCCCTTCCCCCTGTTTGTGTGCTGTTACGACGGCGATCGTGCCATGAACTGACCGGCGCGCGCTCGACGGTTCGGGACGTTTCCAGATACACATGGGTGGAGCAACGGGCACCAACGGCCCTCTCGTAGGCCTTGAACATGAGACCGGCCCCGGACCTATTGCGCGAGGTCAGGGGCCGGATTCATCGGTGAGCTGTCGCTTGCCAGCGTGATGGGACCACCTCGTTGCCACGAGCATGGGACCACCTGGAGGTGTGTGTGAGCATCACCGGACCTCGCTGTGGGAGTCAATGGCGGCGCGCCGGTGGGTGCCTCGTTGGCGGTAGGAGGGGCCTTCGATGATGAGGGTGTGCGCGCCGCTGGTGAGCCGGTCGACGGCGGACTGGGCGAGGAGCGCGTCGCTCATCATGGTCAGCCATTCGGACGGCTCGCGGTTCGAGGTGACGATGGTCGAGGCGCGGCGGTGCCGTTCGACGACGAGCTCGTAGAAGTCGTTGGTCTCGGTGGCGTCGAGTGGGCGCAGTGCGAAGTCGTCGAGGATGAGCAGGTCGACGCGGGCGAGTCTGCGGATCTCGGCGTCGAGGGTGTTGTCCAGCCTGGCTGCGCGCAGCCGGGTGAACAGCTTGTCGGCGCGGGCGGCGTGCACCGACAGCCGGCGGCGGATGGCGATGTGGCCGAGCGCGGTGGCGAGGTGGGTCTTGCCGACGCCGACGGGCCCGAGGAGGAGGACGCCGTTGCCGGCTTCGGTGAACCGCAGGGTGGCCAGGTCGGCGAGCAGCTCGCGGTCGTAGGTGAGGTCGTCGAGCTCGTCCCAGGCGTCCAGCCTCATCGCCGGGTCCAGCCCGGCGGAACGGGCGCGCAGCATCGCCGAGCGGGACTCGCGTCGGGTGATCTCGTCGGCCAGGACGAGCTCGAGGAACGCGGCGTGGCTCATCTTGCGCTGCCGGGCCAGGGCGAGTCGCTCGGGCAGCGTCTGGGTCATCTGGCCGAGCTTGAGCGCCTTGAGCGTCCTGGTCAGGTCGGCCCCGACCGGGTCGATCGGTCCCGTGGTGGTGGTCATCGGTGGTCTCCTTCGTGGACGGTGGTGGCGGCGGCGCCGCCGGGGATGAGGGTGAGCTGGACGCTCCCGTCCCTGCTCACCGGTGGGGCGTACTCGCCTGGGTCGCGGGCGAACCGGCCGCCCGGTGGCGTTGTGGCCGGTGCCGGCCGTGGCGGGCAGCACTGGCTGGGTGCGTTCGGTGGCCTTGGCGAGCATCGCGGCGATCTTCGACACCGACACGACGTCGAGGTCCAGGGAGCGTGCGCAGGCCGCGTCGACCGGGTCGGGGCCGTAGCGGCGGACCAGCCCGAGCAGCCGGTAGACGCTGCGCATCCGGGTCCACGGCAGCGGGTCGTCGAGCAGCCGCTCGGCGTAGATCCCGACGTTCTCGCCGTGCCCGGCGCACACCGCGATCAGCGTGGTGAGGTCGCGCAGCGCGTAGCCGGCCTTCTCCGCGGGCAGGTCGTCGCGGTCGGTGGACCGGCCGCCGGGTGGCTGCCGGGGATGGGTCTTGACCAGCCTGCCGCGGGAGTAGAGCTTGACCAGCTCGCTGTCGGCGCGGGCGTCGAGGTGCCGGCCCAGGAACGGCTCGGGCACCGAGTACAGCGCCTTGGCGACCTCGACGTGGTAGTCGCGGTGCACCTTCACCCGCGTGAACACCGGCACGTCGTACGGTGCGGGCACCGGCAGCAGACACGCGGCCTCGAGCTCGGCGAACGCCTCGGCCGGCCGGGCTTGGGTGGTGCCGTGGATCCGCATCCCGGCCCGCTGCGCGCACCAGGCCTCGGCGCGGGCCTGGGCGTCGGCGAGGTCGACGAACGTCTCCCCGGCCCAGAAGTTGCCGCGCACGTACTGCACCACGCGTTCGACCCGCGGCTTGTCCTGCGGGGAGCGGACCCGCGCGGGGTCGGTGCCGAACCCGACGTGCTGGGCGTAGTCCAACCAGCCGGTCGACAGCGTCGGGTTGACCGCGTCGGCGTCGGTGACCACCGGCTTGAGGTTGTCGGGGATCAGCACCTTGAACGCGCCGCCGAAGAAGCCCCAGGCGGCCTCGCAGCCGGCGACCACCGCACTCAGGGTCTGGGAGTAGGTCAGCCACACGAACATGTGCCGGCTGACCACGGCGGTGAAGATCAACGCGTGCACCTTGCGGCGTCGCCCCGACTCCGGGTCGAGCAGGTAGCCCATGTGCGCGAAGTCGACCTGGCACTCCACCCCGGGCTCCCCGTCGACGACCCGCACCGTGGTGTTCTTCGCCCGGAACCCGCACCGCTCGACCGCGAACCGGTGCAGCGTCCGGTACGGCACCCGCACCCCCTGGCGGGCCAGCAGCTCCTCGATCTTCACGATGCTCAACGGCTCCGGCCGGCGTCCTTGTCGCCCTTGACCCACCCGGTGATCTGCTCCTCGTGGCCGAGCAGCAGCTCCCAGGAGGCGCCGTGCCCGTTCGGCCGTGCCGGCCGGACCGCCTCGACCACCGCACCGACCAGCTCGTCGGTGACCGCCTCCGGCCCGGCGTCACGGGACAGGCCGGCGGCCTCGGCGGCGGCGACGTAGCGGCGGGCGGTCTTGCGGTCCACCCCCGCCCGCTCGGCGACCTTCCGCAGCCCGTGGCCCTCCAGCCACGCCCGCAGCACCTCACGAACCTCAACCACGCTGACCTCCCTGAACCCCACCGCTGACGACCTCCGCGTCTACGAACATGACGCGGGCAGTCAACGAGGACATCGAGGAACCACAGGCAAGGCGCGCCGGGTGGTCCCATGACTGGCAACCCAGGTGGTCCCATGAACCTGGCAGAAAACCGCTCAGACCGGTCCCATGCTCATGGCAGGCGACATGAGCCGCCTGTCGGAATCGAACCGACGACCTATTCATTACGAGGGGTCCCAGAGCGGCGCTCCCCCGCAATCGGCCTGTCTCTGCGGCGTGAACCGTACGATTTTGCGGGTTGTGCGCCGGTCGCTCGCGGCCGTCTGGTGCCCAAAATGTGCCCCGGCCGGCCATGGGAGAGCCGCCGACCCGATAGCCAGCCCCGTTGCTCGTCGGTGTCCGGGGGCAAGGGTGGCCGGAGGCCATCGCGCAGCGACGCGCAGCGCCCTTGCGGCCGGGCTCCGGCGCGCAAATCCTCGTCGATCGGGTCGGCGGCTCGGAAGCGACTCGACACCCGCGCTGCCGCCCGGTCTCAACCGGGGTCACCTTGGCTGTTGCGGTCGTCCCCGGGGCGTGCCGTTCGCGTGCGTCGTTCGTTCGCCGCGTGAAGCTTCCTGGCTCTCATCGGGGATGAGGGGAAAGGACGTAGCGGCTTGCGGACTCCAGCCGCTTCGCCGCCCCCGTCAGGTCCTGGGACCTCCCAACCCCTGTGGTGCCACATCCACACGTGGGCGTACCTGTCTAGGAACGGGGTGTGGTACCAAATGCGAACCCACCTGGGCATCAGGTCGGTTCGGGGCACCCCTCCGTTCATCGGCAGCCAGTTCCAGCCGGGCAGAACGCCTCGCGGCGGGCGCCAGCCACCCGGCGAGAGCACCCAGCCGGGCGACGGCGAGGACGAGCGATCCTCAGCTGGAGGCCAGCGTCTTCGGCGGAGTCGCACAGGCACTCTCCCATCATGCTCCTCCTCAGTCGCATCGTGAACGCGGCGGACGGCGACGAGAACGTGCCCTTGAGAGCGATTTGGAGAACGATCGCTAGCGGGTGCCACCGCACGTTCGCTGCGTGCCCCAAGCTGGGGCTGGCCCAGTTTGGGCGTCTGTGTCTTTTGGTGACATGGGCGCCCTCTTTTGCGTGCCCCAGAGCGCGCAGCGGGCGGGGGTGCGCGATGGGCCGAAGGCCCGGAGCGCGGGGGTCCCCCGCAGAGCGGAGCGCGAAGGGCACGTCGCGCCGCAGGCGCGCTTGAGCCAGTAAGGAAAGTCCTCACGTACAGGTCAAGCCAGGTCAAGGCCGTTAGGCCGTCAAGCCCGTACGCCGGCGTGAACGGATGCGCGTGAGCTAAACGCGCGGATCGCGGCAAGAGCGGACTGCCGCAGCGCACGCTATCTGCGGCAGTTCCGGACGTTCCGGCCGGGGCCATCCCAGGCGCGGAACTGGCCAGCGATTTCTCGGTCGACGCTGTTCCATGGGAGTTGTGGACCTTTATGGGTCGACGGTGGTCGGAGGAGGTTGGCCCTGTTGCATTGTTGGTCAGGCTGGTGGCTCTCGGAGTTGGGTGGCGTGCGAGCTGCGCAGCAGGCTCAGCGAGCTGGTGATGGCGACGAGCGCCAGCGCGGCGGCGGTGGCGGCCAGGATGTCGGCAACCAGGAATGCGTGTAGGCCGTAGAGCGGCGGTGGTGCGGTGGGGTTGTCGGCGAACTCGGGGATGTGCGGGAGGGCCAGCTTTGCGCCGGCGAGGCCGGCAGCGGCGCCGACCGCGATGCCGAACAGCAGCAGCAGGGCCTGCTCGGCGGCCAGTGCGATGACGATGGTGCGGGCGCGGAGCCCGTGGGCGAGCAGCGCGGCGATTTCGTAGGTGCGCCGGCGCCCGGTCAGGTGCAGCGTGAGCACGCAGCCGCCGGCAGCGAGGAGCGCGCCGAGCGTGGCGCCGCAGAGGAACAGCAGCAGCGCGAGCTCGGGACCCTGCCGCTGGTAGATCGCGGTGAGCTGGGCGGCGCTGTGCCGGGACAGGATGGTCACCCCGGCGTTCTGCAGCCGGCGTGGGAAGGTGTCGACGGCGGAGGGGGCCAGCCACACGGTCTCGCTGGCACCGCTTTGGCCCTGCATCGCCCGCTGGGCGAACGCCCGGTCGAGCACCACCGCGTTGGCGTTGACGACGCCGGGCAGCGCCGGGCCGGTTGAGACCGAGCGGATCTGCAGGGCGTCGCCGTCCAGTCCGGTGATCCGGTGCCCGCTGCCGGCGGCGACCGCGGCGCCGGTGAGCAGCGCCGGCAACCGTTGTGGCCGGTCGGCGACCTGCCAGGTGGGCGTGGCCGACTCGCTGCGTGCGTGCGCGGTCAGCAGCAGCCCGGCTGCCGTCGGCCGCGGGTCTACCGCGCCCGGCGACGACGCGCGCCACCGGGCCGTGCGGGTCAGGCCGGCCGGCACCCGGTGCCAGCCTGAGTGGTCTCCGACGCGCACGCTGGAGACGAGGAGCCGGGCGCGGATCGGGTAGAACGCGCCGGCGGGGCGGTCTAGGTGCAGCCCGGCGAGCCGGCATCGGCTGCACGGGAGCGCGGCCGTCAGCATCTGGCGCCCGGTATGCAGGGCGCCCAGGGTGAGCGGGGCCTGCCCTCCGTGCCTCGTGCCGACGTCGGCCACCAGCACCGGGGGCCGGCGGGCGGACACGCCGAGCAGCCGGACCTGGACGGCGACGCGGTCGCCGTCCAGCGGCACTGGTCGGTACCGTGGCGGGGCCAGCCGGTCGGCCAGGCTCGACAGCGGCGGCCCGAAGTCGCGCCGCCAGAACGCGACGTGCGCGAACCGGTGTGGCTGCACGGCCAGCAGGTAGATGCCTGGCACGTCGGAGTAATCGACGATCTCGCTGACCGCTGCCGCTCGGCGACCGGAGGGGTCCAGACGGTCCACGATGTCGCCGAGGTCCTCACCGGGCGGCGCGATCACGTCCAACGTCTCGGCCGCACCGACCTCGGTCCAGGCCCGGTCGTGCGCGTTGGCGCGGCCGACCGCCCAGCCGTTCACCGCGAAGGTGACCAGCCCGATCCCCACGGCCAACACCAGCGCCAGGCGTACGGTGCTGGGCCGCCGGGCGATCTGCCGCACCGCCAGGTAGGAGCCCAACCAGCTGTGGCGCCGGGTCGGCGCGAACAGCGCCCGGCACAGCCAGGGCAGGACCCGGGAGCCGACCAGCGCCGCGGCGAGGACCACCAGCCCGGGGGCGACCAGCGCCCAGGTACTCGACGCGCCGCCACCCAGGGCGCCGGCACCGGTGAGCGTGACCAGCCCGGCGATCGCCGCCAAGGTCACCACCGCGTCCACCGCCCAGGACCGGGTCCGCCCGCGCCGGGTGGCCCGCCGCCACTGCTCGACCACCGGACGACGCAACGTCGCAGACCCGGCGAGCGCGGCCGCCAACCCGGCGAACGCCGCCGCCCCCAGCGCAGCCGCAACAGCGGCGCCGGTCACCGGCACCGGGTTGCCGGGCGCGAGCTGCAACCGGGCTATCGCCCTCACCCAGCCCTCGGCGCAGGCCAGCCCGATAGGCACCGCGAGGGCCACCAGCAGCAGCGAGTCGAGCAGGCCGAACACCACGATGCCGACGCTCGAGACACCACAAGCTTGGCCAGCGCGATCTCCGAGCCACGTCCCTCGACGCCGTTGGCGACCACGAGGAACAGCACCAGCCACCCCAGCACCAGCAGCTGGGCCTCCACCACGGCGACCGAGCCGGTCAGCTTCCCGGCGATCCGTTTCGCCTGGCAAGGACCCCAGGGATCGCGGTGTCGCCGAATCTGGCGGGCCAACCGGACCGGACCAGATGGGACTGATACGCCGCGCCGTACGCATGAAGCTGCCGGCGCAGTGCCGCAAGGTCGCCCAGGTGCACCCGCGAGACCCGCAGTGGCCGGTCCAGAGTGGCCTCCGCCCCGGTCGCGACAGCGTCGATGGTCGCGCGGGAGCTGAACAGGGCATCAACCTGGCCGGACGGGGTCAGCGGGGCGAAGTACCGGTGGCCGGCCCAGTAGTCCCCGAAAGGGTCCACGGGCCGGTACGTGCCCGAAATCCTCATCCGGCGGCCACGACCACCGGCACCGCGCCCCACGTGCCAACCCAGATGCCCGCCCGGCGGGCCGACCATCGCCTCGTCCGCACCTTGCGGGCAGCCAACCCGACCACCAGCACGTGCCGGCAGGCGCGATGCCGCCAAACCAGAAGCGTGTGGACGGGCGCCACGCCCGACCGCCCGACCGCCGCGCCTACCATCAACGCGGGGACCGGTGGTCCTAGCAGCCGGTCCAACGTGGGCAGCCGACGCAGCCGGCTGGCACTGACGCGGCCCACCACCGCGAGCGGGCCATCGGACAGCGGCGCGTCCAGGCGGTCGCTGACCACCCGCGCGGACGGCAGCGAAGCCTGCCGCAGCGTGTCGTGCAGCACCGACTCCGCGGACGCCCGCAGGAACAACGGCCCGGTGGCTGCACCACCGATCACCAGCGCGGCCACCATCAGCACCGCCGCAGAGGCGCCGCGGCGAACGACATCGCCCGCAACAGCAGCCCCACGTCCCGCACCATCGGAAGACTGCCACAAACCCCCGCGCCCACAACGCAGGGATCACCGAACCGCCCCCACCCGGTGGGCGGCGATAAAACACGCCCTTCGCGGGAAGACGCACATCACCCCAGCGCTCGTCGACGCGCGATCAGCGGCATGTCCGTGAAATCGTCGCCGCCCGCGAGGCGTCGTGACGAGCCCCTGCCCGGGCGGATGCCGCGCCCCAGATCCACGGATCGCCGCACCTCCGGGCATCGCATCTGTCCGACACGAATCGACTGCGCAAATCCGGCATCGGGTGCACCCTGGCTCGGTGGGCACCTTCGAGCATCCTGTAGGCGTGACCACAAGCACTGCCCGACCAACCCACAGTGACATCCGATGGGTGGTAACGGCGCTCGCCGTGGCTCTCGTGGGGACGGGATTCTGGGCAGGCGTGCACCTGTACCACGTTCACGATGAGTCATGGCAGTGGCGGTGGACGCCGACAGCCACGCCGCCAAAGATCCGCTACGAGGGGCGCGATTACGCGCGTGGTGGAACGCACGAGCGACTGAGATCCGGGCAGGTCGTGGCAGGTCGAACCGCCGGTGGCGGCGTCATCTACGACGTGCCGGGGCAAGGCCGTTACGCGTCCACGCTGCTACAAGTGCGCGACGGGCGACGGGTCGTCGGCTACGAACTGATGGGCGGCCCCTGACGCCGCTCCGGGAATAGGCGAGGTTGCCGCGTGTATCTCCGACTGGGCCATCGCCCTCGTCGTGTTTACCTGTCTGCGGCAGA
>CAVPXH010000011.1:0-313065 GCA_963709685.1 uncultured Actinomycetota bacterium
CGACACCTCCGGCAACCGGCTCGTCGTCCTCGGCGGCACCGCGACCACCCCGCTGACCGCCGGTGACCGGATCACCACCAGCTTCCCCACGGCAACCGGCTACCGCCTCGGCGGCGACGAGTTCACCGGCGTCACCAGCGCCGAGGACACCGCCACCGCCATCGGGACCACGAGCACCTTCACCTCCGGCCCCGCCACCGTGACCTCGCCCTACGACGCCGTCTTCGGCGCCGTGTCCGTCCCCCAGGGCACGGGCCCGTCGACCTGGGCACCCTCGTGGACCCAGATCACCGCGCACAACACGGCCGCCAGCTACCTGGCCCGCGCCTACCAGCTCCCCGCCAGCACCGGCGGCTACCCGGCCAGCGGCAGCGCCACCGGCCCCTGGCTCGCCCTCGCGGTGGCTCTGACCGGGCAGTCCGGGACTCAGCCGGGGCCGCAGGCACCGACCGCGGCGCTGAGCCTGACCCCGTCCTCGGGCACCGCACCGCTCAACGTGCTCGCCGACGCCAGCGGGTCCAGCGACCCCCAGGGCCAGAGCCTGACCTACGCCTTCGACTTCGGCGACGGCACCACCACCCCCGCCCAGACCGGCCCGACCGCCACCCACACCTACACCACCGCCGGCACCTACACCGCCCAGGTCACCGTCACCAACACCTCCGGGCTGACCGCCACCGCCACCCGCACCGTCACCGTCTCGCCCGCCAGCACGAGCCCCACCGCACCCGTAGCAGCCCTGGCACTCACCCCCACGTCGGGCACCGCACCGCTCAACGTGCTCGCCGACGCCAGCGGGTCCAGCGACCCCCAGGGCCAGAGCCTGACCTACGCCTTCGACTTCGGCGACGGCACCACCACCCCCGCCCAGACCGGCCCGACCGCCACCCACACCTACACCACCGCCGGCACCTACACCGCCCAGGTCACCGTCACCAACACCTCCGGGCTGACCGCCACCGCCACCGCCACTGCCACCGCCGACCCGGCGCCCGCGCAGCAGGGCACGCCACCGAGCCTGGTCGGGCAGATCGCGACCAACTACTCGACGTCGACGCACACGAGCGGCTACATCACCGTGTGGCGCAGTGCCGGCGTGGCGGCCGGCGACTACGTGGCCCTCACCGTGCAGCTGAGCGGGACCGCGGCGAGCGGAGCGGTCTCCGCGACGGACGCGGCGGGCAACACCTACCCCATGCTGGCCGACGTGGCTGACGCCGGCGGCAACCGGCTCGTCGTGCTCGGCGGCACCGCCCAGCGCGCGCTGGTGGCCGGCGACAAGATCACCGTGTCGTTCCCCAGCGCCACCGGCTACCGGATCGTCGGGGACGAGCTGTCCGGCGCGACGGCCACCGACGGCACCGCGACGGCCGCGGGCAGCGGCCCGACCTTCTCCTCGGGTCCGGTGACCCTCGGCACCGCCTCCGACCTCGTGCTGGCCGCAGTGTCGGTCCCGACGGCCGGTTCCGCGCCGTCGTGGGCCTCCGGGTGGACGACGATCTCGACCTACAACGTCGGCAGCCAGTACCTCTCCCGTGCCCAGCAGACCCCCAACGCCGGCGGCAGCTTCACCGCGACCGGCACCGCCGGCGGCGCCTGGCTGGCCACGGAGGTGGCGCTGCGTCCCTGACTGCGGCCCGCGTGCGGCGCCGTGTCGGGCGCCGCGGGCCGCTCCCGGCTCGATAGGTTGACGCCATGCAGCAGCGTTACCTGGGCCGCACCGGTCTGAAGGTCTCCCGGCTCGGGCTCGGCACCCTGACCTGGGGCCGCGACACCGACGAGCACGAGGCCCGCGACCAGCTGGCCGCGTTCGCCGAGGCAGGCGGCACGCTGGTGGACACCGCGGCCGGCTACGGAGACGGGGCCTCGGAGGAGCTCCTCGGGTCCTTCCTCGGCGACGTCGTGGCCCGCGACGATCTGGTGATCGCCACCAAGGCCGGGGTCAGCCGGGCACGGGGGCACCGCGAGACCAACGCTTCCCGCGGCTACCTGATCGCCACCCTCGACGCGTCCTTGCGCCGGCTGGGCGTCGACCACGTCGACCTGTGGCAGGTGCACGCCTGGGTCGACGACACTCCCCTGGAGGAGACGCTCAGCGCGCTGGACTACGCCGTGACGACCGGCCGGGCGGCGTACGTCGGGGTGTCGAACTACACCGGCTGGCAGAGCGCCCAGGCCGCCACGTGGCAGCGCGCCGTGCCCGGGCCGGGCACCGCTGGCCTCGAACCAGGTCGAGTACTCCCTGCTCAACCGCAAGGTCGAGCAGGAGGTGCTGCCGGCGGCCGAGGCACTGGGTCTGGGAATCCTGCCCTGGTCCCCGCTGGGGCGCGGGGTGCTCACCGGCAAGTACCGCACCGGCACCCCGGCCGACTCCCGCGCCGCCTCTCCCCACTTCGCCAACTTCGTCGGCAGCTACCTCACCGAGCGCAACGCCCGCATCGTCGAGGCGGTGGCCCGCGCGGCCGAAGGCCTCGAGTGGTCCCCGCTCGAGGTGGCGCTGACCTGGGTCCGCGACCGCCCCGGCGTGGTGGCCCCGATCGTCGGTGCCCGGACCGCAGCGCAGCTGCGCGGGTCGCTGACCGTCGAGGAGTGCCAGCTCCCCGCCCAGATCGTTGCTGCGCTCGACGACGTGTCCTCGCCCGACTGAGGGAGCCGGGCCGGCGCGACGGCGCACGAGCGCCGTGGATGCTTGCCACGCGTGACACCATGTCTCCATGTCCCGCGCACCGGTCCACACCGCCGCGACCCGCCGCGCCCTGCGGCCCGGGGTCGAGTACGAGTTCGAGCGGCTGACGATCTCCCGGGAGTACTCCCGCAACTTCGTCACCCGGCTGCTCGTCGACCGCGCGGAGCACGGCGGCTGGGAGCTCGACCGGCTGCGCCTGTTTCCCGACGGCACCCGCAAGGTCGTCCTGCGCCGCAAGATCATCCGCCAGCAGCGCCCGGAGTACGCCCCGATCTTCTGATCGGGCCGGGCGGCGTCAGGCGCGGTCGAGGAGTCCGTCGAACACCCGGGCGCCGAACTCCAGGGCGTCGGTGGGCACCCGCTCGTCGACGCCGTGGAACAGCGCGGTGAAGTCCAGGTCGGCGGGCAGCCGCAGCGGGGCGAACCCGAAGCAGCGCACGCCCAGCTTCTTCCAGTGCTTGGCGTCGGTGCCGCCGGACATCAGGTACGGCGCGACGACGGCGTCGGGGTCCTCCTCGAGGATCGAGGCGGTCATCGCCTCCACCAGGTCACCGTCGAAGCGTGGTCTCCAGGCCGTGCTGGCGGCTGACGTAGTCGATGTCGATGCCCTCTCCGACGAGCTCGGCGAGCGTGGCGAAGAAGTCGTCCTCGTGGCCGGGCAGGAAGCGCCCGTCGACGTGCGCGGTCGGCCTCTCCGGGGACGACGTTCACCTTGTAGCCGGCCTGCAGCATCGTCGGGTTCGTCGGTGTTGCGCAGCACCGCGCCGAGCATCCGGGCCGCCGGGCCGAACTCGGCGACCAGCGCCTCGGCGTTCTCGGGCGTGGCCTCGACGCCGGCCAGCTCGCCGACCGAGGACAGCAGCACCTGCATCGCCGGGGTCAGCCGCACCGGCCACTCGTGGCGGCCGATCCGCGCCACCGCCTCCGCCAGCCGGGTCACGGCGTTGTCGGGGTGCACGCATGGACCCGTGGCCGGCGTTGCCCGTGGCGGTCAGCCGCATCCAGGCCATGCCCTTCTCGGCGGCCTCCACCAGGTAGAAGCGCCGGCCGCGGACGGTGGCGCTCCAGCCTCCGACCTCGCCGATGCCCTCCGTGCAGCCCTCCAGCAGGTCGGGGCGCTGCCGCACGACCTGCTCGGCCCCCTGGTGGCCGCCGGCCTCCTCGTCGGCCGTGAAGCACAGCACCACGGGACGCTCGGGCGGCATGCCGGCCCGAGCGCGTGCGCGCACGACGGAGAGCACCATCGCGTCGAAGTCCTTCATGTCCACGGCCCCGCGACCCCACAGGTACCCGTCCGTGATCTCCCCGGAGAACGGGGGCACGGCCCAGTCGTCGGCGTTGGCCGGTACGACGTCGAGGTGCCCGTGCAGCAACAGCGCGTTGTCCGTCGTACCGCGCCCACCCCACCGAGCCACCACGTTGGCCCGGCCCGGGGCGCCCTCGAAGATCTCGGACTCGATGCCCACCTCGGCGAGGAGCGCCGCCACGTGCTCGGCGGCCTTGCGCTCCCCCGGGCCGGATCCGTCGCCGTAGTTGGTGGTGTCCATCCGGATGAGGTCCCGGCAGATCTCGACGACCTCCGCGGCCGGGTCGTAGGACAGTGGCTGCGTAGGGGTGCTCATGGCCCCATCCTGACAGGAGAAGCGCAGGTATGCCCGATGCGGGAATCGGCCCCCGTCTTTGCTACAGTTACGGCCGCGCTCGAGGCCTCGGCTAGAGTTCTCGGCGTGCACCACGTCCGGGTGGCGGAATAGGCAGACGCGCTAGCTTGAGGTGCTAGTCCCCGTATAGGGGGTGGGGGTTCAAGTCCCCCCTCGGACACTCTTCTCTTCTGTGGAACCGGTCCCACCAGCAGGCAGCCCTGAGGGTGGCTGCCGGTTCCCCCTTCGCGAGCGCCCCGGCGCAGCGAGCGTCACCCGGCGCGGATGACGCCGGACCCCGTGCGCCGGCGCACGATGTGGCGGACCACATGCCGATGGCTTCGCCTGGGAGTGGCATGAGCACCGGTGCGCTCGTGATCGTGATGACGACGGTCTTCCTGTGGGGGGCGGTCTCCGCGCGGTTGCAGCGCGCGGACCTGACGGCGCCGATCGTCTTCACCGGCGTGGGCGCACTCCTGGCCGCGCTGGGCCTCGTGCACGTCCGGTCCACCCCGGAGACGATGCGGCCACTGGTCGAGCTCACCTTGGTCTGGGTGCTGTTCGCCGACGCTGCCCGGGTGCGGGTCCAGGACCTCAAAGCCGACATCGGCTCCTATGCCCGGCTGCTCGCGGTGGGACTGCCGCTGACGATCCTGCTGGGATGGGCGTTCGCCGCATGGCTCTTCCCCGCCTCCGACCTGTGGCTCGCGCTGCTCGTCGCCGGGGCGCTCGCGCCCACGGACGCGGCACTCGGTCTCCCCGTCGTGACCAACCCCGCGGTGCCTCCGCGAGTTCGCCGGCTGATCACCGTGGAGAGCGGGCTCAACGACGGGATCGCCACGCCCGTCGTGATGCTGGCGATCGCGGGGGTCGCCTCTGCGGAGGCCCTGGCCGGGGCCGCTGGGCTCGGCGAGGCGGCCGCGCAGCTGGCAGTCGGTGCCCTCGTAGGAGGGACCGTCGGGTTCGCCGGTGGTGGCCTGCTTCGGTGGACGCGACCTCGAGGCTGGGTGGCCGAGGGCTTCGCGGGCGCGGCGGTGCTGGCTCTCGCCCTGGTGGCCTACGGGACCGCACTGGTGGTCCACGGCAACGGCTTCGTCGCCGCCTTCTGCGGCGGGCTGGCGTTCGGCGCCACTGCGGGGCGCCGCGGCAGCGGCGAGGTGGAGTTCGTGGAGCAGACCAGCGGCCTGGCCTCGCTGCTGGTCTGGCTGACCTTCGGAGCCGTCGCCGTCCCGCTGGTCGTGGACCGGTTCCACGGCAGCCTGGTGGTCTACGCGGTGTTGAGCCTCACCGTCGTGCGCATGCTGCCGGTCGCGTTGGCGTCGATCGGGTCGGGTCTCGGCCGGGCCACGGTGCTGTTCGTCGGGTGGTTCGGCCCTCGCGGGCTCGCCTCGCTGGTCTTCGCACTGCTCGCCCTCGAGGAGCTGGGCACCGGAGCCGACGAAGCGGTCTCCGTCATCGCGGTGACGGTGCTGCTCAGCGTGATCGCGCACGGAGCCAGCGCCGCTCCCCTGGCCGCGCGCTACGGCCGCGTCGCCGTACCTGGCGACCACACCGCCGGACCGGGTCTCCCAGAGCTGCCCGTCCGCGGCCTGGTGCGCCACGGACCCCTCCGGTCCGGTCCTCGCTTCGGCGCCGACCACGACGAGTCACCCGCGACGGATGAGGCACCGTGGCGGCGTCGTCGCGCACGGTGAACGAACCAGCACCTGCCGAGCGGGGAAGGGATGCGCCATGAGCGACACCCAGGAAGTGCAGGAGCTTCGCGCACGGGTGGCCGAGCTCGAGGCCCAGCTGTCCACCGCCGGGCCTCCACCGGCGCGGACGTCGCGGAGGACCTCCCCGTGGTGGGCGGTGTCGTCGGCAGTCCTGATCACCCTGGCCTGCATCCTGGCACCGCTGTCGGTGGTCTCGGTGTGGGCGAGCACGCAGCTGTCCAACACCGACGCCTACGTCCAGACGGTGGCCCCCCTCGCCGACGACCCGGCCGTCCAGGACGCGGTCGCCAACGAGGTGACCACGGTCATCTTCGACAACCTCGACGTCCAGGGCTTCACCACCGACGCCCTGACCACCCTTGCCGACCAGCCCAACGTCCCGCCGCGGGTCGCCGTCCTCCTCCCGGGCCTGGCTGTCCCGATCAGCAACGGGATCGAGAGCTTCACCCGCGACCAGGTCGACCGCTTCGTGGCCAGCCCGCAGTTCGCACAGCTGTGGGACCAGGTCAACCGCGTCGCGCACGAACAGGTCAACGCCCTGTTGTCCGGCCAGCAGGGCGGCGCGCTGAGCGCGCAGGGCGACACCATCACCCTCAACCTCGGGCCGATCATCGCGCAGGTCAAGACCCGACTGGTCGACCAAGGGCTCACCCTGGCGGAGAGGATCCCCACGGTCGACAAGTCCTTCGTGCTGGCCCAGTCCGACGCCATCTCCCGGGGACAGAGCTTCTACAGCACCCTCAACACCCTCGGCGTGTGGCTGCCGGTCGCGACGCTGGTCCTCTTCGTGGCCGGCGTGGCCCTCGCCCGGGGCCGCAGGCGCGCGTTGCTGAAGGCCGCTCTCGGCCTGACCGGGGCGATGCTGATCCTCGGCGTGGCGCTGGCGCTGGTTCGGACCTGGTACGTCGACACCAGGCCAGCCGGCCTCCTCGACGCGCAGGGAGCCGGCAGCGTCTTCGACACCGTCGTGCGCTTCATGCGGACCGGCCTGCGGATGGTCGCAGTCGTCGGCCTGGTCGTGGCGCTCGGCGCGATCCTGTCCGGCCCGTCGACCTTCGCGGTGAAGACCCGCGCCACGTTCGAAGGCGGCCTGGGGTCCCTGCGCGGCAGCGCGGAGTCCGCCGGCTGGCACACCGGACGGTTCGGCACCTGGATGTTCACCCACCGGCGTGCCCTGCAGGCGAGCACCGCGATCCTGGCGGGCCTGGTTCTCGTCTTCTGGAACCGACCGACCGGCTGGGTGGTGCTGGGCATCGCCCTGGCCGTCGTACTGCTGCTGGCCGTGATCGAGTTCCTCGCCACCCCGCCGGCACCGGAACCGGCGATCGCCGGCCCGCCAGACGCGACCGCGGGGACGGCTGGGCCGGAGGAGCCGCCGCTGATGCCCGCCCAGAGGCAGCCCACGACCGCGGAGACTTCCGCCGGCGCGGCCCCCGTGTCCGCGGCGGCGCCAGCACCGGACCGGGGCGGGAAGTCCCCCTCGGGCCCCGCCCCGACCGCGCCACCGCACGAGAAGACCTGACCCGCCCCCACGGAGGACGCCTGTCGAGGGTAAGTGCGCCAGGGAGCTCGCCGTTGACGACCGGGACGGTCGCGCCTGCGGCCAGGAAGCGGGTCTGGATCAGGACCGGCGTACGTCCGGCAGCTCAGCGGACGCCGCCGGGTAGACCCGGTCCCTCAAGTTGCGGTAGTTCTCCCGGATGGCCTCGCCGACCTCGGGATCGGCCGGTTCCCGGACACCATCCATGGGTCGCTCCCACACGGGCGGACGACTATCGCCGCCCTGGGCGGAGAGCGCCCATGCTGCTTGGCGAGCGGCGCCCAGGGCGACGTACTCCCCCGCACTCGGCACCGACACGGGAACTCCGAAGAGATCCGGTGCCACCGCCTGCACCGCGGCCGACCGGGCCGCACCGCCGATCAGAAGCACTCGCCCGACGTGGACACCCTGAGCTCGCAGGGCGTCCACGCCGTCGACGAGGCTGCAGAGCATCCCCTCCACGGCAGCGCGGGCGAGGTTCTCCTGGGTGGCGTTGCTGCGGGTGAGGCCCCCGAGCATTCCGGTGGCCAACGGCAGGTCCGGCGTGCGCTCACCGTCGAGGTAGGGAAGCAGCACCAGGCCGTCCGCGCCGGGCGGGGCCTCGAGGGCGAGTGACTCCAGCTCCGCCAGCCCGGTGCCCAGCATGGCCGCTGCCGAGGTCAGGACGCGTGCGGCGTTGAGCGTGCAGACCAGCGGCAGGAACCGCCCAGTGGCGTCGGCGAAGCCCGCCACCGCCCCGGAGGCGTCCGCCGTAGGGGCGTCGTGCCGACCGAAGGCGGTCCCGCTCGTGCCCAGGGACACCACCACGTCCCCAGGCCGGAGGCCGAGACCGAGCGCAGCGGCCATGTTGTCGCCACTGCCGACCGAGATCAGCCGCCCCTCTGCGGTCTCGCCGGCGACGGCGTCCGGCCCGAGAACGGCTGGAGCGCCCACGCCGCGTCCGAATGCCCTCTCCATGAGGTCCTGCCGGTACTCGCCGGTGGCCGGTGACCAGTAGCCGGTGCCGGACGCGTCGCCCCGATCGGTGCAGGCGGCTCCCGGCTGCACGCGACCCCCGCCGGCCAGGCGCGCAGTCAGCCAGTCGTGCGGGAGCATCACTTCGGACACGCGCGCGGCCGCGTCGGGTTCGTGCTCGGCCAGCCAGCGCAGCTTGGTGATGGTGAAGGCAGCCAGGGGCACGGAGCCCACCGCCTCCGCCCAGGCGGAGGGACCGCCCAGCTCGGCGACGAGGTCTCGGGCGCATCCGGCGGAGCGGACGTCGTTCCACAGCAGCGCGGGGCGGACCACTTCACCGTGGTCATCCAGCGTCACCATCCCGTGCTGCTGGCCGCCCACACCGAGGGCGGCCACTCCGCGCAGCAGGTCACCAGTCGTCGCCTCGGTGAAGGCGTCCCACCAGAGTCGTGGGTCGATCTCCGTGCCGTCAGGATGCGGCGCCCGGCCTTCCCTGAGCACCCGTCCGGTCGCGGCGTCACACACGACCACCTTGGTCGACTGGGTTCCCAGGTCCACGCCCGCGACCAAGGTCTCTCGCTGCGCTGCCATGACCGTCCTCCTTGCCGTCGATCCGGACGACCACACCGCTTGTGACATGAGCAGTCGCTGACCGGTTCGCCTCCGAGCGACTATAGGGTCTGCCCGCCCCGCCACGGAGGGTCCGCCGCCGCAGCGCCAGCCCCGGCACCTGCGGCCACGCAGGGTCACGCCGGGGCGGTGGTCCCCGCCCAGGTCTCCCCCACGGCACGACGGTCACGAATCGGGCACCGTCCCCGGCGCAACCGGGCAGGCTTCTTTACTCAGATGCCCGACTCGGACCGGGTCTGGACGGCAGAAGTCCCGCCCACTCGGGCATCGCTCCTGCCCGATCGGGCTCGACGTACCCGGCGGACTCCACCATAGTGACGAACGTGACAGAGGACACAGTGCGAGGTGTGGAGCCGGCCGACCGCCGATCCCTCCACAACGGCGAGGCCGCGACCCGGCAACGCCGCATCCTCGAGCTGGCCCGGTCACGGGGTCGGGTGGAGGTCACCGAGCTGGTGGCGGAGCTCGGAGTCGCACCGGAGACCGTCCGCCGTGATCTGCGGCAGCTCGCCGACCGAGGCGTGGTGCAACGGGTGCATGGGGGCGCCTTCCCCGTGGAGAGCTCCGGGTTCGAGAGCAACCTGGCGTTCCGCTCCACCTCCCATGTCAGCGAGAAGCACCGGATCGCCGCGGCGGCCGCAGCAAGGCTCGACGGGGCAGAGACCGTATACATCGATGAGGGCGTCACGCCACAGCTCGTCGCCGAGGCGCTCCAGCCAACCGGACGTCTCACCGTGGTGACCTCCTCCCTGCTTGCCGCCCAGGCGCTGGCCGACACACCGGACGTCACCGTGATCCTGCTCGGTGGCCGCGTTCGCGGCCGGACCCTCGGCACCGTCGGGGACTGGGCGACCCGCATGCTCGAAGAACTGGTGATCGACCTGGCCTTCCTCGGCGCGAACGGCATCTCCCGCGAACACGGCCTGACCACCCCGGACCCGACCGTGGCGGCGGTGAAGAGACAGGTGGTCTCCAAGGCCCGCAGGCGGATCTTCGTCGGCGTCCACACCAAGTTCGGCGTCGCCACGTTCTGCCGGTTCGCGAAAGTCACGGACTTCGAGGCCCTCGTCACCGACCGAGGCCTCAGTCCGCACGACGCACGCCGCTTCGGCGTCCTGGGCCCGCATGTCGTGCGCGCCTAGGCACCACCTCGCCGCACCCGCACACACGTCCTACACACCGCGCCGAGAAGCCTCGGCAGACACACGGAGGTCGCTTTGTCTCCCAGACTCATCAAGAAGGTCGCATGCGGTCTCGCCATGCCTGCGATCGCGGCCCTCGCACTGGCCGGGTGCGCGGGCGCGGGATCCGGTAGCTCCGGTGGGAGCGGTGGAGGTGGCGGGGGCCAGGCCATCAACGTCCTCATGGTCGGCAACCCGCAGATGGAGGACATCCAGAAGCTCACGGCCGACAACTTCACCAAGGACACCGGAATCAAGGTCAACTACACGATCCTTCCGGAGAACGAGCTGCGCGACAAGGTGACGCAGGACGTCGCCACGCACGCCGGCCAGTACGACGTCGCCACCGTCGGTGCCTACGAGGTGCCGATCTGGGCCAAGAACGGCTGGCTCGCGCCGCTGGACTCCTACGCGAACGACTCCAGCTTCGACAAGGGTGACCTGCTCAAGCCGATCGTCCAGTCGGTCACCGGGCAGGACGGCAAGCTCTACGGCTTCCCGTTCTACGGCGAGTCTTCCTTCCTGATGTACCGCAAGGACATCTTCCAGAAGAAGGGTCTGACCATGCCGCAGCACCCGACCTGGCCTCAGGTCGCGCAGCTCGCGGCCAAGGTGGACGGCGCCGAGCCGGGCATGAAGGGGATCTGCCTGCGCGGCCTGCCTGGCTGGGGCGAGATGTTCGCGCCGCTGACCACGGTCGTCAACACCTACGGCGGCACGTGGTTCACCAAGGACTGGAAGGCCCAGGTCAACGCCGCGCCGTTCGAGAAGGCGGTGCAGTTCTACGTCGACCTGATCAAGGCGCACGGTGAGCCGGGGGCGTCGCAGGCCGGCTTCACTGAGTGCCTCAACGCGATGAGCCAAGGCAAGGTGGCCATGTGGTACGACGCGACATCGGCGGCCGGCTCGCTCGAGGACCCGAGCGTCAGCAAGGTCGCCGGCAAGGTGGGGTACGTGTTCGCCCCGGTGCTGAAGACCAAGGTCTCCGGCTGGCTGTGGACGTGGGCGTGGGTCATGCCCAAGACCACGAAGCACGCGGACGCGGCGGCCAAGTTCATGGAGTGGGCGTCCAGCAAGGACTACGAGCACCTGGTCGGCGAGAAGCTCGGCTGGTCCAGGGTCCCGGCCGGCAAGCGTGCCAGCACATACCAGATCCCGCAGTACCAGAAGGCCTCGGCCGCCTTCGGGCAGATGACCTTGAAGTCGATCGAGGAGGCGCGTCCGACCGACCCGGGCGTCCAGCCCCGCCCGACGGTGGGTGTGCAGTACGTCGACATCCCGGAGTTCCAGGACCTCGGCACCAAGGTCTCGCAGGACATCGCTGCGGCCATCGCCGGACAGGGCACTGTCCAGCAGGCGCTGGACAAGGGCCAGCAGCTTGCCGAGCAAGTGGCCCAGAAGTACCAGAACCAGTGAGTCCGGTGGGGCCGGCGCGCGCCTCGCGGCCGCCGGCCCCACCGATCCCCTCACCGTGGGAGGTTGACAGTCATGACTGCAGCGGCACAGTCGGCCCCGGTCGGCATCCCGGCCCTGTCCCGCAAAGCGCGGTGGCAGCGCAGGTTCCCGCTCCTGCCGGCGTTGGTGTTCACGATCGTCGTCACCCAACTGCCCTTCTTGCTGACGGTGGCGATTTCGACGCTGAACTGGGACGTGCTCACGCCCGGCGACAAGAACTTCATGGGCCTGGGCCAGTACAACTCCTTCGCGGGTGTCCAGAACTACGTGTCGGTCTTCACCGACGCACGGTTGCGTGCGGCCGTGGTCAACACCGTGGTGCTGACCGCGTCGGTGGTGGTGGTGAGCATGCTCATCGGGCTGGGGTTGGCGGTGCTGCTTGACCGCCGGTTCCTCGGCCGGGGGCTCGCGCGCACGCTGTTGATCGCGCCGTTCCTGGTGATGCCCGTAGCCGCGGCCCTGCTGTGGAAGCACGCGCTCTACAACCCCGACTACGGCCTGTTCAACGGGGTGCTCAACTGGATCTGGCACCTGTTCGGCGCTCAGCAGGGCCCGACGATCGACTACGTGTCCTCCACACCGATGATCGCGGTGGTAGCGACCCTGGTGTGGCAGTGGACGCCCTTCATGATGCTGATCTTGCTGGCCGGCCTGCAGTCGCAACCCGGTGACGTGCTCGAGGCGGCCAAGATCGACGGCGCTTCAGGCATGCAGACGTTCCGCTACATGACACTGCCGCACCTGCGCCAGTACATCGAGCTGGCGGTGCTGCTGGGGTCGGTGTACGTCGTGCAGACCTTCGACGCCATCTACACGATCACCCAGGGTGGTCCCGGAACGGCGACCACCAACCTGCCTTACGAGATCTACCTGACCATGTTCCGCAAGTACTCCTACGGGGAGGCGGCCGCGGCCGGTGTCGTGGTCGTCGTGGGCACGATCATCGTGGCCACGTTCGCTCTCCGAGTGATCTCGTCGCTCTTCAACGAGGAGGCCGCGCGATGACGTCGACTGCTCACTCCGCCGGCGGCACGGTCGCCGCGCCGGAGACCACACGCCCCGCGAGCCGGCGTCGCAAGCGGCGGGCCGCCCGCGGCGAGGACGCCGCCGCCCGCGCCGGCGCGGGCTGGGCACTCCTGGCGTGGGGCATCACCCTGATCTTCTTCGCGCCGGTGGCGTGGATGGTGTTGACGTCACTGCACCAGGAGTCGGACGCCGCGACGAACCCGCCGTCGATCTTCGCGCCGCTCACCCTCTCCCGCTACCAGCTGTTGTTCAGCCGCGGTGTCGGGCCGTACCTGATCAACTCCGCGACGGCCAGCGTGGTCTCGACACTGCTGGTGCTGGTGCTCGCGATCCCCGCGGCATACGCCCTGGCCATCAAGCCGGTCGAGAAGTGGACCGACGTGATGTTCTTCTTCTTGTCCACGAAGTTCCTGCCGCTCATCGCCGCGCTACTGCCGGTCTACCTGATCGTCAAGCAGATCGGGATGCTCGACAACGTGTTCACCCTGGTGGTGCTCTACACCGCGATGAACCTCCCGATCGCGGTCTGGATGATGCGGTCCTTCCTCGCCGAGATCCCCGTGGAGATCTTGGAGGCCGCGCAGATCGACGGCGCCGGGCTGATCCGCACGATGGTGAGCATCATCGGGCCGATCGCGATTCCCGGGATTGCCGCGACCAGCCTGATCTGCTTCATCTTCAGCTGGAACGAGTTCATGTTCGCGGTCAACCTCACTGCGACCCGGGCCGCGACCGCACCGATCTTCCTGGTCGGCTTCATCTCGAGTCAAGGCCTCTTCCTCGCCAAGCTCTGTGCGGCGGCCACGCTGGTCTCCCTGCCGGTGCTGCTGGCTGGGTGGGCCGCCCAGGACAAGCTGGTCCGAGGCCTGTCGCTCGGAGCAATCAAGTGACCGCCGGGTCCGGGCACTGAGGCGGCGGGCGTGCAAGCAAGCGTGCTGTACGGGGCAGGCGACGTGGGCATTGAGGAACGGCCGCCGCCCCGTCCGGGACCGTCGGAGGTGGTCATCCGCGTCGCGTCCGTCGGCGTCTGCGGCTCCGACGTCCACTACTTCGAGCACGGCCGGATCGGCAGCTATGTCGTCGACAGCCCCCTCGTGCTCGGCCACGAGGCGGCCGGTGAAGTCGTCGAGCTGGGCACCGCGGTGACGCGGCTCTCGGTGGGGCAGCGGGTCTCTCTGGAGCCCGGGGTGCCGGACTTCACCTGCCCGCAGTGCCTGTCGGGGCGCTACAACCTCTGCGACCACATGGCCTTCTTCGCGACGCCGCCGGTCGACGGGGCATTCGCCGAGCAGGTCACCGTGCACGAGGCGTTCGCGCACCCGGTCCCGGACTCGCTGAGCGACGACGCGGCGGCGTTGCTCGAGCCGCTGTCCGTGGCACTGTGGGCATGTCGCAAAGGCGTCGTCGAGCCGGGCAGCGACGTGCTGGTCACCGGCGCGGGACCGGTGGGGCTGCTCGCCGCCCAGGCCGCGCGGGCACTCGGCGCGGGACGGGTCACCGTCACCGACGTGAACCCGCACCGGCTCGCTCTCGCCAAGCAGCTCGGCGTGGACGACGCAGTCGACGTCGGGGCCAGCCCGCTCGCGAGCCTCGCTCGGGACTTCGAGGTCCTCCTGGAGTGCTCGGGACAGCCGGCCGCGGTCCGGGACGGGATCCTGGCGCTGGCTCCCGCGGGCCGCGGAGTGCTGGTCGGGATGGGACGGGACGAGGCACCGATGCCCGTGAGCCGCGTGCAGGAGCGCGAGCTGATGGTGACCGGCACCTTCCGCTACGCCGGCACCTGGCCCGCGGCGATCGCCCTGGCAGCCTCCGGACGTATCGCCCTGGAGCCGTTGGTGACCAGCCACCACGGCCTGGCGCAGGTCGCCGATGCGTTGACCGCCGGCCGACGCGACCCCCGCTCCGTGAAACCCGTCGTCCGGCCCGGCACCTGAGCGGACGCCCCCCGACCGTACGGGCTGTGGCTGCACACGCCGCGGAGCCCACGCTTGCTCACACTGGAGGAACGTATGACGTATCTCGACTCGTCGGCCCTCGCAGCCCTGGACGGCCGCGTCGTGGTCCCGACGTACGACCGGACGTCGCTCCGCAGCGGCATTGTCCACTTTGGCGTCGGCGGCTTCCACCGCGCCCACCAGGCGCTCTACCTCGACGAGCTGATGCGCCAGGGCCAGGCCACGGACTGGGCGATCACCGGCGTCGGGGTACTCCCTCACGACCGCAGGATGCAGGAAGTGCTCACCGCCCAGGGCGGGCTGTACACCCTCGTGGTCAAGCATCCCGACGGCTCCTTGGAGCCCCGGGTCATCGGCTCCATCATCGACTACCTCTTCGCTCCCGACGACCCGGGACTGGTCCTCGACCGGCTGACCGATCCGGCGACGAGGATCGTGTCGCTGACCGTGACTGAGGGTGGCTACCACGTCAACCAGGTGACCGGTGAGTTCGACCCCGACGACGCCGGCATCCAGGCCGACCTGCAACCCGGGAGCGTTCCTCGCACCGTGTTCGGCTACCTGACCGAGGCACTGGGCCGCCGGCGGTCCGCGGGCGCCGAGCCGTTCGTGGTGATGTCGTGCGACAACATCCAGGGCAACGGCGAGGTCGCCCACCGGATGCTGTGCTCCTTCGCCCGGATGAAGGATCCCGAGCTCGCGTCCTGGATCGAGGCGCACGTGAGCTTCCCGAGCTCCATGGTGGACCGGATCACACCGGTGACCTCCGAGGAGGACCGCGCGGCGCTCGCCGACCGCTTCGGGATCGACGACGGCTGGCCGGTGGTGACCGAGCCGTTCACCCAGTGGGTGCTCGAGGACCGGTTCCCCACCGGGCGTCCGCCTTTCGAGGACGCCGGCGTGCAGGTGGTCTCCGACGTCACACCGTACGAGCTGATGAAGCTGCGGCTGCTCAACGCCAGCCACCAGGCACTGTGCTACCTCGGCTACCTGGCCGGCTACCGCTACGCCCACGAGGTCTGCGCCGACCCGCTGTTCACCCGGTTCCTGCGCGGCTACATGGACCGCGAGGCAGCTCCCACCCTGCGGCCGGTTCCCGGCGTGGACCTCGAGGCCTACAAGGACGAGCTCATCGCGCGGTTCGCCAACCCGGAGATCCGCGACACGCTGGCGCGGCTGTGCGCAGAGAGCTCCGACCGGATCCCTAAGTGGCTGGTGCCGGTGATCGCACTCCAGCTTCGGGCCGGCGGAGAGGTCCGTCGGTCGGCGCTCGTCCTGGCGGCGTGGGCGCGGTACGCGGAGGGCGTCGACGAGCAGGGAAATCCGATCGAGGTGGTGGACCGACGCCGCGAGCAGGTGATGGCTCGCGCCGCCCGGCAGCGGGAGGAACCGCTGGCCTTCCTGGAGGATCGGGCGCTCTTCGGGGACCTCGGTGACGACCCTCGCTTCACCACCGAGTACCGCGGCGCGCTCGACTCCCTGCATGCGCACGGCGCGCGGGCCACGCTCGAGGCGTGGGAGGCCAGGTGAGCGATACGATGCGTGGGGTCGTCCTCCCGGGTGACCGGCGCGTGGAGTACGTCGCCCGCCCGGTGCCCGAGCCCGGCCACCAGCAGGTGCTGCTGGCCGTGAGAGCCTCCTCGATCTGCGGAAGCGACATAAGGGCGATCTACCGCGAGCACCTCGGCCACGGTCCTGAGGCCTACCAGGGCGTGATCGCTGGGCACGAACCCTGTGGGCAGGTTGTCGCGGTCGGGCCAGGGTGCGCAAGGCTGCAGGCCGGCGACCGGGTGGTCGTCTACCACATCGCCGGCTGCGGCCAGTGCACCCAGTGCCGGGCCGGTTACCAGATCGGCTGCACCAGCCAGGTGCGCGCAGCCTACGGTTGGCAGCGGGACGGTGGCCATGCGGAGTTCCTGCTCGCCGAGGAGTCGTCGTGCCTGTACCTGCCCGAGGAGCTGGACTTCGTGGACGGCGCGCTGGTCTCGTGCGGGTTCGGCACCGCGTACGAAGCGCTGCTCCGGCTCGGCGTCTCCGGGCGCGACACTGCGCTGGTGGTCGGCCTCGGTCCCGTCGGGCTCGCGGCGGCGATGCTGGCCCGCGCTCTGGGCGCCTCCTCTGTCATGGGCGTGGACGTGGCAGAGCAGCGGCTGGCTCTGGCCCGCGACCTCGGCCTCGTGGACGCGGCAGTGCGGGCAGGCGGCGCCGACGCAGCAGAAGTGCGGGAGCTCACCAGAGACCGCGGCTTCACGGTGACGCTCGACTGCTCGGGGACAGCCGAAGGTCGCGTGCTGGCGCTTTCCAGCACCGCGGACTGGGGCCGCTGCGTCTTCGTCGGAGAAGGTGGCGACGTGTCGTTCGACGTGTCACCACTGCTGATTCACAAGCAGATCTCCCTGTACGGATCGTGGGTGACGTCCATCGGGCACATGGAGGAGCTGCTCGAGGCGCTGGCACGCTGGCAGCTGGTTCCGAGCCGGGTCGTGACGCATCGATTCGGCCTCGACGATGCCGCGGAGGCCTACCAGGTCGCCGACCAGGGACGAAGCGGCAAGGTGTGCCTCGTGATGCCCTGAAGCCTGCGTCCCGGCGAGCCCGGGCGCGGCCCCCCTCCTCGTGGCCTTCCCGGTCAGCCGCTGTCGGGGAACGCGGACAGCAGCCGGGCCCCGTCGCCCAGGTCGTGGGCGGTCGCCCACGCGGCCCAGGCCAGGTAGCCCACCACCACCGCGGCAGCCAGGAGGGGGCCCGGGCCGGGGAGCGCCCCCAGCAGCGAGAGGAGGCCGACGAGGGCACCCGCGCGCACGGTGCAGCCGACCGCCGACGGCAGGGAGGTGGGCCGGCCCCGGAGCGAGTCCACGTCGGCTGCCGACGGTCGTCGAGTCGCGGTCCTCAGCCCCACCGCGGTCACCAGGACCAGCAGCACCAGAAGATGACCGGAGGTCGCCACCCAGCCCGCTCGTACGGGCATGCCGAGGGCTGCGCCGAGGGCGACCGCCACCGCGACCACCACCGCCAACCCGGTCGCCACGACCCCGGCGCGGGCGGCCAGCAGCTCTCGCCGCGCCACGGGCGCGGCCAGCACGAGCGAGGTGCCGCCGGCGTCGTAGGCCCACGTGTTCGCCGCCAGGGTCGCCGACGTGGACAGGAGCGAGAAGGCGCCCAGCGTCTGCACGTCCAGGCCGGGCAGGCCGCTCGCCGCCACCAGTGGGACCGCCGCTCCGGTCATGAGCGCGGCCTTGAAGGCCCAAGCACGGTACAGGCCGCGCAGGCCCACGAGGTACACCGCGCCGACCCGGTGCGCGGGCAGCGGGCCGGCACGTCGGCGGCGTCGTCGCATGCCGTCGTTCCCCGCCCGGGCACATGAGGCGCGCGACACCAGCCGTGGCCCGGCCGCGAGGAGGGCGGGGACGGGTACGGCGGGCAGCAGGCTGCGGGCACCCCATGCCAGCAACCGGGGTAGGTCCGCAGGAGCGGCAAGCGCGGCGTGCACGCGGGCGGCCGGCAGCAGCGCGGAGAGGCCGCCGGGGCGCGGGACCAGCACCCACAGGACCATGAGGACGGCGGCCAGCACCGCTCCGGCGGCCAGCGACGTGCCGCGACGCGTCTGCAGTCCCGCGACGGTCGCCCACGCGAGCAGCTGCCCGAGGGCGGAGCAGCCGAGCGTGAACGCCGCGAGGGGAAGCAGCGCGGCGGGCCCGGCGGTCGCGACCGCCACCGCCGCGAGGATCGGCACGGGCAGGAGATAGGACAGGTCGAGCACGGCGGCGAGCCAACCCGACACCAGCAGCAGGCGTGGGGAGACCGGGTACGGCGTCCATGCGGTCGCCGGCCACGCGTCGGCGCCACCGCCGCCGAGCGCAGGCAGCAGCACCCACAGCATGCCCAGGGGCACGAGCAAGCCCGCAACCGGAACCGCAGCCGGCAGCGGAGCCACGGCGTGCACCAACGCCGCGCCGGCGAGCAGCAGCAGGCACACCACGAGGTAGACGGTCCCGACCGCGGGCACCACCCAGGGGCGAGGTCCCAGATTCCTCAGGCCGCGACCGCGGAGCCACACGGCCGTGCGCGCATCTCTCCACCAACCTCGGTGCGGGCGCCGACGACGGGACCCGACGGCGGCTGGCGTGGTCACCGGTCGGGGTCCTGCCGGACCACCCCGAGCATGTCGCGGTACATCCCCGGCAGCGTGCCGCCGGCGAGCTCCCTGGCGTCGAGACTGGCACGAACCCGGCCGCGTTGGAGGAGATGGATGGTGTCGCACAGGCGCTCGGCGACGTCCAGGACATGCGTGGTGACCAGGACGGCCGCGCCTCGCCGCGCCTCGGTGGCCAGGAGGTCGGCGAGCACGTCGATACCGGCCTGGTCGACGCCGTCGAACGGTTCGTCGGCCAGGAGCAACCGCGGCGACGGCAGCAGCGCGATCGCGGCGGACAGCTTGCGGCTCATCCCGTGGCTGTAGCCGCCGGCGCGTTCCCCGGCCACGTCCCCCAGGTCGAGCGCCTCGAGCAGACGATGGGCGCGCGGACGCCAGTCGTCGACCTCGAACAGGCGCGCTGCCAGCTCGAGGTGCTCCCAGGCGGACAGCCGCGGGAACAGGCCGCCGACATCGGGGACGAACCCGGTGCGGCCCTTGACGTCGAGTGAGTCGACACCGCCGGGAACGCCGTCCAGGGTAAAGCTGCCGTCGTGCGGCACCAGAGCACCCGCGAGCAGCTTCATGGTGGTCGACTTCCCGCAGCCGTTCGGCCCGAGCAGGCCGACCACGCTGCCGGCAGGGACGTGCAGGTCCAGTGCTTCGACGACCGCCCGGCCGCCGAACCGGCGGGTCAGCCCCGTGACCCGGAGCCCCGTCCCGGGTGGAGGGGATGGCGGGGCGGCGGCCTCGGGCGAGGTGCGCATGCCCGGCACTTGATGCGGGCTCCGGGGCGGCGCCCCCCGGCCACGACCGTCGCCGGTGACGGTCCCGACCTGCCGCGGAAGGATCATGAGCGCGTCGTACCCAGTGGGCGGGGCCGCGAACCTGTGCTGTCGCCCACCGAGCACAGCACCCTGGTGTCACCCGATTATTCGGTCTCCGATATATTCGTGAAGCGACAGGACGGTGGCTCTCGAGGAGGTCGGGCAGCGGTGAGGACGGCGAACGACACGGGCGGGAGCAGACTGCTGCTGACACGGGAGCGCGCGCGACCGGCGCGGGTGCGTGAGCACCCCGAGGCATGGCTGTTCGCGGTCGGCACGGTCTGCTTCGGCGCATTCATGGGCCAGCTCGACGCAAGCGTGGTGACGCTGACCTTCCACAGCATCCGCGTGCAGTTCGACACCTCCCTCGCGGCGGTGCAGTGGGTCTCGCTGGCCTACCTGGTCACCGTCACCGCCCTGCTGATCCCGGTCGGCAGGCTCTCGGACGCGCACGGGCGCAAGCTGTTCTACCTCTACGGCTTCGTCGTGTTCACCGTCTTCTCCGTCGCCTGCGGCCTTGCCTGGTCGGTGGTCAGCCTGGTCATCTTCCGGGTGGCGCAGGCCGCCGGCGCCGCGCTCTTGCAGGCCAACAGCGTCGCACTCGTCGTCACCAGCACTCCCGAGTCCGCCCGCCGCCGGGCACTCGGCTTGCAGGCCGGAGCGCAGGCGCTCGGCCTCGCGCTCGGCCCGACCGTTGGCGGCCTGCTGGTGTCCACGCTCGGCTGGCGCTGGGTGTTCGCCCTCAATGCCCCGGTGGGAATCGCCGGGATCATCGCCGGCCACTACCTGCTGCCGCGGACACGAACCCGACACCGCACGACAGGCCTCGACTGGTCCGGTGTGCTCGCCCTCGGCGCGACGCTGACCTCCGGGCTGCTCACCCTCTCGGTGCTCGCTGGAATGGGCTGGCCGCTGTGGTCCGCCGGCGCCCTTGCCGTGGCGACCGCGGCGGCGCTGTGGCTGCTCAGGCTCCGCCAGGCGCGCGCGACGGATCCGCTCCTGCCGACCTCCGTGCTCCGTGCCCCCGGTATCGGGTCGGGACTGGTCGGGGCGCTCTCGGGCTACCTCGTCCTCTTCGGGCCGCTCGTGCTGGTGCCGGTCGTCCTCGAGGCGCGCGGCATGTCCGCCCTGCAGGCAGGGCTGGTGCTCACCGCACTCCCCGCCGGTTTCGCCGCCGCAGCCCTCGCCGGGGAACGGGTGCTGCCCGCGGGCTGGTCGAACCAGGCGCGCTGCCGCGCAGGCGCCCTGCTGTGCGCCGGGTCGTGTGCCGCGCTCATGGCGGACCCGATCGGGGTGCCGGCGCTGATCCCGTCCCTGGCGGCACTGGGCCTCGGCCTGGGCGTCTTCACCCCCGCCAACAACGCACTGGTCATGGGTGCGGTCCCCACCGCGACCACCGGGACCGGCGGCGGGCTCATCAACACCACCCGCGGGCTCGGGACCGCGCTCGGTGTCGCGCTGGTCACCCTCGCCCTCCAGGCGGCCGGGCCGGAGGGGTCCGCGCTGGGCGCCAGGGCGGCCGCGGCCCTCCTGCTCGCCGCCGCCCTGGCGGCGCTCGCCACGGTACGGAAGGGCAGGGCGCCGGCCGCCCGGATCCCCGCCTCCTGACCGCTTGTCCCTCGCTCCGGAGTCCGCCCGTCGGACCGTGCTCCTGCACTAGGGTCGTGATATGGCATCCGCGCCCTCACGGTCGCCCCGCGGCGCCGACCCCCCTGACGACGTCATCTCCGACGCGCACCGGCTCACGGACGTGGTGACCCGGCTGCGCCGGGCACTTCGCGCCTCCATTCGCACGGAGTACAGCTGGGAACGACTCCCGATGGCGCAGGTGGAGATGCTGCAGCTGCTAGCCGAGCGGGCGCCGATGCGCGTGGGGGACATCGCCACCCGTCAGCGGCTCGCGGCCAGCACCGTCAGCGGCCTGATCGGGCAGCTGATGGCCGCCGGCCTGGTGGAGCGCGCCGTGGACGCCCGCGACCGACGCGCCTCCGCGGTCTCCCTCACCGACGCCGGACGCGTCGAGCTGGCGTCCTGGGAGCGCGCGCACGAGGCGCGCATCCAACGGGCACTGGAGACGCTCTCAGCCGAGGACCGCGGCAGTGTCGAGGGCGCGCTGACCGCCCTCGACCGGCTGGCAGACGCCCTCGACGACACCGGCGACTAGCGGCGGCGGACCGGCCGCCCCGCTGCGCACGGTCACCGCCGTGCCGAGTGGAGGGCACGCATCCCCACGCCGTCCAGGATCAGCGCGACGCCCGCCGACCGGGGCCGCGGGCCGCGCCGATCAAGGGCGACGGGCCGCCCGGCACCGCCTCGCCCGGCGAGGCCGACCGCTTCCTGCTCGCGGCGGGTCTCGCCGAGGCTGAGCACGTCATCGTCACCGCGACGCTGTCCAAGGCACTCGGCAGCCAGGGCGGTGCGGTGCTCGGCTCGGGCCGGTTGACCGAGCACCTGGTCAACCAGGCCCGCCCGTTCATCTTCGACACCGCGCTGGCCCCCGCTGCGCCCGGCGCCGCCCGCGCCGCGGCCGAGGTGGTGCTCCGGGAGCCCCCGCGCGCCCGCCGGATCCCCGAGGCGACGGCTGCGCTCGCGGCGGCCGGCAAGGTCCCCGCGCCGGCCGGTGCGGTGCTCTCCGTGCCGGTGGCCGGCCCACACGCGGCGGTGCGGGCCGTGGCCCTCTGTGCCGCCCACGACGTCCGGGTCGGTGCCTTCCGGCCGCCGTCGGTCCGGGACGGGGTCAGCCGGGTCCGGATGACCGTCTCGGCGGGCACTGGCCGCCGGCCACGGCCGTACGCGCCTGGGCCGTGCCTGCGCGGTCGTGGCGAAGGCGCTGGGAGAGGTGTCGTGAGCCTCCCCCGGGTGCTCCTGGTGACCGGTACGGACACCGGGGTCGGCAAGCCGGTGGTCACCGCCGGCGTCGCCGCCTGCCTGGCGCGACATGGCTCCGTGGCGGCGCGAGGCGAGGGGTCACCGCGCCGCCGGTGGAGGAGCATGCCGCCGCCGTGCACCGCCTCGCCGGCACCCATGACACGGTTCTGGTCGAGGGCGCCGGCGGGTCCTCCTCGTCGTCGTGCGCGCCGGCCGGGGTCCCTCGACCACACCGGTCTGACGCTCGAGGCGCTGGCGCACCGCGGCCTGCCCGTGGTCGGGGTGGTCGCCGTCTCGATGGCGTCGAGCCCGGGGCTGGTGGAGCGCACCAACCTGGTCGGTCTCGCGGACGCGGCCGGCGGCCGGCTGCTGGGCACGGTGCCCGAGGGCGCCGGCGCGCTCAGCGGCGCGACCTTCCGCGCCGCCGCCACGGGCTGGTTCGGCAGCCCGGTCGGGGTCCTCGGCAGCCACGGGGAGCGCACGGCCGACGCCGGTGGGTGAACAAGGTCCAAGGGCCTGCAGGCGCGTGCTCTTCGGCTCGGGCGGGTCCCCGTCCCGGGTCGCGACCATGGCCGGGTGGCTTCGGTGTGGAGGGCGTTGGCGATCGCGGTGCTGACCCTGCCACCCACCGCCTACCTCGCCGGCGTCGTCACCGGCCCCGCGTCGGAGCCGGCGGTCACGGCGCCGCCGCAGGACGCCGCGCCCCGGGACCCGAGCCCCGTCCGCCTCCCCGCCGGAACCCCCGTCGCCGCCGTGGGAACTACCGCCGCGGCACCGGTCGAACCCCGCCCTCGCCCGACCCGCGCCTCGCGTCCCGGGCCGTCACCCCGGTCGACGCCCGACCGGGCCCCCCTCCCGAGTCCGGCGCAGACATCCCAGGGCGGTACGACGGACACGCCGGCTCCGACCGCGGGTGTTGCCGACGACGCGGGTGTCGGCGCAGAGCCGTCACCGACCGCGAGCACGAGCCCCACCGCGGACACCGGCGCCGGAACCGACGACCCGACGGAGGGCCCGGACTTCGTTGACACCCAGTCCCCGAACCCGGGGGCGCGGCCGTACGCGAGTCCGTAACCTACCCGAGGTATGCGAGACTCTCAGGCCCTGGTACGTTCCGTTGGGCGTCCCTGGCCGAGCAGGCCTGGTCCAAGGGCCTCGGCCAGGGACGCCCACCGAACCGTCGTTCCCCGTCCCACCCCCGATTCCGGACGGGACCGACGCGCCCCGAGACTGTTCGGTTGCGCCATCCTGCGACGTGGACGTGTTCTTCGCAGGCGATCACGGAAATGTCCCGCTTCGGCCCCGCGTCGGAGGAGGGCTCGCCGGCTTGCCGCCGCCGTTCGCGCGACGTCTAGGATGGCCGGACCCGGCCGCTGCGGTGGCACACTCGGAGCGGCAGAGGGAGGTCTCGGGGATGGGTGACGGCGGAGCCCGGCGCGAGACGGACCTCACTCCGGTCTCGTCCGGCGCCCCCGGCGGTGTCCCCTCCGACGCGGACCGCGCTGCCGCCGCTCGCCGGCTCGCCCGGGGCTCCCAGCACAACCCTGACCTGGACCGGCTTGCCGACCTGGCGGCGCGCCTGCTGGGCACCTCGTCGGGACAGGTGTCGGTCATCTCCGACGTGCAGGACGTCGTCGGGGGCGCCGGGGACGCGCAGGAGAGCACCGGCACCAGGGGCTCCGTCGCCGACTCGCTGTGCACGGTCACGGTGGCCTCCGGCGCTCCGTTGATGGTCACCGACGCCGGTTCCGACGACCGGGTGGCCGCGCTCCCCCCGGTCGCCTCCGGAACGGTGGGCTCCTACCTCGGCGTCCCCCTCGTTGCCGGCGACGGGCACGTGGTCGGTGCGCTCTGCGTGTTCGACGCCGCGCCCCGCTCCTGGTCCCGCCACGACGTCGCCCTCCTCGAGCGTCTGGCCTCCCCGGTGGTCGCGGAGCTCGAGCTCGCCGCCCTCAGCGCCGAGTTCGAGTCCGGCCGGGTGGTGTGGCAGCTCGCCGTGGACGCCGCGGGCATCGGCGCCTTCGACTGGAACGTCCTGACCGGCGAGCTGCGCTGGGACGACCGCCTGCTCGACCTGTTCGGGCTGGACAGAGACACCTTCGGGGCCACCATCGACAGCTTCAACGCCGCTGTGCACCCCGAGGACCTGCCCCGGGTGACGCAGGCGTTGAGCCACGCGATCGAGACCACCGGGGAGTACTCCTCGGAGTACCGCGTGCTGCTGCCCTCGGGCCAGGTGCGCTGGGTCGCGGCGCGCGGGCGTGCGCTGCCCGGCCCGGGCGGTACGACGGCCCGATTGGTCGGCGCGGCGTACGACACCACCGTCGTGCAGGAGGGCGAGGCCCGGCTGACCCGCGTCCTGGAAGCCATGCCGACCGCCTTCTTCCACCTCGACACCCACTGGCGGTTCCGCCACGTCAACGCCGAGGGCGAACGGCTGCTCGGCCGGGAGCGCGACCAGCTGGTGGGCGGCACGATCTGGGAGCTGTTCCCCGACGCGGTCGGCAGCGACTTCGAGGCGCAGTACCGTCGCGCGATGCGCACTGAGGAGCCGGTCGCGTTCGTGGCCTACTACCCCGCCCCGCTCGACGCGTGGTACGAGGTCCGGGCCTGGCCCACCCCGGACGGGCTCTCGGTATACTTCCTCGACGTGAGCGCGCGGCAGCGTGCTCAGCAGCAGATCGAGAGGGCGGCCGAGCGCAGCATGCTGCTGGCTCGCATCGGGGCCGACCTGGCGGACACCTTCGACGCCGAGGAGGCGCTGGTGCGCCTCGCGCCGCTCCTCGCTCCCGGTTTTGCCGACTGGTGCATCACCACGATGGTCGCCCCGGACGCCTCGAGCGACTGGCGGCGCGGCCTGCGCGACGTCGGCTGGTACCACCACGACCCGGTGCAGGCACGGCTGGTCGACCGGTACGCCCGGCTCCGCCTCCAGGCGCTCCGCGAGACGTCGTTCCTGCCCCGTGCCGCCACCACCGACGAGCCGATCGTGGTCAACGCGCACGCCGCCGAGGCCGTCTGTGGCGTCCTCGACCCGGGGAGGCCCAGGACCTCACCCACCGGCTGGCACCGGAGTCGATGGCCGTGGTGCGGCTGCGGGGCCGGGGCCGCACCGTCGGGCTGCTGAGCGTCTTCCGCGACCATGAGCGCGCGCCGTTCACCGAGGAGGACCTGGCGACGCTGACCGAGCTTGCCCAGCACGCCGGTCTCGCCCTCGACAACGCCCGGCTCTTCGCCGAGCAGCGCGAGCTGGCCGAGGAGCTGCAACGCAGCATGCTCACCGCACCGCCGGCGACCGACCACCTCGAGATCGCCGTGCGCTACGAGCCGGCCGCGGAGGTCGCCCAGGTGGGCGGCGACTGGTACGACGCCTTCGTGCAGGAGGCCGGTGCCACCGTGGTGGTCATCGGCGACGTCGTGGGCCACGACACCGCGGCAGCCGCCGCGATGGGGCAGGTCCGCAGCCTGCTGCGCGGGATCGCGGTGCACTCCGGAGGAGGTCCCGCCGCGGTGCTGCGCGGCGTCGACCAGGTGATGGAGACGCTGCAGGTGGACACCACCGCCACTGCGGTCGTGGCCCGGCTCGAGCAGACCACCGAGGAACGGCAGGCCGGCGTGACCCGGGTGCGCTGGGCGAACGCCGGCCACCCGCCGCCGATCGTCGTGCGCGCCGATGGGAGCGTCACCGTCCTGGACGCCGAGGAGCACGACCTGCTGCTGGGCCTGGATCCGCGCACGCCGCGACAGGAGCGCGTGGCCACCCTGGAGCGCGGCTCGACGCTTCTTCTCTACACCGACGGCCTGGTGGAGCGCCGCGGGGAGACGCTGGAGGTCGGTCTCGCGCGGCTCCGGGAGCTCCTCGGCGGGGCGGCCGCGGGCGAGGATGTCCTCCTCGACGCGCTGTGCGACCGGGTGCTGCGGGAGATGCTCCCGGGCCGTCGCGACGACGACGTCGCGCTCGTCGCGGTGCGTCTGCATCCCGAGCGCTGAGCGTCAGTTCGTAGGCCGCCCCCGGCGCAGCCATCGCGCGGCCCGGCGGACTCCCCCGGGCGACTCCACCGGGCGCAACTCACGCAGGTCCGGACAGGCCTCGCGCAGCGACTTCTCCAACCGGGCGTGCAGGGTGATCTCCGCGGCCGGGCATCCGTGGCAGGCACCGTCCATCCGCACCTCGACGACGCCGTCCGCCACGGACTCCAGCTCGAGGGAGCCGCCATGGGACCGGGCCAGCTCGCCGATCTCGCCGGCGAGCACCTCGACTGCTGCGGCGTGCAGCCGTTCGTCGCGATCGCTGTCATCGACCCGGGGTGCCCCGGCGGCGTCGCCCGCGACCTGCCACCCCGAGGGCTGGTCGAGGCCGGCGAGCAGGGCCGCGCGCACCCGGGCACCCTCGGCCGGCCAGTGCCGGCCCGCTGCGAGGGTCACCTCGACGTGGTCGACGGCGATCCGCACGGCCGCCAGCGTGCCGTCGTCGAGCAACCGCTGCACCGCGACGGGTGCCGCGAGCACGGTCCCGGTGCCCGGCAGCACCCCGGCCGGCGTGCGCCAGCGGACGGTGCGCGGGTCGGGCCCGGCCTCGGGGTGGATCGGCATCATGCGCCTCAGCCTCCCGTGACCAGCGCGGTCAGGTGCCGGGCCGCGAACGCGAGCGTCCAGGCGAGCACGAACATGTAGCCGACCGCGACCGCGGGCCAGCGCCAGGAGTTCGTCTCGCGGCGCATGGTCGCGATCGTGGACATGCACTGCAGGGCGTAGACGAAGAAGACGAGCAGCGCTGCGACGGTGGGTGCGGTGAACACCCGTTCGCCCTCGCGCGGGCCGTGGTCGTAGGTGGCCTGCTCCAGTGCCCGGCGCGGATCGTCGGGACTCTCCGCGGCCGAGACCTGCCCCAGCGTGGAGACGAAGACCTCGCGGGCCGACAGCGACCCGAGCAGGCCGACGTCGATCCGCCAGTCGAAGCCGAGCGGGGCGAAGACCGGCTCGAGGGCACGTCCGACCTGGGCTCCGTAGCTGTGCTCGACGGTGTAGGCGGTGGCCGCGGCCGGCGACAGGCCCGCGGTCTCCGCCGAGCGGACCGGGAAGTTCAGCAGCACCCACAGCAGCATGGTGGTCACGAAGATGACGCGCGCGACCTTGCGGAGGAACATCTGCGCGCTGCCCCACATGGTGACCAGCACCGAGCGGACCGACGGCAGCCGGTAGGGCGGCATCTCCATGTAGAACGGCGTGAGGGGGTCGCGCAAGGCGGTCGCCTTGAACACGGCAGCCACCACGAGCGAGGACAGCCCGCCGAGCAGGTAGAGGCCGAAGAGCGCCACCCCGCGCAGGTCGAGCGGCCCGAAGCGGTCGCCTTGCGGGACCAGCAGCCCGGTGAGCAGGATGAACACCGGCAGCCGCGCCGAGCAGGTCATGAGGGGCAGGGCCATGATCGTCGCGATCCGGTCCCGGGAGGACGGAATGGTCCGGGTAGCCATGATGCCCGGGCACCGCGCAGGCGAAGGCGGAGAGCATCGACACGAAGGCGCGCCCCTCCAGACCCGTGCGGGCCATCACCCGGTCCATGAGGAACGCGGCGCGGGACATGTACCCGACGGCTTCGAGCAGCGCGATGAGCAGGAACAGCAGCACGATCTGAGGGAGGAACACCAAGGCTGCCCCCACCCCGCCGATGATGCCGTTGCCGACCAGGCCCGCCAGCGTGGCGTCGGGGATGCGCGCGGACAGCGAGGTGAGCTGGTCGAAGCCCGCCTGCACGAGGTCCTGGACGGGCGTGGCGACGGTGAAGATCACCTGGAAGAAGCCGAACATCACCACGAAGAAGACCAGCGTGCCCCACAGCGGATGCAGCAGCACGGCGTCGATGCGCTGGGTGCGGGCGTCGCGACCTCCGGGTCGGTAGCCGGCGGCCGCGAGGACGGACTCCGCCCAGGAGTCGAGCTCCTCGCCTTCCGTCGGCGGCGGCACCACCGCGCTCGGCCAGGACTCGGCGCCGGTCACCAGCGCCCGCAGCGCTTCGGTCCCCTCGCCGGTGGAGCCGACGACCCCGCGGACGGGCACACCCAGCGCCGTGGACAGTCCGTCGAGGTCCAGCGATCCGCCCCGCGCCTGCAGCTCGTCGGTCATCGTGACGACCACCATGGCTCCGCGCCCGAGCGCGAGGACCTCCGCAACCAGGGACATGGACCGCGAGAGCGTGGTGGCGTCCACCACCACCGCGAGCGCGTCGGGCGCTGCCACGTCGGTGTGCCGGCCGGCCAGCACGTCGGCGACGACCTGCTCGTCGGGGCTGACCGGGCTGAGCGAGTACGTCCCGGGCAGGTCCTCGAGAACCGTGTCCGGATGACCCGGGACACGGACCAGCCCCACGGAGCGCGACACGGTGACTCCCGGGTAGTTGCCCGTCTTGGCCCGCAGCCCGGTGAGGTGGTTGAAGACGCTGGTCTTCCCCGCGTTGGGGCTGCCGACCAGCGCCACCCGGGTGCGCTCGCCGACGAGCACCGCTCCCTCGTCGCCCGCCCCGTGGCAGTCGGCGCTCACGCCGGCTCCAGCACGACGTACCCGGCCTCCCGTCGACGCAGGCAGATCTCGGAGCAGCGCAGCCGATAGATCGTCGGGTCGCCGAGCGGTGCCCGGCGCTCGCAGGAAACCTCGGTTCCGGGCCGGAAGCCGAGGCTGCTCAGTCGGCGCACCACCGCCGGCTCTCCCTCGAGACGGGCCACCCTCGCCGTGGTCCCAGGCGTGAGCTCGGACAGGGTCACGTGCCACCTCCAGCCGCGGGTGCAATTCAGGTAAGGCTAACCTTAGCAGCGTTCACAGAGGCCGCGAATGCGCCCTGCCGCGCCCCGGTGCCGCACGGCTACGAGAGCGGGCCGTTGGCCTCTAGCCGCGGACGGGGCTGCGCGGCAGGCTACGGGGCAGCGAGACCACGGGAGGTGCGGTGTCTGGTCGCCCGACGCCGGACGCGGCCCCGGAGAACCGCAACGTGCTGGTGCACGCCCTCGCGACGAGCGAGCGGTATCCCTTCGGGGAGAGCCGCTATGAGTGGCGGCGGGTGTTCGCCGAGGCGCTCGGCACCTTCCTGCTCGTGCTCAGCGCCGTCGGCGGCGGGATGGTCAACGCCCGGTTCGGCGGCCACGCGGTGCCGTACGTCGCCCAGGTGACTGCTCCGGGCCTGATGGTGGCTGCGGTCATCTTGTTCATGGGTGCCGTGTCCGGCGCGCACCTCAATCCGGGGGTGAGCCTGGCCTTCGCGATGCGCGGCGACTTCCCGTGGCGGCGCGTGCCGGCGTACCTCCTGGCCCAGGCGACCGGCGCGGTGCTGGCCACGGCCGTGCTCCGGTCCCTCCTCGGCGACGCGGGCACCGCCGGGCTGACCCTGCCCGGCCCCGGGATCTCCACGACCACGGCGATGTGGTGGGAGCTGGTGCTGAGCGCCGGGCTGGTCAGCACGGTGCTCGGCACCGCCTCGAGCGCCCAGCAGGTGGGTCCGCTGGCGGCGATCGGCGTCGGTGGCTACATCGCGCTGACCGGCCTGTGGGCCACACCGGTCAGCGGCGCCTCCATGAACGTGGTGCGCTCGCTCGGACCGGCTGCCGTGCTGGGCGAGTGGCGTGGCTGGTGGGCGTACCTGGTGGGACCGCTGGCGGGCGCGGTGGTCGCCGTCGCGGTCGCCTGGGTCCTGCGGGGCGCCGGCGGCGGACGCACCGGCCGACACGCTGCGCAGGGCACGCTCGGCGTGACGTGGTACCCGGGGCCCATCGATGCGCCCACCGCTGCCACGGCCGACGAGGGCATGGGTGACCACGGCGTTCCCGGCCACGGCGTTCCCGACCACGGTGAGCACGAGCCGCGGTGAGCACGAGCCGCGGTGACGCGCACCTGTCCCCCGCCCGGTCCCCGGCACCGGCCGAGCGCCACGCGACCACCCCGCGGCGGAACTCGGGAAAGCCCTCGAAACGGGCATCGCTCTGACAGATTGCCTGCATGACACAAGATTCGATGCTCGTCGGCGACCTGGTTCGGTGGCGCAGCCAGATGGGCCGAGCGATCCAAGGTCTGGGCCAGGTCCCGGGCGCGCGCACAGAGGTGTCGGAGGAGCACTGGCTGTGGCTGAGCGGCGCGCCGAGCCCGGACGCCAACGTCGTGCTGGTGCACCGACCCGACCGCGCGGTCCTCGACCATGCCCTGGCGGCGGTCGCGCAGCACGGCGCCCCCGCGCTGCTGTGCCTGGCCGGGGACGCGGACGACCGTGCCGTGCCCGAGGGCTGGCAGCCGGTCGGCACCATGCCGTTCATGCGCGCCCAGCTCGCACACGTTCCCCTCGCGTCCGACCCGCGGGTCCGCGTTGCCGGCCCCGAGGACGTGGAGTCGACCGTGGCCCTGCTCTCCGATGCCTTCGGCATGGCCCCCGAGGTGGCCCGCACCATGGTCGAACCCGTCCTCACCGGCGCGGTCGAGGGCGTCCGTGACATGCGTTTCTGGCTGCTGCACGACGACGGAGCCCCCGTCTCGGCGGTGCTCGACGCCCGCACCGGCGATGCGCTGACGGTGTGGTGCATGGGGACCCCCGAGCGGTGGGCGCGCCGGGGCTACGCACGGGCGCTGCTCGCACACATGCTGCACGACGCCCGTGAGGCGGGACTGGCCGTCGGCCTGCTCGGAGCAACACCGGCCGGCAAGCCGTTGTACGACGCGACCGGGTGGCAGACCCTCGAGGAGTGGCGGCTGTTCGTCCGTGTCGACCAGGCGCACTGACCGCAGCGTCCGGCAGCCCACCTGATGGACGCCCTGGTTGCGGACCACGTCGGCGCGGGGCGCGCGGCCAGGGCCGGAGGGGACCACCGTGATCGACCTTCGTCCCTGCCCGACGCCACCGCCTCGGCCTAGGGTCGAGGTGAGCAACGAACCGGGAGGTCAGCCATGGCATCCAGGACGTCCCTCGGTCGACCGAGACAACAGGCCGCCGGCGCCCGCCGCACCGGCTACGTGTTCGCCGTCGGTGTCAACGCGGTGCTGCTCTACCTCGTCAACGTCCGGCCCGGCTGGGCGGCGGTCCCGTTCCTCACCGCCGACACGTCGCTGGTGCTCGGCGCGGTCAACGCCTCGATCGCCGTCAACCTCGCCGCCAACGTGGTGTACCTGCTGCGCGACCCGGCGTGGCTCAAGGCACTCGGGGACACGGTGACGCTCAGCGTCGGCCTGGCCGCGCTCGTGCGGATCTGGCAGGTCTTCCCGTTCGATCTCGGTACCGAGCCGGTTGACTGGGTGCTGCTGACCCGCATCCTGCTGCTGGTCGGCATGGCCGGCTCGGGGATCGCGATCCTGGTCGCGCTGGTCCGCTTCGGCCGGTCCGTGGCCGCCGGCACGACCGTGCCCCGCTCGTGATCCCGGGAAGCGCTGTGATCCCGGGAAGCGCTTCGTGATCCCGGGAAGGCCGTGATCGGGGAGGTCAGCCCGCGACGCGTTCGCTGCATACCGGCAGGGGCAGGCCGGTGGTCTTCGACCGCGTCGTCGAGGCCCACAGCCAGTGACCCTCGTAAGGCCGCCACCAGGTCGCCACGGGCCCGTGCAGCGCGTCGGCGACGGCGCCGGCGGCGGCACCGACGACCCTGCGGAGGTGCGCCCGGTCCTCGATGTCGGGCAGCAGTCCCTGCGCCTGCGCCTGCACGAGCACCGGCCAGCCGACCTCCAGCAGCCGGCCCGGATAGGTGACCACGGCGGGGTACCGTCGCGCGAGCTCGACGAGAAGCGCGGTGATCCGGGCGGCGTAGGTGTCGCCGACGTGCTGCTCGGGATGGCCGGGCTCGACGGAGGTGGCCAGGTCGAGCCCGCGCACGGCGCGCACCCCGGCGGCGAACGCGGCCGCCTCGGGGGGCGACGTGTCCGGCATCCGCCCGGCCGTCAGCTCCGCACGGGTCCACACGTCGTTGAGCAGGGCGACGTGCGCGGGGTTCCCCCGGAAGTGGTCGGCGCTCATGGGCGCGTCCGTGGTGCGATGCAGTCTCATGGTTCCGTTGTGCCACAGCGGGCGTGCCCGGGGTCGGGCCGTTGGTCCTGAATGTCCCGGTCCTCCGGCCGGAGCAGGGGTCCGCTACCGGTTCACGAACCGCTTCTCGAGCTCGTCGAAGTAGGCCCCGGCCAAGGCCAGGAACTGCGCCTCGCTGAGCGCGATCGGGTCGCCCGGGCGATGCCCGAGCACCGACTGCTCCGGATGCACGCGCAGCCATGGGTAGGTCCGCAGCCGCTCGTCGTCCTGCAAGGAGCGGCACAGCAGCCGCACCTCGTTGAGCGGGTTGCCGTCCCTGCCCTCCACGGTGCGGGCGCGGTGCGCGAAGCAGCTGTCGAGCGCAAGCAGGAGGTTGTTGAAGAACACCGGCTCGAGCAAGGCGAACGCCGACCCGGCGGGCGGCTTGGGCTCACCCGGCTGGCGCGCGCCGTCTGCGGCCCTGCGGTACCTCTCGACCTGGGCCTCGACGCGGGCACGGACGCTGTCGACGTAGGCCTGCGAGTAGCTCTTCTTCGCCGGCACATCTCGATCGTAGGAGCACCGCGCCCGTGGCGGGCGCGAACGCGGACCCGGCCCCGGTCTGGTGGGTCACAGTGGAAGGCTCAGGCGTCCTCGCGGTGCGGACTCTCCAGCCGGAAGAAGTTGCTCTGGGTCCCGTCGCTGGTCTGCTCCTGGTAGATGAAGTTGAGCTCGCGCCTGTCGAAGGTGTCGAACCACTCCTCCCAGCCGACCTCGCGCAGGTTCTCACCGGAGTCGCCGGGCTCCCCGAACTCGAACCGCAGCACGCCGAGGTGGTCCCCGTGCTCGGTGCCTTCGACGGTGGCCGGACGCGCGCCACGTGCCTCGGCCCACTGCCGGATGACCTCGTGGTGCGTGGTGGCGAGGCTGCGACCGGGACGCTCGGGCTCCTCGTCGGTCGAGGTGACCTCCTGGGCGTACTTCAGGGACCTCGAGGTCTGCTCCCCGGTCCGCAGGTGACCGCCGTCCGGTCCGGCACCCGCGTCGGCCCCGCCGGAGGTGCGGGCGTCGACGACCGCCTGCACCAGCTCCTCCTTGCGCATGTCGGAGGTGCCGCGCACCCCGGCATCCGTCGCCTGGCGGCGCAGGTCGTCGACCTTGGTCTGGCGAAGCTCGGTCTCGCTCACGTCCGGTGTGTTCGGCGTCTGGTTCCCCGACTGCTCTGCCATGACCTTCCCTTCCGTCCCTTCCGTGTCGTGGTCGATGCACTCTCTCGGTACCCCCCTGTCCCGGTTTCACGACGTCGCCGTACCGTCCGTCCTTGCTCTGCGACCCGGCGGTTTCGGCGCCTGCGACGCGGGTACCACGCGACGACACCCACGAGAAGGGGGACGGCCATGGCGGCCAAGGCAGGGGAGATGGCCCAGAAGACCGGCGACTTCTACTGCGCCTCGTGCAGCGAGAAGGTGCACGTCACCGAGGGCGACACCATCCCGGAGTGCCCGAACGGCCACAAGACGTTCGACGCGCGGCGCAACGAGCCGGGCAACAAGTCCTGACCCTGGCTACGCCGCGCCGGGGTGCCGTCGGCCGTCCCACCCGAGCTCGGCCAGCTGGACGTCGCGGGCCAGGTCGTCGTAGGTCACCACGCCGACGGGGCGGCCATGGTCCACGACGATCACGGTCCCGCCCCGCAGGTGCAGGGAGAGCATGACGTCCGGCAGCGGCAGGTCCGGCTCCACGACGGCGGCCGGCCGTCCGCGGAGGTCGGCCAGCCGCGTGGTGGCCCGGTCCGCGGGCGGCACCGCCGCCAGGCTGGAGACCGCGATCACGCCGGTGAGCCCCCCGTCCACGTCGACGAGCGGGAACACCGGCTGGGTGGCCTGCTGGGGCGTCAGCCGGTCGAGGAACTGCTCCACCGTCCACCAGTCGCCGGCGGTCACCGGTGGGCGACCGACCGCGTCCCCGACCCGGAGGCCGCGCAGCTTCTCCGCGTGCACGGAGTACCGCTCGCTGTTGGCGCCGGAGAGGACGAACCAACCGACGAGGGCCAACCACAGGCCGAACGGGCCGCCTGCCAGGACCTCGAGGAAGCCGAGGGCGACCAGCATGAAGCCGAGCCCCCGCCCGGCCGTCGCGGCCGAGCGGGTGGCGCGCACCCGGTCGTGGTAGCGCCACCACAGCAGCGCGCGGAGAAGCCGGCCCCCGTCGAGAGGCGCGCCGGGCAGCAGGTTGAACACCGCCAGCACCAGGTTGATCTGCGCCAGCCACGCGAGCACCGCGACCACCAGACTCTGCCCGCCGATGGCCCAGGCGAGTGCGCCGGTGACGCCCGCGATGCCCAGGCTGGTCAGCGGCCCCGAGGCGGCGATGAGCGCGTCGGCCTTGGGCGAGGGCGGCTCGCCGTCGAGCTCGGTCATGCCGCCGAGCATCCACAGCGTGATCCGCTCCACGCGCATACCGAACCGCTGGGAGGTCACCGCGTGCGCGAGCTCGTGCGCGAACAGGGTGGCGAAGAAGACCGGCGCGCTCACCACACCCGCGACCCAGTAAGCCGTCCGGGTCTCCCCCGGCAGCATCGTGGGGAGCTCCAGCTCGGCCAGCAGCCAGGCGAACAGCACCAGCACGATGAGCACCGACCAGTGCGCGCGCAGCGACACCCCGTGCCACCGTCCGAGCGGGATCCCCACCCCGAACGGCGTGTCACTGGCGGTTCCCCGGCTGCTCGGGGCGCGGACCAGGCCGCGTCCGGCGCCGGGTCCACGTCCGGTTCCGCTCATCGTCGTTCCCCTCCCCTGCGTGCTGCTAGTCCTACCGGCTCCGCGCGGCCCGTCCGGCGAGGAAGGTCGCGGCGCTGGCCAGCGTGGCCAGCTGTGGGTAATCCTCCTCGTCGATACGCCTGCCGGTGCGCTGGGTGAAGATCTCGACAAGCGGAGGAAGTCCAGCGAGTCGAGCTCCAGCTCGTCTCGCAGGTCGCGCGTCGGGGGCGAGGCCGGCCAGGTCGGCGTCCGGGACGATCCGCCGACGGCCGTGCCGATCAGGTGGCGGGCCTCGTCCGGGGACGGTTGTCGTCACAGGTCCTCCGGTGTGCTGCAGCAGCCGTCATCGTGGCCAGGAAGCGGGCGCCGGTGTATCCGTCGGTGGCCCGGTGGTCGCCGGCCAGGGTGAGGCGACGACGGGGCGCACGCCGAGCAGGCCGTCGACCGCCCAGGCCGTTCGGCGATCTTCCCGAAGCCGACGTAGGGCGACCTGCGGCGGGTAGATCACCCCGAGCACCTCCTCCACGCCCTGGTCGCCGAGGTCGGTCACGGTGAGGGTCGGGTCGGCCAGCTCCGGCCGCGCGAGCCGGCCGGCGCGGGCGCGGGTCGACCAGGTCCCGCAGCCGGCGCATCAGCTCGGCGAGCGTCAGGTCGGCGGCGCCGTGGATGCGCCGGGGCGACCAGCGCGCCGCCGCGCAGCGACACCGCGAGCCCGAGGTGAACGCCGTCCGCCGGGCAGGAACTGGTCATCGCTCCAGTAGCCGTTCAGCTCCGGGCAGCCGCGCGGCGGCGAGCGCGGCGGCCTTGAGCAGCAGCGCGGCCGGGACGATCCGCTCCGCGACCGTCACGGTCGCGGTTGCGCTCGCCGCAGCCAGCTCGGCGGCGCGCCAGGTCGACGGTGGTGGCGACGTAGTAGTGCGGGATCTCCCGCTTGGCCCGGCCATCAGCGCGGCGATGGGCCGGCCGGTGCGCGTGGCCGGCCCCGATCCCGGCGCGGCCGCGGCGCGGCACGGTCGCCGGCACGGCCGGCGGCGTCGCGGCTGTCCGGTGCGGCGCGCGGCTCTGGCGCTCCGGCGCGGCACGCGGACGTCTCGGCCCGGACCGCTCCGCCGGCCCCGGTGCCGGGACCTCGGCGAGGTCGATCCCGAGCTCGGGCGCCAGCCGTCGGGCGTACGGGCGACGCGGCCTCGGCGGCCTGCCTGCCGTCGGCGCGGCCACGCCGGCGCGGGTGATCGGGCGTCCGGCCGTGCCCGGTCTCGTCCTCGACGCCGTCGGTGCCCGGTCCGCGGGGACCGGGCACGGCGGGCGCGGCGCCTCGGCCGCGCCGCGGCTGCTCCGGCTCGGGTCCGGATCGGCCGCACGCGGTGGCGATCGTGGCCAGCGGGGTGCCGACCGCGACCCGGTGTCCCGGGTCGACCAGCAGCGCGGCCACGACGCCGTCGTCGAAGGACTCGACCTCGATGGCCGCCTTGTCGGTGTCGACGACCGCGATCGACGTCGCCCCGGTGCACCTCGTCCCCGGGCTGGACCAGCCACTCCAGCACGGTCCCCTCGTCCATGTCGGCGCCGAGCGACGGGCATCGTGAACTCGGCCACTCGCGCCCACCGCCTCGCGGGCCGCGGCGACGATCCGGCCGGCTGCGGGCAGCGCGGCCTCCTCCAGGTGCCGTGGCGTAGGGCATCGGCACCTCCGCCGAGCAGACCCGCTCGACCGGCGCGTCGAGGTCGTAGAAGCCCTGCTCGGTGATCCGTGCGCTGACCTCGGCCGCGAGGCTGCCGGTGCGCCAGCCCTCGTCGACGACGACGGCCGGTGGGTGCGCGCGCACCGAGGCGATCGATGGTCGCGTCGTCGAGCGGCCGCAGCGTGCGCAGGTCGACGACCTCGGCCTCGACGCCCTCGCGCGGCCAGCGTCTCGGCGGCGTCGAGCGCCTTGCGGCAGCGTGCCGCCGTAGGTGACGAGGGTCAGGTCGCGTGCCCGGGCGGCGCACCGCCGCGTGGTCGATGTCGACGGCGCCCGGCGTCGGCGGCCAGCGCGCCCTGCAGCGTGTAGAGCGAGCCGTGCTCGAAGATGAGCACCGGGTCGGGGTCCTGCAGCGCGGTCGCAGAGCATGCCGCGGGCATCCTCGAGCGTGGCGGGGGCGACGACCTTGAGGCCGGGGATGTGCGCGTACCAGCCCTCGAGGCTGTGCGAGTGCTGCGCGGCGACCTGCCGGCCGGCGCCGGTGCGTCATCCGGATCACCAGCGGCACGTGCAACTGGCCGCCGGACATGTGCAGCAGGGTGGCGGCGTTGTTCAGGATCTGGTCCAGCGCCAGCAGGCTGAAGTTCACGGTCATGATCTCGACGATCGGGCGCATGCCCGCCATCGCGGCGCCGATGCCGGCGCCGACGAACGCCGACTCCGACAGCGGGGTGTCCCGGATCCGCTCGGGCCCGAACTCCTCCAGCAGGCCCAGGCTGACCGCGAAGCAGCCGCCGTAGCGGCCGACGTCCTCGCCCATCAGGAAGACGCCGCTCGTCGCTCCCGCAGCGCCTCGCGGAGGCGCCTCGCGCAGCGCCTCCCGGTAGGTCGTCTGGATCGGTTCCGCCGCCTGCTCGGGGTCGCGCTGTGGCCATCGGTGACCATGTCAGTCCTCCGGCTCCGTGAGCACGAACCGGGTCAGGTCCTCGACCGGCTCGAGGCGGCGCCGCCTCGGCCGCCGCGACCGCTCGGTCGATCTCGGCCTGCGAGCTCGGCGGTCATCGCCTCCCGGTCGCTCGGCGGCCAGCTCGCCCGCCTCGGTCATCCGCGCCGCCAGCAGCTCGATCGGGTCGCGCTCCCGCCACCGCGCCACCTCGGCCTTGTCCCGGTAGCGCTCGGGGTCGTACATGGAGTGCGCGCGGAACCGGTAGGTGCGCAGCTCCAGGAAGCACGGGCCGCCGCCGCCCCGGATGCGGTCCACCGCGCGGCGGGCGGCCTCCTCGACCGCGAGCACGTCCATGCCGTCGACCGGCCAGGCGGCCATGCCGTAGGACGCGGCGCGCAGCGCCAGGTCGGTCTGCGGCGTGCGCGCGCTCCAGCGCGGTGCCCATCGCGTAGAGGTTGTTCTCGCAGCAGAACAGCACCGGCAGCTGCCAGAGCGCGGCCAGGTTCGAGCGACTCGTGGAACTCGCCCTCGGCGACCGCGCCGTCGCCGAAGAAGCAGGCGGTCACCGCGGGTCCGGCCGGTGCAGCCGGTCGGCCAGCGCGAGCCCGACCGCGAGCGGGAGGCCGCCGCCGACGATCGCGTTGCCGCCGTAGAACCGGCGGTGCCGCGTCGAACAGGTGCATCGAGCCGCCGCGGCCGCGGCTGCAGCCGGTGACCTTGCCGAACATCTCGGCCATCACCGACGTCCATCGGCATGCCGCGGGCCAGCGCGTGGCCGTGCTCGCGGTAGGTCGCAGACGACCGCGTCGTCGGCGTCCAGCGGCCCGCAGGACGCCGACGGCGACGGCCTCCTCGCCGATGCCGAGGTGCAGGAAGCCGCGGATCTTGGCGGCGCTGTACAGCTCGACGCAGCGCTCCTCGAACCGCCGGATCGCCAGCATCTGCCGCAGCAGGCTCGAGCCGGTGCTCGACCGTCGGCGTCCGCGTGCCGTGCCCCGTGCCCTCGACGCGGCGCGGGTCATCGACGCACGCTCCAGCGTCGACAGGTCGCCCTCGGGCAGGCCGAGCTCCCGGGCCTTGAGCAGCCGGCGCATCACCTTGCCGCTGCGGGTGTGCGGCAGGTGCTGGTCGAAGGCGATCTCGCGGGGCGCCACCGACCCGAGCCGCCGGCGTCCGAACGCGAGCAGCTCCATGCGCAGGTCCTCGGTCGGCTCGAAGCCGGGCCGCAGGGTGACGAACGCCTTGACGAGCTCGCCGGCGACCGGGTCCGGCTTGCCGATCACGCCGGCCTCGGCGACCGCCGGGTGCTCCATCAGCACGCTCTCCACCTCGAACGGGCCGACCAGGTGGCCGGCGGACTTGATCACGTCGTCGGCGCGCCCGACGAACCAGAAGTAGCCGTCCGCGTCGCGCGGGCGCCAGGTCGCCGGTGAGGTACCAGCCGCCGGCGAAGCAGGCGTGGTAGCGCTCCTCCTCGTCGCAGGTAGCCGCGGAACATCGACGGCCAGCCGGGCCGCAGCGCCAGCTCGCCGGTCGACGCCCGGCTCGACGCACCTCCCGGACCGCGCCGTCGACCACCGGCGGCGCGGCCGTCGGCTCGCCGCGCGCGAGCACCGCGGCCTCCACGCCCGGGCACCGGCACGCCCATCGAGCCCGGGCCGGACCTGCCAGGCCGGCCGGTTGCTGATCATGATCGCGCCGGTCTCGGTCTGCCACCAGTTGTCGTGCACCGGTACGCCGAACGTCTCCTGCGCCCCACACGACCACCTCGGGGTTGAGCGGCTCGCCGACGCTGGCGACGTGCCGCAGCGCGGACAGGTCGGTGGCGCGCGCCAGCTCGGCGCCGACCCGCATCAGCATGCGCAGGGCGGTGGGCGCGGTGTACCAGACGGTGACCCGCTCCCGCTCGAGGATGCGGTACCAGCGGCGGGCGTCGAACTCCCCGGCGTCGCAGACCAGCGTGACGCCGTGGGTGAGCGGCGCGATGATGCCGTAGGACGTGCCGGTGACCCAGCCCGGGTCGGCGGTGCACCAGAAGACGTCGCCCTCGCGCAGGTCGAGCGCCGAACGGCCCGTGGCGTGGTGGGCGACGACGGCCTCGTGCACGTGCAGCGCGCCCTTGGGCGTGCCCGTCGTGCCGCTGGTGAAGTGCAGCAGCGCCACGGTCTCCGGCGCGGTGGGCCCGATCGCGTAGTGGTCCTGCGCGTCGGCCAGCAGGTCCGCGTAGGACTCGGTGCCGGGCACACCGGCCGCGTCCACGAGCAGCACGTGCTCCAGGCCGGGCAGGTCGTCGCGGATGGGGAGCGATCCTGCGGCGGTACAGCTCCGGGGTGGTGACCAGCACCCGCCCGTCGCCCAGCCGGAGCCGCTCGCGCACCGGCTCGGGCCCGAACGCCGCGAACAGCGGGGAGAAGACGCTGCGGTGCTTGAGCGTGCCCAGCGCGGTCACGAAGGTCTCCAACCCGCGGCCGAGCAGGGAGAACACCACCTCGCCCGGGCCGACGCCCAGGGTGTCGAGCACGTGGGCGAACCGGCTGGTCTGCGCGGCGAGCTCGACGGTAGGTCACCTCGCTGACCTGCTCGTCGACCGCGACGAGCCGCAGCGCCACCCGGTCCCCGTCGCCGCGCGCCACGTGCCGGTCGACGGCCTCGTAGGCGATGTTCAGCCCTCGCCCGCCCGGCAGGCCGTCGAGCTCCCTGCGCGCCCGTCCCCACGTCTCACTCATGCATACCCCCTACGGACCCGTGTGCCCCGCCTCGCCTCCGTCATCGCGCCTCTCCCGCCACCGCCGGCGCCGGGGCTCCGAGATGCCGGGCGAACCACCCGGCGGCCAGCTCGGCGACCGTGCGCAGCGTGCCGGCCTCCTCGAACAGGTGCGTGGCGCCGGGAACCACCTCGAGCCGGTTCTCGCAGCGCAGCAGCGCCTGCGCCGCCCGGTTCAGCGCAAGGACCTGGGTGTCCGCGCCGCCGACGACGAGCATGGTCGGCGCGGTGACCCTGGCCAGGCGCGCGCCGACGAGGTCCGGCCGGCCACCGCGCGACACGACGGCCGAGACCGGCACGTCCGTCACGGTCGCGGCCCCCAGCGCGGCCGCCGCGCCGGTGCTCGCGCCGAAGTAGCCGATCCGCAGTCCGAGGGCAGCGGGGTGCGAGGTGACCCACCCGGTCACCGCGACCAGGCGCCTGGTGAGCAGGTCCACATCGAAGACGTGAGCCCGGTCCCGCGCCTCCTCGTCGGTGAGCAGGTCGAAGAGCAGGGTCCCCAGCCCGGCGCGGTGCAGCTCGTCGGCGACGTACCGGTTCCGGGGGCTCAGCCGGCTGCTGCCGCTCCCGTGCGCGAACAGCACCAGGCCGCGGGCGGCGCCGGGCACCCGCAGACGCCCGGCCAGCCGTACGCCGTCCACCGGCATCGTGACCTCGACGTCCACCCCGGGCCGGCCGGTCCGCCCCCGGCGCGCCAGTGTCCGGGCGACGCCCTCCTCGGTGACCGGCGAGAAGTCGCGGTAGTGCATGCCGACGGCGTGGAACGGGTGCGGCGTGTCCAGGCAGACGACGTCGTCGGCCTCCCGCACCAGCGCGACCGACTCCGCAGGGGCCACCGGCACCGCCAGCACGACCCGGGCCGCCCCGCGGTGACGCGCCACCGTGCACGCCACCCGGGCGGTCGCGCCGGTCGCCATCCCGTCGTCGACCACGATCGCGGTGCGGCCGGTCAGGTCCAGCGGCGGGCTGCCGCGGCGCAGTCGGTGCACCCGACGGGCGAGTTCGGCACGTTCGCGCTGCTCCACGGCGGCCACCGTCTCGGAACGCACACCTGCGCGTCTCACGAGGTCCTCGTCGAGCAGCCGGACGCCGCCCTCGCCCACAGCCCCCATCGCCAGCTCGGGCTGATCGGGCATGCCCAGCTTGCGCACCACGACGACGTCCAGCGGCGCCGCCAACGTCGCGGCGACCTGCGCGGCGACCGGCACGCCGCCGCGCGGCAGACCGAGCACGACGACCTCGTGCTCGTGGCGGTCCCGCAGCCGGTCTCCGAGCCGACGCCCCGCCTCGACGCGGTCCTCGAACACCACCCTCGGCCTCCTCCGTGCGGACGGCCCCTCACGCCACCGTCGCCCCGGCGGCCGTCCCGCGGCCAGTGCCGTTGGTCATGTGTGCTGCGAGACGTCGCCGGTCTCCCGCGTGACCGCCTGGCGCGGGATCTCGCCGTACTCCGCCTTCGGGGCGGGGACGATCTCGACCGGGCAGTCCGCCACCCGCAGCATCGTCCGGGCCCGGGACCCGAGCGACAGCCCGAAGGGCGCGCGCTCGCCGCGGCGGCCCAGCACCACCAGGTCGGCCTCACGGGCCGCGTCCGCGAGCGCGACCACGGCGTCCTGGTAACGCAGCTCGACCTCGACGTCGACCTCCGGGTAGTCGCCGCGCCACCCGGCGACCAGGTCCCACACCGCCCGCTCGGTCTGCCGCTGCCAGGTCTCGGCAGCCGCACGGCCACCGATCGCCGCGTCGTACTGCCCGGTCGGCCGCCACGCGTGCAGCACCAGCAGCCTGGCGCGCCGCTGCTGCGCGGCTCCGAAGGCCGCGCGCAGGACGTCCGCGGACGCCGGTGACCCGTCCACACCGGCCACCACCCGCCGGTGCGGCTGCGCGGCGTCCCACTGCTCCGGCACCGCGATCACCGGGCAGTGCGCCCGGGCGGCGACTGCGGTGGTGGTGGACCCGGTCCAGATCCGCGCGGCCGTCGAGGCGCGGACGCCGAGCACGATCAGGGCGGCGTCAGCGGCGTGGGAGAGCAGTGCGCTCGCGCGCGGACCGCGGGCGATCACCGCCTCGACGTGCATCGGCCGGCCCGCGGCCACCTCCTCGGCGCAGGCACGTGCCTGCCCCAGGACCCGGGCGCCGACCTCCTGCAGGGTCTCCCGGCTGAAGAACGGGAGCATCGGGTTGAGGGGGACGGCCTCGTGGATCACGTGCACCAGCCGGACGCCGCGGTCCTCCGCGAGCGCCGCGTCCACGCCATAGCGGATCGCCCGGTCCCCGTCCTCGGTCCCGTCGACGCCGACCAGCACGATCCTGTGGTCACCGGTGGGGTTCATCGACGTCTCTTCTCTGCAGGCGGACCTTCTCCAGATAGCGCGGGACGACCGTGTTCCAGCCCAGGTTCGCGTCGAGCCGTGCGGCGAGCGCTTCGGCCGCGTCCGGCTCCCCGTGCACCACGAAGACGGTGTCCGGGGCGGGGAGCTCCGACAGCCAGCGCTCGAGCCCGCCGGCATCTGCGTGCGCCGAGTAGCCGCGCACCTGCTCCACCTCCGCGCGCACCGGCACGTAGCGGCCGTGGATCTTCAGCTGCCGGGCTCCGTCGGCCAGCGCGCGACCGCGTGTGCCCGGGACCTGGAAGCCGGTGAGGACCACGGTGTTGCGCGGATCCGGCAGCTGCGCGGCCAGATGATGGAGCACCCGACCCCCGGTCGCCATCCCGGAGGCGGAGACGATCACGCACGGCTGCGCCGGACGGTTCAGCCGCTCGGAGCCCTCTGCCGACGGCACCAGCCGGAGCCCGCGCGGCTCGAGCTGGTGCGCGGTGGTTCCGATCTCGGGGCGCACGTCGGGGTCACGGGCGGCGATGGCTTCGCGGTAGACCTCGAGCGCGTGCAGCGCCATCGGGCTGTCCACGTGGACCGGCAGGTCCGGGATCATGCCGTCGAACTTCATCCGCGCCAACGCCATGAGCAGCACGGCCGTGCGGTCGATCGCGAACGCGGGCAGGAGGGTCACCCCTCCGCGATGCGCGGTGCGCCGGATCACCGCGGCCAGGTCGCCGCCCCCGTCCGGCTGGTGCTCGCGGTCGCCGTACGTCGACTCCACCACCACCACGTCGGCGGGACCGGGCGGCTCCGGCGGCCGCAGCAACGGATGGCTGCCGCGGCCCATGTCCCCGGAGAACAGCACCCGCAAGCCGTGCACCTCGAGCTCCACGAAGGCCGAGCCGAGGATGTGGCCCGCGCGTCGCAGCACCAGCTTGCACCCCCGGGCGACGTCCACGGGGGTGTCGTGCTCGACCGGCCGCAGCAGGGTCAGCGCCCGCTCGGCGTCGGCGCTGTCGAACAGCGGGAGTGCGGGCGCGTGCTTGGAGTAGCCACCCCGGTTGGCGAGCTCGGCCTCGTCCTCCTGCAGGTGGGCGGCGTCGCGCAGCACCAGGGCCGCCAGCCGGCCGGTCGCCGGCGTGCAGAGGACCGGGCCGCGGAAGCCGTTGCGCACCAGCAGCGGGAGGTAGCCGCAGTGGTCGAGGTGCGCGTGGGTGAGCACGACCGCGTCCACCGAGGCGGGGTCGACCGGGAGCGGCGCCCAGTTGCGCCGTCGCCACTCCCGCGGTCCCTGGAAGAGACCGCAGTCCACCAGCAGCCGAGCGCCCTCAGCCTCGACGAGGAACTTGCTCCCCGTCACGGTGCCCGCGGCGCCCAGGAACCGGAGCGTGGCGGAGGGGGTGGCACTCAGGATGGACATGTCGGCCTCCTGCCCCCATGACACCCGTCCCCGACATCGCACCCCCAGTGCCGAAGGTCCCCGGGTCCGGCCCCGTGGTCAGCTGCGCACGAGGACGGCGGCTCCCGCGAACCGGCCGTCACGCAGGTCGCGCAGCGCCCGGTCGGCCTCCGTGAACGGATACTCCGCGACGTGCGGCCGCACGCCGAGGGCCGCCGCGAGACGCAGCAGCTCCTCGCCGTCGGCCCGGGTGTTGGCGGTCACCGTGGTCAGGGTGCGCTCCCGGAAGAGGTGACGCTGGTAGTCGAGCGCGGGTACGTCGCTCATGTGGATGCCGGCCAGCGCCAGCGTGCCGTTCTGGTCCAGGGCCTCCAGGGCATCGAGCACGAGCTCCCCGGCGGGCGCGAACACGATCGCCGAGTCCAGCGGCACCGGCGGCCGGTCCCGGGGACCCGCGGCGGACGCCGCCCCCAGCTCGAGTGCCAGCGCACGGGCGTCCTCGCCGCGGGTGAGCACGTGCACCTCGCTGCCCTGCGCGAGCGCGATCTGCGCGGTGAGGTGGGCGCTGGCGCCGAACCCGTAGAGGCCGAGCCTTCCCCCGGCGGGCACGTGTGCCCGCCGCAGCGCGCGGTAGCCGATGATGCCGGCGCACAGCAGTGGCGCGGCGGCGGCCGCCGCCATGGCCTCGGGCAGCGGGTAGGCGTACGCGGCCGGCACGACGACGTACTCCGCGAAGCCGCCGTCGTGGTCCCAGCCGGTGTACTCCGAGGCCAGGCAGAGGTTCTCCGCGCCCGTGCGGCACCACCGGCACTGTCCGCACGTGCGGTACAGCCAGGCGACACCGACGCGGGTGCCCGGCTCGAGCGTCCGCACGGCCGACCCGGCCGCGATCACCTCGCCCACCGCCTCGTGACCGGGCACGGTGCCGGGCCGCCGCGGCGGAAGGTCCCCCTCGGCCAGGTGCAGGTCGGTGCGGCAGACGCCGCATGCCTCGACCCGCACCAGCACCTCGTCCGCGGCCGGTTCGGGCACCGGCAGCTCCACCGGCTCCAGCAGCGCCGCGGACCCCGGCCCGGCCACCGCCCATGCCTGCATGCGTGCTGCGTCCGTGCCGGCGCCCATGTCGCCAGCATCACGGCGCCCCACCCGGGCGCCCAGTGCCGATGGTCCCGGGCCGGCCCGCGGCACCACGGCGGGACCTTCGCCCCTACGGAGGGCGCGGCCGCTCAGCGAGCCTGGGCGGCAGAGCCGTACGAGTGAGGAGGCGTCATGCACGCCGTAGCAGGAGATCAGCTGGTCGTCCGCAGCCACCACGTCGGGGAGCCCGAGCGAGTGGCGGAGATACTCGAGGCCCACGGCGAGAACGGCACGCCCCCGTTCCTGGTGCGCTGGTCCGACAGCGACCAGGAGGCGCTGGTGTTCCCCGGACCCGACGCAACCGTCGAGCGCCCCGGCTCTCGCTGAGCCGCTCACCCCTCCGCGCGCGCGGCTCGAAGCGTCGCGCGCGCGGATCGTGAGGGCGGTCAGCGCGGCAGGGAGACGCGCTCGTGCGTCATCGCCTCGATGTCGTCGGCGCCGGCGGCCAGCAGCCGGTGCGCCAGGTCGGAGAGCGCGCGGGCCACCGCCAGCTCGTCGCCGATCTCGGGCACGTCACGGTCGGTCGGGTTGAGCCGGGCCTGGCCGGTGCCGACCAGGGTCGTCTCACGGTTGGGCACGAGCCGGGCCTCGGCGTAGGTGTGGTGGTCCCGCTCGCCGATGAAGATCTCGACATTCCACGTCTTGGTCGCGCTCATGGTGCTCACCCTCCGGTCCCGTGCGCTCACCCTGCCACCGGCCCGGGGGCGGTCCGGCACGGCCGATGCGTGATGCGACCGCAGATACCGCCCCCGGTCCGGTGACCCCATCGACTCATCCCGGGCGGAGTGCCGGGCAGGGCCGAAGGTCCCGACCCCTGTGGGCGGGGCGTTGGTCCTCCGGCGCCGTGACCTCCGCACCTCCCGTCGTACGAGCGCGCACGCGAGCGTGGAATCGCCGGCTCTGGGCATCGTTACGGAGGCCAACCATGAGCACACAAGGCGTCGCGCCGTACCCGGTCCGGGTCAGCGCGGATCTCGATCCGTCCCTCAACCGCTGGCTGTGGCTGGTCAAGTGGGCGATGGCCATCCCGCACGTGCTGGTGCTCGCGGTGCTCTGGCCGTGCTTCGCGCTCCTGAGCGTGGTGGCGTTCTTCTCGATCCTGTTCACCGGTCACTACCCGCGGGTGATCTTCGACTTCAACGTCGGCGTGCTGCGGTGGAGCTGGCGGGTGGCCTACTTCGCCTACGGCGCGCTCGGGACCGACCGGTACCCGCCGTTCACCCTCGCCGAGGTACCCGACTACCCGGCCCACCTGCAGATCGGCTACCCCGAGCACCTGTCGCGCGGGCTGGTGCTCGTGAAGTGGTGGCTGCTGGCGCTCCCGCACTACCTGGTGCTCGCGTTCTTCCTCGGTGGCGGCGCGTGGGCGGTCGACCGCACGACGGAGGTGTCGTGGGGGCCGAGCAGCGGCGGCGGCCTGATCGGGCTGCTCGTGCTGATCGCCGCGGTGACCCTGCTGGTCACCGGCAGCTACCCGCGCGCGCTCTTCGACCTGGTCCTGGGGCTGAACCGCTGGGTGCTCCGGGTTGCCGCCTATGCGGGCCTGATGACCGACCGGTACCCGCCGTTCCGCCTGGACATGGGGCCCGACGAGCCGGACGCCCGGCTGGTGCTGACCCGGAGCGCGCCCGCATCGCCGGGGGCGTCGGCTCCCGCGCCCGCCCCGGAAGCGGGTCCCGAGGCGGCCCCTGCGCCGCCGACCGAGCCGCCCGGCACGCCGGGAGAGGCATCGCAGCGGCCCGTGCCGGCCGCGCCCCCGACGAGCCGGTGGACCGCCGGCCGGATCGTGGCCCTGGTGCTGGGCGTGCTCGCGGTGCTCCTCGGCGGCGGGCTGCTCGCCGTCGGTACGACGGTCGCCGTCGCCGGGCCTGCCGCCAAGGACGCCCAGGGCTACTACATGTCGCCGCGCATGGCCTACTCCTCGCCGGGCCACGCGGTGGTGTCGCAGCCGTTCACCATCGCGACGACCGCCGCGACGCAGTGGGTACCGCGCAACGTGCTCGGCCGGTTCAAGATCTCCGCGCGCGCCGTGGGCGGCGGCCCGGTGTTCCTGGGCATCGGCCGGACCTCCGACGTGGACCGTTACCTGGCCGGGGTCAGCTACACCAGGGTCACCGACGTCGGGCAGCCACGCAGCCGCCTGACCGAGCCGGGTGCCCTGGGGGCCCGTCCCACGCCGCCCGTGGCCGCCGGCATCTGGGTGGCGCGCGCGGCGGGCAGCGGTGAGCAGGTGCTGACCTGGCCCACACGCACCGGCAGCTGGACGCTGGTGGCGATGCGTCCCGACGGCGCCGCGCCGGTGGCGATCGACGCCGCGGTCGGGTTCACGTTCCCCGGCGCCGGACGCTTCGCGACCGGCACGCTCATCGGCGGCGGTGTGATCGTCGCGATCGGGATCCTGGTGATGGTGCTGGCGGTCCGCTCGGCAAGGCCCACCGCTGCGAGGGCACAGTCATGAAGGCACTGGTGGTCTACGAGACGTGGTTCGGCAACACCGCGAAGGTGGCGCGCGCAGTGGCCGCCGGCCTCGAGAACTACCTGACCGTCGAGGTCGTCGACGTGCTCGAGGCGCCCGACGCCATCGCCGAGCTCCTCGACCTCGTCGTGGTCGGCGGACCCACCCACGCCTTCAGCCTGTCGCGACCCAGTACCCGCGTCGACGCGGTGCACCAGGGCGCCGCGAACACCCGCACCGAACGCGGACTGCGCGAGTGGCTCGAGGCTCTCCACAAGGGTCCGCACTCGGAGCTGGTGGCCGCCTTCGACACGCGCGTCGGCAAGGGCCGGCACCTGCCGGGGTCCGCGGCGCGCAAGGCCGCGCAGCTGACGCGGCACTCCGGGTTCGCGGCGGCGGCCAAACCGGTCAGCTTCTACGTCGAGGACCTCGCCGGACCCCTGCTGCCCGGGGAGCTCGCGCGCGCGGAGGCCTGGGGCGAGCGGCTCGGCCGCGAGGCGCAGGCGCGCGCCCATGGCGAGCTGAGCAGGTGAGGCGGGTACCGTCGCGGCGTGGACGCGCCTTCCGGCCGGGGTGAACCGGCGCCCGGCCCACCCTTCCGGGTCGCCTTCGTGACGGGAGTGGTGCCCGACAGGTGGGTCCGGGCCTGGCGCACCCGACTGCCCCGGTCACCCCTGGAGCTGGTGCCGGTCGCCCAGCACGACCAGCTCTCCGGCGTACGCGACGGCACGGTGCACATGGCCTTCGTGCGGCTGCCTGTCGACCGGACCGGCCTGCACCTGATCCCGTTGTGGAGCGAGCGGCCGGTCGTGGTGGTGAGCACCGAGCACCCGGTCGCGGCGTACGACGAGATCGCGGTGGCCGACCTGGCCGAGGAGCACCTGCTCCAGGACCCGGAGACGGTGCCGGAGTGGCGCGACCTCGCCACCGAGGTCCGGGAGGGCACCCGCCACCCGGTGCCGTCGATGTCGCTGGCCCAGGCGGTGGAGAGCGTCGCCGCCGATGCTGGCGTGCTGGTGCTGCCCGCGGCGGTCGCCCGCCTGCACCACCGCAAGGACGTGACCGCCGTCCCGGTCACGGGAGTGGCGGCGACCCGGATCGCCTTGGTGTGGCGCGAGTCGGACGACGACCCGCGCCTGGAGACGTTCATCGGCATCGTCCGCGGCCGGACCGCGCGCAGCTCGCGGAGCGGCCCGGTGGCCGAGCAGCGGCGCGCACCGCGCCCGGCGCCGGCGCCCGGCCCACGGCGCCGCCCGCGCCGGCGCTGAACGCGGCACCGCCCCGCGTCAAGCGCGCCACTCCCTCCCCAGGCAAAACTTTCGTGAACTCCGGTCACACGAGGACGCTGCCGCTACGGTCGGATTGTCCGTCCGGTGACCTTTGGGAGGGGTCAGATGGCGATGCACGCCCGTCGCGGGCTGCGCTGGGTCGCAGCTGCCGCCACCACGCTGGCGCTGGCGCCCGCACTCGGGACGACGGCCAGCACCGCCGCCGGCCCCGCGCCGGCGGTGACCGCCGAGACCCGACCGGTCGCGGCCGTCAGCCTCGCGGCGCGCGAGAACCACCTCGCCACGCGGATCCTCGCGGTCGTCAACCACCGCCGCGAGGCGCACGGCCTGCACCCGGTGCGCTTCCAGGCCTGCGTGAACGACTTCTCCTCGCGCTGGGTGGACTCGCTGACGCGCCGCGACGTCCTCGAGCACAGCAACCTCGACCGGCTGCTGAACCGCTGTCGCGCGAAGTATGCCTCGGAGAACCTCGCCGAGGTGCCGCCCGGCTACGGAGCACGGGCGATCGTGCGACTGTGGATGCACTCCACGGCGCACCGTCACAACATCCTCAGCCCGCGCCCCACCGCGAGCGGCGTCGGTGTCCGTTGGGACGCCGACCAGGGCACGTGGGTGGTGGTGCAGAACTTCGCCCGCCGTCCCGCCGCCTGACCGCCGAGGGGTCACCAGCTCCTCTGCTTCGCCGGGGTGTCGGGGGCCTCCCGACCCCTCGCGAGTGACCTCACCACCCGGCAGGCAGCGGCCGGCCCTCGTGGAACCCGGCCGCTGACTGGATGCCCACGACGGCGCGCTCGTGCAGCTCCTCCAACGTCCGCGCGCCGGCGTAGGTGCAGGCCGAACGGACACCGGCGCAGATCTGGTCGACCAGGTCCTCCACGCCCGGGCGCTCGGGGTCGAGGTACATGCGGCTGGAGGAGATCCCCTCCTCGTAGAGCCCCTTGCGCGCCCGGTCGAACGGTGTCTCGCCGGTGGTGCGACTCGCGACCGCGCGCGCGCTGGCCATGCCGAAGCTCTCCTTGTAGGCGCGGCCGTCGGCGTCCACGTGCATGTCCCCGGGGGACTCGTGCGTGCCGGAGAACCAGGACCCGATCATCACCGCGGACGCCCCGGCGGCCAGCGCGAGCGCGACGTCACGGGGGTAGCGCACGCCGCCGTCGGCCCACACGTGGGTCCCCATGTCACGCGCGGTCGCCGCGCACTCGAGCACGGCCGAGAACTGCGGCCGGCCCACCCCGGTCATCATCCGCGTCGTGCACATGGCGCCCGGTCCCACCCCCACCTTCACGATGTCCGCGCCGGCGTCGACCAGGGCGCGGACCCCCTCGGCCGAGACCACGTTGCCGGCCACCACCGGAACGGACGGACCCAGCGAGCGCACGGCGCGCAGCGCCTCGAGCATCCGGTCCTGGTGGCCGTGCGCGGTGTCCACGACCAGGCAGTCGACGCCGGCGTCGACGAGGGCGGCCGCCCGCTTCTCCACGTCGAGGTTGACCCCGACGGCAGCGGCGACACGCAGCCTCCCCCCGTCGTCCACGGCCGGCTGGTAGAGCGTCGAGCGCAGCGCCGCCGTGCGGGTGAGCACGCCGCGCAGCCGGCCCTCGGCGTCGACCACGGGCGCCACCCGCCGACGCGCCCGGTCCAGCAGGTCGAAGGCCTCGCGGGGAGTGACGGTGTCCGGGAGGGTCACCGGGTTGGCGCTCATCACCTGGTGCACCTGGGCGAACCGGTCGACCTCCGCGCAGTCGTCCTCGGTGACCACGCCGACCGGGCGGCCGTCCTCCACGACGAAGGCGGCCCGGTGCGCGCGTTTGGGCAGCAGCGCCAGCGCGTCGCCGACGGTCTGGTGCGGCTCGAGCGTGATCGGGGTGTCGAACACCAGGTGCCGTTCCTTGACCCACGCCACCACGTCGCGTACGACGGGCAGCGGGATGTCCTGCGGGATGACCGTGATCCCGCCCCTGCGGGCGACGGTCTCGGCCATCCGGCGCCCGGCGACCGCGGTCATGTTCGCCACCACCAACGGGATGGTCGTCCCCGTGCCGTCGCAGGTGGACAGGTCCACGTCGTAGCGCGAGGCGACGTCGGAGTGTCGCGGGGTCATGAAGACGTCGTTGTAGGTCAGGTCGTAGGGCGGGACCGTTCCGTGGAGAAAATGCACGTGCGCCACGATCTCACAGGCGCACGCCCTAGGGTCGACTCCATGCCGCTGGACCTGATCGACGCCGGAGACCCCGACGACCTCGCCGCCGAGCTCGATGCCCGGTTCGAGGAGATCCACGGCCGCCCGCCGCTCGGCGTGTTCGCGGCCCCGGGCCGGGTGAACCTCATCGGCGAGCACCTCGACTACAACGGCGGCCGGTGCCTGCCGATCGCGCTGCCGCACGCGACGTACGCCGCCCTCGCCGCGCGCGAGGACGACACCGTCACCGTCCGCAGCCGGCAGCAGGACGAGCCGTGGACCGGCACCCTCGACACCACGGGTCCCGGGCAGGTGAGCGGCTGGGCCGCCTACGCCGCCGGGGTCGTGTGGGCGCTGCGGGAGCAGGGACTCGCCCCGCCCGGGCTCGACATCATCGTGGACAGCCGGGTCCCCACCGGGGCCGGACTGTCCAGCTCGGCGGCGCTCGGCTGCTCGGTGGCCCTCGGCGTCCTCGCGGCCTGCGGGGTGCCGCTCGACGACACCGCGCGCGAGCTGCTGGCCCGGGCCTGCATCCGTGCCGAGAACGAGGTGGCCGGCGCGGCGACGGGCGGCATGGACCAGACCATCGCGCTGTTCGGCCGCGGCGGCCACGCCCTGCTGCTCGACACCCGCGACGGCAGCCGCCGCCAGGTGTCGTGGCGCCTCGCGGGCGTCGACCTCCTGGTCGTGGACACCCGAGCCTCGCACACGCTCGCCGACGGCGGCTACGGGTCGCGCCGGCGGGCGTGCGAGCAGGCCGCCCAGGCCCTCGGCGTGGCGTACCTGCGCGACGTGTCCGACCACGCCGCCGCACTGGCCGCACTCGACGACGACGAGGTACGGCGTCGGGCCCGCCACGTCTTCACCGAGATGGACCGCGTCGAGGCGGCGGTGCAGCAGCTCGCGGACGACGACGTCGAAGGGCTGGGCCGCACGTTCGTGGCCTCCCATGTCTCGCTGCGCGACGACTACGAGGTCTCCTGCGAGGAGCTCGACCTCGTGGTGGAGACCGCCACCCTGCACGGTGCGTTCGGGGCGCGGATGACCGGTGGCGGCTTCGGCGGCTCGGCCGTCGCGCTCGTCCCGCGCGAGCGGCTCGACACCGTGTGCGAGGCGGTGGACCGGGCCTTCGCCGGGCGTGGCCTGGCCGCCCCGGGGTTCCTGGTCGCCTCGCCGGCCGAGGGCGCCCGGCGGGTGCGCTGAGCAACACTCAGGCGGTCAGGCGGTCAGGCGGTCAGGCGGTCAGGCGGTCAGCGTCTTCCGGTTCAGGTGCCGGGAGCGGGCCAGCAGGAACAGCCCGAAGCAACCGATCCCCACCCCGGCGGCCACGACCGCGGGCACGCCGATGCGGTTGCCGAGCACCTCCCGCAGGGCCGCGTCGAGGCCCCCGGACTTGTTCGGGTCGTGGGTCCAGGCCGCCCAGCACAGCAGGGAGCCGATGATCACGAAGGCGATGCCCTTCGCGACGTACCCCACCTCACCGAGAACGACGATCGGCACCCGTCGGTCCTGAGTGCGCGCCTCCTCGTCGAGCTGGCCGACGAAGCCCTGGCGCAGCCCGAACACGACCAGCCCGATGCCGATGCCCGCCGCGGTCAGCCCGACGGCGGCGACGATCAGCGGCCCGTAGGGCCAGGACATCACCCGGGCGGTCATCGAGTCGGGCGACTTGCTGTGTCCCGACTGCCCCGCGAAGGCCAGCTGTGTCGAGGCGAGCGCGAGGTAGGCGTAGGTGAGCACCCGGCACAGCGCCGCGAACCGCTCGAGGTAGCGACGCAACCCTTCCCGGTCCCGGTAGCCGACCAGCCCGGCCACCAGCTGCCAGACCGCCAGGGCGGCGAACCCCAGCGCCATCGCCGCGAGGACGGCGCGCCCGAGCGTGGTCTGGGCCAGCTGGGCCAGCGCGCCCTTGCCGGTCGCCTTGCCGGAGTGCCCGCCGAACACCAGGGCGATCGCCACCCAGGCCACGACGAGGTGCATCAGGCCGTACCCGAGGAGCCCGGCGCGCACCGCCACCTCGAACGTGCCGCTGTTGCGGGCCTCGCGGTTCACCTCGCGGGCGGTGTCCTGCGCGGCCATCGGCACCCCTTTCCTCCTGTCGCGTCAGAGGTACCCGATGGCGCCGACCGCACTCGTCGACGTGCCCGGGATCGCTAGAGCCAGCGTGTGTCCGCGGCGGAGGCCGCCTCGTCCTGCGGTCGCCAGCCCGGCGGTCCGAGCACGTAGCCGAGGCGGTGCCGCCAGCATCTCGCCTGGCGCACCTGGCGCACCATCTCGCCGTACGCGCCGTACTGCAGCGCCAGCAGGTGATAGGTGCCGACGGGCTTGGTGAGGCCGTACGACGGGCGGTGCGTCTCCTCCGCGAACGTGCCGAGGAGCCGGTCCCACACGATGAGGATGCCGCCGAAGTTCCGGTCGAGGTACTCCGGCTCCGAGCTGTGGTGCACCCGGTGGTGCGACGGGGTGTTGAACACCAGCTCGACCGGCCGGGGCAGCTTCGCGACGAGCTCGGTGTGCACGAAGAACTGGTAGACGAGGTTGAAGGAGAACGCGACGTAGAGCGTCCACGGCGCAAATCCCAGGAACGGCAGCGGCAGCCAGAAGAAGAACTCGAACCACGGGTTCCACTTCTGCCGCAGCGCGGTGCTGAAGTTCATGTACTCCGAGGAGTGGTGCGCCTGGTGCGCCGCCCAGCCGATGCGCACCCGGTGCACGAACCGGTGCTGGAAGTAGTACGCCAGGTCCAGGCCGACCATCAGTGCGAGCCAGTACCACGCGGTGTCCGTGGCCGGGCGCCACAGGGCGGCATGCACGTAGACCGCGGTGTAGACGAAGAACGTGCCCACCTTGAACACGGTGAGCGCCACCAGCGACCCCAGGCCCATGAGGATGCTGGTCGTGGCGTCCTTGCGCAGGTAGCCGGTCAGCTGGTCGTCGTGGTCGAGCCAGCGCAGCGCGGCGAGCTCCATGCCGATGCTCAGCAGGAAGAACGGCACCGCGTAGGTGACCGGGTTGCGCATCGGGTCGAGAAGCTCGGACATCACACCTCCGTCGGCGACTGGCCGGCAACTTACCGCCGCACTCACCAGGTGTCGATGAACGCGCGCCCCCGGTCCGACCCGTCGTGCGAGCGGAACGCCGACGACACCCACGACCGGGTCTCGGCCGGGTCGATGACGTCGTCGAGCTCGACCACGGCCGCCGCGTTGACGGCCTTGCCGCGCTCGTAGTGGGCGGCCACCAGCTCCTCGAAGGCACGCCGCCGCTCCTCCGGGTCCTCGAGGGAGTCCAGCTCGCGCCGGTAGCCCAGCCGCACCGCTCCCTCCAGCCCCATCGCCCCGATCTCCCCGGTGGGCCAGGCCAGCATCGCCACCGGTTCGGCGAAGCTGCCGCCGGCCATCGCCTGGGCGCCGAGCCCGTAGCCCTTGCGCAGCACCACGGTGACCATCGGCACGCCGAGGTTGGCCCCGGTCACGAACAGCCGGCTGAAGTGCCGCACCGTGGCGGTGCGCTCCGAGTCGGGGCCGACCATGAAGCCGGGGGTGTCGCACAGGGACAGCACCGGGAGACCGTGCGCGTCGCACAGCTGCAGGAACCGGGCCATCTTGTCCGCGGCCGGGGCGTCGAGGGCGCCACCGAGATGGTGCGGGTTGTTGGCCACCAGACCCATCGGCCGTCCTTCGACCCGGACGAGCGCGGTGACCACGCCCACCCCGAAGTCGCGCCGCAGCTCCAGCACCGACCCCGTGTCGGCGACCAGCTCGACGGCCCGCCGCACGTCGTACACGCGCAGCCGGTTCTCGGGCACCACGTGGCGTAGCAGCCGCTGGTCCGCGCACTGCCAGTCGGCGAGGCTGCCCTGGAAGTAGGAGAGGTACCTCTTCGCTGCCGCCACCGCCTCGGGCTCGTCCGCGACGGCGATGTCGACCACACCGTTGGGCACCTGGACCGACATCGGACCGACCTCCTCGGGCCGGAAGCGCCCGAGCCCGCCGCCCTCGATCATCGCCGGGCCGCCCATCCCGATCGTGGCGTCAGCGGTCGCGATGACCACGTCGCAGCAGCCGAGGAGGGCGGCGTTCCCGGCGAAGCAGCGGCCCGACGCGATGCCGACGCTCGGCACCGACCCGCTCAGGCGGCCCATGGTCGCGAACGTCGGAACGTCCAGCCACGACGCGGCCGAGGTGTCCGTGTCGCCGGGGCGACCACCCCCGCCCTCCGCGAAGAGCACGACCGGCAGCTTGCGGGACTCGGCCAGCTCCAGCATCCGGTCGGTCTTCTTGTGGTTGTGCAGCCCCTGGGTCCCGGCCAGCACCGTGTAGTCGTAGGACATCACCACGGTCTGCGCCTGCCGGGGGCCGAAGATCGCGCCGTTCACCTCCCCGACTCCGGCGACCAGGCCGTCGGCCGGGGTGCCGGCGACCAGCTCCTCGAGCGACCGACGCTGCCGCTGCGCGGCGATCGCCAGGGCGCCGTACTCGCGAAAGCTGCCGGCGTCGACGAGGTCGGCGACGTTCTCGCGGGCGGTGCGGTGTCCGGTGCCGTGACGGCGGGCCACCGCGTCCGGGCGGGCCTCGTCGAGAGTGACGGCGTGCCGGTCCCGCACCGCGGCCAGGTCCGCGCGGATCTCCTCGAGGTCCACCTCGCCCGCCTCCTCGGCGAGCAGCACCCCGCCCTCGCCGGGCGTCACCTCCAGCAGCACCTCCCCGGCGGCGACGGGCTGACCCTGCGCCACCCGGACCACGGCCACGGAGCCGGCGACGGGGGCGGAGAGGACGTGCTCCATCTTCATCGCCTCGAGCACCACCGTGGCCGCGCCCGCGGCGACCGGCTCCCCCGCCGCGACCTCCACCGCCACCACCGTGCCGGCGAACGGCGCCCTCAGCACCCCGTCCCCGCTCGGCGCTCGAGCCGGCTCCGCGGGGGCCGGCGGCACCAGCGCGGCGAGGTGGTCGTCCACGAAGCGGGTGGTGACCGCGCCCGCCGCGACCGCCGGGTGCGCCAGCAGCGCCCGCAGCAGCGGGATGTTCGTGCGCGGCCCGTCCACGCGCAGCTCGGCCAACGCCGCGTCGGCGCGGCGCAGCGCCGCCTCGAGTCCGCCGCGGGGTGCATGGGCGACCACCTTGGCCAGCAGCGAGTCGAAGCGCTCGGAGGCGACCAGACCGGGGCGCCCGTAGGTGTCGACGCGGATCCCCGGCCCGGTGGGCGGCGCGAACGTGGTGAGCACCCCCGAGGTGGCGTGCGCGCTCCCGTCGGCGTGCACCTCCTCGAGGTTGACCCGGGCCTGGACCGCGAAGCCGCGTGGTTCGGGGACGTCGCCCTGGGTGAGGCCGAGCTCGCCGAGCGAGCGCCCGAGCGCCACCTCCAGCTGTGCGGCCACCAGGTCCACGCCGGTCACCTCCTCGGTGACGGTGTGCTCGACCTGCAGCCGGGGGTTGACCTCGAGGAAGAACCAGCTCGTCGGGTCGTCGGCGTCGAGGAGGAACTCGAACGTCCCGAGGCCGCGGTACGACGTCGCCGCGGCCAGCCGCACCGCCGCGTCGACCAGCGCGCGGCGCACCTCTGCGGCCAGGCCGGGGCACGGGGCCACCTCCAGGAGCTTCTGGTGCCGGCGTTGCACGGAGCACTCGCGCTCGTGGAAGTGGGTGACCGCGCCGCTTCCGTCGCCGAGGACCTGCACCTCCACGTGCCGGGCGCGTGGGAGCAGCCGCTCGACGTACACCTCGTCGCTGCCGAACGCCCGGACCGCCTCCGACCGGGCGCGCTCGAGCGCGCCCGGCAGCGCCTCGGCAGTGCGCACCAGCCGCATCCCGCGTCCGCCGCCGCCCGCGGTCGCCTTGACCATCACCGCCGCGCCCGGCCCGAGGCCGGCCAGGAACGCCCGTGCCTGCTGCTCCCCCACGGGGCCGGAGGTCGCCTCGAGCACCGGCACCCCGTGCTGCTGCGCCAGCGCCCGCGCCCTCGCCTTGTCGCCGAAACGCCCGAGCTGGGCAGGCGTGGGACCGACGAAGACCAGCCCGGCCTCCTCGCAGGCCTGCGCGAACGCCGGGCTCTCGCTGAGGAACCCGTAGCCGGGGTGCACCAGCGTCGCAGCCGGCCCGCCGGCCGACCTCCACGAGCGTGGCCGCGTCGAGGTAGGCGGCCGGCCCGTCCCCGGCCAGCAGGTGCGCCTCGTCGGCCAGCTCGACGTGGAGACTGGCGGCATCCTCGGCGCCGTGCACGGCGACCGTCCGCAGGCCCAGCGCCTTCGCCGCGCGATGGATCCGGACCGCGACCTCGCCCCGGTTGGCGATCAGCACACTGCTCACCCGGGTGACCCTAACCGGGACGATTCTCCGGGAAGCGGTGGAGACCCGTAGTCTTGGTCCGATGCCTGAGGACTCCAGCACCAGCGACCACGACGACTCCCCCACCTTCCCCGACCTCGGGGTCGACAAGCGGGTGCTCCGGGCGCTGGCCGACGTCGGGTACGAGCGGCCCTCCCCCATCCAGGCGGCCACCATCCCGACCTTGCTCGAGGGCCGCGACGTGGTCGGCCTGGCCCAGACGGGCACCGGGAAGACCGCGGCGTTCGCGGTCCCGGTCCTCTCGCGCCTGGACCTGAAGCAGAAGACCCCGCAGGCGCTCGTGCTCGCGCCGACGCGGGAGCTCGCGCTGCAGGTGTCCGAGGCGTTCGAGCGCTACGCCGCGCACCTGCCGCACGTCCACGTGCTGCCTGTCTACGGCGGCCAGGGGTACGGCGTCCAGTTGTCGGCCCTGCGCCGCGGGGTGCACGTGGTGGTCGGCACGCCGGGTCGGATCATGGACCACCTCGACAAGGGCACGCTCGACCTGTCGCAGCTGCGCTTCCTCGTCCTCGACGAGGCGGACGAGATGCTGAAGATGGGCTTCGCCGAGGACGTGGAGACGATCCTGGCCGCGACGCCGCCGGAGAAGCAGGTGGCGCTGTTCTCGGCGACCATGCCGGCCCAGATCCGCCGCCTCTCGAAGAAGTACCTCACCGACCCCGCCGAGATCACCGTCCAGAGCCGGACGGTGACGGCCGCCAACACCCGCCAGCGCTACCTGCAGGTGGCGCACCAGCAGAAGCTGGACGCGCTGACGCGGCTCCTCGAGGTGGAGAACTTCGAGGGCATGATCGTGTTCGTCCGCACCAAGCAGGCCACCGAGGTGCTCGCTGAACGGCTGAGGGCCCGCGGCTTCTCCGCGGCCGCCCTCAACGGCGACGTGCCGCAGGCCCAGCGCGAGCGGCTCGTGGACCAGCTGCGCGACGGCCGCCTGGACATCCTGGCCGCCACCGACGTCGCGGCCCGCGGGCTGGACGTGGAGCGGGTCAGCCACGTGGTCAACTACGACATCCCCACGGACGTGGAGTCCTACGTCCACCGCATCGGACGGACCGGCCGCGCCGGGCGCACCGGTGACGCGCTGTCGTTCATCACCCCGCGCGAGCGCTACCTGCTCAAGGCCATCGAGAAGGCCACTCGCCAGAAGCTCACCGAGATCCCGCTGCCCACGGTGGAGGACGTCAACGTCACCCGGGTGGCGCGGTTCACCGACTCCATCACCCGCGCGCTCGGCTCCGAGCAGCTCGGCTTCTTCCGCGACCTCGTCACCGACTACGAGAGCGAGCACGACGTGCCGGCCGCCGACGTGGCGGCGGCGCTGGCCGTGATCGCCCAGGACGGCGTCCCGCTGCTGCTGGAGCCCGAGCCGGAGCCGAGGCGGCCTTCTCGTCCCGCGGGCGAGGACCGGCAGCGCAAGGAGCCGCGGGGCGGCCGTGCCCGGTCCGACGTACCCCTGGCGTCCTACGTGATCGCGGTCGGCAAGCGGCACCGGGTCGAGCCCCGCCAGATCGTGGGGGCGCTGGCCAACGAGGGCGGCCTCCAGCGCAGTGACTTCGGCCTGATCGACATCCGGGGCGACCACTCGCTCGTCGAGCTGCCGGCCCGGCTGCCCGACGGCGCCTGGGAGGCGCTCAAGCGCACCCGGATCTCCGGCCGGCTCATCGACCTGCAGCCCGCCGACCGGGGCCGGGGACCGGCGCGGCCCGCGGGCCGGCGTGCCGACGACGCCTCCGCGACTCCCAATACCCGCAAGAAGCCGCGCACGAAGAAGCCCCGCGGCTGAGCCGCGGCCCGCGGGTCAGCGGGCCAGCGACGCCACCGCGGCCATGTCGATCTCGTCGAGCTCGAAGCCGAAGACGTCGATGTTCTCCTCGATCCGCCGCGCCGTCGCGGACTTGGGGATGACGATCGTGCCGCGCTGCAGGTGCCAGCGCAGCACGACCTGGGCGACCGTGCGCCCGTGCTTGTCCGCCAGCGCCCCCAGCACCGGCTCCTCGAGCAGACTGCCGCCCTTGGCCAGCGGGCTCCACGCCTCGGTGAGGATCCCGAGCTCCGCGTCGACCCTGCGGATCTCGTCCTGCGGACGGTACGGGTGCAGCTCGACCTGGTTCACCGTCGGCCGCACCTCGCTCCTGTCCAGCAGCGCCCGCAGGTCAGCGGGACCGAAGTTCGACACCCCGATCGCGCGGATCCGGCCGTCGAGGTAGAGCCGCTCCATCGCGCGCCACGTGGCCGCCACGGTCTCCTCCGAGTCCACCGGCCAGTGGATCAGGTAGAGGTCGAGCACGTCGAGCCCCAGCCGGCGCATGCTCGCGTCGAAGGCCCGCAGGGTGGAGTCGTAGCCCTGGTCGGAGTTCCACACCTTGGTGGTGACGAACACCGCGTCGCGGTCCAGCCCGGAGTCACGGACCGCCGCACCCACCTCTGCCTCGTTGCCGTACATGGAGGCGGTGTCCACGTGGCGGTACCCGGCGCGTAGGGCGAGCGCCACCACGTCCTGGGTCTCGGCCGGCGGCACCCGCCAGACGCCGAGGCCCAGTACGGGGATCTCGATGCCGTTGTTGAGCGGCACCGCCGGAGCGGTCATCTCTGGGCCGTCATCTCTGGGCCGGGTCCGCGGTGCTGATCCGCTCGGCGGTGGCCTGCAGCCAGTCGTCGTCCTTGCGCTCCCCCGCCTCCTCGAGCGCGTGCGCGAGGTGCTCGCGCACCGTCTCGACGGGGGCGCCGGCGTGCCACGACTGCACGCGGTCGACGGCCGCCTGCACGGCCTCGTTGTCGTCCTGGTGTCGGATCTGGTTGCTCTCGGTCATGCGTGTGGGGTACCCATCCCCCCGGGCCGTTGAACCCGGACCCGCCCGAGGGGGCGGAGGTGGGGGCTACTTCAGCTCGGCGGAGGTCTTGCCGAGCAGCCGGCGGGCCACGATCAGCTGCTGGATCTGCTGGGTGCCCTCGAAGATGTCGAGGATCTTCGAGTCGCGGGCCCACTTCTCCAGCAGGTCGTGCTCGCTGTAGCCGAGGCTGCCGGCGAGCTCCACGCAGCGCAGCGTGACGTCGCTGCCGGTGCGGCCCGCCTTCGCCTTGGCCATCGACGCCTCGAGGGAGTTCGGCTTGCGGTTGTCGGCCATCCAGGCCGCCTGCAGGGTGAGCAGGTACGCCGCCTCCCAGTCCGCCTCGAGCTGGAGGAACGTCGCCGCGGCCGCGGACTGGGTGAGCGCCGGACGGTCGTGGTCGATGTCCACGCCGGCCTTCTCCAGCAGCTCGCGGGTCAGCTCCAGCGCGGCGCGGGCACAGCCGACGGCCATGGCGGCCACCAGCGGCCGGGTGTTGTCGAAGGTCGACATCACGCCCGCGAAGCCCTGCTTGGTGTCGATCTCCGGAGACCCGAGCAGGTTCTCCCTGGGGACCCGGCAGTCCTCGAAGATGATCGTCGCCGTGTCGGAGGCCCGGATGCCGAGCTTGTGCTCCAGCCGCTCCACCCGCATGCCGGGCGTGCCCTTCGGGACCACGAACGACTTGATCGCCGCTCGGCCCTTGCTCTTGTCCAGCGTCGCCCACACCACCACGGCGTCGGAACGCTCACCGGAGGTGACGAAGATCTTCTCGCCGTTGAGCACGTAGTGCTCGCCGTCGAGGGTGGCCGTGGTGGAGATGTTCGCCGAGTCCGACCCGGTCCCGGGCTCGGTGATCGCCATCGAGGCCCACAGACCGTCGAAGCGCTCGTGCTGCTCGTCGTCGGCCACCGAGGCGATGGCCGAGTTGCCCAGTCCCTGGCGCGGCATGGACAGCAGCAGCCCGACGTCACCCCAGCACATCTCCATGATGGAGAGCACCGAGGCCAGGTTCGACCCGTTCTTGACCCCACCCTCGTCCTTGTTGGCCGGGTCGTGCTCGGCCCGTCGTACGCCCGAGGCGCCGGCCCCGGAGGCCGCCCCGGAGTCGGACAGGCCGTCGATCATCGCCGCGAGCATGTCGAGCTCCTTGGGGTACTCGTGCTCGGCGAGGTCGTACTTGCGCGAGTTCGGCCGCAGCAGGTTCATCGCGACCTGGTGGGCCTGGCCGACCAGCGGCCGGAACTTCCTGGGCGCTTCCAGATTGATCATACGAGCACGCCTCCTTCCATGACGCCGACCGCACGCAGGTCGCGGTACCACCGCTCCACCGGGTGCTCCTTCACGAACCCGTGCCCGCCGAGGAGCTGCACGCCGTCGTTGCCGATCTGCATGCCGCGCTCCGCGCACAGCCGTCGGGCCAGCGCCGCCTCACGCCCGAAGTCCTTGCCCTGGGCGGCGCGGGAGGCGGCCTTGTAGGTGACCAGCCGCATGCCCTGCAGCTCGATGCCGATGTTGGCGACCATGAACGCCACGCTCTGCCGGTGGCTGATCGGCTCGCCGAACGCCCGCCGCTCGTTGACGTAGGGGACCACGTAGTCCAGGACGGCCTGCGCGGTGCCCAGCGACAGCGCGCACCAGGCCAGCCGGGACAGCCGCACGCACGCGCGGTAGTCCTCGGTCGTCCCGAGCGGTGCCAGGTCGGAGACCCGGACGCCGTCGAGCACCAGCCGGGACAGCTCCGCGGCCCGCAGGCCCATGGACGGCTCGGCCTCGACGACCAGGCCGTCGGAGTCGGACTCCACCACGAACAGGCGCGGCTCGCCGTCGAGCAGGGCACCGACCACGAACAGCTCCGCCGCCGCGCCGCGCGGCACCATCGACTTCACCCCGTGGAGCACGTACCCGTCACCCGCCCTGGTGGCGGTGGTCGCCGGGGCCAGCGGGTCGAAGAGCGCGACCGGCTCGGTCAGCGCGAGCGCCGCGGCCGGGACGTCGTCGCCGGTGAAGGCGGGCAGGTACGTCGCCTGCTGCTCCGCCGATCCCCACAGCGACAGGGCGCTGCTCACCGCGCCGGGCGCGAGGCAGGACACGGCCAGGCCCATGTCGCCCTTGGCGAGCGCCTCGGCGACCAGGGTGCCGGCCATCGCCGAACGCTCCGAGGAGATGCCGCCGAGCTCCTCCGGCACACCGAGCGTGGGCAGTCCGATCTCCAGGCTCGCCTTCAGCACGTCCTGTGGGGTCGCCGTCGCCGCGTCGGCGTCGGCCGCCGCCGGGCGGAGCACCTCGTCGGCCAGCTCCGTGACCACGTCGACGAGCATCTGCTCGTCCTCGGTCGGGGTCAGGTCGAACACGCCGCGCCCCTCCGCGGAGGGCACCCGGGCTGGTGGCCGCGCCCTTCGGCCCGCGGCGGGCGAACTGCCGGTTGACCGCACCGAGTGTCCGGAACCCGGTCCGGGTGGTCTGGAACACCACCCTCTCGGTGGGCTTGCGCAGCCCGAACCGGTCGAGGGCGCCGGTCTGGGCGAGCTTGTTCAGCGCGGCCACCGCAAGGCCGATCGGGTCCGGCCTCTCGCGGGAGGTCAGGCCGTGCTTGCTGGTGGGGCCGCCGGGGGTGCGGTCACGCGTCGCTCGGGAGGTGGACATGCCCCAACTGTAACTGCGAGTTACACGTCCGGCTACAGCGGCTCGCCGTGGCCCCCGTCACAGCCGGCCGCCCGGACCGCGCCGCCCGGCGGGCCCCTGCTGCGGCGGACGCCCTCACCGGCCCGCACCCTGGGGTCCGGCTTCTCTACGATGGCGGCCATGGCCGATCGCCACCCCGCCCACGTCACCCAGGCCCGCTGCCCAGGGGGCAGCGTCCGCCCCATCACCCGGTGGGGTGACTCCCGTCATGCACCGTATGCAGGAGCCGGTCGAGCGCTTCGACGACGACCTGCGCGCCCTGGCCGCCGACATGGTCGCCACCATGTACGCCGCCGACGGGGTGGGGCTGGCCGCCTGCCAGATCGGCGTCGACCGGTCCGTCTTCGTCTTCGACTGCCCCGACGATGCCGGCGAGCGGTACCAGGGCGTGGTCTGCAACCCCGTGCTCTTCCTCCCGGAGGGCAAGGACCGCACGCTCGAGGACGCCGAGGAGGGCTGCCTCTCGCTGCCCGGCGCGTTCGTCGGCTGCGCGCGCCCCGACTACGCCCGCGTGGAGGGCCAGGACCTCGACGGCAACCCGGTCAGCCACGCCGGCAGCGGCCTGCTGGCCCGCTGCCTGCAGCACGAGACCGACCACTGCCACGGCACCGTGTTCGGCGACCGGCTCAACCGGCGGGCGCGCAAGAAGCTGTTCCGCAAGGCCGAGGAGGTCGCCGAGGAATACCCGGCGGACTGGCCGGTCTCGGGTAAAGTCGAGGACTGACGGGGCGCACGAGGCCGGCCGGACCGCGACCGCACTCCCGTTCCCTCACCGTCCTCCGGAGCGTGCCCCGATGCGTCCCGCCTCCTCGGCCGCCCGCGCGCGCTCGCGCTGCTGGTGTCCACGCTCGCGCTGCTCACCGGCGCGCTCGGCGGGACGGGCCTGCCCGGCGGCCCCGCCCGCACCGCGGTCGCCGCGGGCCGTCCCGAACATCGTGGTGGTGATGGCCGACGACATGCGCGTCGACGAGCTGCGCTACATGCCGGCGGTGCGCACGCTGCTCGAGGGCCGCGGGCTGCATGTTCCGCAACTCCTTCAGCCCCTACCCGCTGTGCTGCCCCGCGCGGGCGTCGTTCCTCACCGGGCAGTACGCCCACAACCACCACGTGTTCAGCCACGAGGCGCCGTGGGGCTTCCCTGCCCTCGACGACTCCGAGACGGTGGCCACTGCGCTGCAACGCAGCGGCTACCGCACCGCGTTCGTCGGCAAGTACCTCAACGGGTACGGCGCGACGCGCTCCCTGGTCACCGGCGGCCCGTCCTGGCACTACGTCCCGGCCGGCTGGACCGACTGGTACGGCGCGGTACAGCGCCCGCCGCACAGCAGGTACAGGTCCGGCGGGACCTACAACTACTTCCACACGATCTTCAACGTCAACGGCGTCATCGACGACTCCCACCGCGGCCAGTACCAGACCGCCGTCCTCGGCGGGTTCGCACGCAAGCTCGTCCGCGGCTACGCCCGCTCGCCACGCCCGTTCTTCCTGTGGCTGTCCGCGGTGGCCCCTCACTTCGGCACCCCGCACGAGGCCGACGACCCCGGGCGCATCCGCCGCAGCGACGGGAGGTACTCGAAGTGCGCGACCCCCGCGCGCCCGGGCTGGGTCGAGGGCCGCTTCGACGCCCGCATCACGCGGGCGCCGGGATGCCCGCGGACGGCGGCCCCGCGGAGGCGGACATGTCGGACAAGCCCTGGGGCATGCGCCAGCTGCCGGAGCTCAACCGCGCCGAGCGCCACGCGGAGACCACGCTGAGCCGGCAGCGTGCCGAGGCGGTCTACGTGCTCGACCGGGAGGTGGCCAGGCTGGTGGCCACCCTCAAGCGCACCGGTGAGTACGCGCACACGATCATCATGTTCACCTCGGACAACGGCTACTTCCTCGGCGAGCACCGGGTCCGCAACGGCAAGATCAAGGCCCACGAACCCTCGCTGCGGGTGCCGTTCCTCATCGCCGGTCCCGGCGTGCCGCACGGGGTGCGCTTCGACCCGGTGACCACCGAGGACCTCACCGCCACCATCACCGACTACGCAGGCGCCAGCGCCCAGATGCGGCTGCCGGCCGACGGCGTCTCGGTGCGCCCCACCATCGAGCGCGGCGACCAGGGCTGGACGATCCCGGTGCAGACCGAGGGGCGCATCACCGGCTACCGCTACCTGCATGCGCCGGACCGCGCCACTCGCGGCTTCGACGACGCGCGCGGACACCATCGGCATCCGGACGCCGGAGTACGCATACCTCGTCTACTCCACCGGCGAGAAGGAGCTCTACGACCTCGACCGCGACCCCAACGAGCTGCACAGCGTCGCCGGCGACCCCGCCTACGCCGGCGTGCAGGCGCAGCTCGAGCAGCTGTGGTGGCGGTACAAGGACTGCGCCGGCGCCTCCTGCCGCGCGTCGATGCCGGTGAGCCTGCAGCGTGGTCCGGCCGCGCTGAGGACGATGACCGACCGGCAGTCGCGCGGCGTCCAGCAGCGGTACGGCTACTGGCGCTGAAGGCTCAGCGCCGGTCCGTCACGTAGCAGGCCACCGCCGTGGCGGCCGCGACGTTCAGGCTGTCGATGCCCGGGCGCATCGGGATCACCGCACGTCGCTGCGCCGAGCGTTGCCAGCGCGGCGAGAGGCCGTGCCCCTCGGTGCCGACCACGAGGGCCACCTTGTCGAGGCCCGCCACCGCCTCCTCCAGCGGCTGCGCGTCCTCGGCGAGCGTGAGCGCGACGGTGGTGAACCCGGCGCGCGGCCAGGTCCGGCATCGCGTCGTACCACTCCTCGAGGCGGGCGTAGGGCAGCGCGAACACCGCCCCCATCGCCACCTTCACCGCCCGGCGGTACAACGGGTCGGCGCAGCGCGGGGACAGCAGTACGGCGTCCACACCGAGCGCCGCCGCGCTGCGGAACATCGCCCCCACGTTCGTGTGGTCGACGACGTCCTCGAGCACCACGACGGTGCGCGCCTCGGCCAGCAGGTCCGCCACGGCCGGCAGCGGCAGGCGCTCGAGGGAGGCAAGCGCGCCGCGGTGCACGTGGAAGCCCGTGACCTCCTCGGCGAGCCGCTCGGAGACCACGTAGCAGGGCGCCTCCGTGCGGTCGAGCACGTCGGCCAGGCCCTCCAGCCACCGCGGCGCCATCAGGAACGAACGGGTGGGGAAGCCCGCCTCGACGGCGCGGCGCACCACCTTCTCCCCCTCGGCCAGGAACAGGCCGTGCTCGGCCTCGAGGTGCTTGCGCAGCTCCACGTCCCGCAGGTCGCGGTAGTCGGCCAGCCGCGGGTCCCGCGGGTCGGCGACCTCGATCAGCTGCGCCATGCCGCCTCCGGCACGGAGTAGCGCTCCGGATGCGCCACCGCGACCACCTCGCCGACCACGACGACGGCGGGCGGGCGCACCTGCTCGCGCGACACGTCGTCGGCCACGCGGTCCAGGGTCGAAGCAGCGTGCGCTCCCCCGGGAGGGTGCCCTCGGCGATGACCGCCACGGGGGTGTCGGGGGGCACGTCCGGCGGCCGACCAGTCGGGCGCTGATCGCGGGCAGGTTCTCCACCGCCATCAAGAGGACCAGCGTGCCGCGCAGCCGGCCGGCGGCGTCCCAGTCGACCAGGGAGCTCTCGTGGCCGGGGGGCAGGTGCCCGGAGATCACCGTGAACTCGTGGGCCACCCCGCGGTGGGTGACCGGGATGCCGACGGCGGCGGGCACCGAGATCGCGCTCGTGATCCCGGGGATCACCGTCCACGCGACACCGGCGGCCTCGCAGGCGAGCGCCTCCTCGAAGCCACGTCCGTAGACGAAGGAGTCACCGCCCTTGAACCGCACCACACGCTTGCCCGCCTGCGCCCGCTCGACGATGACCCGGTTGATCTCCTCCTGGCTCGCGGAGCGGCCGCGCGGGAGCTTGGCCACGTCGACGAGCTCGACATCCGGGGACAGCTCGTCGAGCAGCGCACGCGGGGCGAGCCGGTCGGCCACCACGACGTCGGCCTCGCTCAGCGCGCGCCGGGCGGCGACCGTCACCAGCTCCGGCGCGCCCGGTCCGCCGCCGACCAGCACGACCCCGGGCGTCTTCTCCTGGTCCTGCGGTGCGGCGATCAACCCGTCGCGCAGGCCGGCCACCACCGCGTCGCGGACCGCGGCGCTGCGGCGCGGCTCGCGGTTGCCGAGCACCGCGACGGTCACGCCGGCGTGCCGCCCGACGGCCGGCGTCCACGCCGTCGCGCGGGGCGCGTCGTCGGCGCGCACGCAGAACACCCGCTGCGCCTCCGCGGCGGCGCTGACCGCTTCGTTGACGGCGGTGTCGTCGGTCGCCGCGACGACGTACCAGGCCCCGTCCACGTCCGTGGGCTCGAACCCGCGCCGGTGCCAGGACACCTGCCCGGACCCGACGTACCCCTCGACGGCCGGCGTGGTGCGCGGCGAGACCACCTCCACCGCGGCGCCGGCGGCCAGCAGGCCCGGGATCCGCCGCTGCGCCACCCGGCCGCCGCCGACCACCAGCACCCGGCGGCCGGCCAGCCGCAGCCCGGCCGGATAGGGCGGGAAACCGGCGTTGACGTCCTCGTTGTCGGGCATGAGGTCATTGTGGTCGCGCGTCACCGCGTGCCCTGGTCCGCGCCCAGCCTGCGGACTACGTTGGCCAACGTTGCGAATGTCTGCTCCAGGAGGACTCGATGAACCTCGACCGACCGGTCAGCCCGAACCCGTACGACCTGCTGCCGCAGGTGCCGTCGTTCACCGTCACCAGCACCGACGTCCAGGACGGCGCGCCACTCAAGGACGACCAGGTGGCCGCGAAGGGCAACACCTCGCCGCAGCTGAGCTGGTCCGGCGCGCCCGAGGGCACCAAGAGCTACGTGGTGACGATGTTCGACCCCGATGCGCCCACCCCGTCCGGGTTCTGGCACTGGGTCCTCGTCGACCTGCCGGCCGACGTGACCTCGCTCGACACCGGCGCCGCCTCCCGGCCGTTGCCGGGCAAGGCCTTCCACGTGCGCAACGACGGCGGCGAGCACGGGTTCATGGGCGCCGCGCCGCCCGAGGGCGACCAGGTGCACCGCTACTTCCTCGTGGTGCACGCGGTCGGTGAGGACTCCCTCGGCGTGGACGAGAGCGCGTCGCCGGCCGTGGTGTCGTTCAACCTCGCGTTCAAGACCCTGGGCCGCGCGACCATCCACGGCACCTACCAGCACTGATCCCCGGGCCGGTCCGCCGTTGCACCGGTCCCCACGTTGATCTGGCGCTCCCCACGGTGAGATCACTGTGGGGAGTGCCTGGTTAACACGGGACCGTGGGGACACGGGGCGCGACGGACGCAGGCGGACGACGCAGGCGGCGCAGCGGGTGGGCGGTCAGGCGGTGAGCCGGGCGTAGGTCTCGGAGTCGAGGAACAACGGCAGCACGTGGCCTGCGCCCAGGGCCAGGTCGAGCGAGCCGTCGCGCACCCGTGCCGGGTCGACGAAGACGATCCGGCGGCCCTCGCCGAGCGTGATGTCGTCGTCGCCGAGCGCGGTGGCACCGACCCAGATCCGCCAGTGGTCGGCGAGGTGCGAGGAAACCTTCGGCGAGTGCTGCACGAGCTCGTCGAACCACAGCTCGAGGCCCTCGACACGCAGGCCGGTCTCCTCCTCGACCTCCCGGGCGAGCGCCTCCTCCCAGCCCTCACCCTCCTCGACGTGGCCGCCGACGAGGCCCCACTGCTCGGGCGCCACCGGCGCGTGCTCGTCCCGCTCCTGGAGCAGCAGCCACCCGCGCGGGTCGACCAGGATGACGCTCGCGAGGCGGCAGTTGCGCGCCGCGCACGGCGTCTCCTCGGCATCGGCAGCGTTGGGCACGCTCACCCTCTCGTCCCCTCTCCCCTGGCCCCCGACGGGCACGCTGTGGGCTCGGACGCCTCCCACGATCTCACAACGGCGCCGGCGCCCGGCCTCGCACCACGCGCCCCACCAGGACCCGCCACGCCGCCGGCACCGCTTTTCTTGATCGGTTCCAGACAGCGTGCTTGGCTTGGCGCCATGGCCGAGGAACCCCTTCGCGAGCCCGCAGCGCTGCTGCGCGCGCACGGACTGCGGGTGACCAAGCAGCGCATCGCCGTGCTCACGGCGCTGGCGGCCGCACCCCACGCCGGAGCGGACACCGTGCTCCCCTTGGTCCGGGCGAGCGTCGGCGCGGTGTCCACGCAGGCGGTCTACGACGTGCTCCACACACTTGCCGACCGCGGCCTCGTGCGGCGCATCCAGCCCGCCGGGTCTCCGGCACGCTACGAGCTGCGGGTCGGCGACAACCACCACCACCTCGTGTGCCGTCGCTGCGGCACCGTGGTCGACATCGACTGCGCCACCGGCGCCGCCCCGTGCCTGGAGCCGTCCGACGTCGACGAACGCGCCCCCGGTTTCGCCGTGGACGAGGCGGAGGTGACGTACTGGGGCCTGTGCGCACCCTGCTCCGATCCCACCGCGCGCAGCTGAGGCCGGCGGCGCGGAGCAGCCCCCGTCCCACTCGCGCGCCGCCGTCACCCCCGGGCGCAGAACCCGAACGGCTCCCTCAGCCGCATCGTCCACGGGCGGCGGACCCTGCTCCCGCCCCGCTTCCCGGCCTCCCCCGCCGCCAGGTCCTGCTGTCTCCCCACCTTCGCAGCGTGCCGGGCACGTCATCAGGGTCCTTCGTCCCGGTCCGGGCCGACCTCCGGTCATGCCCACTGCTCGGGCAGAATCGGGCCATGTCGTCGGACCGCGAGCAGGCCCCGGTCGAAGACGTCCACGAGGACGTCCTCGGGCACCCGTACACCGCCGAGACCCTGGACCTCGGCGAGGACGACGAGGGGCCGGTGGTCGCCACCTTGGTGACCCGCCGCACGGAGCGGCCGACCGGCCGGGCGGTGCTGCACGTGCACGGCTTCGCCGACTACTTCTTCCAGCGCCCGGCGGCCGACTACTGGACCGGTCGCGGCTACGACTTCTACGCGCTCGACCTGCGCAAGTACGGCCGCTCGCTGCGCCCCCACCAGACGCCGAACTTCACCACCGACCTGGCGGAGTACTACGTCGAGCTCGACGAGGCCGTCCGACGGATCCGTGACCGCGACGGCCACGACCACCTGGTGCTCACGGCTCACTCGACCGGCGGCCTGCTGGTCTCCCTGTGGGCGCACGACCGGCACGCGGACGTCGCGGGCGTGGTGCTCAACTCGCCCTGGCTGGACCTGCACGGCAGCTTCCTGCTGCGCACGGCGGCCACCGCCGCCATCGACCAGATCGGAGCGCGGCGCCCGTACCTCGCGATCCCGCGCAGCGTGTCGGGCCTCTACGCCCGCAGCCTGCACCGCGACCACGACGGCGAGTGGGACTTCGACCTGGCGTGGAAGCCCCTGGAGAGCTGGCCGGTCCACGCCGGGTGGCTGCGGGCGGTGCGTCGCGGGCACGCCCGTGCGCACCGCGGTCTGAGCCTGGCGGCTCCCGTGCTGGTGCTGACCTCGGGAGCCAGCAGCAACCCCCGTGAGTGGGACGACACCTGTCTCAGCAGCGACATCGTGCTCGACGTTGAGCAGATCCGGAAATGGGCACACAAGCTCGGTGACCACGTCACCGTCGCGCGCGTCGAGGGCGCACTGCACGACGTCACGCTCTCCCGTGAACCCGTGCGCCGGCGGGCCTTCGAGGAGATCAGCCGCTGGCTGGACGCGTACGTCGACCCCCGCTGAGCCTCCGCTTGGGTGCGCGTCACCGGGCGACGTAACGGTGCACGTACCCGTGCGCCTGCCCCTGCCGCCACCCGTCGGTCGCCACCAGCCGCCACCCGTGGGCCTCGACGAGGGCGGCTGCGTCCTCGGCGGAGGCAGGCACCTCCACGGCCGGGAGCAGGCCGCGTGCGCGCACGTGTCCCGCCGCGACGTCGAGCAGCGTGCCCCCGACCCCCTGCCCGCGCACCCGCGGGCGCACGAACAGCCGCGTGACGAACCCCAGTTCGGCGAGCGGGCGCCCAGTGACCTCCCGCCACCGCAGCCGGTCGGCGCTCGCCGCGCCTGCACGGCCGATCGCGACGTGGCCGAGCACCTCACCGAGACGCTCGGCGATCCAGGCGTCGACGATCCCTTCCTCGGCCAGCCACGCACGGGGCCGCTCCGGCCAGCGCAGCGGGTAGCGGTCGTGGGTGTGCACCACCCGCAGCAGCCGCACACAGGCCGGCAGGTCGCGGCCCCGCCGCTCCCGCACCCGGAACGTGGCCGCGGGGCGGGCCGGGCCCTCGGCCCCGCCCCCGGGCACGAGTGTGCTGGCCATCCCTGCTCCCTTCGCAGCCCCCGGCACGACGGTAGCGCCCCGACCGCTCCCCGGAAGCCGCTCTGCGCAACCCGGGCGGCACGGGTGCGGCGAGGCGGGAGGCACTAGGTTGGTCTCCCATGACGCTCTCCACCGAGGACTACCTCGCCGCCATCGCGCACCACAGCGCCGGCCTGGCCGACGCCGCCCGCGGCAGCCTGGACGCCCGCGTGGAGCACTGCCCCGGCTGGGACGTCGCCGACCTGGTCTGGCACGTGAGGCAGGTGCACTGGTTCTGGGCCACGATCGCCGACGAGAGGCTGCCCGCCCCGCCTGACGAGTCGCGCCGGCCGTCCCGCCCGGAGCGGGACGACCTCGTTGCCGACGTGGAGGCCGGCGCCCGTCGGCTGGTCGAGGTGCTGGGCCGAGCCGACCAGGCCGCGGCCTGCTGGACCTGGGCGCCGCAGGCGCAGCACGTCGGGTTCGTCACCCGCCACCAGGTCCAGGAGGCCGCGGTGCACCACTGGGACGCCGTGAACGCCGTGGGCGGCACGCTCGAGATCGACGGCACCTTGGCGAGCGACGCGGTCGAGGAGTTCCTCACCTACTCGGTGTCCTCCGCCGAGGACCCCGCCGACCCACCGCGGCCCGCGCTGGACGGCGCGCTGTGGATCTGCGCGTGCGTCACCAGCGGCGACAGCCCCACCTGGCTGGTCACCGACGGGCCCGCACCCGGCACGGTGGCCTGGCGGCGGGTGCCCGGCGGGGTCGCACCCACAGACCTGGCGGGAGACGTGCCGATGGCAGCCGGCCATGCCGACCCGGCCGAGGTGCTGCTCTGGCTCTACGGCCGACGCACCTCCCCCTGGGGCGCGGGCGGCAGCGGCTACGGGGACGAGTCCGTGCTCGCGCGCTTCGCCGCGCTCACCTACACCGACTGAGCGGGCCCGTGGGCGAGCACCGCGAGGCGGCCGCGGAGATCGTCCCGACCGACCGGCCGGGTTGCTTCCTGGTGCGCAAGGACGGCCGCGACCAGTCGCACGTCGACCTGAAGGACCCCACCCGCCTGGTGTTCGACTACGTACGGCGCATGGGCGACGTCCTCGACGCCCTCGGCCCCGGGCTGCCACTGCGGGTGCTGCACGTGGGGGGCGCCGGACTCACCCTGCCCCGCTATGTCGCCGCGACCCGGCCGGGCTCGCGCCAGGTGGTGCTGGAGCCCGACGAGACGCTCACCGCCCGGGTGCGGGCCGAGCTGCCGCTCCCCCGCCGGAGCGGCATCCGGGTGCGACCGGTCGACGGTCGGCGCGGGCTGGCCGGCTTCCCGGCGGGCTCGACGGACGTGGTGGTGCTCGACGCGTACGACGACGCCCGGGTGCCCGACGACCTGCTGAGCGTCGAGTGCTTCGAGGAGATGGCCCGGGTGCTCACCCCGTCCGGGCTGCTCCTGATGAACCTCAGCGACCGCGCTCCCTTCCGCCTGGCCCGCGACGTGGTCGCGGCCCAGCGCCTCGCCTTCCCGCGCCTTCTCGTGGGCGCCGAGCCGGCGACGCTGCGTGGCCGCCGCTCCGGGAACCTGCTGCTGGTCGCGACCAGCGACGAGCTGCCCGCGGTCGCCCTGCGCCGGGCCGCAGGCACGTCCCCGGCGCCGTACCGGGTGCTCACCGGCACCGACGTGAGCGACGTCCTCGGCGGCGGCACACCGCGCCACGACGCGCCGGGACGCCTCAACCCAGCAGCCGCACCAGCGCCACCACACCCACCACGACGATGACCACGCGCAGCGCCGTCGGGGGGAGCCGCCGGCCCAGGTGGGCACCGAGCTGGCCCCCGATCACCGCGCCGGCGGCGATCAGTCCCGAGGCCGCCCAGTCGACGTGGGCGACGAGGATGAAGACCACTGCCGCGACGAGGTTGACCAGCAGCGCCAGCACGTTCTTGGTCGCGTTGTTGCGCTGCAGCGTCTCCTCGAGACCGATGCCCAAGATGGCCATCAGCAGCACGCCCTGCGCGGCGCCGAAGTACCCGCCGTACACCCCGGTCAGGTAGACCAGCACCCACACCCACCCGGCGCCGTGCTCGGGTCGTTCCACGCCGCGGGCCAGCGCCCGTGCGGCCACCCGGCGGCTGATCGTCGGCTGCAGGACGACGAGCAGGCAGCCCAACGCGATCAGGGCAGGCACCACCATCTCGAACACGCCGGGATCCAGCACGAGCAGCAGCACCGCGCCGGTGATGCCACCGAGCAGGGACGCGAGACCGAGGCGCACCAGTCGCGCCCGCTGCCCGTGCAGCTCGCGTCGGTAGCCGATCGCCCCGGACAGCGAGCCGGGCACCAGTCCCACCGTGTTGGACACGTTCGCCGTCACCGGAGGGATGCCGAACGCCAGGAGGGTCGGGAACGTGATCAGCGTTCCCGACCCCACCACGGTGTTGATGGTGCCGGCCGCCACCCCCGCCAACAGGATGGCGACGATCTCTCCGGGACTCACGGGGCGGCGGGCTCCTCCGACTCCGCGCCGTTGGAGGCACCGGCCCCGGCGCCGCCGGTGCGGGCGGTGGTCTCGCTCGAGGCCTCCGCGGCCGCGATGGCCGCGGCCACCTCCTCGTGCGTGCTCGCGAGCGTGCTGTCCGCCGCGTGCTCCGCGGGGGTCGGCCCCTGCGGGGGTGCACCCATGTCCACGCGGGTGCGCGGGGAGGCGTCCTCGGGGATCCCCTGCAGCTTGTTCATCGTGGACCCGAGCCCGTCGAGTGCCTTGCCGATCTCGCTGGGCACGATCCACACCTTGTTGGCGTCACCCTCGGCGATCTTCGGCATCATCTGGAGGTACTGGTAGGCCAGCAGCGACTGGTCGGGCTGGCCGTCGTGGATGGCCTGGAACACCGTCTGGATGGCCTGGCCCTCACCCTGCGCCTTGAGGATCGCCGACTCCCGTTCCGCCTGCGCGCGCAGGATCCGCGACTCCCGGTCGCCCTCGGCGGAGAGGATCGCGGCCTGCTTGCTGCCCTCCGCGGTCAGGATCGCGGCCTGCCGCTGGCCCTCGGCGGTGAGGATCGCCGCGCGCTTGTCACGGTCGGCGCGCATCTGCTTCTCCATCGAGTCCTTGATCGACGGCGGCGGGTCGATGCCCTTGAGCTCCACGCGGTTGACGCGGATTCCCCACCTGCCGGTGGCCTCGTCGAGCACCCCGCGCAGCCTGCTGTTGATGTTGTCGCGGCTGGTCAGGGTCTCCTCGAGGTCCATGCCGCCGACGATGTTGCGCAGCGTGGTCATGGTGAGCTGCTCGACGGCCTGGATGTAGTTGGCGATCTCGTACGTCGCGGACACCGGGTCGGTGACCTGGAAGTAGATCACCGTGTCGATGGAGACCACCAGGTTGTCCTCGGTGATCACCGGCTGCGGCGGGAAGGAGACCACCTGCTCGCGCAGGTCGATCATGTAGCGCACCCGGTCCACGAACGGCACGACGACGTTGAGCCCGGCGGGCATGGTCGACTTGTACTTCCCGAACCGCTCGACGATCCCGGCGCGCGCCTGCGGCACGATGCGGACCGTCTTGGCGAGCACCACGACGGCGAACGCCACGACCAGCACCAGCACGACAAGGGCTGCTGTGGGCATGCTGACTCCTCTTGTTCTCGGCTCAGGCGTCCAGCTCGGGCAGCGGGTGCACGAGCGCTGTGGCGCCCTGGATCTGGAGCACGTCGACGTGGGCCCCGACCGGGATCACCGTAGTCCCGTCGTACGGACGAGCGGTCCACAGCTCGCCGGAGATGCGGACCTGTCCCCCGTCGGCGCTGACCTCGTCGACCACCACCGCCTGCTTGCCGACCAGCGCGGCGTGGCCGAGCACCAGCTCGGGCCCCGCGTGCAGGCGGCGCACCATGCTCGGGCGCACGAAGGCGAGCATGGCGATCGCCGCCGCCACCGCGGCCAGGACCTGCGCGACGACCGGGGCCCCGACCACCGCCAGGACCACGCCGACGAGCGAGCCGGCCGCCAGCATCAGCAGCACCAGGTCCAGGTTGAACAGCTCCGCCACGCCGAGCGCGACCGCCAGCGCCAACCAGGCCTGCCAGTCCTCGAACCACTCGGGAGGGCTCACCCTGCCAGCCTAGTCGCCGTACTCAGGTACGGTGCCGAAAGCGGCGGCGCGCCGCCCAGCGGCCGTCCACGTGGCTCAGCTGCAGCGGCATCCCGAACGTCTCGGACAGGACCTCCTCGGTCAGCACCCGCTCGAGCGGCCCCGCGCCGACCACCTGGCCCCCGCGCAGCAGCAGGACGTGGGTGAAACCCGGCGGGATCTCCTCCACGTGGTGCGAGACCAGCACGGTGGCCGGGGAGAGCTCGTCCAGGGCGAGCGCGGACAGCGTCGAGACCAGGTCCTCGCGGCCACCGAGGTCGAGGCCGGCCGCGGGCTCGTCGAGCAGCAGCAGCTCGGGGTCGGTCATCAGCGCGCGGGCGATCTGCACCCGCTTGCGCTCGCCCTCGGACAGGGTGCCGAACGTGCGGTCGGTCAGGTGCGCGATCCCCACCTCGATGAGCAGCTCCTCGGCGCGGACGTGGTCGAGGTCGTCGTAGTGCTCGCGCCAGCGCCCGATCACGCCGTACGACGCGGACACCACCACGTCGTGCACCCGCTCGTCGCGGGGGATGCGCTCGGCAAGCGCGGCGCTGGTCAGCCCGATGCGCGGACGCAGCTCGAAGACGTCGACGGTGCCGAGCACCTCACCGAGGATCCCCACCACCCCGGTCGTGGGGTGGATCTGGGCCGAGGCGACCTGCAGCAGCGTGGTCTTGCCGGCACCGTTCGGCCCGAGGATGACCCAGCGCTCGTCCTCCTCGACCGTCCAGTCGACGCGGTCGAGCAACGTGGCCTGACCTCGCCGCACACTGACGTCGGCGAGTTCGAGAACGGCGTCCATGGCTCCCTCGGGCTGCTGGCGAGACTTTGCGCGGCCCAACCTACGTCACCGCGGCCGTCCCGCGACGGCGGCCCGGCTGCGCGCGCGTCGTACCCTCGACGCCGTGAGCACCACCTCCACGCTGCCGCTGTCGGCCCGGTTCGCGCTGTGGTTCTCGGCCTGGGCCGCCGGGACCGCCAGCCCGGACGCCACCCGCGACGCCGTCGTCGCCGGCGACGCCGCGCACCACGTCCTCGACCTGCCGGGAGAGGACGAGCCGGTGCCGCTCATCCTCGCGCTCGGGCGGCTGCGGGCCGCGGGTGCCCGGGCGGCCGGCATCGCGCTCCCGGTGCCGGGCGACCCCCTCGGCCTGGCCGGGCCCGGCGAGTTCAACGCCGAGGTGCTCGACGTCGGCGAAGGCGTGGTCCTCGACGGCGCCGACCTGGGGCTGGTGCCGCACCGGGCCGGAGCCGGTGTCACCTGGCGCTGCCACATGGCCGTCTCGCGACGCCAGGTCCCGGACCCGGCCGAGGCCGACTCCGCACTCCGCCAGGAGCTGCTCTCGGCCTCCCGCAGGCTCGCCGACCTCGACGTGGCCCGCTGGCGCCCGGAGGTCGCCGACGAGCTGATGGCACTGCGCCGTACGACGCACCTGCCGGTGCCGCACGCGATGGCGCCGCGCGCGGTCCGGCTCGCCGCGCTGGCCGCCCGGTGCCGGGTCATCGTGGACCTCGCGCTCGAGGACGAGGGCGGCAGCGTCACCGTCGGGGAGGCCGACGCCCGCCGCGCCGCACTGCTGCCCCTGGACCACGCTGCGAGACGCGGACTGGTCGCCGCCTGCGCGTTCCCGTGGGAACGATAGCCTCGGCCCCGCCATGGCTACCGTGCACCCGGCGCCCCACGAGGCCACCCGTACCGTCCTGATCACGCTGACCGGGAAGGACCGCCCCGGCGTCACGTCCACCGTGTTCGCGACGCTGGCCACCTTCAGGCTCTCGGTCCTCGACATCGAGCAGATCGTGCTGCGGCGCCGGCTGGTGCTCGGCGTCCTCGTGGCCGCCCCCCGCGACCCGTCGCCGCTGCGGCGGGCGCTGCAACGGATGGCCGAGGAGCTGGACCTGCAGGTCGAGGTCGAGGAGGGCACCGGCGACAACCGTTCCCGCCCGGAGGGCCGCAGCCACGTCACCGTCCTGGGCATGCCGCTGCGCGCCGCCGCGATCGCCGCCATCGCCGGCCGGATCGCCGACAGCGGCGCCAACATCGACCGCATCGAGCGGATGGCCCGCTACCCGGTGACCGCCATCGAGCTGCACGTGTCCGGCATCGACCCCCGGCGGCTGCGCATGACGCTCGCCGAGGAGGCGGCCGCCCAGTCCGTCGACGTGGCGGTGCAGGCGGCCGGGCTGCTGCGCCACGGCATCCGGCTCGTGGTCATGGACGTCGACTCGACCCTGGTGCAGGGCGAGGTCATCGAGATGCTCGCTGCGCACGCCGGCTGCCTCGGGGAGGTGGCGCGGGTCACCGAGGCCGCCATGCGCGGCGAGGTGGACTTCGAGGAGTCGCTGCGCCGCCGCGTGGCCCTCCTCGAGGGGCTCGACGCCTCCGCGCTGGACCGCGTCTACGAGGCGCTGGTGCTCGCGCCCGGCGCCCGCACCATGGTGCGCACGCTCAAGCGGCTCGGTTACCGCTTCGCGATCGTCTCCGGTGGCTTCAGCCAGGTCACCGACCGGCTCGCCGCCGACCTCGGCATCGACTACGCGGCCGCCAACGAGCTCGAGGTGGTGGACGGCACGCTCACCGGCCGCATCGTCGGGCCGGTGGTCGACCGCGCCGGCAAGGCCGCCGCGCTGCGGCGGTTCGCCGACCAGGCCGGGGTCGCGCTCGCCGCCACGGTGGCCATCGGCGACGGGGCCAACGACCTCGACATGCTCGCCGCCGCCGGGCTGGGCATCGCGTTCAACGCCAAGCCGGTGGTGCAGCAGGCTGCCGACACGGCGGTGAACGTGCCCTACCTCGACGCGATCATGTACCTGCTCGGCATCACCCGCGAAGAGGTGGAGGCCGCCGACGCCGAGGCCGGGTTCGTCACCGAGTCGCCGTAGACCGGCGGTCCCTCAGGCGGCGAAGAAGTCGACCAGCCGGCCGGTCTCCGGGCCCAGGTCCTGCCACGCGACGTCGACCTCGAACGTGGCCACCGCCCCGGTCGGGAAGCCGCGCAGCAGCCCGTGCAGGGCCTCGGGCTCCCCCTCGCCGTCGTCGAGCAGGTGGCAGAGGTACGACGCGGCCGGGTTGTGGCCGACGTACATCACCGTGGCCGCGGCGCCGGGCGCCTGCCGCAGCACCTCCAGCACCACCTCGACCCCGCCGGTGTAGACGGAGGGGGCCACCTCGACCTCGGTCTCGCCCGCCAGCACCGCGCCGACGGCCTCCCAGGTGCCGACGGAGCGGGCGGCGGGCGAGACCACCACGTGGTCCGGCACCCACCCGGCCGCAGCCAGGTGACGGCCGGCCGCCGTGGCCTGGGCCCGACCGCGCGCGGTCAGCACACGCTCCTGGTCGGTCGCCGCGTACGGCTCCGCCTTCGCGTGCCGCATCACGATCAGTCGGCGCCGGGTCACGGCAGAACTGTCGCACCCGGCCGCGGCTCGTGTACCGCGATTGGGCGACTTCGCACGCCGGTCAGGCACCCATGGCGTGGTAGCCGCCGTCGACGTGCACGATCTCGCCGGTGGTCGCCGGGAAGAAGTCCGAGAGCAGCGCCACCACTCCCCGCGCGGTGGGCTGGGCGTCCTTCTCGTCCCAGCCCAGCGGCGAGCGGTCGCTCCACATCGACTCCAGGTCCTCGAAGCCGGGGATCGCCTTGGCCGCGAGCGTCTTCAACGGGCCCGCGGAGACCAGGTTGACCCGAACCCCTCGCGGGCCGAGGTCGCGCGCGAGGTAGCGGGCGCAGGACTCCAGCCCCGCCTTGGCCACGCCCATCCAGTCGTAGGCCGGCCAGGCGACGGTGGCGTCGAAGGTCAGGCCGACCACGGACCCGCCTTCGGCCATCAGGGGCAGGCAGGCGGTCGACAGCGACTTCAGGGAGTAGGCCGAGACCTGCACCGCCTGCGCGACGTCCTCCCACGGCCCGTCGAGGAACTTCCCGCCGAGCAGGGTCTCGGGGTTGCCGTAGGCGATCGAGTGCACCAGGCCGTCGAGGCCGTCGACGTGCTCGCGCACCTGCTCGGGCAACCGCTCGAGGTGTGCGGGGTCGGTGACGTCGAGCTCCAGCACCGGTGCCGGTTGCGGAAGCCGGTTCACGATGCGCCTGGTGATGTTCAGCGCCCGCCCGAAGTTGGACACCAGCACCGTCGCGCCCTGCTCCTGCGCGACCCGGGCCACGGCGAAGCCGATCGAGGTGTCCATGGTGACACCGGCCACGAGGATGCGCTTGCCGTCGAGAATGCCTGCCATCGGCCCGTCCGCTCCTTCTCCCAGGGATCTGCTGGTCAGTGGCCCATGCCGAGGCCGCCGTCGACCGGGATGACCGCCCCGGTGACGTAACCGGCCTCCTCGGAGGCCAGGAAGCGCACCACCGAGGCCACCTCCTCGGTGGTGGCGAAGCGCTGCAGCGGGATCTGCGCCTTGTACTCGGCCTTCTTGTCCTCGGGCAGCACCTCGGTCATCTCCGTCTCCACGAAGCCGGGGGCCACCACGTTCGCCGTGATGGACCGGCTGCCGAGCTCCCGCGCGATCGAGCGCGCCATCCCGACCAGGCCGGCCTTGCTCGCGGCGTAGTTCACCTGGCCGGCCGAGCCGAGCAGCCCCACCACCGAGGAGATGAAGATGATGCGCCCGCGGCGCAGGCGCAGCATCCCCTTGGCGGCCCGCTTGGCGGCCCGGAAGCTCGCCGGTCAGGTTGGTGTCGAGCACCGTCTCCCAGTCCTCGTCGGCCATCCGGAGCAGCAGCGTGTCGCGGGTGATGCCGGCGTTGGCCACCAGCACCTCCACCGGTCCGTGGGCGGCCTCGACCTCGGCGAAGGCGGCGTCCACCGCGGCCGGGTCGGTGACGTCACAGCGCACGCCGAGCATGCCCTCGCGGCGGCTCGCCGCTGCGGACCGTGACCGCGACCTTGTCGCCCTCGGCCAGGAACGCCTCCGCGATCGCCCTGCCCGATCCCGCGGTTGCCGCCCGTCACCAGCACTGATCTGTCCACGGAGGACGACGCTAGCGATTACCCGCCGGTACCCGTAATCACCGACAGCGCCGCTCCGTCGAGCGACGAGAACGCCGCCGGGGGACGTGCGCTCAGTCGTCTTCGAGGCGGAAGCCGAGCTTGAGGCCCACCTGGAAGTGCTCGACGGCGCCGTCCTTGACCTGGCCACGGACCTGCGTCACCTCGAACCAGTCGAGGTGACGCAACGTGCGCGAGGCCCGCTCGATGCCGTTGCGGATGGCCTGGTCGATGCCGTCCGGGGACGTTCCGACGATCTCGGTCACGCGGTAGATGCGGTTGGACAACGGGTCCTCCTCGAGTCGATGAGCCGGGCCGGCGACCGGCCGGGACCAGGCCGGCGTACCGCCTGATCGTAGGCCGGAACGTCCGGGCGGTGCTGGGCCAGGAGCCTCTTGCCCGGTGTGGGATCGGGACCCGTGACGACGTACCGTGGGAGCATGGCCCGCAGGGATCCGGCGCCGGTGCGCATCACCACCGCGACGCGCAGTCGCAGTGACGACATCGGGCGCCGTCAGCGCCGCTACCTGCTCTCGATGGGCGTGCGGACGGTGTGCTTCGTGCTGGCCGTGGTGTTCCGCCAGGTGCCGATCGCGATGTGGCTGTTCATCGCCGCCTCGTTCGTGCTGCCCTACGTCGCCGTGGTGATGGCGAACGCCGGCTCGTCGCCGGATCCGGGCGGCCCGGAGTACTTCGACCCGAGTCGGGACCACCGTGCGCTGGGTCCCGGCGACTCCCCGGGCTGAACGCGGTCCAGACCACCGGGGCCGGTTCGGGCATGCCGCTTTTGCGTGACTGGTGCGGGTCCGTCGCGCATGCAAGAATCGTCCCGCCGCTGGCCCAGCATCCCCCGTCTGGCCGCGGCATCGCGGTGCCTGATGACTTCCCCCGTGGTTGTCAGGCACCGCTCTCTCTCCGCAGCCGGCGGCCCCGCCAGCACAGCCGGCGCACCACGTACGGTTGCCGGCATGACGCTCACCTGCTCTGCCCGCGGCTGCCAGAGCGAGGCCGCCTGGTCGCTGCGCTGGAACAACCCGAGGCTGCACACGCCCGAGCGTCGCAAGACCTGGCTCGCCTGCGACCAGCACCGGGACAGCCTCGCCGACTTCCTCCGGGTCCGCGGGTTCCTGCGCGAGGTCGAGCCGGCGCCCGACCGCGACCGGGGCGATCCCCGGGGGTAGCCCTGCGTCCGTTTCGTCCGAAACGGAGCGTTGGGGGGTCCCCGGGCCGATACTGGGGGGACCGTCCGACCGGAGGAGCGAATGGCGCGAACCAGCCCCGTGGCCCTGCCCACGCGCACCGTCGTCTACGTACTCGTGATCTTCGGTGCAGGGCTTGGGCTGGCCATGTTCGCGGTGGCCGCGCTGGCGACCTCCCCGCGTTCCTGGTCCGGCCTCGACCTGCTGGCGATTCCGGTGATCGTGGTGATCGCCCGCTTCCCGATTGTCCTCGACCGGGGGGACGGCGGCATCGAGGTCGGCTTCGACTCGCTGGTCCTGGTGTTCCTGCTCTGCACGCTGCCCGCCCAGGAGGCGCTCGTCCTGTGGTTCCTCGGCGTGCTGGCCAGCCAGCTCGCGGTCGACAAACGCGGCTTGTACAGCTGCTTCAACATCGGTGTCGGGATGATCGGCGCGGCCGCCGCGGCGCTGGTGATCACGCAGCTGCGCGGCCCGGCGGTGTCCACGGCCGTGCTCGCCGGGGTGCGTGGCGACGCCTTCGGGACGCCCCGGGAGCTGGCCGCCGTCGGTTTCGGCGCCCTCGCGTACTTCGCCTGCGACTACGTGCTCACCGCCGTCGCCGTCTCGCTGGAGAGCTCCGCGCGGTTGCGCGCGCAGCTGCTGCAGCGCGGGACGCTCGTCGCGATCGCCTGCTTCGTGCCGTTCGACTCCCTCGGCTACCTCGGGGCGGTGGTCACGCGGACCACCCCGTGGTGGACGCTGGGGCTGCTCGCCGTACCCCTTGCCGTGCTGATCGTGGCCACCCGTGCCGTCACCCGCGGCAGCGAGAACGCCCGCCGGCTCAGCGTGCTCTTCGAGGCCGCGGTGCGCGCACAGACCCTCTCCGACAGCCGCCAGGTGGTCGACGCCCTCGTCGACGACGCCCGGCGGCTGCTGCGCATCAGCGACGTGCGAGGTCCGGACCGACCCCGCCGGGCCGCACGAGATCGGCGTCCAGCTGCGCGACGGTCAGCGCGACCGGTGGATCGTCGCCCCCGGCCGGCACCGGGCCCGTCCACCGCAAACGGCGACCGGCAGGCACTCGAGGCGCTGGTCGCGGTCGCCTCCGACGCCTTCGCGCGTCTGCGCCTCACCGACGACATGACGCACCTCGCGCGCCACGACCTGCTCACCAACCTGCCGAACCGGGGCCTCCTCCTGGACCGGGTGGGGCACGCTCTGCAGCTGGCCCGCCGCCGGGCACCCGCATCGCCCTGCTGTTCATCGACCTCGACGGGTTCAAGCCGGTCAACGACCGCTTCGGCCACGCGGCCGGCGACGCGGTGCTCATCGACGTGGCCCAGCGCCTCGCCGGGTGCGTGCGCCAGAGCGACACCGTGGCCCGGCTGGGTGGCGACGAGTTCGCGGTACTGCTCGAGGACGTGCAGCCCTGGACGTCGACACAGCGTGCGAACGCATCCTCGCCGCGCTGTCGCAAGGGGCGCACGTGGCCGGGCACCACCTGTCACTCAGCGCCAGCATCGGTGTCGCCTTCGGCGACCACACGCGAGACCTCCGAGAGCATGCTGCGCAACGCGGACCTGGCGATGTACGAGGCCAAGTCCCGCGGCAAGAACCAGTTCGTGCCCTACGAGCGCGCGATCGGCCGATCGCGCCTGCAACGACTCGAGCTCGTCGAGTCGCTGCGCGCCTCCGTGGCCGCCGGCGACCTGTCGCTGGTCTACCAGCCGGTGGTGCGCGCTGCCACGGGTCGGATCACCGGCGTCGAGGCGCTCGCGCGGTGGCGGTCCAACGGCGTCGACGTGCCCCCGGACGTCTTCATCCGGGTGGCCGAGGAGAGCGGGCTGGTGGTCGCGCTCGGCGACGTGGTCCTCGAGCAGGCGGCGGAGGCCGCCGGCGGGTGCTCCGGCGAGGCGGCGGGCGGCGATCTCAACATCGGGGTCAACATCTCGGCCAAGCAGCTGCGCGAGCCCGACTTCGTCGGCAAGATCGAGCGTGCGCGGGCACGGATGGCCGGCGCCGGGCTGATCCTGGAGATCACCGAACGCGACTGCGTCGACAACGACGCGGTCACGCTGGAGGCGATGGCGCGGCTGGCCGAGCGCGGGCGTGCACTTCGCCATCGACGACTTCGGCGTCGGGTTCTCCTCGATCGGCTATCTGCAGGACATGCCGGTGAGCATCATCAAGACCGACGCGTCGTTCTCGGAGGCCATCGACGGCGACGAGCGGGCGTGCGCCCTGCTGTGCTCGATCACGATGATGGGCCAGGCGCTCGGTCTCGACGTGGTCGTCGAGGGCATCGAGCGCCGCGCCCAGCTCGAGCACGTGTGCGGCCACATCCACGCGGAGTACGCCCAGGGCTACCTCATGCACCGACCGATGCCGCTCGAGGCAATCATCGAGGTGCTGAGGGAGAACCGCGATCGGGTGCAGGTCGACGCGCAGGCGGCGCCCGCCGGCTGATCGGCGCGCTCGGGCGGCGGGTCAGCCGACCTTCAGCGAGACCTGCTCGAACGGCTCGAAACCGCCGCCGCTCCCGTCCTCCTTCACCGGAAGGCCCCGCAGGACCTCCAGCTGCTCCAGCTGCCAGGGGCGGCACTCGTAGGCCTCGAGCGCGGCCACCAGACGCTCGAGGTACGGAGCGGTGGTGTCGTCGGTGATCGTGCCCACCGACAGCATGGGCCGGAAGGCGCGACGGTCCACGAAGAACCCCAGGTGCCGGACCACGCCGGCGACCCCACGGGCGATCCCGCCGAGGTCGTCGACCTCACCCGCCAGCTTCGACCACACCGACTGGTCCCCGCGCCACTCCAGCGCGGCCGCACCGGCAAGGTGCAGCTTGGGGGCCGGCCAGGTCCCGGCCTCCCTGGTCAGCGCGCTCAGCAACGCACGGGCATCGGCCAGCGCCACGTTGCCGAAGTAGCTCAGCGGGACGGACATCTCCTCGGCCGGCACCGGATCGAGCTCCGACGTACCGGGGGCTACGGCCCGCACCAGCGCGGCCACCTCGTCGGCGACATCACGGGGCGGCACCAGTGCGCAGTACAGTCGCATGCCCACATGTTGCCTGGCGGGGCCGCCGAGGTGAAGGCGGCTCGCCGGAGGCGGGGGCTCGGGCCCGAGCCCCCACGCCCGAGCGGCGACCGGCCTGCCGGTCAGCCGCCGATGGCCGACATCGGCCGGCTCGGCTGGAGGAAGGACGGATCGTCGATGCCGTGCCCCGGGCGCTTGCCGAGCATGGCCACCCGCCAGCGGTCGGCAAGCTCCTCGTCACTGGCGCCCTCGCGCATCGCGGTCCGCAGGTCGGACTCCTCTCGCGCGAACAGGCAGTTGCGCACCTGGCCGTCGGCGGTCAGCCGCACCCGGTCGCAGTCACCGCAGAACGGCCGCGTCACGGACGCGATGACGCCGACGGTCGCCGGTCCCCCGTCCACGGTGAACAGCTCCGCCGGCGCACTGCCGCGCGGCTCCTCGGCCGGCTCGAGCTTGAACTCGGCGGTCAGCGAGTCGAGGATCTCGTCGGCGGTGACCATGGTGTCGCGGCGCCAGCCGTGCTGCGCGTCGAGCGGCATCTGCTCGATGAACCGCAGCTGGTAGCCGCGCTCGAGGCACCAGCGCAGCAGCTCGGGTCCCTGGTCGTCGTTGGCTCCGCGCAGCAGCACCGCGTTGACCTTCACCGGGCCGAGCCCGGCCTCGGCGGCCGCGGCGAGACCCTCCACCACGTCGTGGAGCCGGTCGCGGCGCGTGATCTCGCGGAAGGTCTCCGGCCGCACCGTGTCGAGGCTGACGTTCACCCGGTCCAGGCCGGCCGCGGCCAACGCCGTGGCCGTGCGCGCCAGCCCCAGGGCGTTCGTGGTCACCGAGGTCTCGGGACGCGGGTCGAGCGCCGCGGTGCGCCGGACGATGTCGACCAGTCCCCGACGGACCAGCGGCTCGCCGCCGGTGAAGCGCACCTCCCGGACGCCGAGCCGGTGCACCGCGATGTCGATCAGCCGCACCACCTCGTCGTCGGTGAGCACCTTCTCGTCCGGCAGCCAGTCCAGGCCCTCCGGCGGCATGCAGTAGGAGCAGCGCAGGTTGCAGCGGTCGGTCAGCGACACCCGCAAATCGGTGGCGACACGGCCGTAGCGGTCGACGAGGGCTCCGTTGCTCACCGCCTCAGTCTAGGGGGTGGCTGGTCACCCGCAGCCCCGGCGCGGGGGACCCGGCACCCAACGCGAGGACCGTGCCGGCGGAGGTGGACATCCACGGCCGGGCTACTGTCGTGGCGTGAGGTTCCTGCTCTCCCGTCGCTGGCTGCTGTTCGCCCTCGCGGTGCTGGCGCTGGCCTACGGCTGCTACCGCCTCGGGCAGTGGCAGTTTCACCGGCTCGCGGAGCGCAAGGCGGAGAACGCCCAGATCACGCACAACCTGAAGGCCGCTCCCGTGGCGCTCGGCCGGGTGACCCGTGTGGGCCACGATCCCGACCCGGCCGACGAGTGGCGGCGGGTGAAGGTGACCGGCCACTACCTGCCGGAGCGGACGGTGATCGTGCGCTACCAGACCCGGCAGGGTGCCTCGGGCGTGGACGTGGTGACGCCCCTCCAGACGTCCGCGCACGCTGCCGTGCTGGTCGACCGCGGGTGGCTGCGCACCGCCAACACCGGCAGCCGCCCCGACGCACCTCCGCCACCCAGCGGCACGGTCACCGTGGTCGGCTGGCTGCGCGGCAATGCCGTGGGCAGCTCCACCCAGGTGGCGGACGGGTCCACCCGGGCGATCTCCAGCCAGGCGATCGCGTCGACGGTCCCGGTGCCGCTGTACGGCGGGTTCGTGGACGCCCAGACCCAGACGCCACGCCCAGCGCACCCGCTGGTCAAGGCCGAGCTCCCCGACCTCGGCAACGGGCCGCACTTCTTCTACGGCCTGCAGTGGTGGTTCTTCGGGTTCCTGGCCATCTTCGGGTTCGGCTACCTGGCCTGGGACGAACGGCGCAAGCGCCTGCACGGCGATCCGGACCTCCAGGGCGACCCGCCGATCCGGCAGCGTGCGGACGTGCCCTGACCGGGCGGGGAGTCAGATGGTGCGCAGCATGCCGCCGTCGACGGGCAGCATCACGCCGGTGATGAAGGACGCGGCCGGGGAGAGCAGGAAGGCCGCAGCGGCCCCGAACTCTTCCGGACGCCCGTAGCGGCGCAGCGGGATCGCGGCGGTGTGCCGGGCCCGCGTCGCCTCGGGGTCGCCGCTCCGGGCGTCGAGCCAGCGCACCCGGTCGGTCTCCACCCGGCCGGGCAGCAACCCGTTGACCCGGACGCCGCGCGGCCCGAGCTCGTCGGCGAGCGTCTTGGCGACCATGGCCAGTCCCGGGCGCAGGCCGTTGGAGATCGCCAGGTCCGCCAGCGGTGACTTCACCGACGTGGAGAGCACGAGGGCCAGCGCCCCTCCGTCGCCCAGTGCGGCACCGATCTCGCGGGCCAGTCGCACCGCTCCGAGGAACACCGACTCGTAGGCCTCGGTCCAGTCCGCGTCGGAGACGTCGAGGACCCCGCCGTTGCGGGGCCCACCGACCGAGAGCAGTGCCCCGTCCACGCGACCGAAGTGGGTCCGCGCCGTCGCGACCAGCCGGGCCGGGGTGGCCGGGTCGGCGTTGTCGGCGGGTACGGCGACCACCTGCTCCTCCCCCAGCGCCGAGCGGGCGGCCTGCAGCGCCTCCGGCCGCCGACCGGACAGCACCACGCGCGCGCCCTCGCCCACCAGCACCTCGGCGGTCGCGCGCCCCAGCCCTCCCGAGCCGCCGGTGACGATGTAGACGCGCTCGTCGAGCCCCAGGTTCATACCGGCATGCTAGAAGGCATCTGGCGCGCCGGTTCCGGCACGTCGGGCCGCGCATGGTCGGCGAGCACCGCGAGCGTGTCCTGCAGGTGCAGGAGCGCGTGGAGGGCCGGGTCGTTGGCGAGCGCGTCGACCTGCTCGCAGAACAGCGTCTCGCTGCCCAGCGTCAACGGGTGCCGGGCACGCGGCGCCCGGCTCCCGACCCGCACGTCCGCGAGGTCGTTGCCCGCCTGGGCCAGCGCACGGCAGACCTGCGCCACCTGCGTCGGGTGCTCGGGGCTGTGCCGCCGCAGCGCGACGCTCAGCGCGCGCCCGTGCGCGGCGACCGCGGCGTAGAGGTGCAGACGGTGCCGCATGCGACGGCTGCCGCCTCCGGCCAGCAGCGGACGGGTCAGCGGCCGCGCCACCAGGGCGAGCCGGCGGCTGCGGTCGTCCAGTGCACGGGCCAGCGCGTCCAGGTCCGGCCGCGGCTCGGCGTTCTCCACCCACCGCGCCGCTCCGAACAGCAGCTCGGACAGCGTCGTGAGCAGCTCGTCGCGCGCGGTCCGCACGGTGTCCCGGGTGGAGAGCGGAGCGACCAGCACACCCACCACGATGCCGGCCGCGGCCCCGACCGCGGTCTCCTCCAGCCGCAGCACCAGCAGCTGGTCGGTGAACGTCCCGAGCACGGTGTACAGCTGGCCGATCATGATCGTGATGAAGAAGATCATGTAGGCGTAGGAGATCCGGAACAGGTAGAAGCCCGAGAACACGCACGCGAGGATCGTCGCCAGCACCCAGTCGGTGTGGCCGGCGGTCAGGTGGGCCACGAGGATGGCCGCCACCAGCCCGAGCATGGTGCCGACGACCCGGTTCACCGCCTTGAGGAAGGTCTCCGAGCGGGTGCCCGTGCCGGCGAACGCCACGAACGCCGCGATCACCGCCCAGTAGTAGCGCGTGGGCGACACCATCCTGCCGAGCACGATCGCCAAGGTTCCGGAGATCGCCACCTGGAAGGCCTGCCGGCTCGGCATGTCCACCCGCCGCAAGGGGTTCCAGTCGAAGGTGCGCGGCCGCACGTCGCGCGCGACCGCGGGCGAACCGGGCAGGTAGCCCATCATCAGCGGCGTGGTCACCTCGAACTCTCCGTCCAGGTCGTCGACCGGCGGTGGCTGGGCCGCCTCGGCGCGCAGGTCGAGGAAGGTCAGCGCGGCGACGGCGAGGTGCCGTGCGGGGACCCAGCCGGGGCTCTCCTCCTCCTCCGCGGCCTTGCTCATCCGCCCCAGCCGGTCGGCCGCCTCGCGCGCCGCGTCGTCGCGACCGGCCTCCAGGTGCTCGAGCACCTCGGCGCCCACCGCGACCAGCGCCGGTGTGCAGCCCTCGAGGCTGGCCGCCGCCCAGGCCAGCCGGTCCGTGGTCTGCTGGATGTCGAGGAGCCGCCGGCGCAGCGCGGGCCCGGTCCAACCCTCGGGCAGCCCGCGAGGATCCTCGGACCACGCCTCGGCCATGAGGGCGGCCTCGACGAGCCCGGCCTGGCGGCCGCCCAGCCGCCGCCGGGCACGGGCCTGCCGCCGGCCGGAACCGGTGGAGCTCCCGGCGAGGAGTCGGGCGCCGTCCCGGACCACCGCGCGCACCCGGACCCGGAACGCCCGGAGCGTGGACCGCAGCACCCGGCGGCGGCTGGTGCGCAGCACGGTGACCGCCAGCAGCAGCACCCACAGCGACGACACCACCACGGCGACCAGCAGGTGCGGCACCATGCCCGGTGTCGTGTGCAGGAACGAGGAGAAGAAGTACCCCATCCAGCCCATGAAGCCGTAGAAGAAGAACGGCAGGCCGAACCGCCGCACGAACACGGCCAGGAACATGACCACCACGAACAGCGCCAGCATGAGGTCGACGTGCGTGCCGACGAGGCTGCCCGCGGCCAGCCCGAAGCCGACCGCGAACGGGAAGCCCGCCGCGGTCCGGACCTTGGCCCACACCTCCGGACCGAGGAGCGCGTTGGAGCCCATCATCGCCACCACGGCGCCGAGCAGCATCGCGACGAGCGTGCCCTGCGCGCCGGCGTGGGTCAGCCGCCCGAGGAGGTACTCCACCCCCAGGGCGCTGCCCATCGCGACGGTCGCGGAGGCGGCCAGGCGCAGCCGGCCGAGCCCGGGGTCGGAGGCGAGGATGCGGTCCCAGCTCGCCACGGCCCATCCCCGCAACCCGCGCTGCACCCTGGTTCTCTCCTGTCCTCTGCCGCCGCGCGCTCCTCACCGTGCCGGGTGTGCCGACCGTGAGACGCGCCTGATGTCTCCTACCCCGCGGACGCGCCGGCGAATCCCGGCCGGGACCCGACGCCCGGTCAGCCCCCGTGGACCGCGAACTGGGTGTCGTACAGGTCGGCGTACAGCCCGCCCTGGGAGAGCAGCTCGGCGTGCGTGCCGGACTGCACGACGCGGCCCTGGTCGACGACGAGGATCAGGTCGGCGTTGCGCACCGTGGACAGGCGGTGGGCGATCACCAGCGAGGTGCGCCCCTGCAGTGCCCGGTCGAGGGCGCGCTGCACCGCTGCCTCGGACTCTGAGTCCAGGTGCGCGGTCGCCTCGTCGAGCACCACGATGCCCGGGGCCTTCAGCAGCAGGCGGGCGATCGCCAGCCGCTGCCGCTCCCCACCCGAGAGCCGGTAGCCGCGGTCACCGACGACCGTGTCCAGGCCGTCGGGAAGCGCAGAGACCAGCGTCGCGATCTGCGCGGCCGACAGCGCCGCCCAGATCTCGTCGTCGGTCGCACCCGGCTTGGCGTACTGCAGGTTGGCGCGCACGGTGTCGTGGAACATGTGGGCGTCCTGGGTGACGTAGCCCACGGCGTCCTCGAGGGACTGCAGGGACACCTCGCGGACGTCGTGCCCGTCGACGCGGACGGCGCCGGCGCCCACGTCGTACAGGCGCGCGACCAGGTGCGTGATGGTGGTCTTGCCGGCGCCGGAGGGTCCGACGAGCGCGACCATCTGGCCGGGCTCGGCGGCGAAGGTGATGTCGCGCAGCACCTCCCCCGTCTCGCGCGACTCGGTGCGGGCCACCTTCTCCAGGCTGGCCAGCGACACGTCCTCAGCACGCGGGTAGCGGAACGCGACGTGGTCGAACTCGACGCGCCCGGCCGTGCGCGGCAGGGCAACCGCGTCGGCGCGCTCCTGGATCATCGAGGGCAGGTCGAGCACCTCGAAGACCCGCTCGAAGCTGACCAGTGCGGTCATCACGTCGATGCGCACGTTGGACAGCCCCTGCAGCGGACCGAGCAGCCGCAGCAGCAGGGTAGCCAGGGCGAGCACGGTGCCGACGCTCAGTGCACCGCTGATCGCGAGGTGACCACCCACGCCGTACACGAGTGCGGTTGCGAGCGCGGGGATCAGCATCAGCGCGGCGGCGAAGACCCGGGTGACCACCGAGATCCGGACGCCGAGGTCGCGGACGACGGCTGCCTTGCCGGCGAAGTGGGTGTCCTCCTCCTCGCGCCGGCCGAACAGCTTGAGCAGCATCGCCCCGCCCACGTTGAACCGCTCGGTCATGGTATTGCCGAGGTCGGCGTTGCCGTCCATCTGCTGACGGGTCAGCCCCGAGAGCCGGTTGCCCACCCACCGGGACGCCACCAGCAGCACCGGGAACAGGACCAGGCAGAGCAGCGTCACCTGCCAGCTGAGCGCCAGCATCGCAGCGCCGACCACGACCACGCTCACCGAGTTGGAGACGGTGCTGGACAGGGTGGAGGTGAACGCCCGCTGGGCGCCGATCACGTCGTTGTTGAGCCGCGACACCAGCGCCCCGGTCTGGGTGCGGGTGAAGAATGCCAGCGACATGCGCTGCACGTGCGCGAACACCGTGGTGCGCAGGTCGTAGATGAGCCCCTCACCGATCCGGGAGGAGAGGTATCCCGACGCCACGGTGAGCGCAGCGTCCACGACCGCGACCAGGGCGGCGGCCAGCGAGAGCCACGTGACGACGGAGCCGTCGTGGGCCAGGATGCCCTGGTCCACGATGCGCCGAAGGAGCAGGGGCGTGACCACCACGAGCGCCGCGTCGACCACGGTCAGCACGAGGAACGTCGCGATCACCCTGCGGTGGGGCCGCGCGAACCCGACGACCCGGCGCACCGTGTCGCCGGCCAGCTTCTGCTCGGCGATGCTGCGATCGGTGCGCATGTGCCGCCACACCGGGCCCATGCCCATGGACACCAGCTGCCTCCGTTCCCGGCGCCCCGCGCCGCTTGCTCCTCGCGGACGGTCAGCGCCCGAGCAGCGAGGCCAGCTCGCGGAACCGCCGTACCTGCGCCTCCCGCTCGACGCGGCGCTGGTCGTCGAGGTCCAGCGTGACCGCGCTCCTGAGCAGCGCCTTCGTCCCGGTGACCGCGCCGGGCATCGGTGCGGTGAGCGCGGCAGCGAGGTCGCAGACCGCGTCGTCGAGCTCGTCACCGGGTACGACGGCCGTGGCCAGCCCGATCTCCAGGGCCTCCGGTGCCTCGACCCAGCGGGTGGTGGCGCAGATCTCGAGTGCCCGGGAGTACCCCACCAGCTCGACGAGGGGCTTGGTGCCGGTCAGGTCGGGAACCAGACCGAGCGCCGGCTCGCGCATCGAGAAGCGCGCGTCCTCGGCGAGCACCCGCAGATCGCAGGAGAGCGCGAGCTGGAAGCCGGCCCCGACCGCGGCGCCGCGTACGGCGGCGATGGACACCAGGTCGTCACGCCGCAGCCAGGTGAACCCCTCCTGGTACCCGGCGATGGCGTCGGCCATCTCCTCGTCGTCCAGCTCCAGCAGGCCCATCAGCGAGGACTCCCCCGGCACCCCGTCCGGGCTGAGCATCCGGCGGTCGAGCCCCGAGGAGAACGAGTCGCCGTCGCCGCGCACGACCACCACGCGCACCGCGGGGTCGAGTCCGGCGCCGATCGCGGCCAGGGCCTCCCAGGTGGCGGGCGTCTGGGAGTTCTTGGTCTCCGGCCGGCTGAGGGTGACCGTGGCCACCGAGCCGCTGACCTCCAGACGGACACCGCCGCGGGCGAGGTGGCCTTCGTCGATCTGAGTGCTGTTCATGGCTGCAGCCTATGCGCCCCGGCCGGCCCGGAATCGCGCCTCCTCATGCGAGCGACACCAGGTCGGCGTAGTCCTCGGTCCAGAGGTCCTCCACGCCGTCGGGAAGGATCAGCACCCGGTCCGGTTCGAGAGCGTGCACGGCGCCCTCGTCGTGGGTGACGAGGATGATGGCGCCCTCGTAGCTGCGGATCGCGGACAGCACCTCCTCGCGGGAGGCAGGGTCGAGGTTGTTGGTCGGCTCGTCGAGGAGCAGCACGTTGGCACTGGAGACCACCAGGATCGCCAGCGCCAGACGGGTCTTCTCCCCTCCGGAGAGGACCCCCGCCGGCTTCGTCGCGTCGTCCCCGCCGAACAGGAAGGACCCGAGCACGCTGCGGGCCTCGGTGTCGCTCAGGTGCGGCGCCGCGGTGCGGAGGTTCTCCAGCACCGTGCGACCGGTGTCCAGCGTCTCGTGCTCCTGGGCGTAGTAGCCGAGCCTGAGGCCGTGGCCCGGGTTCACCGTGCCGGTGTCCGGCCGGTCCAGGCCGGCCAGGATGCGCAGCAGCGTGGTCTTCCCGGCCCCGTTCAGCCCGAGGACCACCACCCGACTGCCGCGGTCCACCGCCAGGTCGACGTCGGTGAACACCTCCAGGGACCCGTAGGACTTCGACAGCTCCGACGCGGTCAGCGGCGTCTTCCCGCAGGAGGCCGGCGCGGGGAACTTGATCCGCGCGACCCGGTCGGCACGCCGCTCGGACTCCACCCCCTCGAGCAGCCGCTCGGCGCGCTTGAGCATCGACTGGGCGGCCTGGGCCTTGGTCGCCTTGGCGCGCATCTTGTTGGCCTGCTCGGTGAGGGACTTGGCCTTGTTCTCGGCGTTCTGCCGCTCGCGCCGCCGGCGCTTCTCGTCGGTCTCGCGCTGCTCGAGATAGGCCTTCCAGCCCATGTTGTAGACGTCGATGACCGCCCGGTTCGCATCGAGGTGGAAGACCTTGTTCACGCACGCCTCCAGCAGCCCGACGTCGTGGCTGATCACGACCAGGCCGCCCTTGTGCGAGCGCAGGAACTCGCGCAGCCAGACGATCGAGTCCGCGTCGAGGTGGTTGGTCGGCTCGTCGAGGAGCAGCGTCTCGGCACCGGAGAACAGGATGCGGGCCAGCTCCACCCGGCGGCGCTGGCCACCGGAGAGGGTGCGCAGCGGCTGGCCCAGGATCCGCTCGGCGATCCCCAGCGAGGACGCGATCTGCTTGGCCTCCGCCTCGGCCGCGTAACCGCCTCCGGCGTGCAGCTCGGTGTCGGCGCGCGCGTAGCGACGCATTCCACGTTCGCGCACCGTCGGGTCGTCCGAGGCCATGTCGTGCTCCGCCTGTCGCAGCCGCCGTACCACGTCGTCGAGACCGCGCGCGGAGAGTATCCGCTCGATCGCCTTGATCTCGGGGTCGCCCGTGCGCGGGTCCTGCGGCAGGTAGCCCACGCTGCCGGTGGCCTGGACCGAACCGGCTGCGGGCAGCGCCTCCCCGGCGAGGATCTTGGTCAGCGTGGTCTTGCCCGCGCCATTGCGGCCGACGAGGCCGACCTTGTCGCCCGCGGCGACGCGGAAGGTGACGTTCTCCATCAGCAGGCGCGCTCCGGCGCGCACCTCGACCTGGTGGGCGGTGATCATGGGTGGGACCTCGGCATGAAGACGACGGCAATCGGGCAGCGAAGGGCGAGCGCGCTCGGCTAGTCCGTCGTACGCCTCATGGCCCGTAGTCTACGCAACCGACGAAGGGGACTCGATGCGCTACAACCCCAGGGCACGGCTCGACCGCAGCCAGGTCGAGGTGCGGCGCGGCGGCGGAGGCGGCGGGGGTGGCGTCGGGTTCCCGGTCGGCGGTGGCGGCATGCGCGTCGGCGGAGGCCTCGGTGGACTGCTGGTCGTGCTGGTCGTGGTGCTGCTGCAGACCGGCGTGCTCGGTGGCGGCAGCGGCACCGGCGGCGCCGGCGCCGTGGGCTCGCTGCAGGGCTGCCGGAGCGGTCGGGACGCCAACAACGACGAGAGCTGCGCACTGCTGGCCGACGTCAACTCGATCCAGGCCTTCTGGAGCAGCCAGCTGCCGCAGCAGGCAGGCATGCCCTACACGCGGGCGCCTGCGGTCTTCTTCACCGGCCGGACCAGCTCCGCGTGCGGCACCGCCTCGGCCGCGGTCGGCCCGTTCTACTGCCCCAACGACGGCACGGTCTACCTCGACCGGTCCTTCTTCCGCGACATGCTGCAGGGCCGGCTCGGCGCGCGTGGGGGGCCGTTCTCCGAGGCGTACGTGCTCGCCCACGAGTACGGCCACCACGTCCAGGACCTGCTCGGCACGTTGCGCAAGGTCCGCACCCAGCAGGGCGCCACCAGCGACTCGGTCCGGCTCGAGCTCCAGGCCGACTGCTACGCCGGCATCTGGGCCAAGCACGCCACCGAGGCGCCGGACGCCGGGGGACGCCCCTACATCCGCGACCTGACCCAGGACGACATCCGTCGGGCGCTGGACGCGGCCAAGGCCGTTGGCGACGACCGGATCCAGCGGCGCACCTCCGGCCAGGTCGACCCGGACCAGTGGACGCACGGTTCGGCCGCCGAGCGGATGCGCTGGTTCAGCGTCGGGATGCAGCAGGGCTCGCTGCAGGCGTGCGACACCTTCTCGGCCGCCCGGCTCTGAGCGCGCGCACCGGCCAGGGACCGGACGCCGGACCACGGTCGCCGGCCGCGCGCTCTAGACTTCCCGCGATCCCGGTGCTCACGCCGACAAGACCGAGAGGCAACCCCCGTGTCGTCGCCCGCTTCCCGCAACTCCTCCCGTGACCTGGCCCTGGTCGCGGTCTTCGCCGGTGTCGTCGCCGCGCTCGGCATCGTGCCGGCGTTCACACCGCCCGGCCTCAGCGTGCCGATCACCGCACAGTCGCTCGGCGTGATGCTCGCCGGCGCCGTCCTCGGGGCGCGCCGCGGTGCCCTGGCGCTCGTGCTCCTGCTGGTGCTCGCGGCGGTCGGTCTCCCGGTGCTGGCCGGGGGCCGCGCGGGGCTCGCGCCGTTCCTGTCGCCGTCCGGCGGCTTCCTCGTCGGCTTCCCGGTGGCTGCGTTCGTCACCGGCTGGCTCACCGAGCGCGGTGGGGCCCCGTACCGCCTCGGGTGGGCAGTCGCCGCGAACATCCTCGGCGGCATCGTGGTGCTGTACCTGTTCGGGATCGTCGGCGTGGCGCTGGCGCTGAAGATCTCCCTTCCGGCCGCCGCCGTCGCCAACGCCGTGTTCGTTCCCGGCGACCTCCTCAAGGCGGTCGTCGCCGCCCTGGTCGCCCGCGGGGTGCACGCGGCCTACCCCGGGCTGCTGAGCAGGCGAGCAGAGGCGCGTGAGCACGACGACGTCGCTGTCTGAGCGGGTCCTCGACCACCCGGACCCCGTCGCCGCCTACCTCGCCGTCCACGACCGGGGCGGGCGGGTCGCCCTGCCCACCTCCGGCACGTCCGGTGCCCGGCGATGGGTGGTGCGCACCACCGAGTCCTGGGTGTCCTCGTTCGCGCACGTCTCGGCGCTGACGGGGACCGGCCGGGACGCGCGCGTGTGGGTGCCGGGTCCGCTGAGCGCCACGATGAACCTCTTCGCGGCCGTCCACGCCCGCTGGGCCGGCGCCGCGGTCGTGCCGGCCGTGGCGACCGCGACGCACGCACATCTCACGCCGGCTGCCCTGCACGGGCTGCTCGACGACGGTGCGCCGGCGGGGCTCACGGTCGTCGTGGCCGGCGACCGGCTCGGGGCTGCTCTCGCCGCGCGCGCAGCGACGGCCGGGCTGACGCTCTGCCACTACTACGGTGCGGCGGAGCTCTCCTTCGTGGCCTGGGGTAGCGACGCCGACTCGTTGCGCACCTTCCCCGGTGTCGACGTCGAGGTGCGGGCCGGCGCCCTCTGGGTGCGCTCGCCCTACGTCTGCGAGGGGTACGACGGACCGCCCGGCCCGCTGCGCCGGGACGGGGACGGCTGGGCCACCGTCGGCGACCGCGGCGTGCTCGACGACGGCCGCGTGCGGGTGCTCGGCCGGGCCGGTGCGGCCACCACCGCCGGCGCGACGGTGCACCTGGCCGACGTCGAGGCGGCGCTGGGTCCCGCCCGCGGCGAGGTGGCGGTCGTCGCCCTCCCGCACGACCGGCTGGGCACGGTGCTGGCGGTCGCCCTGACCGAGCGCTCGGAGCATGCGGACCTGCGGGCCCGGTCGAGGGCGCGCCTCGGGGCCGCCGCCCGGCCCCGACTGTGGTTCCACCTGCCGGCACTCCCCCTGACCCCGGCCGGCAAGGTGGACCGGTCCCTGCTGGCCGCGCGGCTGTCCGACGCCGACGTCGAGCGGTTGGTGTGAGGCCCGTGGACGCGGCCTCCCGTCACGACGCCCCGGTGATCGTGGGTGCGCTGCGCACCCCGATCGGCACCGCCGGCCGGTCCCTGGCGACCGTGCGCGCGGAGGACCTCGCCGCCCCGGTGCTGGCTGCGCTGGCGGCCACCGTGGACCGGGTGCCGCTGGTCGAGGTGGTGCTCGGCAACTGCATGGGCCCCGGCGGCAACCTCGCGCGCGTCGCCGCCCTGCGTGCCGGCCTCCCGGCCGACGTACCGGCGCTGACCGTGGACCGCCAGTGCGGCAGCGGGCTGGCGGCGCTCGACGTGGCCGCGGGGCGCGTCCGCCACGAGCGCGGCGCGGTCCTCGCCGGCGGGGTGGAGTCGGCCTCGACCGCGCCGTGGCGGTACTGGCCGCCCGAGGGCGACGCCGCGCCGCAGCGCTACGAGCGGCCCCGTTCGCCCCGGCCGAGGTCGGCGACCCCGACATGGGCCTGGCCGCCGACCTGCTCGCCGCGGAGGCCGGGGTGACCCGCGAGCGGCAGGACGCCTACGCCGCCCGTTCCCACGCCGGTGCGCTGGCGGCCCGGGAGGCCGGTGGCTTCGCCGCGGAACTCGTGCCGGTGGGCGGCCTTGCCCACGACGAGCGGCCGCGCCCGGTGACCGCGGAGCGGCTGGCACGGTTGCGCCCGGCATTCCGCCCCGACGGCACCGTCACCGCGGGCAACTCCTGCGGCGTGAACGACGGTGCGGCAGCGGTCGCGATGGTCGACGCCGCGACGCACCGCACCCTCGGCGTTCCGGGTCTGCGCGTGCTCGTCACCGCGAACGCCGGGGTGGACCCGAACCGCCCGGGCCGCGGCCTGGTGCCCGCGGTCCGGCTCGCCCTGGACCGGGCCGGCCTCCGGCTCGCCGACCTGGACGTGGTGGAGCTCAACGAGGCGTTCGCGGGGCAGGTGCTCGCCTGCTGCGACGAGCTCGGGCTCCGCCCCGAGCGGGTGTGCCGCGAAGGAGGCGCGCTGGCTCTCGGCCATCCGTGGGGGGCGTCCGGCGCGGTCCTCGCGGTACGGCTGTTCAGCCAGCTGGTGCGGGGGGACGCGGGACGCTACGGGCTGGCGGCGATCGCGGTCGGCGGCGGGCAGGGCGTGGCGATGGTGGTGGAACGGTGCCGGTGATCGAGGTCGACAAGGTCACCCACGTGTACGACGAGCACCCGGCGGCCCGGCGCGTGCTCGACGAGGTCACCGTGCGCCTCGACGAGCACCGCGTCGGCGTGATCGGGGCCAACGGCTCGGGGAAGTCGACGTTCGCGCGGCTGCTCAACGGACTCGTCGTGCCCGTCGTCGGGAACCGTCCGCGTGGACGGGCTCGACACCCGCCGGCAGGGCCGGGAGGTACGTCGCCGGGTCGGGCTTCTGCTTCACCGACCCCGACGCGCAGATCGTGATGCCGACCGTCGGCGAGGACGTCGGCGTTCGGACTGCGCCGGCGGGGGCTGGGGCGGGCGGAGATCCGCGAGCGGGTGGCCCGAGCGCTCGCGGCCTACGGCCTCGAGGAGCACGCCGACCACCCGGCGCACCTGCTCTCCGGTGGCCAGAAGCAGCTGCTCGCGCTGGCCGCCGTGCTGGTCACCGAGCCGCGGGTGCTGGTGATGGACGAGCCCACCACCCTGCTCGACCTGCGCAACGCGACGCGGATCGCCCGTACCGTCGCCGCGCTGCCGCAGCAGGTGCTGCTGGTGACCCACCACCTCGACCTGCTCGCCGACTTCGACCGGGTGCTGGTCTTCGACGGCGGCCGGGTGGTGTGCGACGACGTACCGGCCGTGGCGGTGCCGTGCTACCGGGAGCTGATGGCATGACCCGCGGTCCTGCCTTGGGGCTCTACCGACCCGGGTCCTCGCCGCTGCACCGGCTTCCGGCCGGACCCAAGCTCGCGGTGATGGTGGCCGCCGGCATCGGGTCGGTGTTCCTCGACCATGCCTGGCAGGTGGCCCTGGCGCTGGCCGTGGTCGCCGCCGGCTACGCCTCGGCCCGGCTGCCCTGGCGCACCGCCCTCGCCCAGGTGCGCCCGTTGCTGTGGGTGGCCGGCGCCGCCGCGGCGTTCCACGTCGTGGTCAGCGGCTGGGAGCGTGCCTTCGTGGTCGTCGGGGTGCTGCTCGCGCTCGTGCTGCTGGCCGGCGCTGGTCACGCTCACCACCCGGACCACCGACCTGGTCGACGCGGTGGTGCGGCGTCTGCCGGCCGCTGCGGCGGGTGGGCGTCGACCCCGACCGGGTGGGACTGGTGATCACGCTGGCCCTGCGGGCGGTCCCGGTGGTGGTGGGGATCGCCGAGGAGGTGCGCGACGCGCAGCGGGCGCGCGGGCTGGCGGCGAGCCCACGCGCGTTCGCCGTGCCGCTCCTTGTCCGCTCGCTGCGGCACGCCGACGCCGTGGCGGACGCGCTCGCAGCCCGCGGCCTCGAGGACTGACCGCCGGGCGCGGAGCGGCGCGGGCTAGCCTGGGCGGGTGGAACCGACTCCCGGGAAGGAGCGCGCTCGATGATCGTGTGCACCACGCTGGCACCGGACGGTGGCGTCGGAGGCGGGCTCGGCCGCGCCGCACGCGTGGCGGTCGCAGCCGTCGCCGAGGGCGACGTGGCGTCGTGGCAGGAGTACGACGTGGACTGGGACCGGCTGCACGACGAGGGCACCGAGGGCGCCCACCATGCACGGATCGTGCGCTTCCTGCGCGAGCACGAGGTGGACGTCGTGGTGGCCGCCGGTATCGGGCCGGGCATGCAGCGCACGCTGGGGTCCATGGGCGTGCGCGCGGTGACCGGCGTTCGAGGCGACGCGCGGCAGGCCGTTCTCGGCGCCGCGGCCTGAGCCGCGGTCTGAGCCGCGGAGGCGCCGGGTCAGCAGGGCTCGGTGAGCTCCACGCGTGCCGACGCGCCGTCGCGGAGAGCCTGCTCGAGAACAGCCCGCCGCGGATCGGGTACGGCGAGCCACGGCTCGGCCCGCAGACCGGCCACCGGCGCGAGCCTCGGCTCGGCGAGCACCTGCTCGACCGCCGCGCGGTCTCCCCCGCACACCACGGCAGTGAGGTCGCGCGCGCGGGGCAGCAGGACCCGCACCGCGTGCTCCGCGGCCGCCTCGTACGCCGCCCGCGCCTGGTTGTCCCGCGCTACGGGCGAACCGCTGCTGGCTCTGGCCGCCCGCCTTGGTGCGGCCCTGGACGTGCCGTTGCCCGACCTTCGACTCGAGCGTCGCGGTGCCCGAGGCCACGGCCACCGCGAAGCCGCCCTTGCGCACCAGCAGCACTCCCCACGGCCGGCGGCACCTGCACCGCCGCCGCGAAGGCGGTCACGTCCGGCGGTCCGTCGTACCGGCGCCGAGCGGCAGCGCGGCGCGCGCCACCGCGCCGTCGGCGGCGCAGACGACGAGGCGGCCGTCACCGACGCGAGACGTCGGTGCGGCCGTGCCGTGAGGCGAAGTTCTCGAACCAGCGCTCGACCCGCGCGGGCGGGACGAGCACGGACCTGCCAGCGGCCCCCGAGCGCCGGGGCGCGGTCAGCCGCTGACACGTCGATGCGCTCAGACGTTGAAGCCGAGGGCGCGGAGCATCTCGCGACCGTCGTCGGTGATCTTGTCCGGGCCCCACGGCGGCATCCAGACCCAGTTGATGACGTCACCTCGTTGACCAGCCCCTCCAGCGCCTGGTTGGTCTGGTCGGTGATGACGTCGGTCAGCGGGCAGGCCGCGGAGGTCAGCGTCATGTCGAGCACGACGTTGCTGCGACTCGTCGACGTGCACGCCGTAGACGAGGCCGAGGTCGACGACGTTGATCCCGAGCTCGGGGTCGACGACGTCCTTCATGGCCTCGGTGACGTCGTCGACGGTGGCCGCGCTGCCGGCCCCGTCCAGGTCCACCTCGGGCAGGTCGGTGTGGGCGTCGGTCATGACTGCTCCCTGTTCGTCGTCGGGTCGGTCGTCGTCGCGGCGTCGGATCCCACGATCTGCGACGTCGCGTCCTTCCACGCCATCCAGGACAGCAGCGCGCACTTCACGCGGGCGGGGAACTTCGCCACCCCGGCGAACGCGATGCCGTCCTCGAGCACGTCCTCGTCGGGCTCGACCGTGCCCCGGCCCTGCATCAGGGTCAGGAACTCCTCGTGGATCGCGAGCGCTCCTCTCAGCGGCTTGCCGATCACCAGGTCGGTCATCACCGAGGTGGCCGCCTGGCTGATCGAGCATCCCTCGGCGTCGTAGGAGACGTCCTCCACGACCGCCTCGTCACCGCTTCCCGCCAGGTGCACCCGCAGCGTGATCTCGTCCCCGCAGGTCGGGTTCACGTGGTGCACCTCGGCCTCGTAGGGGTCACGAAGCCCGGCGTGGTGCGGGTTCTTGTAGTGATCGAGGATGATCTCCTGGTAGAGGGAGTCGAGGTTCTCGTGCCGTCATTCAGTCCACCTTGAAGTACTTCTTGGTGTACTCCAACCCGTCGATGAGTGCGTCTATCTCCGCCGGCGTGGTGTAGAGGTACGTCGACGCGCGCGTCGAGCTCTGCACACCGAAGCGCTTGTGCGATCGGCTTCCCGCAGTGGTGCCCGGCACGGACGGCGATCCCGCGGCTGTCGAGCACCTGGCTCACGTCGTGCGGGTGCACGCCGGCCAGCTCGAACGAGACCGCTCCGCCACGGTCCTGCGTCGTGGCGGGACCGAGCACGGTGACGCCCTGCACGCGGGAGAGGCCCTCCAGCAGGTAGCCGGTGATGGCCTCCTCGTGCGCGCGGATCGCCTCCATGCCGATGGCGCCGATGTAGTCGAGCGCGACGCCGAGGCCCACGGCCTCCACGATGGGCGGCGTGCCGGCCTCGAACTTGTGCGGGATCGGCGCGTAGGTCGACCGCTCCATCGACACGGTGGCGATCATCTCGCCGCCACCGAGGAACGGGGGCAGCTGGTCAAGGATCTCCTGCTTGCCCCAGAGCACGCCGATCCCGGTCGGGCCGGTGACCTTGTGCCCGGTGAAGACGAGCAGGTCGGCGTCGACCGCCTGCACGTCGACCGGCATCTGCGGCACCGCCTGGGCGCCGTCGACCACGACGATCGCGCCGACCTCGTGCGCCCGACGGGCGATCTCGGCGACCGGGTTGATGGTGCCGAGCATGTTCGACACCCAGGTCAGCGAGACCACCTTGGTGCGCTCGGTGATCAGCTCGTCGATGTGGGACAGGTCGAGCCGGCCGTCCTCGGTGACCCCGAACCAGCGCAACGTGGCGCCCGTGCGCTCGGTCAGCAGCTGCCACGGCACGATGTTCGAGTGGTGCTCCATCTCGGTGATGAGCACCTCGTCGCCCGGGGCCGACCGCGAGCGGCCCCTCGGCCCAGGTGAGCGTGCTGGCCACCAGGTTGAGCGCCTCGGAGGCGTTCTTGGTGAAGACCACCTCGTCACGCGACGGCGCGTTGACGAAGGCCGCGACCTTGTCGCGCGCCTCCTCGAACGCCGCCGAGGACTCTGCGCCGAGCTGGTGCATGGCGCGCGCGACGTTCGCGTTGTGCCGCTCGAGGTGGTCGACCATCGCGTCGATGACCACCTGGGGCTTCTGCGAGGTGTTGGCGCTGTCGAGGTAGACCAGCGGGAACCCGTCGGCGAGCGTGCGCGACAGGATCGGGAAGTCGGCCCGGATCAGGTCCAGGCCGGGCAGCAGCCCGGGCAGGGCGTGCACGTCACGACTGGTGTCGACACTCACGTCCGGACCTCCTTCCTTTCATCGTCGGGGCGCAGGCTCAGGCCGGCGCGTTCACGTAGCGGTCGTAGCCGGTCTGCTCGAGCTGCTCGGCGAGCTCCGCCCCGCCCTCCTCGACCACGCGGCCGTCGACGAACACGTGCACGAAGTCGGGCTTGATGTAGCGCAGGATGCGCGTGTAGTGCGTGATCAGCAGCACGCCACGGTCGCCCTGCTCGCGGTAGCGGTTCACGCCCTCGGAGACGGTCTTGAGGGCGTCGATGTCGAGGCCGGAGTCGGTCTCGTCGAGCACCGCCACCTTGGGGTTGAGCAGCTCGAGCTGGACGATCTCGTGGCGCTTCTTCTCGCCGCCGGAGAAACCCTCGTTGACCGAGCGCTGCGCCATCGCGGTGTCCATCTTCACCCGCTCCATGGCGCCGTTGACGTCCTTGATCCAGGTGCGCAGCTTCGGGGCCTCACCGTCGATGGCGGTCTTGGCGCTGCGCAGGAAGTTCGCCACCGAGACGCCGGGCACCTCGACCGGGTACTGCATGGCGAGGAACAGGCCGGCGCGGGCCCGCTCGTCGACGCTCATCGCGAGCACGTCCTGGCCGTCGAGGGTGACGCTGCCTCCGGTGACGGTGTACTTCGGGTGCCCGGCGATGGAGTAAGCCAGCGTCGACTTCCCCGAGCCGTTCGGACCCATGATCGCGTGGGTCTCGCCGTCCTTGATGGTCAGGTCGACGCCCTTGAGAATCTCGAGCTTCCCAGTGCCATCCGCCGTGTTGTCAGTGTCGACGGTGACGTGCAGGTCGCGAATCTCCAGCGTTGCCATGTGAGGTCTCTCTCCGTTGTCGAAAGGGGGTGTGCTCGGGCCGGGCGGGTCAGTAGGGGGCCTGGACGTCGACCAGGACGTCGTCGCCCTCGACCTTCACCGGGTAGATCGCCACCGGCTCGGTGGCGGGCAGGTTCGTCGGCTTGCCGGTGCGCAGGTCGAACATGGACCCGTGCAACCAGCACTCGATCTCGTGTCCCTCGACCGAGCCCTCCGACAGCGCCACCGCGGCGTGCGAGCACTCGTCGTAGATCGCGTAGAAGTCGTCGCCGTCGCGGGCCACGGCGACGGCGGTGCCGTCGACGGTGACCGCGAGCGCCTCGTCGGTCGGTACGTCGGCCACGGCGCAGGCTCGCTGGAAGCTCATGCGCTCACCGCCGGAGCGCCCACGTTCTTGGCGAGCTCGGCCTCCACGTGCCTGCAGCAGCGTCTCCTCGATGGCCGGCACGCCGATCTTCTTGACGATGTCGGCGAAGAAGCCGTGCACGACCAGCCGGCGGGCCTCGTCCGGGTCGATGCCGCGCGACTGCAGGTAGAACAGCTGCTGGTCGTCGAAGCGGCCGGTCGTCGAGGCGTGACCGGCGCCCTCGATCTCGCCGGTCTCGATCTCCAGGTTCGGCACCGAGTCGGCCTGGCAGCCGTCGGTGAGCACCAGGTTCCGGTTGGACTCGTAGGTCTCGATGCCCTCGGCCACCTTGCGGATGAGCACGTCACCGATCCACACCGCGTGCGCGCCCTCACCCTGCAACGCGCCCTTGTAGTCGACGTTGCTGCGGGTGCGGGGGGCGTTGTGGTCGACGAACAGCCGCTGCTCGAGGTGCTGGTGCGCGTCGGCGAAGTAGAGCCCGAGCAGCTCGGCCTGGCCGCCGGGTCCGTCGTACGACACCGAGGTGTTCATCCGGACCAGGTCGCCGCCGAAGCCGACCGCCACGTGGCGGAACGTGGCGTCCCGACCCACCTTCGCGTGGTGGTGGGTGTGGTGCACGGTGTCGTCGGCCCAGTCGTTGACCGACACGACCGTCAGCTGCGCGCCGTCGCCGACGACGATCTCCACGTTGTCGGCGAGCGTCGCCGAGCCCTCGAAGCGCAGGACGACGGTGGCCTTGCTCTGCGGCTCGGCCACGACGACCGTGTGCGCCGCCGAGGCGCCCTCGGTGCCGGTGCCGGTCACGGTGAGGATCACCGCGTCGGCGACCTCCGCCTCCCGCGGGACGGTGAGCGCAACGGTGCCCCCGGCGGCCTGCCAGGCCCGGGCGCTGACCCGGTCGTTGGGCACGTAACCGCTCGTGCCCTTCAGCGCGTTGTCGGCGCCGAGGTGCTCGAGCCGCACCGGCTCGGGAACCTGCGCGTCGGTGGTGACGTTGCTGCCCGACAGGTCGGCGTCCTTGTGCAGGTCCCGCAGCCGCTTGAGCGGCGTGAACCGCCAGATCTCCTCGCGGCCGGTGGGCACCTCGAAGAACTCCGGGTCGAACGACCCCTCCGGGTGCAGGTGGCTGGCGACCTTGGTCTCCAGCGCGGAAGCCACGTTCGGCTCGTCAGTCACAGTCACGTTCGTCGTCGTCCTCGTCCTCGCTCGTCCGGCGTCTGGTCCCTGCCCCGGCGGGTCAGCCGACCGCGCCTTCCATCTGCAGCTCGATGAGGCGGTTCAGCTCCAGGGCGTACTCCATCGGCAGCTCCTTGGCGATCGGCTCGACGAAGCCGCGCACGATCATCGCCATCGCCTCGTCCTCCTCCAGGCCCCGGCTCATCAGGTAGAACAGCTGGTCGTCGGAGACCTTGGACACCGTCGCCTCGTGCGCCATCGACACGTCGTCCTCGCGGACGTCGACGTAGGGGTAGGTGTCGGAGCGGCTGACCTGGTCGACCAGCAGCGCGTCACACTTCACCACGCTGGCGGAGTGCTCGGCGCCCTCGTTGACCTGGACCAGGCCGCGGTACGACGTACGGCCGCCGCCGCGGGCCACGGACTTGGAGATGATCGAGCTCGAGGTGTTCGGCGCGGCGTGCACCATCTTGGCGCCGGCGTCCTGGTGCTGGCCCTCACCGGCGAACGCGATGGACAGCGTCTCGCCGCGGGCGTGCTCGCCCATCAGGTAGACGGCCGGGTACTTCATGGTCACCTTGGACCCGATGTTGCCGTCAACCCACTCCATGGTGGCGCCCGCCTCGCAGGTGGCCCGCTTGGTCACCAGGTTGTACACGTTGTTCGACCAGTTCTGGATGGTCGTGTAGCGGCAGCGGGCGCCCTTCTTCACGACGATCTCGACGACCGCGGAGTGCAGCGAGTCCGAGCTGTAGATCGGCGCGGTGCAGCCCTCGACGTAGTGGACGTAGGCGTCCTCGTCGACGATGATCAGCGTCCGCTCGAACTGCCCCATGTTCTCGGTGTTGATCCGGAAGTACGCCTGCAGCGGGATGTCGACGTGCACGCCCTTGGGGACGTAGATGAAGGAGCCGCCCGACCACACCGAGGTGTTCAGCGCAGCGAACTTGTTGTCGCCGACCGGGATGACGGTGCCGAAGTACTCCTTGAACAGGTCCTCGTGCTCGCGCAGCGCGGTGTCCGTGTCGACGAAGACCACGCCCTGGGACTCGAGGTCCTCGCGGATCTTGTGGTAGACGACCTCGGACTCGTACTGCGCGGCGACCCCGGCGACCAGGCGCTGCTTCTCCGCCTCGGGGATGCCGAGCCTGTCGTAGGTGTTGCGGATGTCCTCGGGCAGGTCCTCCCAGGAGGCGGCCTGCTTCTCGGTGGAGCGCACGAAGTACTTGATGTTGTCGAAGTCGATGCCGCCGAGCTCGGCGCCCCACTTCGGCATCGGCTTGCGCTGGAACAGCTTGAGGCCCTTGAGGCGCAGGTCGAGCATCCAGGCGGGCTCGTCCTTCTTCGACGAGATGTCCCGCACGACCGCCTCGTTCAGGCCGCGCTGAGCGCTGGACCCGGCCTCGTCGCGGTCGGCCCAGCCGTACTCGTACCGGCCCAGACCTGCGAGCTCGGGGTTCATCTGCTCGATGGTGGTCATCTGTTGCTCAACCTCTCGTGTGCGGACAAGAACGTGGTGCTGCCGGTCTTGCTGCGGCCGGTCTCGGTCACGGTGTCGATCGTGGTGCGGGCGGTGGTCGGGGCGCCTGTGCCCGGAATGCAGGTGGTACACACCCCGTCGCCGTGGGCGATGGTGGCCAGGCGCTGGACGTGGCTGCCGAGGACCTCGGAGATGGCTTCTGTCTCGGCTTCGCACAGCTGCGGGAACTCGTGGGCCACGTGCGCCACCGGGCAGTGCTGCTGGCACAGCTGCTCGCCCACCGGACCGGTGCGCACGGAGGCGGCGTAGCCGTGCTGGGTCAGCGCCCGTGCCAGCGCCTCGGCCGGCGTGATGCCCGGCGCGGCGGCCACGATCGCGTGGTAGTTGCTCTCCAGGTCGGCGACGCGCCGCCGCGCGAACGCCTTGACCGCCTCGTCCCCTCCGGTCTCGGCGAGGAACCGCAGCGCCTGGACCGCGAGGTCGTCGTACTGCTGGTCGAAGCGGTCCCGTCCGGCCTCGGTCAGGGCGAACAGGCGGGCGGGCCGACCTCGCCCCCGGGCCGCGTTGACCCTGGGCAGGCGCGTCTCGACCGCGCCCTCGGCGATCAGGTGGTCGAGGTGTCGGCGCACCGCCGCCGGCGTGAGGTCCAGCCTCTCCGCGAGCGCGGCTGCCGTGCTCGGTCCGAGCTCGAGGATCGACCGGGCCACCCGCTCGCGCGTCGGCGCCTCCGAGGTCTGGTCGATTTCCACAACATCATTGTGTCGTTATTGCCAGGCCCGTTCAACCAAGGCTTCCCTAACCCCGGGCCCGGTGAGCGCCACGTCACACCGGGCCGAGGGCCACCTCCGTGCGCTGGGAGTGGTTTCTACACTGGACGGGTGCGCTCCCCCGCCTCGTCCCCCGTTCCTTCTCCCGCGCGCCCCGCATCGTCACCCGGGCGCAGGGACGGGCCCGCGGTGGTGATCGAGGACCTCCGCATGGCCTACGGCGACAAGGTGGCCGTCGACGGCCTCAGCCTGGAGGTGGCCAGCGGGTCGATCACCGCGGTGCTCGGCCCCAACGGCGCGGGCAAGACCACCACGCTCGAGACCTGCGAGGGCTACCGCAAGCCCCAGCAGGGCACCGTCCGGGTGCTCGGGCTCGACCCGCAGGCACAGCGCCACGACCTGCTCCCCCGTATCGGGGTGATGCTCCAGTCCGGCGGCGCGTGGTCCGGCGTCCGGGCCGTGGAGATGCTCCGGCACATCGCCTCCCTGCACGCGAACCCGCTGCCCGTGCCGATGCTCGTGGAGCGGCTGGGGCTGGAGTCGTGCGGGCGGACGCCGTACCGACGGCTCTCCGGGGGCCAGCAGCAGCGTCTGGCCCTGGCCATGGCCGTCGTCGGCCGCCCCGAGCTGGTGTTCGTCGACGAGCCGACCGCCGGGATGGACCCCCAGGCCCGCCGTACGACGTGGGAGCTGCTCGAGGAGCTGCGCGGCGACGGGGTCACCATCGTGCTCACCACCCACTACATGGACGAGGCCGAACGGCTCGCCGACCAGGTGCACGTGATCGACCGCGGCCGGATGATCGCCTCCGGGTCGCCGTTCGAGCTGACCCGCGGCACCGGCAACAGCACGATCCGGCTCGTCGTCACCGAGCCCTTCCCCGACGAGGCACCCGGCTCCCTCCAGGCGACGCTCGGCGAGCCGACGGAGGTCCGCGCCCTCAACGAGCACAGCCTGCTGATCACCGGGCCCGCCGACGCGAGCACGCTCGGCAAGGTCTCCGCCTGGTGCGAGGAGCAGGGCGTGCTGCCGGAGTCCCTGGCGCTCGGCCAACGCACCCTCGAGGACGTCTTCCTGCAGCTGACCGGACGGGAGCTGGCACCGTGACCACCACCCCCACCACCGCGACGAGCACCGGCACCTTCGCGCCCCGCCCCGGCGCGGCTCCCCTGCCGCGACAGGTGCTGACGCAGGCGCGGATGGAGACCCGGCTGATCCTGCGCAACGGCGAGCAGCTGCTGCTGGCCGTGGTCATCCCGCTCATCGTGCTCGCCGGCGGCATCGAGGCTGCCCGGCGCTTCAACATCACCTTCTCCCACTCCGCGGTCGACACCCTCGCCCCGGGCATCCTTGCCCTGGCCATCATGTCGACCAGCTTCACCTCGCTCGCGATCACGACCGGGTTCGAGCGGCGGTACGGCGTCCTGAAACGACTCGGCGCCTCGCCGCTCCCCCGCTCCGGGCTGCTCGCCGGCAAGGTGGGAGCCCTGCTCATCGTCGAGGTGCTCCAGCTCCTGGTCCTGGGCGGGGCGGCGCTCGGCTTCGGCTGGTCGCCCACGCTCACCGCCGCAGGAGTGGTCGGCGCGCTCGTGACGGCCCTCCTGGGCACCGCCGCCTTCGCATCCTGGGGACTCTTCGTCGCCGGGTCGCTGCGCGCGGAGGCCACGCTCGCCGCGGCCAACCTCATCTACCTGCTGCTGATGGCCGGCGGGGCGGTGGTGTTCCCGACCGACACCTACGGCGGCTTCGGCCACGTGCTGCAGTACCTTCCCTCCGGGGCGCTCGGCGCGGGCATGCGCACGGCGCTCCTCGACGGCAGCTTCCCCGGCTTCCCGCTCGTCGTGCTGCTGGTCTGGGCCGCGGTCGGGACGTTCCTCACGGCAAGGACATTCAAGTGGGAGTGAACCTCACCGCGCCGCCGTCGCTCGCGCCGGCACGCTCGCCGTGGGCGGACCGGTGGATGCGTCCGGCGGCGCTCGCCTCGCTGGCCGTCAACATCCTCATCGTGCTCACGGGTGGCGTGGTGCGGCTCACCGGGTCGGGTCTGGGCTGTCCGACCTGGCCGCACTGCACGGGCGACTCGTTCGTCCCGCACCGTGCCCTCGGCATCCACGGCGCGATCGAGTTCGGCAACCGCATGGTGACGTTCCTGCTCGCCGCCGTGGCGATCGCCACCGTGGTGGTCGCGGTGCGGTACGGCCGCCGGTCCGTCGCCCGCTTGGCCATCCTGCTCGCGCTGGGCGTCCCGGCCCAGGCGGTCATCGGCGGCATCAGCGTGCTGACGGAGCTCAACCCGTGGGTGGTGGCCTTCCACCTCCTCGTGTCGCTGGCCATGATCGGCGTGGCCGTCGTACTCCTGCGACGGCTCGAGGAGGGCGACGGCCCGGCCCTGCCGGTGGTGCCGCAGGGCGTCACCTGGCTCGTCCGCAGCACCTTCCTCGCCGGCTGGGTGGTGCTCTACCTCGGCACCGTGGTGACCGGCAGCGGCCCGCACGCGGGAGACGCCAGGGCCGCGCGTAACGGGCTCGACCCACGGGCACTCAGCCAGCTCCACACCGACTTCGTGTTCCTCCTCGTCGGGCTCAGCCTGGCGGCGGTGATGGCGCTTTGGGCGGTCGATGCACCCGCACGCACCAAGCAGGCCGCGGTGGCGCTCGTGGTCGTCGAGGTCCTGCAGACCGCCGTCGGGTTCGCGCAGTACTTCACCGGCCTGCCGGTCGCCCTGGTCACGCTGCATCTGCTCGGTGCTGCGCTCCTGTCGGCAGCGATCACCTGGCTGTTGCTGGGCGTGCGCGCACGCGCCTGAGCGCCGACGCTGTCCCTGGGCGCCGACCCCGTTCCTGGCGCCGTTCCTGGCGCTGGGCGCCGTTCCTGGCCTCGGCGCCGTTCCTGGCCTCGGTGGCGCTGCACCTGGGTGGCGCCGGTGCCGTTCTTGAGCGCGGTGACGTCGTCCGCGGGACGACGCGGCGTGACCAGGTGCGGCGGCGCGTCCGCGTGAGCGGGCCTGTGTCGTGCCCGGACGCGGGCGCATCAGCAGGACGCGGCGGCGGGTGGGCCGGTTCTTCGACCGGGCACCGGGCGACGTTCGGCGGGCTGCGTTCGCTGCTCCTCCTCGACCCGCGTTGCCGTGCTCGTCACCGGCCCCTACCTCAAGGCGCCGGGGCCTGCGGAGGGGTGCCGGGGGTGTCGGGATCTCGGGTTCTGCTGGCTGGTCCGCGGGGCTGGGTGACTGGCCCCTGGGCCTCTCTTCTTGGTGTCCCCCGGGTAGGGGGTGTGTGGGGTCTGGTGGGCGGGGAGTGTCGGTGGTCGAACGTATGTTCGAGGTCATGGAGGCGGTGGCGTCGGTCGAGGAGATGGGTGCCCAGCGGTGTGCTGAGGCGCTGGTGGGCGAGGTCGCGCGTGAGCGGGCCGCGGCCGCGCGGCGGCTGGTGCTGGTCGGGCAGTGGGCGGTGCTGCACGACGACGCCTCCCGCACGCAGCCGCGGGACCAGGCGGGGCGGTTGCTGCCGGGCACCGAGCAGGCGCGCAGCTACGGCGGGCACGGCACCCCGCAGGTCGCGGAGTTCGCCGTCCACGAGCTCGCGCTGCTGCTCGGGGTGCCCGCACGGGTCGCGGCCGGGCAGCTGGGCGACGTGCTGGACCTGCAGCACCGCCACCCCCGGTTGTGGGCACGGGTGCACCAGAGCGCGGGCTGTGACGCGCCGGGACACGACCCGGCGGTCGCGGTCGGGCTGGTGCAGGCCTGGCAGGCCACCTACGTGGCGCGGCGCTGCCGCCTCGCCGGGCTCTCGGCGCCGGCCGCACGCTGGGTCGATGCCCGCACCGCCGAGGACCTGGGCCGCCAGCCCTGGGGCCGGTTCACCGAGACCCTCGAGGCCCGGATCAAGGCCGCCGACCCCGCGTTGGCCGAGCAGCGACGCCGCGAGAAGCAGGCCACCCGCCGCGTCAGCCTCTCACCGACCAACGCGGAGGGGATGAAGTCGCTGACCGTGCTGCTGCCGGCCGCACAGATCATCATGATGAAGGCCCGCATCCACCAGATCGCCCGCAGCCTCAAGGCCCAAGGCGCCCACGACACACTCGCCCGGCTCGAGGCCGACGCCGCCTTCGAGCTGTGCACCAACCCCCTGCACGCCCTGCACCACCTCCTCACCACCACCACCAGCACCAGCACCAGCACCAGCAGCACCGGCACCGGCACCGGCACCGGCCCGTCGAGCACCGGCAGCACCGACAACTGCGGCGACGGCGGCAACGCGGCACCGGCACCGGCACCGGCCCGTCGAGCACCGGCCCGTCGAACACACGGCCATCACCGGGCACGAGCATCCAGGGGCCGGGTAGCGACGGCTCCGAGCGGCGGCCCTGGGACGATCCCGCGCATGTCTTCGACGACCGGCCGGTCCGGGACTGGGAAGGTGGTCCCGCCCCCGAGGGCGCGCGCCCCTGCCTCGGCCCCCACAGCTCCCTCGGTCTCGGCGGTCTCGGCGGTCTCGGCCGGTGGTCTCGGTGGCCGGTGGGGTACTCGGCCCGGTGCCGCGCCGGGCAGTGCCGGTCCACCCAGCGGCAGCTCGAACCCGACACCAGGCGCCCCGGCTGCCCCTGCCTTCCCGGGCGACACCGAGGAACCAGGCCGCGGACCCGACGCGGTACCCGAGGCGGTGCGTGAGGCGGTGCGCGAGGGCGAGATCCACCCCAGCCAGCACGACCAGACCTGCCCGACCTGCGGGCACGACCCCACCCACGGCCCACCGGACAGCTCCACCCGCACCCTGGCGGGGCTGGACCCGAGCGCCCTGAACGGATTGGACGCGGGCAGGCTACGCCCCCACGCGGTGCTGTACCTGCACGCCTCCCACACCGAGTTCCGCGGCGGCACCGGCCTGGTCCGCCTCGACAACCACCGCCTGGCCCTGACCCACCAAGAAGCCCTCGACATCCTCGGCCACTGCCAGGTCAAGATCACCCCGGTCATCGACCTCAACGACCACCACCCCGTCGACGCCTACGAGATCCCCACCCGGCTCACCGACCAGGTCAAGCTGGCCTACCCCACCACGGTCTTCCCGTTCACCGCCACCAGCAGCCGCGCCCACGGGGTCGACCTCGACCACACCACCCCCTACCGCCCCCACACCGCCGGCGACGAGGCCGGCCAGACCCGCCTGGACAACCTCGCCCCCCTCACCCGCGCCAGCCACCGAGTCAAGACCCACGCCCCCGGCTGGACCACCCGCAACCCCCTCTTCGGCGTCCACCTCTGGCGCACCCCGCACGGCTACTGCTTCCAACACGACCCCACCGGCACCGTCCCCCTCGGCAAGATGACCGCCGAAGAGTTCACCCAACTCACCCGCGAACTCGCCGAACACCTCACCTGGGACCACGACACCGACACCCACGACACCAGCACCGCCCCCGCCTGAGACAGCAGCCGGCTCCGCACGCCGCCGCCTGAGGAGGAGGGGCTCCTCGACTCGGCCCACGGGGGCGCAGCACGGCGGGCCACGCGCAGCACGGCGCGGCAGGGCGACCGGCTGTGCGGACCCCGGCGGGGCGCTACGCATCCACGACGCGCCGGAGACGCGCGAACTCCTCCGCGAGCGCAGCCGCAGGGTAGTGCGCATTCAACCCGCTCGGGTTGGGCAGCACCCAGACCGGCCGACCGCCGACCCGTTCCTCCTGCGGGCCCACGGCAGCCCGGGGACGACCGAACGCGGCGCGGTAGGCGGTCACACCGACCACCGCCAGCCACGCCGGCCGCAGACGGTTCACCTTCTCCGCGAGCAGCCGCCCACCATCCACCAGCTCCGGGCGGGTCAGCTCGTCGGCACGGGCCGTGGCGCGGGCCGCGACGTTGGTGACGCCGAGGCCGAACGTGAGGAGCTCCTCCTGCTCGTCGGGCCGGAACAGCCGCGGCGTGAAGCCGGAGGCGTGCAGCGCGGGCCAGAAGCGGTTGCCGGGTCTCGCGAAGTGGTAGCCGGTCGCCGCGGACCACAACCCGGGGTTGATCCCCGAGAACAGCACCCGCAGGTCAGGGCCGATCACGTCGGGGATGGTGTGCACCCGTGCCGCCTCCAACTCCTCCGGCGACGGTCTCACGACTCCGTCCCCAGGCGGTCGCGAACGATGCGGAGCACCAGGTGGTCGCGCTCCAGCCACCGGGGCGCGTGCCCTCCCTCCACGAGCCGGGCGCAGGTGCGCACCGCCTCCCGAAGGTCCACCCACACGGGGACGAGCCCGAGCCGTTGCTCGTAGCCGTCGAGCCGCTGCGTCGCGGTCGCCTCCCCCACTTCGCAGAAGAGATGCCGCGAGGTCACCGTGAAGGTGTCGTACTCCGTCTCACGAGCCGTCGCCACCTGTACGACGTCGCCGAGCACCGCCCCCAGCGACAACAGCGGCATCCCGCACTCCTCGGCCAGCTCCCGGCGCAGGCACTCCTCGTCCGACTCTCCGGCCTCCGCACCCCCGCCGGGCAGCTTGAGCGCCCCGGTCGCCGCCCGGAGCAGCAGCACCGCGCGGTCGCGGAGGGCGATCCCCTTCACCGCTCGTCGCTCGAGGACCCGGCCCTCGACCCCGGCGGCCGCCTGGTCGTGCACGAGCGTCGCGAGCAGCGGCACCCCCGAAGCCTGAGATGCCGAGGGCGACCCGGCGACCCGCCTCGTCACCGGCTCCTCCCTCGGTCGGCTCACCGGGTGAGCAGTGGGTCCAGCGCGACGCCGACGAACAGCAGCGAGAGGTACATGTTGGACCAGTGGAACAGCCGCATCGGCTTGAGGTCGACCACGTTGTCGCTGGCCGCGGACCGACGAAGCAGCCGGTGTGCCTCGATGAGGAAGGCTATGCCGAGGACCCCGGCCACCGCCGGGTAGAACCAGCCGGTGTGGGCGACCGGCCACAGCGCCAACGACGTCGCGACCATGACGTAGGAGTACGCCACGATCTGCCGGGCGACCTTCCGAGCACCGGCGACCACGGGCAGCATGGGCACCTTCGCCGCGGCGTAGTCCTCGCGGTAACGGATGGCCAGTGCCCAGAAGTGCGGCGGAGTCCAGAAGAACACCACCAGGAACAGCACCACCGGCGCCCAGTCCAGCCGCCCGGTCACCGCGGTCCAGCCGATGAGCGCGGGGAAGCAGCCGGCGGCACCGCCCCAGACGATGTTCTGGGTGGTGCGGCGCTTGAGCACCATCGTGTAGCCCACGACGTAGAACAGGTTGGCCGCCAGCGCCAGACCGGCCGACAGCCAGTTCACCAGGAAGCCCAGCCACAGCGTCGAGACCACACCGAGGCCCAGGCCGAACAGCAGCGCCGCCCGGGAGCTCACGACGTGACGCGGCAGGGCGCGCCGGCGGGTGCGACGCATGCGCTCGTCGATGTCCGCGTCGTACACGCAGTTCAACGCGTTCGCGCTTCCGGCGGAGAGCGTGCCGCCGAGCACGGTGGCGACCACCAGGCCGAGCGACGGCACCCCGCGCTGGGCCAGGAACATCACCGGGACGGTGGTGAGCAGCAGAAGCTCGATGATGCGCGGCTTCATCAGCCCCACGTAGGCCGCCACCACGTCGCGGACGGTCGCCGGGGATCCCTTCGTCGACACCTGCGCCGGGACATGGGATTCGACGGCGGTCACATGAACCTCGGATTCGGACGGGGACGGCGACGTGCAAGGACGCCCGACTGGCATCGCCGAGTCTAGTCGTCGGCCTGCTCGGCACACCCCTTGGGCGGGAAAGGGAGGGTGTGCATCTGCTCACCCGCCCTGAGTAGGCTCGACCCAGTGCCCGCCGTCGGGGCCTTCGGTTTGAACCTACGCCGGCGTGGCACTACCCCGATGCACCCCTGGCAAACCGCGCCGTCGGAAGGACAGCACACTCGTGAGCAAGCTCGAATGGACCGATCTGGACCGGCGTGCTGTGGATACGGCGCGGGTGTTGGCGATGGATGCGGTGCAGCGGGTGGGTAACGGTCATCCGGGGACGGCGATGGCGTTGGCGCCGGTGGCGTACACGTTGTTCCAGAAGGTGATGCGGCACGATCCGGCGGATCCGGACTGGGCGGGGCGGGACCGGTTCGTGCTCTCGTGCGGGCATTCGAGTATCACGTTGTACACCCAGCTGTTCCTGGGTGGCTTCGGGTTGGAGCTGGATGACCTGAAGAGTCTGCGGACCTGGGGGTCCAAGACGCCGGGGCATCCGGAGTTCGGGCACACCGCGGGGGTGGAGACGACCACGGGTCCGTTGGGCCAGGGGGTGGCCAACGCGGTGGGGATGGCGATGGCGGCCCGCCGGGAGCGGGGTCTGCTCGACCCGGAGGCACCCGAGGGGGAGAGCCCGTTCGACCACCAGGTGTACGCGATCTGCAGCGACGGGGATCTGGAGGAGGGTGTCTCCGCGGAGGCGTCGTCGCTGGCCGGTCACCAGCAGCTGGGCAACCTCACGGTGATCTATGACGACAACGACATCTCCATCGAGGGCGACACCGACATCGCGTTCAGTGAGGACGTCGCGGCCCGCTACGAGGCGTACGGCTGGCACGTGCAGCGGTTGGACTGGACCAACGACGGCCGCGAGTACGTCGAGGACGTGCCTGGCTTGTACGACGCGCTGGAGAAGGCGCGGGCGGTCACCGACCGGCCGAGCTTCATCGCGTTGAAGACGGTGATCGCCTGGCCCGCGCCGCACGCGCAGGGCACCGGCAAGTCCCACGGTTCGGCGCTGGGGGTCGAGGAGGTCGCCGCCACCAAGCGGATCTTGGGCTTCGACCCCGACCACGACTTCCCGGTCGAGGAGCAGGTGCTCGCGCACACCCGGGGGCTGGTCGAGCGCGGTAAGGCCGCGCAGGCGGCGTGGAAGAAGGAGTTCGACGCCTGGGCGGGCGACCACCCCGAGCAGCGGGCGCTGTGGGAGCGGATGCGGACCCGGTCGCTGCCGGCCGGCTGGGAGCAGGCGCTGCCCTCCTTCGCGGCTGAGGAGAAGGGGATGGCCACCCGCAAGGCCTCGGGTGAGGTGCTCTCCGCGCTCGCCCCCGAGCTGCCGGAGCTGTGGGGCGGCTCGGCCGACCTCGCGGAGTCGAACAACACCACGCCGAAGGGGCAGCCGTCGTTCATCCCGCAGGCGCTCTCGACCAAGGACTTCGCCGGCGACGAGTACGGCCGGGTGCTGCACTTCGGCATCCGCGAGCACGCGATGGGCGCGGTCATGAACGGGATCGCGCTGCACGGCGGCACCCGGGTCTACGGGGGCACCTTCCTGGTGTTCTCCGACTACATGCGTCCCGCGGTGCGGCTGGCGGCGCTGATGGGGCTGCCGGTGACCTACGTGTGGACGCATGACTCGATCGGGCTGGGCGAGGACGGTCCGACCCACCAGCCGGTGGAGCACCTCGCGGCGCTGCGGGCGATCCCGGGCCTGGACGTCGTGCGCCCCGCGGACGCCAACGAGACGGTGGCGGCCTGGCAGACCATCTTGTCCCACACCGACCGGCCCGCCGGGCTGGCGCTGACCCGGCAGAACGTGCCGACCTTCCCCCGCGGTGAGCAGGGGTTCGCCACCACCGAGAACGTCGCGCGCGGTGGGTACGTGCTCCTCGACGCCGACGGCGGCGAACCGGACGTGATCCTCATCGCGACCGGTTCGGAGGTGCAGCTCGCGGTCGCCGCCCGCGCCGCCCTGCAGGAGCAGGGTGTGCAGGCCCGGGTCGTGTCGATGCCGTGCCGGGAGTGGTTCGAGGCCCAGGAGCAGGCCTACCGCGACACCGTGCTGCCGCCCACCGTGCGCGCCCGGGTCAGCGTCGAGGCCGGTGTGGCCCAGGGTTGGCGAGAGATCGTCGGCGACCGGGGCCGGATCGTGTCCTTGGAGCACTTCGGCGCCTCGGCCGACTTCGCCACCCTGTTCGCCCAGTTCGGGCTCACCCCCCAGGCGGTGGTGCTCGCCGCGCAGGAGTCCATCGCCGCCAACAAGGTCTGAGCCGGGCCGCGCCGGCCACCCAGGCCGGCGTACCGGCCCGGACGCACGCAACCACCGACCCCCACCGGGAGGAACGCAATGTCCGAACGACTCAGGGCTCTGGCTGAGGCCGGGGTCTCCCTCTGGCTGGACGACCTGTCGCGCGAACGCATCGAGTCGGGCAACCTCACCGACCTGGTCAAGAACCGCTCGGTGGTCGGGGTGACCACCAACCCCACGATCTTCGCCGCCGCCATCGCCGAGGGTGAGCGCTACGACGCGCAGGTGGGTGCGCTGGTCGCCGAGGGCAAGGACGTCGAGGACGTCATCTTCGCGCTCACCACCACCGACGTGCGCAACGCCTGCGACCTGCTGCACCAGACCTGGCTGAACAGCGACGGTGTGGACGGCCGGGTCTCCATCGAGGTCCCCCCGGCCCTGGCCTTCGACACCACCGCGACCATCGCCGCCGCCAAGAAGCTCTGGACCGCGATCGACCGCCCCAACCTGTTGATCAAGATCCCCGCCACCGTGGAGGGCCTGCCGGCCATCACCGCGGCCCTGGCCGAGGGCATCAGCGTCAACGTCACGCTGATCTTCGGGCTGTCCCGCTACGACAAGGTCATGGACGCCTACCTCGAGGGTCTCGAGCACGCCCACCGCAACGGACTCGACCTGTCGAAGATCCACTCCGTCGCCTCGTTCTTCGTCTCCCGGGTCGACACCGAGTACGACAAACGCCTCGACGCCCTCACCGACGCCGACGCCGCCGACCTCAAGGGCAAGGCCGGCATCGCCAACGCCCGGCTGGCCCACCGCGCCTACCAGGAGAAGTTCGCCACCGAACGGTTCACCCGACTCAAGGAAGCCGGCGCGCACACCCAGCGTCCGCTGTGGGCCTCCACCGGCGTGAAGAACCCCGACTACCCCGACACCATGTATGTCACCGACCTGCTGGTGCCGAACACGGTGAACACCATGCCCGAGAAGACCCTCGAGGCCTTCGCCGACCACGGCCAGATCCACGGTGACCAGGTCAGCACCCACTACCCCGACGCGCAGAACGTCATGGAACAGCTCGGCGCCCTCGGCATCGACTACGACGACGTCATCTCCACCCTCGAACAAGAAGGCGTCGACAAGTTCGTCACCTCCTGGAACGAGCTGGTCGAGACGGTGCGCGGCCAGATGGAGGCCTCGAGCAAGTGACCGACGCACTGGAGGTCTCGGCCACCGGGGCGGCGGCGGACGCGATCGCGTCGCGCGTCCCCGGACTGGTCGAGGAGAAGTTCGCCAGCCGACTCTTCGGCAAGGACGCCACGCTCTGGGGCCCCGAAGCCGAACCTGAAGCCCGGATCCGGCTGTCCTGGACGGGGCTGCACCGCACGTCGCGGCCGCTCCTGGGCCAGATCGCGGCGATCCGCGACGAGCTGGGTGAGCGCGGTGTCGAGCACGTCGTGCTGTGCGGCATGGGCGGCTCGTCCCTGGCTCCGGAGGTGATCTGCGCGACCGAGGGCGTCGAGATCACCGTGCTCGACTCCAGCGACCCTGACCAGGTGCGCGCGGCGCTGGCCGACCGCCTGGAACGCACTGCCGTCGTGGTGTCCAGCAAGTCCGGCTCCACGGTCGAGACCGACTCCCAGCGCCGGGCGTTCGTCGACGCGTTCATCGGCGCTGACATCGAGCCGACATCGCGCATCGTCGTGGTCACCGACCCGGGCTCGCCGCTGGACGGTGCCGCCCGCGACGAGGGCTACACGGTGGTCAACGCCGACCCGGAGGTGGGCGGCCGCTACTCCGCGCTCACCGCCTTCGGCCTCGTCCCGAGCGGGCTGGCCGGCGCCGACATCGAGAGGCTGCTCGAGGAGGCCGACGGGGTCGCCGACCTGCTGGCCGACGACGACGAGGCGAACCCTGCGCTGCGGCTCGGCTCCGCGCTCGCCGGCACCCGACCGCTGCGCGACAAGCTGGTCCTCGTCGACGAGAGGTCGGGGCTGATGGGCTTCCCCGACTGGGCCGAGCAGCTGATCGCCGAGAGCACGGGCAAGCAGGGCACCGGGTTGCTGCCGGTCGTTGTGGGCGACACCTCGGACCCGGAGGTCGCCCTGCCGCCGCCGGACGTCACCGTGGTGCGGCTTGCCCCGGACGACGACGAGCCCGACCTCGACGATGACCCGGGGGCGGGCGGCTCCGACGTGACGGTCAGCGGCCCCCTGGGTGCTCAGCTGCTGCTCTGGGAGGCCGCCACCGCCGTCGCCGGTCGGCTCCTCGGTATCAACCCCTTCGACCAGCCCGACGTGGAGAGCGCCAAGAAGGCCGCGCGGTCCATGCTCGAGGGCCGTTCGGACACCACTCCTCCCGCCTTCGTCGACGGGTCGGTCGAGGTCCGGGCGCTGGGGGGTGACTGGCTGGGCGAGGCTTCGACGGTTCGGGACGCGGTCGCGGCCCTGCTCGCGACGCTGGACCCCGAGCTCGGCTACCTGGCGGTGATGGCCTACCTCGACCGGTCCGCGCACACCGACCTCGCCGACGTCCGCCGGACGTTGGCGGTCCGCACGAAGCGGCCGGTCACGTTCGGCTGGGGCCCCCGGTTCCTGCACTCGACCGGACAGTTCCACAAGGGCGGCCCGGCCCGCGGCGTCTACCTCCAGATCACCGGCACGCCGGCCGAGGACCTGCCGGTTCCCGGCAAGGAGTACACCTTCGGCACGCTCATCACGGCGCAGGCCGCGGGCGACGCCCAGGTGCTGGCCGACCACGGCCGTCCGGTGCTCCGCCTGCACCTGACCGACCAGTCGGCGGGAATCGCCACGTTCAGGGAGGCACTGCGGTGACCGTGCATCCTGGCACTGCGCCGGAGACTGCACCCGTCAACCCCCTGCGGGATCCGCAGGACCGGCGCCTGCCGCAGATCGCCGGCCCCTGCGGGATGGTGATCTTCGGGGTCACCGGGGACCTCGCCCGCAAGAAGCTGATGCCGGCGATCTACGACCTGACCAGCCGGGGCCTGCTGCCACCGGGCTTCTCGCTGGTCGGGTTCGCCCGCCGCGAGTGGGAGGACCAGGACTTCGCGCAGATCGTGCACGACTCGGTCAAGGAGCATGCGCGAACCGAGTTCCGCGAGGAGGTCTGGGAGCAGCTCGCGGAGGGCTTCCGGTTCGTGCCGGGCGACTTCGCCGACGACGCGGCGTTCGAGACGCTCAAGGAGACGATCGAGCGCCTGGACAAGGAGCGGGGCACCGGCGGCAACCACGCGTTCTACCTGTCGATCCCCCCGCGGTTCTTTTCCGACGTCCTCGCCCAGCTGAAGAAGCACGGCCTGGCCGACCAGCGCCCGGACGCCTGGCGCCGCGTCGTGGTGGAGAAGCCGTTCGGCCACGACCTGCAGAGCGCCCGCGAGCTGAACCGGATCGTCAACGACGTCTTTCCGTCCGGCTCGGTGTTCCGCATCGACCACTACCTGGGCAAGGAGACGGTGCAGAACATCCTGGCGATGCGCTTCGCCAACGAGATGTTCGAGCCGGTCTGGAACTCCAACTACGTCGACCACGTCCAGATCACTATGGCCGAGGACATCGGCATCGGCGGCCGCGCCGGCTACTACGACGGGATCGGCGCCGCCCGCGACGTCATCCAGAACCACCTCCTGCAGCTGATGGCGCTCATCGCGATGGAGGAGCCGACCTCCTTCCAGGCTCACAGCCTGAGGTACGAGAAGGAGAAGGTGCTCTCCTCGGTGGTGCTGCCGCGCGACCTGGACGCCACCACGGCGCGCGGCCAGTACGCCGGCGGCTGGCAGGGCGGCGTCAAGGTGCCCGGCTACACGCAGGAGCAGGACATCCCGGCCGACTCTGCCACGGAGACCTTCGCCGCCATCAAGCTCGACATCGACACCCGCCGCTGGGCCGGAGTGCCGTTCTACCTGCGCACGGGCAAGCGTCTGGGGCGCCGGGTCACCGAGGTCGCCGTGGTCTTCAAGCGCGCCCCGCACCTGCCGTTCTCCGAGACCGCCACCGAGGAGCTCACCCACAACGCCCTGGTGATCCGGGTGCAGCCCGACGAGGGCATCACCATGCGCTTCGGCTCCAAGGTGCCGGGCACCGCCATGGAGATCCGGGACGTCAACATGGATTTCGCCTACGGCGGCACCTTCACCGAGTCCAGCCCGGAGGCCTACGAGCGGCTCATCCTCGACGTCCTGCTCGGTGAGCCGCCGTTGTTCCCCCGGCACGAGGAGGTGGAGCTCTCGTGGCAGATCCTCGACCCGATCATCGAGCACTGGGCGAGACACGGACGCCCCGACGAGTACCCGGCCGGCACCTGGGGGCCCACGTCCGCCGAGGAGATGCTGGCGCGCGACGGGCGGGCCTGGAGGCGGCCATGACGGCAGCCCACGGCACCACCGACGTCTGCGAGGGAACCGCACCATGATCGAGCTCACCGACACCACGTCCAGCGCGATCGCCGCCGAGTTCCTCCGCGCGCGACGGCGTGCGGGCAGCCCGGCGATGGGCATGGTGATGACCCTGGTGGTCGTCGCCGACGAGGCGGACGCCGACGCGTCCCTGGAGATCGCGCACTCTGCTGCTCGCGAGCACCCGGCCCGACTGCTGGGCGTCGTGCTCGGTGACGAGAGCGGCCAGCCCCATGTCGACGCCGAGGTCGGGATCGGGGCGGGGGCCTCCGGCGAGCGTGCCCTGATCCGGCTCAGCGGCGAAGTCACCCGCCACTCGGAGTCGGTCGTGCTGCCCCTGCTGCTGCCGGACTCCCCCGTGGTGATCTGGTGGCCCACGAACGCGCCGAAGGACCCGGCCGCTGACCCACTCGGCAGCCTCGCCCGCCGCCGCATCACCGACGCCGCTGCGGTGCCGGACGGCAACCCCGAAGCGATGCTCACCCAGTGCCATGCCTACGAGCCCGGGAACACGGACCTGGCCTGGACCCGGATCACCCCGTGGCGCGCGCTGCTGGCCGCTGCGCTGGACCAGCCCCACGCCACCGTGACCGAGGGCTCCGTCGCCGCTGAGGAGATCAGCCCGAGCGCCGACCTGCTCTCCGCCTGGCTGTGCGACCGGCTGCACGTCCCGATCTCCCGACGCACCTCCGACGGCCCGGGCATCACCGAGGTGGTCCTGCGCACGGAGGACGGCGACGTGCGCATCACCCGGCACGACGGTCGGCTCGCCACCCTCTCCGCACCCGGCCGCCCGGACCGGCCGGTCGCCCTGAAGCGTCGCACGGTCGACGAGCTCCTCGCCGAGGAGCTGCGCCGCCTCGACCCGGACGAGGTCTACGCCGCCACCGTGCAGGCGCTGCTGCGACACACCCAGGAGGGCGGCCTGCTCACCGGTCCGGCGAAGGAGCCCGCGTGAGCGTCGAGATCCGCACCGAACCCACCTCCGACGCGCTGGCAGCCATGGTCGCGCGCCGGCTCGTGGACCGGCTCTCCGCCCTGCAGCAGGCCGGCACCGTGCCGTCGCTGGTGCTCACCGGCGGCAGCATCGCCGACAAGATCCACGAGGCCGTGGCCGGCAGCGCCGGACGCGACCGCGTGGACTGGGCGCGCGTGGACGTGTGGTTCGGTGACGAACGGTTCGTGGCCGCTGACAGCGAGGACCGCAACGCGCTGCACGCGACGCGCGCGATGCTCGGCCGGCTCCCGTTCGACCCGGCGCGCGTGCACGCGATGCCCGCCGCGGGCGCGGAGCACGGCGACGACCCGGCGGCCGCGGCCGCAGCCTACGGCCGGGAGCTCGCGGCCGCGGCCGGCGGCGACGGCCAGGTCCCGGTCTTCGACGTGCTCATGCTCGGCATCGGCCCGGACGGGCACTGCGCGTCGCTGTTCCCCGGACGGCGCGAACAGCTCAGCGACGAGCCTGTGGTGGCGGTGCACGACTCACCCAAGCCGCCCCCGACCCGCCTCTCGCTGACCATGCACGTGCTGCAAAGCGCCCAGGAGGTGTGGTGGGTGGCCGCAGGCGAGCAGAAGGCGGACGCCGTGCACAACGCCGTGCGCGGCGCCGACCCGGTCGAGGTCCCCGCGGCCGGTCCCCGCGGGATCGAGCGGACGCTCTGGCTGCTCGACGAGGCTGCCGCCTCGCGACTCTGACCCTCGGCCCGGCGCGTACGGCAGAAAGTGCCGCCCGCGCGCCGGCGGGTCAGAAGACGATCTCGCCCCGTTTGCGCCGGTCGCGCAGCAGCTGGATGGCCTCGTCGAGGATCTCCTCGGCCTCCTTGTCGGAGCGGCGCTCCTTGACGTAGGCGAGGTGGGTCTTGTACGGCTCGATCTTCGGCGCCGGCGGCGGGTTGTCCGAGTCGAGACTCGCCGGCAGCCCGCACCGGGGGCAGTCCCACGAGTCCGGGATCTGAGCCTCCACGGCGAACGTGATCACGGACTGGTGCGCATTGGCGCAGAAGTACACCACGGTCTGCCGTGGGGCCGCCTCGCCGCGCTCGGCCTCCCCCATCGGCCCGGCGCCGACCCGGCTGCCACGGATGGCGTTTCCACCAACTGCCACGCTCACTCCTCGTCAGTGTCTAGCTGCCGGTCCGCAGCAGCAGATCCAGGGCGATGATGCACGCGAACCACAGGACACCGGCACCGATCGTGATGCGGTCCAGGTTGCGCTCGGCGACCGAGGAGCCCCCAAGGCCACTCGAGACGCCGCCCCCGAACATGTCGGAGAGCCCGCCGCCCCGGCCCTTGTGGAGCAGGATCAGCAGGATCAGAAGCAGGCTGGTCGCGATGAGCAGCACGGTGAAGGCGATAACCACGGTGCAAAAGCCTAACTCACGAAGTCGACGATCACAGGACCGGCATGTCGTAGAACCTGCAGATGCCGCCGAACTCCTCGGCCTGCAGGCTTGCACCGCCGACCAACGCTCCGTCGACGTCCGGCTTCTCCATGATGCCGGCGACGTTGGCGGCCTTCACCGAGCCGCCGTACAGGATCCGCACCGCAGCCGCCGCCTCCCCGGAGAACGTCTCGGCGACGCGCGCCCGCACGGCCGCACAGACCTCCTGGGCGTCGTCGGGGGTGGCCACCTCCCCGGTGCCGATCGCCCACACCGGCTCGTAGGCGAGAACCAGGTCGGCGACCTGCTCCTCGCTGAGCCCCGCCAGCGACCCGTCCACCTGCGCGCAGCAGTGCGCCACGTGGCCCCCGTCCTTGCGGATCTCCAGCGGCTCGCCGACGCAGACGATCGGCGTGATGCCGGCCGCGAGAGCCTTCTTGGCCTTCGCGTTGACGACCTCGTCGGTCTCCCCGTGGTACTCCCGCCGTTCGGAGTGGCCCACCACGACGTAGGAGCAGCCGAGCTTGGCCAGCATCGCGGCCGAGACCTCGCCGGTGTAGGCGCCGTTGTCGTGCGTGGACACGTCCTGCGCGCCGTACTTCAGCTGCAGCCGGTCGCCGTCCACCAAGGTCTGCACGCTGCGCAGGTCGGTGAACGGCGGCAGCACCGCGACCTCAACCTTGCCGTAGTCGTGTTTCTTGTCCGACAGCTTCCAGGCCAGCTTCTGGACCAGCACCACCGCTTCCTGGTGGTTGAGGTTCATCTTCCAGTTGCCGGCCATCAGCGGCACGCGGCTGTTCTTCGCCATCTGCTTCCTTGTCACGTCGGGGTCGGTCGGGGCCATGCCTGGGGTCAGGAGAGTACGTCGATCCCGGGGAGGTCCTTGCCCTCGAGATACTCCAGGCTCGCCCCGCCGCCGGTGGAGATGTGGCCGAACGCGGTCTCCTCGAACCCGAGGGCGCGCACCGCCGCCGCCGAGTCCCCGCCGCCGACGACCGACAGCCCGTCGACCTTGGTGAGCGCCTCGGCCACCGCACGGGTGCCGGCCGCGAACGCCGGGAACTCGAACACCCCCATGGGGCCGTTCCAGAACACCGTCCTGGCGTCGGCCAGCGCGGCGGCGAAGGCCTCGCCCGAGGCAGGGCCGATGTCCAGTCCCATCTGGCCGGCCGGCATCCCCTCAGCCGGGACGACGGTGGCCGGCGCATCTGCGTTGAACTCGGGAGCGACCACGATGTCGGTGGGAAGCAGGATCTGCACCCCGGACTCCTCCGCGCGGCGGAGGTACGCGCGGCAGGTGTCGACCTGGTCCTCCTCGAGCAGGCTGGTGCCGACCTCGTACCCCTGGGCCTTGAGGAAGGTGAACACCATCCCGCCACCGATGAGAAGCCGGTCGGCCTTGCCGAGCAGGTTGTCGATCACCCCGAGCTTGTCGGAGACCTTGGAGCCGCCGAGGACCACGACGTAGGGCCGGTCGGGGTGCTCGGTGAGTCGCCGCAGCACCTCGATCTCGGCGGCGACCAGGCCGCCCATCGCGTGCGGCAGGCGCTGCGCGACGTCGTACACGGAGGCCTGCTTGCGATGGACGACGCCGAACCCGTCGCTGACGAACACGTCGGCCAGGGTCGCGAGCTCGTCGGCGAACGCGGCGCGCTCGGCGTCGTCCTTGCTGGTCTCGCCGGGGTTGAAGCGGACGTTCTCCAAGACGGCGACCTGGCCGTCCTCCAGGCCCTCGACGGCCGCGTGGGCGCTCTCGCCGACGGTGTCCTGGGCGAAGGTGACCGTGGTGGTCAGCAGCTCACCGAGCCGCACCGCAACCGGCGCGAGCGAGTACTTCGGGTCCGGTGTGCCCTTGGGCCGGCCGAGGTGCGCGGTCACGACCACCCGAGCGCCGGCGTCCATGAGCCGCATGATCGTCGGCACGCTGGCGCGGATCCTCCCGTCATCGGTGATCCGGCCGTCGTCGAGCGGGACGTTGAGGTCCGACCGGACCAGCACGCGCTTGCCGCGCAGGTCACCGAGGTCGTCGATGGTGCTCATGCTTGCTCCTCCGGGCGGACTCGGCTGCGCCCGCCCGACATCCTGCAGGGCGAGCGCAGACCAGTCGCGGTGGTCGGTGGTTCAGAGGTCCTTGCCGATGAAGCCGACGAGGTCGACCAGGCGGTTGGAGTAGCCCCACTCGTTGTCGTACCAGCCGACGATCTTCACCTGGTTGCCGATCACCTTGGTCAGGCCGGCGTCGAAGATGCAGGAGGCCGGGTCGGTGACGATGTCGGAGGAGACGATCGCGTCCTCGGTGTAGCGCAGGAAGCCCTTCAGCGGCCCCTCCGCGGCAGCCTTCACCGCGGCGTTGACCTCCTCGACCGTGGTCTCGCGGCCGGCCTCGAAGGTGAGGTCGGTTGCCGAGCCGGTGGGCGTCGGGACCCGCAGCGCGTAGCCGTCGAGCTTGCCCTTGAGCTCGGGAAGCACCAGCCCGATCGCCTTGGCGGCGCCGGTCGAGGTCGGCACGATGTTGATCGCGGCGGCGCGGGCCCGGCGCAGGTCCTTGTGCGGCCCGTCCTGGAGGTTCTGGTCCTGGGTGTAGGCGTGGATGGTGGTCATCAGGCCCTTGACGATGCCGAACTCGTCGTTGACCGCCTTCGCCATCGGCGCCAGGCAGTTGGTGGTGCAGGAGGCGTTGGAGACCACGTGGTGGGCCGCCGGGTCGTAGTCGGTGTGGTTCACGCCCATGACCACGGTGATGTCCTCGTTCTTCGCGGGCGCGGAGATGATGACCTTCTTCGCGCCGGCGTCGAGGTGGGCCTTGGCCTTGGTGGCGTCGGTGAAGAACCCGGTGGACTCGACGACCACGTCGACACCGAGGTCCTTCCACGGCAGGTTGCCCGGCTCCCGCTCGGCAAGGATCTTGAGGGTCTGGTCGCCGACCTTGATGCCGTCCGCGGTGACGGAGACGTCGTCGGGGAGCCGGCCCAGGATCGAGTCGTACTTCAGCAGGTGCGCCATGGTCTTGACGTCGCCGAGGTCGTTGGCGGCGACGATCTCGATGTCAGCACCGGCGGCCTGGACGGCCCGGAAGAAGTTGCGGCCGATCCGGCCGAATCCATTGATGCCCACGCGAACGGTCACGGGTGGTTCACTCCTCGTATGCGATCTCGGGTCCGAAAAGCCCCTTGTGAGGCGGCTCTTTCGTGACCCTACCGCCTCGGTTCGAGCTGACGAGTCGCTCGTCCGAGGTACGTGCAAGTAACCGTCGACCGGCCCACCGAAACAGGACCATGGACCTCCCCCGTGCCGGGGATCACCGCTCCTCGGCGAGCATCTCCGCGGTGAGGCTGGCCTCCGTGTCCGGAACGCCGAGGTCCTGCGCGCGCTTGTCGGCCATCGCGAGCAGTCGACGGATCCGCCCGGCGATGGCGTCCTTGGTCAGCGGCGGCTCGTGCAGCTGCCCGAGCTCCTCGAGCGAGGCCTGCTTGTGCTGCAGGCGCAGGTCACCCGCGAGGCGCAGGTGGTCGGGAACCTCGTCGCCGAGGATCTCCAGAGCCCGCTCGACACGGGCACCGGCGGCGACCGCCGCGCGAGCCGAACGGCGCAGGTTGGCGTCGTCGAAGTTCGCCAGCCGGTTGGCGGTGGCCCGCACCTCGCGCCGCATCCGGCGCTCCTCCCAGGCCATCAGCGACTCGTGGGCACCGAGCCGGGTCAGCAGCTCGCCGATCGCGTCGCCGTCGCGGATCACGACCCGGTCGACCCCGCGCACCTCGCGAGCCTTGGCCGCGATGCCCAGCCGGCGCGCCGCCCCCACCAGGGCGAGGGCCGCCTCTGGCCCGGGACAGGTCACCTCCAGCGCCGAGGAACGTCCCGGCTCGGTGAGCGACCCGTGCGCGAGGAACGCGCCGCGCCAGGCCGCGACCGCGTCGCAGCTGGCCCCGGACACGACCTGCGGCGGCAGCCCCCGCACCGGGCGACCGCGGCCGTCGAGCAGCCCGGTCTGGCGGGCGAACTGCTCACCGTCGCGCACCACGCGCACGAGGTAGCGGCTGCCCTTGCGGATGCCGTTGCCGGACACCATCACCACGTCGGAGGTGTGGCCGTAGATCTCGGCGATGTCCTTGCGCAGCCGCCGGGCCGCCGCGCCGGTGTCGAGCTCGGCCTCCACGACGATGCGGCCGCTCACGATGTGCAGGCCGCCGGCGAAACGCAGCATCGACGACACCTCGGACTTGCGGCAGCAGGTCTTCGTCACCGTCGTACTGGCCAGCTCCGCCTTCACCTGTGCCGTCATCGCCATGCGTCCGATCCTGCCACGTCTGGTGGGATTTCCCTCAAGCGCCGGGGTTCCGGCCGTGCAACCCTAAGTGCGCGTCAGGATTCCCGCATACGCAATGGCCAACTTGACCGGGTCGTGACGAGGACTGCCGTCGTCGGCGGCGACGTCGGCCACCACCAGCTCGGCTCCGAAGCCAGCGGCGGTGGCGCGCAGCTGCTCCTCGTCCCCGACGGCGCGCCGGTCGGCGAGGACCACGTCGAGCCTGAGGTCGGGGGCGTGCGCCACCAGGGCGTCGAGGTGGTTCTCCGGTGAGAAGCCGTCGGTCTCACCGGTCTGCGGCTCCAGGTTGAGCGTGACCAGCTTGCGGGCCGGCGACCGCACCAGCGCCTCGCGCAGCTGCGGCACCAGGAGGTGCGGGATCACGCTGGTGAACCACGACCCGGGCCCCAGCACCGCCCAGTCGGCCTCGCGCACCGCCGTCAACGCCTCGGGGCACGCCGGAGGATCGTCCGGCTCGAGACAGACCGCCGCCACCCTGCCGGTCGTGGAGGCGACCTCCGCCTGTCCCCGGATGCTGGTCAGCCGGCTGGGCTCGCCGAGGTCCAGACCCGCCACCTGGGCGACGATGTCCAGGGGCGTCAGCGACATCGGCAACACCCGGCCCTGCGCGCCGAGCAGCCGTCCCACCCAGCTGAGACCCGCGACGTGCTCACCGAGCAGCTCCCACAGCGCGACGATGAGCAGGTTGCCGACCGCGTGCTGGTCCATCTCGCCGTGGCTGCTGAACCGGTGCTGGAGCACGCGGGCCCAGGTCTGGCCCCAGTCGTCGTCGCCGCACAGCGCGGCCAGCGCCATCCGGAGGTCGCCCGGCGGCAGGCAGCCGAACTCGCGCCGTAGCCGGCCCGAAGAGCCTCCGTTGTCGGCCACCGTCACCACCGCGGTGAGGTCGCTCACCAGCCGCCGCAGGGCGGCCAGCGACGCGGCCAGACCGTGACCGCCACCGAGGGCCACGGCGCGCACGTCGGCGCGACGGTCCGGGAGCAGGCCGGCGCCGCCGGACTCGGGCTCGTGGGTCTCACTCACGTCCGAGGTCCCGGTGCAGCGCACGCGCGTCCAGGCCGGCTTTGCGGAGCCGGAGGGCGATCTCCTCGCTCATCGCCACGCTGCGGTGCTTTCCACCGGTGCAGCCGATCGCCACGGTCATGAAGCGCTTGCCCTCCCGCAGGTAGCCGTTGCCCACTGTCTGGATCAGGTCGACGTAGCCGTCGAGGAACTCCTCCGCACCCGCCTGGCTCCTCACGAAGTCCGCCACCGCGTCGTCCCGCCCCGACAGCGGCCGCAGCGCGGGCACCCAGTGCGGGTTGGGCAGGAACCGCATGTCCGCGACGAAGTCCGCGTCCACCGGGGTGCCGTACTTGAAGCCGAAGCTCACCACGGTGACCTTGAGCGAGGTGCTGGGCTCGGTGCCGAAGGCCTCGGCGATCTTGTCGGTGAGCTGGTGCACGTTGAGGTTGGAGGTGTCGATCACAAGATCGGCGTGCGAGCGCAGGTCGGCCATGACGGTGCGCTCCCGCCGCAGGCCGTCGAGCAGGCGGCCGCCCTCCTGCAGCGGGTGCGGCCGGCGTGCCGCCTCCTGGCGTCGCACCAGGGTCGCGTCGTCGGCCTCGAGGAACACCAGGGTGGTCGAGCCGGCCGGTGGCACCGCGCGCCAGGACCTCCTGCAGCCCGGTGAAGAACGAGCCCGACCGCACGTCGACCACGACCGCGATCGGCTGTCTGGTCCCCTGCGACTCGTCCACGAGCCGGACCACGTCGCCGACGAGGGTGGGCGGCAGGTTGTCGACCACGAAGAACCCGAGGTCCTCGAGCTCCTTGGCGGCCGTGCTGCGGCCCGCGCCGGTCATGCCGGTGACCACGACGAGCTGGCCAGGAGTCACGTCCTCGGTCTGCTGGGCAGTGCTCATCCGCTCTCCTCGATCTCGCCGGTGGCGGTGTTGACGCTGACGGTGCGGCCGCCCTGCTGGACCTCGAGGGCGGCGCGGATGGCCTCGGCCGTGCGGGGACCGATCCCCGGCACCGCCGCGATCTCCTCCACCGTCGCGGCGCGCAGCTTGCGCAGGGAGCCGAACTGGCGCAGCAGGCTCTTGCGACGCACCTCCCCGAGTCCCGGCACGTCGTCGAGCAGGCTCTCGACCATGGACTTCGAGCGTCGGTTGCGGTGGTGGGTGATCGCGAAGCGGTGCGCCTCGTCACGGATGCGCTGCAGCAGGTACAGGCCCTCGCTGGTCCGGGGCAGGATCACCGGGTCCTCCTGCCCCGGGAGCCACACCTCCTCCAGGCGCTTGGCCAGTCCGCACACCGGGATGTCGTCGATCCCAGCTCGTCGAGGGCGCGCTGCGCCGCGGCGACCTGCGGCGGCCCCCCGTCCACGACGACGAGGCCGGGGGCGTAGGCGAACTTCCGCGGCCGTCCCGTCTCCGGGTCGATCAGCATCGGGCCGTGCTCGTCGTCCCCGGCGTCGGCCCCGTCGACGGCTCCCGACTCGGCGCGCTCATCGAGCAGCCGGCGGAACCGGCGGGTGATCACCTCGTGCATGGAGGCGACGTCGTTCTGGCCCTCGACGCCGCGGATCACGAAGCGGCGGTACTCGCTCTTGCGCGCGAGGCCGTCCTCGAACACCACCATCGAGGCGACCACCTCGGTGCCCTGCAGGTTGGAGATGTCGTAGCACTCGATGCGCAGGGGCGCCTCGGTCAGGTCCAGCGCCTGCTGGATCTCCTCCAGCGCCCGGTTGCGCGTGGTCAGGTCGCTGGCCCGCTTGGTCTTGTGCAGGGCAAGGGCTTGTTGGGCGTTGCGGCCGACGGTCTCCTGCAGCGCCTTCTTGTCACCTCGTTGGGGCACGCGCAGCGACACTCGGCGCCCCGCGCGCTCGGCGAGCCACTCCTCGAGCACGGCGTGGTCCTCGGGCACCGCGGGGACGAGCACCTCCCGCGGGATCGCGTCGCCGGCCTCCCCGTCGTACAGCTGCAGCAGGAAGCGCTCGACGAGCTCGCCGGTATCGGCGTCGTCGACCTTGTCGGCGACCCAGCCCCGCTGGCCGCGGATCCGCCCGCCGCGCACGTGGAAGATCTGCACCGCGACCTCGAGCGGGTCGTCGGCGAAGCGCGATGACGTCGGCGTCGGTGCCGTCGCCGAGCACGACGGCCTGCTTCTCCATGGCCCGGTTCAGGGCGCCGATGTCGTCGCGCAGCCGTGCCGCACGCTCGAACTCCATGGCCGCGGAGGCGGCGTACATCTCCTTCTCGAGCCGCTTCACGAACGCCGCGGTCTGGCCGCCCATGAAGTCGCAGAAGTCATCGACGATCTGCCGGTGCTCCTCGGGGCTGACCCGGCCCACGCAGGGCGCCGAGCACTTGCCGATGTAGCCCAGCAGGCAAGGCCGGCCGATCTGCGCCGACCGCTTGAACACTCCGTTGCTGCACGAGCGCATCGGGAACACGCGCAGCAGCAGGTCGACGGTCTCCCGGATCGCCCACGCGTGGGAGTACGGACCGAAGTAGCGCACGCCCTGCGCTTCTTGGCGCCCGCGACCCACCATCACCCGCGGGAACTCCTCGTTCAGCGTCACCGCGAGCCACGGGTAGGACTTGTCGTCGCGGTACTTGACGTTGAACCGCGGGTCGAACTCCTTGATCCAGGAGTACTCCAGCTGCAGCGCCTCGACCTCGGTGTTGACCACGGTCCACTCGACGCCGGCCGCGGTCGTCACCATGGTGCGGGTGCGCGGGTGCAGGTTGGCGAGGTCCTGGAAGTACGACGTGAGCCGGGCGCGCAGGTTCTTCGCCTTGCCGACGTAGATCACCCGGCGGTGCTCGTCGCGGAACCGGTAGACCCCCGGCGAGGTGGGGATCGACCCGGGCGGCAGGGCGGTACGTCGACGGGTCGGCCACTCCCCAGCCTACGTGCGGCGCGCCGACGCGGGTCCGCTCAGGCACGGCGGATGGTGCTGCCCTTGACCGTGATCTTGTACCGGGGCAGCGGCTGGGCCGCGGGACCCTGCAGCACCGAACCGTCCTTGACCGAGAACGCGCTGCCGTGGCACGGGCAGATGATGGCGCCGTCCTGGATGCTGCCGACCAGGCAGCCCTGGTGGGTGCAGATCGCGCTGAAGCACTTGTAGTCGTCGGCCGTCGGCTGGGTGACCACCACCTGCGCGCCCTGCAGGATCTCCCCGCCACCCTCCGGCACCTTGGCGGTGCTGGTGAGCTTCTGACCGCTCTGCCCACCGCCCGCGGCGCCGCCGTTCGACGAGCCGCCGTTGCCGGAGCCCTGGTTCGACGAGCCCCCGCCGCACGCCGCCAGCAATGGCAGCGCCAGCCCACCGACCGCGACACCGCGGACGAGGGACCGCCGGGTGGCGTCCGGCTGCGGCGTGCTGGGGCTGGTGGGCATGGGGCGCTCCCTGGGACTCGGTGTCTGTGCGGCGGCCAAGACTCTAGCGAGCGATCCTGGGGACAGCCTGAGAGCCCGAACGGGACGACTTCGCCGTCGCCCGTGCCCTCCGCTCCGAGGTCGCGCCCTTCTTGCCCCGGGCCGCCGTGGCGGCGCGGCCGGCCTTGTCGGGTGACGCCTCCGCCGCCCGCGTGGCTCCGGACCGCGTGGCCGTGCCCTGCGCGGCCGCGGCCGCCTCGCGGCCCTCGAGGAGCGGCGCGAGGAACTGGCCGGTGTAGCTGTCGGGGTTCGCCCGCCACCTGCCTCCGGCGTGCCCTCGGCCACGACCATGCCGCCCCGGCTGCCGCCCTCGGGGCCCATGTCGACCAGCCAGTCGGCGGTCTTGATGACGTCGAGGTTGTGCTCGATGACCAGCACGGTGTTGCCCTGGTCGACGAGCCGGCCGAGCACCAGCAGCAGCTTGCGGATGTCCTCGAAGTGCAGGCCGGTGGTCGGCTCGTCGAGGACGTAGACGGTGCGGCCGGTCGAGCGCTTCTGGAGCTCCGCGGCGAGCTTCACCCGCTGCGCCTCGCCGCCGGACAGCGTGGGCGCCGGCTGTCCGAGGCGGACGTAGCCGAGGCCGACGTCGACGAGGGTGCGCAGGTGGCGGGCGATCGCGGGGATGGCGTCGAAGAACTCGACGGCCTCCTCGATCGGCATGTCGAGCACCTCGGCGATGGTCTTGCCCTTGTAGTGCACCTCGAGGGTCTCGCGGTTGTACCGCGCGCCGTGGCAGACCTCGCAGGGGACGTAGACGTCGGGCAGGAAGTTCATCTCGATCTTGATCGTGCCGTCGCCGGCGCAGGCCTCGCAGCGGCCACCCTTGACGTTGAAGGAGAACCGGCCCTGCTGGTAGCCGCGGACCTTGGCCTCCGGCGTGCTGGCGAAAAGCTTGCGCACGTGGTCGAAGACGCCGGTGTACGTCGCGGGGTTCGACCGCGGCGTGCGGCCGATCGGCGACTGGTCGACGTGGATCACCTTGTCCACGTGCTCGAGGCCGCTCGATCCGCTTGTGCCGGCCGGGCACGGTGCGGGCGTTGTAGATCTGCTTGGCCAGCGACGTGTAGAGGATGTCGTTGACGAGCGTGGACTTGCCGGACCCGGAGACCCCGGTCACCGCGACGAACATGCCGAGCGGGAAGGTGACGTCCACGTCGCGCAGGTTGTGCTCCCGCGCCCCGACCACCTCAGCTCGCGGCCGGGCGTGCGCGGGCGGCGTACGTCGGGCACCGGGATCTCGCGCCGACCGGAGAGGTACATGCCGGTCATGCGAGTCGGGGTGCTCGAGCAGCTCCTGGACCGGTCCGGAGACCACGACCTGACCGCCGTGCTCACCGGCACCCGGGTCCGATGTCGACCACCCAGTCGGCGACCCGGATGGTGTCCTCGTCGTGCTCGACGACGATCAGCGTGTTGCCGAGGTCCTTCAGCCGGACCAGCGTCTCGATCAGCCGGTGGTTGTCGCGCTGGTGCAGCCCGATGGAGGGCTCGTCCAGCACGTAGAGCACGCCCACGAGACCGGCTCCGATCTGCGTGGCCAGCCGGATGCGCTGGGCCTCGCCGCCGGACAGCGAGCCGGACGGCCGGTCCAGCGACAGGTAGTCCAGGCCCACGTCGAGGAGGAACCGCAGCCGCTCCTGGATCTCCTTGAGCACCCGCTCGGCGATCTGCCGCTCGCGCGCGGAGAGCTCCAGGGTGCGCAGGAACTGCATCGGCCTCGTTGATCGGCAGCGCGCAGACCTCGGCAATGTTCATCCCGCCCACGGTCACCGCCATCGAGACCGGTTTGAGCCGGCGACCCACGGCACTCCGGACAGGGCACCTCGCGCATGTAGCCCTCGAAGCGCTCTCGGCTGGTGTCGGACTCGGCCTCCCGGTGGCGCCGCTCGATGTAGGGCCGGACGCCCTCGAACGAGGTGTAGTAGGAACGCTCCCGCCCGTAGCGGTTGCGGTGCCGCACGTGCACCTTGGTGGCGTGCCCGTCGAGGATGGAGCGGCGGGCCTTGGCCGGCAGGTTCTGCCACGGGGTGTTCAGGTCGAAGCCGAGCTCCTCACCCAGGGCGTGCAGCAGGCGCGTGAAGAAGTCGGCGACGTGCGCGCCCGACCAGGGTGCGATGGCGCCCTCGCCGAGAGTCGGCGACGGGTCGGGGACGACCAGCTCGGGGTCGACCTCCATCCGGGTGCCGAGGCCGTGGCAGACCGGGCAGGCGCCGAACGGGCGAGTTGAACGAGAACGAGCGCGGCTCCAGGTCGTCGGTGTCGATGGGGTGGTCGTTCGGGCAGGCCATCTTCTCGGAGAAGCGCAGCTCCCGGCCCGGGTCGTCGTCGGGCAGGTCGACGAAGTCGAACACCACCAGGCCGCCGGCAAGGCCGAGGGCGGTCTCCACCGAGTCGGTGAGCCGACGCTTGGCGGACTCCTTCACCGCGAGCCGGTCGACCACGACCTCGATCGTGTGCTTCTTCTGCTTCTCCAGCGTCGGCGGCTCGGTCCAGCGGGTGGGTCTCGCCGTCCACCCGGGCGCGCGAGAAGCCCTGGGTCTGCAGCTGGCGGAAGAGGCTCGACGTACTCGCCCTTGCGGCCGCGGATCACCGGGGCCAGGACCTGGAAGCGGCGGCCCTCCTCGAGCGCCAGGACCCGGTCGACGATCTGCTGCGGGGTCTGCCGGCGATGGGCGCGCCGCAGGTCGGGCAGTGCGGGCGGCCGGCGCGGGCGTAGAGCAGGCGGAGGTAGTCGTAGACCTCGGTGATGGTGCCGACCGTGGAACGGGGGTTCTTCGACGTGGACTTCTGGTCGATGGACACCGCGGGCGAGAGGCCCTCGATGAAGTCGACGTCGGGCTTGTCCATCTGCCCGAGGAACTGGCGCGCGTACGCCGACAGCGACTCCACGTAGCGACGCTGGCCCTCGGCGAAGATCGTGTCGAAGGCCAGGCTGGACTTGCCCGACCCGGACAGGCCGGTGAAGACGATGAGGGAGTCCCGCGGCAGGTCGAGCGAGACGTCCTTGAGGTTGTGCTCGCGGGCACCACGGATGATCAGCTGGTCGGCCACTGCACTGTCCTCGGCGGGGTCGGTCTGGCTCGGCTCGTTCGAACAAGTGTTCGTCATGATAGCGGTCTGGTCCAAGGCGACACTCCGCGGGTTGAGATGAGCGCATGGCAACCTCCCTCGCACTACCTCACTACGACGAGACGGAGCTCGCGACCACACGCTATCTGCGGGCGCTGACAGGTCTGGACGACCGGGAGCTGCAGGCACCGTCCCTGCTCCCCCGCTGGTCCCGCGCGCACGTGGTCACCCACCTGGCACGTCAGGCGGACGCGCTCACCCACGCGCTCACCGCAGTGCTCAACGGTGAGCGCGCATGGATGTATTCCTCGCAGACCGTGCGGGATGCGGACATCGAGGACGGCGCCGCCCGCTCCGCCACGGCGCTGCGGGAGGACGCCGAGGCCTCCGCAGCCCGGTTCCGGGACACGGCCGCCGCGGTGGGCCCCGAGCACCTCGACGTCCGGATCTCACGGCTTCCCGGCGGACCGGCGTTCATGACGGTCCGCGACACGACCGGCAAGCGCTGGGCCGAGCTGGAGATCCACCACGCCGACCTCGGCGTGGGCTACGAGCCGGCCGACTGGCCGGAGGCGTTCTCCCGCCTCCTGATCGCGAGCCGGCAGACCGAGATCGGGCTGGAGGGCCCGTCCATGGTGCTGTCGAGCACCGACGTGCCCGGGCTGTGGAAGCTCGGTTCCGGCCAGGGTCCGGAGGTCGAGGGTCCGGTCTCGGCGCTGGCCTGGTGGCTCGTCGGCCGCGGCGAGGGGCGGGAGCTAGTCTCCTCTTCAGGAGAGCTGCCCCGGCTGGGAAGGTGGAGGTGACCTGCCGATGACCTACCACGGCAAGGTGAGGCCCGGCGGTCCCCCCGACGTCCGCGAGCTCGCCGACCTGGTGATCACCAAGTTCGCCGTCAGCGAGATGTCGAACAACGTCTACCTGCTGCGGTGCCGGAGCACCGGCGACCAGGTGCTCATCGACGCGGCCGACGACGCGGAGGCCATCCTCACCGCCGTGGGTTCCGGTGGCCTCACGAAGGTCGTCACCACCCACCAGCACTGGGACCACCACCGGGCGCTGGCCGACGTCGTCCGCGCCACGGCTGCCGAGACCGTCGCCGGCGCCGAGGACGCCGACGCACTGCCGGTCCCGGTCGACCGCCGCGTCGCCGACGGCGACACCGTCGCCGTCGGCGAGTGCGAACTGGAGGTGATCCACCTGGCCGGCCACACGCCCGGGTCCATCGCGCTGCTGTACGACGACCCGACGGGCACGCCGCACCTGTTCACGGGGGACTCGTTGTTCCCCGGCGGAGTGGGCAACACCTTCGGCGACGCGGACGCGTTCCGGAGTCTCCTGCACGACGTGGAGACGAAGATCTTCGACCGGCTCCCCGACGAGACCTGGTTCTACCCCGGCCACGGCGACGACTCGACACTGGGCGCGGAGCGCCCCCATCTCGCCGAGTGGCGGGCCCGCGGCTGGTGAGCAGACGCGGCACGGCCCCGCCGCCCGGGAGCACCGGGTCGACGGGGCCGTGGGCGCCGGGTCAGCCGTTGACCCAGATGTCCTCGAAGTTGTCGAGGTACTGCTGGTAGGCCTGCGCGTCGTCGATCTCGAAGATCGTCTCGTCGCGGCGCAGGGCGCCGTTGGACCAGTTGTGCGACCCGGTGAACACCAGGTGCGCGTCGGGGTTGCCGTCGTAGCCGCCCGAGATCAGCAGCGTCTTCTCGTGGGTGCGCACGCCCTTGACGGTGCCGCCGTTCAGCTGCACGCCGTGGGTGCCCAGGATGGTCTTCACCGCCCGGCCCATGCCCACGCCGTAGATCACCTGGACCTGGCAGCCGGCCTCCGCCAGTCCGGCCACCTGCCAGGCGAGGTACTTGCCCCGGGAGCCGTTCCAGGCGTGCTGGGAGATGCGCAGCGTGGTGGCTGCCGGCGGCTCGGTGCCGTCGGTCGGGGGGGCCGTCGGCGTGTCCGTGGACCCCGGCTGCCCGGCAGGGTCGGTGGCCGGCGGGGCGCAGTCGACCTTGGAGAGGACCTCCGACAACGGGTCCGTGGCCTGGACGGTGTCCGGGCGCGGGTAGAACTGGACGCCGTACCCGTCGATCGAGGCGGAGAGGTACGGGTTCGCCACCGCGCGGTCGTACTTCATCTCGTCGAAGACCCCGGCGTAGGTCCAGTACAGCGGACGCTCACCGACCACGGTGTACAGGTCGCTCCACTGGTCCTCGGCGTTGTGCCGGGTGATGTTGTCCGAGCCGACCATGGTGACGTAGTCGGCCGAGCCGGCCCGGCTGAACAGGAAGAACTTGTCGTGCATGTTGCCCGAGTCACCGCGGCACGACCGGTGGCACATCACGGCGAACGACCCGTGGTCGGGGTTGGTGCCGAGCACCCGGCGCAGCCGTGCCTCCGAGCCGTAGACCGCGTGGTCGTCGAAGATCAGCTGGACGTGGACGCCGCGGTGATAGGCGTTGAGCAGCTGTCGCGTCATCGGTCCCCACGCGAAGGAGAACACCGCGAACCGGATCGTCGAGCCGCGAGGCGTCGAGGCGATCGTGTTCTGCAGGTGCCGGAAGATCGCGCGCTGCTGCCCCACGGTCCCGATGGGGCGGTTGAACGTGGCGCCGGTCACCGGCGTGTAGGTGCCGACCGAGCGGGCCGCCAGCTGCGGCCGGGCGGTCGGCGAGCCGGAGACGAGGAACGCGGCGAGCAGTAGCGCTGCGACGAGCGCCACCACGGCACTTCGCCGGACATGGGACAGGACGGTTATCACGAGCAGACTCCTCAGCGTTCGGCCAGCCAGCATTGGCCTCGGGTAGTACGGCGCCGACCGCCGGGCTCGCGTACGACGCCCCGTAGTCGTCACACTGAGGCACAAGTTTCACACGAGTCACAGTCAGGAACGACCGTTTGCCCGGAATAACACGCCCGTAGTTATGAGACCCGGTCGAACGGCCCCAAAACCGGCATTCGCCCTCCGGGCGCCAGCCCTCGGCCTTACCTTCGGCGCATGGGCAAGTGGGGCACCCTCCTCGTCACCGCGGTGGTCGCAGTCGTCTTCGGCTTCGTCGGCGCCTTCGCGGCCGTCAACGTGTTCGCCGACCAGATGCAGGGCCCCCAGGGTCCGACGGGCCTGGCCGGCCCGCCCGGGGAGCAGGGACCGCCCGGCCAGGACGGCGCCGACGGAGCGCGCGGCCCGCGCGGGCTGCCGGGCAAGCCCGGGCACGCAGCGCGGAAGGTCTCCACCGATCTCGGCACCACCGGTTGCGCCGGGCGCTCGGTCGACGTGGTCACGGACGTGGTCATCAAGAACCAGACCATGAACCTGGTCAAGAAGCCGGTGTGCGTCGTGCGCTGACCCGTCGAGGCGCGCCTCCCGCCGCGGCGCTACTCGTAAGCGATGCGGACCCGGTCGCTCACCGGCAGGGACTGGCAGGCCAACCGGATGCCGTCGGCGAGGTCCTCGGCGTCGAGGACCTCGTTGTGCAGCATCGTGACCTCTCCCTCGAGCACGCGGCAGGCGCAGGCGCTGCAGTTGCCCTCCCGGCACGAGTAGGGCGCCTCGACCCCTTGGGCGAGCAGGTGGTCGAGCAGCCGCGTGCCCGGTGCCCAGTCGTCGAAGGCGAACTCCCGCCCGTCGAGGGCGCCGAGGAGCTCGGCGGGTCGGTCGCGCACCGGAGTGTCCGCCGCCACCGTCTCGTCGTCGCCGTCACCGCCGACCGCCAGCTCCTCGACCAGGTCGCCGAACGGGTTGCCGCCCAGCGAGACGAACCTCTCCTGGTGCCGGCGTTCTCGGGGGAACCCGAGCTCCTTGAGGGCGGTCACCGCGCCCTGCATGAACGGTCCCGGGCCGCACACGAAGGCGTCGTAGGAGGCGAACGGTGCCGCGAAGGCCCGCACGTGGCCCGGGGTCGGCAACCCCTGGAGGCTCTCCAGCCAGTGGACGACGACGAACCGGTCGGGATGCTTGCTCGCCAGCTCCGCCAGCTCGTCGGCGAAGATCACCGACCGCTCGTCGCGGTTCGCATAGAGCAGGACGACCCGACCGGCCCCCTGCGCGAGTGCCGACTTGGCGATCGAGATCACCGGGGTGATCCCGCTCCCCCCGGCCAGGAGCAGGAAGTCGGCGTCGAGCGAGGCGGGTGTGAAGATCCCGCTCGGGGGCAGCACTCGCAGCCGATGCCCGGGCCGCACGTGGTCGCAGATCCAGTTCGACCCGTAGCCCTCGGCGGTGCGCTTGACCGTGATCTTCAGCAGGTCGGTCTCGTGGGGCGCGCTGGAGAGCGAGTAGCAGCGCGCGACCGTGCCGGTCCGGTCGCTCGGCACGGCGACCGTGAGGAACTGGCCGGGCCGGTAGGCGAACTGGCCCCGCGCCGCCTCCTCGACCTCGAGGACCAGGCTGTGCGCGTCCCCGGTCTCCTCGATCACCTCGACGACGCGAGCCTGCCGGGAGTCAGGCATCGTCGCCCCCGACCCGGACCCGGCCTGTCTTCACGGCGGCCTCGATCGTCGCCCTGAGCGCGCCGCACGACTCGCGCACCGCTCGCTCGCTGCCGCGTCGCGCGAACTCCTGGCACCGGCCGACCGCGTCGGTGGACCACTGGATCGAGGTGTGGAACTCGCTGTTCTTGCGCACGCGTACCACGGCCGCGCAGGCGGCACACGCCACCTCGACCAGCCGGCCCTCGAGGTAGCTCCGCTGGTCGGCGAGGGTCTCGCCCCGCAGCGGCGTGAAGGAACCCATCAGGCGTGCGCCCTCGACTCGATGTCCACGTCCACGTCCGCGGCTGTCGCCTCGGCGGAGAGGCGGCGTTCGAGATTCTCCCGCACCTCGCGCTCCCAGTTCTCGTTGGCGTGCGTGGTGTCCACCTCGAACTCGAAGCGCTGGGTCATCTCCTCGGTGACCTGCGCCGCGTCGACGTAGAACTGGTCGTACCACCGGCGCAGCTGGTACACGGGACCGTCCTCCTCGCACAGCAACGGGTTCTGGATCGCCGTCTTGTTGCGCCAGATCTCCACGTCCTGGAGGAAGCCCTCCCCGAACATGTCGGAGTAGCGCTTCGCGATCTTGTGCGCGGCCTCGTCGTCGAGCCCCTCGAGCTTCTTGACGATCAAGCCGTACTGCAGGACGAAGGAGCTCGCCGTGGTCGGGTAGTGACAGTTGACCAAGATGACCTCGACCTCGATCCCCTTGTAGCTGGTGGTGAGCGGGTTGATCATGTACGACGGCCCGAAGTACGAGGCCTCCGAGCGCAGCAGCATGTCCTCGCCGGCGTACCCGCCCCCGGCCTTGTCGGGGCGTCCCCGCGAGTGCATGTACTGCGTGGCGACGTGCCCCTCGAAGACGTTCTTGAAGTAGGTCGGGAACGCGTAGTGGATGTAGAAGAAGTGCGCCATGTCCACGACGTTGTCGATGATCTCGCGGCAGTGGGCGTTGTCGATGACCAGCGTCTCCCACGTCCAGTCGGTCCAGCGGTCGTCGAAGGCGGCGTCGATGCGCGGGATCACCACGTCCTCGGGCGGCGGGTTCCCTTCCGGGTCGTGCCAGACGAACAGCTGCTTGTTCTGCTCCAGCATCAGCCAGGACCGGGTGCGGGCCCGCAGCGGGATCCGCTTGGCGTAGGGGATCGCCTTGCACCGCCCGTCCCCGCCCCACCGCCAGTCATGGAAGGGGCAGGCCACCTCGTCGCCCTTCACCGACCCCTGGGTCAGGTCGCCGCCCATGTGCCGGCAGTAGCCGTCGAGCACGTGCAGATCGCCCCCCGAGTCGGCCCAGACCACGAGCTTGGTCCCGAAGGCCTGCACGGCGTGCGGCTTCCCGTCACGGAACGTGTCCGCCAGGCCGAGGCAGTGCCAGCCGCGGGCGAAGCGGGTGGGGGGCGCACCGGCATCGATGAGGCGGGCGTCGGGCGTCTTGACGACGGTCATGCTGGTTCCTCCGGCAGACGGCGCTCTCGGTCAATACTGAAACAGGTTACAGTTTTGCTCGCTCGTTGACCACACCTCGACAGTCCGCGCCGACTGTGGCTAACCTGCATTTCTGAAACCTGTTCCAGTTTCTCAGCGGCGACAGCCACTGGTGAGGAGACCCGATGCACCTCGCCCTCTCCGACGAGCACGAGCAGCTGCGCAGCGAGCTCCGCGCCTACTTCAACGAGCTGGTGACCCCGGAGGTACGCGCCGCGCTGGCCGCGTCCACCGGCGAGTTCGGCGACACCGAGGCCTACAAGGCCGTGATCCGCCGCCTCGGCGCGGACGGCTGGCTGGGCATCGGCTGGCCGGTGGAGTACGGCGGGCAGGACCGCTCGATGCTGGAGCAGCTGATCTTCTCCGACGAGGCAGCGATCGCCGGGATCCCGATCCCCCACCTGACGCTGAACACCGTGGGCCCCACGATCATGCGTTTCGGCACCGAGGAGCAGAAGCGGGTCCTGCTGCCCGCCATCCTCCGCGGGGAGATGCACTTCTCGATCGGCTACTCGGAGCCGGGCTCCGGCACGGACCTGGCCAGCCTGCGGACCCGCGCGCGCCGGGAGGGCGAGGAGTGGGTCATCAACGGGCAGAAGATGTGGACCAGCTTGGTCCAGTACGCCGACTACGTGTGGCTCGCGTGCCGGACCGACCCCGACCTCCCGCGGCACAAGGGACTGTCGATCATCCTGGTCCCCACCGACGCCCCCGGCTTCTCCTACACGCCCGTCCACACCGTGGCCGGGGTGTCCACCTCGGCGACGTACTACGAGGACGTCCGGGTCCCGGTCGAGAACCTGGTCGGCGACCTCAACGGCGGCTGGCCGCTCATGACCAACCAGCTCAACCACGAACGCGTGGCGCTGACCTCGTCAGCACCGCTGGTGCAGGCGGTCCACGAGGTGCGCCGCTGGGCGCAGGACACCAAGAACCCCGACGGGTCGCGGGTCATCGACGCCGAGTGGGTGCAGACGCTGCTCGGCAGGGCACAGGCCCGCGTCGACGTACTCACGCTGATGAACTGGAAGATCGCCTCCTCCGAGGGGCAGCAGCTCTCGCCGGCGGAGGCCTCCGCCACCAAGGTGTACGGCAGCGAGCTGGCCACCGAGGTCTACCGGTCCCTCATGGAGGTCGTCGGGCCGAACGCCGTGGTGCGTGCCGGCTCACCCGGCGCCGTGCTGCGCGGCCGCCTCGAGCGCTACCACCGGTCGGCGCTGGTGATGACCTTCGGCGGCGGAACCAACGAGATCCAGCGCGACATCATCGGCGCGGTGGGCCTCGGGCTCCCCCCGGCCCGACGCTGACCGATCGCCCGCCCGACCCGTTCCAGGAGACGTCATGGACTTCACCCCCACCCCGGAGCAGGACGCCGCCGCCTCGCTGGCGGCGCAGATCCTCGGCGACCGCTGCACGCAGTCCCGGCTGCAGGAGGTCGAGGCCACCGGCACCCGCTTCGACGCCGACCTCTGGGGCGAGCTGGGGGCAGCCGGTCTGCTCGGGCTGCCCCTTCCCGAGCCGTACGGCGGTGCCGGACTCGGGCTGCTCGAGCTCGCCGGCGTGCTCGTCGAGGCCGGGCGCACCGTCGCCCCGGTGCCGCTCGCGTGGCACACGGTCGCCGCCATGGCGCTGGCCCGCTTCGGGACCGCCGACCAACGCGGGTGGCTGTCCGCGGCCGCCACCGGGAGGACGGTGCTCACCGTGGCACTCGCCGAGGACCGCGCCTTCGCACCGGAGCGCCCCACCACCTCGGCCGAGCGGGTCGGGGAGCGCTGGTTGCTCACCGGGACCAAGACGGTGGTCGCGGCCGGGACGGTCGCACACCTGGTGCTCGTGCCCGCGGACACCGCGGACGGCGCCCTGGTCTTCGCCGTGCGGCCCGAGGACCGCGGCGTGACGATCCTCCCGCAGGCGCTCAACGACGGGGACACCGCCGCCCGGCTCGAGCTCAACGGTGTCGAGCTCACCGACGACCGGCTGGTGGGCAGTGGCGGGCAGCGCGCGGAGGTGTCCCCCTGGCTCACCCAGCACCTGGTCGTCGCCCTGTGCGCCGACCAGCTCGGTGTCCTCGAGGGCGCCTTGCAGCTCACCGCGTCGTACGCGCGCACCCGCGAGCAGTTCGGCCGCCCCATCGGCACCTTCCAGGCGGTCTCGCAACGGCTCGCCGACTGCTACATCGACGTCCAGGGAGCGCGGCTGACCCTGTGGCGGGCGGCCTGGCGGCTCGCCGAGGGCCTGCCCGCCGAGAAGGAGGTGGTCGCCGCGACGCTGTGGGCGGCCGACGCCGGCCACCGGACCGCGCACACCGCCGTGCACGTGCACGGCGGCGTCGGCATCGACCTCGAGGGCGCGGCGCACCGCTACTTCACCGCGGCGAAGCGCCTGGAGCTCACCGTGGGCGGCGGCACCGACCGTGCTCGCCACCTCGGTCGGCTGCTCGCGGCCGAGCCCGCCTGACCGAACCGCACGGGCCGCCGTCCCCGCACGGGGACGGCGGCCCGACCGCGGACGGCCGACAGATCCTCAGCCGCGCGCCTTCTCCAGGCGCGCCACGGCCTCCTCGAACTCCGAGACCAGGGCGGTCATCACCTCGGCGACGGGCCGCACCTCGTTCATCCTGCCGACGATCTGCCCGACCGGCATCGAGATCACGTCGGGGTCGCCGCTGGCGTTGATCCGGTTGTGCGCCTCGGAGACCAGCAGGTTCTGCAGGGGCATCGGCAGCGGCTCGGGAGCCCCCTCCTCCTGCCAGGCCTGTGTCCACCTGGTCTTGAGCAGCCGAGCCGGCTTGCCGGTGTAGATGCGGGTGCGGACGGTGTCGGCCGAGGTGGCGCGGGTGAACGCCTCCGTCCACCCGGGGCTGGACTGGAGGTTCTGGTACTCCCGGGTCGACAGCCAGATCGAACCGGTCCACACACCCTGCGCACCGAGCGCCAGCGAGGCCGCCACCTGGCGACCCGAGCCGATGCCCCCGGCCCCGAGGACGGGAACCTCGGGTCCCACCGCGTCGACGATGTCCGGGGTGAGCACCATGCTCGCGATCTCCCCCGTGTGCCCGCCGGCCTCGTAGCCCTGCGCCACGATGATGTCCACGCCGTTGCGGACGTGGGACAGGGCGTGCTTGGCGGCACCGGCCAGTGCGGCGACCTTCACCCCGTGCGCGTGCGCCTTCTCGATGACGTCCACGGGCGGAGAGCCCAGCGCGTTGGCGATCAGCACCGGCCGGTGGCTGAGCGCGACGTCCACGTGGGAGCGGGCCACCGAGTGCAGCCACCCGAGCACGCCCTCGCGCCCCTCCCCCTCGGCCAGCGGGGGCACCCCGAGCCGGCGCAGCGTCTCCTCGACGAAGTCGCGGTGCCCCTGCGGGATGAGCTCCCTGAGGTCGGTGGCGGCGCCCTCCGTGGGCATCTTCATGGGCATCACGACGTCGACGCCGTACGGCCGGCCCTCGGTGTTCTCGTCCATCCACCGCAGCGTCTTCTCGAGCTCCTCCGCGTCGTTGAAGCGGACGCAGCCGAGCACGCCCAGACCGCCGGCGCGACTCACCGCCGCGGCCACGTGCTCGGAGGGGGTGAAGGCGAAGATGGGGTGCTCGATCCCGAAGGTCTCGCACAGGTGGGTGTGCATCGGCTCTCCTCGTCTCAGGCCGGCGCGGCCGTCGTGCTGCGGGTGGCGATCTCCTTGGCCTTCGGGTAGTTGGCCTTGCCCGTGGCGTGTCGCGGGATCTCTTCGACGAGCGTCAGGGACCGCGGCAGCTTGTAGCCGGAGAGCAGTGTGCGCAGGTGCGCGTTGAGCGACTCCAGCGTCGGCTCGGCCCCCTCCCTGGGCTGGACGACGGCGGTGACCGCCTGGCCGTAGCGCTCGTCGGGGATCCCGACCACGAGCACGTCGAAGACGTCGGGGTGGGACTTCAGGGCCGTCTCGACCTCCTCCGGGTAGACCTTCTCCCCGCCGGTGTTGATGCAGTTGGAGCCGCGGCCCAGCAGCGTGATCTTGCCGTCCGGCTCGATCCGCGCGAAGTCACCGGGCACGGCGTAGCGGACCCCGTCGATGTCGACGAAGGTGCGCGCGGAACGCTGCGGGTCCTTGTAGTAGCCGAGCGGCACGCTGCGCGCCCGCGCCAGCCGGCCCACCGCGCCGACGTTCTCGACCGGGTCGAGCACGCGGTTCAGGTCGTCGAGGACCACGGTCTCCGGGCCGATCGACACCACGGCCCCCAGCGAGGCATTGTCCTTGTCGACCAGCCCGGTGCCGGCGAAACCGGTCTCGGTCGAGCCGACCGAGTCGGTGAAGAACGTGTTCGGGAAGGCGGCCATCCAGCGCTCCTTAACCTCGGTGGAGAAGATCGCGGCGCTGCTGGCGACGGCCGCGAGGCTGGCCCCGTCGAAGCCGCCTCGCTCGTACCGTTCGATGAGCGGGCGGGCCATGGCGTCGCCGGTCATGAAGAGGAGCTGCACCTTCTCCTCGTCGACGATGCGCCAGATCTCCTCGACGTCGAACCTCGGCACCAGGATCACCACGTGGCCGGCGAAGAAGTGCATCAGCATCCCCCACTGCGCGCCGCCGTGCATGATCGGACTCAGCGGGAACGAGATCATCGGCTCGGACTCGACCGCACGTCGGGACTGGTCGTACTCCTCGAGCCGTGCCCCGGTCATGAAGTCGATGCCGCCGCCCAGGGTCCGCCAGATGTCCTCGTGGCGCCACATGACACCTTTCGGGTAGCCGGTGGTGCCGCCGGTGTAGACGATCCAGACGTCGTCGTTGCTGCGCGGCCCGAAGGCTCGCGCGGGGTCGCCGTCGGCCAGCGCCTCCTCCCACGACACCCCGCCGTAGGAGTCGTAGTCCTCCTCCGTGCCGTCGTCGATGACGAGCACGTGGCGCAACCGCTCGTGACGCGGCGCCACCTTCGCGACCAGCGGGGAGTACGTGCGCTCATGCACGAGCGCCACCAGGTCCGCGTTGTCGAACAGGTAGTCCAGCTCGTTCTCGACGTACCGGTAGTTGATGTTGATCGCGATCGCGCGCAGCTTCGTCACGGCCAGCAGCGCGACCACGTGCTCCACGCCGTTCTTCGCGTAGATGCCGACGTGGCTGCCGTGCCCGACGCCGTGGCCCGCCAGGTGGTGGGCGATGCGGTTGGCCTGCGCGTCGAGCTCGGCGTAGGTGAGCCGCCGGTCCCCGACCACGAGGGCGAGCCGGTCCGGTACGGCGTCCACGGCGTGCTCGAAGAGGTCTGCGATGTTGATAGCCACGGCCGCAGACTAGAACACGTTCTCGTTCCTGGCTAGAGTCGGTCTCGATCCCGCCCCGCGAGCCCGGAGGACGCCATGACCGACCCAGCGCACCCGCACTGCCTCGTCGCGCAGGAGGGGCACACCCTCGTGGTGACGATGAACCGCCCGGAGGCGAGGAACGCCCTGTCCGGCCCGATGATGGACACGATGCGGCAGGCCTGGGAGCGGGTGAACGACGACGACGACATCCGGGTCGCGATCCTCACCGGGGCGGGCGGCGCCTTCTGCGCGGGAGCCGACCTGAAGGCGATGACCAGCGCGCATCCCGGCGACTCCTTCGAGGGCGGAGGCTGGGACCTGTCGGTGATCAAGCCGCTGCTGAAGGGGTTCCGGCTGACCAAGCCGCTCATCGCGGCCGTCGAGGGCCCGGCGATCGCCGGCGGCACCGAGATCCTCCAGGCCACCGACGTCCGCGTCGCGGGCGAGAGCGCCCGCTTCGGGGTGTCGGAGCCGCGCTGGGGGCTGTACCCGCTCGGCGGGTCCGCGGTCCGGCTCCCCCGCCAGCTGCCCTACACCGTCGCGGCCGAGCTGCTCCTCACGGGACGGCACGTCAGCGCGCAGGAAGCGCTGCGCATCGGCCTGGTCGGCCACGTCGTGCCGGACGGGACCGCACTCGACAAGGCGCGGGAGATCGCCGACCTGATCTCGAGCAACGGCCCCCTCGCCGTGCAGGCGATCCTGCGGACCATCCGTGCCACCGAAGGCATGCACGAGACCGAGGCGTTCAAGCTCGACGCCGAGGTGGGCGCGCCGGTGTTCTCCAGCGAGGACGCCAAGGAGGGGCCGCGTGCGTTCGCGGAGAAGCGCCGCCCCGCGTTCGTGGGCCGCTGACGCCACACCGTCGGTGCCGCAGGTGCGACGGTCGCCGACGGGATCGGCCACAATGGTCGCGGCGGCCCGTCCTCGCGGGCGCCGCACTCACGAGAGGCCTGCGTGACCGGGGGGTTGGAGGCGGCCGATGCTGCACCAGGTGGTGTGGAGCCACACCGAGGGCTGCCCCTGCGGTGGCCATGTCGCGTCGGTCGGCGCGGTCGCCCGCGGCAGCGAGGAGCCGCGCGACTGGTCCGCCGAGGAGGTCGCCCTCGCGTCCGCCGAGGGAGCGCAGTTCTACCTCGTCGACGACGAGGGGTTTCCGCAGGTGGTGGACGCCACTCGATGCGCGTGCGGCGAGGCGTGCCTGGTGTCGGACCCGGGCCCGCGCAGCACGCACGGGTGGGCGTTGCGACTGCTCACGAAGAAGCGCTACCTGTGGCAGCAGCTGGCCGGGCCGGCCCCCGCCGACGGCCCCGACCAGGCCCGGGAGCCCGACGACCCCGAGGCGTGAGCCCTGACGGTCACGCGGCGCAGTCGAGGCAGAGCCCGCCCTCGGCGTCACCGAGCTGCGCGCGGTGCCGCACCAGGAAACAGCCCATGCAGACGAACTCGTCGTCCTGCTGCGGGCGCACCTCCACGTCGAGACTCACGTGGGACAGGTCCGCCCCCGGGAGCTCGAAGTCGTTGGTCTCGACGGCGTCCTGCGGGTCGTCGCCGCTGGGCTGCTGCGCGGCGACCCGGGACTGGGCGGCCTTGACCTCGTCGAGGGATTCCGTGGGTACGTCGTCGGAGCGGGTGCGTGGAGCGTCGTAGTCGACCGTCATGGGTTCCTTCCCGAGAGTCGCTCGAGGTGCAGAGCACCTGTCTGACCGCGGCCGCGGGGCGACCGCAGCGACTGGTACCCACTCACGGCCGACCGATGTGCGCCTCGGGACGCTGGCGTACGAGGAGGGGGCCGCCGCTCAGCCGACCAGGCGGGAGGAGGACTCCCAGAACCGCGCGCGCAACGCCTTCTTGTCCGGCTTCCCCAGGCCGGTGAGCGGCAGGGAGTCCGCGACGATGACCTGCTTGGGTGCCTGCACCGCACCCTTGCGCTCCTTGACGGCGGCCGTGAGCTCCTCGCTCAGCCGGGCCACGGCGGTCTCGTCGCGCGCGGCCTCTTGGCGCAGCACCACGACCGCGGTCACCGCCTCGCCCCACTTCTCGTCCGGCACGCCGATCACGCCGACCTGCGCGACCGCGGGGTGCTCTGCGATCACGTCCTCGACCTCTCGGGGGAAGACGTTGAACCCTCCGGTCACGATCATGTCCTTGGTGCGGTCGACGATGTACCAGAACCCGTCCTCGGTCAGCCTTCGCGACGTCACCGGTGTGCAGCCAGCCGTCCCGGAACGTCTCGGCCGTGGCTTCCGGAAGGTTCCAGTACCCGTCCGCGAGCACCGGCCCGGCCACGCAGACCTCGCCCGGTTCGCCCACCGGCACCTCGTTCCCGTCCGCGTCCAGCAGCGCGGTGCGCAGGAACGCGCTCGGCCGGCCGCAGGAGGACAGCCGCCGCGCGTCCGTCACGTCGTGGTCGTCCTTGCGCAGGTAGGAGATCACCATCGGGCACTCGGACTGGCCGAAGTACTGGGCGAAGATCGGCCCCCAGCGCTTGATCGCCTCCGCGAGCCGGACCGGGTTGATCGCCGAGGCGCCGTAGTACACCGTCTCGAGGCTGCTCAGGTCCGCGGTCGCTGCGTCCGGGTGGTCGAGGAGGGCGTAAAGCATGCTCGGCACCAGCATCGTGGCGGTGATCCGATGCTTCTCGACGGCCCGCAGCACCGCTCCCGGTTCGAACCGGGGCAGCACCACCATCGCCCCGCCGGCCATCAGCGTCGGCACGAAGAACGCCGCACCGGCGTGGCTGAGAGGTGTGCACATCAGGAACCGCGGCCGCGCGGGCCACTCCCACTCGGCGAGCTGCACCTCGGTCATGGCCGTCATCGACGCGGCGGTGCCCACCACGCCCTTCGGCTTGCCCGTCGTCCCCCCTGTGTAGGTCACCGAGACCACCGCGTCTGGCGGGAGGTCGGCGACCTGCAGCGGGCGGGCGGTCTGCCGGGCGGCGAGCGCGCACAGGTCCTGCCCCACCTCGGCCGGGCCGAACGTCAGCACGGTGCGCAGCGAGGGGACCCGCTCCAGCAGCGCGGCGGCGCGCTCGACGAACGCCGGCGTCGGGTCGATCACCAGGGTCTCGATGCCGGCGTCGGCGAGGATGTAGGCGTGGTCGTCGAGCGACCCGAGCGGGTGCAGCGCCGTGCGCCGCAGACCGACCATCTGGCCCGCCCCGATCATCACCAGCACCTCGGGCCGGTTGAGGGCGAGCAGGCCCACGGGGCTGCCCGTCCCGACGCCGAGGTCGGCCAGGGCGGCCACGTAGCGGCTCATCTCCGCGGCCAGGTCTCCGACCGGTGAGCACCTGGTCACCCACGTGCAGCACCGGGCTGTCCCGGTGCCGGTTCAAGGCGTGCGCCATCAGGTGGCCGAGGTGCGGTCCGGAGTGCAGGGCGTCCATGCGGCCGCACACTAGAACGCGTTTCAGAAATGGTCAATGCGCCGACGGCGACACCTCAGCCGAGCACCACCTCGGCAACGCGCCGCACCTCCTCCGGGGTGCGCAGGGTGAGCACGAGCATCGTGACCCCGGCGTCGGCCCAGCGCTGCACGCCGGCGCGGACCTCGTCGGCGTCGCCGATGAGAGTGATCTCGGAGATCAGCTCGTCCGGGACCAGCGCGGCGGCCTCGTCCTTGCGGCCGGCGAGGTAGTGCTGCTGGATCCGGGCGGCCACCTCCTGGTAGCCCATCCGCTCGAACACCGCCTTGTGGAAGTTCTGCTCCTTGGCCCCCATGCCGCCGATGTAGAGCGCGATCCACGGACGCATCGCGTCGTACGTCGCGGCACGGTCCTCGGTGAGGATCAGCTGCGTGGTCGCCGCGATCGTGAACGACTCGCGGGTACGGCGGGCACCGGGCCGCGCGAACCCCTCGTCGAGCCAGCCGTGGTACATGTCGGCGACCCGGGGCGAGAAGTAGATCGGCAGCCAGCCGTCGGCGATCTCCGCCGCGAGCGCCACGTTCTTCGGACCCTCGGCGCCCATCCAGATCGGCACGTCCGCGCGGAGCGGGTGCACGATCGGCTTCAACGGCTTGCCCAGCCCGGTGGCGCCGGGACCGTCGTAGGGCAGGGGGTAGTGCGGCCCGTCGTTGGCCACCGGCCCCTCGCGCGCGAGGACCTTGCGGATGATGCCGACGTACTCGCGGGTCCTGGCCAGCGGCTTGGCGAAGGGCTGGCCGTACCACCCCTCGACCACCTGCGGACCGGACACGCCGAGCCCCAGGATCATCCGGCCCCCGGAGAGGTGGTCCAGCGTGAGCGTGTGCATCGCACAGGAGGCCGGGGTCCGCGCGGACAGCTGCACGATCGACGTACCCAGCTTGATCCGGCTGGTCCGGCTCCCCCACCACGCCAGCGGGCTGAACGCGTCGGACCCCCAGGCCTCGGCCGCGAAGACCGCCTCGAAGCCGCATCGCTCCGCTTCCTCCACGAGCGCTCCGGCGTTCTCCGGCGGCTGCGCGCCCCAGTAGCCCAGCTGCAGTCCGAGTTGCATCACGCCTCCACGTTCCGTCCGGTCGGGTCTTGATCTCCCATACTAGAACCTGTTTCACTTCTGCCATGTCCCGCACCCTGCAAGCACCTCTCGTGGTGCAGTTCGACTACACCCGGTCACTGGGGTCCGTGCTGTCGGCGTTCATGACCGGGCTCCGCGACCGCACCATCCTGGGCTCCCGCGCGTCCGACGGTCGAGTGGTCGTCCCACCGCTCGAGTTCGACCCGGTCACCCACGAAGCCTCCACCGACCTCGTCGAGGTCGGGTCCGGCGGCACCGTGACCACCTGGACGTGGGTGAGCGAACCGGTGGAGGACCAGCCGTTCGACCGGCCCTTCGCCTTCGCCCTGGTGCGGCTCGACGGCGCGGACGTGCCCATGCTGCACGCGGTCGACGTCCCGTCGCCGGCGGCCATGCACACCGGGATGCGGGTGCGCGTGCGCTGGGCGGCCCGCACCGTGGGCCACATCCGCGACATCGCCTGCTTCGAGCCCGAGGAGGACCGATGACCGCCGCGACCGACCCGGTGACCGGCATCGTGACGCCGGTCCGACTGACCTACACCTACGCCGCCTCGGCGGAGGAGTCCGCGTTCTTCCGTGGCCTCGCGGAGGGCCGCCTCGTCGGCCAGCGCTGCCCGGCGTGCGGCAAGGTCTACGTCCCCCCGCGCGGCGCCTGCCCCGTGGACGGGGTGCCGACCACGGACGCGGTCGAGCTGCCCGACCGCGGCATCGTGACGACGTTCTGCATCGTCAACGTGCCCTTCCTCGGCCAGCGCATCGAGCCGCCGTACGTCTCGGCGTACGTGCTCCTCGACGGCGCCGACATCGCCTTCCTGCACCTGGTCCTCGGCTGCGACGCGTCGGCGGTGCGGATGGGCATGCGCGTGGAAGCGGTGTGGAAGCCCCGGGAGGAGTGGGGCACCACGATCGAGAACATCAGCCACTTCCGACCGACCGGCGAGCCGGACGCGCCGTTCGAGTCCTTCGCCAACCACCTCTAGGAGCCACTGTGAGAGACGTTGCCGTCGTGGGCTTCGCCCAGCGACAGATGCGTGAGTTCGACGGCTCCCCCACCATGGTGGAGCTGCTGGTGCCGATCCTGGCCGACCTGTGGGAGCAGACGGGGTGGACCAAGGATGACATCGGCTTCTTCTGCTCCGGCTCCTCGGACTACCTGGCCGGCCGGTCGTTCTCCTTCGTGTCCGCGATCGACGCGATCGGCACGCTCCCTCCGGTCAACGAGTCGCACGTGGAGATGGACCCGGCCTGGGCGCTGTACGAGGCCTGGGTCAAGATCCAGACCGGCGAGGTCGACACCGCCGTGGTGTACGGCTTCGGCAAGTCGTCGGCGGGCCGGCTGCGGCGGGTCCTGGCCCTCCAGCTCGACCCGTACGTCGTCGGCCCGCTGTGGCCGGACACCGTGTCGCTGGCGGCCCTGCAGGCCCGCGCGGGCATCGACGCCGGGCTGTGGGGCGAGAAGGAGCTCGCCGAGGTGGTGGCGCGCAACCGGAGCGCCGGGGCGACCAACCCGCACGCGGTCCTGGCCGGCGAGACCACGGTCGCCGATGTCCTCGCCGAGCCGATGTTCGCCGATCCCCTGCGCCGCAGCGACTGCGCCCCGGTCACCGACGGTGCCTCCGCGCTCGTGCTGGCCGCCGAGGACCGGGCGCGGGCGGTGGCCGACCGACCGGCCTGGATCACCGGGCTCTCCCACGCCGTCGACACCCAGGTGCTCGGGCTGCGCGACCTCACCGGCTCGCCGTCGACGGCGAGGGCCGCAGCCGGGCTGGACCTCGGGGGCGTGGACACCGCCGAGCTCCACGCACCGTTCAGCCACCAGGAGCTGGTCCTGCGCCGCGAGCTCGAGCTCGCCGCGGACGTGGAGGTGAACCCCTCCGGCGGAGCGCTCTGCGGGAACCCGATGTTCTCCGCGGGCCTCGTCCGGATCGGTGAGGCCGCCCGGCGCGTGTGGGCAGGTACGTCGGACAAGGCGCTGGCGCACGCGACCTCCGGGCCGGCGCTCCAGCAGAACCTCCTGTGCACGTTGGAAGGAGCCCGCTGATGGGCAAGCAGGTCGCGGCCGTGGTCGGGGTCGGTCAGACCCACCACCGGGCCAAGCGCGAGGACGTCTCCATGGCCGGCCTGTGCCGGGAGGCGGTGGATCGGGCGCTGGCGGACGCCGGCGTGGGGTTCGACGACATCGACGCCGTGGTCGTGGGCAAGGCACCCGACCTGTTCGAGGGCGTGATGATGCCCGAGCTCTTCCTCGCCGAGGCGCTCGGCGCGGTGGGCAAGCCGCTCCTGCGCGTGCACACCGCCGGCTCGGTCGGCGGCTCGACCGCCATCGTCGCTGCCAGCCTGGTCCAGGCCGGCGTGCACCGCCGGGTCCTCGCGGTCACCTTCGAGAAGCAGTCCGAGTCGAACGCGATGTGGGCGCTCTCGGTCCCGGTGCCGTTCATCATGCCGGTTCACGCAGGAGCGGGCGGCTACTTCGCACCGCACGTGCGCTCCTACATCCGCCGGTCCGGCGCTCCCGAGCACGTCGGCGCCATGGTCGCCGCGAAGGACCGTCGCAACGCGTGCAAGAACCCCTACGCCCACCTGCACCACCCCGAGACCACCGTCGAGTCGGTGATGGCCTCGCAGATGCTGTGGGACCCGATCCGCTACGACGAGACCTGCCCGTCCTCCGACGGCGCCTGTGCAGTGGTGATCACCGACGAGGACACCGCCGCCGCGTGCGCCAAACCCGCCTGGATCCAGGCGACCGCGATGCGCAGCGAGCCGACCACGGCCGCGGAGCGGGACCAGGTCAACCCGCAGGCCGGCCGGGAGGCGGCGGCGTCGCTGTGGAAGCAGGCCGGCATCGTCGACCCGCTCACGGAGATCGACTGCGCGGAGATCTACGTGCCGTTCTCGTGGTTCGAGCCGATGTGGATCGAGAACCTCGGCTTCGCGCCCGAGGGCGAGGGCTGGAAGCTCACCGAGGCCGGCGACACCGAGATCGACGGGCGGCTGCCGATCAACATGTCGGGAGGCGTGCTCTCCTCGAACCCGATCGGCGCCTCGGGCATGCTGCGCTTCGCCGAGGCTGCCCTGCAGGTCCGGGGCGAGGCGGGCGAGCACCAGGTCGACGGGGCCCGACGCGCCCTCGGCCACGCGTACGGCGGCGGCTCGCAGTTCTTCGCGATGTGGGTGGTCGGCGCCGAGCGTCCCTGACCGGGTCCTCAGCGCCGGGGGTCCATGGCACGGGACCGCGCGGACACCCCGGTGGTTAGGCTCGGCCCGTGATCGAACTGAGGACTCCCGAAGAGATCGAGCAGATGCGCCCGGCCGGCCGGTTCGTCGCCGACGTGCTCACCCGGCTGGCGGGCGCCGCCGAGGTGGGAGTCAACCTCCTGGAACTGGACGCGCTCGCGCACGACATGATCCGCGAGCGCAACGCCGAGTCCTGCTACATCGACTACCACCCGTCGTTCGGGGCGATGCCCTTCGGCAAGGTGCTGTGCACCTCGGTCAACGACGCCGTGCTCCACGGGCTGCCCCACGACTACCGGCTCCGGGACGGCGACCTGCTGAGCCTGGACTTCGCCGCGTCGGTCGACGGCTGGGTCTCCGACTCGGCGTTGAGCCTCGTGGTCGGCACCCCTCGCGAGGAGGACCTGCGGCTGATCGAGGTCACCACCGAGGCGCTCGAGGCCGGCATCGCCGCCGCGCAGTCCGGTGCGCGCATCGGCGACATCTCCGCGGCGATCGCCGCGGTGGCACGGGGCGCCGGGTACGGCATCAACACCGACTTCGGCGGTCACGGCGTGGGTCGCACGATGCACGGTGACCCGCACGTGCCCAACGACGGCCGCGCCGGACGCGGCTACCCGTTGCGTCCGGGACTGGTCATCGCCATCGAGCCGTGGTTCCTGCAGACGACCGACGAGCTGGTGATGGACCGCGACGGGTGGACGCTGCGCAGTGCGGACGGCTCCCGCGGCGCCCACATGGAGCACACCATCGCGGTCACCGAGGACGGTCCGCTCGTCCTCACCGCCCGCGGCTGACGCCGCCGCGGTTCAGTCCCCGAGCACCCCGCGCACCAGCAGTGCGGCCTCCTCGGGCCGCTCCAGCACCGGGAGGTGGCCGGCCCACGGCAGCTCCACGAGCCGGCACGCGGGCAGTCGGTCGGCCAGCGCCCGCGCCGTCTGCAGGAAGAAGGGCCGGTCGTGCGCCCCGACCACGACGGTGGACGGCATCGTGAGGCTCTCGAAGGCGACCGGCATCTCATGGTTGTCGAACTCGCCGGCCGCAAGCTGCCGGGCCAGTGCCTCGCGCTGCATGGTGCGCAGCCGGTCGCGCGTCGCGTCGTCCGCGTCGGGTCCCAGGAACCCGGCCACGTTCAGCTCCGCAGCCGCGTCCACGTCACCTGCCTCGAGCAGGCGCGCCTCCTCGGCCCACAGCTCGCGGAGGCCTTCGTCCGGCGTCGCCAGGTCGCCGGCGGGCGCGAGCAGCAGCAGCCTGGTGACGCGCTCGGGGGCGGCCGTCGCCACTTGGACGGCCACGTGGCCGCCGTACGACGCCCCCACGAGCGCGAACGCGCCCACGTCGAGCTCGTCGACGAGCGCCAGCACGTCCTCGGCGTCCGAGTACGACGCACCGGCGCTCACCGGCGTGCCACCGTAGCCGCGCAGGTCGCAACGGACCACGGTGTGCCGGCGTGCCAGGTCGCCGGCGAGCGCGTCCCACATGCGCAGGTCGGCCACACCGGCGTGCACGAGCACGACCGCGGGCCCGGATCCCTCGACGAGATGGTGCAAGACCGCCATCGGCCGAGGGTCGCAGAGATGCCGGACGCGTGCAGCCGGTTTTCCGCGCGCGGCTACTTGTAGCTGACCTGCAGCTCCTTGATGCCGTTGATCCAGCCCGACCGCAGCCGCCGGGGCTCACCGGCCCGGGAGATGTTCGGCGCGTGCTCCGCGAGCGCGTTGAAGATCAGCTTGACCTCCAGCCGCGCGAGGTTGGCTCCGATGCAGTAGTGCGCGCCGTGACCTCCGAAGGACAGGTGCGGGTTCGGGTCGCGCAGGATGTCGAACCGGTACGGGTCGGCGAACACGTCGGCGTCGTGGTTCGCCGAGGCGTAGAAGAGCCCGACGCGCTGCCCCTCCTGCACCTGCACCCCGCCCACCTCGACGTCGTGGAGCGCGGTGCGCTGGAACACCGTCACCGGCGTGGCCCAGCGGATCACCTCGTCGACGGCGGTCTCGGGCCGCTGCTCCTTGAAGAGGTCCCACTGCTCGGGGTTGTCGAAGAAGGCGTTGATGCCGTGCGTGATCGCGTTGCGGGTGGTCTCGTTGCCGGCCACGGTCAGCAGGATGACGAAGTAGCCGAACTCGTCGGCGGTCAGCCCCTCGCCGTCCACGTCGGCCTGCACGAGCTTGGTGACGATGTCGTCGCGCGGGTTGGCCTTGCGCTCCTCGGCCATCGCCATCGCGTAGCCCAGGATCTCGACGGAGGCCAGCTCCGGGTCCACGCCGTACTCCGGGTCGTCGTACCCGAGCATCTGGTTGGACCAGTCGAACAGCTTGCGGCGGTCCTCCTGGGGCACTCCCAGCAGGTCGGCGATCGCCTGCAGCGGGAGCTCGGCGGCCACCTCCGACACGAAGTCGCCCGAGCCGCGCTCGACCGCCTCCTGCACGATCCGCTCGGCTCGTTCCCGGAGGTGGTCCTCGAGCGCCCCGATCGCGCGGGGGGTGAACCCGCGGGAGATGATCTGCCGGAGCTTCGTGTGGTCGGGAGCGTCGTGGTTGATCAGCAGCAGCCGCTGGGCCTCGACCTGCTCGCGTGTCATGTCGGGGGCGAAGCGGATGATCGCGCCGTTCTCGTGCGTCGAGAAGTCCGTGCTGTTCTTCGAGACGGCGCTGACGTCGGCGTGCTTGCTCACCACCCAGTAGCCGGTCCCGCCGTGCTGGCCGGCGCGCGCCTCCTCCGGCTGCTCGATCCAGAACACCGGTGCGGTCCGGCGAAGCGCCAGGAACTCCTCGTGCGGCACCCGTTCGAGGTAGATGTCAGGGTCGGTCGGGTCGAAGCCCGTGGGTACGGCCGGTGTAGTCAACGGGGACCTCCACGATTCTGGAACACGTTCTAGAAAGTGTGGCACACGGCGCCAGCCAAGGGAAGGTCGGTGGCCCCGCCCGCCCCGCGAGCAGGGGCGTTGCGCCGCACGAGAACGTGTTCTAGTTTGGGGCCGTCGCTGTCCCCTCGAGAGGAGCCGTCCGTGGGCAACCCCGTGATCGTCGAAGCCGTCCGCACCCCCCTCGGTCGCCGGGGCGGCTGGCTCGCGGGCCTGCACGCAGCCGAGCTGCTCGGCGCCGCCCAGAGCGCCCTGGTCGCGCGGTCCGGCATCGACCCCGGCCTGGTCGAGCAGATCATCGGAGGGTGCGTGACCCAGGCCGGCGAGCAGTCCGGGAACATCGCCCGTCGGGCCTGGCTCCATGCCGGCTTCCCGCAGGGCACCGGCGCCACCACCATCGACGCGCAGTGCGGCTCCGGCCAGCAGGCGGCACACCTCGTGTCCGCACTGGTCAGCGCGGGAGTGATCGAGGTCGGCATCGCGTGCGGCGTGGAGTCGATGACCCGCGTCGGCCTCGGAGCCAACATCACCCCCGGCACCGGCTCCCCCCGCCCGGACAGCTGGTCGATCGACCTGCCGAACCAGTTCGAGGGCGCCGACCGGATCGCCCGCAACCGGGGTCTGCGGCGCCAGGAGATCGACGCCTTCGGGCTGGAGTCGCAGCAGAAGGCACGCGCGGCGGTCGACGAGGGCCGCTTCAAGCGGGAGATCGCCCCGGTGACCGCCCCCGTGCTCGACGCCGCGGGCACCCCGACCGGTGAGAGCCGGATGGTCGACGCGGACGAGGGTCTTCGCGACACCTCCCCCGAGGCGCTCGGCCGGCTGAAGCCGGTGCTGGAGGGCGGTCTGCACACCGCGGGCACGTCGTCGCAGATCTCCGACGGCGCCTCGGCCGTCCTGATCGTCGAGGCGAACCGCGCCCGGGAGCTCGGGCTGACCCCCCGCGCGCGCATCGTCAGCCAGTGCCTGGTGGGCTCGGAGCCGTACTACCACCTCGACGGTCCGGTGCAGGCCACCGAGCGCCTGCTCGCCGCCAGCGGACGGACCGTGCGCGACCTGGACCTGTTCGAGGTCAACGAGGCTTTCGCCGCCGTGGTGATGTCGTGGGCCTCGGTGCACCGGCCGGACCCGGAGAAGGTGAACGTCAACGGCGGCGCGATCGCGCTGGGACACCCGGTGGGTGCGACCGGGACCCGGCTGCTCACCACCGCCCTCCACGAGCTCGAACGCCGCGACGCCACGTCCGCGCTGATCACCATGTGCGCGGGCGGGGCGATGGCCTCGGGCACGATTCTCGAGCGGATCTGAAGGCCCCGCGGACCAAGGTCCGGGGCGGCACGGATGGCACGGCTCGTGATGGGTACGCATGATGCTGGTGTGTCCGTCGGGACGCTCCGGCACGGGGCGTCGAACCATCTCGGGGAGCATGACGTATGGCAGAACCGCAGGACTGGCGTATGCGCGCGCTCGGCGCGCTCGGAGCGGTCGTCGCGGTGGCCTTGGTGGTCGGCGGCGTCGTCGGGGCGGTGGCCTACGGCGCCGCGAAGGTGACCGGGCTCACCGGGGGCCATGACGGGGGCTCGAGCGCCGCCGCAGCCGGGTCCACCGGTTCCCCCTCGCCTCGCGAGAGCAGGAGGCACGCTGCGGCCGCACCCGCGCGCTCGCGCTCGTCGGCGCAGCAGTCGGCGCACACGTCCCGGCAGCCGACGGGGAACCCGAAGACGGCCGCCCCGCAGCACCCCGGCACCCGCGGGGGCCACCCCTCGACGAGGCGCACGCCTCCGTCACCGAAGAAGACCCCGCACGACCAGCGCACGCACGCCGCCGCGCCGCACCCTGGTCGCCGACACGCACCACGTCCGCCCGATGGGCCGCATCGACCTGTCCGGGCGCTACCCGCGCAACGGCGCCACCTTGGTGGTGCAGCGCCGCGACGGCGGCCACTGGACCCGGTTCCCCGTGACCGCGACGGTGCGTCGCGGACGGTTCCACACCTGGGTGCAGTCCGGCTACCGGGGACCGAACCGGTTCCGCGTCCTCGACCCGGCGACCGGCAGGGCGTCCGCGCCGGTCACCATCACCGTCGGCTGACGGGCCCCGACGACGGATGTGCCACGATCGCGGCGTGGAACCACGCGAGTTCAACCAGGTGATGACCGGCGTCGACTACCCCATGTTCGTGGTCACCACCACGGACGGACGGGAACGGGCGGGCTGCATGGTGGGGTTCTCCACCCAGACCAGCGTCCACCCGCCACGGATGCTCGTCTGCCTGTCGCAGAAGAACCACACCCACCAGGTCGCGCTCCGCGCGGACCTGCTGGCGGTCCACGTCCTCGATCCCGACGACGGCCCGCTCGCCGAGCTGTTCGGCGGCGAGACCGGCGACCGGGTCGACAAGTTCGCGCGTACGGAGTGGGTCGAGGGTCCCGGCGGCGTGCCGCTCCTGGATGCCTGCCCCCGCCGGTTCGTGGGTCGGGTCCTCGCGCGGTTCGACCTCGGCGACCACACCGGGCTCCTGCTCGAGCCGTTGCTGGCCGAGGGCGGCGCCACGCGGCCCGCCCTGGGCTTCCAGGACGTCAAGGACGTCGATCCCGGTCACCCGGCCTGAGGAGGGCAGCCATGCTGATGCGCCGTCTCCACCCCGCCCCTGCCCAGGAGGTGGACAGCCTCGACGCCTACGCCCTGCCGCACGTCACCGGGCCGCACCTGCGCGCCAACATGGTGACCAGCATCGACGGGGCGGCCGCCGTCGAGGGCCGCGTGGGGGTGCTGTCCGGAACGGCCGACCACGACCTGCTGCACGAGCTGCGCTCGCTGTGCGACGTGCTCGTCGTCGGTGCGGGCACCATCCGCGCCGAGGGCTACGGTCCGCTCCGGCCGAGCGCGGAGCACCGTGCCCGTCGTACGGCCGCCGGACTCGCCGAGGTGCCGCGGCTGGCGGTCCTCACCCGCTCGTTGTCGCTGGACCTGTCGGCGCCGGTCTTCACGCGGGCCACCGCACGGCCCCTGGTGCTGACCACCGAACGCTCCCCCGCCGACCGTCGAGCCGCCGCCGCGGAGGTCGCCGACGTGCTCGTGGTCGGCGAGCGCGACGTGCACCTGCGGGCCGCCCTGCAAGCCCTGGCCGACCAGGGGCTGCCTCGGGTCCTCTCCGAGGGAGGTCCGCAGGTGCTGGCCGAGCTGTTCGCCGCCGACCTCGTCGACGAGCTCTGCCTGGCGGTGGCACCCCTGGTCACCGCGGGTACCGAGCTGCGGATCACCGCCGGCCCGACGCTGCCGCACGCCAAGCAGCTGCGCCTCGGCCACGTCCTGGAGAAGGACGAGTTCCTCTTCCTTCGCTACACGCGCTGAACCAGGACAGCGCCGACGACGCGGGACCAACTCCCCTACCCGCTCCCCACCCGCGGATGTGAGCCTGGCACCGACAGTGAGGGGAGCCGACATGGGAAGCACCGTCGCGAGCGCGGGCGGCGCGGACACGAGCTCGTACCCGCCCCCGCGCACGTCGGTGGCGCGGCTGTTCTACGACCGGGTGGCGGCCACGCCGTACACGGAGGCGTTCCGCTTCCCCACCGACCACGGGTGGACCTCGGTGACCTGGGCGGAGACGGCGGAGACGGTGCGCACGCTGGCCGCCGGCCTGCTGGCCCTCGGGATCGGCCCCGAGGACCGGGTTGCCATTTTGAGCACCACCCGCGTCGAGTGGCTGTACGCGGACCTGGCGATCATGTGCGCCGGCGCGGCGACTACCGGCGTCTACCCCACGACGGTGGCGGAGGATGTCGCCTACATCCTCGCCGACAGCGCGTCGCAGATCGTCTTCGCCGAGGACGACCATCAGGTGGAGAAGCTCCGGGAGCAGCGCGACCACCTGCCGGACCTGCGACGGGTGGTGACCTTCCTCGGGGAGCCCGACGGCGAGTGGGTGCTCGGCCTCGACGACCTGGCAGCGCTCGGTGCGCGGAACCTGGCGGAGCACCCGACCGTCGTGGACGAGGCCGTGGCTGCGGTGCAGCCGGAGCAGCTCGCCACGCTCATCTACACGTCCGGCACGACCGGTCGCCCCAAGGGCGTCGAGCTGCCGCACCGGTGCTGGACGTACGTCGGCGCTGCGGCCGAGGCCACCGGCATCGTGCGCCAGGACGACCTGCAGTACCTGTGGCTGCCGCTGTCGCACTCCTTCGGCAAGATGCTGGAGGCCGTCCAGCTGCAGATCGGGTTCGCGACCGCCGTGGACGGCCGCATCGACCGCATCGTGGAGAACCTGCCGGTGGTCCGCCCGACGTTCATGGCCGGCCCGCCGCGCATCTTCGAGAAGGTCCACGGCAAGATCGTGCAGACCGTCGAGGAAGAGGGCGGGGCGCGCGCCCGGCTGTTCTCCTGGGCCTTCGACGTGGGTGCGCGGGTCGCGGAGGCCCGCCTGGCCGGCCGGCCGCCCGACCTGTTCACCCGAGCCCAGCACGCGGTGGCCGACCGGCTGGTCCTCGCCCGGGTCCGCGAACGGCTGGGGGGCCGGATCCGGTTCCTGCTGTCGGGGAGCGCCTCGCTGTCGAAGGACATCGGCTCGTGGTTCTACGCCGCCGGCGTGCTGCTGCTCGAGGGATACGCGCTCAGCGAGACGAGCGCGGCGGTGTGCATCGTGCGGCCGGACGCGCCTGCGTTCGGGATGGTGGGTCCGCCCCTGCCGGGGACGGAGGTGGCCCTCGCCGCAGACGGTGAGGTCCTGGTCCGCGGCCCCTCGGTCATGCGCGGCTACCACCACCTCCCGGAGGCGACCGCCGAGGTGCTCACCGAGGAAGGCTGGTTCGCCACCGGCGACGTCGGTGAGCTCGACGACGCGGGACGGCTGCGCATCACCGACCGGAAGAAGGACCTGGTCAAGACGTCCGGGGGCAAGTACATCGCCCCCCAGGCGATCGAGGTGCTGTTCAAGGCGATCTGCCCGCTGGCCAGCCAGATCCTCGTGCACGCCGACGGTCGTCGCTACGCCACCGCGCTGGTGGTCCTCGACCCCGAGGCGCTGGACCAGTGGGCGCGGGCACAGGGGCTTCCCGAGCGCGACTACGCAGCGCTGGCCCGCGACCCGATGGTGGAGGGCTACGTGCGGGAGTGCATCGTGCACCTCAACGCGCGCCTCAACCGGTGGGAGACGATCAAAGACGTCCGTCTGCTCGACCATGACCTGTCGGTGGAGGACGACGAGCTGACGCCGAGCATGAAGGTGAAACGCAAGGTGATCGAGACGAGGTACCGCCCGCTGCTCGACGAGATGTACGCCGGCAGCCGCCCGGCGCAGGGCTGACGTGCCGAGCGAGGCGCGGCTGCGCGACGGGTCCCGGGCCATCATCTGGGCGCTGCTGCCCAGTGACCGGGAGGCGCTGCGCGCTGCCTACGAACGGCTCTCCACCGAGTCGAAGATGCGCCGCTTCCTCGCCCCGGTGCTGCACCTCAGCGACGCCATGCTCGTGCACCTCGTCGATCACGTCGACGGTGTCGACCACGTCGCGCGGGTCCTGTTCGTCCTCGACGAGAACCAGGTCGGCGTGCCCGCCGGGCTCGGTCGCATGATCCGCTACGCCGACGACCCCCACGCGGTGGACGTGGCGGTCACGGTCGCCGACGAGTTCCAGCGCAGGGGGGTGGCCACTGCCCTGCTCCAGGACCTGACCCGGCACCGTCCACCCGGGGTCGACCGGCTGGTCACCGAGGTGGCCGCCGACAACGCGGCACCGCTGGCGCTGCTACGCCGGCTCGGCCCCCTCCACGTCGAGCGCGACGGCCCGAACCGGTTGCTGGTCACCGTCCCGCTCCCCGGGCTCCCCGCGCGTGAGGGGGACCTGGTGGGCGAGGGCTCCGTCGGCTGAACGGCTCAGGCCTCCTCGGCGGGGCCGCGCCGTACCGCGATGCCGTCGAGGATGATGGCGAGGTACTGGTCGGCCACCTGCGTCACCGACAGCTCACCGCCGGGCCGGTACCACCGCACCGCGACCCAGACCGTGTCCCGGATGAAGCGGAACACCAGCTCCGGGTCGAGGTCGGCGCGCAGGGCACCCGACCCGGTGCCCTGCCGCAGCAGGCCGAGCCACAGGGAGCGGAAGCGTTCGTTGTGCGCGCGCAGGTAGGAGAACCGGTCCAGCTGCATCAGGTAGCCGGAGTCGTTCTGGAAGATCGCCACCTCGGCGTGGTGACGGTCGATCGCGTCGAAGGACGCCCGGACCAGGGCCTCGACCTTCCCCCGGACGTCGAGGTCGGAGCCGACGATCTCGTCGTACGCCGCGAACAGCTCGGTCTGGAAGCTGGAGAGGATCTCGTCGACCATCGACTCCTTGGAGTCGAAGTGGTGGTACAGGCTGCCGGAGAGAATGCCCGCCGCATCGGCGATGTCGCGCACCGTGGTGTTGGTGAACCCGCGTTCGGCGAAGAGCTCGGATGCGATCGCGAGCAGCTCGGCGCGCCTGCTCGGTGGGCGCCGCCGGGGCGGGTGGGGCATCGGGGGCGCCTTCCTGGGTGCGCGGGCGGGTCTCCTCGGAAGGCTAGCAAGCAGTTGCTTCGGGTACGGGCCGACCGGCCGGTCAGCTCACCCAGAGACCCAGGACCGCGACCGGGATGCCCACGGTCAGCACCCAGGGCAGATGTGCCGGGGTGAGCTCGTGCCGGAAGAGGTACGTCGGCACCACCGCCGTCCCCAGCAGCAGCGTGGCGAACCCGAGCTCGGTGCCGACCAGCGCGGACGTCAGCACCCACAGGACCAGGAGTCCCATCACGGACACCATGATCCGGGTCTCCTTGGTCCACCCGGCGGTCAGCGACTCCGCCCGGACACGGGTCTGTGCGCTGCTGTCCCTCGGCTCCGGCCTCATCATCATCCTCCAGGTTCGCGACGAAGGGAGTAGTACCCATCGCCGCGGCGGTTGATGCAGCGACGCCGGTCACCGCTGCCCGCACCGGGCCCGACGAAGGCGCGTGCGCGGCGCCCCGACCGGGTCCCGGCCGGCTCAGCCGCGCAAGGGGGCCAGCGCTGCGCGGACCTCCGGTCGGGCGGCGTAGGCCCCGGAGCTCAGGAACGCCTGCTGCACGATCTCGTCGACGCGCTCACGGGCCATGAAGTCGTTGCCCATCGCCTCCTGCTCCTCCGAACCGGGGCGGAACACCACGACCGGTGTCCCGGCGGCGCGCAGTGCGCGCACCTCCCGCCGGGCGACGCGGGCGGAGTGCCAGCGGGCCGCGCGGAACGGGTCGGTGGCCGGGCCGCCCGGTCCGGACATCGGCGAGAGCACGACGACCAGGTCGAGCTCGCGGTCATGCAGGACCGCGGCGTTGGTCGGCGAGTGCGCGCCCCCGTCGACGTAGGTGTGCTCACCGATGCGCACCGGTGCGAAGTAGCCCGGCACCGCGCAGGAGGCCGCGATCGCCAGGTGGAGCGGCACACTCGGCGTGCCGGGACGGCCGAAGACGACCCGACGGCCGTCCCGGCGCCGCACCGCGCAGATCCACAGGTCGCGCTCGGGCCACGACTGCCCTTCGACCTCGCCGAGCAGCGACAGCTGCGCCGCGATGTCCTGCCGCCCGGGGGCCAGCAGCGCCAGGGCCGCCGCCACCGGCCGGAAGTGCCAGGGCCGGATGACGGCACGCCGCACCATGTCCCAGCCCGGCAGGTCGGGCACGCGCAGGAGCTGGGCCGCCCGGAAGGGCACGAACTCGGGGATCTCGTCGCCGGCGATGTCGTGCAGCGCCTCCCCCTCGTCGGACAGCGGCGCCTTCACCGTCCACGCGGCCAGCTCCGAGGCCGGGATGCCCGCGCGCAGCAGGGTCCCGGTGATCGACCCGGCGGAGGTGCCGACGACGACGTCCGCGGTGCGCGGGTCCCACCCGTGGTCGTGCTCGAGCGCGGCAAGCACCCCGGAGTGGTAGGCCTGCCCGGTGACGCCACCGGCCCCGAGGACCAGCCCGATGCGTGCCACCGGTTCAGGGCTGGGTGCGGGCGTACTGGCCGCGGTAGAACAGCAGCGGATGCGGGGCCTCCTCGACGCCGAGGTCCATCACCCGCCCGATCACCACGTAGTGGTCACCCGCCTCATGGACGGCGTGGACGGTGCAGTCGACCCAGCCGAGCACGCCGTCGAGCAGAGGCGCTCCCGTCGCCGAGCGACGCCAGGCGACCCCGTCGAACTTGTCCGCGCCCTTGGTCGCGAACGCCGTCGACAGCTCGCTCTGGTCGTGCGAGAGCAGGTTGACGCAGAAGTGGCCGGCACGCTGGATCAGCGGCCACGACCGGGATGTCTTCGCCGGGCAGAACAGCACCAGGGGCGGGTCGAGCGATACCGAGCTGAAGGACTGGCAGGTCATGCCCACCGGCCGCCCCTCGCTCATGCTGGTCACCACCGTGACGCCGGTGCAGAACCGGCCCAGCACGTCGCGGAAGCGCCGCTGTCTGTCCCGGCCGCGCGGGTCCGCGTCGGCGTCGACCGGCGCGGCGGTGATCTCGTAGCGGAACTGCCCCAGCCACGAGTCGATGAGCGCCTGACTGGGCCAGGACTCGCGGGCGTCCGGGCTCATGCCCTCGGGGATCTCACTGGTGGCCGACACTGAAGTCATGTCCCCAGTAGCTCACCGCGGTGCTCTCGCGCGCCACCCAGCTGCGGTCGTCGACCTGCAGCCCGTCGGTGCCGTACTCCACGTCGAAGCCCCCCGGTGACTTGACGTAGAAGGAGAGCATCTCGTCGTTCATGTGCCGACCGAGCGTCGCGCTCAGCGGCACCCCGTGCTTGCGGACCCGTTCCAGGGCTCGGCCGACGTCGTCGAGCTTGTCGACCTCGATCATGATGTGCACGCACCTCGCAGGGTTCGCCCCCTCCGGCATCGGGAGGAAGGCCAGGCTGTGGTGGCGCGGGTTGCACCCGAGAAAACGCAACCACGCCGTGGACCCCGGTTCCTTACCCACGAACTCGCCGGGCATCCGCATGGAGTCGCGCAGCCGGAAGCCGAGGACGTCGGTGTAGAAGCGCAGCGCCTCCTCGTCGTCGACCACCGGAAGCACGAGGTGGCCGAGCCCCTGCTCCCCGGTCACGAACACGTTGGCGTACGGCGTGACCACGGGACGGGCCTCGTAGGCCGCGCCGTGGAAGAGCTCGAACACGTTGCCGAACGGGTCCTCGAACCGGACCAGGCCCTCGACGCGCCGGTCCGCGCACTCCTCGGCGCTGCCCTCCTCGACGTGCACGCCGTGGTGCTTGAGGTGGTCGACGGCTGCCGTGAGCGCCCGGTGGTCGGCCACCTCCCAGCCGGAGCAGCCCAGCCGGTCCTGCCCGGAGGGGACCACGACGAGTCGCGCGGACATCTGGTCCATGCGGAAGTACAGGTGCTCCGGGTTCGGCCCGCGCCCCTCGGCCAGACCGAGCACCGTGCCGCCGAACCGTCGCCACTGCTCCAGGTCGGTGCTCTCCACCCGGACGTAGCCCAGCCCGCGAATGTCGATGGTCATCGGCCGCTCCTCTCGTGCCGGGCCAGGAACGCGGTGGCGACCTCGGCGAACTCCTCGGCCGCCTCGATCTGCGCCCAGTGCCCGCAGCGGGGGAAGACGTGCAGCTCCGCCCGGGGGATCAGCTTCAGGGCCGCCAACGCGCCGTCCAGCGGGTTCACGCGGTCCTCGCGGCCCCACGTGAGCAGCGTGGGGGCGCGCAACCGGTGCGCCTCGCGCCAGAGCATCCCGTCCTCGGCGGTCTCGGGGTTCCAGAACGACATGCCCATGGACGCCATCGCCTCGCGCGCCCCCGGGGCAGTCGCGGCGGCATAGCGCTCCTCGACCAGCTCGTCGGTGACCAGCTCCTGGTTGACGACCATCGTGGAGATGAACGCGCGCAGCGCCTCCCGGGTGGGGTTGCCCCCGAAGTCCATGAGCCGCTGGACGCCCTCGGTCGGGTCGGCGTGGAAGAGGCTCAACGACAACCCTCCCGGCCCCATCAGCACCAGCCGGCCCACCCGGGCGGGATGGGCGAGCGCCAGCCGCATCGCGGTGCCGCCTCCCAGGCTGTTGCCGAGCAGGTGGACCCTGTCGATGCCGAGCTCGTCGAGCAGCGCGACGACGTGGTCGGCGGCGAACCGGTAGTAGTTGCCCACCACCGGCGGCTTGTCGGACTCGCCGAAGCCGGGTTGGTCGATGAGCAGGGTGCGGAACGAGTCGGCGAACCGGGGCAGCGCGGTCCCGAAGTTGCTCCACGCCGAGGCTCCCGGGCCGCCGCCGTGGAGCATGACCAGCGGCAGCCCGCCCCCCAGGGTCGGCTCCGCGGGGCCGGCCTCGAAGTAGCTCAGCGTGAGCTTCCCGGCCTTGGCGCTCCGCCGGGTGGCCTCGCGTGACAGCTGGTCCATGTCAGTACATCCCCGGGTCGATCTTGTGGCCGAACTCGAGAGAGCCGAACATGTTCAGGGCGCGCTCGGGGTCGTTGGCGGCATGCACCCGACCGGCGTGCGCATCGCGCCAGGCGCGCTGCAGGTAGGTCCCCTCGGCCAGCGCACGGCCGCCGGAGCTCTCGAACATCATGTCGATCGCCCGGATCGCGCGCTCACTGGCGATCACCTGGTCGCGACGTACCTTGAGGCGCAGTCGCAGCGGGATCTTCTCGCCCCTCGCCACGCAGGCCTGCAGCTCTCGCAGGTTGCTCAGCTGCAGCGCCCAGGCGGAGTCGATCTCGTTGGCCGCACGTGCGATCCGGACGGTGGCGTAGGGGTCGTTGGCCGTCTTCTCGGCGAGGTAGGCGGCCCGTACCCGCTTGCGCTGCATCTCGACGTGCTCGTCGTAAGCGCCGTAGGCCATGCCGATCAGCGGCGTGGAGATGGTCATCGTGAACACCGAGTGGAAGGGCAGGCGGTAGAGCTCCGCACGGTTCAGCTCCTGGCCGGGGCCGAAGCACCGGCCGGTGTCGGACATGCTGAGCGTGAACGCCTCGGGCACGAACGCGTCGTCGACGACGACGTCGTTGGAGCCGGTGCCGCGCAGGCCGACGACGTTCCAGACGTCCTCGATCGTGTAGTGGGTGCGGGGCACCAGGAACGTCCGGAAGTCCACGACGCTGCCCTCGTCGTTGAGCACCAGGCCGCCGAGCAGCACCCAGGAGCAGTGGTCGCACCCGGAGGAGAAGCTCCACCGGCCGCTGAGCCGGAAGCCGCCGTCGGTGAGCTGCGCCTTGCCGGTGGGGGCGTACGACGAGGACAGCCGCGTGCTGGTGTCCTCACCCCACACCGCCTGCTGTGCCTCGTCGGGGAAGAGCGCGACCTGCCAGGGGTGCACGCCGACCACCGAGGACACCCAGCCTGTCGATCCGCAGGCGGAGGCGATGTCGCGCACCGCGGTGTAGAACTCCGCGGGGTCGGCCTCGAAGCCGTCGAAGCGCCGCGGCTGGAGCAGCCTGAAGAAGCCGGTGGCCTCCAGGTCCTTCATGGATGCTTCGGGCACCACGCGCAGCCGCTCGGCCTCGTCCGCACGCTCACGCAGTGTCGGGAGCAGGTCGCGGACTCCGTCGAGAACACTCGTGGTCATCGCTCACTCCTGGTCGGAAGACTCCGAGGGGCCGGGCGGCTCCCCCGGAAGCAATACTAGAACACGTTCTTGTTTTGCGGCACCCCCCACGCCGACGGCTCGGCGGCCGGCCGGCTCTCGGCGCCACGACCCGCTGCGAGCTCGAGCGCGATGTCGATGATCTGGTCCTCCTGGCCGCCGATCAGCTTGCGCTCCCCGCCCGCAGCAGGATCTCGGCACCCGAGACGCCGTAGCGCTCCGCGGCTCGGTCGGCGTGCTTGAGGAAGCTGGAGTAGACGCCGGCGTAGCCCATGATCAGCCTCATCCGATCGAGCCGGCACTCCTCCGCCATGGCCGGGCGGACCACGTCCTCGGACGCGTCGAAGATCCGAGGGGGTCGAACCGGTGCGCCAGCCGAGCCGGTCGAGACACCGATGAACGCCTCGGGCGGGGTGTTGCCGGCCCCCGCGCCGAACCGGCGTAAGCCGTCGATCTGGGTGGCGCCGGCGCGTGCGGCGAGCACGGTGTTGGCCACGCCGAGCGAGAGGTTCTGGTGCCCGTGGAACCCGACCTGGGCCTCGTCGCCGAGCTCGGCGACGAGCGCTCACCCGGTCCGCGGTCTGCTCGAGCACCAGTGCGCCGGCAGAGTCGACGACGTAGACGCACTGGCAGCCGGCGTCGGCCATGATCCGTGCCTGGGTGGCGAGGACCTCGGGCGGCTGGGTGTGGCTCATCATCAAGAACCCGACGGTCTCGAGGCCGAGCTCGCGGGCGATGGCGAAGTGCTGCCGGCGATGTCGGCCTCGGTGCAGTGGGTGGCGATCCGGCACACGGGCCCCCGATGTCCTGGGCGGCGCGGATGTCGTCCATCGTGCCGACGCCGGGCAGCATCAGGAAGGCGATCCGGGCCCGCTGGCGGCCTCCACCGCGGTCTTGATGAGCTCCTGCTCGCGGGGTGCGGGAGAAGCCGTAGTTGAACGACGACCCGCCGAGGCCGTCGCCGTGGGTGACCTCGATGACGGGGACGCCGGCCGCGTCGAGCGCGCTCGACCATCGCGCGCACGTCGTCGGCGGTGAACTGGTGCTCCTTGGCGTGGGACCCGTCGCGCAGCGAGGAGTCGGTGAGCCGGAGGTCGAGGTCGCCGACGGTCGGGCCTGCCAGGGCCGCGCCAAGGCGTCGAGGTCGGTCATGTCACGAGTCTCCTTGCGGCGCGAGCGCTCGGCGATCCGGTCGCCGACCCGGGCGGCGGCGGCGGTCATGATGTCGAGGTTGCCGGCGTAGGGCGGGAGGAAGTCGCCGGCGCCCTCGACCTCGACGAAGATGCCGACCTCGTTCCCGCCGCGCGTCGGCCGGTGACGGCTCGCTCGATCTGCGGCTCCTGGAGCAACCGGTAGCCGGGCACGTACTGCTGCACCTCGCGCGCCATGGCCTCGACGACGCGGTCACGGCGGCCGCGTCGTCGGCGTCGGGCTGGAGGGAGCAGAAGATCGTGTCGCGCATGGTCAGCGGCGGCTCGGCGGGGTTGAGGATGATGATCGCCTTGCCCCGCTCGGCCCCGCCGAGCACCTCGACGCCGCGCGCGGTGGTGCGGGTGAACTCGTCGATGTTCTGCCGGGTGCCCGGGCCGGCCGACCGCGAGGCGACGGTGGCGACGATCTCCGCGTAGGCGACCCGCGGCGACCCGGGACACCGCGGGGACCATCGGGATGGTCGCCTGGCCGCCGCAGGTGACCATGTTGACGTTGGCCGCGTCGGGGTGGCGGGTCGAGGTTCACCGGGGGGATCACCGCCGGGCCCACGGCCGCCGGGGTGAGGTCGACCGCGCGGATGCCGGCCTCCTCGTAGCGCGGCGCGTACTGCGCGGTGCACGTACGCCGAGGTTGCCTCGAAGACCAGGTCCGGGAGCTCGTCCTGCGTCAGCAGCCAGTCGACGCCCTCGTGACTGGTCGCCAGCCCCAGCGCGGCGGCGCGCCGGAGCCCTTCGCTCTCCGGGTCGATGCCGATCATCCAGCGGGGCTCGATCACCGGTCGACCGTGCGAGCTTGTAGAGAGGTCCGTGCCGATGTTGCCGGACCCGACGATGGCGGCCGTGCAGGTGGCGGGCATGAGTCTCTCCTCGGGGAAGTCGTCGGCGGAGGTCGTGGGGCGCGGGTACGCGGTGGTCGCCGCTCAGGCGAAGGACAGCTGCACGCTGCCCAGCCCGCTGAAGTCGGCGGCGAAGACGTCGCCGGGCCGTGCGTCGATGGCGCGGGTGCACGAGCCCGGCAGGACCAGATGACCGGCCTCGAGGCGGACCCCGAAGCCGGCCACCTTGCGGGCCAGCCACGCCACGGCGGCCACCGGGTTGCCGAGCACCGCGTCCGAGCACCCGCGGGCGACCACCTCGCCGTTGCGACTCAGAGCCGCCTCGATCGCGCACAGGTCGAGGTCACCGGGCTTCATCCGCTCGGCCCCCAGCACGAAGCCGGCCGAGGAGGCGTTGTCGGCGATCGTGTCCACCAGCCCGATGCGCCAGTCGGCGATCCGGCTGTCGATGAGCTCGAGCGCGGGTGCCACCGCCTCGGTGGCCTCGAGAACGTCCTCCTCGGTGCACCCCTCACCGGGCAGGGGCGCACCGAGGAGGAACCCGACCTCCACCTCCACGCGCGGGTAGCAGTAGCGGCCGGCGTCGACGGCACGGTTCGAGCCCAGCTCCATGTCCGAGAGCAGATGACCGTAGTCGGGCTCGTCCACGCCCATCATCTGCTGCATGGCCGCGGAGGACAGGCCCACCTTGTGCCCGACCACCGTCGCACCGGCCTCGACCCGCCGCCGGATGTTGCGCAGCTGCACCTCGTAGGAGTCCACGACGTCCATGCCGGGGTACTGCTCCCGCAGCGGCCGCAGCGGGGCGCGCTTCCGCTCGGCGCGCGCGAGCAGGTCCGCGGCGTCTCGGCGCTGTTCATCGCTCAGCATGCCGCTCCTCGAACTAGAACGCGTTCTCGTCTGTGCGCCTCATCATGCCCGCGACAGCGCTCGGTGCGCAACAGGAGCGTGGATCCCGGCGACTGAAACGTGTTACATTCCCGGGCGGCAAGCCGGTGGCCGCACCGGCACAGCGGGACGTCGTACGGAGGCCGCGAATGACACACCCGGAGAGCGCATCCGGCATGCACGTCGAGGTGGCCGACGTCGTGGTGGTGGGCACGGGTGCGGCGGGAATGACCGCCGCCCTGGCCGCGCACCACCGCGGCCTCGACGTGGTCGTCGTCGAGAAGAGCGCCTGGTTCGGCGGCTCGACCTCCCGCTCGGGCGGCGGCGTGTGGATCCCGAACAACTACGCCCTCGCGGCGGCCGGCAGGACCGACACCCTCGAGGAGTCCCGGCGCTACCTCCACGCGATCGTCGGGCCGGATGTGGCGCCCGCCCGCATCGACGCGTTCCTCGAGCGGGGGCCGGAGGCGCTGGCCTTCCTGCGCGACCACTCGGCCGCCCGGTTCGTCTGGGTGCCGGACTACTCCGACTACTACCCCGAGGCCCCAGGCGGCCGGGCCCACGGCAGGAGCATCGAGCCGGTCCCCGTGGACGGGTCCGTCCTCGGGTCCGAGCTGGCCCGCCTGCATCCGCCGTACACCAAGGCGCCGGCCGGCATGGTGGTCACCCAGGCGGACTACCGGTGGCTCAGCCTCTCCGCCCGCACCCTGCGCGGGCCGCTGACGGCGCTGCGGGTGGGCCTGCGCCGGCTGGTGAACATGGTGCTGCGCCGGCCGATGTACGCCATGGGAGCCGCGCTGGCGATCGGCCTGCGCAAGGGGCTGCTGGACGCAGGCATCCCGGTCCGCTACGAGACCGAGCTGGTCGGGCTGGTCGTCGAGGACGGGCGGGTCTGCGGGGCGCGGGTGCGCGACGCCTCGGGCGAGCGCGTCCTGCGGGCACGACGCGGCGTGGTCGTCGCCAGCGGCGGCTTCGAGAACAACCAGCAGATGCGCGAGCGGCACCAGCGTCTGCCGGTCTCCACCGAGTGGACCACCGGCGCCCCGAGCAACACCGGCGGCGGCATCGCCGCCGCGCAGGAGATCGGCGCCGACGTGGCGCTCATGGACGACGCGTGGTGGGGCCCGTCGATCCCGCTTCCGTCGGGACCGTGGTTCTGCCTCGCCGAGCGGAACCTGCCGGGGTCGATCATCGTCAACCAGGCGGGCAGGAGGTACGGCAACGAGGCGGCGCCGTACGTCGACGCGGTCCACGCCATGTACGACGGCGAGCAGGCGACCGGCATCGCCCACATCCCGTCGTGGATGGTGCTCGACCAGCGGTACCGCAACCGCTACCTCTTCGCCGGACTCGGTCCACGCCAGCCCTTCCCGGGACGCTGGTACAAGCACGGCGTCGTCGCCAAGGCCGACACCCTGGCGGAGCTCGCGGGCAAGGTCGGCGTGGATCCCGCGGGCCTGGTCGACACGGTGCGGCGCTTCAACCAGATGGCACGCGCGGGCGCCGACACCGACTTCCACCGCGGCGACAGCGCCTACGACACGTACTACGGCGACCCCACCGTCCGGCCGAACCCCTCCCTGGGGCCGATCGACAGGCCCCCCTTCTACGCGGTGAAGATGGTGCCCGGCGACCTGGGCACGAAGGGCGGCATCGTCACCGACGAGCGGGCGCGGGCGCTGCGCCCGGACGGCACGGTGATCGAGGGCCTCTACGCCGCCGGCAACGCCAGCGCCGCGGTCATGGGCCACACCTACGCCGGCGCGGGGGCCACCATCGGTCCGGCGATCACGTTCGGCTACCTCGCCGCCCTCGAGCTGGCCGGGTCGTCGCCGGCCCCGGCGCGAGCGCGTGCTGACCACCCGGGGATGGCGAGCTGATACCGATGCCCATCGACCCTTCCCAGGCCGTCGGCGCCTCCTTGCCCGAGCGGCGCTTCTCCTGGACCTCCTCCGACGTGTTGCTCTACCACCTCGCGCTCGGAGCCGGCTCCCGCGCCGGGGACCCGACCGACCGCCGGTCGCTTCGCTACACCCTCGACGACGACCACCTCCAGGTGCTGCCCTCCTTCGGCGTGGTGGCCCCCACGTTCCACGAGACCGCCCCACCCGGGCTGGCGCTGCCCGGCTGCGACATCGACCTGTCCCAGGTGCTGCACGGCAGCCAGGAGGTCGTGGTGCACGGCGCCTTGCCGACCGCCGCCTCGGCCACCCTCCGGACCCGGATCAGCGACGTCTGGGACAAGGGCAAGGCGGCCGTCATCGTGCAGGAAGGAGAGGCCACCGCGGAGGACGGCACGCCGCTGTTCGCCACCCGCTCGAGCATCTTCGTTCGCGGTGAGGGCGGCTTCGGCGGCGAGCGGGGCCCCTCGACCAGGGTCGAGCCCGCCGAGCGAGCACCGGACCTCGACACGTCCTTCGCCACCGCGCCGAACCAGGCCCTGCTCTACCGGCTCTGCGGTGACCGGAACCCGCTGCACGCCGACCCGGACTTCGCCGCGCGTGCCGGCTTCCCCGCGCCGATCCTGCACGGGCTGTGCTCCTACGGGATCGTGCTGCGCGAGGTCGTGGACGGGCTGCTGGACTCCGACACCGCAGCGGTGGGCGGGTTCGCCGCCCGCTTCGCCGGGGTCGTCTTCCCCGGTGAGACCATCCGCGTCCGGGCGTGGGAGGAGGGCGCGACGGTCGTGGTGTCGGCGACCATCGCCGGGGGCGGAGACCGCGACGGCGCTCCCGTGCTGGCCGACTGCCTCCTCACCCGGCGGTGAGCTCGTCCCGTGGCCGCGTCGGCGTGGATCGCGCCCCACCGGGCACAGCCCTGAGGAGCCCCGTGTCACTGCCCAGTCCCCTGCCCCTGCTCCGGCGGCTGATGCCGCTGCCGCCGGCCACCATCCCGGGCGGCCGGATAGTCGAGCTGCCCGGTCGCGGGTCGACGTACGTCACGGACGTGCCGGGCCCCGAGGGAGCGCCGACGGTCGTCCTTCTCCATGCGGTCGCGTGCACCGGGCTGCTGACGTGGTACCCGGCCCTGGAGCCGCTGTCCCGGCGCTACCGCGTGGTGACGTTCGACCAGCGCTGGCACGGCCGCGGCATCTGCTCCGAGCGCTTCTCGCTGGCCGACTGCGCCGACGACGTCGCCGCGCTGGTGGACGCACTGGACCTCGGCCCGGTGCTGGTCGTCGGCTACTCGATGGGCTCGGTGATCGCCCAGCGGGTGTGGCGGCAGCACCCGACTCTCGTCGCCGGTCTGGTGCTGTGCGCGAGCACGGACCGGTTCCGCTCCACGCCGGCCGAACGCGTTTTCCACCAGGGCGTGGAGCTCGCCACGGGGGCGCTGCGCGGCGTCTCGGCCTCGAGGGCGGCACGCACCGCGGGCCGCGCTGCCACCGGGACCGCGGACGGCTCGGACATCGACCTCTGGGCCCTCGAGCAGCTCCGGAGCACCTCCGCCTGGGCGGTCGCCCAGGCGCTCGCGGCGCTGGGCAGGCACCACTCCCGGCCCTGGCTGCGCCAGGTCGACGTGCCCGCTGCCGTGGTGGTCACCCGGCGCGACCGGGTGATCCCGGCTGCCCGGCAACGGGCGCTGGCGCGACGGATCCCGGCCACCACGACGCACGAGGTCGACGCCGGCCATGCCGCGTGCGTCCTCCAGCACGCCGCCTTCGTGCCGGCCCTCCTCGAGGCCCTGGCGGTGACCTCCGCGCGCGTTGCCGACCGGGCAGGGTGAGGCGGCTGCCGGCTACTCGCCGAGCACGGCCTTGTGCAGCAGGCGGAGCTCCTCGGGGTAGCGCGCGGCCAGGTCGGCCACCTTGGGTGCGAGCTCGCGACACGCGATCGCCCCGACGTGGAGCCGCCCGTTGCTCGACATCACCGTGATGTTCAAGCCGGCACCGTGGAACACCGGACCGAGCGGGTACATCGCCTCGATGCGCGCCCCGAGGAGGTACAGCGGCACCGGCGGCCCGGGCACGTTGGAGATCACGAGGTTGTGGACCACCGGGTGCCGCTCGGGCAGCCGCAGCCGCGAGTAGAGCCGAGCGACGGCACCGAAGCTCGGTGCGGCGAGCTCCGCCCAGTCCTGCAGCGTGTCGGCGTCGATCGCGCTGTGGTGCTCCTTGGCGTGGCGGTTGCTCTCCGCGAGGTGGTGCAGCCGGTCGAGCGGGTCGGCGATGTCGGTGCCGAGCCGGCAGAACATCGCGGACACCTTGTTGCGGCCGTCCGCCCTGCGCGAGGAGCCGTGGACGGAGACCGGCACGGTCGCCAGCAGGGAGCTGCGGGGCAGCTCTCCGCGCGTTCGGAGGTAGTGCCGCAGCGCGCCCCCGGACACCGCCAGGACGACGTCGTTGATGGTGGTCTTGGTGGCGGTCTTGACCTCCTTGACCGCCTCCAGCGGGAGGTCGGCGAAGGCCACCGAGCGGTGCCCGGTGATGGTGCCGTTGAACGACGTGCGAGGCGCCGTGAACGGAGCCGCCATCGCCGTCCCCCGTCGCGCTCGCTCCACGGTGCGGGCAACCAGGCCGGCGGACGGCGCGACCAGCTTGGCGGCGGCCAGCGGGCGGGCGAGGGTGTTGACCAGTCCCCGGACGAGCAGCTCACCGTCGGTGGGGGTGCGGCCCGCGGGCGCCTGCTCACCGCCGTCGAGCGGCGCCCCGTCCGGTGCCAGGCTGCACAGGTGGGAGAGCAGTCCGGCGCCGGTCACGCCGTCCACGGCGGCGTGGTGCATCTTCACGAAGACACCGACCCGGCCGTTGGCCAGCCCCTCGAGCACCCACATCTCCCACAGCGGACGGGACCGGTCCAGCGGGAGCCCGGCCAGGTGCCCGCAGATCTCGGCGAGCTCGCGGTCGCCACCGGGAGCAGGCAGGGCCATGCGGTGCACGTGCCGGTCGAGGTCGAACTCCTCGTCGTCCACCCACACCGGGTGGTCGAGGCCCAGCGGCACGTGCCGGAGGGCACGACGGAAAGCGGGCAGCGTGGCGACCCGACGCCGGAGGGTCTCGCGGACCCGGGTGAAGGAGTAGCCGCCGGTCATCGTCGAGGGGTCCACCACCACCACGCCGCACACGTGCATCAGCTGTGACGGGGTCTCCAGGTAGAGGAAGCTCGCGTCGAGCCCACTGAGCCGTTCCATGAGGCCGAAGGGTACCCAATGTATAGAACGAGTTCTAGTTTTAGGTCGCTCGTTCCCGCCTCGCTATCCTGCCCTCATGTCGGGCCATTTCCTCGAGCGCCAGATCCTGACCGCCGCGCTGACCGCGAACGCGCTGCGCCCGGTGCCGGGCTACTGGACCCAGGTCCCGGCGATGCTCGGAGGCTGGCTGACCAGCGAGCTCGCGCCGCACGTGCTCGCTGCCACCGCCGTGGACACGGCGTTCGAGCTCACCCGAGGACGGCCGAGTCGCCCCGGACTCGCGCTGGCGGCCGCCAACGCCGCAGGCCTGATGACGATGGTCGTGCAGGCGCGAGGGCGCCAAGCGGCAGGTGGACCGCGCGCTCGCCGACGCCCTCGGCTCCGACTACCGGCAGCGGCTGAGCGCGAACTACACCGACCTGGACCTGAGCACGCCGTGGCAGCAGCTCGCGTTCCCGTTCCGGATGCGTGACAACGACGTGGAGACGGCTCAAGGACGTCGCGCTACGCAGACTTCGGCAAGCGCGGCCTGCTCGACGTCTACCGCCAGCGTCGGCGCCGACCTGGCGAAGGCCCCGGTCCTGCTGCAGGTGCACGGTGGCGGCTGGATGATGGGCAGCAAGGACCAGCAGGGCATCCCGCTGATGCTGCACATGGCCGCCCGCGGCTGGGTGTGCGTCGCGATCAACTACCGGCTCAGCCCGCGCAACCCCTTCCCGGCGCAGATCGAGGACGTCAAGACGGGCGATCGCGTGGATCCGCGAGAACATCGCCGAGTACGGCGGGGACCCCGACTTCGTGGCGATCACCGGCGGCTCGGCCGGCGGGCACCTCGCCGCGCTGGCGGCGCTGACCCCGAACGACCCGGAGTACCAGCCCGGCTTCGAGGGCGCCGACACGACGCGTCCAGGCGGCGGTGCCGTTCTACGGCGTCTACGACTTCGCCGGAGCCACCGGTTCCCGGCGGCGCGCAGCAGATGCGCGACCGGTTCCTCGCGCCCCGCGTGCTCGTTCAAGGATCCCGAGCGGCACCTCGGCAGGACTTCGAGCGCCGCCTCCCCGCTGCTGCGGGTCAACGCCGACGCGCCGCCGTTCTTCGTGATCCACGGCGCCCACGACGCCCTGGTCGACGTGGCGCCAGGCGCGCGCGTTCGTCGCGGCCCTGCGCGAGGTGTCCAAGCAGCCGGTCGCCTACGCCGAGCTTCCCGGGCGCCCAGCACGCCTTCGACGTGTTCCCCTCGGTCCGCAGCCGCCCACGTCATCCGCGGCGTGGACCGGTTCCTGCGCTGGCACCGTACGACCGCGGCGGTCGGGGACGGCCGCGGCCTCAGCCGCGGGGTAGGCCCAGGATCCGCTCAGCGGCGACGTTGCGGAGCACCTGCGTGGTGCCACCGGCGATGCTCAGGCACCGGGTGCAGCAGCGCCTCGTGCCAGGCGGCCTCGGCCTCGGACCCACCGGCGAGAGCCTCCGGGCCGAGGAGCGTCGAGGACCAGCTCGGCGGACTCCTGACGCTGGCGCACCCCGACGAGCTTCTGCACGCTCGACTCCGCGCCGGGCCCCTGCCGGCGATCGAGCGCAGCGTCGACCGCAGCGCAGCAGTGCCTTGACCGTGGCCGCGTCGCGCCACCGCCGCTCCGAGCCGCAGCCGCGCGCGGCTCACCGCGCCCCGCGCGCCAGCGCGCGAGCGCCCGCTCGACGCTGGTGCCGAGCGACGGGCCGGCCATGGCGACCCGCTCGTTGGCCAGCGTGGTGCGGGCCAGCCGCCAGCCGTCGTCGACCTCGCCGACCACGCACTCGTCGGGCACGAAGACGCTCGTCGAGGAAGACCTCGTTGAACACCGCCTCCCCGGTCAGCTCGCGCAGCGGCCGGACGTCGATGCCCGGCGCACGTCATGTCGACGAGGAAGTAGGTGATGCCCTTGTGCTGCGGGGCGTCCGGGTTCGGTGCGGGCCAGGCAGATCGCCCAGTCGGCCCGCGTGGGCCAGCGAGGTCCACACCTTCTGGCCGGTCAGCCGCCAGCCGCCCTCCACCCGGGTCGCGCGGGTGCGCAAGCGAGGCCAGGTCGGAGCCGGCGCCCGGCTCGCTGAACAGCTGGCACCAGACGAGGTCGCCGCGCAGCGTCGGGGCGCACGAAGCGCTCCTGCTGCGCCTCGGTGCCGTGCTCGAGGATCGTCGGTGCCGCCCAGGCGCCGATCGCCAGGTCCGGGCCGCTCGACACCGGCCGCGGCGAGCTCCTCGTCGATGACGAGCTGCTCGACCGGACCGCGCCCAGCCCGTACGGCGGCGGCCAGTGCGGTGCCAGCAGCCCGGCGTCGGCGAGCGCTGCACGGCGCCGCATCCTGCTCGGGCAGCGCCGCGATCGCTCTGCCTCGGCTCGGCACGGACTCGCCGGAGCTCCTCGCCATCGCCGCCGAGGTCGAGCTCGGCGTGCGCCGGCGCACCCGCCGGGCGCGCGTCGGCGAGGCCGGCGCCGGCACCTGTCGCTGCCACCGAGCAGCAGCCGCGGCGACCAGCGCACGGCGCAGGTAGAGGTGGGCGTCGTGCTCCCAGGTGAAGCCGATGCCGCCGAGCACCTGGATGCAGTCCTTGCGCGTTGCTCACCGCGGCGTCGGGCGCCACGGCTGCCGGCCACGTCCGCGGCGAACGCGAGCTGGTCGGCGTCGTCGTCGTGCGCCGACGCGGCGTCCCAGGCGACCGCGGTGGCGGACTCGCTGGCCTCGAGCATCTCGCGCGCACAGGTGCTTGACCGCCTGGAAGGAGCCGATCTTCCGGCCGAACTGCTCGCGCACCTTGGCGTAGGCCACCGCGGTGTCCACGCACCACCGCGCGATGCCCGCGGCCTCGGCCGCGCCCAGGATCGTCAGCGACCGACGCCAGCTCGTGCGGAGTCGCACGGTCGACCTCGCGCGGGCTCTCGTCGAGCGGGCCGAGGCCACTCGACGCGGAGCGGTGCCCGCGGTCGGCGCAGGTCGCGACCCGTGACCCCGGCGGTCAGGCTCGACCTGCCCGGCCTCGAGCGCGCACCCATCGGCCAGGTGCTCGCACCGCGACCAGCACGCGATCGGCGGTGGCGGCGTCCGACGACCCCGGCGATGTCGCCGTGCAGCCGGTCCTGCCGGCCCGCAGCCGGCCCGGAGCGCGAGCGGCGACCCTCGGTCGCACCCGTGGCGAGTCGCGCGCGCCACCGCCGTCGCTCCTCGTGCGCGGCCAGCACCCGCGGTCGCGGTCGACAGCAGCGGCCCGGGCACCAGCCCGTCGCCGCCGGCCTCCAGGGCCACCGCCAGGTCCAGCAGACGACCCGCCGCCGCCGCCGACGCGCTCGGGCACCGCGATGGCCAGGACCCCAGCCCGGCGACGCTGCCGCCCAGACCCGCGAGCACCTCGGCGCCCGGTCCGCGGCGGCGCGCACCGCGGCGTCGCTGCCGCGGCCGCGCGCCCAGTCGCGCCAATGCGCGGCGAGCGTCGACGTGCTCGTCGGTGATGCCCGATCGGCACACGCGCCTCCTCCGAGAACTAGAACGTGTTTCAATAATGCCATGGATAGGCTCCCGGCGTGACGCCAGCCCCCAGATCCCGCGTCCGGACGAGGCGCCCGCACGAGCATGCCGGCCGAGCTGCTGGAGCACGCCCTGGCCGCCAAGGGGTTCATGCCGCCGGAGGAGGGCGCGTTCCTGCTCCGCGTCGCGGCCGTCGCCACCTCGCGAAGGGACCGGCGCTCGAGGTCGGCACCTACTGCGGGAAGTCCGCGATCTACCTCGGTGCGGCCGCCCGGGCGGCCGGCAGCACGGTCTTCACCGTCGACCACCACCGCGGCTCGGAGGAGAACCAGGCCGGCTGGGAGTACCACGACCCGAGCCTGGTGGACCCCGAGGTCGGGACTGATCGACACCCTGCCGACCTTCCGCACGCACGATCGCCCGGGCCGGCCTGGAGGAGGAGGTGGTCGCGGTCGTCGGCCGCTCCACCGACGGTCTCGGCCCTCTGGCGCACGCCGCTCGCGCTGCTGTTCATCGACGGCGGCCACACCGACGAGCATGCCGAGCAACGACTACAGGGCTGGGGCCGCTGGGTGCGCCGCGGGCGGGCCGATGGTCGATCCACGACGTGTTCCCCGACCCGGCCGACGGCGGCCAGGCGCCGTACCGCGTCTACCTGCGTGCGCTCGAGAGCGGCGACTTCACCGAGGTCGGAGCGCTCGGGTCGATGCGGCGTGCTAGCGCGGGTTGCCGGGGACGCCGGAGACCCGGTCCGCTGAGGACCACGGACCGCGCCGCGGCGTCGCAGCCGCACCGACCGAGCGCCGATCTCGGTGAACGCGCCCGGGCAGGCTCGAGCCCCGGAAGATGTCCGCAGCCCGGGGTCGTGCGCGAGAGCGCGTCCACGGCCAGAACCACCGCCGCCGCCGGTCCAGGTGCTGCGCTCCACCGGCCACCGGGCGTCGTCGGCGAAGACGTAGCCGGTCCAGTAGGACCCGTCCGCGTCGCGCAGGTGCTGCATCGCCGCCGAGCAGCTCGCGCGCGCGCTCCGGGTCGCCCAGCGCGTCGAGCGCCAGCACGAGCTCGCACGTCTCGGCGCCCGTGACCCAGGGCCGGTCGTCGACGCAGCGGATGCCGAGCCCGTCCACGACGAAGTCGTCCCAGCGGTCCGCGAGCCGGTCCGCGGCCGCCTCGCCCGCGCACGGCGCCGCCCAGGACCGGGTAGTACCAGTCCATGGAGTAGCGCGGCTTGGCGTCGAACAGGTCCTCGTGCTCGCGCAGGGCGTGCCCCAGCCGACCCGCGGCCAGCTCCCACTCCGGCTGGGGCTCGTCGACAGGTCGCTCAGCGCCACCCCGCAGGCAGCGCGTGGTAGATGCTCGAGCTGCCCGCGACCAGCGCGGTGTCCGACACTGCCGCCGCGCTCGTCGGCACGCCCACGCGATGCCGCCGAAGGGCAGCTGCATCGCGGTGACCACGGTCGAGCGCCCGTCGTACCACCGGCCAGGCGTCGGCGACGAACGCCTGGTCCCGGCGGACCAGCCAGTGGTGCCACACGCCCGACCGCGACGTAGGCGGTCATGTTGGTGTCCGTGCCGCCGTCGTCGACGCCGCCGGCGGTGTCTTCATCGGCCAGGAGCCGTCGGCGCGCTGGGTCTCGAACAGCCAGCGCGTAGGCGCGCTCGGCCGCCTCGATCTCGCCGCCGACGAGCAGCGCCATCGCGCACTCGACGTGGTCCCAGGTGTCGGTGTGCCCGCCGCGGAACCACGGGACCGCGCCCGTCGGCCTCCTGCACGCGCGCGATGGGGGCCGGCGGTGGCACGGACGTCGTCGGGCGGAGAGGAGGCCGGGAAGGCTGGGGATGTCGGCCGACATGCGGCAGGCTCACGTGCTTGGTGAGGTAGAGGACCATGCTCTTGCCGATGACCGGGTTGAGCAGCCGCTCGGCGGTGCGCGTGAGCCACGGGCGCTTCATGATGTCCCACACCAGCAGCCGGTGGTAGGTCCGCGGCAGCAGGTGCTCGGCGTTGTCGACGCCGACCGCGCACTTGAGCCACCAGTACGGCGAGTGCAGGGCATGGGCGTGCTCCTTGCCCTGGAACCTCAGCCCGGCTCGCTCGAGCTTGCCGACGAGCTCGTCGCCGGCGTAGATGCGCACGTGCCCGCCCTCGACCTCGTGGTACTCGTCGGAGAGCGCCCAGCAGACCTTCTCCGGCAGCCAGCGCGGCACGGTCACCGCCATGGTCCCGCCGGGCCGCAGCACCCGGACGAGCTCCGCGATCGCGGCCTCGTCGTCGGGGATGTGCTCGAGCACCTCCGCGGCGACCACCCGGTCGAACTCGCCGTCGGCGAAGGGCAGCGCCAGCGCGTCGCCCTGCTTGACGTCGGCGTCGGCGCCGTCGGGGACCTCGTCCGCCGCGCGCATCGCGGCGAACATGTCCGAGACAGCGGCGAGCTCGTCGGCGTCCTGGTCGAAGGCGATCACGTCGGTGCCGCGGCGGTAGAGCTCGAAGGCGTGCCGGCCGGCACCGCAGCCCATGTCGAGCACCCGGTCCCCGGGCGGACCCCAGGCGGTCGAAGTCAACGGTCAGCATCGATGGGTCAGCTCTCCTCGGTGCTCGTGCGAGGTCAGCGTCGGCTCGGTGCCGCTCCACCACGCGCGTAGGCCTCGGCGGTGGCCGCCGCGACCGCTGCCAGCTGAACTGCTCCAGGGCGCGCCGGCGGCCGGCCGCGCCCATGCGGGTACGACGCTCCGGGTCGTCGAGCAGGTCGCCGAGGGCCGCGGAAGAGCTCGCCGACGTCGCCGGGAGTGACCAGGTCGGCGCAGAGGCCGTCGGTCCCGACGACCTCGGGGATCGCTCCGGCGCGGCTGACCACCAGCGGCGTTCCGCAGGCCATCGCCTCCACGGTGGGCAGCGAGAACCCTTCGTACAGCGACGGCACGCAGGCGATCTCCGCCGACCCGACGAGTCGGCGAGCTCGGTGTCGCTGAGGCCGTGCACGAAGCGGACGCTGTCCTTGATCGCGAGGTGCTCGATGAGCTGCTCGGTGCGGCCGCCCGGCTTCGGCCGGCTGATCAGCAGCAGCTCGACGTCGCGCTCGGTGCGCAGCTTCGCGAAGGCCTCGAGCAGCGTGCGCGATGCCCTTCATCGGCGTGTCGGCGCTGGCCATCGCCACGATCCGTCCCGGCACGCGCGGGTCCTGGTGGTGCTGGAAGACCTCGGCTCGACCCCGAGCGGGATGACCTCGATGCGCTCGCGGGTCGACGCCGAAGTCGTGGGCGATGTCGCGCGCGGAGGACTCCGAGACGGTGAGCACATGCTGCATCCGCCGCGCCACCTGGCCCTGCATGCGCAGGAAGCCGTACCAGCGCCAGCAGCGACAGCCTGCGGCGTAGCGACGTCGCTGCGGCCAGGTCGACGCGGCGGTCGAAGGTGATCGGATGGTGGATCGTGGTGACCAGCGGTAGGCCGGTACGCGCGATGTCGAGCAGGCCGTAGCCGAGGGTCTGGTTGTCGTGGACGACGTCGAAGTCCGCGAGGCGCTCCTTGAGCAGGCGCGCGGCCCGCAGGCTGAAGGTCAGTGGCTCGGGGAAGCCCGCGGTGTACATCGTCGCGACCTCCAGCAGGTCGATCCGCGTCGCGGAGCTCGCTCAGGCCGGGGGGTGCGGAACGGGTCCGGCTCGCGGTAGAGGTCCAGGCTCGGCACCTTCGTGAGCCGTACCCCGTGGTCGAGCGCGGGGTAGGGCTGGCCGGAGAACACCTCGACCTCATGGCCGAGGGCGACGAGCTCGCGACTCAGGTGGCGGACGTACACGCCCTGGCCGCCGCAATGCGGTTTGCTGCGGTAGGACAGCAGAGCGATGCGCACACATGACCTCCGAAGGACTCGACACGGGCCCCTCGCAGGAGTGGAACGTGTTTCTATTATGCAGGGGCGCGGTGTTAGCCTACGTGGTGGTTCACCCCTGCGATCCCGGGCCATCGGGCCGGGAGCTGCACGGTGACATGGGATGGGAGCACACGGACGTTGAGCGGCATGAACTCGCTGACGTACGAGGATCTCGGGTCCGCCGCGCAGCGGGAGCGGCGCAAGCGGATCCTCGACGCGGCGATCGCCCTGGCCAGCAAGGGCGGCTTCGAGCAGATGCAGATGCGTGCGGTCGCCGAGCGCGCCGACGTCGCGCTCGGCACGCTGTACCGCTACTTCCCCTCGAAGATCCACCTGCTGGTCTCCGCGTTCGCCCGCAGTTCGAGCTCGCGCAGGAGAGCCTCGACCGCAAGCCGATCCCGGGCGACACGCCCGCGGACCGCGTGATGTACGTGCTCGGCAGGACGACGCGCTCGCTGCAGCGCGACCCGAACCTCACCGAGGCGCTCACCCGGGCCTTCATGTTCGCCGACGCCTCGGTGGCCAACGAGATCCACGCCGTCGGGATGCTCGTCACCCGGATGCTGATGTCGGCGATGCGGGATCCCGCCGACGACCGAGAGGCGTGAGCCGACCGAGGAGGACATCGCGATCGCCAAGGTGATCGGCGACGTGTGGCTGGCCAGCCTCGTCCAGTGGGTCACCGGCCGCTCCTCGGCCAACGACGTGGCGAAGTCGATGGACGTCGCCGTCCACCTGCTGCTGCGCTGACTTCGCCGGCTGCCGGGGGCGCGCCACACGGCAGGGGCTCAGCCGCCGAAGGAGTGGGTCGCGGTGGCGCCGCCGTCCACGGTGAACTCCGCACCGGTGCAGTACGCCGACTCGTCGCCGGCCAGGAACGTGTAGATCCCCACCACGTCCGCGGGGGTGCCGACCCGCTTGAGCGCGACCCGGGTGCCGCCCCACTCCATCGCCTCGTCGCCGCCGTGGGCGCGCGTCATGTCCGTGTCGATCATGCCCGGGTGCACGGAGTTGACCCGGATCCCCTTCGGGCCGAGCTCCATCGCGGCGACCTTGGTCATCCCGCGGATCGCGAACTTGCTCGAGGAGTACGCGACGAGGAACGGCATGCCACCCAGGCCCTCGATCGACGAGGTGTTGATGATCGAGCCGCCGCCCGCCTCCTCCATCGACGCCACCACGGACTTCATGCCGAGGAAGGTGCCGACCTGGTTGATGCGCACCACCCGCTCGTAGTCCTCGAGCGAGGTCTGGGACAGCTCGGAGAAGTGCAGGATCCCGGCGTTGTTCACCAGCACGTTGACCGGGCCGAAACGTTGCCTCGCCTCGGCGACCGCAGCGAGCCACTGCGCCTCGTCGCCGACGTCGAGGCTGCAGAAGGACGCGTCGTCCCCGAGCTCCTTGGCGAGCAGCTCGCCAGGTTCGGTGGCGATGTCGGCGATCACCACCTTCGCGCCCTCCTCGACGAAGCGACGCGCGATGGCCGCGCCCTGCCCGTTCGCCGCTCCGGTGACGAGCGCCACCTTGCCGCTGAGTCGGCCCATGGTTGTGGTTCCTTTCCGTGGAAGCGTGGGTCCGGTCGACCCGGGGGTACGGCGCCGCCGTGTCAGCCGAGCGGTCTCCGGTCGAGATGCATCACGCCGTCGGCCGCGAAGCCGCGGGCCGGGTCGCGCTCGGCGAAGTAGGCACCGACCTGCTTGTCGAGGTCGGTGGGGTCGAAGACGTCACCGGTGGCGTCGAACCGCTGCTCGACGGCCGGGGCGGCAAGGAGCGCCACCATGCCGGCGTAGACGACGAAGACCTGACCGGTGATCCCGTCGGCGGCCGGCGACGCCAGGTAGGCCACCAGAGGTGCGACGTGCTCCGGGGAGTAGGGGTCGACCGCCCGCCCGGAGTCGTCGGCGCCGAAGACGTCGGCCGTCATCGCGGTGCGGGCGCGCGGACAGATCGCGTTGGCGCGCACCCCCATCCGGCCGAGGCCGCGGGCCGTGGAGAGGGTGAGTGCGGTGATGCCACCCTTGGCCGCGGCGTAGTTCGCCTGCCCCGGCGAGCCGACCAGGAACGCCTCCGAGGCGGTGTTCACCACCCGCCCGTAGACGGGCCCGCCGGTCTCCTTGGAGAGCCGGCGCCAGTGGGCGGCGGCGTTGCGCGAGACCAGGAAGTGCCCACGCAGGTGCACCCGCAGGACCTGGTCCCAGTCCTCGTCCGACATGTTGAACAGCATCTTGTCGCGCAGCACCCCGGCGTTGTTGACCACGATGTCGAGCCGGCCGAGGTCGTCGACGCTGGCGGCGAGCAACGCGTCGGCGGTGGACCGCTCCCCCACGTCGCCCGCCACGATTGTGGCCTGTCCACCGGCGGACCGGATCTCCTCGGCCGCTTCGTCCGCCGCGCCCGGCAGGTCGTTGAGCACCACGTGGGCGCCCGCCGCGGCGAGCGCCCGTGCCTCCGCGCGGCCGAGCCCGGCGCCCGCGCCGGTCACCACGGCGACCCGGCCGTCCAGCGTCAGCAGGTCGGACCTCTGCATGCCGCTCACACCCCCTCGATGCTGAGCGCGGCCTTGGGGCAGGACGCCACCGCCTGCCGGATGCGCGCCTCGTCGTCCGGCCTCACCCGGTCGTCGAGGATCTGCAGGTAGTCGTCGTCATCGAGCTGGAACGTCTCGGGGGCGATGCCCACGCAGACCGCGTTGGACTCGCACAGGTCGAAGTCGGCCTTGACTCGCACGTCGCTCTCCTTGCTACCGGTCGCTCAGGACCGGCTCGTCGTCATCTTGCTGTGGTCCCAGCTGGCGACCGTGGCCGGCGTGACCAGCACCCCGACCCGCTTGGCGACCTGCCGCTCCACCTCGGCGGCACCGAGGTCGCCGAGATCGGCGCCGTCGACCATGGCCCGCGCGACCGCGGTGCCGATCCGGCGGACCCGCGCCTCGTCGCGCACCAGCTCGGCGCGGCCCGCCACCGAGACGCCGCGCAGCTCGAAGTAGTCCTCGCCGTCCTCGACCAGGCAGGTGAGCCGCGCGTCGCGCTCGAGGTTCTTGATCTTCTGGGAGCTGCCGTAGGTCCAGAAGGCGATCCGGCCGTCGAGCAGCACGTAGAACAGGGTGCTCAGGTGCGGGCTGCCGTCGCGGTTGACGGTGGCCACCTGCACCTTCTTGTGCACCGCAAGGAACGCAGCGACCTCGTCCTCGCTCATCCGGACCCGCGCCCGGCCGCCTCGCGCCATCATCCATCCTCTCGACTGAAACCTGTTCTAGTTTAGGGGATCCGGCCGGTCGTTGGCCAGCGGGTGCCCCTAACCTGATGCCGTGTCCGTCATACCTGCTTCCACCGCCCTCGTGACCGCCGTCGAGCAGGCCATCGGTGGCGTCGTGGCTCCGGACGCCGGAACGGTGTCGGTGTGGCTTGCCGCCCTGGACGGCACCGTGCTGCTGGCCCGCGACGCCGAGGCACCGCACTACCCCGCCAGCACGATGAAGCTGCCGCTGTTGGTCGCGGCCTACCGGCGCCACGAGCGCGGTGACCTGGACCTCGACAGCGAGGTGGAGGTGCACGACGACTTCGCCTCGGCGCTGGATGGCAGCCGGTTCTCCCTCGACCGTGACGACGACCAGGACGACGACACGTGGGCACGCCTGGGGGCGACGTGCTCGCTGCGGGAGCTGGCCCGGCACGCCACCGTGAAATCCGGCAACCTCGCCACGAACCTGCTCCTGGAGCACGTCGGCGCCGGTGCGGTCGCGGACGTCCTGAACGCGGCGGGGTGCTCCTCGACCACGGTGCTGCCGCGCGGGATCGGGGACGCGGCGGCCCGCGACTCGGGCATGGACAACGTGGTCACCGCGGCCGATCTCGGACTGGTGATGCTGGGCCTGGCCGCGGACACCCTGGCCTCCACCGAGACCAGCGCGGAGGTGGAGCAGGTGCTCGCCGCGCAGGAGCACCGCGACGGGATCCCCGCCGGGCTCCCGGTCGGCGTCCACGTCGCGAACAAGACCGGGTGGGTGCCGGGCGCCAGCCACGACGTCGCGCTGGTGCGACCGGACGGCGCGCCGGCGTACATCCTGGTCGTGTGCACCAGCACCCCGCTCGCCGAGGACGAGGGGACCGCGCTGATCCGCGAGATCAGCACGCGGGTCTGGGATGCCTGGCCCCGATGAGCCGGCTCGAGTCGGTCACCGCCACCCGGGTGACCACCCCGCTGCACACGCCGTTCGTCACCGCACTGCGTCGCACCACCACGACCGACACCGTGGTGGTGCGCGTCATCGACAGCGACGGCTGCACGGGCTGGGGCGAGGCGCCGCAGGTCTGGCAGGTCACCGGCGAGTCGCTGGCCGGCGCGGAGGCCTGCGTGACGGGTCCGCTCGCCGCTGCGGTGACCGGCCTCGACGCCGACGACCTGGTCCCCGCGTGCCGGGCGGTCGCCGACGCGGTCGCGGCCAACCACGGCGCCAAGGCGGCGGTCGACGTGGCGCTGCACGACCTTGCCGCGCGGCGTCGCGGCGTGAGCCTTCCGGTGTTCCTCGGCGCCGCACGGCACCGGGTGCCGACCGACGTGACGCTCGCGGCCGGGGACGCCGACACGCTCGCCGGGGCCGCCCTGGAGCGCCGGCTCGAGGGGTTCTCCGTGCTGAAGCTGAAGGTCGGTACGGGGGCGGCCACGGACATCGAGCGCGTGCGTGCGGTCCGCGAAGCGGTCGGCGTCGGCGTCCGCATCCGGCTCGACGCCAACCAGGGCTGGACCGCCCGGGAGGCGGTCCGGGTGCTGTCCGCGCTCGAGGACGCCGACCTGGGCGTGGAGCTCGTCGAGCAGCCGGTGCCCGCGGCGGACCTCGACGCGATGGCCTGGGTCACCGCCCGGGTCGGCATCCCGGTGATGGCCGACGAGTCGGTCTACGGCGTGCGCGACCTCGTCGAGGTGATCCGGCGCCGTGCCGCCGACCTGGTCAACGTCAAGCTCGCCAAGTGCGGGGGCCTCTCCGTGGCGCGCACGATGCTGGAGCTGGCACGCGCCCACGGCCTGGGCACCCTCGTCGGCTCCATGATGGAGACCCATGTCGGCGTGGGCGCAGCCGCCAGCCTGGTTGCCGCCTACGGGACCACGCTGGTGTCCGACCTCGACGCGGCATGGTGGGCGGAGTCCTCTCCGGTCGTCGGCGGCCTGCGGTACGACGGACCCGAGCTGGTGCTGCCCGAGGCGCCGGGGCTCGGCATCGAGGCGCCGGGGTGACCGCCGCGCAGCCCCGGCTGCGGCAGGTGCGGGTCCCGGTCGCGACCGTGTGGACCTCTCCGGAGGCGCCGCGGGACGTCGACGCGGAGGCGGTCCGCGACCGCCCGGACCCCGCGCACTGGGCGTCCCTGCACGACGCGGCCCGGCTCGGCCTGCACGGGCGCACGCTCACCCAGCTGCTGCTCGGCGAGCCGGCGCTGGTGCTCGAGGAGCGAGCCGGATGGTCACGGGTGACCGCGGCCGAGCAGCCGTCCTCGGCGGACCGGCTCGGCTATCCCGGCTGGGTCCGCAGCGCGCATCTCGGCGTGCCGGCCGGCGGGCCGCCGGCCGGCACGGCCCAGGCCTGCGTCACGGCGCGGAGTGCGGTCTGCCTGCGCGACGGCGGCGCGAAGCTGCCGCTGTCCTTCGGCACCCGACTCCCGGTCGTGGAGAGGCGGGAGGCGAGGATCACGGTCGCGCTGCCGGGCGGCGGCCACGGCATGCTCGCGACTGTCGACGTGACGGTGGCCGGACCGGGCGAGCCGCCGGCGTTCACCGGCACGGACCTGCTCACCGACGCGGGGCGCTTCCTCGGGCTGCGCTACCTGTGGGGCGGCACCAGCTCCTGGGGCGTGGACTGTTCAGGTCTCGTGCACCTGGTGGCGCGACGGCGCGGCCTGCGGCTGCCTCGCGACGCGTTCGACCAGGCGGTCGGCCCGCCGGTCCGGCCCGTGCCGCTGGACGCCGTACGCCCCGGAGACCTGTACTTCTTCGCCCGTCCCGGCGCCCGGATCTCCCACGTCGGCTTCGCCTCCCGCCCGGTCGGGGCGGACGGGACCCGGTGGATGCTCCACGCCCCCGAGGGCGGTGGGCTGGTCGAGGACGCGCCGCTGGCGCCGCACCGCCGCGAGACGCTCGTGTCGGCCGCGCGCATCGTGGGTCCGCAGCCGCCGGCCCGGAGGGCCTAGCGTCCTCGGACGCCGGTACGGCGTTCACAGACCGGTGCGGTCGTCGAGCTCCTCCGCGGTCATGTTGCGCGAGGCGGCCAGGCTGGCGAGCGCGGTCACCGTCAGCGTCCCGACGATGACACCGAGCGACACCGGCGTGGAGATGTCCGGAGCCCAGGTGACGTGGTGCCCGCCGTTGACGAACGGCAGCTCGTTGCGGTGCAGCGCGTGCAGGATGAGCTTGACGCCGATGAAGCCGAGAAGCACCGCGAGCCCGTAGCTGAGGTAGACCAGCCGGCGCAGCAGTCCGCCGATCAGGAAGTACAGCTGACGCAGCCCCATGAGCGCGAAGATGTTCGCGGTCAGCACCAGGTAGGCCTCGCTGGTCAGGCCGTAGATCGCGGGGATCGAGTCCAGCGCGAAGAGCAGGTCGGTGGTGCCGAGGGCGACGACCACGATGAACATCGGGGTCAGCAGGCGCCGGCCGTTCTCCTTCATCCACAGCTTCGCGCCGTCGTACTCCTTCGTCGCCGGGAACGTCCGCTCGACCCAGCGGATGAGGCGGTTCTCCTCGTACTCGTCGTCCTCGGTGGAGCCCTCCTTGGCCAGCTTCACGGCCGTGTACAGCAGGAACGCGCCGAACACGTAGAACACCCAGCTGAACTGGTCGATCGCGGCGGCACCGACAGCGATGAAGATGCCGCGGAACACCAGCGCCAGCACGATCCCGATCAGCAGCGCCGACTGCTGGAACTGCCGGGGCACGCCGAACTTGGCCATGATGATGAGGAAGATGAACAGGTTGTCCACCGACAGCGAGTACTCCGTCAGCCAGCCGGCGAAGAACTCGGTGCCGTACCGGTGGCCGGCCAGCAGCCACACGCCCGCGCCGAAGGCCACTGCCAGCCCCACGTAGAACGCCAGCGCCAGGCCGACCTCGGTGCCGGAGGGCTCGTGGGGCCGTCGGCCGATCACCACGACGTCGAAGAGCAGGATCGCGGTGGTGACGATGATCGTGGTCCACCAGACCCAGATCGGGACATCCATGAACGGGGCTCCTCCGGAGTGTGCTCGGCGGGCAGGGGGCATCCTGCCGCGGTGGCTGGTGCTACTCCGGAGGTCTCTTCCGTACGACGGGCAGCCGAGAGCCGAGCGCCGCACCAGCGGCGCCGGGGCCGGTCGCGAGACCGGTGACCGTGATGACGACGACCGCTGCGGGGGAATACTCCCCTCCGCGGACCATTGTCGCAGACGCGGCCCGATCCGGCCTCATCGCCGCGCTCCTCAGTCCAGGCAGAACTCGTTCCCCTCGGGGTCGCGCATGACGAGGAAGCCCTGGCCCTGGTCCTGCTCGGGCTCCACACGCTGCACGCGAGTGGCGCCGAGGGCGGCCAGCCGGGTGCACTCGGTCTCGAGCACCGCCATCCGCTCCTGGCCCCGCAGGCCGGGCGCGGCGCGCACGTCCAGGTGGACGCGGTTCTTGGCGGTCTTGCCCTCCGGGACCTGCTGGAAGAACACCCGCGGTCCGCGACCGTCGGGATCGACGATCGCCGAGCGGGAGTTGCGCTGGTCCGCCGGCACGCCCCAGGCATCGAGCGCCGCCGCCCAGTCGGGAAACCCGTCCGGGGGCGGCTGGAGCCGGTAGTGGAGGGCCTCGGCCCAGAACGCCGCCAGGGCGCCGGGGTCCGCGCAGTCGAAGGTGACCTGCACCTCGCGGCTCATGAGGCCACCCCTCGGCTCGTCGGGTCGGTCATTCGTCGCCTCCTTCCCGCCGTTCCAGCGACATGCTGCCCGCCACCGCCCCCGCTGCCTAGACTGCCGCGCATGAGCGGCACCGCACCCGTCCCCTGGTCCGAGTTCAGCCAGGACCCGCGACGGCCGGAGAGTGCGGCCCTGCGCGCCTCCGACCGGGACCGCGAGCTGGTGCTGCGGGTCCTCGGCGACGGGTTCGCCGACGGACGACTCGACCGTGCGGAGTACGACGAGCGGGCCGAGGCCGTGACGCGGGCACGCACCCTCGGGGAGCTGCCCGCGCTGTTCGCCGACCTCGTGCCGCTGACGGCCACGCCGGGGTTCGGGGCGCCGCTGGTCCCGGCCGGCCCCGCCGAGCTGCGGGCGCGCGCGGAGCAGCAGTACCGCCGCGACCTGCGGTCCGCGCTGTCCCAGCTGGTGGTGGTCGGCGCGCTCACGACGGGAATCTGGGCGTTGACCGGGGCGGGGTACTTCTGGCCGGGATTCGTGATCCTCGCGGTCACCGTCAACGTGCTCCGGCTGCTGCTGACCCGCAGCGACCAGATCGAGGACCGGGTCCGCCGGCTCGACAAGATGCAGCGCAAGGAGATCGAGCGCAGCCGGCGGTGGGACCGGGGCCACCACCGGCCGTAGCCCGCCACCGGCGCCCTCGTCCTACCGGGCGCCGGCCTCGACCATCTGCCGCAGCTCCTTCTTGAGCTCGGCGATCTCGTCGCGCAGCCGGGCGGCGAGCTCGAACTGCAGCTCGGCCGCGGCGGTGTGCATCTGGTCGGTGAGCGCCTGCACCAGCTCGGCGAGGTCGTGGCTGGGCATGCCCGCCAGCTCCGCGGCGTGGCGGCCCACCTCGTCGCCGCCGCGCGACTTCAGGCCGGGCACCGGCGCCTTGCCGCGCGACTGCTGCCGACCGCCGCCGCCGAGCAGCTCGGCGGTGTCCTCGTCCTCACGGGCGAGCATCTCGGTGATGTCGGCGATCTTCTTGCGCAGCGGCTGCGGGTCGACCCCGTGCTCGGTGTTGTAGGCGACCTGCTTCGCCCGACGGCGGTTGGTCTCGTCGATGGCCCTCTCCATCGACGGGGTCACCTTGTCGGCGTACATCACGACCTGGCCGGACACGTTGCGGGCGGCGCGGCCGATGGTCTGGATCAGCGACTTGTCCGAGCGGAGGAAGCCCTCCTTGTCGGCGTCGAGGATCGCCACCAACGACACCTCGGGCAGGTCGAGGCCCTCGCGCAGCAGGTTGATGCCGACCAGGACGTCGTACTGTCCCAGACGCAGCTCGCGCAGCAGCTCGATGCGGCGCAGCGTGTCGACCTCGCTGTGCAGGTAGCGGGTGCGCACGTCGGCCTCGAGCAGGTAGTCGGTGAGGTCCTCGGCCATCTTCTTGGTCAGCGTGGTGACCAGCACCCGCTCGTTGCGCTCCGTGCGCAGCCGGATCTCGTGGATGAGGTCGTCGATCTGGCCCTTGGTCGGCTTGACGATCACCTCCGGGTCCACCAGGCCGGTGGGCCGGATGATCTGCTCGACGACCCGGGGGACGCCGTCCGCGCCGCTCACGCGACTCAGCTCGTAGTCGCCCGGCGTCGCGGAGAGGTAGATCGTCTGCCCGATCCGGTCCAGGAACTCCTCCCAGCGCAGCGGCCGGTTGTCCATCGCGCTGGGCAGCCGGAAGCCGTGGTCGACCAGGTTGCGCTTGCGCGACATGTCGCCTTCGTACATTCCGCCGATCTGCGGGACGGTCACGTGGGACTCGTCGACCACGAGCAGGAAGTCCTCGGGGAAGTAGTCGAGCAGGCAGTTCGGCGCCGAACCCGGCTGCCGACCGTCGATGTGCATCGAGTAGTTCTCGATGCCCGAGCACGATCCGACCTGCCGCATCATCTCGATGTCGTAGCTGGTGCGCATGCGCAGCCGCTGCGCCTCGAGCAGCTTGCCCTGCTTCTCGAAGGTCGCCAGCTGGTCCTCGAGCTCCAGCTCGATGCCGCGGATCGCCCGCTCCATGCGCTCGGGACCGGCGACGTAGTGGGTGGCGGGGAAGATGTGCAGCTCGGTGTCCTCGGTGACCACCTCGCCGGTGATCGGGTGCAACGTCATCAGCCGCTCGATCTCGTCACCGAAGAACTCCACCCGGATGGCGAGCTCCTCGTAGACGGGGAAGACCTCGAGGGTGTCGCCGCGCACCCGGAAGGTGCCGCGGGTGAACGACATGTCGTTGCGGGTGTACTGGATCTCCACCAGCCGGCGCAGCAGCGCGTCGCGGTCCCACTCCTTGCCGACCTCGAGCCGGACCATCCGGTCGACGTACTCCTGGGGCGTGCCCAGGCCGTAGATGCAGGAGACGGTCGAGACCACGATCACGTCACGGCGGGTGAGCAGGGAGTTGGTGGCCGAGTGCCGCAGCCTCTCGACCTCCTCGTTGATCGAGGAGTCCTTCTCGATGTAGGTGTCGGTCTGCGGGACGTAGGCCTCGGGCTGGTAGTAGTCGTAGTAGGAGACGAAGTACTCCACCGCGTTGTCCGGCAGCAGCTGGCGCAGCTCGTTGGCGAACTGCGCGGCCAGCGTCTTGTTGGGCTGCATGACCAGCATCGGGCGCTGGAGCCGTTCGGCCGCCCACGCCACGGTGGCGGTCTTGCCGGTGCCGGTGGCACCGAGCAGCACCACGTCGTGCTCCCCCGCCGTGACCCGGCGCTCGATGTCGGCGATCGCGGTGGGCTGGTCACCGGACGGCCGGAAGTCCGAGACGACCTGGAAGGGCGCGACGCTGCGCTTGAGGTCGGTCACTGGTCTCATGGTGTTCAGCCTACGTGGGAGCGCCGACACCCACCTGGCGTCGGCGCTCCGCTCCACCACCCCACGGGCCGTTGGCGGGGACCGTTAGATTTCCTCTCGTGAGCAGCGACTCCCGAGCGTTCTGGCGCCCCCGGTCCCGGGCCGTGGGCGGCCCCCTGGGCACCCTGCTCAGGAGGGTGCTGCTGTCGGTGCTGGGCGTCCAGCTCGGGATGGCCCTCGGCCTCACCCTCGTCGACTCCTACCGCCGCCGCGGCCGCAAGCCGGCCGCGCTCCCGCGCACGCCCCCGGCCGAGGTGACGATCGGCGAGAGCCGCGTGAAGGCCTACACCTACGGCCAGGACCTGTACGACGACATGCTGGCCGCCATCGGCGAGGCGCGGCACCAGATCCTGTTCGAGTCCTACATCTGGAAGGGCGACGAGGTCGGCGAGCGGTTCAAGCGCGCGCTGTCCGAGGCGGCCGGGCGCGGTATCGAGGTCTACGCCATCTACGACGGGTTCGCCAACCTCGTCGTACCCCCGCGGTTCAAGCGCTTCGGGCCGCGGCTGCGGGTGATGGAGTACCCCGCCTACAGCGCCGGCTGGCGCGTCTTCGACCTGCGCCGCTACGGCCGCGACCACCGCAAGATCCTGGTCGTCGACGACCGGGTCGCGTTCGTCGGCGGCTACAACGTGGGCTCCGCCTACGCCACTCAGTGGCGCGACACGCACGTCCGGATCACCGGCCCCGGCGTCTTCGACCTCAAACGGGCGTTCGCGGACTTCTGGAACCTGCACCGGCGGGCGCGGCACGGGGCCCGCCCGCTGCTGCTCGAGACCGCGTCGGACTGGGAGCCGCGCATCCGGGTGCACCGCAACGTGCCCCGGCTGTGGATGTTCCCGATCCGCTCGATGTACCTCGAGGCGATCGCCCGGGCCTCCCACCACGTGTGGATGACGCACGCCTACTTCATCCCCGACACCGACTTCGTCGAGGCGCTCAAGACCACGGCCCGCCGGGGGGTCGACGTCCGGCTGCTGGTGCCGGCGCTGTCCAACCACGTGGTCGCCGACTGGCTCTCCCGCGGCTTCTACGGCGAGCTGCTGGCCGCGGGGGTGCGGATCTTCCGCTACAGCGCGGGCATGGTCCACGCCAAGACCGCCACCATCGACGGCCGCTGGTCGACGGTCGGCACCGCGAACATCGACCGGCTGTCCATGACCGGCAACTACGAGATCAACGTGGAGTTCGTCGACGCCGGTTTCGCGCGGCTCATGGAGGAGATCTTCACCACCGACCTCTCCCAGGCGGAGGAGCTGACCGCCCGGACCTGGGCGGCCCGCGGCGTGCACAAGAAGTTCACCGAGCTCGTGCTCGCCCCCCTGCGCCCGCTGCTGTGACGCAGGTCTCGCCTTTCTGATTGGCCGTGTCCGCCAGCGGGTACACCTTCGTCAACGGGGACGTCAAGCCTTGCTGGGAGGAAACCCAAGTGCTAGTCGACAAGCAGGCCGTGACCGCGCGGCTGCGCGCCGAGGGTGAGCACGACCGCGCGCTCGCGGCAGAGACCGCGCTTCCCAAGCGCGTCGACCTGGAACGTGACGCCGGGCTGCTGCACCAGTTCGACATCAACGTCTCGGAGCTGTCCGAGGACGCCGGCGACGGTGACACGCTGGCCGGGGGCTCAGTCTCCTGAGGGCAGCACCTCGAGCTCGCCCTCGCCGTACCACCGGCGGATGACCTTCTTGTCGAACTTGCCGACCGAGGTCCGCGGCACCGCCTCGACGAACGACCACGCGTCGGGGAGCTGCCACTTCGCGAACGTCTGCGCGAGGTAGTCGCGCAGCTGCGCCGGGGTGACCGTGGCTCCCTCACGCAGCACCACCGAGGCGAGCGGCCGCTCCTGCCACTTCTCGTCGGGGATGCCGACGACCGCGGCCTCCACCACGTCCGGGTGCCCCATCAGGGCGTTCTCCAGGTCGACCGAGGAGATCCACTCACCGCCGGACTTGATCACGTCCTTGGCCCGGTCGGTGAGCGTGATGTAGCCGTGCTCGTCCAGCGTGCCGACGTCACCGGTGCGCAGCCATCCGTCGTGGAACTTCGCCGGGTCGGGGTCCTTGTAGTAGGCGCCGGTCACCCATGGGCCCCGCACCTCGAGCTCGCCGACCGCGGCGCCGTCGTGCGGCATCGGCCCGGCCTCACCCATGATCCGGCCCTCCACGCCGGGCAGCAGCCGGCCCTGCGTGCCGCGGTAGCGCCACCGCTCCTCGCCCTCGGCACCCAGCGGCGGCAGGCCCGCGGAGGCCACCGGCGAGGTCTCGGTCATCCCCCAGGCCTGCAGCACGGTGATCCCGTGCCGCTGCTCGAGGCCCTGCTGCAGGGCGACGGGCACCGCCGAGCCGCCGGCGAGCACGAGCCGGACCGAGTCCAGTCTCACGTCCGGGTGCGCGTCGAGGTAGCCGAGCACGTCGTTCCACACGGTGGGCACCCCGCCGGAGACGGTCGGCCGCGAGTCGCGGATGAAGCGCACCAGGGGCTCGGCCTGCAGCCACCGGTCGGGCATGGTCAGGGACGCACCGACCATCAGGGCGGCGTACGGCAGGCCCCAGGCGTTGGCGTGGAACATGGGGACGACGGGCAGAACCCGGTCGTACCAGGTCAGACCGGCCGCGACGCCCATGCCGACGGCCATCGAGTGCAGGTAGGCCGACCGGTGGCTGTAGACCACGCCCTTCGGGTTGCCGGTCGTGCCGCTGGTGTAGCACATCGCCGCGGCGTCACGCTCGTCCACCTCCGGCCAGTCGAAGGTCTCCGGGCGGCCGGCCAGCACCTCGTCGTACAGCAGCACCTCCTTGCCGGAGGACCGCAGCGCGTCGAGGTTCGCCTCGGCCGCCTGCGGCCCCGCGACCAGCACGTGGGTGACCGTCTCGAACGTCGGCAGCACCGTCGCGAGCAGGTCGACGAGGGAGTCGTCGACGATCACCACCCGGTCCTCGGCGTGGTTGGCGATGTAGGTCAGCTGCTCGGGGAAGAGCCGGATGTTCAGCGTGTGCAGCACTGCGCCCATCGCCGGCACCGCGCAGTAGGCCTCGAGGTGCTCGGCGTTGTTCCACTGGAAGGTGCCCACCCGCTGGTCGCCCTCGATGCCGAGGTCGCGCAGCGCGTGCGCGAGCTGGGCGACCCGCCGGCCGAGCTCGCCGAACGTCTCGCTGCGCTGCCCGTCGGCGGTGGCGGTGACCACCTCCGCATCGGCGTGCACGTCGAGCGCGTGGCGCAACACCGCGCCGATCGTCAGGGGGAAGTCCTGCATCGTGCTCCGCACCCGTGCTCCTCTCCTCGAAGGTGGTCCGATCCTGCCGGTCCCCGACGAGGTGCGTCCAGAGGCGGTCCACGGGCTCAGCCCTTGACGTAGGAGAACTTCTCGGAGACCTTTCCGCCGCGGAACCGGAGGAGGTCGACGCCGCGGACGTGTCCCGGGCTCCCGTCCGCCCCCGTCCAGGCGTAGCGCCACCGCAGCACGCCGCGGTCCTCGCACGTGAACGCCTCCTCCTCGGTGAACGCGGCGTCGGCCGTGGTGGCGAACAGCTCCTGCCACACCGCCTGCACGGCCTCGGCGCCCTCGAAGCGCCGGCCGTCGGGCGCAGGGCCGGTCGCCTCGAAGACACAGTCGTCGGTCACCAGTGCCCTCATCGCGTCCACGTCGCCGGCGCCCCACGCGGCCGAGAACCGGGCGAGCGTGGCGTCGTTGGGTCCCCAGGACGCGCGACGCCCGAAGCGGGCCAGCAGGTCCGCCTGCGCCGCCCCGGTCAGCGAGCCCCGGGCGGCGACCAGCCCCGCGGCGCGGTAGAGCTCCTCGCGCTCGGTGTACCAGCCGGCGACCGCGGCCACCAGGTGCGGGTCCAAGCGGGTGTCCCCGCCGGTCGCGGCGGCCAGGTCCCAGGCGTGCACCAGGTGGTCGGCGGCGAGCTGGCGGACGTACTCCTCCGGTCGCTCGTCGCCGTAGGACAGGTGCACCCGCTCGACCCGGTCGACGTGGTCGGCGACCGCGGTGACGGCCTCCCGGGCCGCCTCCAGCGCGGCACTGACCGGCGCCTCACCGAGCACGTCGCCGTCGAACCGGTCGCCCACGTCGGCGATGGTCCGGCCCGCCATCAGCGGAACGGTCCAACGGTCCTCGGCCGCCACGTGGTTGACCAGGTCGCGCACGCTCCAGTCCGCGCACGGCGTCGGGGCGTTCCACTGCTCCTCGGCCACCGCATTGACCCGGTCGGCCCAGCACTCGACGGTCCGGTGGTAGAGGGTGTGCACGTCCATGGCGACCTCCCGCCCCGTTGCCTCCAGCGTGCGCCCCGGTCGGCCTCCGCGTCCACCGGCCGGTACGACGGCCCACCAGCGCACCCCGGCAGGATGGGGGCATGTGGCCGACGGACGCGGACAGCCTCACGCGGGCGCAGGAGGAGCTGGGGCGGGCCGACCCGACGCCCTGGTCCCCGGGGTCGCGGCCGCTGCTGCTCGGCGGCGCCTGGGCCTGCTTCCCCCGGGGCCTCACCGGCCCGGGCTCCGCGGGCGACCCCGTGTGGGGTGCCGCCGTGGCGCTGCGCGAGGGCCGGCCGGTCGCGAGCCGCGTGGCCGCCGGCCGCACGGACGCCGGCTACGTCCCGGGCTTGCTGGCGCTGCGGATGGGGCGGGTGCTGGACGCGGCGGTCTCGGGACTGCGGACGCGTCCGGACCTGCTGCTGCTCGACGCCACCGCGCGCGACCATCCGCGTCGCTGCGGGCTCGCGTGGCACCTGGGCGCGGAGCTCGACCTCCCCACCGTGGGGGTGACGCACCGGCCGCTGGGTGCCGAGGGCGACTGGCCCGCCGACCGCCGTGGGGGCACCAGCCTGCTGCGGCGGGACGGGAGGGTGGTCGGGTGCTGGGTGCGGGCCCGGCCCGGGACGCGGCCGCTGGCGGTCCACCCGGGTTGGCGGGTGCCCCTCGACCTCGCCGTGGCGGTGGTGCTCGACGTCACCGGGGTCCGTCGTACCCCCGAACCGCTGCGGTGGGCTCGGCAGCAGGCGCGCGAGGCGCGGGCCGGAGAGGTCAGTCCCGACCGGGGATCCGCATGATCCTGTGCAGCAGCAGCGCCCGTGCCACGTTCCCTCGGACCTTGAGCGCGCCGCGCATGACCCCCGTCACCGGGTTGAGGTTGCCGGTCACCAGCTTCAGCAGGTCCGCACCGGACAGGGTGATCGTGGCGTCGCGACCCTCGTCGCCCGGGTGGACGCGGCAGTAGCCGTCGGCCACGTGCACGACGTAGCGGTCCGCGCCGCCGTCGGGGCGTCCGGTGACGGTGAAGCCGACGTGCAGCGTGTGCCCCGCTGCCCTGTGCGGGTCGAGGAACTGCGGGAAGCGGGTGAACACCTGCTCGACCACCACGTCGCGGAACCCACCGGCCATCACCTCCTGGAGCTGGCGGTCCTTGGCGTGCTTGATCACCGAGGCCGCCTGGTCCGGGTCGACCTCGGCGGGGTCCACGGCGACGCCGGGCTTGCCGGGCACCTGGAAGACCCCGCCGACGGCGAGGGCGAGCATCTCGTCCCCGCGCACCTGCAGCCGGCCGCCGAGCAGCAGCAGCGCGGCATTCTTGCCGCCGGAGATGAGCCGCACGAAGTCGAGGATGTCGGTCTCGATGGTGACGTCGACCTCGGGCGTGTCGCCCTCGAGGACCGCGACGGTGTGGCCGTCGAAGACCAGCGCGTGCCGCTCCTGCGGAGCCTTCGGTACGTCGACGACGAACTCCACCACGCCGTTGACCCTGGCCAGCCGCTCGGGGATGGCGAACTCGCCGAGCCGGTGCAGCACGTGGTGGACCACGGCGTCGCGGACCTCCGGACGCGTCGCGATCCGGCGTACCTCGTCGTCGGTGGCGGCGTCCACGAGCGCCACCAGCCGCTCGGGGTCCTCCTCGGCGAAGAACCGGTCCACCTCCTCGGCGGGCAGGTCCGCGAGCTCGTGCAGAGATGTAAACGCGGGTGACATGTCGCGTACAGTAACGGGCCTCACGCCGTCCGCGACCGACGCGGCCTGTCGCACCGTGGTCACGCCCCGGGAGACGTCGGCGGGTGCCGGAACATCGGCCACCGTGGGCGCGTCACCTGCATGGCTCGCGCGCTTCCGGGCACTGTCTGCCTTCGGGCGCCTACGGGGGACGCGCCCACGCCTCAGTGAGCTCACCGTCCCTGATGACGCTCGTGCCGCTGGCCACCCTGGGGGTGCTCGCCTACGCGAGCTTCCTGCTGCGGCCCTCCAACCACGGCGACCTAAGTCGCAGTCCGAGGACATCTGGACGTCGATCCTCGGGCCACGACCAGCTTGGTCTCAACCCGTCCCGGATCCGGGCCGACCTCGCCGACGCGACGCCGCACGGCTACTCGACCCAGTTCGGCGACTACCTGACGATGTTCCGGGCCCTGGCCGACCCGCAGCAGGCGCTGCGGACGGCCCGCACGCTCCCCGACTCCACGATCGACGACGGCGACTCACGCAGCTACCTGCTCGCCTGGACGCTGGTGCACGCCGAGGGCTAGCGCGGCAGGTGCGTGCGTGGCGCCATCCGCGGCCCGCGGCGGGGCGGGCAGACCCGCGCAGCTCGACCAGCCGCTGCACCCGGTAGCGGTGCGGCCGGTAGGGCTCGAGCAGCGCGGCCAGACCCGCGTCGTCGACCTCGCTGCCCAGCCAGGGCCCAGCCGACGTTCCTGGCGACGTGGTAGTCGCCGAAGCTCACCGCGTCGGCGTCGCCGTGCGCGCGGAACGCGGGTCTCGGCGCCGGTCCACACGCCGATGCCGGGGAGGGTGCGCAGCCGGCGGTCGACCTCCGCGCCGTGGCAGGCCGGCCGGCGCGCTCCAGCGCCGGGCGACCTGGGCGGCCGCGGACGACGGGGCGCGAGCGGGCAGGGTCGACGGGCAGCCGCAGCCACTCCCAGGACGGGCACGGCCCGCAGCCGCTCCGGGCGCCGGCTGCACCCAGACGCCGCGGTCGCGACCGGCCCCGGGCGCCCGCTCGCCGAACCGGTGCACCAGCCGGCGGAAGCCGGCGAAGGCCTCCTGGCCGGTGACCTTCTGCTCGATGATCGCCGGCACCAGCGACTCCATCACCAGCCCGCTGCGGGCTGAGGCGCCAGTGCGGGTGGTGGCGCCAGTGCCCGGCCAGCACCGGGTGCTGCGGGGCGAAGCCGCGCGGGGTCGTCCTCGGCGCCGAGCATGCGCCGGCAGCCCGTCGAGCGCCCAGTCGGCGCCCGCCCCCAGGCGGTGGCGTGCACCTGCCCGTCGTCGGGCTCGGCCTGCACGCCGCAGCGTGGCCGGGCCCGCCGGGGTGCGGATCCCGCGCCAGTGGCGCCGTCGGGGTCGGTGCGGTACGTCGGATCAGCCGCGCCCGTGCGGCAGCGCCGCGAGCACCTGCGCCGACGGGCAGGGCCAGGCCGGGCGCCAGATCGCTCGTCGCGGGCCGCTGCCGACCCCGGGCAGCCTACGGCGCGCGGACCGCCGGTTCGTGCCGGCCGGCCCGCGACACGATGGCGCGCATGCGACTCCAGCGGCTCGTCGACGCCTCCGGCGGGTGGCGCGCCACCCGCTCGCGCGCCGGCGAAGGCGCGCGCTGCTCGCCGGGCTGCTGCGCAGGCCCCGCCGGAGGAGATCGAGACGGCGACCGCCTATCTCTCCGGGCGCTGCGGCAGCGCCGCACCGGCGTCGGCTGGCGCACGCTGGCCGAGCTGCCGTCCCCGGCCGGCCGAGCCGGCGCTCGACCTGCGCGAGGTGCATCGACCGCGCTCGAGGAGATCGCGACGCTGGCCGGCCCGGGCTCGGGACCGCGCGGCGCGCTCTCGTGACCGACCTGTTCGCGCGGGCGACCGCCGAGGAGCAGGACTACCTGCGCGGCCTGATGACCGGCGAGCTGCGCCAGGGCGCGCTGGACGGGTCATGCTGGAGGCGATCGCGGAGGCGGCCGGGTGCCCGCCGCGGCGGTGCGCCGGGCGGCGATGTTCAGCCGGCGTCCACCGCCCGGTCGCGGTCGCGGCGCTGACCGGCGGGGAGGCGGCGCTGGCCGCGTTCGGCCTGGAGGTCGGCCGGCCGCTGCGGCCGATGCTCGCCTCCAGCGCCCCGGACGTGGGCGCGGCCGTTGCGCCAAGGCGGCGACCGACGGCGGGCCGCTCGCGGTGGACTGCAAGCTGGACGGCATCCGGATCCAGGTGCACAAGGACGGCGAGCGCGGTGCGGGTGTTCACCCGCAGCCTGGAGGAGATCGCCGACCGCGTGCCCGAGGTCGTCGAGGCGGTCGCGCGCCCTCCCCGCCCGCACCTGGTGCTCGACGGCGAGGCCCTCGCGCTCGACGCGGCGGGCCGGCCGCGGCCCTTCCAGGAGACGGCGGCTCGCACGGCCTCCCGGCTCGACGTCGCGACGCTGCGCACCCGGGTGCCGCTCTCGCGTACTTCTTCGATCTGCTGCACGTCGACGGCGAGACGCTGCTCGACCTCCCGGCGCGGGAGCGGCTCGGGACGGCTGGCCGCGCGTGGTGCCCCCGGAGCTGCTGGTCGCGCGCGGCTGGTCACCGCCGACCCGGCCGGAGGCCGAGGTCTGCTTCGCACGACCTGGTCGCGCGCGGCCACGAGGGCGTGGTCGTCAAGCGCCTGGACGCGCCGTACGAAGCCGGACGCCGCGGAGCGGCCTGGGTGAAGGTCAAGCCGCGGCACACCCTCGACCTCGTGGTGCTGGCCGTCGAGTGGGGCAGCGGCCGGCGCACGCGGCCGGCTGTCCAACATCCACCTCGGGGCGCGGGACCCGCCACGGCGGAGGCTTCACCATGCTCGGCAAGACGTTCAAGGGGATGACCGACGAGATGCTCGCCTGGCAGACCGAGCGGTTCCTGGCCCTGGAGACCGCTCGTGCGGGCCACGTGGTGCACGTGCGCCCCGAGCAGGTCGTCGAGATCGCCTTCGACGGGATCCAGACCTCGCCGCGCTACCCCGGCGGGGATGGCGCTGCGGTTCGCGCGGGTGGTCCGCTACCGCGACGACAAGAGCGCCGCGGAGGCGGACACGCTCGACACGGTGCGGGCGATCCACGGCCTGTAGCGAGTTGTAACGTCGTGTGCAACTCAATGTTCCACATCGGTAGCATGAGCGCATGACAGCCGAGCCCGCGTCCCGCCACGACGGCCGCCGCACCGCTGCGGCCGCGCGCCGCCGGCGCGCGCGAGAAGGAGATCCTCGACGCCACCCGGCGCTCTTCGACGACCGAGGCGTCCGCGACGCCCAGATCGAGGACATCGCCCGCGCGGTCGGTATCAACCGCGCGATCATCTACCGGCACTTCACCGGCAAGGAGGAGCTCTTCGCGCTGACGCTCGTCGGCTACCTCGAGGAGCTCGACGGCCCGGCTGGCCGCCGCCGACCAGGGGGAGGCCGCGCCGCTCGACCGGCTGCGGCGGATCACCGAGGCGTTCATCGACTTCGGGCTCGAGTTCCCCGCGTTCGTCGACTGCGCGCAGACGCTGATGCGCCGCCCGGGGCCGGAGCTGCTCGAGGAGGTCAGCGAGGGGGCGATGTACCGCCTCGGCCGCGGCATCGCGACCTGCCTGGCGCGCGTGGCCGACGCCATCGAGGCCGGCGTCGCCACCGGGACGTTCCACACCGAGGACGTCGACCTGCTCGCCAACACGCTCTACGCGGCCGGTCTCGGCGGCATGCAGCTGGCCCGGGTCGGGATGCTGGTGCGAGGAGGCCGCGCCCGGCGTGCCCACGGTGGCCCGGCTCTCCCCCGAGCAGGTCAAGGAGCACCTGGTGGCCTCGAGCTCGCGATGGCCGTCGGCGCCCCCTGACCCCTCCCGGTGGAGGCTACTTCTCGAGGATGGCGGTGACGCCCTGACCGCCGGCGGCGCAGATCGAGATCACGCCCGCGGCCCGAACCCTTCTCGTTGAGCAGCTTGGCCAGCGTCGCCATGATCCGGCGCCGGTCGCAGCGAACGGGTGGCCGGCCGCGAGCGAGGAGCCGGCGACGTTGAGCTTCGCGCGGTCGACGCGCCGAGCGGGGTGTCGAGGCCGAGGCGCTCCTTGCAGAACACCGGGTCCTCCCAGGCGCTCAGCGTGGCGAGCACCTGGGAGGCGAAGGCCTCGTGGATCTCGTAGAAGTCGAAGTCCTGCAGCGTCAGGCCGGCCCGCTCGAGCATCCGCGGCATCGCGTAGGCGGGCGCCATCAGCAGGCCCTCCCCGCCGTGCACGTAGTCGACCGCGGCGGTCTCGTAGTCGGTCAGGTAGGCCAGCACCTCCCAGCCCGCGCTTCTCGGCGTACTCCTCCGAGCACAGCAGCACCGCAGAGGCGCCGTCGGTCAGCGGCGTGGAGTTCGCGGCGGTCATCGTGGCTGCCTCGCCCTTGCCGAAGACCGGCTTGAGCTTCGCCAGCTTCTCCACCGAGGAGTCCGGGCGGAGGTTCTGGTCGCGCTCGAGCCCATGAACGGGGTGACCAGGTCGTCGAGGAAGCCGCGGTCGTAGGCGGCGGCGAGGTTGTGGTGCGACGCGGACGGCGAGCTCGTCCTGCTCCTCGCGGGTCGATGTCCCACTCCAGCGCGGTCAGCGCCGCCGACTCGCCCATGGACAGGCCGGTGCGCGGCTCCTTGTTCGCCGGGATGGCCGGGAGCAGGTGCGCCGGGCGGACCTTGGCGAGCGCCGCCAGCCGGCCCTGCATGCGTCTTGGCGCGGTTGGCCTCGAGCAGGATCTTGCGCAGCCTCTCGTTGACCGCGATCGGGGCGTCGGAGGTGGTGTCGGTGCCGCCGGCGATGCCGACCTCGATCTGGCCGAGGGCGATCTTGTTCGCCACCGCGATGGCCGCCTGGATGCCGGTGTCGCAGGCCTGCTGGAGGTCGTAGGCCGGGGTCTCCGGCGCCAGCTTGGAGCCGAGCACGGACTCGCGGGTCAGGTTGAAGTCGCGCGAGTGCTTGAGCACCGCGCCCGCGACGACCTCGCCGAGCCGCTCGCCCTCGAGTCCGTAGCGGGCGACCAGGCCGTCGATCGCGGCGGTCAGCATGTCCTGGTTCGAGGCGGTGGAGTAGACGGTGTTGGACCGGGCGAACGGGATCCGGTTGCCGCCGACGATGGCGACGCGACGGGTGTTGGCCTGCATGGTCAGCTCCTGGTCGAGATCGAGTTCCGATCGGCGAGATCGCGGGTACGACGTACCGCGCCATCCTCGCGCCCCCTCCGGGGAAGAGGGAACGGAGTGAGTGCCACATCACGAAAAGTGGACTCCGAGTTACACCCGCAGTTACATAGGTGCTCAGGCCCGGTAGACGGGTCCGCCCGCGCCGTGCCCGACCCGTGCCGGCCGTCCCGACCCTGTGCCGCCGACCCGACGGAGAGGAGCCCCCGATGACCGACCGCTACCAGACCTTGATCCACACCCCGATCGGGCAGCTGCTCGCCAAGAACCTCGGGCCTGCCGAACCCCGTGACGCTCGAGCGCTACGTCCGAGGGTGACCCGCTGGTGGACGGCACCGTGCTCGGTCGGCGGCGAGGGCCGGCTCGGCGGACGTCGTGGTCGGCGACCTCGACGACCTCGGCATCGCCGACGTCACCGACCGGGTCGAGGGCGTGCGCTACAAGGGGCTGGTCTTCGACGCCACCGGCCTGACCTCCTCCGACCGGCTCGTCGAGCTGCAGCGGTTCTTCACCCCGCTGATGCGCAGCCTGGAGACCTGTCCGCGGGTGGTGGTGCTGGGCACCCCGCCCGGAGGCGGCCAACTGCGCCGAGGAGCGGGTCGCGCAGCGCGCCCTGGAGGGCTTCACCCGGTCGCTGGGCAAGGAGATCGGTCGGGGCGGCACCGTCCAGCTCGTCTACGTCGCGCCCGGCCGCTGACGGCGCGGTGCGCTCGACGCTGGCGTTCCTCCTCTCCCCCAAGTCGGCCTACGTCTCCGGCCAGGTGGTCCGGATCGGCACCCACGGGGCGACCGCCCCCGCCGAGTCGCCGGCGGACTGGCCCGAGCCGCTGGCCGGCAAGGTGGCGCTCGTCACCGGCGCCGGCCGCGGCATCGGCGAGCAGATCGCCCGGGTGCTGCACCGCGACGGCGCCACGGTCATCGGCGTCGACGTCCCGCAGGCCGCCAGCGAGCTGCAGGCGGTGATGCGCGAGATCGAGGGCGACCACCTCACCCTCGACATCACCGCCAAGGACGCGCCGCAGCGCATCGCCAAGCACGTCAAGGACAAGTTCGGCGGCGTCGACATCGTGGTCCACAACGCCGGCATCACCCGCGACAAGAAGCTGGCGAACATGAAGGAGGACGGGTTCGCCTCCGCCATCGCGGTGAACCTGACCGCGCCGGAGCGGATCACCGCCGAGCTGCTCGACGCAGGAGCTGATCCGTCGACAACGGCCGGGTCGTCGGCGTCGCCTCGATCGCGGGCATCGCCGGCAACGTCGGCCAGACCAACTACGCCGCGTCCAAGGCCGGCGTGATCGGCTTCGTCGACAGCCTCGCCGACGAGCTGCGCCGACGGCATCACGATCAACGCCGTCGCCCCGGGCTTCATCGAGACCAAGATGACCGCGGCGGTGCCGTTCGCGACCCGCGAGGTCGGGCCGCCGGCTGAACGCCATGTCGCAGGGCGGCCTGCCGGTCGACGTCGCCGAGACGATCGCGTGGTACGCCAACCCCGCCTCCACCGCGCGTCAACGGCAACGTGGTCCGCGTCTGCGGCCAGATGATGCTGGGGGCCTGACATGAGCGAGCCGACCCAACCGCGCGTGCTGCAGGGCGACCGGCGCCGCTGCCGATGATGCTGCGCGCCGCGCTGCCCGCGGTGCCGGGCGTGAACCAGCTGCCCGGGCGTCGAGAAGAGCGGGCGGCACGCTCCCCGACCTGACGCTCACGCGGTACGACGTCCCGTTCGACCGCGGCCACGCATCGCGGCGTACAACGAGGTGTGCGGGTTCCCGCTGCAAGGAGACCGTGCCGCTCACCTACCCGCACATGCTGGCGTTCGGCCTGCACATGGCGATCATGACCGACGCCTCGTTCCCGTTCCCGGCGATCGGCACCGTGCACCTGGAGAACGCGATCACCCGGCACCGGCCGATCGCCGCAGGCGAGCGGCTGCAGGTGACCTGCCGGCCGGCCGACCTGCGCCCCCACCCCAAGGGCCGGGTCTTCGACATGGTCACCACCGCGCACTCCGCGGGTGAGCTCGTGTGGGAGGAGCGCTCCAGGTTCCTGCGCCTGGGCAAGGGCGACGCGTCGGCCTCGGCGGAAGCACCGTCGAGGAGGTGCCCGCCGGACCCATCCGCTGGCGGCTGCCCGGCGACCTGGGCCGGCGCTACGCCGCGGTGTCGGGCGACCACAACCCGATCCATCTCTACGGGCTGACCGCCAAGGCGTTCGGCTTTCCGCGGCAGATCGCTCACGGCATGTGGAGCAAGGCGCGCTGCCTTGCCGCGCTCGAGGGTCGGCTGCCGGACGCGGTCACCGTCGAGGTCGCGTTCAGGAAGCCGATCCTGCTGCCGGGCACCGTGGCCTTCGGTGCCCGCCGGACCGAGGGCGGCTACGCCTTCTCGCTGACCCGGCCGAAGGACGGCGCCCCCCACCTGCTGGGCCGCGCCACGCGGGCCTGAGCGGGGACCGCGACCCCGGGTCAGGCCGGGCGGCCGCGGACCGCGACGACCAGCGGCTCGACGAACCGGGCCAGCACCGGACCGGCCACCGCGACCACCAGCACGTAGGCGGTGGCCACCGGAACGACGTCGGCCACGCCGGCCGCCAGCGCGAGTCCGGCGATGACCACCGAGAACTCGCCCCGCGCGACCAGGGCGGCGCCCGCACGCCAGCGCCCGAGCGTGCCCACGCCGTCGCGGCGGGCTGCGTAGTAGCCGGTCGCGACCTTGGTGCCGGCCGTGAGCGCGGCCAGCCCCAGCGCCGCGGGCAGCACCGGCACCAGCGTGGCCGGGTCGGTGCTCAGCCCGAAGGCCGCGAAGAACGCGGCCGCGAACAGGTCGCGCAGCGGCACCAGCAGGGCGCGAGCCCGGTTGGCGAACGACGTCGGCACCGCGAGGCCGACCAGGAACGCCCCGATCGCGGCGGAGGCCCCGACGGCCTGCGTCAGCCCGGCCACGAGCAGCGTCAGGCCGAACAACCGCAGCAGGACCTGCTCGTCGTCGCTGTGCGCCAGCAGCCGCCCGAGGCGGTGCCCGTGCCGGTGCGCGGCCAGCAGCACCAGGAGCACCGCGGCCGCCGCGAGGCCGGCTCCGGCGAGCGCCCGCAACGGCCCGCCCCCGAGCAGGGCGACGCCGAGCACCGGCAGGAACAGCGCCATCGCCACGTCCTCCAGCACCAGGACGGACAGCACCGCAGGAGTCTCTCGGTTCCCGAGCCGCCCCAAGTCGTCCAGCAGTCGCGCCACGATGCCCGAGGAGGAGACCCAGGTGACGCCGGCCAGGGCCACGGCGCCGGACCACGGCAGCCCCAGCAGCAGCCCGACCGCGAAGCCGGGCGGCGCGTTGAGCAGCAGGTCGACGACGCCGGAGGGAGTGTGGCGCCGCAGGCTGCCCACCAGCTCGGCCGAGCTGAACTGCAGGCCCAGGGTGAGCAGCAGCAGCACGACGCCGATCTCGGCGGCGACGGTCACGAACGGCTGGGCGTTCGCCAACGGGACGAGGCCGCCGTTGCCGAACGCCAGCCCCGCCAGCAGGATGAAGGGCACCGGGGAGAGTCCGAGGGACCGCGCCAGGAGACCCAGCAGAGACAGGCCGAGGAACAGCAACCCGAGCTCGACGAGCAGGGCGGCGAGGTGGTCCACGCTCCAGCGCGGCTGCAGGTCCAGCAGCGTCGCCGAGCCGCGGTCAGACCCGTCCTGGACCCGATGACCACCAGCACGTCCCCGGCGCGCAGCGCCCTGCCGGTCTCGGCGAGGTGACCACCTCGGTCCCACGCACCAGCGCGACGATCGAGCAGCCGGTGCGGGTGCGGGCCCGGGTGTCGCCGAGGGGCGCCCGTCGTAGGGCGACCCGGGGCGCGAAGACGAACCGCGCCGACCGCAGCCCGGGCACCTCGCGGGACAGGTCGGCGAAGCGCTGGGTCAGCCGGGGCGCCCCCAGCACGTCGGCGAGCGCCGCGCCTCGTCGGGGTCAGGTCGGAGCACGTCGGTCGCGCGGTCGGGGTCACGCCGCGTCGTAGACGCACGATCTCCGCCGCCGCCCTCGCGGCGAACGACGATGCCCAGGCGCAGCCCGGACACGGGTCCGCAGCTCGTACCGGATGCCGACCCCGGGCAGCAGCGTCTCGACGATCTCCACCTCCACGATCCTGCCACTCGCGACGAGGCGCCGGGGGTCGGTTCCGGCCCGGCCGTTCCCACCATCCCGGCATAACGGGAACCGCGTTGCCTCGTTGGGCAGTCCATCCCCGACGAGAAGGAGCTCCTGTGCGCCGTATCGTCTCTGCCCTCGCCGCCCGGCCCTGGCCGCGGTCCTCGCGCCGCTCGGCCTCGGCGCGGGCACCAGCCCGGGTGCGGCGGCCCCGCTGGCCGCCGCCCGGGCCCGACCTGGCGGCCCCGCCCGGCCCGCTACGGCGTGCACATCACCGAGGACGTGAAGGTGCCGATGTCGGACGGCACCGTCCTGCGGGTCAACGTCTACCGCCCGGCCCGGGCCGACGGCTCGCCGGTGCGGCGCCGCTTCCCGGTGATCCTCACCCAGACGCCGTACAACAAGTCGGCGCCCCAGCTCGGCTTCCGCAACGACTACCTGGTGCAGCGCGGCTACGTGCAGGTGGTCGCCGACGTCCGCGGCACCGGGTCGTCGCAGGGCACCTGGGACTCCTTCGGCGGCCGCGAGCAGAAGGACGGCGCCGAGCTGGTGCGCTGGGCGCACTCGCGCGACGGCCGTGGAGCGACGGCGACGTGGGCCTGTGGGGCATCTCCTACGCGCGCGATCACCAGTTCTTCACCGCCGCGCAGCACCCGGCCGGGCTCAAGGCGATGTTCCCGATCGTCCCGGCCGGCGACGTCTACCGTGACGTGGTCGCCAGCGGCGGGCAGGTCGACTCCGGGTTCATCCCGTTCTGGCTCGGCCTGGTGACCGCCACCGGCGTCGTGCCGCCTGCGTACACCGCGGTGGACCCGGCCGGCGCGCTCGACCGGCTCGCTGCAGCACGCCGCCGGCGCCCTGGCGTTCCAGGGCCCGACGATGGCGTCGGCGCGGTGGCCGGCGGCGACCCGGCGTACGACGGCCCGTTCTACCGGCTCCGCTCCCCGCTGCGAGTGGTGGACCGGGTGCGCGTGCCGACGTTCGTGGTCGGCGGTGAGTACGACCTCTTCCAGCGCAGCGAGCCGATGCTCTACAGCGCCCTGCGCCGCAACGGGGTGCCGAGCCGGCTGCTGATCGGTCCGTGGACCCACCTCGCAGGCCTCCTCGGGACCGGGTCTGCCCGCCGACGGCGTCCCGTCGCTCGACGCGCTCGCGCTGCGCTGGTTCGACCACTACCTGGCGCGGTCGCCCCGACCCGGCGCTCGACGCCGACGTCGAAGCCGGTGAGCTACTACGAGATCGGCTCCGGTCACTGGCGTACGGCGTCGCGCTGGATGCCGCGCACGGTGCACGCCCGGACCGTCCAGCTCGACGGCACCGCGGCCCCGGGCAGCCCGGGGGTGCTCACGCCCGGCCCGGTGAGCGACGCGGGCACCGACGCGGTGTACCCGGTCCCGGTCGCCGGGTTGTGCACCCGCAGCGCCTCGCAGTGGACCGCGGGACTCGCCGCGGTCCCCGGGTGCGACGACCAGCGACCTCAACGACACGACGGCGACGTCGTACCAGACCGCGCCGCTGACCGCGCCGCTGCACCTGATGGGCCCGATCGACGCCCGGCTGTTCGTCTCGACCACCGCGCACGACGGCATGGTCTCGGTGCACGTCGAGGACGTCGCACCCGACGGCTGGGTGGACCGGCTCACCGGTGGCTGGCAGGTGCTCTCGCACCGCAAGGAGGTGCCCGCCAAGGAGCTGCGCCGCGACGGAGAGGTGCTGCGCCCCTGGCACCCGTTCACCAAGGCCGCCCAGCTGCCCGTGCAGCCGGGCAAGGTGATGCGCGTCGACGTGGAGGTGTTCCCGACCGGGGCCGTGCTGAAGAAGGGACACCGGCTGCGGATCAGCCTGCAGGCCTTCGACACCCCACACCTGGTGCCCACCGCGCCGGAGCTGGCGAACGAGCTCGGCGGGGTGATCAGCGTGCACCACTCCCCGCGCTACCGCAGCCGGCTGGTCCTCCCGGTCCGCGGCTGACCCTTCCCGGCCGTCATACGCTCCGGCGGCTCCGCGACCGGCACGCATGACGTGCCGGGGTCGCGTCACGAGCGGCGGCGGATCAGCCCCTCCTGCGCGACGGTGGCCACCAGCGTCCCGTCCTCGGTGAACAGCCGGCCGAGGGCGAGACCGCGGGCGCCGGAGGCGGAGGGCGAGACCTGGTCGTAGAGGAGGTACTCGTCGGCACGGAACGGCCGGTGGAACCAGATCGTGTGGTCCAGCGAGGCGGACTGCATGGTGGGGTGGTTCACGTGGACGCCGTGCGCGACGAGCGTCGAGCCGAGCAGGGTCATGTCGCTGGCGTAGGTGAACGCCGCCTGGTGGGTCAGCGGGTCGTCGTCGAGGCGCCCGTTGACCCGCATCCACAAACGCTGCTGGGACGGCTGGTCGTCGCGGGGCAGCTCACCGCCCTCACGCGAGTCACCGACCCACCGCATCTCCAGGGCGGCCCACTCGCGCATCCACAGCTCGGCGTTGTCCGGCGAGCGGCGCCGGAACAGCTCGCCCATGTCCGTGCAGTCGGCCGGCGTGGGCACGTCGGCATCCGGTCCTGGTGCTCGAAGCCGTCCTCGGGGACCTGGAAGCTGGCGGTCATGTAGTAGATCGCGCGGCCGTGCTGGCGGGCGACCACCCGTCGGGTCGAGAACGACCGGCCGTCGCGGATCCGCTCGACGTCGTACACGATCGGCACCGCCGTGTCCCCCGGGTGCAGGAAGTAGCTGTGCAGCGAGTGCACGGCGCGGGGTGCCTCGACGGTGCGGACCGCGGCGACCAGCGACTGGGCGGCCACCTGCCCGCCGAACACCCGCTGCAGCATGGTGTCGGGCTGCGTGCCGCGGAACAGGTTGACGTCGATGGTCTCGAGGTCCAGGAGCGCGACGAGCTCGTCGGCGGAGCGGGGCACGGGCGGTCCTACTCGTTGGTGTCGGGCCGGTCGAGGCCGGCGAGGAATCGTTCGAACTCGGCGCCGAGCTCCTCCCCCGTCGGCAGCTCGCGCTCCTCGGCGAGCGGCAGCGCGTCGTCGGGCTCGGGGCGGTGGAAGGCGTCGTACTGCTGCTCGAGGCCCGCCACGACCTCGCGAACCTCCGCGGAGTCCTCGAGCTGGGTGGCGATCTCGAGCATCTTGGCATCGCCGGCCCGCTCCAACGCGTCGAGGTCCCACTCCAGGCCGGTCACCACCTCGACCGACTCCAGCATCCTCACCGAGGCGGTCGGGTAGTCCAGCTGCGCGACGTAGTGGGGGATGTGCGCGACGAACCCCATGGCGTCGTGCCCCCACTCCCCCAGCCGGATCTCCAGCAGTGCCTGCGCGCTGGAAGGGATGCGGATCTGGCCCTTCCAGAGGTTCTCCTGCACCGCAGCTCGTTGCGGGTCGCGTGGTTGGTGAGCATCACCGGCCGGGTGTGCGGCACCGCCATCGGCACCGCGCCCAGCGCGACGCTCAGCCGCACGTCGAAGTGCTCCACGACGGTGCGCACGGCGGCCGCGAAGGCCTCCCAGTGCGTGTCCGGCTCCGGTCCGTGCAGCAGCAGGTACGGCGTCCCGAGCCGGTCGTGCAGCAGGCGTACGACGAGCCGCGGCGCCTCGTAGTCCTGGTAGCGGTTCTCCACGAACGTCATCGGAGGCCGGCGCGCCCGGTAGTCGTAGAAGGCGTCGACGTCGAAGCTGGCCACGACCGGGCCGCTGGACTGCGCCAGCAGGTGCTTCGTGGCGAGCGCCGCGGCGTTGCCGGCGTCGAGGAAGCCGTCGAGCGCGTGCAGCAGCACCGGCCCCTGGCCGGCCTCGGCCAGCGCTTCGAGCTCGGGCACGTCGTCGACGATGTGCACGAACCGCGACCCGTCAGTCATCCAGCCCTCCTCCTCGGTCTCTGCCGGCACAACACCTCTACGCTGCCCACTATGCCCGATCTGGCGGCCGAACTTCGTCGCAGGATCGCCGAGGCGGCCGATCCGGTGCGCGCGCCGCGCATGCAGGCCTACATGAAGTCAGCGATGCCCTTCCGCGGCGTGAGCGCGCAGCCGCTGCAGAAGATCTGCCGCAGCGTGCTGGCCGCCCACGCGCCGGAGAACCGGGCAGCGTGGGAGGCGAGCGTCCGCGAGCTGTGGGACCGGGCCGAGTACCGCGAGGAGCGCTACGCCGCGCTGGCGGTGGCCGGGCACCGCTCCTGCCGCGCCTACCAGGATCCGGCGGCGCTGCCCCTCTACCGGCACCTCGTGGTGACCGGCGCCTGGTGGGACTCGTCGACGCCATCGCCACACACCGGGTCGGGGACATCCTGCGCACCCATCACGACGAGGTCGCCCCGGTGCTGCGCGCGTGGGCGGTCGACGACGACCTGTGGGTACGCCGGACCGCATCCTGGCGCAGCTGGCCAGCAAGGCGCGCCACCGACACCGATCTGCTCGCGTTCGTGGTCGAGCACAACCTCGAGGGCTCGCCGTACGGCAGCGAGTTCTTCGTGCGCAAGGCGGTCGGGTGGGCGCTGCGCGAGTACGCCAAGATCGACCCCGACTGGGTGCGCTCCCGCGTGGCGTCGTACGGCGACCGGCTCTCGGGTCTCAGCCGCCGGGAGGCGCTCAGGAACCTGCCTGCCGTGGACTGAGCACCAGGCGGATCGGGCTGCCCTCCTTGGTGGCCACGCGCTCCACGGCGCGAGCGGCGTCGGCCAGCGGCAGCACGTCGCTGACAGAGCGGGACAGGTCCAGCCTGCCGTGGTGGGCCAGCTTCACCAGCTCCGCCACGTGCGCGGGCTCCGAGCCGTAGGACCCGAGGACGCGCTGCTGCAGGTAGCTGAACGCGGTGTCGTGCGGGATGGTCACCGGCTGGTTGGCGAGCCCGACCAGGACCAGCCGGCCGCCCCTGCCGAGCACGCTCATCGCCTGTTCCCGCACCGCCGTCACACCGGCGAAGTCGAACGCGACGTCGACACCGGTGCCCTCGGACACCCGCGCCACCGCGTCCTTGAAGTCCGCAGCGGCGGGGTCCAGCGCCACGTCGGCCCCGAAGGCGAGCGCGCGTTCCCGGGCGTCGGGCACTGGGTCGACCGCGATCACCGGCGCGGCGCCGACCAGGCGCAGCAGCTGGACCGCGTGCGCCCCGAGGCCGCCGACACCCCACACCGCGGCGGTCTCCCCGGCCCGGGTCGCGCCGGTGCTGCTCACCGCCGCCCACGGCGTGGATACCGCGTCGGGCACGATGCAGGCCTGCGCGAACGGGAGCTCCTCGGGGATCGGCACCACGGTGTCCTGACGGGCCAGGGCGTACTGCGCCCAGCCGCCGTCGTAGTCGACGCCCCGGGTCAGGACGGTGCCGTCGCGGGCCTCCTCGCCGGCCTGCAGCAGCACCCGTTGCCCGGGAGCGAGACCCTCCACGCCCTCGCCGAGCACGTCGACGGTGCCGGCGACCTCGTGGCCGAGGGTCACGGTCTCACCGGGGAGGTACAGCGGGCTCAGCGTGCCGTCGATGAGATGGACGTCGGACAGGCAGACACCCGCGGCCTCGACCTGGATGCGCACCTGCCCGTGCCCGGGCTCGGGAACGGGGACGCGGGTCACCTCGAAGGTCCGCGTGGGCACGTGCAGCCGGCCGGCGAGCATGTCGGGCATCAAGCAAGGGTCCTCTCAGGGGTGGGGTCCGTGGGCTGCTGCGGTCGTGCCCGTGCGCCGGGCCCGCAAACGGTCAGGCCGCCGCAGTCAGGGCCGCCGCCTCGGCCAGCAGGGCGTCCGACCGCGCCTGCGCGACCCGGTCGTACGTCGCCCCGGTGACCAGGACCTCGGCCGCGCCGTGGTCGGCAGCCAGCGCCCGCAGCCGGCCGGCGACCTGCGCGGGGGTGCCGTGCACGGAGGTGGCCACGTAGTCGTCGACGAGGCCCTGCTGCCGGTCGGTGAGCCGCTCGGCGCGCACGTCGGTGACCGGCTGCAGCGGCGGGAACTCCCCGCGGGTGCGCGCCTGCGCCATCGCCCGGGCCTCCGGCAGCAGCAGCTCGCGCGCGGCCTCCGTGGTGCCGGCCACCATGACGTTGACGGCGAGCAGGACCCGCGCGCGCTCCCCGGCCTCTGCCCGGTAGCGCTCCAGCGCCGCGCGGGCCTTCTCCGGGTCGCGCAGGAGCACGGGGCCACCGAGGACGACCGGCAGCCGCCGGCGGGCGGCGACGTGGACCCCCGACCCGGTGGCCAGCACGAACAGCGGCGTGGCCCCGCGGTCCCGGGGCCGGGCGGTCACCGCGGCGGTGCCGCCGAGGAACGCCTGAAGCTCCTCGAGGTCCGCCTCGAACCGGTCGGCGGCGTCCTTGTCCTGGCGCAACGCGCCGCGCACCGCCGGGGTGAACCCGACCGAGCGGCCGAGGCCCAGGTCGACGCGGCCCGGGTGCAGCGCCTGCAGGGTGGCGAACTGCTCGGCGACCACGAGGGGCTGGTGGTCGGGCAGCATCACCCCGCCCGACCCGACGCGGATCCGGTCGGTGGCGGCCGCGACCGCCCCGGCGAGCACGGCGGGCGCGGATCCGGCGATGCCGGGCACGGCATGGTGCTCGGCCACCCAGAAGCGGTGGTAGCCCAGCCGCTCCGCGGCGCGGGCCCGCTCCACCGTCGCCCGCAGGGTGCGCGTGTCCGGCTCGTGTCCGCGCACGTTGCTCCGGTCGAGGATCGAAAGGCGCATCTTGTCCCAACAACGACGCGACGGCCCCTGTTCCGTCGTACGGCCGGGGCCGCAGCCGCCGTGACCACCGCCACGTCGAGCGCGCTGTCGCCATTGGTTACCAGCGAGTAGCATCGGGACACCATCCCCTACGTGCATGGAGGAGCCTTCGTGGCCCGACAGTTGCGAGAGGTCGTCTTCGTCGACGGGGTGCGCACCCCGTTCGGCAAGGCCAAGGGCCAGTACGCCGAGACGCGTGCGGACGACCTGGTGATCAAGTGCATCCGCGACCTCATGCGACGCAACCCGTCGCTGCCGCCCGAGCGCGTCGACGAGGTGGCCGTGGCCGCCACCACGCAGATCGGCGACCAGGGACTCACGATCGGCCGGACCGCCGCGCTGCTGTCCGGGCTGCCCAACACGGTGCCCGGCTACGCGATCGACCGGATGTGCGCGGGGGCGATGACCGCGGTGACCACCACCGCGTCGGGCATCGCGTTCGGCGCCTACGACGTCGCCATCGCCGGCGGTGTCGAGCACATGGGCCGGCACCCGATGGGTGAGGCCGTCGACCCGAACCCGCGCATCGTCTCGGAGAAGATCGTCGACCCCGAGGCGCTGTCGATGGGCAACACCGCGGAGAACCTGCACGACCGCTACCCGGGCATCACCAAGGAGCGCGCGGACGCCTACGCCGTCGCCTCCCAGCGCAAGACCGCACAGGCCTACGCCGACCACAAGATCCAGCCGGACCTGGTGCCGGTGGCGACCCGGTCGGCCGAGAGCGGCTGGGGGCTGGCCACCGTCGACGAGCCGCCGCGCCCGGAGACCACGATGGAGAGCCTGGCGGGGCTGAAGACGCCGTTCCGTGCCCACGGACGGGTCACCGCCGGCAACGCCGCAGGCATCAACGACGGCGCCACCGCCTGCCTGCTCGCGGAGGAGGAGACCGCCAAGGAGCTGGGCCTGCCGATCAAGATGCGGCTGGTCGCCTACTCCTTCGCCGGCGTGGAGCCCGAGGTCATGGGCGCGGGCCCGATCCCCTCCACCGAGAAGGCGCTGAAGCAGGCCGGACTGAGCATCGAGGACATCGAGGCCTTCGAGATCAACGAGGCGTTCGCCGTGCAGGTGCTGGCCTTCCTCGAGCACTTCGGCATCTCCGACGACGACCCGCGGGTCAACCCCTACGGCGGCGCGATCGCCATGGGCCACCCGCTGGCCTCCTCCGGCGTGCGGCTGATGAACCAGCTCGCCCGCCAGTTCGAGGATCGGCCCGAGGTCCGCTACGGCATGACCACGATGTGCATCGGCATCGGCATGGGCGGCACCGTGATCTGGGAGAACGCCAACTGGAACGGAGAGAGACGCGGCATGACCACGACCCCTGAGCTCCAGGCGCTGCTCGACCGCGGCGCCGCGATGGCCGCCGACGAGGTGCGTCACCGAGGCGAAGTCGCGCGACGTGACGCTGCCGTACGGCGCGGGCACGATGGCGCTGATCACGCTGGACAACGGCCTCGACCACACCCGGCCCAACACGTTCGGACCGAAGTCGCTGGCCTCCCTGAACGCCGCGCTCGACGTCGCACTCGCACGCGAGGACGTGGTCGCGATCGGCGTGACCGGCAAGCCGTTCATCCTGGCCGCCGGCGCCGACCTGTCCGCGGTGCCGGGCATCAGCAACCGCGACGACGCCAAGCTGATCGCCCGGCTCGGCCACGGGGTGTTCCGCAAGCTGCGCGACGGCGGCAAGCCGTCGTTCGGGTTCGTCAACGGCCTCGCGCTGGGCGGCGGCCTCGAGGTGGCCCTGCACTGCGACTACCGCACCGTGCAGGACTCCGCCCCCGCGCTCGGGCCTCCCCGAGGTCATGCTCGGCCTGGTCCCCGGGCTGGGGCGGCGCCTACCTGGTGCCGAACCTCGTCGGCGCCGCCGACGCGGTGAAGCTGATCGTCGAGAACCCGCTCAACCAGGGCAAGACGCTCACCGGGCCACGCCGGCCTTCGAGCTCGGCCTGGCCGACGCCGAGTTCGGCGGCGCCGACTTCCTGGAGCAGTCGCTGCTCTGGGCGGCCCGGGTGCTCACCGGCGAGGTCACCGTCGAGCGGCCCGAGGTGGACCGCGGCGAGGCCTGGGACGAGGCGGTGGCCAAGGGGCGCTCGATCGCCGACTCCAAGACCGGCGGCGCCTCCCCGGCCGCGTACCGGGCCCTGGACCTGATCGCCGGCGCGAAGACGGCGACCCGCGACGAGGGCTTCGCCGCCGAGGACGAGGCGCTCGCCGACCTGATCCTCACCCCGGAGCTCAAGGCGGGCCTGTACTCCTTCGACCTGGTGCAGAAGCGCGCCAAGCGGCCCGCCGGTGCTCCGGACAAGTCGCTGGCCCGTCCGGTCACCAAGGTGGGCATCGTCGGCGCCGGCCTGATGGCCAGCCAGCTCGCGCTGCTGTTCGCGCGCCGCTTGCAGGTGCCCGTCGTGCTCACCGACCTGGACCAGGAGCGCGTCGACAAGGGCGTGGGCTACGTGCACGCCGAGGTCGACAAGCTGCTGGCCAAGGGCCGGGTCGGCCAGGACAAGGCCAACCGGCTCAAGGCTCTGGTCACCGGCGCCGCCGACGATGCCGCGAAGGCCGCCGCAATGTCTGACGCCGACTTCGTGATCGAGGCGGTCTTCGAGGAGATGAAGGTCAAGAAGCAGGTCTTCGCCGACGTGGAGAAGGTGGTCTCGGCCGAGTGCGTGCTGGCCACGAACACCTCCTCGCTGTCGATCACCGAGATGGCCGCGGACCTCGAACACCCCGAGCGGGTGGTCGGCTTCCACTTCTTCAACCCCGTCGCGGTGATGCCGCTGCTGGAGATCGTCAAGGGCGAGCGCACCGACGACGCGACGCTGGCGACGGCCTTCGCCACCGGCAAGGCGCTGAAGAAGACCACGATCCTGGTCAAGGACAGCCCGTCGTTCATCGTCAACCGGCTGCTCGGCCGGTTCATGGGCGAGGTCGGGAGGGTCGTCGACGAGGGCACGCCGCTGCAGGTGGCCGACGCGCGCGTTCTCCGGGGTGGCGCCGATGCCGCCGTTCTTCCTGCTCTCCCTGGTGGGGCCGGCGATCGCGCTGCACAACAGCGAGACGCTGCACGGCGCCTTCCCCGACCGGTTCTACGTCTCCCCGAACCTGAAGCGGCTGGTGGAGGCCGGCAAGACCAGCGTCTACCAGCCGGACTTCTCGGTCGACCCCGAGGTGGCAGAGATCTTCGCCGCCTCGGAGGACGGCGCCGAGCTCACGGCCGAGCAGGTGCGCGAGCGGGTCCTCTCCGCGCTCGCCGAGGAGGCGCAGCTGATGCTCGACGAGGGCGTGGTCGCGGCTCCGGAGGACCTGGACCTGGCGATGATCACCGGGGCCGGGTTCTCGTTCTGGAACGGCGGCCTGACCATGCTCCTGGACCGCACCGGTGTCTCGGAGAAGGTGAACGGCAAGCGCTTCCACTGACCGGGTCGGGGACGCCCGGGTCCGCCGGCCGCGTCACGTTTCCGCCGCTCCTCATGCGGGACTTCCGCGTGGGGAGCGGCAGTCGCGCGTCGGCACCCGGACCCGGACCCCGACCGCCGTACGACGGACCGCCCTCCCGGTCACTCGCGCCGACCTGCACACTGGCCCTGTGACCGCCGCCGACGCCGACCGCCCGAGGTACACCATCACGGAGGTCGCCGGGCGGACCGGGCTGTCCGCGCACACCCTGCGCTACTACGAGCGCGACGGCCTCATGCTCGACCCGGTGAGCAGGGCGCCCAGCGGCCACCGCCGCTACACCGACGACGACCTGTCGTGGATCGAGCTGGTGGGCAGGCTGCGCGCGACCGGGATGCCGATCCGTGACGTGCGCCGCTACGCGCGGCTGGTGCGCGCCGGCAGCGGCAACGAGCACGAGCGGCTCGAGCTGCTGCGCGCGCACCGCCGGGCCGTGCTGGCGCAGCTCGCCGAGATCACGGCGCACCTCGAGGCGGTCGACGGGAAGATCTCCGTCTACGAGGAGCGCACGCAGGGACGCCCGGCCCGCTCGGTTTGACTTCGAGCGCGCTCCAACGCGTTCACTGGGTGTCATGAGCGAAGAGACACGAATCGGCAAGCGCACCCTGGGCCGCGACTCGGCCCTCGACCGTCTCCACGATGGGCCTCGGCTGCATGGGGATGTCGGAGTTCTACGGCGGCCGCGACGAGGACGAGGCGGTGGCCACCATCCACCGGGCGCTCGACCTGGGCGTGACGTTCCTGGACACCGCCGACATGTACGGCCCCTTCACCAACGAGAAGCTGGTCGGCCGCGCCATCGCCGACCGGCGCGACGCAGGTCCAGCTGGCCACGAAGTTCGGCAACGAGCGGGCCGAGGACGGCACCCGGCTCGGCGTCAACGGGCGCCCGGACTACGTCCGCCGCGCCTGTGACGCCTCGCTGCAGCGGCTCGGCGTCGACCACATCGACCTGTACTACCAGCACCGCGTCGACAAGACGGTGCCGATCGAGGAGACCGTCGGCGCCATGGCCGAGCTGGTGCAGGCAGGCAAGGTGCGCCACCTCGGGCTGTCCGAGGCCTCGCCGGCCACCATCCGCAAGGCCCACGAGACGCACCCGATCACCGCGCTGCAGACCGAGTACTCCCTGTTCACCCGCCACCTCGAGGACGAGATCCTGCCGGTGCTGCGCGAGCTCGGCATCGGCCTGGTGCCCTACTCGCCGCTGGGACGGGGGCTGCTCACGGGCGCGATCACCGGCACGGAGTCGCTCCACGAGAGCGACTCGCGGCGCAGCGGATACTTCCCCCGGTTCCAGGGCGAGGCCCTCGAGGCCAACCTCGCGCTGGTCGACCGGATCCGGGCGCTGGCCGAGGAGAAGGACTGCACCCCCGGACAGCTGGCTCTCGCCTGGGTGCTGGCCCAGGGCGAGGACGTGGTCCCGATCCCGGGCACGAAGCGGGTGCACTACCTCGAGGAGAACGTCGCCGCCGCCTCGGTCGAGCTCAGCGCCGAGGACTGCGCCGACCTCGAGCAGGCGGTGCCCCGCGAGGCCGTCGTCGGCGACCGGTACGGCGACATGTCCAGCATCGACGCCTGAGCGAGCGCCCCACGCCGACGGCCCCACTGCGCGTGCGGTGGGGCCGTCGGTTTGTGAGCGCCGCCCCGGCAGCGCGCCCCGCGCAGGAAGGGGGGGTGACGAGCGCGCCGCGCCGTGCCATGATTTCGCGAGAGACCATACCTCGCGAAAAGAGCACGCATGGCTCCCCGCCGCTACACGATGGCCACCCGCGCCGAGGCGGTCGCGGCCCGTCGTACCCAGGTCGTCGACGCAGCGATCCGGCTGTTCGCGGAGAAGACCGCCGCCGCCACCACCATGGAGGACATCGCCCGCGCCGCGGGCGTCTCGCCGGCGACCGTCTACCGGCAGTTCGGCGAGTTCGACGGGCTGGTCCGCGCCTGCGCGGAGACCGCCTTCCACATCGTGGAGATCCCCACGCCGGACGTGGCGGTCGCACCGTTCGCCCATCTGGACTCGCTGGGCGAGAAGCTGACGCGGTTCATCGAGATCTCGTGCCACTGCTACGCGCGCGCACACACGTGGCTCAGCGCGGAGCGCCGGGAGCGGCACCTCCCCGCGTTCGCCCGCACGGTGGGCCGGGAGGAGGCGGCGCTCGAGGCGATCGTGCGGGGCCTCCTCGATCCGGTCGGCGCCGACGCGGCGACGCGGGCCGTCGTCCGCGCCCTGGTCGACTTCCCGTTCTGGGACTCGCTCGTGGAGGCCGGCGTGCCGCCCGACCGGACCGGCCACATCGTCTTCGACCTCGTCTCGGACCAGCTGCGACGCGCCGGCATCCCCGCCGACCGTCCGGACGAAAGGAAGCAGCAATGACCACTCTGGACGCCACCGACCTCGTCGTCCCACCCGGCTCGGGCGTCGGCACCTGGCACCTCGACGTGCTGTGGACGTGGAAGATCCCCGCGGCCCTGACCGGCGGCGCCTTCTCGCTGGCCGAGCAGCTGCTCCCCCAGGGCTCGGCCCCGCCGGTGCACCGGCACAGCCGGGAGGACGAGGCGTGGATCGTGCTCGACGGGGAGGTGTCGTTCTTCCTCGAGGGCCAGGAGCACCTCGCCGCCACGGGCACCTACGTCTTCGGTCCGCGCGGTCGCGACCACACCTTCCTGGTGCGCTCGCAGACCGCCCGGCTGGCGACCCTGGTCCTGCCCGGTGCCTGCGAGGAGTTCTTCCACCGGACCGGGCACCCCGCCGACTCGCTGACGCTCCCGCCGCCCGCCGAGCCGGACATGGAGGCGCTGGTCGAGGGCATGGCCGGCTTCGGCATCGAGCTGGTGGGGCCGCCGCCGCGGTTGTGAGTCCGCGGCCCCGGGCCGGCGCACTTCCCACGCGAAACTGCCCCTCCCCGTCGTGAAATCACCGCGGGGAGGGGCAGAACGACACGGGACCGTGTTAATCCGGCGGGCCGGCCGGGTGATCCGGCGGGCCGGCCGTGGTCAGGAGGCGCCGGCCTCGCGCTCGGCGGCGGCCTCCTCGGCCGAGGGCACCAGGTCCTCGCCGGCGCCCACGGCGCTGACGTCCTCCACCACGCTGCGCGCGATCGCCTGCGCGGTCAGACCGATGTCCTCGAGGATCTTCGCCCGCTTGGCGTGGGCGAGGAACCGCTGGGGGATGCCGTGCAGCCGCACCGGCGTCTCCACACGGGCCTCGTTCAGCGCCTGCAGCAGCATCGACCCGCAGCCGCCGACGATGCCGTTGTCCTCCACGCTGACCACCAGCCGGTGCTCACGCGCCAGGTCGAGGAGGGCGGGGTCGACCGGCTTGACCCAGCGCGGGTCCACCACGGTCACCCCGATGCCCTGCGCCTCGAGCCGGTCGGCGACGTCGACCGAGACCGACGCCATGGACCCGACGCCCACGATCAGCACATCCTTGGCGCCCCGGCGCACCAGCACGTCGCAGCCGCCGGCCTTGCCGACGGTGTCCACATCGGCGTTCGGCGGCCCCTTGGGGAAACGTACGACGGTCGGGGCGTCGCTGACCGCGACCGCCTCCCCGAGCAGCTCGCGAAGCCGGGTGGCGTCGCGCGGCGCGGCCAGCCGCAGGCCCGGGACGACCTGGAGGATCGACATGTCCCACATGCCGTTGTGGCTGGGGCCGTCGTCGCCGGTGACCCCGGCACGGTCGAGCACGAACGTCACCCCGCACCGGTGCAGCGCCACGTCCATGAGCACCTGGTCGAAGGCGCGGTTGAGGAACGTGGCGTAGACCGCGACCACCGGGTGCAGCCCGCCCATGGCCAGGCCGGCCGCCGAGGTGACGGCGTGCTGCTCGGCGATGCCGACGTCGAAGGTGCGCTCGGGGTACGCCGCGGCGAAGTGGTGCAGGCCCACCGGATGCATCATCGCCGCGGTGATCGCGACCAGGTCCTTGCGCTCCCCCCCGAGGCGGACCATCTCCTCGGCGAACACGTCGGTCCAGATCTGGCCCTTGGGCTTCTCCTCCCCGGTCTCGACGTTGAACGAGCCGGGGCTGTGGAACTGGTCGGCCTCGTGCCGCTCGGCGGGGTCGTAGCCGAAGCCCTTGCGGGTCATGGCGTGCACGATCACCGGACCGCCGAACCGCTTGGCCTGGGTCAGTGCCTGCTCCATGGCCGCGCGGTCGTGGCCGTCCACGGGTCCGACGTACTTCAGGCCGAGGTCCTCGAAGAGCCCCTGCGGCGCGAGCGCGTCCTTCATGCCCTTCTTCGCCGCGTGCAGCGCGTCGTAGACCGCGGGTCCCACGCCCGGCACGCCGTTGAGACGCCGCTTGACCAGGTCGAGCACCTGCTCGTAGCGCGGGTTGGTGCGCAGCGTGGTGAGGTGGTTGGCCAGTCCGCCGACCGTGGGCGTGTAGGAGCGGCCGTTGTCGTTGACCACGATCACCAGCTTGCGGTCGTGGTTGGCCGCGATGTTGTTCAGCGCCTCCCAGGCCATGCCGCCGGTGAGTGCGCCGTCGCCGATCACCGCGACGACGTACCGGTCCTCGCCGCGGATCGCGTAGGCCTTGGCCAGGCCGTCGGCGTAGGACAGCGCGGTCGAGGCGTGGGAGTTCTCGACGATGTCGTGCTCGGACTCGCGCTGGGAGGGGTAGCCGGACAGCCCGCCCTCCTGGCGCAGCTGGTCGAAGCCCGCCGCGCGGCCGGTGAGGACCTTGTGCACGTAGGCCTGGTGGCCGGTGTCGAACACGACCCGGTCGCGCGGGGAGTCGAAGACCCGGTGCACCGCCATCGTCAGCTCCACGACGCCGAGGTTGGGCCCGAGGTGGCCACCGGTGCGCGACACCTTCGTGACGAGGAAGTCGCGGATCTCCGAAGCCAGATCGGTCAGCTGCGCCTCGCTGAGGTCGCGAAGGTCACGCGGCGTCGTGATCGACGAGAGCAGTCCCATGAAGTCGCGGCCTCTCCTTTGTCTCGTGGGTGAGCCAGACGATCGAGTCTAGCTGCGCGGTCACAGGTCGAAGACGGCTACCGCCGGCTCCTCCAGGCTTCCCAGCCATACCCGACCGTCGTGTTCTCGAACCCCCGTCACCATGTGGTAGTCCGAGGCGTCCAGGGACACGTCGTGCACCGCACGGCCGGCGTCGTCGAAAGCCATCACCCGCACCGTGCGCTTCGGTTTGGGCTGCAGGGGACCGGGCAGGCGCCAGGCGAGCCGGCGCACCGCGGGTGGCCCACTCATCAGCCACTCGAGCACCGGGTCGGTGGGGGAGGCGATCGTCACCCAGACCAGCCCGTCGCTGCCCCGCGCGATGTTGTCGGGGTAGCCCGGCAGGTCGGTGACCAGGTGGTCCCGCTCCCCCGCCCGCGGCCCGCTCAGCCACAGCCGTACGACGGTCCGGGCGGCCGTCTCGGCCACCGCGACGTACGACTCGTCGCTGGCGAGGGCGACACCGTTGGCGAAACGCAGCCCCTCGAGCAGCACCCTCACCGTGCCGTCGGGGTCGCGGCGCAGCAGCCGCCCGGTGGCGGTGTTCTCGACCAGGTCGCCCTTCCACTGGTCGATGCCGTAGACCCGGGAGGAGTCGGAGAAGAAGATCGTGCCGTCGGAGCGCACCGCGGCGTTGTTGCAGAACGCCATCGGCTGCCCGTGCACGAGGGTGACCAGCTCCTCGAGCGCGCCGCTGCCGGGGTCGAGGGCCAGCAGCCCCCGCCGCGCGTCGCAGACCAGCAGGCGTTCGTCCGGCAGCAGCTCCAGACCCAGCGGCCGCCCACCGGTGTCGGTGACCACGTCCACGCGTCGCCCGTCCGGCCGCAGGCGGAGCACCTTGCCGTCCGCGGTGCCGGTCCACACCCATCCGTAGGCGTCGACGACGGTGTCCTCCGCGCCGGGGCCAGGGACGTTGTGGACGGTCAGCTGAGGTGCCATGACGCCACAGTACGGCCGCGCGCGCGGCAGGCGGGGCGCATCCGCCCCCGCGCGCCGTGGACCCCGGCACCTCCTAGGATCGCGGACATGAGGCTTCATGCTGCGCAAGACGTGTCCACCGCCCCGCTGGCCGCACTCGGGCTGGTCGGCGGCTACCTGGTCGCCCGGGAGACCGGCGTCCGCCCGCTCGGCGGGGTCGTCCTCGGGCTGCTCGGCGCCTACTCCGGGCGCACCTGGATGGCCAAGGGCGGCGCGCCCACCGTGGCCGCGCTGTCGGCGGTCTACCTCGGCGGGTTCGGGGCCTCGCACCCGCTGGCGAAGAAGATCGGCCCGTGGCCGGCCGTGCTGGGCGTGGCCGGGCTCAGCGCCGCCGCGTCGTACGTCCTCGCCGACCGGCGCTGAGGCTCACCGGCCCGCCTGCAGCGACCGCCACACCGCCGCGGTGACCACGCCGGTCTCCGGCAGCCCGTCCGCGCGCTGGTAGCGCCGGACGGCAGCCGCAGTGCGGTCACCGAACACGCCGCTCAGCGGCAGGTCCGCACCGACGACCGCGTCGAGGGAGCGCTGCAGGCGGCGCACCGCGTCCCCGGTCGCGCCGTACTTCAGCAGCGGCCGCGAGCCGGTGCTGAGCAGCGCGGTCCAGGTGTGCCTGCCCACGTCCCCGCCCGTCGGGAGGTGCCGCGCGCGCCGCAGCCCGGCGACTGCCCGGGCGGTCGCCGCGTCGAGGCGGCCGGTCGGCCGGCCGTGCAGCAGGCCCTCGTGTCGCAGCAGGCACTGGAGCGCCACGACCGCGCGCGACCGGTCGCCACGGTGCAGGCGCGGCGGGTGCCGGGGTGCGGCACACGGCAGTCGGCCCGGCGCGGCGACGGACCCGCGCCCGACCTCCATGAAGCTGCTGTCCACCTCCAGCGTCACCCCGCCGTGGGTCTCGCGGTGGGTCCCGGCGTACTGGTGCACGCGCCCGGTCACGGCGGCCACGGGCGGCGGCGCACCGGCGTCGGCACGGCCGTTCCACTCCCCGACCCACACCTGGCGAGGCAGCACCGCCCCGCGGCCGGCCTGCTGCAGCATCCTGACCCCGGACGCGGCGCTGCTGTAGAGGCCGGACACGAACCCGTGGCGGTGCAGGCGCGCGCTCCAGCCGCTGACGTAGGCCAGCGTCGCGGCGCGACAGGCGGTCTGTGAGATGTCGAAGGCCTCCACGTCCAGCCACAGGGTGCTGCCCGGCGCGAGCGCGAGCGCCGCGGCGGCCCCCGCGGCGCCGTCGGCCTCGGCGGTCCCCTGCCGGCGCGCAGCGGCGTAGCGGCCGGCCGGCGCCGCGTCGATCCGCGACCAGCGGCCGTGGCTGCACGGCGCCTGCGGTCCGACGTCCAGCGGGAGCAGCCGCCAGCCCCGGGCGGCCTGGGTGGCCACCCAGGCCGCGTCGAGGTTCTCCTGGCCGGGGCAGGCGCGGTTCTCCCCGGAGATGTAGACCCCCACCGCCCAGTACGGCGAGCCGGTCAGCCAGGCGTCCATCGCGCGCTGGCTCGGTGCCTCGCAGGCGTCGAAGGCGTAGCCGGTGAACGACCCCGGCATCACCGGCGTCGCCACGGGCGGCGACCCGCGCAGCACCTGCACGCCCACCGCGGCGAGGGCCAGCGCCACCAGCACCGCGAGCAGCGCGGGGGCGCTCGACCGGCGCGAGGAGGGGCGGCGCACCGGGCGGCGCCGGGTCGGACGCCGGACCGGCCGGTGCCGGGCGGGCCGGTGCCGGACGGGCCGGTGCCGGACGCGACGGGTCGCAGGAGGGCGACCGCCTCGGCGTGGGCGGCGCCCGCGGGGCCGGGAGCGCACGGTGGCCAAGCCTGCCACGAGATCGCCCGGGCCACGGGGACCGCGTTCGGCACGGCAGCCCGCGCCAGCCCTCGCAGCGCACCGCCGACCGGGCTTCCCCGGCACGCGCAGGCGGTTACCCGAACACATGTTCGATCTCCGACGTACCCTGGCGGCATGGGAGCTCTCGTCGTACCGCCCGGCTGGCCACCGCAGGTGCGTCCGCCCGGCGCACCCGGGTGGGAGGACTCCGCAGTGCGGTGGCTGCTCGACCTCTGCCCGCCGGAGTACCGCGGCTACCCGGCGCTGAGGCGCCACGAGGTGGTGCTGGCGCGCTTCGCGGTGCTGCACGTCGAGGCCTGCCAGGCAGCGGTACGACGGGGTCTCGGCGAAGCCCGCACCGCGTTGCGCGACGTGGCCGGCCCCGACGTGGTGGAGGCGGCGGTGGAGACCTGGCAGGCGGAGGCGGCTCGGCTGCTCGCCGAGCGCCGCGCGGTGGGTCTGGTGGAGGAGGCCCTGCGCGGTCGCCGCTTCGTCGCGCGGCTGTGACCGCGCGTGTCAGCGCGCGGCCCGGCGCCGGCGGGCCAGCTTGCCGAGCTCGTCGGCCCCCCAGACGAGCACCGGCAGCGGGAGCAGGGCCAGCAGCTGCCACGGCGCCGGCAGCGTGGTGCCGAAGACGGCCTGCAGCGCCGGCACCGCGACCACCGCGGCGGCGAAGACGATCTCGAACCCGATGCCCCACAGCAGCAACCGGTTGCTCGTCAGGCCGATCTCCGCGAGGGAGGCGTCCTGGCTGCGCGCCGCGACCGCGGTGCCCAGTTGGCAGGCCACGATGCCCAGGAACGTCATGGTGGTGGCCTGCTGCCAGGTCGCGTGCAGCGGGCCGGCGCTCACGTCGGCGCCCCACGTCCAGCCGCCGGCCAGCAGGGTGGCCACGAACAGCCCGGTGACGAGCAGCGCCGACACCCCGCCCAGCAGGCCCCAGGCGCGCGCGAGCATGCCGCCGGTGATCACGCTCTGGCTGCGCGGGCGCGGCGGACGCTCCATCACCCCCGGTTCCGCGGCCTCGCGGCCCAGTGCGAGCGCCGGCAGCGTCTCGGTGCCGAGGTCGATCGCGAGGATCTGCATCACCGTGAGCGGCAGCGGGAGGTGGCCGCCGGAGAGCGCGTAGAGCAGGAAGGGCACCACCTCGGGCGTGGTGTGGGCGAAGATGTAGACGATGAACTTGCGGACGTTGTCGTAGACGCGCCGACCGGCCTCCACCGCGCTGACCACGGTGGCGAGGTTGTCGTCGGTGAGCACCATGGTGGCCGCCTCGCGCGCCACGTCCGTGCCGCTGCGGCCCATGGCCACGCCGATGTCCGCCCGCCGCAACGCCGGTGCGTCGTTGACGCCGTCGCCGGTCATCGCCACGACGTGCCCCTGGTCCTGGAGCGCGTCGGCGATCCGCATCTTCGCCTCCGGAGAGCTGCGGGCGAAGACGATCTCGCGGCCGCTGTCCAGCAGCGCGTCCAGCCGGGCCTCGGGCATCTGGTCGAGCTCGGCTCCGTTGACCACCTCCAGGCCGGCTGTCCCGATCCCGACCTCCTGCGCGATCCGTCCGGCGGTGAGGCCGTTGTCGCCGGTCACCACCAGCATCCGGATGCCGGCGGTGTGGCACCGCGCCACCGCACCGGCCACCTCCGGGCGGGGCGGGTCGACCATGGCCACCACGCCGAGCAGGGTGAGGTCGCGCTCGGCGTCCTCCCGGGTCAGGGCCGTGACCTGCGCCTCGCCGACCGCCCGCGACGCGACGGCCAGCAGCCGCAGCCCCTCGTTTGACCAGGCCTGCACCAGCGCGTCGAGGTCGGCTGCCCGCGCCGCCGTCAGCGGCTCCTCACGGCCGTCGACGGCCACCCGCGTGCAGCGTGGCAGCAGCTCCTCGGGGGCTCCCTTGGTGTGCACGACGACACCCTCGGGGGTCCGGTCGACCGTCGACATCCGGCGCAGGCTCGGGTCGAAGTGGAACTGGGCGAGACGCCCCGCCCGTGCGCCCTCGACCGGGACGCCGAGCACCGCGGCCAGGTGCAGGAACGCCAGCTCGGTCGGGTCGCCGACCTCCTCGCCCCCCTGCTCGATCACCGCGTTGTTGCAGGCCACGCCCGCGGCCGCGAGCCGGGCCCCGCTGGCGGTACCGGCCCCGCTGCCCACGCTGGTGGCGGCGCCGGCCGTCGCCGCACCGTCCTCGCCGAGGTGCACGATCTCCTGCCCCGCCCACAGCCGCACCACCCGCATCCGGTTCAGCGTGAGCGTCCCGGTCTTGTCGGTGCAGATGACGCTGGTCGAGCCGAGCGTCTCCACCGCCGAGATCCGCTTCACCAGCGCGCCCTCGCGGGCGAGCAGCCGGACCCCGACGGCGAGCGCGAGCGTGATCGTGGGCAGCAGCCCCTCGGGGACGTTCGCGACGAGCAGCCCCACCGCGAAGCTGACCGTGTCCTGCAGCGTCAGCCCGGCGAGCAGGGTGCCGAGGGGGATGAAGGCCACGCCCATCCCGACCGCGACCACCGCGATCAGCCTGGCCACCCGCTTGACCTGGCTCTCCAGCGGGCTCTCCTCGTGGCGCACGCGTTGGGACAGCGCCGCGATCCGACCGAGCTCGGTGCGCATCCCGGTCGCGTACACCACCGCGGTGCACTCTCCCTGCGTGCACCCGGTGCCGCTGAACAGCAGGTCCGGCGCCTCGAGCAGAGGCATCGTGGTGGGTCCGGGCAGCGTGGTGCGCAGCACGGGAAGCGACTCGCCGGTCAGCGCGGACACGTCGAGCTCCACCATGCCGGAGAGCAGCCGCGCGTCGGCCGAGACCCGGTCGCCCTCCTGCACCACGATCACGTCCCCGGGGACCAGGTCCCGGGCATCCACCATGCGCGGGACCCCGTCGCGCACCACCCGGGCCTGGGGCGGCAGGTAGGCGGTCAGCGCCTCGACCGCGCGCTCGGCGTGCCGCTCCTGGACGAACGCGAACAGGGCGTTGATCCAGATCACCACCACGATGGCGACCGCGAGCGCCCAGGTCCGCTCCAGGGCCGCGAGCCCGGCCGCCAGCCACAACAGCAGGGCGAGCGGGTGCACGACCTGGCGGCCGAGCTCCCACCACCAGCCGCGCTCCCGGGTCCTCACCAGCTCGTTCGGGCCGGCGTGCTCCAGTCGGCGGGCCGCCTCCCGCTCGGACAGCCCTTCGCGTCGGCTGCGCAGGTCGCGCAGCAGCCGGTCGAGCGCCTCCTCCGGGTTGAACGGCGCTTCCCCGGTCCGCGGCACGGCCGGTGTCTGTGTCTTCACCGCGCCTCCCGTCGCCGGCTGGTTCCATTGAGCCGGTTGCGGGCGCCGGGCGACAGAGCCGAAGGCCCTTGTCGTGACAATCCGGGCACCGGCCGGCGCGGCCGACAATCTTCACAGCCGCCTCTCAGCAAGCAGGGCGCACACTGGGAGTATGAGCATGTTCGACCGCCGCCCCCTGCTCCGCTGGCTGGTGCCCGTCGTGGTCGCGATCGCGCTCGCCGCGGCCGGCTCCGTCGTCGGCGTGGTCAGCGCCGCCACGCGCGGCGCGCTGCCGCAGCGCACCGCGAAGCAGCTCCTCGTCGACGTACAGAAGGCCGACCTTGCCGGGTTCTCCGGCACGGTGACCCAGACCGCCGACCTCGGCCTGCCCAGCGTGCCCGGGGCGGGTGGCAGCGGCAGCGCGGACCTGAGCTCGCTGGTCACCGGCAAGCACCGGCTGCGGGTCTGGTACGCCGGACCGCAGCGCGTCCGCGTGGCGCTGCTGGGGTCGCTCGGCGAGTCCGACGTCATCCGCCACGGCACGGACCTGTGGACCTGGTCGAGCTCGACGAAGACCGCGACGCACCACACCGTTCCGGCGAAGCAGAAGGACAACACCCACCTCCCCGCCACGCCCCCCACGCCGCAGCAGGCGGCTCAGCAGGCGCTGGCGGCCTTGACGCCCTCCACGACCGTCTCCACGCAGGGCACCGTGACCGTGGCCGGGCGGCCGGCCTACCAACTGGTGCTGAACCCGCACGACCCGGCGACGCTGGTGGGCTCGGTCCGCATCGCGATCGACGGCGCCACGCACGTGCCCACCCGGGTGCAGGTGTTCCCCCGCTCCGGCCACAAGCCCGCCTTCCAGGTCGGCTTCACCTCCTTCGACCCGAGCGTCCCCGACCCGGCGATGTTCCGGTTCACGCCACCCAAGGACGCCAAGGTCACCGACTCGACGTGGGGCGGGCACGACCAGGGCGGCTCCTCGAGCGCCGCACCCAAGCCCTCGGTGGTCGGCAGCGGATGGACCAGCGTGCTCGTCACCCGGCTGCCCTCCGGTCTCCCGGGGATCCAGGGAGGCGGCTCGACGGCCGCGCCCCTGACCGGCATGCTCAAGGCGCTGCCGCGCGTCAGCGGCCGGTGGGGCTCCGGCCGGACCTTCCAGGGCCAACTGTTCTCGGCGGTGCTCACCGACAACGGACGGCTCGCCGTGGGTGCCGTGCCCCTGGACAAGCTGTACGGCGCCCTGGCGGCTTCATGACCGCGACTGCCGTCGCGACGAGCGGGCTGACCAAGCGGTTCAAGCACCAGGTCGCCGTCGACGCGGTGGACCTGCGCGTGCCGCGCGGAGCGGTCTACGGGTTCCTCGGCCCGAACGGCTCGGGCAAGACCACGACCATCCGGATGCTGCTCGGGCTGGTGATGCCGACCTCGGGCGCCGTGGAGCTGCTGGGCGCGCGCATGCCGCACCAGGCGGCCGCCGTACTCCCGCTCATCGGTGCTCTGGTGGAGGGACCCGCCTTCCACCCCTACCTGTCCGGGCGGGCCAACCTGCTGCGTCTGGACGCCGCGGACCGCACCACGGACCCGCACACCGCCGGTCGGCGCGTGGACGAGGCGCTGGACCGCGTCGGGCTGCTCACCGCGGCCGCCAAGCGCTACCGCGCCTACTCCCTCGGCATGCGGCAGCGGCTGGCCATCGCCGGCGCCCTGCTGCGGCCGCGGGAGATGCTGGTGCTCGACGAGCCGACCAACGGACTCGACCCGCAAGGCACCCGCGAGGTCCGGTCCCTCGTCGCGTCGCTGGCGCACGACGGCACCACGGTGCTCGTCTCCAGCCACCTGCTGTCGGAGGTGGAGCAGATGTGCACCGACCTCGGGGTGATGCACGCCGGCCGGCTCGTCGCCCAGGGCACCAGCGCCGAACTGCGCGCGGGGGCCGAGCCGGAGGCCACGGTCGAGACCGACCAGCCCGAGGCCGCCGGCCGGGTGCTGCGCGAGCTCGGCCTGCGGGAGGTGCGGGTCGGCCACCGCTCGGTCACCGGCATCCTCGGCGACGTCCCACCCGAGAAGGTGGTGGCCGCCTGCGTGCACGAGGGCCTGCCGGTCGTCGGCTTCGCCGTGGACCGTCCGTCGCTGGAGGACGTCTTCGTGGGTCTCACCGGGGAGGGCTTCGATGTCAGTGGCTGAGGCGACCCCGGCACCGGCGCGGTTGTCCACCCGCTTCCTGCGCTCGGAGCTGCGCCTGATCTTCGGCCGGCGGCGCAACCAGGCCGGGCTCGCCGTGCTGGCCGCGGTGCCGGTGCTGATCTCGGTCGCGGTCAAGCTCTCCTCCCCGAGCGGCGACCGGGGCGGTCCGGACTTCTTCAGCTCGATCACCGAGAACGGGCTCTTCGTCGCGCTCGCCGCCCTGAGCGTGGAGCTGCCACTGTTCCTGCCGCTGGCCGTCGCGGCGATCTCCGGTGACGCGGTCGCCGGCGAGGCGAACACCGGCACCCTGCGCTACCTGCTGACCGTCCCCGTGGCACGCTCCCGTCTGCTGTCGGTCAAGTACGCCGCCGTGGTGCTCTTCACGCTGGTCGCCACCCTCCTGGTCGCCGCCACCGGCATCGTGCTCGGCCTCGCGCTGTTCGGCGGCGGGAGCATGACGTTGCTGTCGGGAACGCAGCTCGGCTTCGGCGCGGGGCTGCTCCGGGTGCTGGCCGCCGCGCTCTACCTCGCGCTCTGCCTGGCCTCGCTGGGAGCCGTCGGCATGTTCGTCTCCACCCTCACCGAGCAACCGATCGGCGCCACGATCGCGATCGTGCTGTTCAGCAGCGCGAGCTTCATCCTCGACGGCATCCCCCAGGTGAGCGCGCTGCACCCCTACCTGCTCACGCACAACTGGCTCGCCTTCGGCGACCTGTTCCGCTCCCCCGTCGCCTGGGGCGGCCTCGTGGACGGTATCTACGTGGCCGCGGCGTACACGGTGGTCTTCTGGCTGGCCGGCTGGGCGCGGTTCGCCGGCAAGGACGTCACCAGCTGACCCGGCCGCCGGCGGTCATCCCAGCAGCGACTTGAGCACCAGCACCCCTGCCGACAGGGCACAGACCAGCAGCACACCGGCGCGCAGGTGGTCGCGGTGCACGCGCCGGTGCAGCAGCCGCGCCAGCGCGAAGCCGGCGAGCAGGGCCGGGAGCAGGGCGAGGGCGAGCAGGAACGCCGGCCAGTGCACCTGGCCCCCGGCGGCCAGGCCGGTGAGGCTGAACCCCGCGCCGAGGAAGAAGTACACCGCCAGGGTCGGGCGGACCTGGAGCGGGTCGCGGTGCTGGTACAGCAGCGCCATCGGCGGGCCGCCGATGGACGTGGCCGTGCCGGTGACGCCGGAGACGAACCCCGCGCCGAGGAGCGTGGAGGCGTGGATCGGGACGCGGACCGCTCGCGCGGTCAGCGCCACGCTGAGCAGCACCATCACGCCGACCGCGAGCCCGATCTCGCGGGTGGAGAACAGGCCGACGAGCAGCACGCCGGCGGCGGTGCCGGGCAGCCGGGCCGGCACCGCCCACGCCAGGCCACGCCAGTCGATGCCCGCCCGTTCCCGGGTCAGCGTCAGCAGCGGCATGGCCACGGCGAGCCACAGCAGCAGCTCGGGCATCAGGTCGGGGACCAGCAGCGTGGCCACCGGTGCCGCCACCAAGCCCACGCCCAGGCCGACCAGCCCCTGCGCGCAGGCACCACCGAGCACCGCCAGCGCGAGCACCGCCAACGGCCCGGCGTGGATCCCGAGAGCACTCACCCGGGGAGGAAGGAGAACCGCACCTGGCGGTCCGGGTTGTCCACGTTGAGGTCGACCAGGCAGACGCTCTGCCAGGTGCCCAGGGCGAGCCGGCCGCCGAGCACCGGGATCGTCGCGTACGGCGGGACCAGCGCGGGCATCACGTGGGAGCGGCCATGGCCCGGCGACCCGTGCTGGTGCCGCCACCGGTCGTCGGCGGGGAGCAGGTCGCCGAGCGCGGCGAGCAGGTCGTCGTCGCTGCCGGCGCCGGTCTCGATGATCGCGAGGCCGGCGGTGGCGTGCGGCACGAAGAGGTGGAGCAGCCCGTCCTGCTCGTCGGCGACGAACGCCGCGCAGTCGCGGGTGAGATCGTGCACGACCTCGTCCCCGCCGGTCCGGTAGCTCCTGGTCTCGCTTCTCATGCTGCCTCCGTACCCGCTCATCGTCCTCCACCCCCGCCGGACGTCGTGCGGCCCGCCGCCCACGAACGGGTGGCGGGCCGTCGTACGGCGTCCCGAGCCTCAGGCCTTGAGGAGGTTGCGCAGGACGTACTGCATGATCCCGCCGTGGCGGTAGTAGTCCGCCTCGCCGGGGGTGTCGATGCGCACCACCGCGTCGAACTCGGTGTCACCCGCGCTGCACCGTCACCGTCCGCGGGATCCCGCCGTCGCGCTGCTCGAGCCCGCCGACGGTTGAGCGCGGTGACCCCGGTGATCGAGAAGGTCTCCTCGCCGGTCAGCCCGAGCGACTCCACGCTCTCGCCCTCGGGGAACTGCAGCGGGAGGACGCCCATGCCGATCAGGTTCGAGCGGTGGATGCGCTCGTAGGACTCGGCGATGACCGCCCTGACGCCGAGCAGCGCGGTGCCCTTCGCGGCCCAGTCGCGCGAGGAGCCGGAGCCGTACTCCTTGCCGGCCAGCACGACCAGCGGGATGCCGGCGGCCAGGTAGTTCTCCGAGGCCTCGAAGACCGTGGTGACCTCCCCGTCCCGGGTGAAGTCGCGCGTGAAGCCGCCCTCGGTGCCCGGCGCGAGCTGGTTGCGCAGCCGGATGTTGGCGAAGGTGCCGCGGATCATCACCTCGTGGTTGCCGCGCCGCGAGCCGTAGGAGTTGAAGTCGCGCTGCTCGACGCCGTGCTCGGCGAGGTACTTGCCCGCGGGCGAGTCCTTCTTGATCGCACCGGCCGGGGAGATGTGGTCGGTGGTCACCGAGTCGCCGAGCTTGAGCAGCACCCGCGCGCCCTCGATGTCCTCGACCGGGGCGGGCTCCTGCGGCATGCCGTCGAAGTACGGCGCCTTGCGGACATAGGTGGAGTCCGCGTCCCACGCGAAGGTGTCGCCCTCCGGGGTCGGCAGCGACTTCCACCGCTCGTCTCCGGCGAAGACGTCGGCGTAGTCCTTGGTGAACATGTCGGCGCTGATCGCCTCGCCGATGACCTCCTCGACCTCGGCCGGGGACGGCCAGATGTCCTTCAGGTAGACCGGCGTTGCCGTCGGAGTCGGTGCCCAGCGGGTCGTGGAACAGGTCGACGTCCATGGAGCCCGCGATCGCGTAGGCGACCACCAGCGGCGGGGAGGCCAGGTAGTTCATCTTGATGTCGGGGTTGATCCGGCCCTCGAAGTTGCGGTTGCCCGACAGCACCGAGACCACTGCGAGGTCGTTGTCGTTGACGGCCTTGCTGACCTCGGGGATGAGCGGCCCGGAGTTGCCGATGCACGTGGTGCAGCCGTAGCCGACCAGGTTGAAGCCGAGCTTGTCGAGGTACGGCGTCAGGCCGGCACGCTCGTAGTAGTCCGAGACCACCTTCGACCCGGGAGCCAGCGTCGTCTTCACCCACGGCTTGCGCTGCAGGCCCTTCTCCACGGCCTTCTTGGCCAGCAGGGCGGCGCCGATCATCACCGACGGGTTCGAGGTGTTGGTGCACGAGGTGATCGCGGCGATCGTCACCGCGCCGTGGTCGATCTCGAACTTCGTGCCGTCCGACAGCTCGACCTGCGCGGGGTTCGACGGCCGGCCCTCGGCGGTGCGCGCCGCGGAGTGCCAGTCGACCGGTGCCCCGCCACCGTTGGCGGCGGCGCTGACGGCCGGCGCGTCGCTGGCCGGGAACGACTCCGCGGAGCCCTCGTCGGCGGCCGAAACGACGCCGTACGGCTTGTCCTGCGCGGGCACGCCGGGCTTCCGGGCCTCGCCACCGGTCTCGTCGGCGTCGACGTAGTCGGCCAGGGCGGTGCGGAAGGCCTCCTTGGCCTCGGAGAGCGAGACCCGGTCCTGCGGGCGCTTGGGGCCGGCCAGGGACGGTACGACGGTCGACAGGTCGAGCTCGAGCTTCTCGGAGTAGCGGGGCTCGCGCGACGGGTCGTGCCAGAGCCCCTGCTCCTTGGCGTAGGCCTCCACCAGCGCGATGTGCTCGGCGGAGCGGCCGGTGAGCTCGAGGTACTTGGTGGTCTCCTCGTCGATCGGGAAGACCGCGATGGTCGAGCCGTACTCGGGAGACATGTTGCCGATGGTGGCCCGGTTGGCCAGCGGCACGGCCGAGACGCCGGAGCCGTAGAACTCGACGAACTTGCCGACCACCTTGTGCTTGCGCAGCATCTCGGTGATGGTGAGCACCAGGTCGGTGGCCGTGGCGCCCTCGGGCAGCTCGCCGCTGAGCTTGAAGCCGACGACCCGCGGGATCAGCATCGAGACCGGCTGCCCGAGCATGGCGGCCTCCGCCTCGATGCCGCCCACGCCCCAGCCCACGACGCCGAGGCCGTTGACCATGGTGGTGTGCGAGTCGGTGCCGACCAGGGTGTCGGGGTAGGCGACGAGGACATCGGAGCCCTCGGCTGTGCTGTCAGGGCGGGCGAAGACCACGCGTGCGAGGTGCTCGATGTTGACCTGGTGCACGATGCCGGTGCCCGGGGGCACCACCTTGAAGTCGTCGAAGGCGCCCTGTCCCCAGCGCAGGAACTGGTAGCGCTCGCGGTTGCGCTGGTACTCGATCTCCACGTTGCGCTCGAAGGCCTCGGGGGAGCCGAAGACGTCGGCGATCACGGAGTGGTCGATGACCATCTCGGCCGGCGCGAGCGGGTTGATCTTGGCGGGGTCGCCGCCGAGGTCGGCCATCGCCTCGCGCATCGTGGCGAGGTCCACGACGCACGGCACGCCGGTGAAGTCCTGCATGATCACGCGCGCGGGGGTGAACTGGATCTCCTGGCTCGGGTCGGCGTCGGCGTCCCACCCGGCGATCGCCTTGATGTGCTCGGCGGTGATGTTCGCGCCGTCCTCGGTGCGGAGCAGGTTCTCCAGCAGCACCTTGAGGGAGTAGGGAAGCGAGTCCGTGTCCAGGCCCTCGCCGGCGACCGAGGCCAGCCGGTAGATCTCGTAGGACTTCCCGTCGACGTCCAAGGTGCCCTTGGCACCGAAGCTGTCCATGCTCGTGGCGGTCGCCATGCGGCCATCTCCTCGTGGTGTGCGGGTCCGGTGAAGTACCCATCTTGCCCACCGCGCAACGGCCTCAGGCAAGCGGGACCGGTGTTGTCTTGACGTCAAGATACATGATGTCAAGGGACTTCGCCACCGCGCCCGGCCGCGCGCCGGGGCCGCGGTCTCACGGCCGCGCGAGGATCTCGCCGTGGACGACGGCGAACCATGCGTCGGGGGCCTGCGCCCAGCGCCGCCAGCCGTCGGCCAGCCGGGCGAGGTCCGCCCCGGTGGCGAGACCGCGCTCCTGTGCCTGCACCGCCAGCGCCGACTCGACGACCCGGTCCGCCCAGAGGCCGCCCCACCAGGCGACGTCCCCCGGGGAGGAGTAGCACCACACCCCCGCCGTCGCGGCGACCGGGGTGAGGCCGGCCTGGAGGACCCAGCTCTTGAGCCGGCGCCCGGCGTCGGGTTCGGCCCCGTTGCCGCGCGCCACCGCGTGGTAGAGCACCAGCCACTCGTCGAGCTCCGGCACCCGGGGCCACCACGTGAAGGCCGCGTAGTCACTGTCACGGGCCGCCACGAGCCCCCCGGGCCGGCAGACCCGCCCCATCTCGCGGAGGGCGGCGACCGGGTCGCCGAGGTGCTGCAGCACCTGGTGGGCGTGGACCACGTCGAAGCTCTCGTCCGGGCACGGCAGGGCGTACACGTCGCCGCTCACGAAGTCCGCGTGGCCCGTCCCGGCGCGCGTGGCGCCGGCGCGCGCCTCGGCCAGGACGGAGGTGACGCGGTCCAGCCCCACCACCGACCCCCGAGGCACGCGTCGGGCCAGGTCCACGGTGATGGTGCCTGGTCCGCACCCGACGTCGAGCAGCCGTGCCTGCTCGTGCAGATGCGGCAGCAGGTAGGCCGCGGAGTTCTCCGCCGTCCGCCACCGGTGCGAGCGCAGCACCGCGTCGGCGTGGCCGTGCGTGTAGACGTCTCTCGGCTGGTCGGAACCGCTCTTGCTCATGAGGACGATCCTGTCAGTCCGGTACGCCGGGCCGGCCGCGCTGCATGCCAGCGGACTCCCCCGGTTCGCCGAGGAGTCACCACCATGGCCCCCTCACCGGCGTGTCGCCGGGTCCATGACCCCTCGCTGTCCGGCGTGACCGTCGCCCCTGCCACCATGAGCCGGTGCCTCACCTTCCCTCGTCGTACGCCGGACGGTTGAGCAGCCTGCGCCGCTACCCGGTGAAGTCGCTCGTCGGTGAGCTGCTGGTCCACGTGGAGGTGGACCGGCGCGGCCTCCTCGGCGACCGGCTGTGGGCGGTGCGGGACCCCGACGGCAAGCTGGGCAGCGGGAAGTCGACCCGCCGGTTCCGCAAGATGGACGGGTTGCTCGGCCTGACCGCGCACTACGTGGCGGGCACCCCGGTGATCGAGCTGCCCGATGGCCACGTGGTGCGCGGTGACGACCCGGCCGTGCACGAGACGCTGTCCCGGCACGTCGGCCGGCCGGTACGACTGGCCCGTGAGGAGGAGACGTCACACTTCGACGAGGGACCGTCCGTGCACCTGGTGACCACGTCCACGCTGGCCGCGCTCGGCCGCGCGCACGGCCGGACGCTCGACCCGGCGCGCTTCCGGCCGAACCTGGTGGTGGACACCGAGGACGCCGGTTTCGTGGAGGACGGGTGGGTCGGCCGCCGGCTGGCCGTCGGTCCCGACGTCGTCCTCGAGGTGCGCGCACCGATGCCGCGCTGCGTGATGGTCAGCCTCCCGCAGGTCGGCCTGGACGCGGAGGACGGCCTGCTCCGCACGGTCACCGAGGCGAACGACGGTCAGGCGGGGGTGGTCGCCGACGTGCGGTCACCGGGGGTCATCGGCGCGGGCGACGACGTGCACCTGCTCGCGTAGCACCGGCCGCGGTACGACGGGACCGCGGACCGGCTTGCGCTCACCGTGGCAGGCCGTAGGCGTCGTAGCCGACCTGTTCGAGGGGGACCACCCGCCGCCCGAGGGGGAGCAGCGCCAGGGGCACCATCTTCCAGCAGGCGATGCCGAACGGGATGCCGATGATCGTCAGGCAGAGCACCAGACCGGCGGCCAGGTGGGCGAGAGCCATGCCCCAGCCCACGACCAGCACCCAGACCACGTTGCCGAGCACCGACCAGAAGGCCGCCTCCCGGCGCCAGACGACGGTGCGCCCGAACGGCCAGATCACGTAGCCGGCCAGCCGGAACGAGGCGATGCCGAAGGGAATGGTCACGATGAGCAGGAACGCGACCAGCCCGGCCGCGGCGTAGCCGATCGCCAGCCAGAGCCCCGCGAACAGGAACCAGACGATGTTGCCGAGGATGCGCACCGTCCCATGCTCGGCCGCGGGGCGCAGCGCGACCAGGGACTTCCTGCCTGGTCCCGGCCGAGGAGTCACGAACCCCGCGACACCCCCGTGAGGTGGCCGTGTTGCTGACCCCTCGGCGTCCACGGGTGAGGACGGCGACGCACTAGACGTGATGGGTCATCGGGAGGAGGCAGACGGCCCTGAGCGCGACCGCGATCCTTTGCGGTCAACTGCACGCGTGAGCCGAAGGTAGCCCCTGACCTGCAAGGATGGCGCTTCTGGCCTCTGCTGAAGTCAGCTCTGGTTTGCGCGTGGCGGCGAATCAAAGCGAGCCCAATCCGAGCCCTCGGCGAAGCTCGAGCTCGCGGCGACCATGGCCTTTGGAGCGAGGACCATTCGTATTACACTTGCACCATGAAGATCAACGGCGCCGAGGTCCTCTGAGGACCAGATCGACGAGTGGGTGTCGGAGGCTGAGGCCGGCTACGACGTTGAGGTGCTGCGCAAAGGTGGCCGCAAGCCGGTCGGCGACGGGCCAGGCCGGGTCGTCCCGGTCCGTCTCGACGCAACGCTGCTGGCCCAACTCGACGGCCGGGCCGAACACGATCACCAGTCGCGTTCGGAGATCATCCGCGCCGCGATCCGTGCCTACGTGGCGTGAAGGTCCGCGACTCAGCCCTGAAGCACGGCATCGATCCCGCGGACTCCATTCAGGCCGCCGAGCATCCGGTCTTCCTGCGTGACCTCGGTGACGACCCGCATCGCCAACTCCGCCTCGGGTTCGACACGCACGGTCGAATCCTGGAGGTGTGATCGTGCTGACCGGAGACGGCGGGGATCAAATGCTCATCCACGCCATGAAGGCACGCCAGCAGTACCTCGCCCTGCTCGACTGACGTCGCAGTCAGTCGTCCGTTTCAAGAAGTGTGAAGGTTGCCCCGACCAACGCCGGAACCACGTCCGACGAATTGAGGTCGGTCGCGACGGCCACGTCAGCATCAAATCCCCGGCTCGAAAGTTCCCGACCCCCAACGCTGTCCCGCATCCAAGACTCCAGGCAATGCTCGCTCGCATCGAATAGGCGCGCGGCGGCCTGCGCTTCCGGACTGACACTCAACCCGGGGCTGAGTGCCAAAAGCACCGAAATGATGGCGCCGGCCCCGAGGTGATCTTCCAGAGCCGGTCGCAGCGAATCGTCGCTCCCCCATCGCTCACCGGCGGCCACGACCGCCACCGAGTGGCCACGAGCGGCCTGGACGGCGAGGTGTCTACCAACCGCTGCCGCGTTCCGAAGACAGCCAATGAGTACCGCCGAACCCACCTCACGCAGCGCGGCGGCGATGGTCGAGCCATTGGGCGATGGCAGCACGAGCCTGGGTACTGGGTCACACGCCAACAGGCTGGCCGGCGAGAGCGACGGCGCAGGAACGGCTCCAGCCTTGGTCGCTTCGAGACGACCAACCGCGAGCACCGCGTCATTCTCCCGAGCGAAGTCAGCCGCCCGAGCGTCCTTCCACGGGAAGGGAAGCACCTGCATCCCCCGCTCGACGGCGATGGTCACCGACGTCGAGAAGCTCAGGACATCGACGACCACGCAGACGTCCGCCAAGCACGCCTGCGCGCCGACCACACCCCAGTCAAGTCGCGCCAGGTAACTGCCCTGCCCATAGAGATCTGACACGGGCAAGACCGTACGCCCACGGCCGCGCTGCCACGCGGCAGATACGGCGCGACCGGAGGTAATCGCGACTGTGCGCCACCAAAGCGAGCCATAAGGGGTTCAAAGTGAGCCTTAAGGCCGATCTTCGGCATTCGACCTGCTCCGAGGGAATCGCATCACCGCAGGTCAGAGCCGGTTTTCGTCAGCAACGCGACACATTCGACGTGGTGCGTCATCGGGAACAGGTCGATGGGCCTGAGCGTGAGTGCGATCCTTTGCGACTGGCTGCACCCCACGGGCGAAACCGCCCTCTGACCTGCAGCGATGCCGCCCAAGATGTCTGAGGTCGCCAGCACACCGCTGTGGGCGTTTGCGAATCAAAGCGAGCCCATTCCGAGCCCTCGTGCCAGCCGGCAACGACGGTCGCCAAAGGCCGCATCTTCAGGTCTCGCCGCGAGCGCGGGCTTCGAGGTACTGATCCATCACCGCCACCGGGATCCGGCCGCGGTCGGAGACGACGATGTCGTGCGCGGACGCCCAGCGACGTACGTCAGCGGGCGCGGGCGGCGCTGGCGCGAGCGCAGGCGCCGCTTCAAGGCCGCGTACGGCGAGGTCGCCGATCATCTCCTCGGAGAGCCCGACACGAGCAGCGGCCAGGAACCGATAGGTCCCCTCCTGGGCGAGCCTGCGGGTTTCACAGAAGAACGATCGGCACGGTCGGGAACCGGATCAGGCACTCGGCGATCCCGTCGGCCACGGCGCTGGGGCCGAACGTGGTCGAGCTTGAAGACCTGCGAGTAGCGCTCCTCGACGACCATCGCGACCCGCGGGATCACGGCCGACTCGGTGAGCTGGAACTTGAGCTTGCCGGTCGTCAACGACGTGACGAGAGATCGGCCAGCGACGGTTCTCCCGCCCGCGATCGAGCACGAGGTCGATCGCCGCGCCCCGTCGCACGCAGGACCGCACCGCCACCCGCTCGACGATCTCGGCGTCGACAGGCCACTCCTCGACCCGGTGGCAGTAGCTCTTGTCGGTGCGCGGCCACGTGTCCATCGCCTTGAGGATGATTCCGTCCCCGAGCGGGACCCGGAGCAGGTACGGGAGCGTCGATCCGGGTTCGGTGTTGCGCGCGATGACGAAGTCCTCCGGCATGGCTACAACTCCCCCGCCGTAGCGAGACGATCGAGCGAGTTCTCCGCACCGGGCACCTCGAGCAGCAGCCCGCGATCCTTCTTGGCCGCGGCGACCATCGCCCGCAACCGCTGCCGGTCCTTCTTCGTGAGCTCTTCGTTCCTGAAGTCGCGGGCTGTGAGCAGCCCGGCGAGAATGACGAAGTCGCGCCGGTGCCGACCGAGGCCAGGGTCGCCTGCGTTGCTGAGCGCTGCCGCCTTGCCGACCAGTGCGCCGACGAGAGTGGGACGACGTACGGATCCTTCGCGGCCAGCGACAGTCACCGCGACGGTCTCGCTGCGCTGCAGTGCCTGGGTCCCGCCGGCCGTCGGGAGGGTCGGGCTGCCGGTGACACCGGGACGCAGGCTGGCTCGCTCACCGATCCCGTCCGGCAGCAGTACGTCGATCGAGGCGTCGCCTCGGACCCAGCGGTGCTGGAGCCCCTCGGCCGAGATGCCGGAAGAAGTGAACCCGAGTTCGGTCAACGTCCTCGTGAAGGTAGCGAGCATCGTGGGGTCGGCGCGTACGTCGATCACCGTGTCCGCGTCGTTTGTCGGGCGCACCGGGAACTGCCGCCGTTCGGCGCAGTGCAGGTGGACGAGCTGGCCGCCGATCAGGGTCCAGCCCACCGCAAGCCGCTCGTGCAGGTCCAGGAGACCCAGCCAGGAAGCGGTCTGCTCCGCGGGCATCGCAGGCAGGACGATCATCGCTTGCCTGCTTTCCACTCCAACGCGAGCTCATGCAGCAGCTCAGCTGCCCTAGCCTCCTCGCGCGGCCCGCGATGCTCCGCGAGATCTGCGGCGAGCCGCAGCCGTGAGTCCGGGAACGGGTACTGCCCGTCGGGAATAACGTGGAGTACGACGTTCGCATCACGGTCGGCATCCACCAGCAGGTAGTCCTTCACGATCCCGTCCACATCCGATTCAGCCAGGTATCCCTCGACATCTGCAGAAGCGATACCGCTCGCGCCAAGGTCCACGACCATGGCCCAGCGGTCATCGGCCCTGAGATCGGCAAGGTCGGCCGGCGCTGCACGCAGCAGGCGCCGTCCGGCCCTGTTGCGCAACATCGACCGGAGCGACACCACATGTTTTCTGACGAATGTCCTCATCGGCGACGGGCTCCGCGGCCGGCTCGAGCAAACGCTTCAACTGCATCCGCGCCCGCGCCGACACCGCAGGCCCACTGACGCCCACCCGGTCGCTGTCGTCCTCGGACGCCGCGATGACCGCCCACGCGGAGCGGGCCGAATACGGACGGCCGGCCTTGCTGCGCTCCTGAATACGCAGGAGTGAGCGTTCATCGACCACCCACTGAGAGCCGATCCGCTCAGCGGACAGCGAGCCGTCCGCGATGCGCTGATGGATCCGGGGCACGCTGACGCCCAGCCGCTCCGCGGCCTGTGCGACGCTGACGGCTTCCATGCGCACAATCCTAGAAGAGTTTCAAGGATTGTGGAAGAACGCCCGGGATCATCAAAGCGAGCCCAAAGTGAGCCCGACGGCCCGTTCGCGGGGCTCGTGCTCACGAGCCCCGATCACATCACCGCAGGCCAGAGTCGCCTTTCACAAGAAGCGCAACGCACTCCACATGGGAAGTCATCGGGAACAGGTCGAAGGCCCGCAACGAGGACAGCCGGTAGCCGTGGTCGGCGAAGGTGGCGAGGTCGCGGGCCAGCGCGGCCGGGTCGCAGGCGACGTAGGCCACGGCACGCGGGGCGAGCGCGGCGATGCCCTCCACCACCTGGCGCTTGGCACCGACCCGCGGCGGGTCGAGCACCACCACGTCGACGGACTCGCCGAACGCCCCGCGCCGCAGCGCCCGGTCGACGCGGTCGCGCCGCACCTGCACCTGGGCCAGGTCGGCGAGGTTGACCGCCGCGTCCTCGGTCGCGCCGGGGTCCGACTCGACGGCCAGCACGCCACCGTCACGGCCGACGGCGCCGGCGAGCGCCGCCGAGAACAGGCCCACCCCGGCGTAGAGATCTGCCGCCCGCTCCCCCGGCCGCGGCCGCAGCCCGTCCAGCACGGCGTCGACCAGCGTCTGCGCGGCCCCGGGGTGCACCTGCCAGAACCCGGAGCCGGTGACCTGCCAGGTGCGCTCGGAGGCCCGCTCGTGCAGCACCGGTGGGCCGTCGGCGAACACCGAGCCGTCCCGTGTCGTGACCAGCCGCAGGCGCTCCCCCGTGCCGGACACGAGGGTCTCGACCGAGGCCGCGTCGGGCCACTGCTGGTCCAGGACGTCGGCCAGGCCCGGGTGCGCGATGAGGCACCGGTCGACGGGCACCACGTCGTGGGAGCGGTGCTTGCGCAGGCCCGGCCGCCCGCCCGGGTCCACCGCGAACTGGACGCGGGTGCGCCAGCCCAGGCCCTCGTCGTCACCGGGCACGGGTTCGACGGTGATCGGCACGTCCAGACCCGCCAGCCGCTGCAGCTGCTCGCGCACCACCGCTGCCTTGAGCCGCCGCTGGGCCGGCAGCGCCACGTGCTGGAAGTCGCAGCCTCCGCAGAGGCCGGGACCCGCCCACGGGCACGGCGCAGTCACCCGGTCCGGGGAGGCCTCGAGCACCTCGACGGCGTCCCCGCGCAGGAAGCGAGCGCCCTGCTCCCCCTCGGTGATCTCGACGACGACCCGCTCGCCGGGCAGCGCGTGGCGCACGAACACCACCACGCCCTCGTGGCGCGCCACCAGTGCCCGCCGTGGGCGACCGGGCCGGCCTCGACGACGTACCGCTCCCCGACCAGCGACCGGCCCGACGGCCGGCTGCCGCGCCGGTGCCCGGACGGGCGCGAGGACCGCCGGCGCGGCCGGCGACCTGGTCACTTCTCGTCCGGAGGTCGGTGTCGCGGCGGGGTGAGCACGCGTCCGCGGCGCACGTCGCCGGGCTGCGCCTTGGACTGCAGGCGTTCCACGCGCTCGCGCGCAACCGCCGAGGAGCGCAGCTGGTAGGGCACCGAGGTGACCATCACGCCGGGGGTGAACAGCAGCCGGGTCTTGAGCCGCAGCGCCGTCTGGTTGTGCAGCAGCTGCTCCCACCAGCGGCCGACGACGTACTCGGGGATGTAGACCGCGACCACGCCGCGCGGGTTGGCGTCCCGCAGCTGCGGGCGTAGTCGACCACCGGCCGGATGATCTCCCGGTACGGCGAGTAGAGCACCTTCAGCGGTACGTCGATGTGCCGGTCGTCCCACTCCTCGAGGAGCGCGGGCGGTCGTCGCCGAGTCGGTGTCCACGATGACCGCCTCGAGCACGTTGGGCCGGGCCGCCTTCGCGTAGGCCAGCGCCCGCATGGTCGGCTTGTGCACCTTCGACACCAGCACGATGGCGTGCACCCGGGTCGGCAGCAGCTGGTCCTGCTCCTCGACCGCCAGCTCGTCGGCCACGTTGTCGTAGTGGCGGCGGATGCGCCTTCATGATCAGGAAGAAGACGCCCATCGCCAGGATCGCGATCCACGCGCCGGCCAGGAACTTGGTCACCAGCACGATCACGAACACGACCGCGGTCATGCACAGGCCGAAGGTGTTGATCGCCCGCGAGCGCAACATCCGCCGGCGCACCGCCGGGTCGGTCTCGGTCCGCAGGTGCCGCGTCCAGTGCCGGATCATGCCCAGCTGGCTGAGGTTGAACGAGACGAACACCCCGACGATGTAGAGCTGGATCAGCCGGGTGACCTGGGCGTCGAAGGCGAGGATCAGGGCGATCGCCATCAGCGCCAGGATCACGATGCCGTTGCTGTAGGCCAGCCGGTCACCGCGCGAGCCGAGCTGGCGCGGCATGTAGCCGTCCCGCGCCAGGATCGAGCCGAGCACCGGGAAGCCGTTGAAGGCGGTGTTGGCGGCCAGCACCAGGATGATCCCGGTCATCGCGACCACGAAGTAGAAGCCGGCGGGGAAGTTGTCGAACACCGCCCGGGCGATCTGGGCGATCACGGTGTGCTGGTCGTAGCCGGCGGGCACCGGCTGGCCGTTCGGGCCGCGCAGCCGGTCGAGCTCGTAGCGGGTCGACGTAGCGCAGCTGCATCTCGTTGGCCAGCACGATGACGCTGAGCATCATCGTGATCGCGATCGTGCCCAGCAGCAGCAGCGTGGTGGCGGCGTTGCTGCTCTTGGGCTTGCGGAACGCCGGCACGCCGTTGGAGATCGCCTCGACACCGGTCAGCGCCGCGCAACCCGAGGAGAACGCCCGGGCCAGCAGGACCACCAGCGCCACGGTGCTCATCGCTCCGGCCTCGTAGCCCGGCGCCGGGATGATGTCGAGCTCGGCGCTCTCGGCCATCGGCAGGTCACCGGCAGGAAGCGGACCAGCCCCCAGGCGCACATGCCCAGGATCGCGATCATGAAGGCGTACGTCGGGATGGCGAAGAACGTGCCCGACTCCCGCACGCCGCGCAGGTTCATCGCGGTGAGCATCACCACCATGCCGACCGCGAACGACCGCCTCGTGCCCGGACAGGCCGGGAATCGCGGACGCGGCGTACTGCGCCCCCGAGGAGATCGACACCGCCACGGTGAGGACGTAGTCGACCAGCAGCGCGCTGGCGACCGTCGTGCCCGCCGTCGCGCCCAGGTTCACCGTCGCGACCTCGTAGTCGCCGCCACCGCTGGGGTAGGCGTGCACCGTCTGCCGGTAGGACGCGATCACCGCCGACATCACCAGTGCGACGAGCAGGGCGATCTTCCACGACCAGGCGTAGGCCGACGCCCCGGCGAGGGAGAGCATGATGAAGATCTCGTCGGGGGCGTAGGCCACCGACGACAGCGCGTCACTGGCGAACACCGGAAGCGCGATGCGCTTGGGGAGCAACGTCTCGCCGAGCTGCGTGCTGCGCAGCTTGCGGCCGATCAGTATCCGCTTGGAGACGTCGCGGATTCCCACGAGTGGCAAGGCTAGAGGCATCGAGCGCCTCCGCGACCTGCACTGACGGGATCCGCGCCCGTGTAGCGTCTCCCCCGTGCATGTCGTGATCATGGGCTGCGGCCGCGTCGGGTCGACTCTCGCCCGCAGCCTGGAGGACCGCGACCACACGGTGTCGATCATCGACAGCAACCCGGACGCGTTCCGCCGGCTGGGCCCGGCCTTCAGCGGCACCAAGGTGACCGGGATCGGCTTCGACCAGGGGGTCCTGGAGCGGGCCGGCATCGACAAGGCCGACGCCTTCGCCGCGGTCTCCAGCGGCGACAACTCCAACATCATCGCCGCGCGGGTGGCGCGGGAGACCTTCGGGATCCAGCAGGTCGTGGCCCGCATCTACGACCCGGGCCGCGCCGAGGTGTACCAGCGGCTGGGCATCACCACCGTCGCGACGGTGAAGTGGACCGCCGACCAGGTGCTGCGCCGGCTGCTGCCCGCGGGCGCGGAGCCGGACTACCGCGACCCGTCCGGGACCATCCGGCTAGACCAGGTGCCGGCCAACGACGTCTGGGTCGGCCAGCGCACGGTCCGCTTCCAGGAGGAGTCCGGCAGCCGGATCGCCTGGATCGACCGGCTCGGCGAGGGCATGCTGCCCACCCGGGAGAGCGTCATCCAGGAGGGCGACGTCCTCCACCTGGTGATGCGCGAGGAGAACGCCGACCGTGTCTACACCGTCTACCACGAAGGACCGGAGGCCGACTGATGCGGGTGGCCATCGCCGGGCGCGGGCGCCGTGGGGCGCTCGATCGCCCGAGAGCTGATCGGCAACGGTCACCGCGTGCTGCTCATCGACAGGGACCCGGTGTCGCTGAAGCCCGAGCGGGTGCCCGACGCCGAGTGGCTGCTCGCCGACGCGTGCGAGCTGTCCTCGCTCGAGGAGGCGCGCCTCGACACCTGCGACGTGGTGATCGCGGCCACCGGCGACGACAAGGTCAACCTGGTGACCTCGCTGCTGGCCAAGACCGAGTTCGCGGTGCCGCGCACGGTCGCGCGGGTCAACCACCCCAACAACGAGTGGCTGTTCACCGAGGCGTGGGGGGTCGACGTCAACGTGTCCACCCCGCGGATCATGTCCGCGCTGGTGGAGGAGGCGGTCACCGTCGGCGACCTGGTCCGGCTGTTCACGTTCCGCAAGGGCAACGCCAACCTCGTGGAGATGACGCTGCCCGGGGACTCGCCGTACGTCGGCACCCCGGTCGGGCTGATCCCGTTCCCGGAGAACTGCTCCCTGGTGACGATCCTGCGCGACGGGCAGGTGTACACGCCGCAGGCCGAGCAGCCGATCGAGTCCGAGGACGAGCTGCTGTTCGTGTGCGCCGCGGCCTCGGAGGCCGAGCTGCAGTCGCTGCTCGCCCCGCAGGAGCACCACGCCTGAGCCGCGGCGGCCCGGGGCAGCCTCAGGCGGGCTCGGGCCGGCGCTCCACGGGCACGCTGTTGCGTGCCAGCAGCCACACCATGCCCGCCAGCGCCGCGATCTGCAACGGCCACCCGAGGGCGATCTTGGCCACCCCGAGGGCGGCCACCATGGGTGCGGCGTCCTCGGCGCTGCGGCCGGCGAGGTAGATCGGCAGCTGCACCGCGACCCGCACCACGCAGGGCACCACCAGCATCCAGGTCAGGTTCCGGCACAGCCGGACCACCCGCGGGTCGTCGTGCCAGGCGGTGGGGTCCCCCGCGACGCTGCCGACCATGAAGCCGACCAGCGGCCACCGCACGGCGATGGTCAGCGTCATCACCACCGCGTAGCCGGCGTTGTACAGCAGCCCGGGCAGGAAGTACGCGAGCGCGTTGTCCGAGGCGTCCCCGCCGGCGCGAGCGCTGCGGTAGGCGAACAGCGCGCCGATGCCGATGCCGACCAGGCTGTTGAGGACGAACTGGACGCTGCTGCGCTGCACCAGGCGTGCACCCAGCAGCACCACGGCGGTGGCCACGCTGATCGCCAGCGCCAGCTTGAGGTCCCTCGTGGAGATGTAGGTCACCGTGAACGCGATCGTGGGGACCGCCGCCTCGAGCATCCCGCGGCGGCCGCCGAGAGCCTTGGCGAGCTGGGCGCGGACCACGGACTCGACCGTGTCCGTGCCGACCGGGTGCGCGGGGGCGCGCCGCCGTCCTCCGAGCTCACCGCGCTCACCTCAGCTCGTAGCGCGGGTTGAACATCACGCGCTGCGCGTCGTGCGCGCCGATCCGACCGATGACCTTGATGTGGCGTCCGGGCTCGATGCCGGCGATGCGGCGCCGGCCCAGCCACACCAGCGTGAGCACCCCGCTCCCGTCGTACAGCTCGGCCTCGAGGGCCGGCACGCCACCGCGGGGCCGCAGGGTGACCGTGCGCAGGTTGCCCTGCAGCTCGACACGCTGCCGGTCGGCGGCCTCGGCGATCGGGCAGCAACCCGCCTTCGCCGTGCCCTCCTGCAGCTCGCGAGCCTCTTGGTCCTCGGTGCTCGCCCACCGGCTCAAGCCCCTGCGGAACCGGTCCCTGACCTCCACCATGCCTCCAGCGTAACCAGCCAGCGTGCGGCGTGGGGGTCGTACGTCGGCGGCGCCGCTCACGCCTCTGGGTCCACGGGCTGCAGGCCCTCGGGCATCCGCATCGGCAGCGGCTCCCCCGGCGCCAGCGCCTGGCCGCCGCGGACCACCACCACGTCACGCAGCGCCGACTCCACGTCACCGTCGTCGTCCGGCTCCACGGCCGCACGGCCGAACAGCGTGCCCCGCAGCAGCCATCGGGGACCCGAGATGCCGACCACCCGGGAGGGCTGCTGGCCGGAGCGCCCGTCAGGCATCGTGACCGGGAGCACGACCCGCAGCTCGGTGCCCCACGACCCGTCGGTCTCGTCGGCGACACCGCCGTGCTGGGCGACCTCGGCGGCGATCCCGCGACGCACGTCGTCCCAGATGTCACCGTTGCGCGGGGCGGCGAAGGCGCGCAGCTCCACCGCGCTCTCCTCCCCGGCGAGCACCACGCCGGACACCTCCCCGGAGGCCTGGTCGACCTGCAGCTGCAGCTCGAGGCCGGGGCGGCCGGCGACGATGAGACCGCCGAGGTCGATGCGCGCGGGGTCGTCCTCCGGCAGGCTCACCTCGGAGGCGTCCCAGGGACCGTTCTGCCGGAGGCCTGCCGGGCGGGGCGACGGCGAGGTCTCCGGCTCCTCCGGCGCCTGGGCGTCGTCGGTCGTCCTGCGTCGGAACCTCACTGCGTCTCCTCCCCGGTCACGGCGAGCCGGTTGCTGTCGGGCCTGCTGGCGAAACCGCCGGTGGAACCGTACCCGCCCTCGCCGCGCACAGACGCGGGCAGGCCCTCCACCTCGACGAACCGGGCATGCTCCACACGCTGAACCACCAGCTGGGCGATGCGGTCGCCGCGGTGCAGCCTGATCGGCGCGTGCGGGTCGAGGTTGACCAGCAGCACCTTGATCTCGCCGCGGTAGCCCGCGTCCACGGTGCCCGGCGCGTTCACGATCGACAGCCCGTGCCGGGCGGCCAGCCCGGAGCGGGGGTGGACCAGGGCGACGTAGCCTTCGGGGAGCGCGATGCCGATCCCGGTGGGCACCAGCGCCCGCTCCCCCGGCGCCAGGGTGAGGTCGACCGTGGTGGTCAGGTCCGCGCCGGCATCGCCGGGGTGCGCGTACGACGGGAGCGGCGCGCCTCGTCGAGGCGGGTGATGAGGATCTCGACCATGTTGCCGACCCTAGCCCGCCGCGTGCGCCCGGAAGTGTCAGGATTGCCGTGCCGTCCGACCGGCCGTCCGCGTCCGGTCCCGCCCGTCGAGAGCCGAGCCGAGTGAGCCGCGTGAGCCCCCAGCCGTCCATCCCGGTGCCGACCCCGGCATCGCCGTACACGGAGCGGCTCGGCGTCCCCGCACGCTGGTGGGCGCTGGCGACCATGTTCGTGGCCAGCGTGCTCGTCGCCTTCCTGGTCGCGACACCGGCGTGGGTGGCGTTCCTGGTCACCGGGGTGCTGGTGGCGCTGAGCACCGGGCTGTTCGTCGGGTACGGCGCCGCGCGGCTGTCCGTGCGCGACGGGATGTTCCGCGCGGGACGCGCCGAGGTCCCGGTGCACCTGGTCGGTGAGGTGACCGCCCTCGACCCCGAGCACGCGCGGCTCCTCGCGGGCGCGCAGGCCGACGCCCGGGCGTACTTGCTGCTGCGGCCCTACCTGCGCCGCGCGGTGCGGGTCGACATCGCCGACCCGGCCGACCCGACGCCGTACTGGCTGGTGGCCACCCGCCGCCGCGTCGGCTCGCCGCCGCGCTGGCGTCGGCCAAGCCTCCCGGCGGCCTGACTAGGCTCGCGCCCCGGGTCAGCGCCCACCGGCAGCGCGGCTGTGGCAGACGGGCGCGCCGTCCCCGACAGGAGGAACACATGGCATCGGGTTCGAAGGTCTGGTCCGTGATGGGACTGGGCGCCACGGTGGGGGCCACCCTGGCCACCCGCAAGGCCATCACCGCCACGTGGAAGCTGTCCACCGGCAAGAACCCCCCGCAGAACCCGGCACACCCGGACGTGTCGATCGGCGAGGCGGCGGCGTGGGCCGTGGTCAGCGGCGTGTCCGTCGGGCTGGCCCGGATGCTGGCCTCTCGAAAGGCGGCGAACTACTACCGCAAGTCGACCGGCCACCTGCCCCCGAGCCTCCAGGACGACAGGTCCTGACCTCTCCGCAAGCCCGGCACCGGCGTCCGCCGCCGGGCTTGCGGGAGACCGGCGCAGAAGGGCACGGAGAAGGGGACGGCGTGCACGCCGTCCCCTTCTCCGTGCCTGCTGGCGCGTCTCAGGCGCAGTCGCGGCAGATCAGCCGCTCGGGGTCGGCCAGCTGGCTGCGGTGGTGGACCAGGAAGCAGCTCATGCAGGTGAACTCGTCCTCCTGGCGCGGGCTCACCTCGACCGCGAGCTCCTCGTGCGAGAGGTCCGCACCGGGGAGCTCGAACGACTCCGCGGCCTCCGCCTCGTCCTCGTCGACCTTGCCCGGAGTTCTTGTCGTGGCGGCGAGCCTTGAGCTCCTCGAGGCTCTCCTCGCTCTGGTCTTCCTCGGTCTTGCGCGGGGCGTCGTAGTCGGTGGCCATCGTGCCTCTCCTGCCCCCGTGGAGTGCCAATGGGTCGTCTCGGCGGTGCGGTCGCGAGGTCGAGCGGATTGTGCACCATGCGAGCCGTGCGCGCGCACGCGCCAGTCCCACATCGTGTACCTGGGCCACGACTCACACCGGCGCTGTGCGGCCGGCACGCGCTGAACGTGAGGGGGTCGCGCTTTGTGCCCGCAGGAACCCGCACTCGTCCACGAGGGCGCAGGAAGTCGTCGAACCCGTCCGCCGGCGCGCACACGACGCAGGTCTGCCCACCGACTCCCGGACGCCGCTGTGAACCGCGGCCCCGGCCTCCGTCGCGACGAGCCCGCCCGGCGGCCAGGTCCCAGGCGTTCAGGCCCTCCTCGACGTAGCCGTCCAGCCGGCCCGCGGCGACCGCGCACAGGTCCAGCGCCGCGGAGCCCATGCGGCGGACGTCGCGGACCTCGGCGAGCATCCGGCCGACGGCCTCCGCCTGGAGGGCGCCGGACCTCGCGCACGTAGTTGAAGCCGGTGGCCACCAGCCGCTGCGCCAGCGGCACGGCCGCGCGCACCACGAGCCGGCGGCCGTCGCAGAACGCGGCTCCGCCGCCGCGGGTCGCGGTCCAGCAGCTCCCCGCTCGCGACGTTGACGACCACGCCGGCCACCGACGCCGCCGTCCACGGGTGGCCGCGATCGAACGGCGTACTGCGGGATGCCGTAGAGGAAGTTCACGGTGCCGTCGATCGGGTCGACCACCCAGGTGACCCCGCTGGCGGACTCGGCCTCGTCGCCCTCCTCGCCGAGGAACCCGTCCTCGGGGCGCGCGCGCAGCGAGCCGGTCGTGGATCAGCCGCTCCGCAGGCGCGGTCCGCCTCGGTCACGACGTCGACCGCGCTGGACTTGGTGGCGGCCACCTCGACGCCCTCGCGGCGCCGGGTCGCGCACCAGCTCGGCCGCCTCCACGGCGACGCTCCGGGCCAGCTCGAGCAGCTCCGTCGGGGTCCACGGCCACGCGGTCAGTCCTCGCCCGCACAGGGCGGGGCGCGGGCCGCGCGGGTTCGCGCAGCAGCCCGCCGGGCAGAGTCCCACGAGGCGGGCAGGGCGCCCGACCGCCGCCCGGCTCACCTCGCTCGCCGCGCTCGACGGCCGCGCGCTCGAGCAGCAGGTCGCGCACCATGGCGACGAACCGCGGGTCCAGCCCGGCCGTCGCCGCGCGCACGAACTCGAGCCCGACCTTCTCGGCGGTCGCCCGCGCCTCGGTGTCGAGGTCGTAGACGACCTCCATGTGGTCGGAGACGAACCCGATCGGGACCACGACGACCGCGGGCACGCCCCGTCGGCGAGCTCCTCGAGGTGGTCGTTGACGTCCGGCTCGAGCCACGGGACGTGCGGCGGCACCGGACCGGGAGCAGTACACCAGCTGCGCGGCGTACCGGTGCCCGGTCTCCTGGCGCACCCGCTCGCACGATCTCCTCGGCCACGCGAGGTGCTGGGCGACGTAGGCGCCGCCTTCGGGCCCGCTCGCATCGTTCATGGCCAGCGGGGATCGAGTGGGTCACGAAGAGCGACGTGCGCGTCGTGCCGGCCGGTCGTCGCCCAGCTCGGCCAGCGCCGCCAGCGTGGCGTCGACCATCGGCTCGACGAAGCCGGGGTGGTTGAAGTAGTGGCGCAGCCGGTCCAGGCGTGGCGCCCCGGCCCCGACCTCGGCGACCGCGTCGGCGAGGTTCTCGCGGTACTGCCGGCAGCCGGAGTACGACGAGTAGGCGCTGGTGACCAGGCAGGCGGCCCGCTGCACGCCGTCCTCGCGCCATCTGCCGGAGCGTGTCGGCGAGGTAGGGGTCCCAGTTGCGGTTGCCCCAGTAGACCGGGATGTCGATGCCCGGCGGCGGCAGGTCCTCCTCGAGCGCGGCGAGGAACGCGCGGTTCTGGTCGTTGATCGGGCTGCGCCCGCCGAAGAGGAAGTAGTGCTCGCCCACCTCCTCGAGGCGTCGCGCGGGATCCCCCGGCCGCGGGTGACGTTCTCCAGGAACGGCACCACGTCCTCCGGCTTCTCCGGCCCCCCGAAGGAGACCAGCAGGAGCGCGTCGTACGGCGAGATGTCGGGTGCATGTTCCACATCCTAGGGAGGGGGTGGAGTCGCTCATGGCCGTCTGCGCGGAGTCCTTAGGATCGCGGATGATCAGGACCTACCGGCGGGTGCTGTCGCTCCCGGGCGCGGTGCGCGTTCTCGCTGAGCCGGTCTGGTGGCGCGGCTGCCGATCTCCATGGTGAGCCTCGGCATCGTGCTGCTGGTGTCGACGCGCACCGGGTCGTACTCGCTGGCCGGCGCGGTCTCCGCGTCGTACCTCATCGCCACCGCGGGGTTCGCGGTGCTGCAGGGCCGGCTCGTCGACCGCCGCGGCCAGAGCCGCGTGCTTCCGGTGACGATCGTGGTGTTCGCCGCCGGGCTGGCGCTGATGATGGTCGCGGTCGAGGCAGGCTGGCCCACGCCGTGCCCCACGTCGGGGCCGCGCTCGCCGGTGCCGCCCAGCCCCAGATCGGGTCGTGCGTCCGCGCCCGGTGGTCGCACCTGGTACCCGACGCGGCACCTGCTGCCGACGGCCTTCGCCCTGGAGGCGGTCGTCGACGAGACGGTGTTCGTGGTCGGTCCGGCGCTGGTCACGGTGCTGGCCACCGCGGTGCACCCGCTCGCCGGCCTGACCGCCGCCGGCACCGCGGGGGTGCTCGGCACCCTGGCCCTGGTCGCCCAGCGAGGCACCGAGCCACCGCCGGGAGGCCGCCACCGGCCGCACGGCGCCGGGCCGATGGGATGGGCCGTGCTGGCGCCCCTGACCGCCTCCGCCTTCGGGATGGGCATGCTGTTCGGAGGCGCCGAGGTGGCGACCGTCGCGTTCGCCGACGAGCTCGGCGACAAGCCGGCCTCCGGCCTGCTGCTCGCCGTGTGGTCGCTGGGCAGCCTGTTCTCCGGAGCGGTGACCGGGGCGGTGCCGCTGCGCACCGCCCACAGCACCCGGTTCCGGTGGGGCCTGCTGCTCCTGGGGCTGCTGATGGTGCCGCTGCCGTTCCTGCCCGGGTTCCCGTCGGTCGGGGCGGTCCTCTTCCTCGCGGGCTTCGCGGTCTCCCCGACCCTCATCGCCGCGGTCTCCTGGATCGAGCAGACCGTCCCGGCCGGCAGGATCACCGAAGGCATCGCCGTCTTCTCCACCGGGCTCAGCGCCGGGGTGGCCCCGGGAGCCGCCCTGGTGGGGGTGGTCGTGGACAGGTACGGCGCCTCGCCCGGCTACTGGGTGCCCGCGGCGGCGGGGCTGGCCGCGGCGTCGGTGGGCGTTCGCCGCGAGGCTGCTGCGGGTCGGTCCCGGGGCCGCTGACCCGGCACCGGGGCGATCCGGCGGCGAGATCACCGGCGACGTCACTGGGCCGGCGTCATCGCCCACCGGATCGTCCGGGTGACCGCCTCCCCGGCCGCGCGCACTACCACGGCCTCGGTGAGCGGCAGCCGAGGCACCAGCAGCTCGCGGCGCGCCCAGGGCGGCAGCAGGCTCACGGCGGCGGCGGCGAGGGCGGCGTACGGCCCGCGCGCCAGCGGCGGCAGCGGAGGGGTCAGCAGGAGGAACCGCGCGGTCTGGCGGGCCTCGGGGGTCGCGGCCAGCTCGGGCCGGAACGCCTCGAGCTGCGCGGCGAGCTCCGCCTCGGTGCGCGGCGGCGCCTCGCACCGAGCGCCCGCGCGACCGTGGCGGTCTCGCGACGTAGCGGTCGCGCTCCTGGGCGTCGAGGGGCCGGGCGCCGTAGCGCTGGTGGGCGGAGAGGAAGCTGTCGATCTCCGCCACGTGCACCCAGCGCAGCAGATGCGGGTCGGAGGCCGCGTAGGGCCGCCCGTCCGGGGCAGTGCCGCCACCGACTCGTGCACGCGCCGGATCGGCCGCCACCATCGTCTCGGCGTCCTGCGCGGTCCCGAACGTGGTGACGGCCAGGAAGTGGCTGGTGCGCTGGAGCCGGCCCCACGGGTCGCCCTTGAACCCCGAGTGCGCCGCCACCCCCGCCATCGCCAAGGGGTGCAGCGACTGCAGCAGCAGCGCCCGGATGCCGCCGACGAACATCGAGGCGTCGCCGTGCACCCGACGGATCGCGCTGCCTTCGGGGAACCAGCGCGGTCCGGGCGTGCGGTGGATGCGGTCCCTGCGGCGGGGACCCTCGGGGCCGGCCACCCGCGCGAACAGCCGGTCGCCCATCTGGCGGCGCACGCCGTCGAGTACGGAGACGGTCACGTCTCGAGTATGCCCCGCAGCGGCACGGAGGCCGAGAGTCCGGCCTTTCAGGTGCTGGACGGGGCCGACGGCCGCGGCGCGTTCCAGCCCCGGCGCATCGCCAGCAACCGCCACCCGAAGCAGGCCAGCGCCGCCGGTCCCGCGACCACCGCCGCGGGAGCTCCCAGCTCGCGTCCGACGACCGCGATCCCCGCGCCCAGCAGCGCCGGCGTGGCGTAGAGCTCCCCGCGGAGCACGAGCGGGACCCGTCCGGCGAGCACGTCGCGGACCATGCCCCCGCCGATGCCGGTGACCATCCCGAGCATCGCCGCGGGCAGCGGCCCCAACCCGTAGGCGAGGGCCTTCAGTGCGCCGTTGACGCAGAACAGCCGCCAGCCCCGCGGCGTCGAAGACGTTGACCAACCGCTCCATGCGTCCCAGGGCCGGATGGAGCCAGAAGGTGACCAGCCCGGCGGCCACGGGCACGACGAGGTAGCGCCAGTCCGCCAGCGCGGTCGGCGGCACGCGCGCCGATCAGCACGTCGCGGATGAAGCCCCCGCCCAGCCCGGTGGTGAGCGCCAGCACGAGCACGCCGAAGATATCGAGGTCCTTGCGCACGGCGACCAGTCCCCCCGAGAGCGCGAACACGCGATGCCCACCAGGTCGAGCACGATGAGCGCCACGCCGGGGTGGCGTACGTCGAGGGCCGCACCCGCGGCCACGAGGGACACGGCGGACGAAGGGGACAGCGGGCTCACGGGTGCTCACGGTATCGACACGAGCGACCCGCGCCGAGCGTGCCGGGCCGCGGTGGTCTGCTGAAGTAGGCTCGGGGCCACGAACAGTAGCCAGAGGAGCGGTCGCCGCACATGAAGCGCAGGACCTCACGGTCGTGGGCCTGAGCGACGGACAGCGCGAGGCTCGTCCTGGTCAGCGACGCGGGCGACGAGTTCACGCTGCCCGTCGACCACCGGCTCCGCTCGGCCCTGCGCGGCGAGGGCACCCGAATCGGCCAGTTGGAGATCACGATGGAGAGCGCACTGCGGCCCCGCGACATCCAGGCCCGGATCCGGGCCGGCGAGAGCCCCGAGAGCGTCGCCGCCGCCGCCCAGACCACGCTGGACCGGGTCATGAGCTACGCCACCCCGGTGCTGGCCGAGCGCGCGCACATCGCCGAGCGTGCCCAGCGGGCCTCCGTGCGTCGCCGGTCCGGTGAGGGGCCGTCCCGCCCGCTCGGCGACGCGGTCGCCGAGCACCTGCGCGCGCGCAACGTGGACCCCGCTGCGGTGGAGTGGGATGCCTGGCGGCGGGAGGACGGCCGCTGGACGCTGGTGGCGGACTACCGCCGGGCTCCGGTGACGCGGCCCACGCGCCGAGTTCGTCTTCGACGCCCCGGGCCGCTACGTGGTTCCCGAGGACGACGAGGCACGTCGCCTGGTCGGAGAGCCCCCGGAGACGCCCGCCGCCACCGCCGGCCCGGGACGGCGGCTCTCGGCGGTGCCCGGTGAGCCCGGCGACCCCGGTGACCTGGAGCTCCCGCTCGGCGAGGACGCCATCGGCATGGTCAGCGCGGACCCCGCCCCGTCGTCCGGCGCGGACTCGGAGGCGGAGGAGCCCACCGTCGACCTGAGCGCGTCGGTGCGCGCGGTGCGCGAGGACCGGCGCGGCCCGCGCCGCGAACCGGCGGGAGCCGGGCTGGATGGACACCCAGGCCACCGACCGGCCGGCCCGGCCGGCCCGGCCGGCCGCCGAGCGCCCGGTCGCGACGTCGGCGATCCCCGAGGCTCCGGAGGCCCCCGAGGAACCCGCCGCCCCGGCGGCGGAGCAGGACGCCGAGGACCATCGAACCCAGCCGAGCAGGACGCCGGAGACGACGCGGCCAAGCGGCAGCAGCCCAGCCGCCGCCAGGTGAAGAAGAACAAGGGCCGTGCCTCGGTCCCGAGCTGGGACGAGATCATGTTCGGCGGCGGCCGAGGGGACTGAGGCCCCTTCACAGGTCGGTTACCGAGCAGTAATGTCTGGTTGATCCGTACTCGCCCGGTTGCGGTGACCGCCCGCCGACCCTCGACCCCCGGATGGCTCCCATGGCCTACTTCGTCACCGGCGCGACCGGTTTCATCGGCCGCCACCTCGTCCACGAGCTCCTCGACCACCCCGAGGGCGAGGTGTTCGTGCTGGTGCGCGACGGGCTCGCGCGCCCGGCTGAGGCGGCTGCGCCGCCCTGGGGGCACCCCGGCCGGGTGACACCGGTCGTCGGTGACCTCACCGGCCCCGTCTCGGGGTGGCCGGTCTGGGTGGCGGCGCACCGCGACGAGATCGACCACTTCTTCCACCTCGCAGCGATGTACGACATGACCGCCTCCGACGAGCTCAACGAGCGGCTCAACGTCGGGCGGCACCCGGGACGCGCTCGAGCTCGCCGAGGCGCTGGGCGGCGGGGCCTTCCACCACGTCTCCTCCGTCGCCGTCGCCGGCGACTACGTCGGCGTCTTCGACGAGACGATGTTCGACGAGGGCCAGGGGCTGCCCTCGACGTACCACCGGACGAAGTTCGAGTCCGAGCGCATGGTGCGCGAGGAGTCCCACGTCCCGTGGCGGGTCTACCGCCCCGCCGTGGTGGTCGGGCACTCCGAGACCGGCGAGATGGACAAGGTCGACGGGCCCTACTACTTCTTCCCGCTGTTCAAGCGGCTGCGCGACGTCCTGCCGCAGTGGGTGCCGCTGCGTCGGCGTGGACCTCGGCGACACCAACGTGGTGCCGGTCGACTACGTGGCCAAGGCCATGGACCACCTGGCTCACGTGCCCGGCCTCGACGGCGAGGCCTTCCACCTGGTCAACCCCGAGCCGCAGCCGACGGTCGAGGTGGTCAACGCGTTCGCCGCCGCGGCGGGTGCACCCCGCTTCGCGGTGCCGGTCGACCGGCGGGTCACCGGGCTGCTGCCCACGGACGCTGCTGCCCCGCGCCCTGCGCCCCGGTGCACTGCGCGACCGGCCTGCGGCTGCCGCCGGCCCGGGTGGCGCTGCGCGAGACGATCGGCCGGCTCGGCGTGCCGCCGGAGGTGCTCGAGCACGTGGCGTTCCCGACCGTGTTCGCCTCGCGGCGTACCGAACGCGCGCTGGCCGGCTCGGGCATCGCCTGCCCCGACCTGGAGAGCTACGCAGCGACGCTGTGGAGCTACTGGGAGGAGCACCTCGACGACCGGCACCGGCGCGCGACGCGACGGTGCGCGAGGCGCTCGGCGGGCCGGACCGTCGTGATCACCGGCGCCTCGTCCGGGATCGGCAAGGTCACCGCCCTCAAGGTCGCCCAGGCCGGAGGCATCCCGCTCCTGGTCGCGCGCGGCAAGGACAAGCTCGAGGAGACCCGCGCGGAGATCGAGGCCCGCGGGGGGACGGCGCTCGTCTACGCCTGCGACCTGTCCGACCTCGAGGCGATCGACGCCCTGTGCGACCAGCTCGTGCCGACCACGACGTCGGTCGACTTCGTCGTCAACAACGCCGGCCGGTCGATCCGCCGGTCGCTCGGCTCGAGCCGAGGACCGCTTCCACGACTTCGAGCGCACCATGCAGCTGAACTACTTCGGCGCCGATCCGGCTCGTCATGGGGCTGCTGCCCGCGATGCGTGAGCAGCAGCGGCGGGCACGTCGTCAACGTCAGCTCCATCGGCGTGCAGACCAACCCGCCCCGGTTCAGCGCCTACGTCGCCTCCAAGGCGGCGCTGGACGCCTGGAGCAACGTGGTCAGCTCCGAGCTCGTCGGCGACGGCATCAGCTTCACCACCGTGCACATGCCGCTGGTGCGCACGCCGATGATCGCGCCGACGAAGATCTACCAGAAGTTCCCCACCATCACCCCCGCCCAGGCGGCGGACATGGTGATGCGGGCCATGGTGGAGCGCCCGCACGAGATCAACACGGCCCTGGGCACCTCGGCGCGGTGGCGCACACCGTGGCACCCGCAGGCCACGTTCCGGGTGCTGCACCTGGCCTACCAGGTGTTCCCCGACTCCGCCGCGGCACGCGGCACGCTGCCGAGCCGGAGGCCACCCCGCAGCAGCTGCTGCTCGCCCAGCTGCTCAAGGGCGTGCACTGGTAGCCGGCGCCCGCCGGCGTCCCGCTGTCGTGGCGCGTTCTGCAGCCCGCCGTCGACCGCGGGAGGTCGCTCAGGCGGTCTCGACGGGCCGGTCCGGGTCGGCGACCCAGTCGCTCCACGAGCCGGGGTAGAGCGCGGCCTCGATGCCGAGCAGGTGCAGCGCGAAGCACGTCGTGGGCGGCGGTGACCCCGGAACCGCAGTAGACGCCCGACCTCGGCGCCCGGTGCTGCCCGCAGCCCCGGCGGAGCGGCCGTCGGCTCGCGCAGGGCGACTCGTAGCGGGCCGACAGGTCGTCCGGCGACTTGAACCGCGCCCGTGCCGGCGGGCTCCTCGGTGAGGTTCGCCGCCGTGGGCACGTTCACCGCGCCCGGGATGTGTCCGGCGACCGGGTCGACCGGCTCCGACCTCGCCGCGGAACCGCTCCGGCGCCCGGGCGTCGAGCAGCACGCCCTCGCGCGCCAGCCGGGCCGGCCCCGTCGGCATCCACGACGCGGCAGGTGTCCCGGGTCCGCGGCGGAACGCCTCGGGCGCCGACGTGGCGCCCCGGGCCTCGCCGCGTCTCGACGGCCCCGCCGGCTGCGACCTACGCCGGACCAGCCGCCGTCGAGCAGCCGCACGTCGCGTGGCCGTGGTAGCGCAGCAGCCACCAGCACCGGGCCGCGGACGTGCCCCCGACGTCGTCGTAGACCACGACCGGCCGGTCGCGGTCGCACCCCGCCGCGGCGCATCGCCGCCGCGAACCGGTCCGGGTCCGGCAGCGGGTGGCGGCCCCGGTCGCCGGCGGGCGGGTCGGCGAGGTCGGTGCTCGAGGTCGACGTACGACGCGCCGGGGACGTGCCCGCGAGGTACTGCCGCGTGGCCGTCGTCGCGGCCGAGCTGCCAGCGCACGTCGAGCACGGTCGACCGCGCTCGAGCAGGTCGGCGCGAGCCGTGCGGGCGACGTGATCAGCGGTCATGAGCCGATCCTGCCAGCCAGGGCCGCGCTCAGGCGAACGGCAGCGGCTCCGGCACCATCGGACACCGCCTTGGCGCGCGCAGCGGTGAGCCGGCGGCGGTGGTGCTGGCGGCACAGCACCTCGTAGCCGACCCCCGGTGTCGACGCCGGGCGTCGTCGCGAGCCTCCGTGTCGCCCACCACGATCACCTCCCCCTCGGTGACCATCTCGCCGTTCTCGGTGCGCGCGTTGTGGGTCGCCCGCTTGCCGCACCAGCACAATGCCTCGACCTGCAGGACGTGCATCCGGTCCGCGAGCTCCACGAGCCGCGCCGAGCCCGGCGAACAGGTGGGTGCGGAAGTCGGTGAGGATGCCGAAGGCGAACACGTCGATCTGGAGCTCGTCGACGATGCGGGCGAGCTGGTCGATCTGCTCGGGGGTGTAGAACTGCGCCTCGTCGCAGACCAGGTAGTCGATGCGCGCGCCGTGGGTCAGCGAGCGCGACGACGTAGTTCCAGAAGTCGAAGTCGGCGGCACCTCGATGCGCCTCGTGCTGGAGCCCGAGCCGGCTGGACAGGGTGGCGGCGCCCGCCCGGTCGTGGGTGGTGAAGATCCGGCCGGTCCGGCCCCGCGCCGCGTGGTTGTGGTTGGTCTGGAGAGCGAGCGTGGACTTCCCCGAGTCCATGGTGCCGGTGAAGAAATGGAGTTCAGCCACGCCGGCGATCATGCCAGCGCCACTCCGGCACCGGCAGCCGGGTTCAGGCCACCAGCACCGGGACCAGCATCTCCGCCGGGGTCAGCGAGCCGTGCATGCCCGACCAGCGTCGCCTCGTAGGGGAACGCGCGGCTGCTCATCACCGAGAAGTCGTCGCGGCAGGCGACCAGGACGTCCCCGATCCGTGGGCCGCACCTGCGGCTCCAGCTCCCGAACCAGCCCCGGCCCAGGGCCTCGTCCCGGGTCAGCACCTCGGCGCGCTCGCCGACCACCTCCCGCCACGCGGCGAGCACGTCGTCGACCGCGCCGGCGCGGCAGTACAGCTGGCGGAACCGCGCCTCGCCCCCGAGCAGCCCCACGCCGTCGAGCAGGTCGCGGGTGCTCGTCCACGTCGAGGCGGCTGGCGGTCGGGGAGTCCACCATGCCGTGGTCGGCGACCACGAGGATGCGCACGTCGTCGGGCAGCGTCTCGCGCAGCTGCTCGGTCGCCGCGTCGATCATCGACAGCTGGAGGCGCCAGTGGGTGGACGCGACCCCGTAGCGATGGCCGGTCCAGTCGAGGTCGCCGTCGTACATGTAGGTGAGCGACGGGGTCCGTCGCGGACGCCGCGAGCACCGCGGCCATCCGCTCCCCGACCTTGTCGGCGCCGACGAACTCCGCACCGCGCTGGCCGGCCACGGTCAGCCCCGAGCCGGCGAACTCGCGCTTGTTGACCACCGTGGCGTGCACCCCGGCCGCCGGCGAGCCGCGCGAGCGCGGTCGGGTGCGGCTGCCACTGGCGGGCGGGTCGACGTCCCTGTCCCACGCCAGCGCGTTGAGCAGGTCGTCGGTCCCGGGGATGCGCGAGGTGAACCCGACGATCCCGTGGCTGCCGGGCGGCAGTGCCGTGCCGAGCGAGGTGAGGCTGGTGGCGGTCGTGGAGGGCACCCCCGCCGTGCGCCGGGTCCGGGCTCTCCGTCAGCAGGCGCGTGGAGGAAGGGCGCGTCGTCGGCGTGGTCGCGCAGCAGCTCGTAGCCGAGCCCGTCGACGAGGAAGACCACGTAGCTTCTGAGCCGGCGGGCAGCGCGAGCTCGACCTCGGGCAGTCCCGCCTCGACCCCGAGTGCGCGGGCGACGGCCGGCAGCACGTCCCCGAGCGAGCGGCCGCCGTACGACGGGTCGACGAACGTCATCGGGCACCGTGGCTGCCGTGGCCGGTGTGCGCGCGGAGAGGGCGTCGGCGAACGTGAGCAGGTTGGCGACGGCCTCCGGGCCCTCGGCCGCGGAGCTGACCCGCAGCGAGAAGTCGTCGGAGGCGACCATGCCCGTGTAGCCGTGGTCGGCCTCGCAGTCGGGGTCGCGCAGCCGCCGGCTCCAGGTCGATGCGCCCCACCGCGCCCCAGCCGATGGTGAGCACCGCCTCGTTGGCGCCGGGCGCCGGGACGCGCCGCCCGTCGTAGGAGGCCGGGTTGGCGACCATGCGGTTGACCACGACCGACCGACCGCGGCCAGCATGACCGCCTCGGTCGAGGTGGAGGTGTAGGGCGCGGGGAGCAGGTCGTCCGGGTCGTGCTCGTCGGTGTGCGCCAGGATCAGCCGCGAGCCGGTGAGCACCAGCACGGTCACGTGGCGCCGCACCTCGTCACGCTCGTCGATGGTCGGCTCGTGGTGCACCAGGTAGGAGACGACCGGCTCCCCGGCCACCGCTGAGCGCACCGCGTCGCTCACGACATCGGGGTAGTAGCCGGACGCCTCGATGGCGCCGTAGAGGTCGAGCGAGCGGTCGGTCATGCGCGCAAGTCTGTCATGGGGCGGCCCCGGGAACCGGCCGGGCTGTGGAGACCCGGCCCGCCCCGGTCACCCCGCCTGGCACCGCCGGTCAGGCGGCCAGCTCGACCGCGACGCGCTCCCGGCCGTCCTGCGCCGGGGTCAGGTGGCGACGCAGCCGCAGGAAGATGACCGAGGCGAGGGCGGTGCCGCCCACGGTGCAGGCGACCCACACGTGCACCAGGCCGTTGCCGATCAGGAGCCCGGCTGCCGCCGGACCCACCACGTTGGCCACCGTCCAGGTCATCCCCTGCAGGGCGTTGTAGCGGCCCCTCAGCTCCTCGCTGGCCAGGTCGTTGACGATGGCCGGGGCGATCGGTGCCCAGAACGTCTCGCCGAGGCCGAAGACCCCGAGGCCGACGATCACCAGCGTGACCGCGGCGCCGGGCGGCACCGCGTCGGAGAGCGCGATGACCGCCCACGACACCGACCACACCGCGGTGGCCAGGGCGAGCATCCGGGCGCGGCTGCGGCCCTTGACCAGCCGCAGCGCCACCAGCTGGCCGAGGACGATCGTCGCGGTGTTCGCCCCGAAGGCCCAGCCGAGCCAGCGCGCCGGCACACCGGCCACCCCGACCGTGTACGCCGCGAAGCCGGCCTCGAACTGCGCGTAGCCGAAGGTCACCGCGACGAGGCAGGCAGCCACCACGCGCAGCAGGGTGCGGTCGCGCAGCACCGTCCCCCACCCCGGCTGCGGGGTCACCTCGTCGACCCCGGCCTCGGAGTCCTTCACCGGCAGCGCCCCGGTGCCCCGCGGCAGGCTCAGCACGACCGCCACGTAGGCGAGGTAGGACAGCGCGTCCAGGTAGTACAACCGCTCGAACGTCGACGGGTGGTGCATGTCGACCAGCAGCCCGCTGATCACGCCGCCGACGCCGAGCCCGGCGTTGAGCAGCATGAACTGGACGCCGTAGACCTTCTCCCTGCGCTCCTCGGGCACCAGCCGGGTCAGCATCGCCGTCGAGGCGGGCCAGAGGCCGAGCGTGCCGACGCTGAGGAAGGTGGCCACCAGCCAGGCGCCCCAGGCGGTGTGCACCTGCGGCAGCGCGGCCGTGCCGAGCGCCTCGACGCACAGGCCCGAGAGGATGATCGGCCGCGGCCCGAACCGGTCGATGAGCGTGCCTCCGACCGGGGACCCGGCGAAGCCGAGCACCCCCATCCACGCGAACAGCAGTCCCACGGTCGCGGTCGGGATGCCGCGCACCTGCGCCAGGTAGACGTAGAGGAACGGCATGGTCAGCCCGCCGCCGAGCGCGGACAGCGCGAAGCCGACGAAGATGCGCCGGACGCGCGGGTCGAGCCCGGGCTGTCCGGTGGTCACGGGGAGGGGTGCGCTGCTCACCGACCTAGTGTCCGGTAAGACCCACTCGTGGGCGAATGAATTACGGCCGGATGGGGCGTGAACCGGCTCACTTCCGGCCTCACCCGGGCAGCGTGTCTCCCAGCTGCGCGGACAGCCGCCGCACGAACCAGTCCGACCGGGCATCGGCGACCGGCTCGACGCGGCCCACCGCATGCAGCACCGTCGCCCCGTGCGCGCCGACCAGCACGAGGGGCAGCTCGAGCGAGCGCACCTGCGGCAGGTCGTTCTTCAGCTGCGCGATGCGCAGCAGCAGCGACTCGATCGCGGCCACGTCGACGGGCTCGCTGCCGCGCCAGCCGAACAGCAGCGGCGCGGCCTTGATCTCGCGGACCATGTCGGCGACCTCGCCACTGTGCATCGGCGGGATCCGGTAGGACCGGTCCCCGAGCAGCTCGGTGGTGGCGCCGGAGACACCGAAGGAGACGACCGGCCCGAACAGCGGGTCCTCCACGCCCCCGAGCGTCACCGGCACGCCCGGCTTGGCGACCTTCTGCACGATGAAGCCGGCGGACTCGGGGTGGTCGATCAAGGCGTGCATGGTGCGCCAGGCGTCGCGCATCTCGTCCGGGGTGTCGATGTTGCGCCACACGTGGGCCAGGTCGGGCCGCTGCCGCAGGTGCTCGGCGGTCGCCTTGAGCACGACGTCCCAGCCGAGCTTCTCCGCCGCGGCCACGGCCTCGTTCTCGGTGGCCACCCGGATGCGGTCCCACATGTCGATGCCGTAGGTGGCCAGCAGCGCCCGGAGCTCGTCGAAGGTCAGGTCGCGACCGTCGTGGTCGCGCATCAGGATCTCGTTGACCATCCGGCGGGCCTCGTCGGCGTCCACCGCGTCGGAGGGCACCAGCTCGCCCTCCGGCTTCCGCAGCCAGGCGGCGTACTCCACCACCCGGGCCAGGGCGCGCACGGCGGACTCGACGGCAGGGTACGACGGGACCGAGCCGCGGCCGGCCGTGCTGCCCGCGACGTCGGGGACCCGCAGCAGCTCGGGCACGCCCTCGGTGGCGAGGAACGTCGACACCAGCGGCTTGTCGGACTGTTCCCCCACGGCCGCGAGCACGTTCGCGACCTCCACGCCGGTGGTGTTCAGCGGCGGGATGAACACCGCCACCACGGAGTCGACCTCGGGGTCGTCGATCGCGGCGTCGAGCGCCTCCTCGAAGTCCTCCGCGGTCGCGTCCGCCCCCAGCGCCACGGGGTCGCGCACCTCCAGGCCCGCGGCAGCCGCGGCGTCCGCGGCCAGCAGCCCGAGCGCGTCGGAGTTGCCGACGATCCGGACCCGCGGCCCCTTCGGCAACGGCTGGTGCGCCACGAGCTGGGCGACGTCGAACATCTCGTCGAGCGTCTCGACCTGGATCACCCCGGCCTGCCGGAACATCGCGTCCACGGCGGCCTGCGGCGCCAGCATCGCGCGCACCGCGTGGCCCATCGGCACACCCTGGGTGGTGCGTCCGGACTTCACCGCGATCACCGGCTTGCGGCGCGAGACCCGCCGCGCGATGCGGCTGAACTTGCGCGGGTTCCCGATGGACTCCAGGTAGAGCAGGACCACCTCGGTGCGGTCGTCCTCCTCCCAGTACTGGAGCAGGTCGTTGCCGGACACGTCGGCACGGTTGCCGGCACTGACGAACGTCGACAGGCCCAGGCCCCGGCGCGCCACGCGCTCCAGGATCGCCACGCCCAGCGCCCCGGACTGGCAGAAGAACCCGGCCCGCCCGCGCGGCGGCATCACCGTCGAGAGGGAGGCGTTGAGGGAGAAGTCCGCGGCGGTGTTGATGATGCCCAGACAGTTCGGGCCGACCAGGCGCAGGCCGTAGCTGCGTGCCAGCCCGACGAGTCGGCGCTGCCGCTGGCGGCCCTCGTCGCCGGTCTCGGCGAACCCCGAGGACACCACGACCAGCCCGTGCACGCCCTTGGCGGCGCAGTCCAAGACGACGTCGTGGACCGCGTCGGCGGGCACGGCGACCACGGCGATGTCCACCTCGTCGGGGATGTCGGTCACCGAGGAGTACGCCGGCAGCCCGGCCACGGAGTCGGCCGCGGGGTTCACGACGTACACCCGGCCCTGGTAGTCGCCGAGGACCAGGTTGCGCACCAGCGTCTGGCCGATGGTGTCCTGGCGGCGCGAGGCGCCGACCACCGCGACGCTGCGGGCGTTGAAGAACAGCTGGATGGAGGCGGCCTCCGCCCGGTGCTCGCGGGCCTGCATCACCGAGATCGACGTGTCCGTCGCGTCGATCGGGAACTCCAGCCGCATCACCCCCTCCTCGAAGCCGCCGGCCACCTGGTAGCCGGCCTCCCGGAAGATCTGGATCATCCGCTGGTTCTCGGGGAGCACCTCGGCGACGAACCGGTCGATGCCGCGTTCCCGGCCGGCCTGGGCGAGGTGCTCGAGGAGCAGCTGGGCGATGCCGCGCCCCTGGTGGGCGTCCTGGACCAGGAAGGCCACCTCCGCCTCGGTGACGCTCTCCCCGTCCTCGGTCTTGACGTCCGGGAGCCGGTCGAAGCGGCCGACCGCGATCATCTTGTTCGCGACGGTGAGCACGAACGCGACCCGGTCGTGGTGGTCGACGTGGGTGAAGCGCCGGACGTCCTTGTCCGACAGCCGCGGCATCGGCGCGAAGAACCGCAGGTACTTCGACTCCGCCGAGACCTGCTCGTAGAACTCGACGAGGAGGTCCTCGTCGTCGCCGCTGATCGGGCGCAGGTGGGCAGCCTGGCCGTCACGCAGGAGGACATCGGCCTCCCAGTGCTTCGGGTAGTCGTGCTCGGTCAGCTCCGCGTCCACGCTGGCGAATCTATCGCCTCCGCCCACCTCACGGCGTGCCCCGACGCCGGTGGTTCACCCCGCGGGTGAGAATGGGCGCCATGGCCAGGAGCACCAAGCAACCTCCCCTGCCCGAGGACTTCGAGGAGAACATCCTCGACATCGACGTGGGCGACGAGATGCGCACCAGCTTTCTCGAGTACGCCTACTCGGTGATCTACAGCCGCGCGCTGCCGGACGCCAAGGACGGCCTGAAGCCGGTGCAGCGGCGCATCCTGTACACGATGGCCGACATGAACCTGCGGCCCGACCGCGGTCACGTCAAGAGCGCCCGTGTCGTCGGCGAGGTGATGGGCCGGCTGCACCCGCACGGCGACGGCGCGATCTACGACGCCCTGGTGCGCATGGTCCAGGCCTGGTCGCTGCGGGTGCCGATGGTCGACGGGCACGGAAACTTCGGCTCCCCCGACGACCCGCCGGCCGCCATGCGCTACACCGAGTGCCGGATGGCGCCCGCGGCGCTGGCGATGACCCAGTCGATCGACGAGGACACCGTCGACTTCAAGCCGAACTACGACAGCCGCGAACTTGAGCCGGCCGTGCTCCCCGCGGCGATCCCCAACCTGATCGTCAACGGGGCGGCCGGCATCGCGGTGGGCATGGCGACCAACATCGCGCCGCACAACCTCGTCGAGGTGGTGCAGGCGCTGCGGCACCTGATCACCCGGCCCGACGCCGACCTCGAGGCGCTGATGCGGTTCATCCCCGGCCCGGACCTGCCCACCGGGGGCAAGATCGTCGGCCTCGACGGCGTGCGCGACGCCTACGAGACCGGCAAGGGGTCGTTCAAGATGCGCGCCACCGCCCGCGTCGAGAGCGTGACGCCGCGCCGCAAGGGCATCGTGGTGACCGAGCTGCCGTACGGCGTCGGGCCGGAGAAGGTGATCGAGCGGATCAAGACGCTCGTGCAGGGCAAGAAGCTGCAGGGCATCGCCGACGTCAAGGACCTCACCGACCGGGCCAAGGGCATGCGCCTGGTCATCGAGATCAAGAACGGCTTCCACCCCGAGGCGCTCCTGGAGCAGCTCTACAAGCTCACCCCGATGGAGGACTCCTTCGGCATCAACGCGGTCGCGCTCGTCGACGGGCAGCCGCGGACGCTCGGGTTGAAGGAGATGCTGGAGGTCTTCCTCGAGCACCGCTACGACGTCGTCCGCCGCCGGTCGGTCTTCCGGCGCGGCAAGGCCGCCGACCGGCTGCACCTGGTGGACGGCCTGCTCGTCGCGATCCTGGACATCGACGAGGTCATCGCGGTGATCCGCTCCAGCGACAACGCCGAGCAGGCCCGGGAGCGGCTGATCACGGTCTTCGACCTCACCGAGGTGCAGGCCACCTACATCCTGGACATGCCCCTGCGCCGGCTGACCAAGTTCTCCCGCATCGAGCTGGAGAAGGAGAAGACCGAGCTGGAGGAGACCATCGCCGGCCTCGACGCGATCCTCGCGGACGAGTCGCTGCTGCGGCAGGTGGTCTCCGACGAGCTCGGCGAGGTGGCCAAGACCTACGGCACCCCGCGACGCACCGTGCTGCTGGAGTCCGCCGGCCAGCCGGTCTCCGCCACGGTCCCCCTCGAGGTCGCCGACGACCCGTGCTTCGTGCTGCTGTCCTCGGCCGGCCTGCTGGCCCGCACCAGCGACACCGCGCCTCCCGGCTCGGGGGGCGGCCGGACCAAGCACGACGTCGTCGTGTCCGCCGTACGCTCCACCGCCCGCGGCCAGGTCGGCGTCCTGACCAGCGCGGGCCGGGTCGCCAAGCTGGACGTGCTCGACCTGCCGACCCTGCCGGCGACCGCCAACGCCCCGCACCTGCAGGGCGGGGCGCCGATCAGCGAGTTCCTGGCGCTGGAGACGGGCGAGCGCGTGCTGGGGCTCACCTCGTTCGACGTCGAGGGACCCGGGCTGGCGCTCGGCACCCGGGACGGCGTGGTGAAGCGGGTCAACCCCGAGCTCCTGGCCCACAAGGACGCCTGGGAGGTGATCCGTCTCACCGACGGCGACGAGGTCGTCGGCGCGGTCGAGCTGACCACCGGGGAGGAGGAGCTGTGCTTCGTCACCTCCGACGCCCAGCTGCTGCACTTCGCCGCCGACGCGGTGCGCCCGCAGGGGCGCGCGGGTGGCGGCGTGGCCGGCGTGCGGGTCCCGGCCGGGCAGCGGGTGGTGTTCTTCGGCGCGTTCACCCCCACCGAGGCCACCGTCGTGGTGACCGTGTCCGGTTCGAGCACCGCGCTGCCGGGCACCGAGCCCGGCTCGGTGAAGGTGGCACCGTTCACCGAGTACCCGGCCAAGGGCCGTGGCACCGGAGGCGTCCGCTGCCACCGCTTCCTCAAGGGCGAGGACACGCTGGTGTTCGCCTGGGCCGGCCCTGGCCCCGCGCACGCCGCCGCGGCCAGCGGGGCGCCCGTGGAGCTGCCTGAGGCCAACGGACGGCGCGACGGCTCCGGCGTCCCCGGATCCCAGCCGATCGTCGCGGTCGAGGGCCCGGTCGCCGCGCTGCTGCCGGGGGTGTAGGTCCGCGGCATGGCAGAGTTGCCCGCATGACCACCTCCCGCAACCGGGTGCCGGTCGCCGTCGCGCTGCTGGCGGCGCTGCCCGTCTCGGCCGGACTCGGCGGCTGCAGCAACGGCGGAGGCGAGCAGCTCACCCCTGCACAGGCGATGACGGCGGCGAAGAGGACGCTCGACCGCACCTCGGGGGTGCACCTCACGCTGTCGACCGACCACCTGCCGCGAGGGGTGAGCGGGCTGCTCGCCGCCGACGGCGTGGGCACGCACGACCCGGCCTTCAAGGGCAGCATCAAGGTCGTCGCGAGCGGGATCTCGGCGGACGCCAAGGTGATCGCCACCGGCGGGGCGGTCTACGCGGTGCTGCCGTTCACGACCAAGTACGTCCGGATCAAGCCGAAGGACTACGGCGCCCCGGACCCGGCGACGCTCATGGACACCCAGGGTGGGCTGTCGTCCCTGCTGACCCGAGCCCGGGACCTGACCGCCGGCAAGCAGACCCGCGACGGCAAGCAGGTCGTGGAGGCCTACTCGGGCACGGTCCCGGGGTCGGCGGTCGCGGCGGTGATCCCCAGCGCGGACTCCACGGCCGCCTTCGACGCCACGTTCGAGGTCGGCGGCGACCACCGGCTGCACCGGGCGACGCTCACCGGGCCGTTCTACCCGACCGGCGGCAACGTGACCTACACCGTCACCTTCGACGACTACGGCGCGCACCCGCAGATCAAGGCCCCGTGACCCGCGCTCCCCGGCTGCTGCTCGCGGTGGCCGCGGTCGCCGTGGCGTTCGCGGCGGCCGACACCTACGTGGTGGTGCTCGCCCTGCCGGACATGATGGCCGGCGTCGGGCTCTCCGTCGACGAGCTGCAGCGCGCCGCCCCGATCGTGTCCGGCTTCCTGCTCGGCTACGTCGCGATCCTGCCGCTGGTCGGCCGCGTCGCCGACCTGCGGGGACGGACACCGGTGCTGGTGGCCGCCCTGCTGGTGTTCGCGCTGGGCTCGCTGGTGACCGCGCTCGCCTACGACCTGCCGAGCATGGTGGTCGGCAGGTTCCTCCAGGGTCTCGGCGGCGGCGGTCTGGTGCCGACCACCCTGGCCCTGGTGGCGGACCTGTACCCGCCCGAGCGCCGCGGCGTGCCCCTCGGCCTCGTCGGGGCGGTGCAGGAGCTCGGCAGCGTGCTGGGTCCGCTGTACGGCGCCGCGGTGCTCGCCGTCGCGGGCTGGCAGATGATCTTCGCGCTCAACGTCCTCTCCGCCGTGGTGCTCGCCGCCGCCCTCGCGGCCCTGCGCAGCCCGGCGTCCCCCCAACCCGCCGAGGGGTCACCAGCTCCCTCACCTCGGCGGCGTGTCGCACCGTCCGTGACCCCTCCGCGCACGTGGTCGAGGCGTCCCCGCGACCCGCTCGGGCTCCTGCTCGCCGGCGCGACCCTCGCTGCATTCGGGCTCACCATGGTGCAGCCGGCGCGCTTGACCTCCGGCGTCACCACCGGCTTGGCGTTCCTGCCCCTGGCCGGCACCTCGCGGTGGCTGGCTCCCGTGGGTCTGGCGACCGTGCTGCTCGCGGCTGGGCTGCTCGCGCGGTGCTGGTGGGCCGACCGGTCCCTGGTGGACCTCCGCGGCTGGGCGCGCACCGTGCGCGAGGCCGACCTGGTCGGCGCCGGTCTGCTGGGGCTGGCACTGGCCGGCGTGGTGCTCGCGTTCGCGACCGCGGACCCGCAGGTGGCCGTGCTCTCCCCGGCGGGACCCTGGCTGCTGGCCGGGGTGGTCGTGGTCGCGGTCGCCTTCGGGTGGCACCACCGCCGGGCCTCCCGACCGCTGGTCCCCGCGGGCGCGCTTCGACGAACGCCGGCGTGGGCGTCGTTGCTGGTCAGCTTCTTCGTCGGCGCCGCGTTGATCGCCGCCCTGGTCGACGTACCGCTGTTCGCCCGGCTCACCGTCTTCCCGGACTCCCAGCTCGACGCCGCGCTCGTCCTGGTCAGGCTGCTGGTCGCCCTGCCGGTGGGGGCGCTGGCCGGCGGCCTGCTGGTCCGCCACGTCGCGGCCGGCGCCGTCACGGCGGCCGGGATGGCGCTGGCTGCGGGCGGCTTCGCGTGGATGGCCTCCTGGGGCGTCGACACCCTGGCCTCCCCCGTGGCGACCATGCCTCTGGTCCTGACCGGGCTCGGGTTCGGGCTGGCGCTCGCACCGGTCAACGCCGTGCTGCTGGCCACCACCGAGACCGCGGTTCACGGCCTGTCCTCGGCGTTGCTGGTCGTGGCGCGGATGGTGGGCATGCTCGTCGGCATCAGCACCCTGACCACGCTGGGGTTGCGGCGCTACTACGCGGTGGCCGCCGACCTCCCGTCGCCGGCCCAGGTGTGCGGGTCGCGGACGCAGTGTGAGGCGTACACGACGTTGCTCAAGGAAGCCGGCCTGGCCCAGCTGCACACCGTGTTCGTCGGCGCGGCGGCGTGTGCGGGAGTGGCCGGGCTCCTCGCGGCGATCCTGTTCCGCACCGCCGGCACTCGGGGCAGCCACCAGGCGTCCGCGGTGACCCTGGCCACACCCACGCCTGGAGCGTGATCCGGACCCTACGCGCGAGCGCCGACGTTCGCTAGGTTGACCCTCGTGAGCGACGCATTCTCGGATTTGTTGACAGCCAACCGTGAGTACGCCAAGGCCTTCGCGCTCGGCGGTTTCGACGGGATCGCGAAGGCAGGGGTCGCGCTGGTCACCTGCATGGACTCGCGGATCGACCCGTTGCGCATGATCGGCCTCTCCCCCGGTGACGCCAAGATCTTCCGCAACCCGGGCGGCCGGGTCACCGACGCCGCCCTCGAGGCCCTCGTCCTCGGCGTGCACCTGCTCAACGTCCGCCGCATCCTGGTCGTCCCGCACACCCGGTGCGCGATGGCCAGCTCCTCGCTGGAGGAGATGCGCCGGCGGGTCGGAGAGTCGGCCGGGCAGGACGCCTCGTGGCAGACCTTCGGCGTCGTCCCGGACCAGGAGGCCGCGCTGCGCGACGACGTCCACAAGGTCCAGGCGCACCCGCTCATCCCGAACACGGTCGAGGTCGGCGGCTTCCTGTACGACGTGGACACCGGGCTGCTCGACCAGCTGGTCTGACCGTCCCGGCCGTACGACGTGCGCGCGGACGTCATACGTGGTCACGGCCCCGGCGCCCGGCCCGTATGACGTGCGCCCGCCTGGCCGGGGCGGCCGCTAGGTGTCGATGGAGTCGGCTTCGATGTCGTAGGCGCCCTGGACGATGAAGTCCTTGCGGGGCGCGACCTCGGAGCCCATCAGCAGCTCGAACACCGAGGCGGCCGTGTCCGCGTCATCCACGGTGATCCGGCGCAGCGTCCGGTGCCGCGGGTCCATCGTGGTCTCCGCGAGCTGGTCGGCGTCCATCTCGCCGAGACCCTTGTAGCGCTGGACCGGGTCCTTCCACCGCACCCCCTTCTTCGAGAGCTCGGCGAGCTTCCGCTGCAGCTCGTGGTCGGAGTAGGTGTAGACGTACTTGTCCATGCCCTTCTTCGGGTTCGACAGCTCGATGCGGTGCAGCGGCGGGACCGCGGAGAAGACCCGCCCTTCCTCGATCAGCGGCCGCATGTACTTGAAGAACAGGGTGGTGAGCAGCGTCCGGATGTGGGCACCGTCGGAGTCCGCGTCGGCCATGAAGATGATCCGGCCGTAGCGAGCCGCGTCGAGGTCGAACGTGCGCCCCGACCCCGCGCCCACCACCTGGATGATCGAGGCGCATTCCGCGTTCTTGAGCATGTCGGCCACCGAGGCCTTCTGCACGTTGAGGATCTTGCCGCGGATCGGCAGCAGCGCCTGGAACTCCGAGTTGCGGGCCAGCTTGGCGGTGCCGAGCGCGGAGTCGCCCTCGACGATGAACAGCTCGCTGCGGTCGACGTCGTTGGAGCGGCAGTCGGCCAGCTTCGCCGGCAGGGCGCTCGACTCCAGGGCGTTCTTGCGGCGCTGGGTCTCCTTGTGCTGCCGGGCCGCGATGCGGGTCCGCGAGGCGTTGGCGACCTTCTCCAGGACCGTCTTCGCCTGCTGCTTCTCGGCCTTCTTCGCCGACGTCAGGAACTTCTTGAGCTCGGCGCTGACCACCTTCCGGACGATCGACCGCACCGCCGGCGTGCCGAGGACCTCCTTGGTCTGGCCCTCGAACTGGGGTTCGGCGAGCCGCACCGTCACCACCGCGGTGAGCCCCTCGAGCACGTCGTCCTTGATGACGTCCGCCTCGGCGGTCTTCAGCGTCTTCGTCGCGCGGAGCACGTCGTTGAACGTCTTGGTGACCGCCTGCTCGAAGCCGGCGACGTGGGTCCCGCCCTTCGGGGTGGCGATGACATTGACGAACGAGCGCAGCTCGGTGTCGTAGCCGCTCCCCCACCGCACCGCGACGTCGACGGCCAGGTCCCGCTCCACGTCCTGGGGGGTCATGTGCCCCTGCTCGTCGAGCAGCGGCACCGTCTCGGTGAAGTTGTCGTGCCCCTCCAGGCGCAGGATCTCGGTCACCGGCTCGTCCGAGGCGAGGAAGTCGCAGAACTCGCTGATGCCGCCGTCGTGCTTGAAGCTCTCCTCCACCGGCTCCTGGCCGCGCAGGTCCCGGATCACCAGCTCCAGGCCAGGCACGATGAACGAGGTCTGCCGCGCGCGGGTGACCAGCTCGTCGAAGACGAAGGTCGCGTCCTTGGTGAAGATCTGCCGGTCCGGCCAGAACCGCACGCGGGTCCCGGTGACCCCCCTCTTGACCCTCGCGCCCTTGCGGGTCAGCCCCGACTGCGGGGTGAACGAGGCCGTGGGACCTTCACCGTCGAACACACCGGGCACACCGCGTTGGAACGACATCCCCTGGATCACCGGTGCCCGTTCGACATCGACGTCGAGCCGCGAGGACAGCGCGTTGACCACCGAGGCCCCCACGCCGTGCAGGCCACCGGTGGCGACGTAGGAGCCGCCGCCGAACTTCCCGCCGGCGTGCAGCTTGGTGTAGACCACCTCGACGCCCGGCAGCCCCGTGCGCGGCTCCTTGTCGACCGGGATACCGCGACCGTCGTCGTGGACCTCCACCGACCCGTCGGGGTGCAGGGTCACCTCGATGCGCTGGGCGGCCCCGGCAAGCGCCTCGTCGACACCGTTGTCGATGATCTCCCACACGCAGTGCATGAGCCCGCGCGTGTCCGTGGAGCCGATGTACATGCCCGGGCGCTTGCGCACCGCCTCCAGCCCCTCGAGGACCAGCAGGTGCTGGGCGTTGTAGGCGTTGTCGATCTTGGTCCCTCCGGCGGTGCGGGCAGGCACGGTGCTCCTCGTGGGTGCGGTTCGTGACGCGCCGTACGGCGCGAGCACAAATCTACTCGCGACACGCCCAAGCCTCGGAATCGCCACGCCTACCGCGAATCGGCGCGGCGGCACGCCACGATGGCGCGGTGGACACCCAACCACTGGCCCGGAGGTCACGAACCAGACACGAAGGTTTCAAGATCTGGGGATTGGCAACCCTCGGGGTCCAAGCCGAGTAAGACTGGGTGGCCTTCGGACGACGCAGATGAAGCAGCGCGCATGTGGGAGAGGTCACCCGGTCTCACGGGCGAAACCGACCACGGGCGGGAAGCCTGAAGCGTGATTGGATGTTGTGCCCGGTGAGACGGGACGCGGGAACGGAACCCCCCTGCGTGACGTTCAGCAGGCACCAAGGAAGGAAAAGAGGCCTCACGTGACCACTGCAGTTGCACCCACTACGCCCCTGACCGCTGTGGACCGCTGCGACCGATGCGGAGCCCAGGCCTACCTCCGCGTCGAGCTCGCCGGTGGCGGTGAGCTGCTGTTCTGCGGCCACCACGCACGTGCGCACGGGGACAAGCTTCGTGAGATCGCGGTCAGCGTCCACGACGAGACCGGCAAGCTGGTGGAGACACCGCCGTCGGCTCCGCAAGAGGAGCGCTGAACCAGCGCAGAGCACGACGTCAGGCCCCGGGCTTCGGCCCGGGGCCTGACGTCGTTCTGGACGCCGGGCATGCCAGGGTAGGCCCCGTGGACACCAGTGAGCGGCGCACACGGCTGGCGCGCGACGGGCGCAGCCCGATCCAGCGTTGATGGGCGTCCTCCTCGCCCTGGGCTCCGCGCTGGCCTACGGTCTGTCCGACTTCGTCGGCGGCCTTGTCTCGCGACGTACGTCGCCGTGGTCGGTGGCCGTGCTCGGCCAGGCCTCGGCGACGGCGTGCATCCTGCTGTTCGCGGTGACCGGGCACGGCGACCCCACCGCCGGTGACCTCGGGTGGGGGCTGGTGGCCGGCCTCGGCGGCGGCATCGGCACCGGCTTCCTCTACCGCGGCCTGGCCTCGGGACGGATGGCGGTCGTCTCGCCGTTGTCCGCCGTGGGCTCCGCGGTGGTTCCGGTGCTGGTCGGGGCGCTCACCGGGGAACGCCTCTCCGCAGCCGTCTGGTCCGGGATCGCGCTGGCGCTGCCCGCCATCTGGCTGGTGGCGAGGGCGCCGGAGCCGGAGCCGAGCGCTCCTGCGCGCACGTCACTCGCCGAGGGAGTCGTGGACGGCATCCTGTCCGGGCTCGGCTTCGGCGTGCTGTTCGCCGCACTGGGTCAGGTGCCCGACCGCGCCGGCCTGATGCCACTCACCCTCACCCAGGCCGTCTCGGTGCCGACCGTCGTCGTCCTGGCGCTGATGCTCCGCGCGCCGTGGGTGCCCCGGGGGCGTCCGGTGCGCTGGGCGACGCTGACGGGCCCGCTGGGCGCCGGCGCGACCGGCATGTTCCTGCTGGCCACGCAGCACGGCTACCTGACGGTCTCCGGCGTGCTCGCCTCGTTGTACCCGGCGACCACCGTGCTGCTGGCCGCCCTGGTCCTGCACGAGCGGCTGCACCGGTCGCAGGGCATCGGCCTCGCGCTGTGCGCGCTGGCGATCGCGCTGGTCGCCGGCGGGTAGGCCGGAACAGGGCGAGGGCCGTCCTCCCACGGGGAAGACGGCCCTGGCCGGCGGGTGGACGCCGCGTCAGTCGAGGTAGTCGCGCAGCACCTGCGAGCGCGACGGGTGCCGGAGCTTCGACATGGTCTTGGACTCGATCTGGCGGATCCGCTCGCGGGTCACGCCGTACACCTTCCCGATCTCGTCCAGCGTCTTCGGCTGGCCGTCGGTGAGGCCGAACCGCATCGACACCACCCCGGCCTCCCGCTCGGACAGCGTGTCCAGCACGGCGTGCAGCTGCTCCTGCAGCAGGGTGAAGGACACCGCATCGGCGGGCACGATCGCCTCGGAGTCCTCGATGAGGTCACCGAACTCCGAGTCGCCGTCCTCGCCCAGCGGGGTGTGCAGGGAGATCGGCTCGCGGCCGTACTTCTGGACCTCGATGACCTTCTCCGGGGTCATGTCGAGCTCCTTGGCCAGCTCCTCGGGGGTGGGCTCGCGGCCGAGGTCCTGCAGCATCTGCCGCTGTACGCGGGCCAGCTTGTTGATGACCTCCACCATGTGGACCGGGATGCGGATCGTGCGCGCCTGGTCGGCCATCGCCCGGGTGATCGCCTGCCGGATCCACCAGGTGGCGTAGGTGGAGAACTTGTAGCCCTTGGTGTAGTCGAACTTCTCGACCGCGCGGATCAGACCGAGGTTGCCTTCCTGGATCAGGTCCAGGAACAGCATCCCGCGACCGGTGTAGCGCTTGGCCAGCGAGACCACCAGCCGCAGGTTCGCCTCCAGCAGATGGTTCTTGGCACGCCGACCGTCCTCTGCGATCCACTCGAGCTCCTCGAGGAGCTTCGCGGAGATCTTGCCGCCCTGGGCGAGCTTCTCGTCGGCGAAGAGGCCGGCCTCGATCCGCTTGGCGAGCTCGACCTCCATCTCGGCGTTGAGCAGCGGCACCTTGCCGATCTGCTTCAGGTAGTCCTTGACCGGGTCCGCGGTCGCGCCGGCGACCATGACCTGCTGCACGGGCTCGTCGGAGTCGTCGGCCTGGGAGACGACGAAGCCCTTGCTCTCGTCCTCCTCCTCCTTGAGGGTGGGATCCTCGGCCAGGTCCTTCTCGAACGCCTCGTCGGGCAGGTCGGGGAGCACCTTCTTGCCGTCGGGGCCGACCGCCGGCTGCGGCCCGCCGCCCTCGACCTCGGCGCCCGGATCCTCGGCCACCGGCGCGGCCTTGGCGGCGGCCTTCTTGGCGGGAGCCTTCTTCGCCTCTGCGGCCTTCTTGGCCGGGGCCTTCTTCGCGCTCGCCTTCACGGTGGCGCGGCCTGTCCCGGAAGCGGCGGCGACGCGCTTGCGCGGACCCGCGGTGTCATCGGCGGGAACGACCACCGCGACCCCCTCCTCGCTCAGGAAGCGCAGCAGCGCCTTGAGGTGCTGCGGAGAGATGTCCGCGCGATCGGTGGCGCCACGGAGCGCGTCGGCGGTCACCTGCCCGGTGGACCTGCCCTCCTCCACCAGCGCGACGACGTCGGGATGGGCGAGAACAGCAGCGGGGAGCTTGCGGGACGTGCTCGTCGACACGAACTACCTCTCGTACAGCGGTTGTCGGGCGCGGCAAAGCCCGTACACGTCAAGAGCCGCTCCACACATTGTGACACGACGGTCCACCAAACCAAGGCCAACCCTGGGTGAGTGGGCACCCGAGCCGGTACCCACCCGGCGCCCGGTCATCACGCCGTGCGGTCCCTCCGCACCTTCGCCATCACGTGGCCGGGTAGCCGCGGGGGATCCCCGCACCGGCCCGTCAGCCAACCGCTCGGCGGGCCGGCGTACGGCGCGGCGACGTGCCGCCAGGTCCGGGCCCGACGGACCAGCGGCACGGTCGGACGCAGCGCACGTCGGCGATGAGTCACGAACGCCGCGACACGCCGCGGAAAGGGAGGAGGTGGTGACCCCTTGGCGGTTACTCGCCGGACTTGACGGCGAGCACCGCGCATGGTGCGTCGAGCAGCACACGCTGGGCGTTGCTGCCCAAGATCAGCTTGCCGACGGGCGAGCGGCGGCGCAGCCCGATGACGATGAACTCGGCGTCCACCTCGGTGGCGACGTTGATCAGGTCCTCGGCGGGGTCCATGCCGCGCACGAGCTGGCGCACCTCGTGCTCGACTCCCGAGTCACGCAGCAACGAGCGCACCTCCTCGAGCTGCGACTCGCTCTCGATGGCGTCGTCGCTGTCGAACTCGCGGCCGCCGCGGTGGGAGTTGATCACGACCAGCCGAGCCTGCCGGAGCCGCGCCTCCTCGGTCGCGCGGCGCAACGCCGCCTTGCCCTCCGCCTTGGGCACGTAACCGACGACGATGGTCCCCATCGACCCTCCTGTGATCCTCGACTCTCCCCGAGCGTTCGAGGCGACCGTACCGCACGCGCAGGGCCGGCACCGGCTGTGGACAAGGCGCCGCGCCGGTCCGGCCAGCACGGCAGGCTGGGCGGATGGACACGACCGACGACGTGCACCGCCTGCTCCGCGAGGAGGTGGGCCGGTTCCGCCGGCGCGAGCGCCGCCGCCGCTTCGACAGCACCGTGCAGGTGGGCAGGCTCGGCGGGGCGCGCACCGGATTCGTGGTGCGAGCCCAGGACCTGCCGGTCGTCGACCCCGGCCTGCGCGTGGACGTGCTGAGCGACCTGGTGGAGGACACCCCTGCGTGCTGGGACCGCGCCTGGCTGCTGCGCCCCGGGGTGCCGGAGCCGCACGACGAGGACGCCGCGTGGTTCGCCGCGGCACGCACCGCGTTCGCGATCCACGGCCGGGCGCTGGCCGGTTTCCACGTGCTCACCCGGACCGGGTGGCGCGACGTGGTCACCGGCGAGACAAGGACGTGGAAGCGGCTGCGGTTGTGAGGCCGACGGCTCACTCCCAGCTGTGCACCGGTTCGTTGGCGTGCATGTGCGCGCGGTAGTCGTCGAGGGTGCTGCGCAACGCCGCCGGGCGCTCCCCCTCGCTGCTCGACAGCCGGTCGTGGAAGCGGTCGACGAACCAAGAGGCGCCGTTGCGCTCGGTCAGGCACCGCTGCTCGATGACGCCGAGCAGCCGGTCCCGCTCCTCCGCGCGGACACCCCAGGCGTCGAGCCCGGCGTGCGCCATCGGCAGCAGCCTGCGCAGCACGAGCTCGACGGCCGCGACCTGGCCGACTCCCGGCCAGTACAGCTGCGCCTCGATCCCGTGCCGCGCGGCCAGGTGGAAGTTCTCCTCGGCGGCGCTGAAGGACATCTGCGACCACAACGGCCGCTCGTGCTCGGCCAGCGTGCGCACCAGCCCGAAGTAGAAGGCGGCGTTGGCCATGGTGTCGACGACGGTGGGTCCGGCGGGCAGGACCCGGTTCTCGACCCGCAGGTGCGGGGTGCCGTGGACCACGTCGTACACCGGTCGGTTCCAGCGGTAGACGGTGCCGTTGTGGAGCCGCAGCTCGGCGAGCCGGGGAGTCCCGCCCGCCTCGAGCACCTCCAGCGGGTCCTCCTCCTCGAGGACCGGCAGCAGGGCCGGGAAGTAGCGGACGTTCTCCTCGAACAGGTCGAAGATCGAGGTGATCCACCGTTCGCCGAACCACACCCGGGGCCGCACCCCTTGGGCCTTCAGCTCCTCGCTGCGGGTGTCGGTGGCCTGCTCGAACAGCGGGATCCGCGTCTCCCGCCACAGCTCGCGGCCGAGCAGGAACGGCGAGTTCGCTCCCAGCGCGAGCTGCACCCCGGAGACCGCCTGGGAGGCGTTCCAGTACGACGCGAAGTCGTCCGGGCACACCTGGATGTGCAGCTGGGTACTCGTGCACGCGGCCTCGGGCACGATCGAGTCCGCGGTCGTGCGCAGCCGTTCCGGACCGCTGATGTCGATCACGATGTCCTCGCCCCGCGCGGCGAGGATCTGGTCGCTGAGCAGCCGGTACCGCGGGTTCGCGCTCAGCGACGTGGGCGCCATGTGCCCGCCGGCCAACGTCGGCAGGATGCCGATCATGACCAGGTGCGCGCCCACCGCGACGGCCTTGGCGTCCGCCGCGTTGAGGCTGTGGCGCACGCCCTGCTCGAAGTCGGCGAACCCGCGGTCCTCGAGCCTCTTCGGCGGCACGTTGATCTCGAGGTTGAACTGCCCGAGCTCGGTCTGGAAGTCGGGGTCGGCGATCGCCGCCAGTGCCTCGGCGTTCTTCAACGCCGGGTCGCCGGCGTCGTCGACGAGGTTGAGCTCGATCTCGAGGCCGGTCATGGGGTCGTCCCCGTCGAAGCGCGCCTCGCGCAGCATCCGCTCGAACACGTCGAGGCAGCGGCGCACCTTCTGCCGGTAGCGGGTGCGGTCGTCCCGCGTGAAGTCCTGCGCGGCCACCTCTTCGCCCATGCCGGAAGCGTAAGCGCACGCAGGCCCGCCCACCCAGCTTCCGCGCCGCCGAGGTCACCCCGCGAACAGCGGCAGCTCCGCGGGCGAGAACGGCCGCCACGTGCTCGGCGGCACGGCACCGGCCAGCGCCTCGCTGAGCAGCCCGGCCAGGCTGTAGTCGGGCTCCGCCTCCTGGCAACGGTCCACCGCGCACCACGCCAGGGCGCCGTCGCCGGACAGCCAGGCCGCGAACCCGAGCAACGCGGCCGGCGCGGCGAGCAGGTCGCGCGGCGCCCGCCGGACGACGTCGCGCCACAGGTCGACATGGCGACCGGCGTTGGCGCGGGACATGTGCGCCCAGGCGACGTCCCGCACGTCCACGGACACCATCGCGACCAGCAGGCGCCCGACGTCCTCGGCGCACAGTCGCGTCCCGTCGGCGAGGAACCGGGTGACCCGGTGCCCGACCCAGTGGCCCTCGGCGACCAGGTGCGCCCGGCCCGCCGCCGCGTCGACGGGCCCGAGAGGGTGGCGGGAGCTGGCGGCGAAGCGCGTCAGCGCGGCGTCCGCGGCCCGGGCCACCGCCTCCACCTCCTCCGGGTCGTTGCCGACCAGGGAGTCACGCAGCGCCTCGCGGCTGCCGTAGGTCACCCGCCCCTCGACCACGGACTCGGCCGTGAACGGGTGGCTGGCGACGTCGTACGGCGTGCCGGCGGCCGGGCACGCGCACGGCTCGGGGTGGAGGCAGAACCAGCGGTCCCCGTCAGCGCGCACGGCGGCCTTGACCTCGATCCCGTGCTGGTCGAGGCACCGGGCGAGGGCACCGGTCGCGACCCGGCCGAGCATCTCGTCGCAGGTGTAGGCCACCAGCGCCACCGCGCGGACGCCCTGGCGGCCCGCGGCCGACCCGAGGTGGCGGGCGAGCCGGTCCACGTCGGCGGCGTCGTGCGGCAGGTCGGCGCGGGCGTGGAAGGGTCGCCCGGCGTCCCCGAGGGCTATCAGCACCAGGGAGTCCTCGGGGTGGAAGCCGAGCAGGTAGGGAACCATCGCGAGCAGGTCGGCGGGCGTCTTGGCCCGCAGGGTCTTGGTGTCGGTCATGCCTCGACCGTGCCGCCCGCGACCTCGGCCGCGGCAGCAGACATCGTCGGCTGGGGACGACTCCGGCCGGCCCGTCCCTGGGGACGGTTCCCGGCCCGGTCTCGCGCCGCGCTGGCCCGCCCAGGGGCCCCGACCGGTCGGCCCCGGCAACGGGGGTCCAACGGCCTCTCCCGCCGCCGCCTGCGTCGCCTCTAACCTCACTGTCATGAGCGCACTCGAGGCGCAGCCCAGCCAGCCCGCAACCCCGGATGCACCGCCGGCGCCGCTCGTGCTCGCCGAGGCGCCGACCTGGCACCGCGTGCATGCCCGCGCCTGCCCCGACACGGTTCCCGCACTGCTCCATGCCGTCTCCGGGAACGGTCCGTCGCCGGCCGGCGACGAGGCCGGGAACATGCTGGCGGGCGCGCTGGCCACCTGCCTGCTGAGCAACCTGGAGCGGTCCGCCCGGCTGCTCGGGCTGCGCTATGAGCTCGCCGAGGTCGAGGTCACCGCCCTTCGCCAGCCGCGACCGCCCCGGTTCGTGGAGATGGAGTACCGGCTGCACATCACCACCGACGAGCCCGCGGGCCTGGTGCACCTGGTGCACCGCAACCTGCGCTGGCACGGCAGCGTGTTCAACACCGTCGCGGCGGTGTGCCACGTGCACGGCACCGTCGGCGTGGTCCGCCCCTGACCGTCTCCTGGCGGCCCCGCACGGAGGCATGATGGGCGCGTGCGCGCCGACCCGACGATCCTCCACGTCGACCTCGACGCGTTCTTCGCCGCCGTCGAGCAGCGCGACAAGCCCTCGCTGCGCGGCAAGCCGGTCGTGGTGGGCGGGGTCGGGGCACGGGGCGTGGTGGCGACCGCGTCGTACGAGGCGCGCGCCTTCGGCGTCCACTCCGCGATGTCGACCGCGGAGGCGCGGCGGCGCTGCCCGCACGCGGCGTTCCTCAGTGGCCGCTTCCATGCCTACCGGGAGACCAGCCGCGCGGTGATGAGCGCGCTGCGCGAGCTGTCGCCGCTGGTCGAGCCGCTGTCCCTGGACGAGGCGTTCGTCGACCTCGCCGCCGCGGGCCTGTCGGACCTGTCCGCCGGCGGGGTCGCCGAGGTGGGGCGCAGGCTGAAGGACACGGTGCGCGAGGTGTCCGGAGGTCTCCACGGCTCGGTGGGGATCGGCACCTCGAAGCTGGTGGCCAAGATCGCCAGCGACCTCGACAAGCCCGACGGTCTGGTGGTCGTGGCGCCGGGCACCGAGCGCGACCTGCTGCGTCCGATGCGGGTGTCGGTGATCCCCGGCGTGGGACCGGCCACCGCCGAGCGGCTGCGGAGGGTCGGCGTGCACACCGTGGCGGACCTCGAGGCCGTCTCCGAGGAGGAGCTGGTCAGGATCGTCGGCCAGGCGCACGGCAGCGGGCTCTACCGACTCGCCCGCGCCGAGGACGACCGTGCCGTGGTGCCGGATCGGGAGGCCAAGTCGGTCAGCGTGGAGGACACCTACGACATCGACCTGGTCGACCGGCGGCTGCTGGAGGGACTGCTGGACCGACAGGCGGCCAAGGTGACCGAGCGGCTGCGGAAGGCCCGGCTCTCCGGGCGCACGATCACCGTCAAGGTCCGGTTGCACGACTTCAGCACCCACACGCGCTCCGCGACGCTGGCCGCGCCGACCGACACCGGCCGGGTCGTGGCACGGGTGGCCCGGAGCCTGCTCGCGGAGGTCGACACCTCCGGCGGGGTGCGGCTGCTCGGGGTGGGGGTGTCCGGGCTGGCCGACTGGATCCAGGAGGACCTGTTCGAGGAGTACGACCAGGATCCGGGCGACCCTGTGGAGACGGTGCCCGACGCCGTGATCGAACGGGTCACCCGTCGGCGCCCGTGGGCGCCCGGGATGGACGTCGAGCATCGCGAGCACGGGCGCGGCTGGGTCTGGGGAGCGGGCCTGGGCCGGGTCACGGTCCGCTTCGAGACCGCCGACACCTCACCCGGTCCGGTGCGGACCTTTCGCGCCGACGACCCCGGGCTGCAGCCGGTGGCCGCGACGGCCGAGTCGTAGCCGGGCGGACCGTCCGCGGACGCCGTACGACGGGGGTTAGGGTCTGGCCATGCCGCAGCCTCCCGTCGCCCGCAAGATCCCCACCACGAGGACCCACCACGGCGACACGGTCATCGACGAGTACGAGTGGCTCCGGGACAAGGACGCGCCGGAGACCCTCGCCTACCTGGAGGCCGAGAACGCCTACACCGAAGCGCGCACCGAGCACCTGGCGGGGGTGCGCGAGCAGATCTTCGGCGAGATCCGCGCCCGCACCCAGGAGACCGACCTCTCGGTCCCCTCCCGCATGCACGACTGGTGGTACTACGGCCGCTCGGTGGAGGGCAAGGAGTACGGCATCAGCTGCCGGTGCCCGGTCACCGACCCCGACGACTGGTCCCCGCCGAAGCTGTCGGTGGACACCGATGTGCCCGGCGAGCAGGTGCTGCTGGACATGAACGAGCTCGCCGCCGGCCACGCCTTCTTCAGCCTGGGCACCGCGTCGGTCAGCCCCGGCGGACGCCTGCTGGCGGTGAGCACCGACACGGTCGGCAGCGAGCGCTTCCTGCTGCGCGTGAAGGACCTGGACACCGGGGAGTACCTGCCCGACGAGATCCCCAACACGCTCGGCGCGGCGGTGTGGGACCTGGCCGGCCGGGTGCTGTTCTACACCACCGTCGACGACGCCTGGCGGGTCGACAAGGTGTGGCGGCACACCCTGGGCACGCCGGTCGAGGACGACGTGCTGGTGCACCACGAGACCGACGAACGGTTCTGGGTCTCGATCGGCCGCACCCGCAGCGACCGCTACCTGGTGCTGGCGGCGGGGTCCAAGACCACCAGCGAGTACGCCGTCCTCGACGCCGGGGACCCCACCGGCGAGTTCCGGACGGTGGCGCCGCGCCGGCAGGGCATCGAGTACGGCGTCGAGCACGCGGTCGTCGGCGGCGAGGACTGCCTGCTCATCCTGCACAACGAGGACGCCGAGAACTACGCCCTGGCCAAGGCCCCGGTCACCGCGACGTCGCCACAGCAGTGGCAGCCCCTGCTCCGCCACGACCCTCGCGTGCGCCTGGAGGACGTCGAGGCCTTCGCCACGCACCTGGTGGTCAGCCAGCGCAGCGACGGTCTCACCCAGCTGCGGGTGATCGTCCTCGACGACGCCGCGCCCGACGGTCTCGGCGAGGACTTCCTGCTCGAGTTCGACGAGCCGGTCTACACGGTGGGCGCGTCCGGCAACCCCGAGTTCGCGCAGCCGACGGTGCGCTTCGGCTACACCACGATGACCACGCCGCCGTCGGTGTACGACTTCCACGTCGGCACCCGCGAGCGAACCCTGCTCAAACAGGTGCCGGTGCTCGGGGACTTCGACCCTGCCCGCTACGAGCAGCACCGGACCTGGGCGACCGCGGAGGACGGCGCGCTGGTGCCGGTCTCGCTGGTCTGCCCGCGGGGGGCGCCCCGCAACGGGTCGATGCCGGTGCTGCTCTACGGCTACGGCTCCTACGAGGACTCGCTGGATCCCGCCTTCTCCATCCCCCGCCTGTCGCTGCTCGACCGTGGCATGGGCTACGCCATCGCGCACGTCCGCGGCGGCGGCGAGATGGGGCGACACTGGTACGACCAGGGCAAGCTGCTGCACAAGCGCACCACCTTCACCGACTTCATCGCCTGCGCCCGTCACCTGGTGCGCGAGGGCTGGACCTCCCACGACCGGCTGGTCGCGGAGGGCGGTAGCGCGGGCGGGCTGCTGATGGGGGCGGTCGCCAACATGGCCCCGGAGGCGTTCCGGGCCATCGTGGCCGACGTACCGTTCGTCGACGCGCTCACCACGATCCTGGACCCGGCGCTGCCGCTGACCGTCATCGAGTGGGAGGAGTGGGGCAACCCGCTCGAGGACCCCGAGGTGTACCGCTACATGAAGTCCTACTCCCCCTACGAGAACGTCGAGGCCAAGCGCTACCCGGCGATCCTCGCCGAGACCTCCCTCCACGACACCCGGGTGCACTACGTCGAGCCCGCGAAGTGGGTGGCGCGGCTGCGGGCCACGGCCAGCAACCCCGAGGACGTGCTGCTCAAGACCGAGATGGCCGCCGGACATGGCGGCGTCAGCGGCCGCTACCGCGCCTGGCGCGACCGCGCGTTCACCCTGGCCTGGGTGCTCGACCAGGTGGGCCTGGCCTGAGCCACCCGGACCCGTCCGGCGGCACCTCGGCGACGAACCCCGGGTGACGTGGCCCTGAGAAGTCCCTGAAATCCCGGCCGCCGTGCAACTCCGCGGAGCTCCCGCTCGTCGAACGGGGCGGAGAAGCCGCATGGATCGAACGGGAATGGGAATCCCCACGGCACGTCGGTCGTTGTGGTGATGACAGGTCCTACCGGCGGGTACGGACTTGCGAAAGGAAGGGAGCACACGTGGCAACCAGTCGCACGCACACTCGCGAGATCGAGGGGCGCGACGGCGTCGGGATGTACCTCGACGAGATCGCACGTACTCCGCTGCTCGACGCTATCACCGAAGTCGAGCTGAGCAAGACCATCGAGGCCGGCTTGTTCGCCCAGCACCTGCTCGACGAGGGCAGGATCGGGCGGAAGAAGGGTGGCGCACCCAAGTGGGCCACCCAGGAAGAGCTCGAGTGGCTTGCCGAGGAGGGCCAGCGGGCCATCCAGCGGTTCATCGAGGCCAACCTGCGGCTCGTCGTCTCGATCGCGCGCAAGTACGGGCGCAGCCAGATGCCGATGCTCGACCTGGTGCAGGAGGGCAACACCGGGCTCATCCGCGCGGTCGAGAAGTTCGACTACGCCAAGGGGTACAAGTTCTCGACGTACGCCACCTGGTGGGTGCGTCAGGCCATCACCCGCGGGATCGCCCAGCAGGCGCGCGTGGTCCGGCTGCCCGTCCACGTCGTCGAGGAGCTCAACCAGGTGGGTGCGGCGCGGCGCACGCTGGAGCGGCAGCTCGGCCGGGAGCCGGAGCCGGAGGAGATCGCCGCCGAGCTCGACATGGACATCGAGCGGGTCCTCGACCTGCTCTCCTGGGGGCGCGAGCACGTCAGCCTGGACACGCCGGTCGACGAGGACGGGGACACCTCGCTCGGGGACCTGATCGCCCAGGAGACGGCACCCGGGCCGGACAGCACGTTCCTGGACACGGAGTCCCGCGACCGGCTCGGCCGGCTGGTGGAGCTGCTCGACGAGCGGGCCGCGGACATCATCCGCTCGCGCTACGGCCTCGTGGACGGCCGCCAGCACAAGCTGGCCGACATCGGCGCGAAGCACGGCATCTCCGCCGAGCGGGTGCGCCAGCTCGAGCGGGAGGCGCTGCAGAAGCTGCGCACCCTGGCCGACCCGGACCTCGCGGCCTAGACCGACCGGTGAGCCGGGCGGCTCAGCCGCCGTCCCGGCTCGCCGAGGCGAGCTTCTCGAAGACCTCCGTGACCTGGTCGCGGAGGTCTTCGAGCGTTCCGGTGTTGTCGACCACGTACGTCGCGATCGCCCGGCGTTGTGCCCGGGTGGCCTGCGCGGCAACCCGCGCCTCGGCGTCCGCCGGGCTCATGCCGCGCAGCCCGACGAGGCGCTCCACCTGGAGTCTCCACCGGGGCATCGACGACCACGACCGCGTCGAAGGTGCCGGCCTGCCCGGTCTCGGCCAGCAGCGGGATGTCGTGCACCACCACGGCGCCCGGTGCGGCCGCGGCCTCGATCTCCGCGGCGCGCGCCCGCACCCGGGGGTGCACGATGGCCTCCAGGCGACGTCGCGCGGCCTCGTCGGCGAACACCACGGAGGCCAGCGCCGGACGGTCCAGCTCCCCGGAGGGCGTGAGCACCCGGGACCCGAACGCCGCCTCGATCTCGGCCAGCCCGTCGGTGCCCTTCGCCACCGCCTCGCGCGACAGCACGTCCGCGTCGATCACCACCGCGCCCAGCTCGCGCAGGATCGCCGACACCGCGCTCTTGCCCGCGCCGACGCCTCCGGTCAGTCCCACTCGCATGCGGGGCAGTCTGTCACGCACGGCCGCGCCGGCTCCGGCCACTGCTGTCGGTCCCCGATGCGAGGATGCACCCGTGAGCGTGACCCAGTACCTCGTCGCCTCCTCCCTCGACGGCTTCATCGCCGACGAGCACGAGGACCTCTCCTGGCTGCTCTCGATGCCCGGCGGCGACGACGAGGCCAACCCCTACCCGGCCTTCATCGCCGACGTCGGCGCTCTGGCGATGGGGGCCACCACCTACGAGTGGATCCGGCGCGAGCAGCCGGACGCCTGGCCCTACGACGCCCTGCCGACCTGGGTGTTCACCCACCGCGATCTGATCCCGGTCGAGGGCGCGCGCCTCCGGTTCACCTCCGCGCCCGTGCCCGACGTGCACGCGGAGATGGTGACGGCGGCGGCTGGCCGCAACGTGTGGCTGGTGGGCGGCGGCGAGCTGGTCGGGCAGTTCCTGGACCATGACCTGCTCGACGAGCTGTGGGTCTCGCTCACCCCGGTCACCCTCGGGGCCGGCGCTCCGCTGCTGCCACGGAGGCACACGACTCCGATGCGGCTGCTGGAGGTGGTTGCCTCGCCGGCGCGGACCTTCGTGCACCTGCACTACAGCCTGCGCTGAACGAGGGCGCGCGGCGAACCGCGCGCCCTCGTGCCGGGCTTCCCCTAACCGCGGCCCTGCGGGCCGCCGCCGTTCGAGCCGGAGCCCTGAGGGCGGTGGCCGTCGACCGGCGCGATCCGGTTGCGGGCCACCTTCTGGACCCGTTGCTCGCGGATCGCCTCCTTCAGCGCTCCGCGGAAGCGTCCGGGACCCCAGTACTTCGCGGCCACCGCCTCCTCGAGCGCCTGGACCGGCATCTCACCCTGGTCCTCGACGGCACGGGTGATCGTCTCGATCTCGGCGTCGAGCACCTCGTCCTGGGAGTCGGCGGGCGGGACGCTGATCCACGGGGAGTTCGGCCCGCGTCCGGGGCCGGGGCGGTAACGCCGCAGGACCGCTGGAGGCGGCCTGGCGCCGTTCGGCGCGCTCGCGCATCCGGCGGCTGCGCTCGCCTCCCCGGTGTCCTGGTCGCCGGTGTCCGGTCGCGGCGGTCCGTCTCGCTCTGCTCGCCGGTGTCTCGTCGCCGGACTCCTCCTCCTCGGCCTCCGGCGGTCAGCGGCTGTGCGAGGTCTTCCAGGTTCGCCTGCTCGGCCTTGACCCCGAAGAACAGCTCCACGACCCCACCGCCGGCCATCACCGCTGCGGCGATGAAGAAGGCGGTGGCGACCTGGCCGCGGTTACCCGAGGAGATCATGTTGCTGAAGATCAGCGGTCCCGCGACACCGCCCACGCCCGTGCCGATCGCGTAGAAGAACGCGATCGCGAGCGCCCGGGTCTCCATCGGGAAGATCTCGCTGACGGTCAGGTACGCCGCGCTCGCCCCGGAGGAGGCCAGGAAGAAGGCGACCACCAGGATGGCCAGGAAGATCCACTGGTTCGACCCGCCCTGGACCAGGTAGTACCGCCAGACCGGCGGCGACCAGTGCGGACCCGATGTAGGTGCCCGAGATCATCGGCTTGCGGCCGATCGTGTCGAACAGCCGACCCAGGGTGACCGGGCCGGCGAAGTTGCCCAGTGCCCAGATGATGATCAGCACCGGCACGAAGCTGGACGTCACGGCGAAGAACGTGGTGAACAGGGTGCCGAGGTTGAACGTCACGCCGTTGTAGATGAACGCCTGGCCGATGAAGAGCGCCAGGCCGAGGAAGGCCCGCCTCGGGTACTGCGTGAAGGCGACCTTGGCGATCTCGCGGAACGGGATGTGCTTGCGCTGCCGGACGGTGAGCTCCTCGTCCGGCTCCTCGAGGTCCTGTTCGGTCTCGTCCTCGACACCGTCCTCGATGTCGCCGACGATGCGCTCGGCCTCGTCCTCACGGCCGTGGATGAACAGCCACCGCGGGCTCTCCGGCACGTGCCGGCGCACGATCAGGATGGTCACGCCGAGGACGGCGCCCACCGCGAAGCAGAGCCGCCAGCCGATGTTGGCGGGGAAGATCCCCTCGTTGAGGAAGAACAGCGCGAAGCCGGAGCCGCCGGCCGCGCCGACCCAGTAGGAGCCGTTGATGGCCAGGTCGACGCGTCCTCGCACCCGCGCCGGGATGAGCTCGTCGATCGCGGAGTTGATCGCGGAGTACTCACCACCGATGCCTGCGCCGGTGAAGAACCGCGCGAGGTAGAAGTAGAGCGGCGTCCAGGCGAACGCGGTGGCCACGGTGGCGAGGATGTAGACGCTCAGGGTGATGAGGAACATCTTCTTGCGGCCGTAGCGGTCGGTGAGCTGGCCGAAGAACAGCGCCCCCAGACAGGCACCGATGATGTAGATCGATGCCGCGGTGCCGATCTGGGCGGTGCTGATGTCGATCCCGCTGCCCTTCTCGGTCAGTCGGGAGGCCACGCTGCCGACCATGGTGACCTCGAGGCCGTCGAGGATCCAGACGGCCCCGAGGCCGACAACGACCATCCAGTGGAACTTCGCCCACGGGAGCCGGTCGAGGCGCGCGGGAACCTTGGTCGTGATCTTGCCGGTCTGGACGTCGGTGCTCATAGCGCCATCACCCGTTCACCGCGCGTCGCGCCCATCCGGGTCCCGGCCACATTGGTACTCATCTCTGCCCTCCTGTCGGCGGGTTCTCCCCCGCACGTCGCCGCTGGGACCCCTGCCGGAACCGGCGCCACAGCCGCAGCGGGAAGAGCCCGATCAGCGGTGCGCGCCGGCCCAGGTCGGAGGAGTCCCTCTTGTCGAAGGCTCGGGCGTAGCGGGCGGCGTCCTCGGCGGTGGCATAGTCCTTCTCCCCGCCGAAACCGCAGCCCCGCTCGCACTCCCACGTCATCGTCCGGCCGCTCGCCCGGAAGACCGGCCGGTGCCCGAACACGCTGCAGGCCGGCGAGAAGCGTCGGGCGGGCCGGGTCACGGAAGCGGCTGACATGTTGCGGCGGTACCCGCCGCCTGAACCAGGGCAAACAGGACCGCCGCGCGCTCAGCCGCGCTCGAGGTCGATGAGCGCCAGCCCGAACTCGGGACGGAAGGTCTTGGCCAGCTCGGCCGGGCTCTCGGTCACCACGACCTCCAACGTCGGCCGGACCACCGCCTCGAGCAGGTGCCCGCCCCGGGTGCTGCCGTCGCGGAGACCGACCACCATGTGCCCGTGCACCGCCGGACCGCCGTCCGGGCCGCGCGCGACGTCGCCGACCAGGCTGAGCACCTCCGCCTGCTCGAGCACCTCGATCCTGCGGTAGTCCTGGCGCTCGAGGTCGTACCAGCCGACGGTGGCTCGCTGCACGGCGCCGACCGCAGTGAACGACGCGGCCGACAGCTTCTCCTCGTGCGCCAGGGCGGACAGTCCCTCGGTGACCTCGTCACCGGCGTCGAACACGGCGACGATGGTGCGCTGCTCCCCCTCCTTGACCGTGCGGTGCCGCATGGCTCCTCCTCTCCTCGAGGCGACCGGACGGTCCGGCCGCCGTCCCGGTCCGCTACCCCGGTACGGGGCCGGCATGCCGGGGCCCGCGCGGAAGCCGGGGGCGCTCTGCCACGATGGCGCCATGGCCGCGCACATCGACCTTCGCCCCGGGGACCGGGTGGCGCTGCTGGTGCCGGGATCGCCGGAGTACGTCGAGCTGGTGATCAGCCTGCTCGCGTCCCAGGTGTTTCCGGTGCCCCTCGACCCGCGCCTCACCAGCAGGGAGCGTGCCGACATCCTCGCGGACGTGGAGCCGGTGCTGGTCGTGGACTCACCGCAGGAGGTGGAGTCGCTGCTGCGGAGCCTGGGACGGCCCGGTCCCGGCAGCCTGCCGCGGGGCCGGCCGATGCACGTGACGAGCGGCACCACAGGCCGCCCGAAGGGGGTGTACTCCGGGCTCCTCGACGAGCAGGCCGCCACCGCGCTGGTCGAGGAGGAGCGCGACCTCTGGGGCTTCCGGAGCGACGACGTCCACCTGGTGCTGAGCCCGCTCCACCACTCCGCGCCGCTGCGGTTCGCGATGGGCACCCTGCTGGCCGGCGGCCGGATCGTCGTACCCGGGGCGCGGTCCCTGAGGAGCGAACCCAGTGAGCGTCTCGAAGGGCGGTCCCTGAGGAGCGAACCCAGTGAGCGTCTCGAAGGGCGGTCCCTGAGGAGCGAACCCAGTGAGCGTCTCGAAGGGTTCGACCCGGCCCGGGTGACCCGGGCGATCGTCGAGGAGCGGCCGACGACGATGTTCTGCGTGCCCACGCACCTGCAGCGGCTGTTCGCCCACTGGGACGGGACCGGAGTGCCGGACCTCTCGTGCTTCCGGCTCGTCGCGCACGCCGGCGCAGCGTGCCCGCCGGACGTCAAGCGGCGGCTGGTCGAGCTGTTCCCGGCAGGCTCCACGTGGGAGTTCTACGGCTCGACCGAGGGCCAGTTCACCTCGTGCCGCAGCGAGGAGTGGCTCTCCCGTCCCGGCACGGTGGGGCGCGCCCGGACCGGTCGTGAGCTGTTCGTCGACGACGACGGGACGATCTGGTGCATGGTCCCGCCGTACGCACGGTTCGAGTACTGGCGGGCGCCGGAGAAGACCGCGGCGGCCTGGCGGGACACGCCCCGCGGCCCGGCTTTCACCGTGGGTGACCTGGGCCGGCTGGACGAGGACGGCTACCTCTACCTCGACGGCCGGCGTGAGGACCTGGTGATCTCCGGGGGCGTCAACGTCTACCCCGTGGAGGTGGAGCACGTGCTCCGCGAGCATCCCGGCGTGCGCGAGGTGGCGGTGTTCGGCGTCGACGACGCGCGCTGGGGGCAGCGCGTGTGCGCGGCCGTGGTCGGGGACCCGGACGAGGCCTCGCTGCGCGCGTTCGCCGAGGAGCGCCTCTCCCCGGCGAAGCGGCCGAAGGAGTACCACCGGCTCGCGGAGCTGCCGCACACCGCCTCGGGCAAGGTGCGCCGCCTGGAGCTACCCGGCCTGCTGGGCCTGGTCTGAGCCGAACGTCCGGCGGTACTGCTGGGGGCTGACCGCCCGGGCTCGGGTGAAGTGGTGACGCAGCGTGGCGGCGTTGCCGAAGCCGACCTCCCCGGCGATCCAGTCGATGCTGCGCTCGGTCGTCTCCAGCAGCTCCTCGGCGCGCAGCAGGCGCTGCCGGGTGACCCACGCGTGCGGCGTGGCGCCGGTCTCGTCGCGGAAGCGCCGCGCGAAGGTGCGGGCGGACATGTGCGCACGCCGGGCGAGGGCCTCCACCGACAGGTCCTCGTCGAGGTGCTCACCGATCCAGGCCAGCAGCGGGCCCAGCGTCTCGGCGTCGCACTCCGGCACCGCGGTGCGGATGTACTGCGCCTGTCCCCCGTCGCGCTGCGGGGGGACCACCATCCGCCGTGCGACCGTGCTCGCGGCCGCGGCGCCGAACTCCTGGCGCCACAGGTGCAGGCAGGCGTCCACGCCCGCGGCGGTACCGGCGCTGGTCAGCACCCGCCCTGCGTCGACGTACAGCACCTCGGGGACCACCCGCGCCTTCGGGAAGCGCGCCGCGAGCTCGTCGGTGTACATCCAGTGGGTGGTGCACTCGCGGCCGTCGAGGAGCCCGGCCGCGCCCAGGACGAACGCCCCGGAGCACACCGACATCACACGCGCGCCGCGCTCCGCGGCCGCCCGCACCGCCTCGATCACCGCGTCGGGCACCGGGTCGTGCCGCGGGATGGCGGGTACGGCGACGAGGTCGGCCTCGGCGACGCGAGCCAGGTCGTGCTCGACGCGCAGCTCGAAGGGCATGGTGGTGGCCACCAGGCCCGGCTCGGGGGCGCACACGGCGAACTCGGGCACCGGCAGACCGTCGTCGGAGCGGTCCACGCCCCAGGCCTCGCAGAGCACGCCGAGCTCGAACGGCGCGACGCCGTCGTAGACGATCACCGCCACGTTGCTGATCATGCGCCCATCCTGGCAGAGATCTGGCAGAAAATCGACGAGCATCGGCACTCCTGCCACTCGTGGCTGGATCTCATTGAGCGCATGCTTTCTGCCATGAGCCTCTTGATGCTGATCCTCGCGGTTGCCGGTCTCACCGCCCTGGCCTGGGCCGGCCTCTACCTCTACGAGTTCGTGACCCACGACGGCTACGGCCGCCTGCCTGCCCATCACCAACCGCCGCGCAGCCACCCGCGTGACCCGTTCGACCCCTCCGGCCCGCGCCTGGCCGCCTGACCCTCCCGGTGAGGCGCGCATCCTGCCTCGTCTCAACGGCCAAAGGGCCCGGTCACCATCACTGGTGACCGGGCCCTTTCCGTGTGGCGGGGTCAGTCCCGGGTCAGGGGCTGCCCTTCACGACGCCGACTGCGCTCAGGCGCCGCCGCCGGTGAGCTTCTCGCGCAGCGCCTGGAGCGCCTCGTCCGACGCCAGCGAACCGCCGTCGCCGGCCTCCTGCTCCGACGACGAGTACGAGGTGGCCTGGCCGGCCTCGACCTCGGCCTTGCGGGCCTCCTGCTGCTGCTTGACGTGGGCCTCCCAACGAGCGTGCGCCTTGGCGTACTGCTCCTCCCAGGCGGCCCGCTGCTCGTCGTAGCCCTCGAGCCACTCGCCGGTCTCCGGGTCGAAGCCTTCGGGGTAGATGTAGTTGCCCTGCTCGTCGTACGACGCCGTCATGCCGTAGAGCGTGGGGTCGAACTCCTCGGCCTCGGTCGCGGTCGCGGTCTCGTTGGCCTGCTTGAGCGACAGCGAGATCCGGCGACGCTCGAGGTCGATGTCGATGATCTTGACCATGACGTCGTCGTTGACCTGGACGACCTGCTCGGGGATCTCGACGTGGCGCTCGGCCAGCTCCGAGATGTGCACCAGACCCTCGATGCCCTCCTCGACGCGGACGAACGAGCCGAACGGCACCAGCTTGGTGACCTTGCCCGGGACGATCTGACCGATCTGGTGGGTGCGGGCGAAGTGCTGCCACGGGTCCTCCTGCGTCGCCTTCAGCGACAGGGAGACCCGCTCGCGGTCCATGTCCACGTCAAGGACCTCGACGGTGACCTCGTCACCGACCGCGACGACCTCGCTCGGGTGGTCGATGTGCTTCCACGACAGCTCCGAGACGTGGACCAGACCGTCCACCCCGCCGAGGTCGACGAACGCACCGAAGTTGACGATCGAGGAGACGACGCCCTTGCGGATCTGGCCCTTCTGCAGCTGGGTCAGGAAGCCCTGGCGAACCTCGGACTGGGTCTGCTCGAGCCAGGCACGGCGCGAGAGCACGACGTTGTTGCGGTTCTTGTCGAGCTCGATGATCTTCGCCTCGAGCTCCTGGCCGACGTACGGCTGAAGGTCGCGCACGCGCCGCATCTCGACGAGCGAGGCCGGCAGGAAGCCGCGCAGACCGATGTCGAGGATGAGGCCGCCCTTGACGACCTCGATGACGGTGCCGGTGACGACGCCGTCCTCCTCCTTGACCTGCTCGATCGTGCCCCAGGCGCGCTCGTACTGAGCGCGCTTCTTGGACAGGATCAGCCGGCCCTCCTTGTCCTCCTTCTGGAGAACCAGGGCCTCGACCTTGTCGCCCACCTCGACGACCTCGGACGGGTCGACATCGTGCTTGATGGAGAGCTCGCGGGAGGGAATCACACCCTCGGTCTTGTAGCCGATGTCGAGAAGGACCTCGTCGCGGTCGACCTTGACGATGGTGCCGTCGACGATGTCCCCGTCGTTGAAGTACTTGATGGTCTCGTCGATAGCGGCGAGAAAGTCCTCTTCCGAGCCGATGTCGTTGACCGCGACCTGCGGGGCGCCGTCAACCGAGCCGGGAAGAGTGGGAGTGCTGCTCGTCATAAGGGAATGGGTTCCTTGGATGGGTGGAGTTGTGCGGGCGCGCACGAAGCCCTTTTTCACTACCTTGGTGCGGGCGCTTGATGCCGGCGCCGACGCCGGACCGGGCGGGACCGTCCGATGCGACCGATAGCGAGCGAGAATCTGCTACGTCCGAGACTCAGGCAGACTCCTGCGCATAGCCAGGATACGCAAAGGCTCCGGCGCCCGTCCAACCGACGAAGGTCCCTCGTGAGCAGGGTACGACCGGCGGCGACGCGCGCGGCCTGCCCCCGCCCCCGGACGTCACCCGCAACGGTCGCCGCCGGCGCCGGATCGCATGACGTCCCGGCGGGCTCAGAAGGGCCAGGCATGCAGATCCCCGGTGCGTACGACGGCCCGCAGCAGGTCGTGCGCGCGGTCGGCGACCGGGTTCTCCCCGCCTCGGCCGGCGAGCTCGACGAGCGCGAACAGGTCCGCGGCCCGCGCCCGGTCGAGGAGGTCCCCGGGTGCGTCGGCGACCAGGTCGGCGTAGGTCTCGAGCACGGCGTCGAGGAAGGCCGCGTCACGCTCGAGGCGCAGCAGGTTGCCGAGGTCCTCGAACGGTCCACCGGCGTGGGCGAACTCCCAGTCGACAAGGCCCGTCACCGCGGCGGTCTCAGCGTCGACCAACAGGTTCTTGGCGTTGAAGTCGCTGTGCACCAGGCAGACCCGGTCGGTCAGGTCCAGCACCTCCTGCGCCGCGGCCGCGACGTCCAGCAGCACGTCGTACTCCGCCTGCGGCCAGGCGGCCAGCGCGGTCCCCTCCCGGTGCCGGGCGACCCACTCCACCAGGTCGGTCGCCATCGAGGCGGACACCCGCAGCTCCGCGTCGACGAAGAGACCCGGCGCGCAGCATCGGCATCTGCGCCAGTCGTGCCAGCAGGATGCCGACGTTGCGTCCGAGGCGCGCGCGCCGATCGGCGTCGGCGACCTCCAGGACCGCGTCGAGCCGTGTCCCGGCAGCATCGCGGTGACCAGCAGCGCGGGCGTCCCCGCCGCGGGGTCGGCGAGGCGCATCTCCAGCACCTCGGGGACCGGCAGCAAACCCCGCACCAGACGCAGTACCGCCGCGTCGACCTCGACCGCGTGCGGACCTCGGCGGGCGCCGCGCTGGGCGTAGATCCGCACCACGCTCCGCTCCCCCGCGGCATCCGCCACGAACGTCTCGCCGCTGTGCCCGCCGGCGAGCGGGGTGAGCCCGAAAAGGTCCATGTGCGCGCATGTTGCCACCTCCCGGCCATGGCCTAGGGTCGGGCCATGCCGCTGCTGGATCTCCTCGCCCTCCCCGGCGCGCCTGACCGTGGCGGCCGCGCGCACCACCCTGGCCCTCGGGGAGCTGGCGGCGCCGGAGGGGCCGGTGCGCAGGCAGGACGGGTACGCCGACCGCCTGATGGTGGTGATCGGCGAGGGCGGCCTGGTCGAGCGGGTCACCGCCGCGCTGACCGACCCGCAGGGGCCGCTGGCCCTCCTCCACGCCCTCGGCGCGGCGCTGCAGCAGGAACGGCCGCTGGGGCGCGCGCTCGCGGCGGGCGGCAGTCTGGACCGGCTGCTGGCCGCCGAGGGCCCGTTGTCCCGACTCCTCGCCGAGGGCGGCACCGTCGAGCGGCTGCTCGCGGACGACGGTCCCGTGGAGCGCCTGCTGCGCGAGGAAGGTGCGCTGGACCGCCTGGTGGCCGAGAACGGTCCGTTGGAGAGGCTGCTCGCCGCCGGCGGGGCGCTCGACCGGCTCACCCGCCCGGGCGGGGTGCTGGACAGGTTGCTGGCCGACAACGGCCTGCTGGAGCGCCTCCTCGACGAGGGTCCGACGCTGGAGAAGCTGGTCGCCGAGGGCGGCACGCTGGACCAGCTGGTCGAGCTCGGTCGCACCCTCGAGGCGATTCAGCCGCGGCTGGCCGAGCTCGCCAGCGTGGTCCCCGAGCTGCACGCCTCGGTGGCCGCGCTCAACCGCGCCGTCGAGCCGCTGGGCGACCTGGCGAACCGGTTGCCGCGCGGCCGCCGCCGCACCCCGATCGAGGCCTGACATGAGCGAGCACGTCCATCCGGTACGGCGCCCCGTCGACGAGGACGCGAGCCGGGCCGCGAACCGGCGCGACTGGGACGCCTACGCCGACGAGTACCAAGCCACGCACGGCGGCTTCCTCGGCGACGTGGGGTTCGTCTGGGGGCCGGAAGGGGTCGAGGAGGCGTATCTGGGCCTGCTCGGCGACGTGGTGTCGAAGTCGGTGCTCGAGGTGGGCTGCGGGGCCGCGCAGTGCGCCCGCTGGCTCGCCGCGCGGGGCGCGTACGCCGTGGGGCTCGACCTCTCACACCGCCAGCTGCAGCACGCCCGCCGCATCAACGAGGAGACTTCCCTTACGGTGCCGGTCGTGTGCGGCACCGCCGGCGACCTGCCGTTCGCGGACCGGTGCTTCGACGTCGTGTTCTGCGCCTTCGGTGCGCTGCAGTTCGTCGCCGACGCGGGGCGGGCGGTCGCCGAGGTGGCGCGTGTGCTGCGGCCGGGCGGGGTGTTCGCGTTCTCGGTCACCCACCCGATCCGGTGGACCATGCCCGATGACCCGACGAGCGCCGGGCTGACCGTCACCTCGTCGTACTGGGATCGCACGCCGTACGTCGAGGAGGACGACGCCGGCCAGGTGCGCTACGTCGAGCACCACCGCACCCTCGGGGACTGGGTGCGCATCCTCGCCGGGAGCGGGTTCCGGATCACCGACCTGGTCGAGCCGGAGTGGCCCGAGGGTCACGACCGGGTCTGGGGCGGCTGGGGACCCGAGCGCGGCGCCCTGATCCCGGGGACCGCCATCTTCCGCGCCGTGCTGGCCTGAGCGCGAGCGGCCTTCTCGCACACGCACGGAGGGGCACCGATCCCTCGGCGCCCCTCCGCTGCTCTGCTGCTTCGCGCGACTCAGACCATCCGCCGCCGCAGCGCGAACGCCCCGGCGCCGGCGCCGAGGATGGCCAGGCCACCCACGCCGCGTGCCCAGTTCCGGCCGCTCTCGCCGTCGTCGCCCTGGATGACGTAGTTGTACGCCGTCAGTCCGATCGCACCGGTCGGCGCACCGAAGGCCATGCTCTCGGTCTTCGCCCGCTCGGCGCCGGCGGTCATGGTCGCGTACATCTCGCCGTAGCTCTGCGCCGTGCTGGTGCCCGCCTCGACGAGCTTCTTGGTCCCCTCGTCGGAGAGGCGCTGCGCACCCTTGACCAGCTCCGGTGCGCCCGCGGCCGCCTCGTCCAGGCCCGCCTTCAGCCGGCTCGAACCGTTGGCGGCCGACTCGACACCGGTCGCCAGGTCGTTCGCGCCGGTGGCGATCTGGTCGGCACCGTCCTTCGCGTCGCCCGCGCCGGCCGCCAGCTTGCGCGCACCGGCGTCGACCTTGCCGAGGCCCGTGGAGAGATCGCCGGCGCCCGCTCGAAGCTGCCCGCTCCGTGCCATTGCGTCGGCCGCACCTGCGGCGAGGCACTCCGGCGCCCGCGTCCAGCCGGCGCAGGCCGCGCCTTCAACGTGCCGAGCACCGTCGGCCAACTGTCCGGCGCCGTCGGAGAGCTGCGCCAGCCCGGCCAAAAGGTCACCGCCCCCGGCCAGCCGCTGATCCAGCCTACCTAGGAGACCGTTCACACCACCGCGGAGCGTCGCCGGTTGAGTGGCGGGCGCGGTGGGCGTGCCGATGCCTGCCTGGATTGCGGTGACATGCCACTGACAAGCTGGTTGATCCCGCCGCTGAGCTGCCGAGGCCCGATCAGACCCGGCTTGAGATTGGTTCCGTCGCGACCACAGAGCAACTCCGCGGACATCCGCCCGGCCGGGCCAGGAACCGTTGCACCTTCACCGAGGTGTTGTCCAGCCCACACTCCACCGCAGCCAGTCGCGGCCACCGCTCCCGGCGGATCGGTCGGCTGGTCGGGAAGTGCTCCAACTGCGTCTTCAGGGTCAGCAAGCCCCCGTAGAGCGTGGAGTCGTCTATCGCACCGGTCTGGCGGTCGCGAGCTGTCCAGGCTGGCGCCATACCGCCGATCACGGAGGCCAGGATCGCTCCGTCGGTGGCGTCAAGCGAGGACAACGACGCAGTGATCGGCGGGATCACCCCGTGGGGTTCACTGGAGATGAGGCAGCGATTCTCTGGCCAGCGTAGGCTCTTCCCCGTGGTGGTCCCTTCGCTTACTGCGGTCAACAGGGTGATTGTCGCAGCCAGTCTTCTGGTACGCACCTGGATGAGCGGGATCGGTGTTGTAGACGTCGGCGGCCATCTCGCCAAGAGCGGGGATCGCCAATCCATCCAGTGCCTGCCGCACGTGGTCGACGCCGTACAGCAGGGTGCCGGCGGTCGACGTGCTGCCGATGCCGTCGAGAAGCGCGTTGATGCCGTCGAAGAGCGGCCGCGCCTGGGTTGGGATCCCCCCGACCTGGTCGTACATGGTGGTGAGCCCTGCGTTCACCTGGAGCAACCCGGCGCGGACCTGCGTGAGGCCGTCCACCATCGCCGGCGCCTTCTGCTGCGCCTGGAGCAGCCCGCCCAAGAGTGCTGCGCACCGGCGTCCAGCTGCGTACTGCCCGTGTAGGCGTCGCCGGCGCCGGCAGCCAGAGCGTCGGCGCCGTGGCGCAGACGTCGGAGGCCCCCGTCGAGCTGCGTCGCGCCGACAGCCAGCTTGCGACTGCCGACGAACGCCTCCCCGGTCCCGGCCGCGAGACGGCGGGCACCGGAGTTCAGCTGACCGAGCCCGGCGCCGAGCTGGGTGGCACCGTCGGCGAGCTTGCGCGCACCCGGAGCGGCCTGGCCGCCCAGGCCCGCCTCGAGCTGTGCCGCACCGTCCCGCAGCTGCAGGAGCCCGGCGAGCAGCTGCCCGGCACCGTCGCGAAGCTTGAGGAGGTTCGCGTCGATCTGTCCGGCGCCGTCGGCGAGCTCGACGCCGGTGTCGGCACCTCCCTTGTAGCTGCCGGCCGCGGACTTGAACGTCGGGCTGGCCAGCGGGTCGACCGGGAGTGCCGACACCTCGGCGCGCGGGATCACCGCGTGCTCGACGTCCGCGGAGTAGCCGAACACCGCGGTGTCGCTGCCGATCGGCGGGAACAGCGTCATGGTGAACGACAGCTGGGTGCCGCCCTTGCCGTCGCCGCCCATGTTCGCCGACGACGACGCGACGTTCCTGAAGCTGGCCGGGGCCGTGGTCGTCAACGAACCCACGAGCGGGATCGGCACCTGCACCGTCTTGGTGACCGTGCCGCCCTTGCCGTCGTCGAAGGACACCTGCTGGGACTTGGCGGTGACGTTGCGCACCGTGTAGGTCACCTCGAGGTGGCCGCTCCTGCCCACCACGTCGCCGGGCTCGACGTTCTTGCCGTCGAGCTTGTAGGCCACCGACACGTCGAGCGGGAGCTTCCCGTCGTAGTCACTGACCGAGCGCAGCTGCTTCTCGCCGTTCACGTCGGCGGTGGTCACCTGGTTGCCGTCCTTGACGGTGAAACCGCTGAAGCCGTCCAGGTTGCGCAGGTGATCGGTGGAGACCGGGTTGCTCAGGTCGACCGAGCCGTGGCCGGTGAGCGAGAGCTGCTCGTACACCCGCCGGTTCTGCACCTGTCCGGTAGGCGAGGTGTACACCTGCACGGTCTCGGTGTTGACGACCTTCACGTCGCCGTTGCCGGCGGCGCCGGCTGGGGCCGCCGCGACCACGCCGACCACGGCGCAGGCCGCGCTCACGGCGGCCACCCGCAGCGGGAGGTGGATCCGGGCGTTCACTGGGTCTTCTCCATCATCAGGTCGTCGAGCTTGCTGGTCTCGCCGCCGTTGCCCGCGGGCTGCGGACGGCGTCTCGCGGTGGCCGAGCCGGTCGCAGCGGGCGGTGCCACCAGCGCCGCCGCGAGGAAGCCGACCGCGACGTTGAACAGCAGCGTGGTCGCCGTACTCACCGAGGTGCTCATCACCTCGGGCGGAGCCGCGGCGAAGGTGAACTCGTAGGCGCCGCTCAACGCGGCCGTGCCGAGCAGGGTCGACCACAACGGCAGCCGGTTGCCGCTCACGGCGGTGGCCGCCACGCACAGCAGGACCACGAGCCCCACGGCCACGGCCCGACCACCGGCGGTGTCGGGCAGTACGGCGGCGCGCAGGATGTAGCCGACCCACGCGACGAAGAAACCGGCGGCGAACCCGCCGAGTCGGGTCGCGGGCGACCCGTCCGGTACCAGCGCCACGACGGCGCCGAGAGCCGCGCCCAGGAGGGCGACCGACTCGAGCTCCAGGCCGAAGGCCGCGCTCAGCCACACCACCACGACGGCAGCGACGGCAAGCACCAGCCCGGCCAACAATGTCTTGCGCATGTTGGCGCGCCCCCTCCCCAGAGGCCGCCGGGTCGATCCTCTCGCCCGGCGCCCTTGTCCCTCCCATGGGCCAAGTTCCGTGGAGCGTATTCCTACTTTTCAGTAACCAGGCGGGTTTCCCGCAGATTCGGGACTTTCTACCCCTCGCACCCGAGCGCGCGCGGCCGGCTGCCCGCGGTCGGCGCGTCACAGGGGCAGGCGACGGAACACCGGAGGTGGCAGCAGCCGCAGCACCGACATCACTGCACGCAGCCGTCGCGGCACCCAGACCAGCTCACGATCCTCGGCGATGCCCGCGACGACGGCGGTCGCGACCTGGCCGGGGGTGACCGCCAGCGGTACGGCGTCGCGCCCCTCGGTCATCCGGCTGCGGACGAACCCGGGTCGGACCACCAGGACGTGCACGCCGTCGCGGCGCAGCGCCTGCCCGAGCCCGAGGTAGAAGGCGTCCATTCCTGCCTTGCTCGCGCCGTAGGCGAAGTTCGACCGACGTGCCCGCTCCCCCGCCACCGAGGACAGGGCCACGATGGTGCCGTGTCCCTGCTCGCGCATCCGTGCGGCCAGCCACACCCCGACGCTGACCGCGCCGACGTAGTTGACCTCCGCCAGCGCCACTGCGGTGTCGTGGTCCTGCCAGGCCTGCTCCTGGTCACCGAGGATGCCGAACGCCACCACGGCGACGTCGATGTCGCCGGCGGAAGAGGCCTGCTTGACGACCGCGGCGTGGGCGGCGGTGTCGCGGGCCTCGAAGTCGACGGCCTCGACCTCGAGGCCCCGCCGTTCCAGCCGCGCCACTGCAGCGTCCCGTCTCGGCCCGGGGCGCGCCGCCAGCACCACGTGTGGTCGGCCCGCGCCGGCGTACGCCTCGGCGACCGCCAGCGCGATGTCGCTGGTGCCTCCGAGCAGGAGCAGGTTCTGCGGGATGCCGAGGGCGTTGAGCATGGTGCCTTCCAGGTGGGCGATCACAGGTCGAGGCGGCGGGCCAGGTCGGAGCGGAAGACCCGGTCGGGGTCGATGTCGTGGCGGACCTTCCGGAACTCCTCCAGCCGGGGGTACATCGCGGCCAGCGTCTCCGCGGGCAGGCGCGCGTCCTTGGCCAGGTAGACCCGGCCACCGGCCGCAACGACCAGGCGGTCGAGGGCGCTGAACAGGTCCGCGAGCCCCGGGGACGCGGGCAGGTCAAGGGCCAGCGTCCAGCCCTCCATGGGGAAGGACAGGAACCCGTCGTTGGCCGGGCCGAACCGTTTGAGCACCGCCAGGAAGGACGCGTGGCCCTCGGCCGCGATCCTGTCCACGGCCTCGCGCAGCGCCTCGGTGGCCTCGAGCGGCACCACGAACTGGTACTGCACGAGCCCGTGCCGCCCGTAGAGGGTGTTCCAACCGCCGACCGCGTCGAGCGGGTGGAAGAAGGTCGCGAGGCCCTGGATCTCACCGTGACGGCTGCGCGGTGACTTGCGGAACCACGCCTCGTTGAACGCCCGGACCGACCAGCGGTTCATCAGCCCGACGGGCACCCGCCGCGGTGCGCGCAGCCGCTCCCGTGCCCGGAACGCCAGCGGGGATGCCGTACGGCGTCCGAGCTCGTCGAGCTGCGCGTGCTCCCCGCGCGTGAGCACCGAACGCCCGAGTGCCCGACCGCGCGCCAGCAGGTCGATCCAGGCCACCGAGTAGGTCCAGGCGTCGTCGCCGGCCATCAGCGCGAGCGCCTCGTCCAGGTGAGCGGCCCGGTCGGTGTCGACGCGCATCCGCGAGGTCTCCACTCGCTTGAGCCGCAACCGCGCCGAGACCACGACCCCCGTCAGCCCCATGCCGCCGACCGTGGCCCAGAACAGGTCGGGGTGCTCCTCCGCGGACAGCCGGCGCACCTGCCCGTCGGCGGTCACCAGGTCCAGGTCGAGCACGTGCCGGCCGAACGTGCCGTCCACGTGGTGGTTCTTGCCATGGATGTCGCAGGCGATCGCACCGCCCACGCTCACCTGACGCGTGCCCGGGGTGACGGGCAGGAAGAAGCCGCGCGGGAGCAGCACCCGGATCAGCCGGTCCAGGCTCACCCCCGCGCCCACGTCGACGACGCCGGACTCCGCGTCCAGCCGGACCGGGCCGTCCGGGTCCAGCACCAGCACGTCGCCCCCGGCGTTCTGGGCCGCGTCGCCGTACGACCTGCCCAGGCCACGCGCCAGCACACCCCTCGCTCCGGCGGCCCGCACCCGTGCGGCCGCCTGTTCTCCGGACACCCGGCGCACCGTGGCCACGGTCGGCGCGGTGCGCCCCCACCCCGTCAGGCTCGTCCGCTCAGGCACGCGACACCCCGACGACCACAAGCGCCAGCCACGCCACGCCGATCACCTGCAGCACCCGGTCGTGGCGGATGATCTCCTCCGGCTCGCCTGCGCGCCCGGCGTCGACGTCGACGGCGTACCGCATCAGGCCCAGCACGAAGGGGGCTATCGACAACGCGGTCCAGGGGGCACCCTGCTGCCGGGGCACGTCGAAGGCCCACAGGCTGTACGCCATGATCGTCGTACCCGCGGCGATGCCCCACACGAACCGCAGGTAGCCCTCGGTGTACGCCGCCAGCGCCCGGCGAGTGGCCGACCCGTTGCCCAGGTCGTGGATCTCGGCGTACCTCTTGCCGGCCACGATGAACAGCGACCCGAACCCCGCCACCAGCAGGAACCACTCGCTGATCGGCAGGCCGGAGGCCAACCCCCCGGCCACGGCACGCAGCAGGAAGCCGCTGGCGACCACGGCGATGTCCACCACCGCGAGGTGCTTCAGCCACACGGCGTAGCCGGCCTGCAACGCCAGGTAGCCGGCCACGAGTACGACGAGGGGCCAGCCCGTCACGGCGGCCACCGCCAGAGACGAAACTGCCAGCAGCGCGGCCGCCCCCAGGGCAACCGGCACGGGCAGCTGGCCGCTCGCGACCGGACGCAGGCGCTTGTGCGGGTGCAGACGGTCCGCCTCCGCGTCGGCGACGTCGTTTGCCAGGTACACCGCACTCGAGGCGAGGCAGAACGACACCACCGCCAGCAGCGTCGCCCGCGCCACCTCCGGCTCGGCGAGTGCGCCCGCGGCCACCGGCGCTGCTGCCACCAACAGGTTCTTCGACCACTGCCAGGGGCGCATGCCCCGCACCAGGGCCAGCTCGAGGCCCGGGTGGACGTGGGACTGCGTGACGGCCACCGTCGTCACCGGACGGTCACGGTCGGTGTCCTTCCCGCCGGCGGCAGATCCGCTGCCCGCGGCCGGCGGTGCCGACGCGACCGAAGCAGCAGGAAGATGCCGACCAGGATGAGCACGGCACCCAGGGCCGTGGCCACGACCGGCAGCCAGAAGCGCAGCAGCTTCAGCTGCGTGGCCAGGGGGCCGTACTCGTCGACGTTGTCGGTGATCGTCTTGTTGGTGTAGCCGACGGTCGCGTCGACCAGCGTCCCTACCTGCTTCCCCTGGTAGCGCGCGACCACGTACTGCGCCTCCTGGCCGCGAATGATCACCCCTGTCTCCGGCTCCACCCACAGCGTCCGGGTGTTGGCGTAGATCTCGTCAAGGTTCACGTTGCCCGGCTTGTCGATGCCGAAGAACGATGCCGGCGCGACAAGGGTCGACACCTTCGTCGGCGCGATGACCTGCTCGTAGCGGTAGACCTGCAGACCCTCGATGCTGCTGGTGTCCTGGTAGCGCAGCGCGGTGGACGTCTTGAGCGAGCCGTCCCAGAACTTGTAGGTCTGCTTCTGAGCGTCGAACGGCAGCTTGAAGTACAAGCCGGTGATCGGCGTGCTGGTGTCACGCTGCTCCGCGCCCGTGGAGACGCTGGTGCCTGAGGCGATGTAGTGGCCGCAGCAGTTGACCGCCTCACCGGTGTGCGCGTCGAACGCCACCCGGTCATGGTTGGCCGACAGCGGCGGGTCCTTCTGGGTGACATCCGCACCCGCCTTCGTGGTGTAGACCAGTGTCTCCCAGACGACGATCGGACGGCCGTACTGCTTCGATGCCGCGGTGCTCGCACCGGGTGCGCCGACGACGTTCTGCGTCGACTGCAGATCCGTGACGACCTCGCGCTGCTTGGCGATGTCGAAGACCGTGGCCCCCGTGGCCGACGAGCGCTGGACGGTGTTCTGGTCCCCCGGAGCCACCGCCAGCTTCTCATAGGCGTAGAACCTCGACATCAAGCCGAGGACCACGAGAAAAACCCCGATCCCCACCAACGCGAAGCCGGTCTTCCTGCCCATGGCAGCCCACCCCCGTCTCCCCCTGTACCTCGACGCTACCTCCGGAGGCGCCCGGTGTGGGTGCCGCTCGCGAATGTGCCCCGGAAACCACCCGGCTGTGCCAGGCTCGAAGCCATGGGGGAAGGACTCCCGGCCCGGGTCCGGGCCGGGGTGACGAGCCGACCGGTCCTGCTGGCGGGGGTCGGCATGATCGTGCTGCAGCTCGCCTTCCGGGGCTGGGCCGTCTTCGGGTCCTGGTTCGAGTTCGACGACTTCGCCTGGATGTCGATGGCGCTGCACCACCGGCTGTCCTGGGGATTCCTCACGCAGAGCTACGCCGGCCACCTGATGCCGGGCGGGTTCCTGCTGAGCTGGCTCTACGCCCACGGCGCGACGCTGCAGTTCTGGCCGGTGGCGAGCACCCTGCTCGGGCTGCAAGCGCTGGCCAGCGTCGGCTGCTTCCGCCTGCTGTGGCACCTGTTCGGCAACCGTCCGGGCATCCTGCCGCCGCTGGCGGTCTACCTGTTCTCGGTCGTGAGCCTGCCGTCCTTCATCTGGTGGGCGGCCGGCATCAACGCGCTGCCGTTCCAGGTCGCGTTCTTCTTCGGGCTGCACAGCCACGTGTCCTACCTGCGGACGCATCGGCTGCGGTTCGCGGTGGCCGCCATGGCCTGGACGCTGTTCGGCCTGGCCTTCTTCGAGAAGACGCTCTACGTGTTCCTCGCCTACGCCCTCCTCGCGCTCGGCTACTTCGCCACGGGCTGGGGACCGGCGCGCCTGCGATCGGTGTGGCGGTCCTACCGGACGGGCGTCGTCGTCTACGCCTCGGTGGCGATCGGCTACCTGGTCGCCTACACGCGGCTGGCGCTGAACTTCGACCCGAACACGGCGAACGACTACCCGTTGGGGCCCATCGCCGCCAAGCTCATCGGCGTGGGTTTCGGGCCTGGCATCGTCGGTGGGCCGTTGCGTTGGTTGGACCGCTCGTCGTTCAGCCACACCCCGAACCCGCCTGACCTCCTGGTTCTCCTGGCCTGGCTCGCGATCGCCGCGCTGGTGTGGGAGATCGGCAGGACCCGGCCCGGTTCCGGGCGTGCGTGGCTGCTCGTCGTTGCCGTGCTGGGCGTGGACGTGCTCCTGCTGGCCGCCGCGCGCGCCTTCGTGGTCGGCCCGGCCATCGCGCTGGAGTACCGCTACCAGGGAGAGATCTCCGCCTTCGCAGCCGTGGCGCTGGGTCTGGCCACCATGCCGCTGCTCGGGGCGGTGCAGACCGTGCACCGTCGCGGGCGGAGCGAGTTCCTCGACTCGAGGAGCTACGTCTCGGTGGCGACGGCGGTCATGGTGGGCCTCTCGATGGCCTCCGGCGTGCAGTACGCGGAGCGCTGGCAGCACGGTGACGCGCCGCGGACCTACTTCGCCAATCTCCGTTCGGAGCTGGCGACCAACCGCCCGCCCGTGGAGGTGGCCAACACCGCCGTGCCCGACTTCATCCTGTGGGGGTTGGCCTTCCCGGAGAACCAGGCCAGGCGGATGCTGGCCATGTTCGGGGGGAAGCTGCGGTTCCCCCGTGCGACCGACAACCTGGCCGTCATCGACGGGCGCGGTCACATCCGGCCGGCTCTGGTCACCCCGGTCCGTACCGTGGCACCGGGGCCGCGGCCTGGCTGCGGTTACTGGGTGCGTCAGCGACCGCGCACCATCCCCTTCAACGGCCCGGTCTACGGCGGCGGGTGGTGGACCCGCATCGGGTACATGGCCTCGGGCCGGGGCACGCTGCGCATCACCCTCGGGGACTCGGTGTTCGACGAGCCGATCAACCGGGGACTGCACAACGTGTTCGTCGAGGCCGGCGGCCGCTACCGCGCCGTGACCCTCCAGGTCCTCACGCCGAACGTGGGCTTGTGCACCGATGACATCCAGCTGGGCAACCCGGTGCCGAACCCGTACAGCAGCGGCAAGAAGTCATGACCGGCGCCGACCGCTCCTTTCCCGCCCTGAACGCGGTGCGGGCCGTCGGCGCCCTGGCCGTGGTGGCGACGCACGTCGGCTTCGACACCGGCGAGATCGGTGTGGGCGCCCACGGCGCGGTGCTCTCCCGGCTCGACTTCGGTGTCGCGCTGTTCTTCGTGATCTCGGGCTTCCTCCTGAGCCGTCCGTTCTTCCTCGCCCGCGAGGCAGGAGGCCCGCGGCCCGGTTACGGTCACTACCTCTGGAAGCGCGCGCTGCGGGTGCTGCCGCTCTACTGGGCGACGGTCGTGCTCGCGCTGCTGGTCCTCCCCGGCAACGTCGACGCCGGCCCGGGCACGTGGGTCCGGAACTTGACCCTGACCCAGTCTACACCGGCGGCCTGTTGCCGTTCGGCCTCACGCAGATGTGGAGCCTGTGCACCGAGGCGGCGTTCTACCTGGTGCTGCCGTTGCTGTGCGCCGGCTTGGTGAGGCAGGGTCACCGCCGCCACGACTGGGCGCCGCGAGCCCTGGTGGCGCTCGCACTGGTGGCCGTTCTGGGAACCGCCTGGCAGACCGTGGTGGCCGTGACGAGCGACACCACCCGGCAGCACTTCCACCAGTGGCTCCCCGGGTTCCTTCTCGTGGTTCGGCGTGGGCGTCGCCTTCGCAGTCGTCAGCGCTCACTCCGCAGAGCAGCCGGAGCGCTCCACGTGGCACCTTCTCGACAGGTGGGGCAGCGACCTTCCCGGGTGTTGGCTCGTCGGCGGCGCGGTGTTCGCGCTGGCCTGCACACCGCTCACCGGCCCTCGGGTCTCCTGCCGCCGGACTATCGGAGTCCTTCTTGAAGACTCACCCTGTACGGCGTCGCCGCGGCCTTCCTCCTGCTCCCTCTCATGTTCGGCCCTGAGCGGCACGGATTCTGGCGTCGCACGCTGAGCCACCGGACCGCGGTGTGGCTGGGCGAGGTCTCCTACGGAATCTTCTGCCTGCACCTGATCGTGCTCGCCACGGTGCTGCGGATGCTGGACATCCCGGTGTTCACCGGACACTTCACCACGGTGTTCGCCCTCACCGTCGCCGGCACCTTGATCCTCGCCGCGGCCAGCCTCTACCTCCTCGAGCGGCCGTTCCTGCGCCTGAAGAACGCCGGTCCGTTCGCGCCCACCAGAGCGACCGCAGGCCCAGGCAGGCGAGGCCCTGAGCCAGGGTGGAGTGCGCATGGAAGCCGTCGACGCGCAGCAGGGCGAGCGTCAGCCCGGCGGAGAGCACGAGCAGCGCAGCGACCCAGCCCGCTGCCTCCTGCAGCCGGCGATCGCGAGACGCCGCCAGGGCTGCGGTGACGACCAGGACACCCGGTGCCCCGGCGAGCAAGCCGGCGGCCACCGCGAAGACGAGCGCGTCCGGCCAACCGCCCCCCGGTGCGGCAGGCACCGGCGGGTAGCGCGCACCGGCGGCGGAGCCGCGCAGGGCCACAGCAACAGCACGGCCAGGACAGCGAGCGCTCCACCCAGCAGCGCTGCCTGGTAGGGAAGGTCGGGCGCGTAGGTCATGCTCACCACGCCGGCGGTCCCCGCGGGAACCAGCCAGCCCTGCTTCCACCCGTCGACGCGCTGCACCGGAAGCGCGCGACCGCCCAGGTCGGCCCGCCAACCCGGGTTCAGGTTCTCGTTGACCACGAGCAGGGTGGGACTGGTGCGGCT